>JBDIVY010000008.1:0-176293 GCA_039794165.1 Phycisphaerales bacterium
GATCGGCTCGCTCACCGACGCGGCCTGCCGGCGCGCCCTCGTGCGCGAGTCCATGGCCGAGACGCTCGAAGGCATCGACCGCGCCGACACCCAGGCCGCCTGGCTCGACGGCCTGCTCGGCGACGCATCCGCCGTCGCCGTCGCCCCCGCCGCTCGACCGGAGGTCGTGCGCCGCGTGCGCACGTGGGTGGGCGCGCTCGACGAGCGCGGCACCGTCGGCGAGTGGCGCCTCTGCCTGCGCCTCGAAGAGCCGATGGAGAGTTCGCTCCTCGACGACATGCGCGCCCCGCCCGAGAGCGTCGAATGGACGCTCCGCTTCGCCCTCCGATCCGCCGAGGACGATCGCATCTCCATCGACGCCGAGGACGTCTGGCTCCTCCCCACCGAGTCCGTCACCGTCGAGGGCCGGCGCGTGGACGGCGTCCGCGAGCTGCTGCTCGGCGAACTCGGGCGCGCCTCGCGCCTCTACCGACCCATTGAACGCGCCCTCGAAGACAGCGAACCCGTCGAACTGCGCCTCACCACCTCCCAGGCCTACCAGTTCCTGCGCGAGGTCGCCCCGATCCTCCGCGAGCAGGGCTTCGGCGTCGTCGCCCCCGACTGGTGGGAGTCCCCCGCCATGCGCCTCGGGGCGCGGATGCGCCTCAGCACCGGCGGACCGCGCGACGGCGACCGCGCCTCCCCCTCCCCCGCCGGGCCGGCCGCGCTCGGCCTCGGCGCGCTCGTGCACTACGAGTGGGAAATCTCCGTCGGCGACCGCACGCTCTCGCTCCACGAGTTCGAGCGCCTCGCCCGCGAGCGATCGCCGCTGCTGCGCGTCGGCGGCCGCTGGGTCGAGGTCCGGCCCGAGGACGTCGAGGCCGCCATCCGGTTCATCCGCGAGAATCCCGGCGGCGAGACCTCGCTCGGCGACGCCCTCCGCCTCGCCTACGCCTCCGACGCACGCCGCACCGGACTCAGCATCGTCGGGCTGGAGGCCGACGGCTGGCTCGGCGCCCTCCTCGGCGGCGACGGCGAACGCCGCACGCTGCCCACCCTCACCACGCCCGACTCCTTCCACGGCGTGCTGCGCCCCTACCAGCAGCGCGGCCTCTCCTGGCTCTCCTTCATGGAGTCGCACGGGTTCGGCGTCTGCCTCGCCGACGACATGGGCCTCGGCAAGACCATCCAGTTGCTCGCGCTGCTGGCGCACGAGAGGGAAGGCCGAAGGGAAGAGGTGGAAGGAGGAGAGGGATCCGGCACAGGCGGGACGCCCGTGCCACCGTGCTCGCCGGATGCGTCGGAACCGATCGGGCCGACGCTGCTCGTCGTGCCCATGTCGGTCGTCGGCAACTGGGTCCGCGAGGCGCGCCGGTTCTGCCCCTCGCTGCGCGTCCTCCTCCACCACGGGCTCGACCGCCTCAGCGGCCCGGCCCTGCACGAGAAGGCCCTTGCCAGCGACGTCGTCGTCACCACCTACGCCCTCGCCCACCGCGACCGCGAGCAACTCGAGTGCATCGCGTGGCACCGCGTCGTGCTCGACGAGGCCCAGTACGTCAAGAACCCGCAGTCAAAGCAGGCCCAGGCCGTCCGCGCCTTCGAGTCCCCGCGCCGCGCCGCACTCACCGGCACGCCCGTCGAGAACCGCCTCAGCGAACTCTGGTCCATCATGGACTTCCTCAACCCCGGATACCTCGGCGGCGCATCCTCCTTCCGCCGACAGTTCGGCGTCCCCATCGAGCGGTACCACGACCACGCCCGCGGCGAGAAACTCCGCTCACTCATCCGCCCCTTCGTCCTCCGCCGCCTCAAGACTGACCCCTCGATCATCGCCGACCTCCCCGACAAGCTCGAAAGCCGCGAGTTCAGCCACCTCACCCGCGAGCAGGCCGAGATGTACCGCGAGTGCGTCGCGCGCATGATGGGCGAGGTCGAGCGCGCCGAGGGCATCCACCGCCGCGGCCTCGTCCTCGCCGCGCTCGTCAAACTCAAGCAGATCTGCAACCACCCCGCCCAGGCCCTCAAGGACCACGACTTCGCCGGCGCCACCCCACCCGACCCCTCACGCTCCGGCAAGTGCGTCCGCCTCCTCGAAATGCTCGACGAGACCCTCGCCGCGGGCGACCGCTCCCTCGTCTTCACCCAGTTCCGCCAGATGGGCCACCTCCTCGCCCTCATGCTTCGCCACGAACTCGACCGCGACGTCCTCTTCCTCCACGGCGGCACCACGCAGAAGCAGCGCGAGGCCATGATCGAGCAGTTCCACGAACGCGACGGACGCCGCCCCATCATGATCCTCAGCCTCAAGGCCGGCGGCGTCGGACTCAACCTCACCGCGGCCACACACGTCTTCCACTTCGACCGATGGTGGAACCCCGCCGTCGAGCAGCAGGCGACCGACCGCGCATTCCGCATCGGACAGACACGCACCGTCCAGGTCCACAAGTTCGTCGTCCGCGGCACGCTCGAGGAACGCATCGACGAGATGATCGAGGCCAAGACCGAACTCGCCGAACGCATCGTCGGCTCCGGCGAACGCTGGCTCACCGAACTCTCCACCGACGACCTCCGCGGCATCCTCACCCTCCGCGACGAGGCCGTGGGAGTCGACGAATGACGCGGGACGCGGCAATGGACAATGGACAGTTGACAATGGACATGGGCAACGCACCAGCGGACAGGAGGGACTGATCGTGTCCAGTTTTCATCGAGGCGGCAGGCCGCGCGCGAGCGTCCCTTCGGTGCATCCGAGGCGCGTGCGCGGCGGCGCGCGCCCCGTCTCCCGCGACCCCGCCCACCCCGCGGGCTGGCTCGGACGCGCCTGGATCACCCTCATGCTCGACGCGGCGAGCGATGACGCACGGAACGAAGGCCTCGACTACGCCAAGCGAGGCCAGACACGGAAGATCGACACCGAGGGGGGGGTCGTGCGCGGCCTCGTGCAGGGTCGATCGGATTCGGCCTACTCGACCACCGTCGCCCTCGAACGCTTCACCGTCGAACGCTGGGAGACCGTCGTCGCAGCCCTCGCCGAGCAGGCGATGTTCTCCGCCAAACTCCTCGCCGGCGAACTCCCCGAGAGCGTCGGCGCAACCCTCCGCGGCGCGGGCGCGCCGCTCGAACCGACCGGCCCCGACGACGCCCGCACCGACTGCACCTGCGGCGGCGACCACTGGTGCAAGCACGCCTGCTGCCTCGTCTACCTGCTCGCCGACCGCCTCGAACGCGAGCCGACCCTCGCCTTCGCCCTGCGCGGCCTGCCCGCCGACGAGGTCATGGAGCGCGTCCGGCAGCGAAGGCAGACCACCGAGGGGGGGGGCGTCCCCATGCCCGCCTACTCCGCCCACGTCCCAGGCTCCGCCGACGCCCAGGGCGCACCCCTCGACGCCTCCATCGACCGCTTCTGGCAGGCCGGCGCGGAAGTCCACGAACTCGAGTTCGCCCTCGAACCCCCCGCCGTCAGCCACCCACTCCTGCGCCGCCTCGGCGCCAGCCCCTTCCGCGAAAGCCGCTTCCCCATGGTCGGCCTCCTCGCCACCTGCTACGAAGTCATCGGCGCAGAAGCCCGCGGCGAACGCACCGGAGATGGATATGACGCAGCCGACGGGGTGGATTCACCACCGGCCTGATCACGAGCGGCAGATCGACACCGAACCACGTGATCCGCGCGGGGTGCGCACCGGGGAGTCGCACAGACGAGAATGAACGACCCTTACTTCTTCCGTCGCCCGCGCGACCGCGACGTGGCGCGCCGCCGGGCTCGCTGCTCGGCCGTCAAACGCCGAAGCAACTCGGACGGGGATTCAGCGCGTTCCTTCCACAGCCTCCTGCGAATCTCGCGAATCTCCTCGACCGCCTCTTCCGCAGCGGACAATCTGTCGGTTCGACTCATCGCTCCGGCTCCGGCATGAGCGTCAACGGCGTCGTGAGTGGAGGCACGTGAAGCCCGAGCCGGCTGTTGACTCGCCCGAGGTGCACCGCCTTGTTCATGTTCGCCAGATGTCGGCAGTTCCACGTGAGAAGAAGGTCGATCCCATGCAGCGACGCGAGCGCGAGATGCGCTGCATCACCGGCTGCATCACGCGGCATAAGCCGGTGTCGGACGTATGCTCGGACGACGTCGTCGAAGTCGGGTGTCGGATCAAGCAACCGCACGCTCTCGAGCATGCGGACGCAACTCGCCCCGCGCGGTCCGGGAATCCGCTCGAGTTCCGCGAGCACGAACGCCGACGTGCAGAGGCGATACTTGTGTCTGGAGTGATCCCACCACGCCCGCGTCGCCTCGCGCCAGGCGACAATCGTGGCCGACCGCCGCGTGTCCGTGTAGAAACTGGGGATCGTCGTTTCGACGTAGACCGTGCGCACGGCTCAAACCCTCGCCGACACGCCCGCGAACAGGTCCGCGAACTTCCGCGCGGTGCGCTGCTTCCACGAGCCGCGGTGGTAGGCGTCGCTCGCCAGGAGCGGGAAGAGCGAGGCGATCTCGCCGTAGACCATCTGCTCGTGCACCACGTCCACCTTGCCCCACGAGCAGGCCTCGCGCAGGGTGGAGCCGGAGAGCGCGCCGTCGCGCGAGTCGGCCACCGTGATCTGCACGGCGTACTTGTGCATGGCGATCCCGCCGCGGGCCGAGCCGCCCCGGGCCTCGTCCAGCAGTTCCGCGGCGACGACGATGTCCTGCGCGAAGTTCTTGGGCACGCCGCCGCCGAGCATCAGCAGCCCGGTGTCCCCCGCCGCCAGTTTGATGTCCGTGAGTTCGCGGAAGTCCCGCCCCGAGTCGAACGTGACCATCGGCCGCCCCGCCGCGGCCCGCTCGGTCTGGTGCAGCACGATGCCGAACCCGGCCGAGCAGTCGCTGAAGGCCGGGCAGAAGATCGGCACCCGCCGCCGGTGGCACTCGAGCACGAACGACTCGTTCCCCCCATGCCGCTCGGCCAAGTGCGCCCCCATCGCGTCGATCAGTTCGCGGCTGGAGTACGCCCCCGGCTCCAGCGAGTCGAAGATGCGCCGCGTCGCGTCGTCGCACGCCCGCAGTTCGTCCTCGTCGATGTACGTGTCGTAGATGCGGTCGATCATCAGGTCGCGCAGCGTCCGGTCGTCCACCGGCGGCGCCTCGGGCGAGCCGGGCGCGATGTAGTGCCGGCACCCCAGCCCCTCGAAGAAGTCCTGATCGACCACGTTCGCGCCCGTGGAGACGATCGCGTCCACCATGTTGTGCCGCACCAGCGTGATGATCGCCTTCTTCAGGCCGGCCGAAATCAGCGACCCCGCCAGCGTCAGCACGACCGCGCACCCCGTGTCCGCCAGCATCCGGTCGTAGACGTCCGCGGCCTGCGCCAGCGTGCGCGCGGAGAACGCCATCGAGCGGTAGGCGTCGATCACCGGGCGGGCGTCGAACGCGGTAACGTCCACGTGCTCGACAGGTCGCGAGAGCAGCTCGGCCTTGGTCCAGGTCTTCACGGTCATGGGACTCCCCTCTCGCGCCGGCGGCCCAGGCCGCGGCGCGGGTGCGTGCGCCCGCCCGGCCCCCCTGGCGGCGTCGCGTGCGTGCGGCCCCGGGGGTGGCGGGGCGGCGTCAGAACACCACTATACGCGCGCCGATCCCCGTCATGGCAGCGCCGCGTCATTCGAGGTAGGTGTACCCCTCCATCCCCACGTCGTAGAACTTCAGCAGGCTCTGGCCTTCCGCGACGCTCAGTTTCCCGGCCTTCACGGCCCGCTCCACGTCGCGGCGCATCGCCCGCACCAGGTCCTCCGAGTCGTACTGCACGTACGCCAGCACTTCCTTGACCGTGTCGCCCTCGATGATCTCGTCGATGTTCCAGTCCCCCACGCCCGGCGAGTCGTCGAACGACACGTGCACCACGTGCGTGTCGCCGTACAGGTTGTGCAGGTCGCCCAGCACCTCCTGGTACGCCCCCAGCAGGAACATCCCCAGAAAGTACGGCTCGCCGGGGCGCAGGTCGTGCAGTTCCAGCGTCGGCTTCGAGACCTCCCGCTTGTCGATGAACCGGTCCACCTGACCGTCCGAGTCGCAGGTGATGTCCGCCAGCACGCCCCGGCGGGTCGGCGCCTCGTCCAGCCGGTGGATCGGGCAGATCGGGAACAACTGGTCGATCGCCCAGTGGTCCGGCAGGCTCTGGAAGATGGACATGTTCACGTAGTAGATGTCGCTCAGCACCCGCGGCAGGTCGCTCAACTCGTCCGGCAACTCCCCCTTCCGCGACGCCAGCGCGAGCGCCTTGCGACCGATCGCCCAGAACAGCCGCTCCGTCGCCGAACGCATCGGCAGGCTCATGTACCCAAGGTTGAACAGGCTCATCGCCTCGTCCACGGCCTGCACGGCGTCGTGGTAGACCTCCACCAGGTTCACCCGAGGCAGCCCCAGGGCCTCGTGCGCGTCGATCAGTTCCAGCACCGGCTGCGGACGCTCGTCCTCCGCCTCCATCAGCCGCCTGATCTCCCCCACGTCCGCGTCCACCGGGAACTGGCTGCTCCCCAGCACGTCCACCAGCAGGATCGACGAGTGCGCCACCATCGCACGCCCGGACTCCGACAGGATGCGCGGGTGCGGCACGTCCGCGGCGTCGCACGCGCTCTTCACCCGGTAGACGATGTCCGCCGCGTACTCCGCCACCGTGTAGTTCACGCTCGAATGGCTCGCCGACTGCGAACCGTCGTAGTCGATCCCCATCCCACCGCCCACGTCGATCGTGTCCAGCCCCGCGCCGAGTTCCTTCAACTCGCAGTAGATGTGCGCCAGTTCGTTCACCGCGGCCTTGATCGAGCGGATGTCCCCCACCTGGCTCCCGATGTGGAAGTGCAGCATGTTCAGGCAGTCCGCCATCCCGTGCCGCTCCAGGAACGCCAGCGCGTCGAGCAACTCCGTCACCGTCAGCCCGAACTTCGAGCGCATCCCGGCCGACGACTCCCACCGCCCAACGCCCTTGGTCGAGGGCTTGACCCGCACGCCGATACGCGGGCGGACCTTGTAGCGTTCCGCGTGCTTCACAATCAGTTCCAGGTCGCTGAAGCGCTCGACGACCGGGATCACGTGCCGCCCGAGTTTGGTGGCCAGGATCACCGTCTCGATGAACTCCGAGTCCTTGAACCCGTTGCAGACGATCGGCATCTCGGGGCGGTTCTCCGTCAGCCCCAGGACCGCCAGCAGTTCGGGCTTGCTGCCCGCCTCGAACCCGAACCCGAGCGAGGCCGCCGCGTCGCGGACCTCCTCGCAGAGCGGCCGCTGCTGGTTGACCTTGATGGGGTACACGCACGAGTACGTGCCCTGGTAGTTGTGGTCGCGGATGGCGGCGTCGAACGCCTCTCGGATTTCGCGCAGCCGGTGCCGCAGCAGGTCACCGCACCGGATGATGACGGGCGTGCCGATCTCGCGCTCGCGCAGCCCCTCCAGCACTTCGTAGAGGTCGATCTGCCGCGCCGGGTTCCGGTCCGGCAGCACGGCCAGGTGCCCGCGCTCGTTGATCGTGAAGTACCCGCTGCTCCAGTCCCGGATGCCGTAGAGGCGGATCGCGTCTTCCACCGACCACGGCGTCCGCTCCGGCGCGCCCGACTCCGGCGCGCCCGACTCCGGCGCGCCCGGCCGCCCGTGCGGGTTCTCCGTCTGGCTGTCGGGCCGCGGCGAGTCCGGCGTTCGCTCGCCGGCGCGAACGGACGACCGCGACGAGGGAGTGATTCGCGTCATGGGTGGGTCTCGGGCGTGGCCCCGGCATGGCGACCTTGCGCCGCCGGGAACGGTGCGACGGCCCGCGCGTGCTCGACCCGGCCACCGGCCCGGCAACCGCCCACCCACGGGCAAGCCACCGAACGCCGCCGGGAGAATCGCGGCCCGGCAAAGTATTCCACACCCGGCCCCCCATGGCAACGCCGCTCTTCACCCACCCCGCCCACCCACAGAACACCCGCCCACAGAGCACGAAGAGCACGCGAGTGCCAACGCTGCCTCCCGTGCGCCGCGCGGGGGAGGCGGCCGAGTCTTCCAAGCCGGATGGGGCGCATCACTCTGCTGCTCTGCTGCTCTCTCCCTCACTCTCTCCCCAACGCCTCCTCCACCGTCCAGCGCTCTGCCGACGGCGTACACATCTCGACCAGCGCCCGTACCCACGCGCGCTGACGGTCGTCGCCTGTTTCGGCCAGGCGCACCAGCGCGGCCGCGTTGTGGCGCAGGAAGTCGTCCGGCGTGCCGAGCAGCACCTCCAGCGGGTCGGCCTTCCACGGGGACTCGGCGTAGTCGGGCACGAACCGACCCTTCCAGCGGTTCCATACCAGATCGACACCGCCGCTGACGCGGAGGACCGGCTCACCGTCGGGCGCGGTCACTTGCGCTATCGAGTGCGTCCGCACCGCTTCTGCCATCGCGAGCGTGAGGTCGATCGGCGGGTGGAAGCGCGCCTCGTACACATACCGCGCACGCCGCCGGTCGCCTCCTGGGTCGAACTTCGCGCTGAACTCCCAGTCCGCGGCGCCGAGCGGCCCCGAGTAGGACGTCGACCCCTTGACCGGAATGCCGAAGACGCGGCGCGCGCGCCGCCGATCAACGCTGAACCAGACGTCGCCCCAGAGCGCGTAGTGCAGGTCGTCGGACGATCCCCACAGCGTGCGCAGCACCATCCACGCGCGCCCATCCGGCGTGCGCTCGACACGCACGTCCGGCCTGCTCAGCCCATGGGTGTACGTTCCGAGTGAGCAAACGTACTGATGATCCGCGCCATCGGCGATGAAGACGTGCAGATCCCAGTGAACGCCCCAACCGTCCCCGACGCGGACGACCGCATCGTCGCGCCCATCGCCGTTCAGGTCGAGGGCGAAGAGGTCGGCCTTCAGGGGGCCGGCATCCCGTGAGTACGGCAGGTAGAACCGACGCACGCTGGGCACGCCCAGTTCGCGGTAGACAACGAGCGACTCCCGCGCCCCCGCGCCGTCCAGACGCCGCACCATCTCCTCCGGCGTCGGCGGCGGCCCGCGGGCCGAGTCGTGAACGCTCGGCAGGGCGCGCTCGGCCGCCTCCCGCAACAAATCAAGCGCTCCCGAAACATACTGCTCCGACCGCGCGGCGTCGGCGGCTGCGCTCTCCAGCAGGGCGATCGCCTCGGCGAGTTGTGCCGGATCCATGTCGTGGCGGAAGCAATTCAATACTGCTACCGCCGCCGACCAGCCGTTTGAATCGTCGCTCGACGTCAGTTCCATCAAGGCGGGGATGAGCGGTCTCGGGTCGTCGATGAACGTGAAGGCGAGCATCAGGCCGCCGCTGCCGGGCATGCCCGCCCTCGCCGCCGCGATCGCCCGGTTCGCCAGCAGCCGCTGCTGCCAACCCGGCAGCGCACGCGGCGTCGTCGCAGAGCCGGTCTGCGGGATGCCGTAGAGCCTCCTCGCCAGGGTGTCCACGACCCACGTCTCCTCCACGTGCGGCAGGAGGAGGATCAGCGCGGTCGTCGGCAGTCGCTTCTGCCACCCGCCGCCGCGCAGGTTGGGATAGTCGAACAGCACGACGCCCGCGACCGCCGCCAGCAGGCCGACCGCCGCCCAGCGCCAGCGCCTGCGCGTCCGCCGCAGCCCCCGCTGGCGTGCGATCCGCCCGCCACACTCCGGGCACAGCCACCCCTCGCCCTCGCCGGCCGGGACGCCCCGCATGTCGTACCAGCACTTCGGGCACCGCACCCGCTCCCGCGCCCGGTCCCACCCCAGCGCCCACACGACAACCAGCACGCCGCCCAGAGCGACCGCCCCGCCGCCGGCCATGAAGAGCCACGCGCCCATCGGTTCTTTCTAGAACCTATCCCCAAACCCATGATTCACCACAGAGGCACAGAGGGCACCGAGAAAAAAACCAAGGATTCCTGCCTCGGTGCTCTCTGTGCCTCTGTGGTGAGATCGGTTTTCCGAGGTTACGGGACAGCCTCTACCGAAAACCCGCCGCGCGGATCGGATCGGCGAACGGCCGAACCCGCCGTCACTCTGCCCAAGGGAGCGACGCAGCACGGGCGGAACCCGCAGCACAGGCCTCCCACCTGTGACAACTCCCTCTCCCCCTCCGCGCCTCCGCGCGAGCACACGACACCCTGCTCTCCTCCTTCTTTGCCGCCCGATCGCGGACAACGGCGCGTCAGGTGCATCAACCGTGGCTGTCCATCAGAGCCTGGAGCTTCGGCCGCAGCGCGGGCAGGCTCTGGTGGGCTGTGTCGTAGAGTCGGGCGGGGTCCACGGCGAAGTACACGTGGATCATGAAGTTGCGGAAGTGTCGTATCTTCCCCCATTCGATCTCGGGGTGTGCATCAACGACCTCCGGTGGCACGTGAAAGACAGCCTCTCCGAGCCGCACGAAGGCGTAGCACACCGCGAACATCGTCTTCTCATCGCTCAGGAACGCATCGCGGTCGATCCCGCGCACAAAGGTCATGATCCGATCGATGTCCTCGACCATGCCCCGAACGCGATCAACCCACACGTCACGCGACACGGACGAGATCCTCTTCGATGCCCGCCCGGAATGCCGGACGCAGGCGCGGATGATCCTCCACCACGTCCACCTCCCGCCCCAGCGTCTCCTGGAGATCGAGCTGCAGCCCAGCCAGCGTGAGCAGCGTCACGACCGCATCAGGCTCGAACTCCACCAGCACGTCCACGTCGCTCCCGGGCGCATCCGCGCCCCGCGCCACGGACCCGAAGACCGCCAGCGTCCGCACGCCGTACTCGCGCTGCAGCGCGGGCATCGCCTCACGCAGCCGCGCCAGGATGTCGTCGAGCGCGCTCATGCCACGCGATTCTATCGGTTCCCGCCGCCCCCGAGGTGCGGCCTGCGGGCGGAATCCCCCCCGATCACCCCCTCTGCCCCCTCACGCCGGCACGCCCGACTCCTCGAGCACCCTGTTGGCGTACTCGTGCATCGCGTCGCGCAACTGCTCGAAACTCTCCAGTACGTACAGGATCGGCTGGTAGTGGTCGATCTCGAACGGCGTGTCGCAGACGCGGTCGAGGTCGAAGGGGCGGCGGTCCACATCCGTGCTGTGCAGGGCGTGCGGGCTTTCGCCGACGCTCGAGATCAGCCCGGAGCCGTAGAGCTTCACCCGCCCCTGCTCGCGGATCAGGCCGAACTCGACCGTGAACCAGAAGAGCCGCGCCAGGCGCTCGACGTGGTAGGGGTCTTCGCAGTGCAGGGCGGCCTTGCCGTAGGTCTGGAGGAAGTCCGCGAAGACGGGGTCGGCGTGCAGTGGGACGTGCCCGAAGACGTCGTGGAAGATGTCCGGCTCGGGCAGGTAGTCGAGCAACTCGCGGGGGCGGATCGTGACGGTGGTCGGGAACTCGCGGCGCGAGAGGCAGGCGAAGAACGCCTTGGCGGGCAGGTAGCCGGGCACGGGACGGCTCTGCCAGCCGGTCAGGGCGCGGAGTTTGGCGTTCACCTCCGAGATGCGCGGCACGAACTCGCGGTCGAAGCCGAGGAGGCGCATCCCGTTCAGGAAGACGTCGGACGCCTGCTCCTCGAGCGTTTCGAGGCGGCGCTTGACCAGCGTCGCCCAGACGGCGTGGTCCTCAGGGGTGTAGCGGTCCCACAACTGCGTGCAGTAGAAGCGCTCGGGGTCGATGCGCTCGGCGGGGATGTCCGCGGCTTCGTCGGCCGCGGTCTGCGCCCGCGCGAACTCGTCGCCGTCGATCACCAGGTTGTACCGGATGTCGGCCCGCATCGTCGCCTCCTCGTACCCCGGATTCGGCTGCGAAAGTCTATCACCGCGACGCGAAGCAAGCCCACGCCTCCGACTCAGAGACGGCCTGCTCCGGCGCGATTGCGGCCTGTGGCGGCTCGCCGGCACGACGCCGCGCCGTTGCCGCGAGGATGCTGTCGGACGGGTCGGGTCGGACGATCGGCGTGTCCGAGCCGAAGAGGAGCAGGCGGCCCGGCTCGCAGCCCGCGTCGATGAGGTCGCGCAGCGGGAGCACGCGGTGGAGCCGGTGCGGCAGCAGTCGGCGCAGGGCCTCGACGTCAGCGAGCAGGTGGCACGGCTGCACGCTGCACACGACGCCGAGCGGGGCGAAGCGGGGCACGTCGGCGGCGTCGACGACCTCCGCGTGCTCGACGCGCACGCGGCAGGCGCGCGGGCGGAGACGCTCCACGGCGTTCAGCACGGCCCGCACTGCGCCGTCGCCGATGGCGTGCGCGGCGAGGCCGACGCCCAGGCCCTCGCAGACGCCGATCGCGGCCTCGATCCCGGCGGGGGTCATCATGGGCGTGCCCCGAGGGTGGTCGGGGATCGGGTCGGCGAAAGGGTGGAGCATCGACGCGGTGCGCGAGTTGAGCGTGCCGTCGGTGAAGACCTTGCCGCCCCCGAGGCGAATGCGGTCGGACTCCCATGCTCGCCGGCCCGCCGCCACTGCGGGAAGGTCGTCCACCAGCGGGTGGAGATGCACCCGGAGCGGCAGGGGGGCGTCGCGGTCGAGTTGGGCGAGCATCGGGCCGAGCCACGGCTGCGACTTGAGGTCGTGGACCTCGACGAAGCCGAGGGCTGCCAGTTCGGCGAGGGCGCGCTCGAGGTGCGCGCGGCTCTCGGCGAGCGTCGGGTCGGGGACGGCGGACCATGCGCGGTACGCGGCGGCTTCGAGCAGTTCGCCCGTGGGTCGGCCGGCGTGGTCGCGGAGGAGCACGCCGCCGGGCGGGTCGGGCGTGCTCGTGTCGATCCCGACGGCCTGGAGCGCGGGCGAGTTGAGCATGACGGCGTGGTAGTCGAAGCACCACGCGAGCATGGGGCGGGCGGGGACTGCGGCGTCCACTTGGGCGAGGGCGGGCCAGGCGCGCTCCGGCCAGGATTCGGGCCGCGCGCCGGTGCCGAGGAGCCACGCGCCGGGGGGGAGCGAGTCCGCGCCGGCCCGGAGGCGATCGAGGGCATCGGCGGCGGAGCGAGCGTCGGCGAGTTGCACCATGGAGGCTGCGCGGCCGTGGGCGACGAGGTGGGCGTGGGCTTCGCGAAGGTTGTTCATCGGGCGCCTTGTCGGGCGAGTTCGTCGATGATGGCGAGGGCGTCGTCGGCGTCGGTGGCGCGGCGTGGAAAGACGACGCGGATGACGCCGAAGCGGGCGCGGGCGTCGAGTCCGTCGGGGTCGATGCCGAGGGCGACCGGGCGCTCTGGGCGTGTGTGCGTCGAAGCGGCGCAGATGTCCGCGAGGCGCGAGGGGTCGGCGTTCAGGGTTCGGCAGAGTCGGGGCTGGTCGGCGGCGAGCGGATTGGGCACGCTGAAGACGGGCGAGTCGTAGACCATGCCTGCCAGGCGCGCGCTCTCGACGGTCGCGAGCCGCCAGCGTGCGTGGGCCGGGTCGCCGTGGTAGGCCCTCCAGCGTTCGATGAGCGCGGCGTCGCGATCGCTGGTCTCGACGAGCGAGAGGAGCGCTTCGAGTGATGGGGCGTGCTCGTCGGGCAGGTGGAGGACGTGGTCGTGGGCTTCGAGCGCGTCGGGGGGCAGGGGCATGAGGAGCCGACCCGATCGCGGGTCGATCACGAAGCGGACGCCGAGGGCGCGGTCGGCGTAGACGAGCACACCGGCGGTGAACGACCGGAGGGAGGCGAGGGCGTCGGTCGGCGTGGGGCCGAGGTCGTGCATGGAGAGGATTGTCCGCCAAGTGGGGGGCGGGTGCCAGCGGGGCGGTCGGGGGCAAAAAAAGCACGCGGGACCGGGCGAACCCGGTCCCGCGGCGATTGGTGGCGCTCCGTACGGGCCGGGCGAACGCTCACCCGGCTGAGAGGGTTCGATCCTCGGGGGGCCCGAACGATGCGAGCCCCTGGGGATCACATCGCGGCAGAGGCGGCCTTCTTGCGGCGGGCCTTCTTGCGGCGTCCGCCCTTCTTGGCGGCCTTCTTCTTCGAGGCCTTCTTGCGGCCGCCCTTCTTGGCGGCCTTCTTCTTCCCGGCCTTGCGGCGAGTCGCCTTCTTCCGGGTCGCTTTCTTCCGTGCAGCTTTCTTCTTGGCCATGTGGGCCTCCTCGGTACGGGTCGAATCGTGGAGTTGCTTCTGTCTCGTTCGAAGCGCCACACACTCCTGATCGACGATCGTCCTTGTATCGGGCCGCTCACCCGGCGTGCTTGAGTCGCGGCCCAGCCATTCCACCACGGAGCGCGCACCACACACGCATCCACACCGGGTCGCGGTAGTGTGACGGGCTGTCAAGCGCTTTGCAAGTCCTCCGGCGCAACTTTCCACAGTTTGATGCGACCGAGGGCCTCCGCGCCGTGCTCCGCGTTCGCCGACCGAACGCGCCGCCGCGCGATGCGCAGCGCGCGCTTTTATGCGTGTTTTCTCGGTGTATGTTGCACATTGAGCGTGCACGAACGGCGCACGCGCGTCGCCGGCGGCACGGGTCGAACGGTCGATCAGGCGGACCGCGAAATTTTTCGCGCGCACCGGTGGACAACTCGCGCCGAGGCTCGCTTTGTGCCACTCGACGATGTCTCGTCGCGCGATCCATCAATCGTCGTCAAAGCATCGTCCGCGAACCATGAGCACGGGATCGAACGCCGGCAGTGGCGGACGATCGTGCGTTGCGCGTGTGCGCTCGCGCGGCCTGTCGTACGTGATTGCGTCGCGGGCTGGACACGACGGATCGGGGCAGGATCGGCGCAGTAGGGCGCAGGTTCACGGCAAGATCGCGTCAGAACGGTGTTCGCGGCCGGTCTATCGGACCCGCGGGATTGCCCGTTCCGCTAGACTGCGGAGGCCGCGCCGTGGTGTGCGCGACGGCTCGTGCGAGTGGAAAGAGGTATCGACGATGACGGCAACCATCACGACTCGGACGCTCGCCTGCGGCATGCCGCTGATCGTGGAAACCATTCCCGGCGTGCGGTCGGCCGCGCTGGCGTGGCTCGTGCCCGCCGGATCGGCGACGGATCCGGCCCGGCTGGAAGGGCGCTCGGCGCTCGTTTCGGAGTTGCTGCTGCGGGGCGCGGGGGGCCTGGGGTCGCGCGAGCAGGCCGACGCGTTCGACCGCCTCGGCGTCAACCGATCGACCTCCGTGGGCACCTACTACCAGACCATTTCGGCCACGCTGCTGGGCGATCGGCTGGCCGATGCCCTGCCGCTGATCGTGGACATGGTCCGGCGCCCGCGTTTCGAGGCGGCTGCGCTCGAGCCCGTCCGCGACCTCGCGCTGCAGTCGCTCGACAGCCTTCGCGACGACCCCGGCGAGCGTGCGTCGATCCTGGCCAAGGCGCGGCATCTCCCGATGCCGATCAACCGATCGGGCCTCGGCACGGAGGAGGGGCTGATGGCGTGCACGGTCGAGGACATCGGGGAGTCGTGGAGCGAGCTTGCTCGCCCCGGCCGCTCGATCCTCGCGCTTGCGGGCGCGGTGGAGGCCGAGGGCGTGGCGGTGGTCCTCGACGCCCTTCTGGCCGGGTGGACCGGCACGACGCCGGAGCCGGTGCTCGGCGCGCCGCCGGCGCGCGGCTATGCCCACGAGCCGGACGAGAGCGCACAGGTGCAGGTGATCGTGGCCCACGACGCCCCGCCGGAGCGCGACGCGAACTCGACGGCGGAGCGTGTGGTGAACGCGGTGCTCTCCGCGGGGATGTCCTCGCGTCTCTTCGCGGAGGTCCGCGAGAAGCGGGGCCTGTGCTACTCGGTGAGCGCGGGGTATTCGCCCGCCCGCGACCACGGCATCGTGTCGGCCTACGTCGGCACCATGCCGGACCGCGCGCAGCAGTCGCTCGAAGTCCTGCTGGCGGAGATGGGCCGGATCAATACGCCGGGGGGGCGCATCACCCGTGAAGAGTTCGACCGCGCCATCGTGGGCATGAAGTCCCGGCTGATCTTCTCCGGCGAGTCCACCGGCGCGCGGGCCGGCGCGCTGGCGACGGACTACCACAAACTCGGACGAGCGCGGAGCCTGGCCGAGAAGGCGGCCGAGATCGACCGGCTGACGCTCGACGGCGTGAACGGGTACCTGGCGGGGCGGTCTCTGGGCCGGCTGACGATCCAGACGCTCGGCCCGCAGACTCTGATTGCGCCGGAGGTCATGGGGTGATCGACGGCCTTGCGGGATCGCTCGGTCACGGTCGCGGCTCGACGATCCCCTACACTGGCGTCCCATGCGCGACCTGCCCCGCGCCCATCCCTGGCACTACGTGCTGCTCGCGGGGCTGCTCGTCATCCTCGGCGCGTTCCTTGTCCATCCCATCCTGCTGACCGTCCGGGGCGGGTTCGCGGCGGACCCGGCCACCGGGCGCGGGTTCACGCTCGACCACCTCCGGCTCGTCTTCCTCGACCCTTCGCTCCTGGCGGGGCTGGGCAACTCGTTCATGGTGGCGGTCTGCACGACGCTTCTGTGCGGGGCGATCGCGCTGCCTCTCGCCGTGGCGGGCGCGAACTACCGCTTCCCCTTCAAGTCCGCCCTTAACGCGATGATCCTCGTGCCGCTGATTTTGCCGCCGTTCGTGGGGGCGATCGGGCTTCGGGCGTTGCTGGGTCGTGAGGGGGCGATCAACGCGATGCTGGGCACGGAGTGGGACGTGCTGGGCGAGGGCCGGTTCTGGGGCGTCGTCATCGCCGAGGCGCTGCACCTGTACCCGATCATCTACCTCAACGCGGCGGCCGCGCTCGCCAACCTCGACCCCGCGCTCGACGAGGCGGCGGAGAACCTCGGCGCGGGCGCGTGGCGGCGTTTCTTTCGGGTGACGCTGCCGCTGATCCGTCCGGGGCTGTTCGCGGGCGGGACGATCGTGTTCATCTGGTCCTTCACCGAACTCGGCACGCCGCTGATGTTCGACTACTACACCGTGACGCCGGTTCAGGTGTTCTTCGGGCTGAAGGAGGTCGAGAACTCGGCGCAGCCGTATGCGTTGACGGTCGTGCTGCTCGCCTCGTCCGTGCTGCTCTATGTGCTCGGGAGGGTGGCCTTCGGGCGGCGGGGGCACGCGATGTATTCGAAGGCGTCGCGGGCGGGCGGCGAGGCGGTTCTGAGCGGGCCGGCGGGCTGGGCGGTCACGCTGGGCTTCGCGGCCGTCACGCTGGTCGCCGTCCTGCCGCACATGGGCGTCATCTTCACGAGCCTGAGCGTGCCCGGGCGGTGGTACGGCACGATCCTGCCGACGGAGTTCACGCTGTCGCACTACGGGGCCGCGCTGGGCGACGAGGCGGCCTCGACGAGCATCCGCAACAGCCTCGTCCTCTCGCTGGCGGCGATGGGGCTGGACCTGTTGCTGGGCCTGGTGATCGCGTACCTCGTGGTGCGGACGGGGGTTCGCGGGCGGAACGTGCTGGATGCGTTGTGCATGTTGCCGTTGGCGGTGCCGGGGCTGGTGATGGCGTTCGGCTATGTGGCGATGACGCTGGCGTGGCCGTTCGGCCGGCCGCTCTCGATCCCGTGGCTGGGCTTGGAGATTCCGCCGTTCCTCGCCGGCACGCTGGACGTGCTCGGTCCCGACCCGAACCCCTTCCCGCTGCTGGTGATTGCCTATGCGGTGCGCCGCCTGCCGTACATCGTGCGGGCGACGGTCGCGGGGCTTGAGCAGACGTCGGGGGAACTGGAGGACGCGGCGGTGAACCTCGGGGCGTCGCGCCTGACGGCGGTACGCAAGGTGATCGTGCCGCTCATCATGGCGAACCTGATCGCGGGTGGGCTGCTCGTGTTCAGTTTCTCGATGCTGGAGGTGAGCGACTCGCTGATCCTGGCCCAGAAGGCGGAGCACTACCCGATCACGAAGCAGATCTTCGCTTTCACGGAAACGCTGGGCACGGGCCAGTACGTCGCGAGCGCGATGGGCGTCTGGGGCATGGCGCTGCTGACGGTGACGCTGGTGGGCGCGTCCGCGCTGCTGGGCAAGAAACTGGGGTCGATCTTCAGGGTGTGAGGCCGGAGGGCGGAGGGGGAAGGCCGGAGGTGGCGGCGTGGAAGTTTTGCGGGCGAGTTCGGCGGGGGCGTGGCTCGCTGAGGCGGAGGCGTTCCTGCGCGAGCGAGAGGCCGAGTCGAACCTGCCGCTCGGGCTGGCGATGGCGGCGCGGGACTCGGCGGACGGGGGCGCGGCGACGACCGGCTGGGTCGTGCGAGAGGGCAAGGGCGTCGCGGGGTGCGCGTTGCTTCCGACTTCGGCCGTGCTTGTGTTGTCGCGCGCGACGGAGGAGGCGACCGTCGCGCTCGCCGGGGCCGCAGCGGGGGCTGCCGACGCGCACATCACCGGCGCGGTGATGCCGGAGGGCGTGGCGGAGCGGTTCGCGGCGGAGTTCGCCCGTCGCCGGGGCGTGACCTGGCGGGCGCATTGGACGCTCATTCTTCACCGGCTCGGCGAGCTCGTCGCGCCGGCCGCCGCGCACGGTCGGACGCGCGTGGCGACGCTCGACGACGCCGAGACGATCGCCGCGTGGATCGTCGCGTTTGGGCGCGACACGGGCGTGCTCGTTCGGCCGACGGACCCGCGGGCGCAGGCCGAGCGGTCGATCAACTCCGGAAGGCTGTACGTCCACGAGGACTGCGGGGCGCCTGTGGCGTTGGCGGGGTGGTCGCGGCCGACGGGGCGCACCTGCTCGATCAACCTGGTGTACACGCCGCCCGAGGCGCGCCGGCGGGGCTATGGGCGCACGATCACGGCCTTCGTGGCGAGAGAGATCGCGAGCCGGGGCACGGCGGACATCCTGCTCTTCACCAACGAAGCGGAGCCGGGGCCGAACGCGCTGTACCGCTCGCTCGGCTTCGCGCCGATGGCGCGATTCCTTGAAGTGGTCTTCGAACCGTGAACCGTCTGGAGCCTAGAACCTATCCCCAAACCCATGATTCACCACAGAGGCACAGAGGGCACAGAGAGCGAGACCTGGATTGCCGCCGCTGCGCTCTCTGTGTCTCTGTAGTGAGATCGGTTCTCCGAAGTTACGGGACAGCTTCTACACTTCGGTATGGTCAGCGGCGTCCCTGATCCCGCACGCCCTTCGCGCCCTCGCATCGCGGTGAGCATGGGCGATCCCGGCGGCATCGGGCCGGAGGTGGTGGTCAAGGCGCTCGCGGACAGGGGCGTGCGCGGCCTCGCCCGGTTCGTGATCCACGGCGCGGCGGACGCGATGCACGAGGCGGCGCAGGCCGCGGGCGTCGAGCCGTTCTGGTGGGAGGCCCGGCGCGGCTCGGCGCTGGTCGAGACCGCACGCTCGCACGAGGTCGTCGTCATTGACGACCGCGACGACGACCGGACCGGGTACGCCCGCGCCGCGAATCGCGTCGCCGGCGAACTCTCGTTCCGCTGGGTGGAGGACGCGATCGCCTCGGCGCGCCTGCCCGAGGGCGACCCGATGCGGGCCGACGCGATCGTGACCGGCCCGGTCAGCAAGGAGGCGTGGTCGCTCGCGGGGCGGGGCAGGTACCCGGGGCACACGGAACTGCTCGCCACGCGCTTCGGGGCGAAGCGGCACGCCATGATGTTTGTCGGCCCGAGGCTGCGCGTCGTCCTCGCCAGCGCGCACGTGCCGCTGATGGACCTGCGCAACGTGCTCACGATCGGGCGGGTCTACGACGCCATCGACCTCGGGCACGACGCCTGCATCCGCCTGGGCATCGCACGCCCGCGCGTCGCCGTCTGCGGGCTGAACCCGCACGCGGGCGAGCAGGGCCTGCTTGGCGACGAGGAGGAGCGCCTCATCGCACCGGCCATCCGCATCGCCGCGGAGCAGGGCATGGATGTGCACGGCCCGTTCCCCGCCGACACCATCTTCAACGCGGCCGTGGGCGCGCCGGGGCGGCCGGCCAGGTTCGACCTCGTCGTCGCCATGTATCACGACCAGGGCCTCATCCCGGTCAAGTTGCTCTTCCGCGACGAGTCCGTGAACGTCACGCTCGGGCTGCCCATGGTGCGGACCAGTCCGGATCACGGCACGGCGTTCGACATCGCCGGGAAGAACCGGGCGGACGCGGGCAGCATGAAGGCGGCGATCCGGCTGGCCGCGCGGATGGCGCAGGGGGAGAGCGAAGGGCGAAGAGCGGACAGCGAACATCCGGAACCGCTGCCCGGACGCCACCCGCGACCCTGACGGCTCCCTTCCTACGTTTCGCTGTGCGTTGTTCGTTTTTCGTTCTCCCCCGCCTAGACTCGCCGCCGGCCCCGGCGGGCGGGCAGACTCCGGGTGAGGGCGATGTCGTCCACAGGTCCAGCCAACGCGGTCGCGCGCGAGCGGCATCCGTTCGTCGAGATGCTGCTCGTCGCCACGCCCACGGTCGTGACCATGACCAGTTACACGGTCATGCAGTTCATCGACGGCCTGATGGTCAGCCGCATCGGCCCCGATCCGGTCTATGTCTCCGCGCAGGGCAACGGGGGCATGGCCGTCTGGCTCGCGGTCTCGATTGCGCTGGGCGCGATGGGCGTCATCAACACGTACGTCGCCCAGAACCTCGGCGCGGGGCGCCCTGAGCGCGGCTCCGCCTACGCCTGGAACGGGCTGTGGATGTCCGCGGCGTGGGCGCTGCTCATGGTCCCCTACGCCTTCGCGCTCCCGGGCATCTTCGGCGCGATGGGGCACGGCGACGAACTGCTCCGGCTGGAGACCCGGTACGCGCAGATCAACATCTGGGGCGCGTTCTTCGTCCTCGGCTCGCGCTCGATCGCCCACTACTTCTACGGCCTGCACCGGCCCGGCGTGGTGATGGTCTCGGTGCTGGCCGCGAACGTCGTGAACGTCGCGCTGAACGCGCTGCTCATTTTCGGGACGGACGGCCCGCCGGCGTGGACGCCGCTCGCGGGTCTCTTCAGGTCCACGGCCGAGACGCTCGGCATCGCGCCGATGGGCGTGTCCGGGGCGGCGGTCGCCACGGTCATCGGCGCGTCCATCGAGTTGCTCATCCCGCTCGTCGTCTTCCTCGGCCCGCGCATGCACCGCCGCTACGCGACCCGGTCGGCGTGGCGGCTGTCGTGGCGGCACGTGCGCGACGTATGGCGCATCGGCTGGCCGGGGGGCCTGATGTTCGGCAACGAGATGATCTGCTGGGCGTATCTCATGGCCGTCCTGCTGGGCAAGGGCGGGCTTGCGATGGGTGACGCTCCCGAAGTTCACAACACCGCGGGCTGGATCGCCCTGCGCTACATGCACCTCTCCTTCATGCCCGCCGTCGGCATCTCGATCGCCGTTACCGCCCTCGTCGGCCGGTGCATGGGGATGCGGCGCCCGGACCTGGCGGCGCGGCGTGCCTGGCTTGGGATGGGGGTGACGATGGCCTATATGGGCGCGTGCGCCCTCGGCTTCGTCCTCTTCCGCGAGACCCTGGTCGGCGTCTTCATCCCCGAGGACATGCCGCCGGAGAAGGTCGAGCGTCTGATCGCGGTCGGTTCGTCGGTGATGATCGCGGCGGCGGTCTTCCAACTCTTTGACGCCGTCGCCATCACCATGAGCGGCGCGCTGCGCGGCGCGGGGGACACCGTCTGGCCGGGCGTGGTCACGATCGTGCTCTCGTGGGTCTGCATCGTGGGGGGCGGTCACCTGGCGATCGCGGTCGTCCCCCAGTGGGGTTCGATGGGGCCGTGGATCGGCGCGTCGGCCTACATCATTCTTCTGGGCGTTTTCCTGCTTGCCCGGTTCGTGGGCGGGAACTGGAGGCGGATCGACCTGTTGGCCCGTTCGGCGTCGGCGGGGGAGCCGGACCTTGCCGCGGCCGCCGAGGCCGTTGCCCCTGCAAGCCCCGGACGGGCGTGATTCCGGTGCTCTTGAGCCTTGGGGGCCGGGTCCATAGAGTTCCGCTCGCCCGAAGAGGCGTTGGAGGCCCCATGCCGCATGATCCGCTTGACATGGTGATCGGTGAGGAATCCGCGAAGCGTGACGCCGCGGCGGCCTCGAAGCACGCCGCCGCCGCCCGCGAAGCCGAGAAGGCGGGCGACCGGCTCTCGGCCGTGACGGAGTACCGCAAGGCGGTGGCGGCGAACCCTGCGGACGCCTCGTCGGCGTTCAGCCTGGCGTACCTGCTGGACCAGATGGGTCTGGACGACGAGGCCGCCGCTCTTTACGAGCGCATCTGCGAGACGCCGCCGGCGCCGGTGAACGCGCTGCTGAACCTCTCGATTCTGTACGAGGACCGCGGCGACTACGCCCGGGCCGAGCGGTGCGTGCGGCAGGTGCTGGACACGAACCCGACCCACCCGCGCGCCCGTCTGTACATGAAGGACGTGCAGGCCAGCCGCGAGATGATCCTGGAGGAGGAGCCGGACCGCGACGTCGTGAAGAAGAAGGCGCTGCTCGACACGCCGGTCTCGGACTTCGAGCTCTCGGTGCGTGCGAGGACGTGCCTGAAGAAGATGAACATCCGCACGCTGGGCGACCTGATCAACTACACCGAGGCGGAGTTGATGTCGTACAAGAACTTCGGCGAGTCCAGCCTCGCCGAGATCAAGCGGATGCTGACCTCCAAGGCCCTGCGGCTCGGCCAGGGTCGCGAGGACGCGCACCGCGCCGCACGCCGACAGATGATGGACCAGTTGCGCGGCTCCGGGAAGGAAATGGTCCTCAACAAGACCGTCTCCGACCTGCAACTCTCGGTTCGTGCCCGAAAGGCGCTCCAGCTTCTCAACATCCAGACGCTCGGCGACCTCGCCAGCCACACCGAGGCGGAACTCATGGGCGTCAAGAACTTCGGCGCGACCTCGCTCACCGAAGTCAAGGAACGACTCGGCGAGCTCGGCCTCACCCTCCGCACGCTCGATCCGGCGTGATCGGGCTTTCCGGGTATACTCCGCCACTCCGTGGCGGCTCCGTCCCTTCCGTTCCTCCCTCGCTCGTCCACTCACGCCGCCGGCGAGCCGTCGTCGTTCGCCTCGCGCACCACGTCCTCGTCGCGCGTGCCCGACTCGTGGAACTTCAGCCGCGCCTCCGCGTAGCGCTGCGGCGAGACCTTCAGGTCCGGCGTCTCGCCACGCGCGTGCTGCGCGTGCAGGTGCTCCAGGAACGGCACGCACCAGTGGCACCCCGTCCCCGCGCTGAGGCACTCCGAGATCAGCGACGCCACCGGCGGGTTCTCGACCGCCAGAAACGTCCTGATCTTCCGCAGCGACACCCGGAAGCACAGGCAGACGTGGTCGTCCGGGTCCATGCGGGATGGTACGCGCGGTGGCGTATCCTTCGTCGATGCGCGCGGAGATCGAACTGCGGACGCTGGACGACACGGCCGCGCTGGGCCGCGCCCTCGCGGGCGCGCTCCTCGCGGGCGATACGCTCGCCCTGCGCGGCGAGCTCGGCGCGGGGAAGACCACGCTCGTGCGCGCCATCGCCGAGGCCCGCGGCGTCGGCCCGGCGCTCGTCTCCAGCCCCACGTTCGTCATGGTGAACGAGTACCCCGCCGCAGCCCCCGGCGAGCCGCCCATTGTGCACGTGGACGCCTACCGCCTCCACGGCGAGGACGACCTGGACGCCCTGGGCTGGGACCGGCTCGCGGACGGCTCATCGGTGCTGATCGTTGAGTGGGCCGACCGCATCGCGGGCGCGCTCCCGCCGCGCCGCACGGTTTGGGTCACGCTCGCGGTCACGGGCGAGTCCTCGCGCCGCGCCGCGATCGAGGCGCCGGGGTCGTGGGCGGAGCGCGCGGGGATTCCGTGGATCGGCGCGGCGGAGTGCGTGCGAACGGCGACGGTCTGCCGCATCACGGGCCGCACCGTGAGCGCCGATGCACCCACATGGCCCTTCGCCGACGAGCGCGCCCGCATGGCCGACCTCTACCGTTGGATGAGCGGAGAGTACGCAATCGAACGAAAACCCGCGGAAGAAGACGAGGAATGACGACATCCAGCCAGGCCACGCTCGGTAGACACCCGAGAACCGGCAGGGGAGCCAGACGATGCACCGCCACCGCGCTCCGTCGATCGTTGGACTCGGGCGCTGGTGCGCCGCCGCCATTGCGGTCGTCGGCGGCTGGGCTGCGGCGCAACCGCAGTGCGCCTACACGCTGCGCTACGACCCGTCCCGCGACCCCGCGCTCATCGAAGTGACGATGACCGCGAGCGGATTGACGCGCCGCGACGGCGCATGGTCGCTGGTGCTTGACGGGTGGGGAGGGTGGACCGACCTCGACCGACCGTATTTCGTCGTCACCAGCGCGGACCCGCCGCTGTCGGCCGAGACGGGACAGTCTCGATCGTTCGTCATCCCAGAGGACTGGGACGGTTCGCTGCGCGTGACGTACACGATCCCGGTGCTCCCGATCGGCTCCGAAGAACAGCGAGCACGCACCATCCTCCCCGCGGCAGACGACCGATACCTCGCGTGCGCGACGGCGAACACCATCGCCGAGATTCGCGCCCCGTCGCGCGAGAGAATCGCGAGGACGATCACCTTCGACACTCCGGCAGGATCGATGGCTTTCACCGGCTGGGCCGGCGACGCGACGGGGCGACTGGACGGCGAACTCCCGCCGGCCGGCGAGAACGCCATCTACGCCGTCGGCACGCCCCTCGGCGTGCGCCGGGCGGAGGCGGACGGGGTGGCGATCGAGGTCTTCCAGTTCGCACCCGGCGACCGCGCCGCGGAGAAGACGCTGGAGGTCGCCACCGCCTTCGTCGCGCACGTCGCCGCGACGCTGCACGCACCGCCGCCCCGTCCCGTGCGGATCTGCATCAGCGGCACGACCGGCGGCGGCTACCTCACGGACCACGGCCTGGTCGTCGGTCTCCCGCCCAACTCGCCGGACTGGCTCCTCGACTCGCCCTACTTCCGGCATCTCATCTGCCACGAACTCTTTCACACCTGGCTCGGCGGCGTGCTCCGAGAGGCGGAACCCGAGCGCACCGTCTGGTTCAAGGAAGGCTTCACCGACTATCTCTCGCTCTGGCACGGCGCGGCCTGCGGCGTGCTCCCCCGCGAGTGGTTCGCCACCCGGATGCTCGAGATCGAGCGTGACGCGGCTGAGTCCGCGTTCGGCTCGACGCCCTTCATCGGCGCGGACGAGCCATGGCGCGACGGCGACGGCCCCCGCGAGACAATGGCCTACAAGGGAGGAGCGGTTCTCGCGCTCACGCTCGACGCCGAACTGCGACGGCACGGGCACGGCGGGCTGGCGGTCGTGCTCCGCGAGATGATCGCGGAAGGCGAGATGCGATACTCCGACGAGACCATTCTCGTGCGTCTCCGCGGCATGGGGCTTGCGGACTTCGCTTCACGGTTCGTCACCGGAGCCGAAGCGCCGACTGTCCGCGACGCCCTCCTCTCGCTGGGATATGAGTGGTGCGAGTTCCCCGCCGAACTCGCCTACGTCGGATTGCGAACCGAGGATGGCGAGGGCTTCGGACGCGTCGTCGAGATCGATCCCGACGGACCGGCCGCCGCGGCGGGCTTCCGGCAGGGCGACGTCATCGGCGGCCTCGCGCCCGCTCGCACGGACGACGCACGCGTCGCCGGCACGTTCAGCACGTCCTTCCCGTTCGGTCTCACGATGATCGATCCGACGGACGACCCCGTCACCATCTGGGTGCATCGCGCCGACGCCGAACCCGTCGCGCTCCAGGTCATCCCGCGCCGGGTTCCCGGAGGCGTCGTGCGGCGCCTCACGCCCACGCCCGAAGCCGAGGCGGCGCTCTTCGGTGGCGGCTGACAGCGGGTACGCGGCCTTCACACCCGCGGCGCGGCGTAGACGTGGAGCCTGTGCCCGCGCGGCTCCAGCCCGTGCTGGCGGCAGACCCGGTCGCGGATTGCGATGAGTTCCGGCACGTCGATCTGGAGCACCTCTCCCGTGTCCACGCGTACGAGGAGGTCGTTGGGGCGCGAGCCGTACACCATCTGGTAGTGCGCCTGGTCGTCGCCTGAGAGCACGCGCTGGATGATCCCGGCCTCCTGGAGGAGTTTGAGCGTTCGGTAGACCGTCGCCTTCGAGACCCGGAACCCGCTCCGGCGGACCTCGTCCAGAAGCCGCTCGGCCTCGAACAGCCCGTCGAAGCGGATGATGGTGTCCAGCACCTGCGCCCGCTCGGGCGTGTACTTCAGCCCCTCGGACTTCAGTTTGCGACGGAAGACCGCGCAGAGAGGCTCGACGATGCTGAGTTCGTCGTCGTGCAGGGTTGCGGCGGGGCGCAGTTCCATGAGATCATGGTAGGGCGTGACGGGTCGCGGGCAGGCGGCGGGCCGACGCGCGGGCCGTGCCGTACACTCGCGGCGCATGGACGCCCCCGGCACCACTCGAACGCCCACCGGCGCACGAGCGTGGACGTTCGCGCTCGGCGCGTGCGGCGGCGTCATGCTGCTCGCCGCGGTCGCGTCGATCGGGTCGCCGGCAGGGGCCGCGGGCGCGCTCGGCTCGGTCATCTTCAAGGCAGGCTCCGCGTGGCCCGCCGTGCTCTACCTCCTCGGCGCGCACGGGCTGGGACGGCTGGCCTCCCGCTGCTGGCACGGTGCGTCCTTTCCGGCTCCGCTGCAGTTCGGCGCGGGCCTCGCCCTGATGCTCACGATCAGCCACCTATTGGGCGTCGCCGGGCTGCTGCACGGGACGGTCGGCGTGGGACTCGGCGTCGGCGTGTGCGTCGTCGGCGCCGCGCTGGCCTGCGAGCAGTGGGCGCGAGCCGCACGAGCGGGCCGGCGAGGGTCGGCACAGTCGCGTGGCGGGGCGTGGCTGGCCGCCGCGCCGGCTGCGGCCGTGCTGATCGTCGCCTCGTGCTCGCCGCCGGGCTGGCTGTGGGACTCGGAGTTCGGGGGGTACGACGTGCTGAGTTACCACCTGCAGTTGCCGCAGGAGTGGCTTGCCGTCGGCCGGCTGCGTCCGCTGGAGCACAACGTTTATTCGTACCTGCCCGGCTACTTCGAGGCGGCGTACCTGCACCTCGCGGCGATGACGGGCGCGCCGCGTCCGCTCGGCGACGGCACGCCCGCCGGGCTGCTCGCCGCCGACGGCTGGCGCACGCTCTCCTGCCAGATGCTCCACGCGGGCCTGGCGGTGTGCGCCGCGTGGCTTGTCGCGCGTGCCACGCTTGCCGCCGCCGACCGATGGATGCTCGCCGGCAATCGCACGGAGGCGCCTCGCATCGTGAGCGCGGCGTGCGCGGGGCTTGCGGGCGCGGTGGTGCTCGCCACGCCGTGGACCGTCGTTTCAGGCTCGCTCGCGTACAACGAGATGGGCGTTGTGGCGCTGACCGCGGCCGCCATGATCGCCGCCGTGGACCGCGGGCTGAGCGCCCCGCGCCGCTGGCTGCTCGCGGGTGCGCTGGTCGGGGCGGCGTGCGGCGTGAAGCCCACGGCCTTGCTCTTCGCCACGCCGGTCGTCGGGCTGATGCTCCTCGCCACGACGCCGCGAAGGGACTGGGTGCGAGCGGCGGCGCTCGGCGCGGTTGCGGGTGTCGCCATGCTCTTGCCGTGGCTGGTTCGCAACGCCCTGCACGGTGGGAACCCGATCTTCCCGTTTCTGGCGGGCGTCTTCGGCTCGGCGCACTGGACCGACGAGCAGATCACGCGCTACGCCGCCGCACACGCCTTTGACGGGTCGCTCGCCGGCCGACTCCGACTCCTCGTCCTGCGGGATGAGTCCGACCCGGCGGGCCCTCGACACCGCGGCATGATGCATGCGCAGTGGGGCGTCTTTTTTCCTCTGCTCGCGGCGGCGGGCGTGGCCGCCTTGCTCGGGCGGGCGCGCGTCGGCGTGTTCGTCCTCGGCGCCGGCCTGCTGGCGCAGTTCGTCACCTGGATGTTCGCCACGCACCTCCAGTCGCGGTTTCTCGTGCCGATGCTTGCGCCCGGAGCGGTGCTCGTCGGGCTTGGGCTGTGCGGACTGGCGGACCGCGGCCCGGGGGTGCGCCGCGCCGCCGTCGCGGTCGGCGCGATCGGCGTGCTGGTGCAGAGCGGGCTGACGCTGAGCGTTTACGCGGGACAGCGGTCCTCAAACCCGGGCATGCTGCTCCCGGTCGGGACCGATTTCTATGCCGTGCCCCCCCCTTCGTCCGAGGAGGCGGACGCGGGATCGCTCGGGTTCCTCAACCGTCGGGCGTCCGCTGGGCGAACCGTGTACCTGCTCGGCGAGGCCACGCCCTTCTACTACACGGGCCGCGTCGTCTACAACACCACCTGGGACGGTTGGCCGCTCGGCGAAGCGATCGACTCCGCCCCCGACTCGCCCCACGCATGGTCGGCCGCGCTGCGTGACCGTGGCATCGACGCCGTCCTGGTCTGCATCCCCGAACTCGAACGCCTCCGTCGCAGCGGCTACGCGGACCCGCGCGTGACGCCGGAGCGGGTCGCCCGCTGGCTCGAGTCGGCGGCGGCGCCCGTGCGAGCGTGGCCGGGCGAAGGACGCGCCCTCTACACGCTGCCGGAGGTCGCGCGATGAACGCCCCGTCGGTCCGGCGCAAGCCCTACCTGCGTTTCGCCCTCCAGGGACTCGGTTTCGTCGGGGGGCTTGCGCTGCTCGGCTGGTGCGTGCGGGCGGCTCTCTCCCCCGAGAACCGCGAGCAACTCTCCCGACTCGGCGATGCGCCCGTCTGGGCCGTCGTCGCGCTGCTGGGGCTGTCGGCGGCCTCGGTCGCGTTGAACGGCCTCGCGTTCTGGTGCGCCCTGCTTCCCGCGCGCCGCCTGCACGCCTCGGACGTCATCGCGACCAACGCCCTCGCCACATTCCTGAACTACCTCCCGTTCAAACTCAGCGCCATCAGCCGGGTGGTTATCCACAATCGGCGCGACCGGGTGCCGTTGCTCACGATCGGCGGGTGGTTCGGGGCGGTCCTGGGCGTGATGGTGGTCGCGCTCGCTCCGCTGGTAGCTGCCAGCCTGTGGCGGCAGAGCGTGGACGGGGTCTGGTGGACGGTCGCGTTGCTGGGGCCTGTCGCGGCGGGGGGGGGCCTTGTCGCCCTTGCCCGCCCCTTCGCCGACGAGCGCGGCCTGGCGCGACTGCACGCCCTGCTCGACCCGCTTGCGCTCGGTCCGCTCGGGCGCGCTCTTCGCAGCGAACGCTTCGCCCAACTCCACGCCGGGGTGACCATGCTCGCGGACCCGCGCGCGGTCGCTGTCGGCGTCGGCGTGCGACTTGCCGATGTCGGCGTGCAGACCGCCCGCTTCGTTCTGGCCGCCGCGATCCTCGGCGTCGGGCTCCCCTGGGACCACGCGGCACTGGTCGCCTCGTCCTACTTCGTGATCTCCGTGGTGTCGCCGTTCGGCATGCTGGGCACGCGCGAGGCGGGGACCGTCTGGCTCGCCGCGGCGTTGGGGCTCGCGGGCGCGAGCGACGCGACGACGCACCCGCTCGTCATCGTCACCCTTTTCATCACCGGCACGGAGTCCGTTGTGCTTCTGGCCGGCGCGGCGTGGGCCGTGTTCTGGCTGCGGAGGGAGAAGATCGCCGACCCGCTCGACGCGGTGCGTTGAGTCACTCCGGCGCGCCCGCGCCCTCCACGATCCGCACGTCCCCCTCTCCGTCTTCCACCGCGACGCCCAGGGCGCGGAGTGCGAGCAGCGCGGCCTGCTGCTCCGCCTGCTTCTTGCTCTGCCCCCACGCCGGCTCGAATCGGCGTGAGTCGATCTCCACGCAGACCTTGAAGGCCTTGGCGTGGTCGGGCCCCTTCTCGTCGAGGGTGCGATAGACGGGCGTCCCTTCGAACTGCTGCTGCGCGTGCTGCTGCAAGACGCTTTTGAAGTTCTGCTGGTGGCCGCTCTGCGCCGCCCGCTCGATGATCGGATCGATGAGCGGCCCGATGAAGGCGGCCGCGGCCTCGTACCCCGCGTCCACGTACACCGCGCCGATCACCGACTCCAGCACCGCGGCGGCGAGCGACGGCGGCTGGGTGGACGACTGCATGCCCTTGCCGAGGATGAGCAGGTCCTGGAGGCCCATCGAGCGTGCGATCTGCGTGCAGGCCCGTCGCGACACCGCGGCGGACTTGATCTTCGTCATTTCTCCTTCGAGCAGCGCCGGGAATCGCCGGAAGATGCGCTCGCACGCGACCATTCCCAGCACGGCGTCGCCCAGGAACTCGAGGCGCTCGTTGGAGTCCACGCGTGACTCCGCGACCGATGCGTGCGTGAGGGCGCGGCAGAGGAGTTGGGGATCACGGAAGCGGTGGCCGATCACGGCTTCAGCGCGGGCGCGGTGGGCGTCGTCCATGGTCGCGGGGCGCGGGGCGCGGGGTCGCGCCGGCGCGGCCGGTCCTTTCGGAGTCGCCACGGACGCGAACGCTCGCCGCCAGGTCGCCTCCGCCGGCGTCCAAGCCGCGGGCGCACACGCCCGATGCGGGCGGGATCGCCCCGCCGGGCCCAGTCTACGAAACAGGCCTGGCTGCACCAAGCCTTTCGCGCCGGATTCGCCTCTGGCCGGGGCTGATCTGAGGGCCTATATTCCTCCCCCACGGGCAAGGCCCGGTCGCGGAGGTCGCCATGCATTACCCACGCCGAGCGAGCAAGATCAAGCGAGCGAGAAAGTCGGGCTTCCGGGCGCGGATGCGCACCCGCAACGGACGCAAGACCATCAATCGCAAGCGGCGCGTCGGCCGTTCCGTGAATGTCCGCGACGCCAACTGACCGCCTACCTCTGATCGAAACCCGAACGCCCTCCGGACAGAACCCGGTGGGCGTTTTCGTTTCCGGGCCGCTTGTGCCGCGGGCGGGTTTGGCGCACCATACGCCTCCGCGCGACCGCTCCGATCGCACCCCGGCGCGCCCCGGAGGCCGACATGACCAACCAGCCACCGCCGCCCCCCGGCTCGGCCCGCCCGTACCGCGAGGTGACGCTCGCGGCGATCGTTTTCGCGATGGTCATCGGCCTGGTGATGAACGCTTCGATCACCTACGCGGGGCTGAAGATCGGCTTCACGCTGGGCGGGTCGGCGATCGCCGCGGTGCTGGGGTTCGGCGTGCTGCGCGGGCTGCTCCGCAAAGGCTCCATCCTCGAGACCAACATCGCCCAGACGATCGCCTCCGCCGTCAACACCTCGAACTCGGGCGTGATCTTCACGGTGCCCGTGCTGCTTCTGCTCGGCTTCACCCTCTCGTGGAACCAGCTCGACTTCTGGCTCATCACGCTCGCCTGCATGGCGGGGGCGGTGCTCGGCGCGGCGTTCATCATCCCGCTCCGCAAGCAGATGATCGAGATCGAGCGGCTTCGGTTCCCGTCGGCGATGGGCGTGGCCGCGATCCTCAAGTCGCCCGGCGCGGGAACGAAGAAGTCGATCGTTCTGCTCGCGGGCATCGCGCTCTCGGCCCTCATTTACCTGCCGGTCGGCCTGCCGGGGATTCGCCTTCCGGCTTCGCTCGAGCGCCTCGACTCGCTCGTCGAGCGCGAGCGCATCGCTCCCGCCGACGCGGAGCGCACGCGCATGATCGCGGGCTGGATCGAGAGGCAGTCCGCGCCGGAGGAGGCCTTGGCGCTCGGGCGCGTGGAGGCCGAACTGCTCGACGCCATCGAGGCGGACGAGACGAACGAGGCCGCGATCGCTGATCTCCGCGAGCGCGTCCGCGAGGGCGCGGTGCCCGGGGTTTCGCCGCGCCTTGCCCACGCCGCGCTGCTGGCGTCGGAGGGCGAGCAGCCGTGGGACTCCCTGCGGAAGGTCGATCTCGGCTGGGCCGGCTCGCCGCTGCCCGGCTACCAGGACCTCAACATCCGTCTGCCGGGCAGAACCGACGACGAGGGCAGGCTCCTGGCCAGCGTTGACCACAACGGCGACGGCCGGCCGGACCTCGTCCTCACCGACGACCGCATCTCGCTCGGTCGCATCCTCGGCCTGCCGGACGAGTTCCAGCTCGTCTTCGCGATCGCGCCCTTCGCGCTCGGCGCCGGCTTCATCACGGGGCGCGCCGGGCTGATGGTGCTCGCCGGCGGCATTCTCGCGTACTTCGTGCTGACACCGATCGCGTTCCGGCTCGGCTGGATGCCAGCGAGCATCACGCCGGCGACCGCGCCGGGGTACGGTTTCGGGGCGTTCAACCGCCCGCTCGGCATCGGCCTGCTGCTCGGCGGCGCGATGATGGGCATCATCGCCGCGCTGCCCGCGATGCGCGCCGCCCTCAAGAGCATCGCCGTCGCCAGCCGCATGCCGCGGGGTTCGCGCGATGAACTCGGGCTGAAGGTGCTGCTCGCCGCGATCGCCGGGGCGTTGCTGCTGCTGTTCGTTGCCGCCGACTTCGAGGGCAACCGGCCGCTGAATGAGGGCAAGCCGTGCCCTGTCTCCGGCCTGAAGGTCTCCGATGAGGTCGAACCGGCCACCTACAAGGGGTATGTCATTCGCTTCGCATCCGATGAGGCGGCCGCGGCGTGGAAGTCTGACGGTGCATGGGCGAGCCTGAACGTCGATAGAAAGACAACGATCACGGTTGTCTGGGATGACGCGCAGAAGGACAAGTACCTCGCGTCGCTGAACGCCCGGCCCGGCGCGCTGGCGGCGTTGCCGTCGCACCTGCGGGCCGCCGTCATCGCGATCGTCGGCGCGTTGTGGATCTGGTTCGCGGGGATCATCATCGCGCAGTGCACGGGCATGACCGACTGGTCGCCCATCTCGGGAATGGCCCTGCTGACGGTGGTGATCGTCATGCTTCTCGCGGGCACGGGCGCGGTGCTCAGCGCGGTCCTGCTCGGCGCGGCCTTGTGCGTCGCCATCACACTCGCGGCCGACATGATGGCGGATCTCCGCACGGGGCACCTCGTCGGCGCGCGGCCGATCAAGCAGCAGATCCTCGAACTCTGCGTCGTCCCCATCGGACCGGTTGTCTGCATGTTCACCGTGCTGCTGATCGCGGCCGTGAACGTCAAGACCTACGGCGTTGCGCTGGGGCCGGAGACGCCGACCAGCGCGCCGCAGGCGCAGGCGCTGCAGGCCATCATCACCGGCGTGCAGGGCGGGGAGATCCCCTTCGCCCTCTACGGCTGCGGCGCGCTGCTCGGGGCGCTGCTGGGGCTGGGCGCGTTCAGCGGGCTTGGCGTGCTGGTGGGTCTGAGCATGTACCTCCCCTTCTTCTACATCGCGACCTACGGCATCGGCTGCCTCGCCAACATGACGCTCGCGAAGGTCAAGGGCCGCGCCTGGGCCGAGGAATGGGGCGTTCCCTTCTGCGCCGGACTCATCGTCGGCGAATCCGTGCTGCAACTCGGCATCAACTGCGTCGTGCTCCTCCTGGGCTGAACGGAGACCCGCGATGAAACTCATCGGTTCGCTCGTGGTGATCGCGTCGCTCGTCTTCGGCGTCCTCTCCGCCGCGACGGCCTACCTGCCGGAACTCGCACTTCCCGACGAGCAACTGCTCGGCCTCACGCTCAACGCGCCCGCGGGCGGACCGCCACCGCTCGCAAGGGCCGGCGACACACTCACGCCCGAACTGCTCGCAACCCTGCGTGCCGACGGCGTCGAGCGCGTGCGCGTCAAGGAGTTTGCCTTCGCCCGATGGTCGCACGCGTGGTGGTTCGCGTTCGCCGTCCTCGGCCTGACCGCCGGGGGCCTGACCGTCAAGCAGGCCGCGAAGATGCAGTATGCCGCGCCGGTTGCGGGCGAGCGCCGCGAGTCTCCCGCCTCGGCTTCCCGCGAGGCCCTCGCACGCATCCGGGAGATCGCCGCGGGCCTGGCGAACGACCTGCCGGCCATCGCCGACGAGCACGAACGCTGCCGCACGATCGTTCACCGGCTCGACGAGGTCCAGCGTCAGCACTCGCTCACGATCGTCGAGGCCAAGCCCGCCCTGATGGCCGCGCTCGGCATGGGCGGGTTCGCCGAGTTCATGGACCACTTCTCCGCGGGCGAGCGCAACCTCAACCGGGCCTGGTCCGCCGCCGCGGACAATCACGCCCCGGAAGCCGAGCGAAGCCTCGCGGCGGCGCACGGGCCGCTGGAGCAGGCGGCCGGAATCCTCGGCGCATAGAACGGCCACGACGCGCCGGCACGCCCCGTGTGAGAGCACGGGGCCACGGCTCTCGCCCGCTTTACTGCCGGCGCAAATACCCCGCCTCGAGCGCGCGGTCGATCCGCTCGCGCGAGTCCGCGAGGTGCGCCTTGGAGTAGGGGTCGATCCCCTGGGCCTCGGGGCGGTCGCCGATCGCCGCCCGGATGTCCCGGAGTTCCTGGCGCGCCAGCGTGGCCAGCGTCTTTCCCGAGGCATTGGGCCAGTTCATGCCCGTCGCCAGGTCGATCAGACGGTCCAGGTGCTCGCGCTGGAGGTTCCGACGCAGGCTGCTGACGTACGGGCTTCGCGCGGTCGCGCTGCGCGGCGGGTCCGCCAGGGGCGACCATACTTCGTTGCGGATCGCCCGCAGCACCTCCGGCACCGTCAGCGCATCCTCCCCCGACGCCGTGCGCAACTCGTTGTCCAGAATCCGCCGCAGCCGCGTCGGGTTCATCAGCATCGTCATCGCGCTCGCCTGGGCGCCCAGCACCTGGTCGTGGATCGGCACGTCCTGCGGGTCGCCCCAGTTGGAGTCGGGCCACTGCTCCGTGCCGAGGTGCGCGAGCAGTTCCGGCGTCAGCCCCCACGCCTCGTCGCGGAAGGCGTTCTCGATGATGAACTTCAGGGCGCGGCGCTGGCGCTCGGCGTCCACGGGGCGGATAGGCTCCGGTGCGCCGGGGTCGCCCTTGCGGTACTTGTTGAAGTGCGCCCCGCCCACCCAGTGCGCCGCCGTTGAGAGCGCGCCGAGTTGCTTGCCGAGCAACTGGCTCCAGGTCTGGCGCGCCTTCTGCCACGGCTCGCCGTCCTTGACGGCCTTGTCGAGCAGTTTCGGGCGGACGTGCCGCACGAACCGCATCTCGGAGTCGGCGAAGTCGAGCGAGTTTTCGCCCAGGTCCCATGTTTTGGCGTGCGGGTCCGGCCCGGGCTGGCCCTCCTCGCTCGAGAATGCGTGCCCCGGCTCGGCGGCACGTGTGGCCACCTTGGCGTGGTCGTCGAAGGTGTAGCCCCACTCGATGGCCCAGTGGTCGTAGGTTCCGATGTCGATGCAGCCGTAGTCGCCCTGGAGCAGCCCGTCGCCCTCGACGACGATGTTCGAGGGCGCATAGTCCATGACGGTCGAGAGCAGCGGCCGCTTCCCGCGGAACCCCTCCGAGTTGATCTCCGCGAACGAGTGGGCAGCCGAGCCTTTCCAGTTGTGCATCAGGCCGAGCGTGTGCCCGACCTCGTGCATGATGACGTCCTTGAGGAGCGGGCCGATGAACTCCTCGGGCAGGCCGTCGAGCAGGCTCGCGTCGTCCGTCTCGCCCTCGTCGGGCAGGATGATCCCGGCGTCGATTGCGAGGCGCACGTCCGCGACGGAGAGGGCCAGACCGGGCATCGCCGCGCACACGCCAACCCGGGAGCCGGCGCCGGGCTGTTCCCAGACCATCGGGAGCATGGTCGGCGGCGCCTCGGCCGGGTCGGCCGTGCCCTCGCGCAGCGCGCGCGCATACGCGCCGACGCGGGCCCGGTCTTCCGGGTCCGCCAGGCGGTAGCGCGGGTCCCACTGCGGATGGTCCAGCAGCCACTCCGCCGTCTCGCCGTCCAGCGAACGCATCGCCGCGGCGGCCAGGATCGACGAGCGGTACTGGTGCGCCCACCCCGCCAGGAACCCCTCGTCCATCACGATGTCGGCCTCGTAGATCTCACCGGTGTCCGGGTGCGAGTGGACAGGGCCGATGGCGAACCCCATGTTCGCGTTGGTCCAGCGCACGAACGAGTAGCGGATGTCCTCCGGATCCTTGTCCATGTGGGCGCCGGTCTGCGCGTCCTGCTGGTAGACCTCGATCGCGTTGACGATTCCCACGCGCTCGAACGCCGCGTTCCACGCGAGGATGCCGTCGCGCACCCAGCGGCGGTAGCGCACGGGCGTCGTGTGCTCGATGTAGTAGACGATGGGCTTCTTGGGCGGGCTGAGGGCGCGCGTCGGGTCCGCCTTTTCGACGTGCCAGCGGTTCACGAACCGCATGGTCTGGCCGTCGACGCCGCGGCGGCTGCGGTCGGTGAAGGCCGTGTAGTAGTAGCCCACGCGCCGGTCCGCCTCGCGCGGCTGGTAGCCCGGCGTCTGCGGCGGGACGCCGATCGAGTAGTGGACCGTGGCGAGTTGCCCGCCCGCACGGGGGAACTCCAGGGTCAGCTCCACGTTCGACGGGAACGTCTTGGCCGACTGGACCTTCGCCAGCGAGACGTCCGCCCCGCGCGTGAAGTTTCCGAAGAACGCCCCCGATTGGCGCAGCACGACGTCGTCAAGGTCGATCACCGGCCCGCCGCCCGGACCCATCGCCACGATCGGCGTCGTCAGCACCACGCGGTCGGTGAAGATGCGCTCGGTCGCGGCCTGCGACTCCGCATCGCCCGTCGTCCGCACCGCCATGTTCGGCTCGATCAGCGCCAGCCGCTTGTCGTACTGCTGCCAGTAGAGGTACCGCGCGTCCTGCCCGATCGCGTAGTGCCAGATCGAGTAGACGCCGGCCTGCGTGTCGCCGCCCGCGACCGTCGGGACGACGAAGAAGCGCTGCCCCTCGAAGCCCGCCGGCAACTCCGCCAGCATCTGGCCGTCCCGGTCGCGGACCCAGACCGTGTAGAGCGGCGCGGACCCGTCCGCCGGTGGCGTGACCTGTCGGTACCCCTCCGACACCTTCTCGAACGGGGGAAAGTCCGGCTGGCCCGCGGCCGGAATCCCGAACACCGAGCCGGCCAGAACAACGATCGCAAGCGCACGGAAACGGACAGCGTTCATCGGCGACTCCTGACCCCCGCCCCCGGGATCCACACCCGGGCGATTGGGATTCACACAATACCACGGCCGAGGGACGGGGCTGCGAGGAGAAGCGGCCCAGCCCCTTGCCGCGGCCGGAGGGCCGACGCGCGAGGGGCTACTCCTCGGAGGCCAGGGCCTCGAGGACCGCGGCGAGGTCGGCCGCGTCGACGACCTCATCGAAGTTCACGTCTTCAGGCGCGGCGAGCCATGCGGCAACGTCGCCGGCGTCCATGTAGCCGCCGAGGTTGATGTCCTCGATCTGGAGCACGCGCGGCCGATAGTCGTAGTCGTAGTCGTGGACGGGGATCGTGCCGACCGATTGAGGCAGCCCGTCGCACGCAAGAAGGCTCTCGCCCGTCGGACGAGGTAGTCATACGGTGCGACGAAGGGGCCGCTGATGAGAATGGCACGCGTCGCGCCGCTCGGATGCATCGTGTGCGAAAAGGACGCCGTCACGTCCTCCCAGTCGCACGACGTGTCGCTCACCGGCTTGCGCCGAACCGCGAACGGCTTGCCTTCGCCGACCGCCGCGATCGACCCGTAGTGGTGCAATGACACCGACGGCCATGCGCTGCCAGGCCCCACGCGGCGCAGGGTGTTGTAGTAGTTTTCGCACTCGTCGTCGCGGAGCGTGTTGGACGCCGGCAAGCAATCCTTGAAGTGGACGCTGAACGGCACGACGCCCGCCGCCCCGCCGCCGAGCGAGGCTGACGTCTGGTCGTACCACGGGATCGGCGCGAGCGAGACGCCATCGACGGTCACCGATCCGTTCCCGAGCGTGCCGTCGTCGCCGGTCATCCAGACACCGCCGTCGTCGCGGGCGTTGATGACGACCTGCCCCTGCAAACCGCTGGAAGCCTCGACGATAATAGGACCGAACAGAGATTCGCCGATCAGGATGTCGCCCCCCAGCATGCCCTTGATCTTGATCCTGCCCCGGTTTTGCGAGGTTGACTGGTCGGTGTTGGTCTGGAGGTTCCTGCCGACCTCGATGATGCGCCCGGCCAGGAAATCGCCTTCGACTTCGATCGGCTCAAGCACCGATTGGGAGGTTGTGATATCCGCGTCAAGGTCGGTGTCCACGAATACGCCCTCCTCGCTCCCGACCAAGGGGTCGCGGAGTCGGTCGAGCGAGAGTGATCCCGAGAAGGTTCCGCTCGTGGCCTCCAGACGCCAGACGTCCCACGTGCCCCCGCTGCCTGGGTCAGACGCGTCGATGTCGGCGTAGATCGCGCTCGCCACGACCGTGCGGATGTCGCCCACCGCAGCGATAGAAACTGGTGCCGTTGGAGTGCCAATATCGCCTGTGACAGTGATCGAGTTGATCGAGCCTTCCGCCGCTATGTCCGCCAGGAGATCACCAGCGACGTCGACCACTTGAGTGATTCCGCCGCTCAGTGCCGTGATCGGCCCCTCGATGTCGCCGCTGAAGGTTCTCACTCTCTTGATGTTGCCCGCGATCAGGCGCACCCGTCCGCTGCTGCTGATCGATGCCGGCTCCACGACGAAACCGCCGCCGTTTCCTGGCTCGTTGGCGTCGACATGCGCCTGCAGCTATCCATCGACGTCGAACCGGAACACCTCATTGACAAGCACAGAGCCGGTCAGATTGCCGCCGATGCCACCCGCGAAGCGCGCCGTGCTGATGGCAGACGCATCCAGTCCCTCCCAATGGCGACCCGTCAAGACGTTCGGCGTATCCGACTGGTTGAGGCCGCCACTGCCCAGCACGACATCAAGAGGAAACGCGCCGGGGCCGCCCGTGAAGGTCAGCCGACCGATATCGACGGTTGAACTGCTCGTGGTGATGTTGACTCGCTTTGCGCACGTCGACAGATTGAACGTCGCATCCTCGCCGGGATCCAGGAACTCATCGATCTCAGTTCCCGGGCAGCACGGTGCGCACCCGCCGTCGTGACGTGTCACGACGACGCGCACCCACTGAGCGCTCGCTGACGCGCTCAGGCCAAGAATCACGAAGAGGAACGGGATCAGCCGGTTCGGTCGCATGGATCAACTCCTCCGGCTTCGTGAGAGTGGCAGCACGCCAAGACACACCGTGATCGCGAGAACACCCGGTGCTGGAACAGCGGTAGCGATGCGAAGTCCAGCATCGGTTGTTCCGGTCCCCGGAGACAGCCCTTGGATCACGGATACATGGTCATGGACGATGTAGTTGTCGTCACCAGCGGCCGCCCCGAGCAATCCCCTCGCTCGTTTGTCACCGGGCGGCAGAATCTCCTCGTTCCATTCCCGTGCCCCGCCCGTCGTGTCGAGCAGGCCCCACGGCGAAATCATGTCGCTGTACGCGCCCAGCGGGATGTCCCACTCGCCCCATGCCGGCAGGTGCAGGCCGGCGTTCGTCGTGCCCCCGCCCGGCACGCCGGGGATCGGCGGCTCGTCCGACATGTTCGGGTAGAGCCACCATCCGCCCTGACCCTCGCCGTACCGGTTCGGGTCGTAGTTCATCTGCGCGGGGGAAGAGGAGATAGCGGGGCCTGGAAGGGCCCCGTCCCGAAGGCGACGTGGCGGGGCGTTGAAAGGCTCCGCACCGGCGGTGTGGCGGCCGGGTAGGCTTTGGCATGGGCAGGGCGTGCCGCGTGGGCGGCGTGGAGATCGGGGCTGGGCGGCGGCTTGCGGTGATCGCGGGGCCGTGCGTGCTTGAGTCGTTCGAGTTGGGGCTGCGCGTGGGGGAGACGGTGCGCGAGGCGTGCGCGGGGCTCGGCCTCGGGTACGTCTTCAAGGCGTCGTTCGACAAGGCGAACCGGTCGAGCGTGTCGTCGGCACGGGGCCCGGGGTTGGAGGCCGGGCTGGAGACGCTGGCGCGGCTGCGTGAGCGGCTGGGCGCGCCGGTGACGACGGATGTGCACCTTCCCGAGCAGGCCGCGCCGGTGGCGGAGGCGGTTGACCTGTTGCAAGTGCCGGCGTTCCTGTGCCGGCAGAGCGACCTGCTCGCGGCGGTGGGCGAGGCGGCGGCGCGGCACGGGCGGGGCGTGAACGTGAAGAAGGGGCAGTTCCTTTCGCCGGCGGAGATGCTCGGGCCGGTGCGGAAACTTGCGGCGGCGGGGTGCGAGAACGTGATGCTGACCGAGCGGGGCACGTTCTTCGGCTATCAGCGGCTGGTGAACGACTTCATCGGCGTGGGCGACCTGATGGAACTGCCCGCGGAGGGCGGAGCACCGCCGGTGTGCTTCGACGTGACGCACTCGACGCAGTTGCCGGGCGCGGGTGAGCAGACGGGCGGCCGTCCCGAGCGGGCGCCGCTGCTGGCGCGGGCCGCGGCTGCGGCGGGGGTTCATGCGCTCTTCATCGAGTGCCACCCGGAGCCGGCGAAGGGGGCGAGCGATTCGGCGACGATGCTCGCGCTGAACTCGGTGCCGGGGCTGCTGCGCGTGGTGGCGCGGGTGCGGGAGGCGGTCGAGGGGGGGGGGGCGGGGGCGCGCTGAGGTGGGTCTCGCTCGCGGAGATGCTCTGCGGGTTGCGCACAGGCGGGAGGCCTGGGCCACCGACCTGTGCCACCTTTGCTCAGGATTCAGGGGGCTTCAGTTGTTCGAGGGCGCCTTGGGCAACCAGACGGGGCGGGGCGCGCCGGGGTCCGAGGGGTCCACGTGGACGCGGCGGCCCTGGAAGACGACGGTGCCGTTGGCGACGGCGAAGAGCGTGTCGTCGCAGCCGCGCCGGACGTTGAATCCGGGCTGGAACTTCGTGCCGCGCTGTCGGATGATGATCGATCCGGGCTTGGCGGTCTGGCCGCCGTAGAGCTTGACGCCCAGGTACTGTGGGTTTGAGTCACGCCCGTTCTTGGTCGAGCCTTGACCCTTTTTGTGTGCCATGTCGAAGCCCTCGGCGTGCTGCCCGGGGTGTCCGGCCCTCGGGGTGGGGAGGATAGGCGCGGCGTCAGCGCATGATCCAGCGGCGGTTGACCTCGGTCAGCGGGCGGGACTTCTGGAGTTCGAGGCGGAGATCGCCCGGGACGGCGTAGGCGAGCATGAGTGTCTTGCGGAAGACGAGGCGGCGTTCTTCCCCGGTGCGGGGGTGGGTGAGGGTGATGGTCTCGTTCTCGCCGCTGAAGCCGGCGGCGAAGACCTTGATCTCGTCGATCTTGAGGTCGTTTGCGGGCCAGATGACGATGCCGTGGCGCGCGTTCTCGACGCCCTGCTGGATGCGGCCGATGACGGCGATCTGGTCTTCGAGGAGTGGGTCGCGCAGCCGGGCCATGATGTCGCGTGTGGCGATCTCGGGGACGCCGACGCCGGAGAGGAGGACTTCGCCCTCGTCGGTGGCGAGTTCGAAGGAGGGGACGAGGTCGAGTTCCTCGCCCGTGTGGTTCACGACGGAGTAGGTGAGGTAGTAGAAGGCGCGCGGGCCTTCGCCGGGCAGTTCGACGGACGCCACGCGGAGCGGGCCGGGCTTGAGGTCGAGTTGCCAGCGCTTCGGCACGGGCGAGGGTTCGGGCGCGGCAAAGGCGCCCGCGATCGAGGCGGAGACCGCGAGGGCGGCGAGGGCGAGGAGAGGCAGCAGGCGGAAGGACCGGTTGGGCATGGCGGCGTCTCCGTCGGGTGGGCCGGGGGCGAGTGTAGTCTAGAACCTATCCCCAAACCCATGATTCACCACAGAGGCACAGAGGGCGCCGAGAAAAAAACCCAGGATTCCTGCCTCGGTGCTCTCTGTGCCTCTGTGGTGAGATCGGTTCTCCCAGGTTGCCGGATAGCCTCTCGTGAGGATTCCGGGAGTTGAGAAATGGGGCCTGCAAGGCCCCGCCCCGAGGATATCGAGCAGGGTGTGAGGTGGGAGTGAACGAGAGGGCGGAGAACCCGGGCGTCGTAGTCGGGGACGGCGGGGGTCTGGTGACTCCGGTGCCTGGCGATCTGCTGATCGAGGCGGCGGGTCGGTTGACGCCCTCGGCGCGTGGGCAGCGGATGCGGGCTGGGCGGCAGTTTGTCGAACAGGCCGGGCGGCTGGGGATCGACCTGCGGCTCATGCGTGCGGTCGTGCATGGGGAGGGCAAGCACCGGAGCGTGGGGCAGGTCTGTCTGCCGGTGGCCGGCGCGGGGCGGACGGCGATGTTCTTCGTCTCGGGTCCGGGCTCGCAGGAGTCGGAGGCGGATCGGGCGGAGCGGGTCGCGGTGATCGAGGCGGGGGTGCAGGCCGTGCGGTCGCTCGGCGAGGGGGTGGTTCGGCTGTGCCAGGCGTTGCCGGAGCCGGGAGAGGTCTGGGCGATCGCGGCGTACGAGGCGGCCGGCTTCGCGCGGATCGGGCCGCTGGACTACATGAGGAGGCCGCTGCACGCCGCGGAGGGCGGTGGGGGAGTCGCACCGCGGGTTCCGGGCGGGCTTGAGGAGTGGCCGGGGGGCGTGGAGGTGCGCGCGTGCGAGTTGGGCGAGCGGGATGAGGCGTTGGTTGCGCGCGCGCTGGAGACGAGTTACGAGGGGACGCTGGACTGCCCTGAGTTGTGCGGGCTGCGTGAGACGGCGGACGTGATGGCGTCGCACCGGGCGACGGGGCGGTGGGAGCCATGCATGTGGTGGCTCGCGCTGCGCGACGGCGAACCTGTTGGGTGCGTGCTGCTGAACCCGTGCCCGGAGATCGGGAGCGTGGAGTTGGTGTACCTGGGGCTTTCGCCCGCGGTGCGCGGGGTCGGGCTGGCGGATGCGCTGCTGCGCGCCGCGATCTCGGCGTCGGCGACGCGGGGCGGGGAGTTGACCTGCGCGGTGGATCGGCGGAACGAGCCGGCGTGCAGGCTGTATGCGCGCCACGGATTCCGCAGGTTCGCGGAGCGCATCGCGCTGGTGCGTGCGTTGTGAGGGAAGGCCGGGGGAGTCCCGCGATTTGAGGCGTGGCGGCGCGCGGAGCGTGGCGCGCGAGGTGGGGGGAATCGCGCAAACGCCGGGTCGGACGGGCAGTTGCGCGCGAAATGCGAGAGTTATGCACACGTTGTTCGAGTTTGGATGGAGGGCGTGTGCAGAAGTGCGGCGGCGCGCAAGCGCTTGCTGGAGCGCGACAAGCGGATTTCGCGCGAAGAAGTTGACCGAGGCTCTTGCATGTCGCCGGTCGGCGCAATATGTTTGCCCCGCTCGTCAGGGAGCGACGGGCGAGTGGCGGAACGGAAGAGAGAGACCGCGTGATCGCACGGCGCGTTCGTCGCGTGCGGGCGCGTGGGACGGCGGGGTTCGCTCCGTCGCTCGGGTGAACGGACTCGCAACTCGTGGCATCGTTTCGGCGGACCAACGGGCGGGGCCGGTCGCGCGCGGGGTGTGAGCGCGCGGTTGTGCATCGCGCGCGGGCACGCCGCGGAGGTGGCGCCGGTGCCGGAGGCTGCTGGGGTCGCGAAGGGGATGGCGTCGGGGGCGGACGCGGATTCGCGATTGCGGTCGCGCTTGCGTGAGCAACTGGGGGACGATCGGTACGAGCGCTACTTCGGTCGCGACGTGCGGTTCGAGTGCCGCGACGGCGAGGTCGAGGTCGCGGTGGCGACGCCGTTCCTGGCGAGGTTGCTGGACCGGCGCGTGGGCGACAGCCTGCGCCGGGCGGCCGAGGCCGAGGGCGGATCGCGCGTGAGCGTTCGCGTGGATCGGGGCGCGTTCGAGCGAGGCGGCGCGGTCTCGGATCGCGCTCCGGCGGGCGAGGGGTGCGAGCGGAGGCCGGCCCGGCCGAGTGCGAGACGGCGACCGTCCGGGGCGCCGGGCAAGCGCCTTGAGGACTTCGTCGTCGGCGAGTCGAACCGGCTGGCGTACAACGCCGCGTTGAGCCTCGCGGAGGGGGGTGAGGGGGCGCGGTTCAGTCCGCTGTTCATCCACGGCGCGTCGGGGATGGGCAAGACGCACCTGCTGCAGGGGATCGTCGGGCGCGTGCAGGCGAGCAGCCCGGGGGCGCGCGTCATCGTGACGACGGCAGAGTCGTTCATGAACGACTACGTCATGGCGGTGAAGACGAACGCGCTCGGGGGGTTTCGCCGTCGGTGGCGCGGCGTGGAACTGCTCTGCCTCGACGACGTTCACTTCCTGTCAAGCAAGCAGGGGACGCAGTCGGAACTGCTGCACACCTTTGACGCGATCGATCTCACCGGGGCGAGGGTCGCGCTGGCGTCCGACGAGCACCCGCACCGGATCGACAAACTGTCGGCGCAGTTGCGGTCGAGGTTCCTGTCGGGGGCGGTCGTTCGGCTGGATGCGCCCGAGGCGGACCTGCGCCGGCGGCTGGTCGCGGCGTTCGCGGCGCGACGGGGGATCGCGCTCGAGGACGAGGCGGTCAGGCTCATCGTGGAGCGGTCGGGGCTGCCCGCCGGTTCGCCCGCGTCGGTCCGCGACATCGAGGGCATGGTGACGCAGGTCGAGGCGGTGAGCCGGCTGCTGCCCGAGTTCGTGACGAACGGCGGCAGGATCGGCGCGCTGGCGGTGCGCCGCGCGCTGGGGCTGGGGGAGCCGGGGTCCGAGAGCGCGTCGAGGCGTTCGCTGCGGCCGATGCGCCCAGAGGCGGTGGTGCGCGGCGTGGCCGGGGCGATGGGTGTCGAGGTGTCGGAGGTGCTGGGGACGAGCCGGCACCGGCGCGTGGTGCTCGCCCGCGCCTTGTGCGTCTACCTGATGCGTGAGTTGACCACGCTCAGTTATCCGGAGATCGGGCGAGCGCTGGCGAGGCGGAACCACTCGACCGCTGCAACGGCCGACAAGCGGCTCCGGAGGCAGATCGCGGACTCCAGCCCGGCCGACGCCGGCGGTGCCTTCGAGGGCATGACCGTCGGGGAGGTCGTCAGCAGGGTTCAGCGGCTCGTGCTAGACGGCGCGACGCCCCGCGGGTGAGTGAAACTGTGGGTTTGGGGAAGGCCACGCCCAGCCTCCGGCCACTTGTTCGGACAATGATCGGGACGTAAACTATTGTCCGGTGGAAATCAACCGGGAAATTGCGCCCAGGGTATTGACATGGGATTTCCGTTGTGTTGTGATGTACCCGATCGGCGATCCCGCGTGGCGGTCGAGCCGTGGGGCAGTCTGAGAGAGACGAGACAGACCCGGCCCCAACTTGTCTTTCGGAGCGTGAAGCGAGACATCGCGTCGCGTTCGTATGTGGGCATCGCGCTCGGCCGTGCGGCCGAGGCAAATCGTGGATCGGGATGCCGCCGGTGTTCGGCGGCTTCAGATGAAGGGTTCATAGCCCTCAGGAGAGAGTCTCATGAAGAAGGCGATTGCAGTTCTTGCCGTTCTCGCTGTGAGCGGCGCCGCGTTCGGCAACACGGTCATTCACAACAAGCTTCAGGGCACCGGGTACGCCTGGTCGAACGGTTTCGGCAGCAGCAGCGGCGGCCAGAACCTCTTCGGCGGCTACAACGACTACGCCGTCGTTGACAAGGTCAGCGTCCCCCTCGGGTTCAACGCCATCACCGAGATCAAGACGACCAGCATCTCGGCCGCGAACTTCTTCTTCGGCGCGGCCCCGGTTCTCGCCACGCAGGCCGCCGTCTACGTGACCCAGAACCTCGGCTCCGGCGCTCCGACGCTGGTCGACGTGGGCGTGGTCTCGATCCACATCGGCGACGACGGCTACGGGATCGACATGGTCCAGATGACCTGGACGGGCAACATCGCCGTCACCGGCGGTCAGGACTACTACATCGGCCTCCGTGCCTTCCCGGCCGCGGGCGAGCCCAACGAGTGGTACTACCAGCACGACGCCCCGGGCGGCGGCAGCGCGCACCAGTCCGCCTTCGGCGGTGCGTTCGGCTCCCTCGGCAACGTCGCGACGAGCATGCAGGTCTCCGCGGTTCCCGCGCCGGCCTCGCTGGCTCTCGTCGGCCTCGGCGGCCTCGTCGCCGCCCGTCGTCGCCGCTGATCGCGGCTACGGCATCCTGTTGGATCCTCTGATCCATCCGCGGCCCCGGTCTGACGACCGGGGCCGTTTTTTTCCTACAATGCGTCCGGCGACCGTGGCCAGGAGGGCCGAACGTTGAGCGAGCAGGACATCCCCCTCAGCAGACCCGACATCAGCGAACTCGAGGTCGAGATGGTCTCGCTGACCCTCCGCTCGGGCCGGCTGGCTCTCGGGCCGATGGTCGAGCGGTTCGAGCGGCACGTCGCGGACCGGGCCGGGTGTGCCCGCGGCGTGGCGGTCTCATCGGGGACAGCGGGCCTGCACCTGGCCCTCCAGGCGCTCGGCGTCGGGCCGGGCGATGAAGTCGTTACCACGCCGTTCTCGTTCATCGCCTCCGCGAACGCGATCCTGTACGTGGGTGCGCGCCCCGTCTTCGTGGACATCGACCCGTGCAGCCTGAACATGGACCCGGGGCGGGTGGCGGAGGCGATCGGGCCGCGGACGCGGGCGATCCTGGCGGTCGAGGCCTTCGGCAACCCGAAGCACATGGACGCCTACGCCTCGGTCGCGGCGCGGCACGAGATCCCGCTGGTGGAGGATTGCTGCGAGGCGCTCGGGTGCTCGCACAAGGGGCGTGCGTGCGGGTCGTTCGGGCGCGTGGGCGTCTTCGGGTTCTACCCGAACAAGCAGATCACGACGGGCGAGGGCGGGATGATCGTGACGGACGACGAGCGTCTGGCGGACGTCTGCCGCTCGCTGCGCAACCAGGGCCGAGCGGCACGGGGCGCGCAGACGCCGGGCGATCCGCGGGCCGCGCTGGGCACGTGGCTGGCGCACGAGCGCGTGGGGTACAACTACCGGCTTGACGAGTTGTCGGCCGCGCTGGGCGTGGCGCAGATGCGGCGGTTCGACGAGATCGTCGCGCGTCGGCAGGCGGTGGCGCAGATGTACATGGAGCGTCTGATCGACCACCCCGAGTTGATCCTGCCGACGGTGGACCCGGAGTCGGTGCAGAGTTGGTTCGTTTTCGTGGTGAGGCTGGCGACGGGGTGGTCGCGGGCGGAGCGGGACCGGATCATCGCGAGCCTGCGTCGGCACGAGGTGGGGGCGGCGGACTATTTCCCGTGCATCCATTTGCAGCCGCCGTACCGCGAGCGGTTCGGGTTCGAGGAGGGGTCGTTCCCGATCGCGGAGGCTGTGAGCGGTCGGACGATCGCGCTGCCGTTCCACGCGGGTCTGACGGAGCGCGACGTGGACTTCGTGTGCCAGACGCTGGCGTTGATGATGTCGCGCGAGGGGCTGGGGCGGGGGTGAGGGTACTGTCGCTGCGGGTTTGAATCTTGAGAGTGGGCGAGCGAGGATGATGGCGTGAGACGACCGAAACACGTCCGTGACAATCCGAAGGCGAGGTGTGTTGCGGCTCCTCCCGAGGGGGTTGTTCTGGCCGAGTTGGCGGAGCGCTGCCGCTATGTCGGGAGTCCGTACCACAAGGACGGGCCGAGTTTCGCCGGTGCGAGCCGCGCGCCCCGCCCGGACGCGAGCATTTGCCCGAGGGCACTTGGGCGGGACCGAGAACTGGTGGAATCATGGCTCCGGAGCGCGATTCGGGCGGGGAAATGCGGTGCGTGGCTGCACGGTTTCCCGAGGTATGCCTGGTATCGAGCCGAGGACGGTACGATGTACGAGGCCAGGGATCACGGTTCCGGCAAGTACCACGGATACCCTCTTGAGCCGTGGCAGGTGGTCAGGGGCTTCGATGACGACCTTTGATCTCAGTTTCAACTGGCTTGACACCGCCGGATCTCCGGATCGTTTCTCCAAGGAGACGATGGCGAGTCTGCGAATCCGGGCGGACCGACTGGGGTTCTCCCGCGTCATGGATCGGGAGTCGAAGTCCCTCCGCGACGAGGTGTTTGTTCCGCTCTTCCAGGTCGCGGAATGGGCTGTGGCGAACTGGTGGTTTCTGTGGCACGAGCCTGACGCTGAGTCGGTGTCACTGCGGCGTGACGGCTTTGCTGAAAGGCACGATCTACGGTATGCCGGCAACGGTTTTTTTCTGCCGGGAGTGATGTTTGCATCTCTCGGCGAGCATGTTCGCGTCACCAGCGAGCCTTGGCAGCCGAGTCACGGCAGGATCAGGTTCACGGTTCGGCAGGCGTCGATAGTGGATCGTGACTCAGTTGAGTCCGCGTTCCGATCGTTGATCGATTCCGTGCTGGAGCGTCTACGAGCGAAAAGGCTCGATCCTGGAGGGCTTGCGCGCGACTGGGAGGCGATCAACCGCATCGAACCGGATGAGGAGGAGTTCTGCAAGGCGTGCGCGTTGCTTGGATTGGATCCGTTCGGTGTCAGCGATTCCGATGCCTGCGAGATTGAAAGCGCATGGGAGGCCACCCCCTGGTCCGTGCGGGCGGACGCGTTCGGGGCGTGTGAGGCGTCGTCGCTGGGTAGCATCTCGGAATGGGTTACGGATGGGCTTCGTTCGCTCGACCGCGCGGCGAGTTCGTCGGCGTGGGATGCTCTGCGTAATACGATGAATCCTCCGGAGGGGCGTCTGCCGTGGGAGCGTGGGTTTGCGCTCGCAAGGGGGACGAGGAACAAGATGAACGTCGGGGAAGGAAGGATCGAGTTCAGTGGCGATTGGTTCATCGACACCGTCGAGCGGGCCGCTCCGGATCAACGGATCGACGCGCTTCTCTCCGGACGGGGGCCTTCGTGTCTTGTTGCTCCGCGCCGTGACACGGGGAGACGGTTCCTGATGGCGAGAGCCGTCGGAGAGTATCTCGCAGGCCGATCTGTCGAGCCATCCTTGCTGACGAGGCTCTCGACGGAGAAGCAGGCACAGTCGCGGTCGTTTGCCGCGGAGTTCCTTGCGCCTGCCGCTTCGATTCGCGGCTTGCTGGGAAGCAGGCGTTACATCGACGTCGACGAGATGGATCGCCTCGCGGATCACTTCGGTGTGTCAAGTTGGCTCATTCGGCATCAGGTCGAAAATCAACTCTGCGATGTGATGGTTGACGACGGGTTGGGCGGTGCCTGGTAGCGAACGGGCCGACTCTGCCGATCGTCGGCCTCTTGGCCACCCGAGCGTTAGGAATACGTGAGGGGCACATTTGGTAGCGCGTCATTCCCCCGGGTCGTGGTGTCATGCGTCGGTTTGCCTTGGTTTGGGGGCGGTCTAGAGTTGGGGCCTTGAGTTCGCCGGGCGGCCCCATGGGGGCGAGGACTGAGCCATGCCGCGTGTCTGCCATTTCACCGGGAAGAAGACGACCTTCGGCAAGAAGCGGGTCTACCGCGGCCAGAAGATCACGAAGGGGGGCTTCGGCCTCAAGCCGACGGGCATCAGCCGGCGGACGTTCAAGCCCAACCTTCAGCCCGTGACGGCGATCGTGGACGAGGGTGGCAAGCCCACCCGGCGTCGTGTTCTCGCCTCGGCCAAGGCGATCCGGCAGGGGCTGGTCGTCAAGCCGCTGAAGCGGAAGTACGGCTACACGCGGCAGCGCAAACTGAGCGGGGAGTGAGCCTGAGGACCGCGGGACGGCCTCGCGTCGTCGGCGCGCTCAGCAGCCCGCGATCCAGTCGTTGAGAAACGCCAGGAAGTCGATGGTGTTGACGACGCCGTCCCTGTTCCAGTCCGCGATGGGATGGGACGTGGTCCAGTGGTTCAGGAAGAGGACGAAGTCGAGCGAGTTGACGGCGCCGTCGCCGTTGAGGTCGGGGCGGCAGGTGTTGATGACGGCCAGCCCGACGCCGCGCGGGGTGGTGGTGGGCGCGACGTCGAGCGCGTGCTGGTATGCGCCGGTGTCGAGGTTGATGGCGCCGATGCGGATCATGCCGTCGGTGTCGGTGGCGAGCCAGAGGCTGGCGTGGTACCACTCGAGGTCGTTGTTCCCGATGTCGATGCCGGTGGGTTCGAGCGGGGTCCAGCCCTCCGGGGCGGGAGGATCGGGGAGGCGGACGATGCGTTCGCTGGCCTGATTGGCGATGTACCAGTTGGAGTCGCCGTCGAAGGCGATGCCGCCTGTGCTGGCGCTGGGGCGTTCGAGGTCGATGACGTTGAGGAGCGAGAAGTCGACGACGCTGTACTCGTAGATGACGCCGCCCTGGACGCCGAAGAGTCGGCCGTGTGCGAAGGTGATGTCGCCCCTGGCGTGGTCGGAGGGGAAGTCGCCGAGGAGGACGAGGTCGGGCGCGCCCGAGGTGGGGTTGTCGACGCGCCAGATGCGCGTGCCGCCGGAGCCTTCGATGGCGAGGACGTCGCCGGCGGTGGCGCCCGCGACCGCCGCACCCGGGGGGATGACGGTCATGCCGATGATCGACGCCGGCTGGCCCGGGAACGTCTCGATGGTCTCGCCGGTCACGCGGAAGAGCGTGCTGCCGTAGCTGGCGAGGAAGACGGGCTGGGCGATCGCGGCTTCGGACGCGCCGAAGGCGGCGCAGGCCGCGAGCGCGGCGGAACGGACGGCGTCCAGGATTCGGGTCATTGCACGATTCCCGCGGAAGACAGGCTCGGAACGGAAGAGCACGAGCGGCGAGCGTACCGGAAAGCGCGGGTCTGTTTCAAGGGTGGCGCGAGACTGACTTGCAGCCTGCCCGCGAGCCGCCGGCCTTGCCCGGCGGGGGAGTGGATTCGGGCGTTGCTAGGGCATGTTTGAGGCCGACAGGGTTGCAAGTGGCGGTGCGGGCTGGGCGGGCGTTGATCGGGCCATCGACGCGGTTGTAGACTGCTGGTTGGCGTGAAGTGCGATCACTGCGACAACGAGGCGACGGTACACGAGGTGACCGTGGCGGGCGGTGTGCCGCACGAGAAGCACCTGTGCGAGACCTGCGCCCGTGATGCCGGGCTGGTGGTGGCGACGCAACTGCCGATCAGCCAGCTGCTGACCCATGCCGTGGTGCAGAAGTCGTCGGCGCGGGTGGTGGGGCCGGGCGTGTCGAGCGGCTGCCCGGAGTGCGGCACGACGTTCGGGGAGTTCAAGGAGTCGGGGTTGCTCGGGTGCCCGGCGTGCTACCGGGCGTTCGAGAAGCAGATCTCGCCGCTGCTGGACCGTGCGCACGAGGGGGCGACGCACCACGTGGGCAAGGTGCCGCGGCGGGCGTTGCGGGCGAGCCGGGCCGGCGGGGGCGACGAGGGGGCGATCGAATCGGTTCTTGGGCCGGCGGAGGAGCGGGCGAGGCGTGGGCGGCTGCTGCGTCAGCAGATGGAGGCGGCGATCGCGGGCGAGGAGTACGAGCGGGCGGCGCGGCTGCGGGACGAGTTGCGGCGGCTGACCGAGTTGGGCCTGGCGGCGTGCGACGACGAGGTGAACGGAGAAGAAACGTGAGGCCCGGCGGCGGCGAACCGGCGCGTCTGTTCGAGGCGGGGACGGAGTGGCTGCGCGGCGAGGGGGACGGGTCGGACGTCGTGCTCTCGTCGCGAGTGCGGCTTGCTCGCAACCTCGCGGGCGTGCCGTTCCCGAGCCGCGGCTCGCCGACGGATCGGCGGCACGCGCTCGAAGCGTGCAGGGAGGCGATCCTGTCGTCGTCGATCGGCGGGGCGAGCACGCTCTGGGTGGACCTGCACGATGCGCCGCCGCTCGAGCGCACGCTGCTGGTAGAGAGGCACCTGATCAGCAAGCAGCACGCGCGCGGGCCGCGCGGCAAGGGGGCGAACGACGCGGACTATCCGCGCGGCGTGGCGGTTGCGCTGCCGGGCGAGCGTGCGTCGGTGATGGCGAACGAGGAGGACCACCTGCGGATGCAGGTGATCCGGTCGGGGTTGGCGCTCGACGCCGCGCTCGAAGAGGCGGATGCGCTGGACGACCGGCTGGAGGAGCGGCTGGACTTCGCGTACAGCCCGCGGTTCGGCTATCTGACGGCGTGCCCGACCAATGTGGGCACGGGCGTTCGGCTGAGCGTCATGCTGCACCTGCCGGGGCTGCGGATGACGGGAGAGATCGACAAGGTCAAGCGGGCGGCGGCGGACATGTCGCTGGCGGTGCGGGGGTTCTACGGCGAGGGGTCGGAGGCGTCGGGGGACTTCTACCAGATCTCGAACCAGACGACGCTGGGCAAGACCGAGCGTGTGCTGCTGCACGAGATGCAACGCGAGATCATCCCGCGGGTGGTCGAGTACGAGCGAGAGAGCCGGCGGCAGTTGTTGACGCGGCGGCGGGCGCTGCTGGAGGACCAGGTGAGCCGGCCGCTGGGCGTGCTGCGCCATGCGCGCGTGCTGGCGACCGAGGAGGCCCTGAAACTGCTGAGCCTGGTGCGGCTGGGCGTGTCGCTCGGGCTGGTCGAGGGGGTTGAGTTGCGGACGGTGCATCACCTGATGCTGCTCGTGCAGCCGGCGCATCTTCAGCGTGCGCTGAAGAAGGAACTGGATCAGAACCAGCGGAGCGTGGAGCGGGCCGCGATGGTGCGCGCCCGGCTGGCGTGAGCGCGGGCGCGGCGTCGGGCCGCGGGGCGTTCGTCTGGCCGCCGGGGGGCGGGGACGAGCGCACGCCAGCGGATGAAGCGACTCGTGATGCGGCGTGCGGGGTTCGATCGGCGTGGGGATGGATCGAGCGTGACTGGCTCGGGCTTCGGGCCGTGAGTCTGCGCGAGCGGGCCGCGGAGGCGGGATGGTCGCCGGACGGCGCGGAGGCGTACTGCCCTCGGTGCGCAACGAGCGTGGGGCGGTTCGAGGCGGATGCTTCGGGGTGCCCGGCGTGCCGCGAGAAGCGTCTGGCGTGGAACGGGGCGTTCCGGGTCGGATCGTACGAGGGCGTGCTGCGGGATGCGGTGATGGAACTGAAGTTCACGGCGTGGCGGCGCGTGGGGCTCGAGATGAGGTCGATGCTGGGCGAGGCGGTGGCGCTGGGGCTTCGTGCGCGTGGCGTGGATCCGCGGCTGGCGGTTGTGGTGCCGGTGCCGACGACGTTTCGCAGGCGGATGTCGCGTGGCGTGCATCACACGCTGGTGCTGGCGCGGGAGGTCGCCGGGGCGTGCGGGGGCCGGGTGGAGCGGGGGCTGCGTCGGAAGCACAGGCCGACGCAGACGAGCCTGCCGCGCAGCGAGCGTGCGAGGAACATGGTGGGGGCGTTTCGGGTGCGGGGGCCGGAGCGATTGGGGGAGCTGTCGGCGTTGGGGCGGGTTTTTGTGGTGGTGGACGACGTTCGGACGACCGGGGCGACGATGACGGCGGCGTGCCGGGCGTTGCGGGGTGGGCTGCCGCGGGGGGCGGAGGTGTACGCGGGGGTGGTGGCGGTGACGCCGTTGGAGGGGCGGTAGGGGGGTGGGGTGGGATTTTGGTTTGCCCTGCTTGACGGTGGGGGGCGGAGGGGTACGATGTCCCCTGCCGCTTGACGCGGTCGGCACGGAGTCGTGTCGGCCCGAGAGGTCGGTTTCGGCCTGCTCGGGCGTCATCCTTGAAAAGTGAACAGTTGGTGCCATCGCGAGGACGTGAGGCGTCGGGAGCGGTCCATGACCGCGGGTAGCCAGCCCATCCGGCGTCGTAGAAGGCCACGGGGATTCACAGTCACCCGTGCGCTGACGTTCTCGTGGAAAGCCCCCGCCCGTGTTGAACGGGCGGAGTTTTGAACGTCAGAAATCCGTCGGTTTGCCGACCGACGGCGCTGCAGAGGTCGAGAGGCCTTTGTGGTGGAGACCGGCCCGCGTCGAGCGACGCGGGTTTAAACCGGGTCATCGCTTCTTTTGAAGACTGCCCGCGAGAGCGGGAGTAACGGCTTTCAACTGAAGAGTTTGATCCTGGCTCAGATTGAACGCTGGCGGCATGGCTAAAGCATGCAAGTCGAACGAGAACCGGCTTCGGCCGGGGACAGTGGCGGAAGGGCGAGGAATACGATCGAACGTGCCCCGAGGTGGGGGATAGCCGCGGGAAACTGCGGGTAATACCCCATGTGCTCTTCGGAGGAAAGGTTTACCGCCTTGGGAGCGGCGATCGTCCTATCAGGTAGTTGGCGGGGTAACGGCCCACCAAGCCGAAGACGGGTAGCGGGTGTGAGAGCATGACCCGCCGCATCGGGACTGAGACACTGCCCGGACTCCTACGGGAGGCTGCAGCGACGAATCTTCCGCAATGGGCGCAAGCCTGACGGAGCAATGCCGCGTGCGGGATGAAGCGGCTTCGCCGTGTAAACCGCTGTCAGGTCCCAGGAACAATGACCGGGACCAAAGGAAGGGCCGGCTAACCTCGTGCCAGCAGCCGCGGTAATACGAGGGGCCCGAGCGTTAATCGGAATCACTGGGCTTAAAGGGTGCGCAGGCTGGCCCGAAAGCGTCTTGTGAAAGCCCCCGGCTCAACCGGGGAACAGCGGGGCGAACTTCGGGTCTTGAGGCAGGTAGGGGCGGATGGAACTGTCGGTGGAGCGGTGGAATGCGTAGATATCGACAGGAACGCCGATGGCGAAGGCAGTCCGCTGGGCCTGTCCTGACGCTCAGGCACGAAAGCGTGGGGAGCAAACAGGATTAGATACCCTGGTAGTCCACGCCGTAAACGATGCACACTAGATCGGAGTGGTTCTCATGCCTTTCCGGTCGAAGCAAAAGCGCTAAGTGTGCCGCCTGGGGAGTACGGTCGCAAGGCTAAAACTCAAAGGAATTGACGGGGGCTCACACAAGCGGTGGAGCATGTTGCTTAATTCGAGGCAACGCGAAGAACCTTACCTGGGCTTGACATGCACGGATTAACTCCCTGAAAGGGGAGCCACGCCCGCAAGGGTGGAACGTGCACAGGTGTTGCATGGCTGTCGTCAGCTCGTGCTGTGAAGTGTCGGGTTAAGTCCCTTAACGAGCGCAACCCCTGTCGCTAGTTGCTAACGGGTAATGCCGAGGACTCTAGCGAGACTGCCGGTGTCAAACCGGAGGAAGGTGGGGATGACGTCAAGTCCTCATGGCCCTTATGTCCAGGGATGCTAACGTGCTACAATGGCGCGTACAGAGCGAAGCGAGGCCGCGAGGCGGAGCAAATCGCAAAAAGCGCGCCCCAGTTCGGATTGCAGGCTGCAACTCGCCTGCATGAAGCCGGAATCGCTAGTAATCGGAGATCAGCTACGCTCCGGTGAATACGTTCCTGAGCCTTGTACACACCGCCCGTCACGTCATGGAAGCCGGGAGTGCCCGAAGTCACGGTATTTCAGCCGTGCCCACGGCAAGCTCGGTGACTGGGACGAAGTCGTAACAAGGTAGCCGTAGGAGAACCTGCGGCTGGATCACCTCCTTTCTAAGGGATTTCCTTAGGCCCGCCAAAGCCGGGACAACCAACCCCCGGCCCGCAGAGCGATCTGCAGCGGGACTATGAGCGCGATCTCGCCCGACCCCTCGGGGTCGGATAGCCGCGCGGCGACGCGCGGCGAAGATGGCCCCAACTGTTTCACGTCCATGCGACGCCCGCCGATACTCTCGGCGGGCGTCGTCATTTTTGGAGTCTGTCCGGGTCGGGGGGCAAGCAACCGCGATACTCCCTCCCGCGAACCATTCTTTGTGGGCTGAACGCCGCGGTGCCGATCTACGATCGTCTCCCGGGGGCACGGCGTCGGGCTTGCCCGAACCCGGAAGGCAGGAGAGTCTCCATGCGTATTGATCGTCGGTTGTCGCCGCGTCCCCAGACCAGGCTGTTCCCGCGCGTCGGCCGGGCCGCGGGTGCGCCGCTGTGCGAGGGCCTCGAGCGCAGGGCGCTGCTTTCGTTCTCGTTTTCTGAACCCACCACCCTCACGATCGGGGATCAGCCTCTCGCGATCGCGCTGGCGGACCTGAACGGCGACGGCGCCCCGGACCTGGCGGTGGGGCTGCGGGCCGGGATCGCGATCCTCCTCAACGACGGCTCGGGCGGGTTCGGCAGCCCGACGATCTCCACGCACGCATCGCCCATGTCGGCGATCGCGATCGGTGACGTGGACGGGGACGGTGTGCCGGACATCGTGACGGCGAGCCTCGGCGCAACGGTGATCGGCAAGCGCATGTACGTGTACATCGGCCTCGGCGGCGGCGAGTTCGCCGAGCCTGTGGAGTACGACGCCGGGACGAGCGTCAGCAGCGTCGGGCTGGGCGACCTGAACGGGGACGGGTTCCTGGACATCGTCGGCACGAACCCCGGATCGAACGTGCTCTCCGTGCTGCTCAACCAGGGGGACGGGACGTTCGGTGAGCGTCAGACGACGGCGACGGGCGCGAACCCGCAGTCGCTGGTGCTGACCGACCTGACGGGCGACGGCATCCTGGACGCGGTGCTGCTGCCCTACGCGGACCTCGCGGTGATCGTGCACGCCGGGGTCGGCGACGGGACGTTCGGCGAGGCGACCACGCTCGTCGAGACGCCGGCGAACCCGCGGGCCGTGCGGGTCGCCGACTTCACGGGCAACGGCGTGCTGGACCTGCTGGTGGCGAGCGGGGACGACTCGGTGGGGCAGTTGACGCTCTACCCGGGCCTTGGCGGGCTGACGTACGGCGAAGGGATCGTGACGCCGCTGACCGCGCCGCCGCTGAACAACGGACTGGCGATCGGCGATCTGAACCTGGACGGGCGTCCGGACGCGGTGCCGAACAACTCCGGCGGCGGGGCGGGCGAGGCGCGCCTGTTCGGTGTCGGCGGGGTGTTCGACACCGCCCTGCCCTTCGCATCGCTCGGGTTTTCGAACACGGGGGTTGCGCTGGCGGATCTCGATGGCGACGGCGACCTCGATCTCATCACGTCGCAGGGGCTGGACGGCACGGTTACCGTGTTCAGTCTGCTGCGCATACCGACCATTGGATCGCTCGTCTCCACCGGCTCGGTCCTGCCGAGCGGGGCGAGTTTCACCCTGACGGCGAACGACGTCAGCGACCCCGACGGCGAGGTCGTGCGTGTCCGCTTCTACATCGACCTGAACGGCAACGGCGTCGGGGACGAGGGCGAACTGCTCTTCGTCGATTCCAACGGCGCGAACGGGTGGAGTTTCTCCGGCACCGTCACGGCTGAGTACCCCCTCGGGCCGGTCTCGTTCCTGGCGATCGCGGAGGACAACGACGGCGTCTTCAGCGTGCCGGCCGCGCTGCCGGTGTCGATCGTCTACTCGACGCTCGCCGGCGACAATGCGCGCATCACGGGCACGTCCGCGCCCGGCAACCTGCACGCCGTGGCGGGCCTGAACCTCACGGGCCTGCCGATCGTCTTCGAGCAGATCACGGACACCGGCTGGTCGGTCCGCGACCTCGTGGCGGCGACGGGCTCTCCGGTCCCGAACGGCGACCCGGTCGCATGGACCGACCTGACCGACGGTCGGCTCTTCGTGTTCGCGCCGTCCGCGGCCGGGCTGATCGCGTTCTGGCGCCGCAACGACGGGACCTGGGCGTTCCAGAACCTCACCGAATCCGTGGAGGGCGGCCGCGTCATCGCGTCGGCGGTCACGGTCTTTGCCGACGTCTCGGGGCGGCTCCACGTCGCGGGACTCGACTCGGACGGCGACCTCGTGCTCTATGCCCGCACGGGCACGAACGAGGACGGCTCGGCGGCGTGGTCGTTCGAGAACATCTCCGAGACGCACCTGCACGCACGCGGGCAGGACACGCCGGCATGGGTCGGGCCGATCATCAGTTACGTGACCCGGTGGGACGGGCTGAACGTCGCCGCGCTCGACGGCTCGGGGCGTATCCAGGTCGTGTGGACCTCGCCGGAACTCGGGCACTGGCGCGTGGACGACCTGAGCGCGATCACGGGGGCTCCAGCGCTGAGCGGCGGGCTGACGGCGTACCTCACGACGTGGGACGGCATCAACCTCGCCGGCCTCGACGGCTCGGGCAAGGTCTCGGTGACGTGGTGGGTGCCGAGTTTCGGCGGCGATTGGGAGACGAGCAACCTGACCGACCTCTTCGGCGGCCCGACGCTCCAGGGCTTCGGCCTGACGAGTTACGTCACGCCGTGGGGCGGGCTGAACGTCGCGGGCCTCGACGCGAGCGGCGACCTGACCATCTACTGGTGGGTGCCGGAGTTCGCCAGCGATCCCGAGACCGACGCCTGGGTCATCAGCAACCTGAGCGAGGGTTTCGAGGACGGCACGCCCGATCCGGCCGGCCAGATCACGAGCCACGCCTCCGCGGCGGGAACCCTGAACCTCTTCGGCGCGGCCGCGGGCGGCGAGATCCTCCGCTTCTTCTGGAACCCTGGCGATGGCGGGAACTGGTCGGCGCAGGATCTCTCCACGACGGCCGGTCGTCTTTGAAGTCGGCGGCCGGGGGCACTAGAGTTGGCGGTTCCGAGGGAGCCGGACGTGACGGAGAGCCGCGGGAGCGGTTCGAGGCGCGTCCATGGGCCTTCCGACCGGGCGTCGTGCCCGGCGCGGCATAGGTGGGTCCAGCTCCAAACTCTCGCGGCCCGGGTGGGCGTGCGGGGGTGATGTGCCGCGGCCGCTGTCTTGTGTCCGGCGTGCGACGCCGGGGACCGCGGACCGCGTGAGGTCCGTGATCCCGGCCCGGCAGGGCCGAACGGGGCAGGAGGTCCGCGTCGTTCGCCAACGGCACCGCCCGCGTCAGAAGCACGCGATACCCGGTGGTGTAACGGTAGCACAGCAGATTTTGGTTCTGCTTGTCCAGGTTCGAATCCTGGCCGGGTAGTTTGCCCTTCGGGGCAGCCACACCGGAGACCGCGGTGCGTCCGGCGAGCGCGAGGGTGCGATGGGCGTCGAGCAGGCCACAACTCGTTCGGGATCGCCGGTGGCCGTGGTGCTGGCCGCGGGGCAGGGGGTGCGCATGCGCTCGGACCTGCCGAAGGTGGTGCATCCGGTCGGCGGGCATCCGATGGTGTGCGCGGTGGTGGATGCGTGTCTCGACGCGGGGTGCGAGCGTGTGATCGTGGTGGTGGGGTATCGGCAGGAGGCGGTGCGTGCCGCGCTGTCGGAGTACGGGCCGGAGGTGTGCTTCGCGGTGCAGGCTGAGCAGTTGGGGACGGGGCACGCGGTGCTGAGCGCACGGCGCGAGTTGGAGGGTCTGGCGGAGGGGACGCCGGTGTTCGTGCTCTGCGGCGACGGGCCGCTGATCCGCGCGGAGACGTTGCGGAAGTTGCTGTCGCGGCACTGTTCGAGCGGTGCGTCGGCGACGCTGGCGACGGCCGTGCTGGATGATCCGGCCGGGTACGGGCGGGTTGTGCGCGACGAATCGGGGCGGTTCCGGGAGATCGTGGAGGAGAAGGTTGCGACGCCGGAGCAGCAAGAGATTCGCGAGGTCAATCCGAGTTACTACTGCTTCGAGGCGGGCGCGCTGCTGCGTGCGCTGGACCGCGTGCGCCGCAACCCGTCGAGCGGCGAGTACTACGTGACCGACGTGCCCACGCTGCTGCTGGCGGAGGGGGCGCGGGTCGAGGTGATCGACGCGGTGCCGGCGGAGGACGTGCTGAGCATCAACACGCCGGAGCAACTGGCGGAGGTGGACCGGGTCTTCCGTTCGCGGGCGGGGTCGCGCGTGGGCGCGGGGAGGGGGGCGTGATGGCGGCACCTGGCTTCAACGGGAACGACGGGCTGAAGATTTTCGCCGGACGCCACAGCCGAACGCTCACCGAGCGCGTGTGCGAGCACATCGGCATCCCGATCGGCGAGGCGCGGACGCTCGAGTTCCCGGACGGCGAGTTGCTGGTCCGGCTGGAGGAGGACGTGCGCGGGCGCGACTGCTACGTCGTGATCTCGACGTGCAACCCCGTCAACGAGAACCTGGTCGAGCTGCTGATCTTCATCGACTGCCTGAAGCGGGCGAGCGCGCGTCGGGTGACGATCGTGACGCCGTACTTCGGCTACGCCCGCCAGGACCGCAAGGACAAGGGCCGGGTGCCGATCACGGCGAAACTGGTGGCGAACCTGATCACCGCGGCGCGGGCGGACCGCGTGCTGGCGATCGACCTGCACGCGGCGCAGATTCAGGGGTTCTTCGACCTGCCGGTGGACCATCTCTCGGCGACGCCGGTCTTCCATCGCTACTTCACGTCCATCCGCGACGAACTGGGCGACCTGTGCCTCGTCAGCCCGGACGTGGGGAACGTGAAGGTGGCGGAGGGGTTCGCCAACATGCTCGGGGGCGACCTGGCGATCATCAACAAGCGGCGCATCAGCGGGACGGCGGTGGTCACGGAGCACATCATCGGCACCGTGAAGGGCAAGACGGTGCTGATGTTCGACGACATGATCTCGACGGCGGGCACGGTGACCGAGGCGGCGCGCCTGGTGATGGACCACGGCGCGCGCGACGTGATCGCGGCGGCGACGCACCCGGTGCTCTGCGGCAGCGCGATGGAGCGGCTCGCGGGGTCGCCCATCTCGCGGCTGGTCTTCACGAACACGATCCCTCTGGGCGACCGGGCCGCGCCGATCCGCGACCGGCTCGTCGAGTTGTGCGTTGGCGGGCTGCTGGGCGAGGCCATCCACCGCATCCACAACAACCAATCGGTGTCGGCCCTGTTCGGGCCGGCGGCGGGCGTGAAGCGATGAGCCGCCCGCACGGAGACGCAACGAGTTTCGACCGGTGAACGGTCGGTGAAGGAAGCACAGCCATGCATGAGAACGCGACGATGTTGCACGCTTCGACCCGCGATCGGGTCGGCTCCCGCTACGCCCGCCGGCTGCGCCAGGGCGGCCGCCTGCCCGCGGTGCTCTACGGGCACGGGGAGGCGCCGGCCTCGGTGCACCTGGACGCGAAGGACGCCCTGCTCCACCTGCACAAGGGGGAGAAGGTCTTCCAGATCGCGATCGACGGCGGAACGCCGCAGGTCGCGCTGCTGAAGGAAGTGCAGTACGACTACCTCGGCTCGAACATCGTGCACGCGGACTTCGCGCGGGTGTCGCTGACCGACCGCGTGGAGACGCGCGTGCCGCTGCACCTGATCGGCGAGGCGGTCGGCCTGAAGACCGCGGGGGCGATCCTGATGCACCCGACCACGGAACTGGAGATCGAGTGCGCGGTCTCGGACATTCCCGAGTACCTGGAACTGGACGTATCGGGGCTGGAGGCGGGCCACTCGATGGCGGCCGCTGACGTGCCGCTGCCTTCGGGCATGACGCTGGTGACGGACCCGCACGCGGTGGTGGCGCAGATCACGGTGCAGGTGGAAGAGAAGGTGGCGGAGGCGGCGCCGACCGAGGCGCCGGCGGCGCCGGAAGTCATCACCGAGAAGAAGCGCGAGGAGGAGAAGGAGGACTGAGAGCAGCGGAGTCCGCCACGGAGTGGCGGGGTACCCGATTCGCCACGGAGTGGCGGGGCAGCCGATCGGATCGCCGGGCATGAAGATGATCGTCGGACTAGGCAACCCGGAGCAGCGCTACGAGCGGACGCGGCACAACGCGGGCGCGATGGTCGTGGACCGTCTCGTCCGCCGGCACGCGCCGTCGGAGCCTGTGCGCTCGCGCTTCAACGCCGACTGCGTGGAGGCGGTGGTGCGGGGCGAGCGGTGCCTGCTGATGAAGCCGGTCACCTACATGAACCGCTCGGGGATCGCCGTCTCCGAGGCGGTGCGTTTCTACAAGCTCGACCCGGCGAAGGACGTGCTGGTCGTGACCGACGACGTCGCGCTCCCGCCCGGATCGATCCGCCTGCGCGCGTCCGGCGGCGCGGGCGGGCACAACGGGCTGTCGGACATCACGCAGCGGCTGGGCACGGACGTGTACGCGCGGTGCCGGGTCGGGATCGGGGCCTCGCCGCCCATGATGGACCAGGCGGACTACGTGCTGGGCAGGTTCACGGAGGAGGAGATGGCGGCCGTCTCGCCCGCGCTGGATCGCGCGGCGGAGGCGGCCGAGGTGTTCGCGGCCGAGGGGATCGAGGCCGCGATGAACAGGTTCAACGTGCGGGCCGAGCCGCGTGGGCGCGGCCCCGAGTCGAAGCAGGACGAGCAAGCCCCGATCGACCCCGGCTGGACCGGAGGGTGATCGGCGCAATGACGGGACCATGCAGGCCGCGGCGCGGCCGCGGAAAGGAAACGGAGCGATGGCAGAGCAGGTGATGCATCAGTACGAGGGGATGTTCCTCATCAGCCAGTCCGAGGCGGTGGACCTCGGCGGGGTCGTGTCGCACATCGAGGAGATCCTCGGGCGTGCGCACGCGCGCGTCGTGGCGATGAAGAAGTGGGACGAGCGCCGGCTGGCGTACGAGATCGACAAGCAGAAGCGGGGCGTGTACCTGCTTGTCTACTTCATCGCGCCGGGGGCGTCGATCGCCCAGATCGAGCGAGACTGCAACCTCTCGGAGCGGCTGCTGCGGGTGCTGGTCACAAAGGCCGACCACCTGACCGAGGAGGAGATGCTCTCGGCGGACGCCCGCGAGGAACTGAAGGTCGAGGCCAAACTGCGGGCCGAGCGGGCGGCCGAACGCGACGCCCGGGAGGGGGCGGGGGCGACCCTCGGTCGGCCCGAGGAGGAGTCCGAGGCCGACGTGGAGGCCGAGGGCGAGGGCGGCGAGACCGCCACGGCGACCGCCGAGGACGATGAGGAGGTCTGAGCAGGGGGCTGGTCGAGGAGGCGGCGTGCAGGTTCGGGTTCTGCTAGACTCCGGCGGGCGGGGAGACCGCCCCAGACAAGGAGGCCGAGATGGCCGGGAACTTCAACAAGGTGCTGCTGATGGGGAACCTGACCCGCGACCCGGAGGTCCGCCACACTGGGGGGAACCAGGCGGTGGCGAACATCGGGCTTGCGGTGAACCGGCGCTGGAAGAGCGCGGACGGTGAGAACCGCGAGGAGACAACGTTCATCGACTGCGAAGCGTGGGGTCGGACCGCCGAGATGATCGGGCAGTACTTCAAGAAGGGCCGCCCCATCTTCATCGAGGGCCGACTGAAACTCGACCAGTGGGAGGACAAGAACGACGGCTCGAAGCGGTCGAAGTTGCGGGTCGTGATCGAGAACTTTCACTTCGTGGACAGCAAGTCCGACGGCGACGGCGGCGAGGGGCGGCCGGTCGGCGCGGGCGCGGGCCGGCGCGGTGCGCCGCAGCAGGCGGACGAGCCGCCGCCGGACGATGACATTCCGTTCTGAGGGCGGAGGCCGGAGGGGGAAGGCCGAAGGGAACGACTGGGCGCGGCGGGTGGTCCGTCGCGGAGCGTTGGGGCCGGGCTGACCGGCTCCTCAACTTCCCGTGTCTTCGGGCACGGGCGAGGACAGCGAAAGGAAACGCGATGGCGAGCAAGAGCGTGCAGTTGCTGCTGACGGAGAACGTGGACAACCTCGGGATCGTCGGGGACGTGGTGTCGGTGCGGGTGGGGTATGCGAGGAACTACCTGCTGCCGATGGGGATGGCGACGGAGCCTTCGGAGGAGCGGCTGGCGGCGCTGGCCGCCAGGCGCGCCGCGGCGGAGAAGCAACTGGCCGAACTTCGCAAGCAGCGCGAGGGGATCATCGGCCGGCTTGCGGGGGTGGAGATCACGCTGGAGCGTTCGTGCAACGACCAGGGCATCCTGTACGGGGCGGTGACGCAGCAGGACATCGCGACCGCGCTGACGGGGCTTGGCTACCCGGTCAAGCCGCGCGAGGTGCGGCTGCCGCAGACGATCAAGCGGGTGGACACCTACGACGTGCACGTCAAGTTCGACACGGACCTGGAGGCGGACGTGAAGGTGTGGGTGGTGCCTGATCGGAAGATCGAGGAGGACCAGCGCGAGGAGATGGAGTTCGACAACGAGGGGAATCTCATCGAGAAGCGGCCCGGCAAGCAGAAGGGCGGCAGGGGCGGGGCGGTGGGTGCGGCCGAGGGTGACGGGCGTCCTGCCCGCCGCCGTTCACGCCGCGACGAGGAGTAGTCGAAGGACCCGTGCCGTCGACGAACAAGCCCCCCGTGCCGAGCGCGGGGGGCTTTCTCTGTGTGTCGTGGGATGTGGGGAGGTGCGTGCGGTCGTTCAGCGTTGCGCGCGTTCGAGTTTCAAGGGGGGGTCGAGGACGACGACGGCCTTGTCTCCGAGCGAGAAGGCGGAGAGGTCCACGCCCTGGTCGCAGAGGAAGAGGAGCGTGAGTCTCTGGTCGGGTCGGCTGGCGGAGATCATCACACGGGCGTCCTGGAGTTCGGAGATGCCCCGGATGGGCTTGCCGGGCGTGTATCGCATGTAGACGAGTTCGTTGTCCTCGTAGAAGAAGCCGACCGCGGGGTAGCGGGTGCCCTGCGCATCGACGAGGAACGGGGCGTCGTCGCGTCCGGCGGCGGCGGCGGCGGGCGAGAGCAGGCTCGCGGGTCGGCCGCGGCCGACGTCGACCTGGACCATGACCGTTCCACGGTTGATCTCGAAGGTGCGGATCTGCAACTGCCGGTCGATGGTGGGCCCGCCCTGGAGTTCGGCGGGGGCGAACTTCTCCTCGCCTCCGATGATGCCGTTGTTCTCGCCGATCTGGAGGCTCTTCTCGCGTCCCTTCTGGATGACGTAGCGGCCGACGAGGTTGTTGACGTCGGAGATGCCCGCGGCGCGGGCGGCCTCGTCGCTCTGGCGCCCCGTGCCGATGGTGGTGGCCATCGATCGGTCGAGCGGCCCGCCGCCCCCGCCGGTCTTGAGGATCGAGCCTGAGGGCACGTCACGGTCCCGATCCGCGGCGGTGCGGTAGGTGGCGACGTTGCCGCCGGTGAGTTCCTTCCGGATGTTGCGGACATACACCGCGATCGGCTCGTAGCCCGGCGGCACGATGAACTCGAAGGCCATCGGTTCGAGTGCCGCGCCGGCGGAGGCGACGAAGACCTCCGAGTCGAATCGGAATCGTCCGAAGGCGATGTCGCCGGGCGCGGCCTTGGCGACGACCCCGGCGGGGTGGATGTTCAGGCGGTCGCCGGTCTGCGTGTGCTCGGCGACGATCCAGATCTGCCCCTCGCCCATGACGACCTGGCCGTGCTTCTCCTTGATGCCAGGCTTGAAGTCGATGACGACGCCCTCGATGCGCGAGCCGGACGGGTAGGGCTTGCCGTCGAGCATCCTGGCTTCGTGCGGGCGGACGCCCCACGAATCCCGGAGCAGTTCGGCGACGCTGACGCCCTCGCCGCCGACGCGGTAGCGGCGGATGACCTCGAACTCGGCGGGGCGGGCGTAGTTCTTCGCGCGGCCTTGGCGGTCGGTGAGGCGCATGACGGCGGCGGTGTGCGAGACGTCCGGGTACCAGCGTGCGAGCGGCTGACCGGTGCGGAAGGCGGCTTCGGAGAGGCGCCCGTAGAGGCCGCCGACGATGCGATCGACCGGGACGATCAGGCCGCCGGCGCGCTGGAGGCTCTCGCCCTGGTACCGGATGGGCTGGTAGCCGAGGAAGTCGGAGGACATGCGCATGGTGCCGAGGGCGATGACGACGATCCCGGCGGTGATGACGCCGGAGACCGCGCCGCACGCCGCGCCGCCGACGTAGGAGACGGTGGACTGGACCTGCACGTTCGCGGGGATGAGTTTGTCCACGCCGAGGCGGAGGAGGGCGAGCGACACGGCGAACGGGATCACGAGTCCCCACGCCCACGCGGTGCCGAGGACGAAGGCGGTGAACTTCCGGTCCTCGGGGCCTTTGGCGAGGATGAGGTGGGAGAGGGGCTCCCAGAAGGCGAACGCGATCGCGCCGGCGATGATGACGCAGACCATGTGGATGAGCGCGGAGAAGAACCCGCGGGTCATCCAGATGTAGCCCAGCAGGCCGATGACGGCGATGGCGAGAAGGCTCATGAACATGGGTCAGGCTCCTGCGGGCTGGGCGGCGTCGGCGGGGGGCCGGTTTTCCTGCTGGGGCTTGGCTTCGGTCGTGACGCGGACGACCTCCTCGACACTGGTGATGCCGTCGATGGCCTTGCGGAGGGCGGCCTGCTGGATGGTCGGGAGTTGCTTCTTGCGGAGTTCGGCTCGCAGGCCGGCGAGGTTGTTGCTCTTGATGAGGTCGCGTTCGGCATCGCCGAGTCGGTAGACCTCGAACAACCCCACCTGCCCGACGTAGCCGACGCCCTGGCAGACGGGGCAGGTCTCGGGCTTGTTCTTGATGAGCACCTGCCCGCCCTTCTTGAAGAGTTGCTTGACCTTGTCCGCGGGGAGGCCCAGTTTCTTGAGCATGTCCGCGGAGGGCTGGTAGGCGACGCGGCAGTTGATGCAGAGTTTGCGGCAGAGTCGGACGGCGACGACGCCGTGCAGGCACGCGGAGGCCGAGGCGGGATCGCCGACGGCCTTCATCCAGAGTTGGACGGCGGGGAGGGCGCCGTTGGCGCGGAGCAGGACGTAGGTCCGGGTGCGGTCCTGATCGGCGCGGGTGATCTCCTTTGCGGTGAGCGCGTCGGGCAGATCGGTGATGCTCACGACGTCGGGGTCGCGGCGCATGATCGAGCGCACGAGCGTGGAGAACTCCTGTCCTTCCTTGGTCGGGTCGAAAACGTTCTGCCGCACGCCCTCGATGACGCCCTGCGTCTCGAACTCGAGCGTCTGCACGTTGGTCGTGTAGGCGTCGTGCATGCGGGTGAGGGAGTAGATGAGCGTGGTGCCGCCGCCGTCGGGCATCGCCGCCACGAGCACGACGCCCGCGCCATCCTCGACGATGGCGCGGAGTTCCTCGGCCTGCTGCTCGAGCAGGCCCAGTTCGTCGGCCTTGCGCCGGACGGCTTTCTCCGGGTCGAAGAGCAGGTTGAGGGTCATGCCGCCCTGCCCGCCCGCCGTGCGGACGCGGAGCCTGTGCTTCTCCTCTTCGCGGTCGTAGGAGCAGTGGCCGGTCTGCTTGCGGCGGCGGTCGTTCACGTCCAGCCCGGCGGCGCTCTTCCAGAAATCGATGACCTTCACGGCGTCGGCTGCGGGCGTGGTGCCGCCCGCGGTGCGCACGCCGTCCACGAGAAAGACGTTGACGTACGTGCCGTCGCGTCCCGGGGCGAGGTCGGCCTCGGCGGCGCGGGCCTCGCTGGCGCGGAGGACGACCTGCTCGGCCGCGACGCGGACCTCGAACTCGGGCGATTCGGCCTCGGGAACGGGGATGGGCTTGCCGTCGGGGAGGCGGACGATGATCTCCGAGGAGCCGATCTGCCTGGTCTCCTTCTTCGCGCGTCGTGCCTCGGCCATCTTCGAGAAGTCGAGCCGGAGGCGGTGCTGCTCGGGGACGCGCTCGTCCTTGTTGGTCAGGAGCGGGAAGACCGCGACGCTGATGCCGAGCACGACGATCTCGAGGAAAAGTCCGAGCCAGAACGACAGTTCGCTCTTCATCGGGATCGCAAGGGCGACGATGATGGCGAGCACGCCGAGGCACAGGTGGACGGCGGCCCACTTTTCGCGCCCGAGGTGGAATCGGGCGGCGTGCTTGTCGTAGACGGAGGAGATGAGCCACGCCCATCCGATGAACGGCAGGAGCAGCAGGACGGGCTTCCAGGGCGAGACGAGGAGGTAGGCCTGCTGCGCGAGGAGCAGCGCGTGCGTGCCGGGTGCGTCCGGTGCGCCGAACGCCGCGAGGTAGTCGGTTGGTGCGCTCACCGCTGGAGGTTCCTTCGTGGTGGAGGCCCGGCGTGCGGCGCGCGGGCCTGGTGCTGCGCGGCTAGCCGAGTTTCTTGAGCCGCATCATGAGTTCGTCAACGTTCGGCGAGGCGTCGATGGCGACGCGCATGTGGATGTACTCTTTCTCGACGTGATCGACCAGGGACTGGTTGAAGTCCACCATGCCGCGCTGGCGGGCCTCGATCGAGTTCAGGTACTCGCGGAGTTCGCCCTCGCGCCCCTCCAGGATGAACTTCTGCACGACGGCGTCGTTGATCAGGATCTCGATGGCGGGGATGCGGTGGATGTTCTCGTGCAGGGTGGGGAGGAGTTTCTGATAGACGAAGGCCCGCATCTGGTAGGCGAGAATCTTGCGGATGCCCTCGACCTCGTCCTGCTCGAACAGGCCGTAGATTCGGCTGAAGGTCTGCGTCGTCGAACTGGCGTGGATGGTGCCGTAGACGAGGTGCCCGGTCTCGGCGGCCATGAGGGCGGCCTCGAAGGTCTCGGCGTCGCGCATCTCGCCGATGAGCACGATGTCGGGGTTCTCGCGCACCAGGGCGCGCAGGGCGATCTTGAAGTCCAGCACGTCGATCCCGATCTCGCGCTGGTTGATCGTGGCGACCTTGTCGGAGAACAGGTACTCGATCGGGTCCTCAATCGTGACGATGTGCACGGGCTTGCGCTGGTTCACGTAGTCGAGCATGGAGGCGATGGTCGTGGACTTGCCCGACCCCGTCACGCCGCAGAGCAGCACCAGCCCCTGCGGCTGGAGCGCGATCTGGCCCATGACGGCGGGCAGGTGCAGGCCCTCGAAGGGCAGGATGTTGCTGGTGATGCGCCGGGCGGCGATCGAGAGGCGCCCGCGGGCCATGAAGAGATTGACGCGGAACCGGCAGGTCTCGTCGTAGTCGTAGGCGAAGTCCACCGATCCGAAGCGGTGCAGGTCCTCGAGTTGCTCCTCGGTGAGGATCGCGCGGGCGATCCCCCAGAACTCGTCCTCATCGACGAGCGGTGTGTCGAGCGCCTTGAGCGCGCCGCGCAGGCGGATCTTCGGCTGCTGCCCCGTCTTCATGATGAGGTCGGAAGCCTCGAACTTGATCGTGGCCTGCAGGAACTTGCCCCAGCGCGTGGCGTGGGGGTCGGACTTCTTCTTCACGGGCAGGGCGACGTGCCCCACGTGCGATGCGTCGGTCTGGGCGTCCGTGTGGACGGTCATGGGCGTTCGCTCCTCCGGCACCCCGCGTCGCGGGGAGCCTGTAGATTAGCCGTTGACGCGGCTTCCGGCGACGGGGTGGGCGCGGGAAGACCGTCGGTGACGGCTCGCGCCCGAAGCCGGTTCGCGTGAGGCGCGGGGGTGGTTCCCCGGTGTTCGCGCGTGAAAGCGGCCCCGTCCGAAAGGGGCGGGGCCGCGGGGGCAACCGTCGGAACCATCGGCATCACTCAGCGCCGACGGGGGTTTCGAGCGTTTCGCCGTTGGAGGCTTCGTCGCCTCCCTCGGGGGCGGGAGGTTCCTCCTCGGGGCGGTTGCCGAGGAAGCCGGCTTCCAGCGTCAGGCGGATCTTCTCCATGGCCTTGTTCTGGATCTGGCGGACGCGTTCCTTGGTGACGCCGATGATCTGCCCGACCTGCTCGAGCGTCATGGGCTTCTCGCCGTCGCCGGATTCAAGCCCGAAGCGGTGCTCGATCACGGTCCGCTCGACGTCGGTCAGGTCGGCGCGGTTCTCGACGACGATCCGCTTGACCTCCTCGGCGGCGTCCTTCTCGAAGTTCTCCCGCTTGGCCTCGACGAAGTTGGACCGCTCGAGTTTGGGGTCGAAGTCGGTCGGGAACCGCTGGCGGTACTTCGAGAGTTTCATGCCCTGGCGGCTGAAGGCCTTGAGGATGGCGCGGCAGGCGTAGGTCGAGAACTTGTAGCCGCGGCCGGCGTCGAACTTGTCGACGGCGCGGAGCAGCGCCATGTTGCCCTCGCTGACGAGATCGGCGAAGTCCACCTCGCTCATGCGGGTGCGCTTGGCCATCGCCAGCACCAGGGCGAGGTTGGTCTCCGCGATCTGCTCGCGGATGCGGTCGGCCTTGCGGTGCCACGCGAGGACCTCCGCCGCCTGCTCGGGCGTGGGCTGGCGCGCGGGGCTGGACCAGATTTCCTGCTGGAGTTTCCAGACGCGGTAGCGCGCGTAGTTGAACTGGTGGAAGAGCACGCGCTCCTCGGCCCCGGTCAGGATGACCTGCTGAGCGCTCTTCACGGTGCGTCCGCGCGCGGAGGAGATGTCGTCCATCACGGGGTGGTACCAGGAGGTGTCCGGCTTCTGGATGTCCGGCGCCTGGTCGTAGATCTTGGTGTCCGCGTCCGCCTCGTAGAAGACGGGGCTGTCGATGAAGTCCTGCTCGTGCGTGAGCAGGTGCTTGAGCAGCCGCTCGTCCTCGACGCTCAGCCGACGCGTGGGCGCGGCCTTGCCCTCGGCCCGGCCCTGGGACGGCGCGGCGACACCCACCCGGTGGCGGCGACGCACCTGCTCAAGCGGACTCAGCTTCCTGCCAGTGACGTTCCTCATCTTCTTACCCTTCGCCCGGCCGGGCCGGACGGATCAATCTGTGCTCCCACCAGTTACCGCGCAGCCTCCGGCCGCGCGGGCTTCTGCCCTTTCCCTGGCGGCACCGGCCGCCAAGGCCTCCCACGAACCGGGCGTACCGCAGCCCGGTGTTTTTTCGGGGCCGCCCCCACGCCCCGTACCACCATCCCGGGAAAACGCACCCGGTCGCATTTCTTACGGCCTTGGAGGCCGATTGTTCCACACAGCGTTTAGAATCGGTCCAAACAACCCCGCACGAGCCGCAGCCGCGACGCCGAAGCACTCCCAAGCCCGCGGGAACTCCGCCCCGCCGGTCCACCTGATTCCGTTCGTCGTGGCAACAGACTCTCGGCTGACCGAACGAGCATCCCTGCCGCTCGACACACCGGCCGAGAGGACTGTCAGTGTACCTAGAATCGGCGCGAGCACAAGGGGGCGGCCTTCTTTTTCGGCTGCGACCTCTTGTTCGCATTTCAGTCGGTACTCAACCCACGGGAGGATCACATGGCCTTCACGCTGCCCGACCTGGCCTACCCGCACGCGGCCCTGGAGCCGCACGTCGATGCGCGCACGATGGAGATTCATCACGGCAAGCACCACGCGGCCTACGTCGCCAACGCGAACAAGGCGCTCGAAGGCACGCCGCTGGCGAGCGTGGGCGATCCGTGGGAGGTCTGCCGACGGCTCCGCGAGGCGCCGGATGATCGTCGCGCGGCGGCGCGCAACAACGCCGGCGGGCACGCGAACCACTCGCTCTTCTGGCAGGTGATGGCGCCGACGGGCAAGGGAGGGGGGGGAACGCCGACCGGTGCGCTGGGCGACGCGATCGCCTCGGCCTTCGGTTCGTTCGACGGCTTCAAGGAGAAGTTCGCCGCGGCCGCGACGACGCGGTTCGGCTCCGGCTGGGCGTGGCTCTGCGTCGAGAAGGGCGGCAAACTGACCGTCTGCTCGACCGCGAACCAGGACAACCCGGCGATGAAGGACGCCATCGGCGACGCGGCCGGGTGCGGCGGCACGCCCATCCTCGGCCTCGACGTCTGGGAGCACGCCTACTACCTGCACTATCAGAACCGCAGGCCCGACTACGTCGCGGCGTGGTGGAACGTCGTCAACTGGGCGAAGGTCGGCGAGTTGTACGACCGGGCGCGAGGCTGACCGTCAGGCGAGCGGGGCGAACTCCGCGCCCTCCATCACGTCGAAACTGACGAACTGTCCCTCGCGGAAGTCGGCCGCTTTCTGGCGCGGGTCGGTCGGGCGGCAGTGGATCGGCACGCCCGCGTTCACCACGATCTCGTTGGTCGACGTCTCGACGGCTACGACCACGCCCTGCACGCGGCGCGGCCGTCCCGCCACCGGCTCGACATATCGCCCGCCCGTGCCGACCTCGTCGATGCGCTTGGCGCGGGCGTGGATCGTCCCGACGATGCGCTTGCCCGGCTGCGTAGCGATCGCGCTCTTCGGGATGAGATGCAGTTCGTAGCGCGTGTTCGGGATCGTGATGACTGCGAAGGCGGGCTTGGTGGCCGTCTCGGGTCGCAGTTCGAGGAGCGTGCCGCGGGCGTGGCGGGGGTCGATCTTCGTCGTGGGGGCGGGGTGGATCATGGCGGGGGAAGGGTACCGGGGACACTGGAGAGTGGACAGTGGAGAGTGGACATTCAGAAGAGTCGAGTCGCCGTCAGGCCTCGAGGAAGTTGCGCAGGAGCGTCGGGCCTTCGTCGGTGAGGAAACTTTCGGGGTGGAACTGGACGCCTTCGAGGGGCGGCGCCTCGCCGCCCCAGACGCGTCGCAGGCCCATGACGATGCGTTCGGGCGTGCCGCCGGGTCCGGTGGGGTCTTCGGTCCAGGCGGAGACCTCCCAGCCGGGGGACGGGGCGTCGTCGGCGCGGACGATGAGGGAGTGGTAGCGGGTGGCGAGGAAGGGGTTGCTCAGCCCGCGGAAGACGCCGCGGCCGTCGTGGTGGACGAGGCTGGTCTTGCCGTGCATCTGGAGGGAGTGTCGGACGACGGCCATGCCGTGCATCGCGCCCATGCACTGGTGCCCGAGGCAGACGCCGAGGATGGGGATGCGGCCTGCGTAGTGGCGGATCATCTCGGCGGAGACGCCTGCCTCGTCCGGCGAGCCTGGCCCGGGCGAGATGATGAGCCGATCCGGGCCGCGCCCGTAGTCGAGCGCGTCGGCCTGGTCGGGAGTGATCTTGTCGTTGCGGACGACGACGAGGTCGCGCCCGAGCGCGAGAGCAGGCTCGATCTCGCCGAGCCGCTGGACGAGGTTCCAGGTGAAGGAGTCGTAGTTGTCGATGAGGAGGATCATCGAAGGCAAGGGTAGGTGGCCGTCCGGCGGGGCTGCGTTACGCCGCTTCGCCGTTGGCTTCGCGTTCTGAGCGGGTGCCGGCGATGCCGTCGCGGGTGACGTAGAAGAAGTCGTTGGTGATGGGGTATGGGAGTCGGCGGTAGTCCTGGGCGACGCGTCCGCCGACGCGGTCGACGAACTCGCGCGGGTCGCGTGAGAGGGCGATGAACATGTCGCGTGCGGGAGTGGCGACGAGGAAGTCGCCGCCGAGTTGCGGGGCGAGGCGCTCCCAGAGGCCGCCGAGGAGGAGTCGTGCGGCGTCGTAGCCGTCCTGCTCGGAGACGATGGCGGCCCGTCCGCCCTCCTTGGACTCGATGAACTGGACCTCGAGTTCGGAGGTGTAGTGCTGGAGGTTTGCGCGGGCGATCTGCTCGACCTCGTCGATGTCCAGGCCCCAGCGGAGGGTCTGCTCGGTGGTGATGCTGACGGTCATCTGGGGCAGGTCTGTGACGAAGACGATCACGGTGCCGTTGACGAAGGGGACGTGGGCGACCATGTGGCGGTCGAGGTGGTTGAAGATGGACTCGGGCTGGATGCGGGGCATGATCCTTGGGCGGGCGAAGTCGAGGGTCATGGTGACGGCGTTTGTGGCGTCCTCGGCGAAGAGTTGCTCGAGGTAGTGGCGGACGATCTCGTCGCCGCGGGTCGGCTCGGTGGCGACCATTCGGTAGACGTTTTCAAGGTCGAGTCGCCGGCCGTTGACGAGGATCTCGCGTGGGCCTGAGAGTTGGATCTTCACGCCCGGGTGGATCTCGCGCAGGAGAGTTGCGACCCTCTCGGCGAATGCTTCGGGTTCACGCGGCATGCCGGCCATGGCATTCTCCTCGCCGCGACGGGTAGTGCCCGATCGTCGTCTCCCCACGACACGCCACCCGCGGCCGGACAGGCCGCACGACCGGGCAGGCCGTTCGCGATGGCTGTATCGTCCATTCCACTCCCAGTTTGCACGCGCCACGGGCATCCGCCCAGCAAAGGGGCGGCACAATCCGCATAACCGTCGGGTCGCGGGGTCCGGTGTGGAGACCGCGGAGGAGGGTCGATCGCGTCCGAGGGGGGGTCGGGCGGGGTCCGTGGCAGGGTTGGGGGGTTTCGGCTAGACTTGGGGCCGCCATACGGCGCCGGGGTCCGACCGGGCGGTCGGGCCGGGGGTTTGCGCCGCCGGAGAGTGCACGCGTGACCGAACAAGAGATCGAAGCGAAAGTGATCGAGATCGTCGCCGAGCAGTTGGGCGCGGACAAGTCGAAGATCACGCGCGAGACGAGTTTCGTGGAAGACCTGAGCGCGGACAGTCTCGACACGGTCGAACTGGTCATGGAGTTCGAGGACGAGTTCGAGACCTCGATCCCGGACGACCAGGCCGAGAAGATCAAGACCGTGGGCGAGGCGATCGACTTCATCAAGCAGGCGCACGGGATCGAGTGAGGCTCGCGGTGCGCGAGTCTCTCGGGATGCCCGCGCGCCCGCCGGGGCGGCCCGGCGAGCCACGGGACCGATGAACGCGATGCCAAGCCGAAGCACGGACACACCGCGGATCGTGATCACGGGGTTCGGGGCCGTCACGAACCTCGGCGCGGATGCCGCGTCGACCTGGGCGGGCATGCGCGAGGGTCGGAGCGGGATCAGCCGCATCGTGGGCGAGGAGTTTGCGCCGTACGAGGCGAAGTGGGCCGTCAAGATCGCCGGGCAGGTCAAGGACTGGGATCCCACATCGGTGCTCGATGCGCGTGAGGTCAAGCGGCTCGACCGCTGCACGGTCTTCGGGCTGGCCGCGGCGGAGGAGGCCGTCCGACACTCAGGCGTTGACTTTGCTCGCGAGAACGGGGACCGGTGCGGCGTGGTCATCGGCTCGGGCGTCGGCGGGATCGGCACGATCGAGGACGGGCTGCACACGCTGGTGGAGCGCGGGCCGGACCGGCTCAGCCCGTTCACGGTGCCGAAACTCATGGTGAACGCGGTGGCCGGGAACGCGTCCATCCGCTACGGGCTTCGGGGGCCGGCGTCGGCGCACGCGACGGCGTGCGCGAGTTCGGGGCACGCGATGGGCGACGCGGTGCGCTACATGCGTGCGGGGCTTGCGGACGTGATGCTGACGGGGGGGTCGGAGGCGGCGGTGACGCCGCTGTGCATCGGCGCGTTCATGACGATGCGGGCGCTCTCGACGCGCAACGACGAGCCGGAGCGGGCCAGCCGCCCGTTCGACGCGGGGCGCGACGGGTTCGTGCTCGCCGAGGGCGGGGCGATGTTCGTGCTGGAGACGGAGGAGCACGCCAGGCGGCGCGGGGCGACGATCCACGCCGAGGTGGTCGGCTTCGGGAACAGTTCGGACGCGAGCCACATCACCGCGCCGGACGCGGAGGGGAGCGGGGCGGCCCGGTCGATGCGCTGGGCGCTCGAAGACGCCGGGATCGGCGCGGACGCGATCGACTACGTGAACGCCCACGGGACATCGACGCCGCTGGGCGACAAGGCGGAGGTCGCCGCCGTGCTCAAGGTGTTCGGCGACCACGCGCGTCGCTCGACGGGCGGGCGGCTGCTGATGAGTTCGACGAAGTCGATGCACGGGCACTGCCTCGGGGCGTCGGGTGCGGTGGAGACGATCGCGTGCATCCACGCGGTGCGTGACGGCGTGGTCGCGCCGACGATCAACCTGGACAGGCCGGACGAGTCGTTCGACGTGGACCTGGTGGCGCACGAAGCGCGGGAACGGCGCGTGCGGTACGCGATGAACAACACGTTCGGCTTCGGCGGGCACAATGTGACGCTGATCGTGGGCCGGTACGAGAGCTGAGCCTGGCACGCGGGTTGCGAGCCGTGCCGGTGCGGGGTGTCCGTGCGCACGGATTGCGCCCGCGGTGTTCAAGCGAGCGCGAGAGACCGCCGATGAGCGCAACGATGACCGAAGCGGACCTGCGGACGATCCTGACGCTGGAAGTGCCTGTGATCGTCCGGCTGGGCGAGCGGGACCTGTCGATGCGCGAGGTGCTGGCGCTGGTTCCCGGTGCGATCATCGAACTGGACAAGCGGGCCGACCACGAACTGGAACTGCTGGTGAACAACCGGGTGATCGGGTCTGGCACGGCGGTGAAGGTGGGGGAGAACTTCGGGCTGCGCGTCTCGCGCGTCGGGCTGGCGATGGAGCGGCTCGACGCCGCGCTCAATCCGACCGCCGGCGACGAGTCAGCCGGCGAAGCGCATGAGCCTGCGGCGCAGGCCGCGTGAGGCGGCCCGGCGATCGGATCGGGGCGCGTGATACGGATCGGTGAAGTCCGTGCGCTGCCGGCACCGCGCCACTCCGTGGCGGTTTTCCCCTCCGCACTCTCGACTCAGCCGGGCCTCGCCTGCTTCGGAGAACGGTTGCCCCGACGCTCTCGGGCAACCCCGAACAGCCCTCTCCACCACGCCAACGGCGTGCACCAACCGGAGCCAGGGGCAACGCCCCTGGACCGCGACACACGACCGCACAAGCCCTGCAAGGGCGCGCCAACCCGTCGCGCGCGTCGCCGCTGCTCGGCCGCCGCGATGCGGCTCGCAACGCACAGCGCACCGCACCAGGGGCGTTGCCCCTGGCTCTGGTTATTGCACGCCTTCGGCGTCGCCACGCCCCATACGTCTCCCGCGACACACCGCGCCGCGACTGTCACGCCCACGGGTTGAGGACGCTTCCCTCTTCACCCCATCTGTGCGCAACGGCGTCTCACAATCTGTACGAGGAGTCAGGCGGCGAGGTCGCGCAGGAACCGTGCGACGCCATCCGCTTCGTCGTTCGGGTCCGGCTCAAGGCCCAGGGCCTTGAGCAGCGAGTCCGGCGTCTCGCGCGACGGCTCAAACCGGTACGAAGCGAGCCGGCCGCCGGTGGAATCGAGCATGTAGATCGTGCCGCCGCCGTCGGGTTCGGCCTCGATCTCGACCGGCCCGCCGCCGAGGCTGAAGCACATCGTTCGGGCGCGGCAGGCTTCCTCGAATCCGCGGCCTGTCTCCGAGTCCACGAGATCGACGAGCTCGGCGTGGACGCGCTCGGCGAGCGTGTCGATCCGCGACACCGCGTCCGCCACGCCGTCGAAGAGCGAAAGGACGGCGCGGTACTCGCGGGCCGCGGCCCGGGCCGCGTTCCCGACCTCGTCCGACGTCATGCCGAGCACCGACGCGGCGAGCGTCGGCATCGGCGACTGCTGCCTGAGCGACCCGTCGTCGGCGAGATCGACGACGCCGGCGAAGTACGCCACCGGGTGCAGCCGATGGCTCGACGCATCGCTCTCGGTCTCGCTCGGGTGCACGTGATGCCACTCGATCGGATTGGCGAGAACCTCGGGCAGTCTCCACCGTCGCACGAGCGTCGTCACCAGATCGACGTGCGTGTACGGCAGCATCTCGGTCTCGACCCGGAACTGCTTGGCCGGGGGCAGTCTTCGCGAATAGATGGCGTCGAACGGAGCCCCGAGGAGTTTGTGCATCAGCGGGAGGCCCGCGTCGAGCATCAGCCCGACGACGAACGCCTCGGAGGCGAGCATCGGGCAGACGCGTCGGGCGAGTTCCGCCGCGAAGCAAGCCCTGAAGACGGACTGCCCCCAGACCTCGCGGGAGATGGTCTGGGAGGCCGAGGATGCGGCCGCACGGCTCAGGTAGAAGCCGAGCGCGACGGCGCGAAGCCTCCCGATGCCGAGCAGGACGCAGGCGCGATCGACGGTGGTGACGGGCGAGCGTTGGGCGAAGAAGGCGGAGTTGACCATCCGCAGCAGCCGCCCGCTCAGGGCCGCGTCGGTGCGGATGACCTCGGCGTACTGGGCGAGTCCGGAGTTGGGGTCGCCGGTGAGTTCGAGTATCTGGGCGGCGACCTGGGGCTGCGTCTCGATGCCGATGGCGTCCAGACGCCGGTTCAGCGACTCGTAGAGGCTGGCGACCTCCGCGGCTGTCAACTGGGCCCGTGGCTTCATCGGGCAGTCTCCGACGCAAGGCCCTGGGCGCGTCGCCGGGAGGTTGCGGACGCCTGGGGCTGCCGATCTGGCCGACCCGGGAGCGGGCCGGTGAAGGGACGCGATGACCCCCGAATGCGGCGACGCCGCGAGTTGACGGGGGCAGGTGAGGTCATCGGGGGTTTCGCCCCGCCCCTTGAACGCCATGGGCTTGCGGAGCCCAACCGTCTTCGGCGGGACGCTACGACCGACAGTGGCTGCCGGAGAATCGCGCACGGCGTTGTTTCCTTCGAGGCGAAGGTCTGCATAATGGGTGGACAGCCCGTCGGCACACCCACCCCAGCAGGCAAGGACGCGAGACTGTGCCCGTGAACACCACGAACGGATTCGACGCCCCGCCCGCCGGCCGGCGTCAGCCCCGCCCGGAACTGAAACTCGACCGGCTCTTCGACCGCCTTCCGCCGCACTCGACGGAGTCGGAGATGTCGCTGCTGGGTTCGCTGCTGCTTGACCCGCGGATGATCGCGGACGTGGTGAGCATCGTGACGACGCCGGACGCGTTCTACCACGAGCGGCACGCGACGATCTACCGGCTGATCGTGGAACTCGGCGACAAGCACAGCACGTGCGACGTTGTGCAACTGGTGGACACGCTGCGCGACCGGGGCCAACTCGAGGGCATCGGGGGGCAGGAGTACCTCGTTGAACTCGCGTCGGGTGTGCCATCGGCGGTGAACGCGCGCCACTACGCGCGTGTCGTTGCGGACAAGCACCGGCTGCGCCGGCTGATCGAGGCGGCGGGGCACATGCTGTACGACGCCTTCCACGCCGGCCATCTCGGGCCGGAGGGCGTGGGCGAGGTGCTGGACCGTTCCGAGCAGTCGCTCTTCGAGATCGCGCACGAGCCGGGGACGAACGACCCGCAGAGCCTCGACGCGATCCTCCAGAGCGAGATGGACCGGCTCGAAGCGATCGAGAGCCAGGGCGGCCTGACGGGCCTGCCCTCCGGCTTCGCCGATCTGGACGCGTTGCTGAGCGGTCTGCACCCCGGCGAGATGCTGATCCTGGCGGCGAGACCGTCAATGGGCAAGACTGCCCTTGCTCTCAACCTCGCCGAGCAGATCGCGCTCGGCGGGCCGCCGCACGCGCCGCGAAGCCCCAAGCGGGCGCCGGTCGCCATTTTCAGCCTCGAGATGTCGCGCTCGTCGCTGGCGCAGCGGCTCATCAGCGCGCGCTCGGGGCTGGACCTGCAACGCCTGCGCACGGGCGACCTTCGCTCGACCGATTGGGAGATGCTCACGCGCGTCTGCGGCGAACTGCACGACGCGCCCATCTACATCGACGACACGCCCGCGCTGACGGTGCTTCAGTTGCGGGCGCGGGCGCGGCGCATGGCGGCGCAGTTCGGCGTGCGGGCGATCCTGATCGACTACCTCCAGCTGCTCACCGCGCCCGGGGCGGCTCGGGAGAGCCGGCAGGTCGAGGTCGCCGCCATCAGCCGCGGCATCAAGGCGCTCGCCCGCGAACTCGACCTGCCCGTCGTCTGCCTGGCGCAGTTGAACCGGTCGAGCGAGCACCGCGAGGGGAACCGGCCCCGCATGGCGGACCTGCGCGAGTCGGGCTCCATCGAGCAGGACGCGGACGTCGTGCTGCTGCTGCACCGCGAGGAGTACTACCACCGCGGCGATGAGGAGTGGGAGCAGGCCAACCCGGAGAAGGTGAACCTCGCGGAGTTGATCGTCGCCAAGCAGCGCAACGGGCCGACGGGGCTGGTGAAACTGACGTGGGACTCGCGCGCGACGCGCTTCAAGGACCACGACCCCTACCACACGGCGCACGACGGGTACGAGTCGGTGTCGCACGCGGCCAGGGCGGCCGCGCCGGAGCCGAAGCCGCGCGGGCCGGCGGCGTTCGCGCCGGGGGCGCGTGCCGGGCCGGTCGAGAACTTCCGCGACGGCGGCGGCCCCGAGGCGTTCGACGACGACACGATGACGGACGACGAGCCGCCGTTCTGACCTGCCGCCTGCTCAGCCGACGTCGCCGAGGCCGAACTCCGCGCCGTGGGCCTTGAGGACGCGCCGTCGAAGGAGCGACTCGTCCATGCGGTCGAGGCGGGGCGAGCGGTCGATCCAGTCTCGGGCGTCGCGCCGGGCGAGGGTGAGCAGTTCTCGGTCGCGCATGAGGTCGGCGACGCGCAGCGCGGCCGCGCCGGACTGGCGCGCCCCGAAGACCTCGCCCGGCCCGCGGATTTCGAGGTCGCGCTCGGCGAGCACGAAGCCGTCGTTCGTCTCGGCCAGCACGCGCAGCCGCCGCTGCGACTCGGGCGTCGAGCCTTCGGCGATGAGGATGCAGACCGAGCGTCGGCTGCCGCGCCCGACGCGCCCGCGGAGTTGGTGGAGTTGTGCGAGTCCGAAGCGGTCGGCGTGCTCGACGACCATGACGGAGGCGTTGGGCACGTCGACGCCGACCTCGATGACGGTGGTGGCGACGAGGGCGTGGACGAGGCCGGCGCGGAAGCGGGCCATCAGGTGGTCGCGGGTCGAGCGTTTGAGGCGGCCGTGCAGGGCGGCGAGGCGCAGCCCGGCGAGCGGTCCGGCCTCGAGTTCGCGCAGCACGCCGCGCACGTCGGCGATCTCGCCCTCGCCCCCCCCACTCGGCTCGTCGCCGATCGTCGGGACGACGATGTACGCCTGCCCGCCGGTCTCGACGCGCCGGCGCACGAACTCGTAGACCTCGCGCCGCTTCTCCGGCGCGACGACGCGCGTGGTCACCGGGCGCCGGCCGGGGGGCAGGCCGCGGATCGTCGAGACGTCCAGGTCGCCGAAGAGCGTGATGGCGAGGGTGCGCGGGATGGGCGTGGCGGTCATGACGAGGACGTGGGGCGTGATCGCGCCGTCCGCGCCCTTCTGGCGCAGCGTCGCCCGCTGGTGCACGCCGAAGCGGTGCTGCTCGTCGATGACGCCCAGCGCGAGCGAGCGGAAGCGCACGGACTCGGTGAGCAGGGCGTGGGTGCCGACGACGAGATCGGCGTCTCCGGACGCGATGCGGGCGAGCGCGCTTTCACGCTCGGCCCGCGGCATGGAGCCGGTGAGCAACTCGACCCGCACGCGTGAGCCTTCCAGAGCGGAGGTGATGACGCCGTGGTGCTGCTCGGCGAGCAGTTCGGTCGGCGCCATCAGGGCGGCCTGCTGCCCGCCGGCGACGGCGAGCAGCATGGCGTAGAGGGCGATCACGGTCTTGCCGGAGCCGACGTCGCCCTGGATCAGCCGGTTCGCGGGGGTCTCTGAGGTCAGGTCGCGCACGACCTCCGCGAGCGCCTCCTCCTGCCCCGGCGTGAGCGTGAACGGGAACCGCTGGCGGATGTGCCGGTCGATCGCTCCGGTCCACTTGAGCGCGGGCGCCCGCGACTCGGACCGCAACTGGCGACGCTTCATGAAGACGGCGAGTTGCAGGAAGAGCAGTTCGTCGTAGGCGAGCCGGCGGCGGGCGGCGCGCGCCTCGTCCTCGCTCTTCGGCTCGTGCACCATCCGGTACGCCTCGGCGAGCGCGGGCAGAGCGCGCTCGCGCCGGTACGACTCGGGGAGGTGATCCTCGATGAGCGGCAGGGCGAGAGGCAGCACCGCGCGCACCGCCGCCTCGATCTCCCACGACTTGACCTGCTCGCTCGCCGGGTAGACCGGACGCAGGCGGGCCTCGCGCGGGGCCGGGCCGCCCGACTCGGGGATGATCTCCCAGCGCGGATTGGCGAGTTGGAGCTTGTTGGCGACGCGTCGCAGCGTTCCCTGCACGCGCAGGTGGTGGCCGGGGTGGATGCGCTGCGCAAGGAACGTCTGGTTGAACCAGACGACGTCGAGTCGCCCGGTGCCGTCGTGCAGCACGGCCTCGAACCGCGGGCGCGGGCGCCGGTCGATGACCCGCGTCGCCGTCACCTCGGCGCGGGTCGAGACGATCTGCCCCGGCGTCAGTTCGGCGATCGGCCGCTCCTCCTCGTGCCGCTCGTGCCGCGTCGGCAGGTGGGCGATCAGCCTCCCGAGGCTGGTGATGCCGAGCGTCGCCAGCATTTCGGCGCGACGCAGGCCGACGCCCTGCGCCTGCGTAAGCGGCGACAGCAGGGTCAGGCTCGGCGCGGGATCGGACGCGGGGTCGGGCATCGGTGAGAGAACATACCCGCGGCGTCGGAGCGGTTCATTCGCCCTCGGCGGGCCGGGCCTCGCGGAGGCGGGGGTCGATCTCGCGCAGGTACGCCCACGAGTAGATGCCGGTGTCGTGCCCGTCGGAGAAGCGGATGCGCAGGGCGTAGTGGCCGACCAGTTCGGCATCGACCGCCGCCAGCGGGGCGCTCGACGACGGCGGCGCGCTCGGCAGCACCGTGAGCGGGTTGCGGGCCATCTGCCCGCGCAGTTCGCGCATGTCGGCGGAAGGGGACATGCGTCGGAGATACGCGATGGTGTAGTAGGAAGTGGAGCCGTCGGCCCACTCGACCGTGAGGCCGCGGTCCTTCTTCAGGTCGATGCGTGTCGGCGTGTTGGGGTCCACGGTGGGTGCCTGCCCTTGGGCTACGATAGCCGCGGTGAGCGATGCGCCGTCCGCGAGATTCAGCGACCGCCTGGCCGACGCGATCGACCTCGTTGGTGCGCCCGTCTGCGTGGGGCTGGACCCGGTGGCCGGTCGCCTGCCTGAGCCGGTTCGATCGCATCCCGGGCTTGACGCCGAAGCGGTGATGGCGTTCTGCAAGGGCGTGATCGACGCGGTGGCGGGAGTCGTCGCGGCCGTCAAGCCGCAGTCGGCGTGCTTTGAGCGGCTTGGGTCGGCCGGCATCGCTGCGCTGGAGGCGGTCGTTGCGCACGCGCGCGGGCGGGGCCTCATCGTGGTGCTGGATGCCAAGCGGGGCGACATCGGGACGACGGCGGAGCACTACGCGGCGGCCGCCGTTGGCTTCGGCGCGGACGCGATCACCGTGAACGGCTACCTCGGGCCGGAGACGGTCGAGCCGTTCCTGGACGCCGGCCTCGGCGTCTTCGTGCTGGTGCGGACGAGCAATCTCGGCAGCGACGCCGTGCAGTCCGCGAGGCTGGAGGACGGGCGGACGGTCGCGGAGATGATGGCGGACCACGTGGCTTCGCTCGGTTCGTCTCGGAGGGGCAAGCGGGGCTTGAGCGACGCCGGCGCGGTGGTCGGGGCGACCAAACCCGCCGACGCCGCGTCGCTGCGGGCGCGGATGCCGGATGCCCCGATCCTGGTGCCGGGCTACGGCGCGCAGGGCGGCACGGCGGACGACGTGCGAGCGCTCGTGCGCCGCGGCGCGCGCAGGCCGGGCGAGCAGGGCGTGCTTGTCAACGCGAGCCGGTCGGTGATCTACGCCGCGCCGCGTGAGCGCGAGGGGTGGCAGGCGGCGGTGGGGCGGGCGGCGCGGGAGATGGCGACAGACCTGCGGCGGGCGCTCGGGTAGGCGACAATGGGGGCGAGGCACAGGCGGGACGCCTGTGCCACCGTTGGAGGGATGCGCGGAACGAAAAACCGCCGGCCGTGGGGGGCCGACGGTGGAGATTGCGAGCGTGGGTCTCGATCGGATCAGCGGCGGCGTCGGCCGGCCGCGAGCGCGCCGAAGCCGAGCAGGGCGATCGAGCCGGGGGCGGGGATGAAGAATCCGGAGCCGGAGTAGGAGCCTTCGGAGACCCACTGCATGGCCGGGAGCATGTCCTGCCCGAGGGCGACGCCCATGCCGGCGTCGCTCTGGAGGAAGGTGAGTGTGAAGGCGGCGTCGTCGGGTCCGATGGAGGAGCCGGTGAACAGGCCGTAGTCGGGGATGTCCGCGCCGTGCCAGGTGTAGGTGACGGAACTGCCCGCGCCGTCCGCGCCGAAGATCGCGCCGGAGGAGTACCACGAGGCCGCGCTGCCGAGGGCGGTGAGCGACCCGCCATCGACGACGGCGGAGAGAACCAGTGCGCCGAAGGCGTCGCGGAACTCGAAGGAGCCGTCGAGGGAGTAGGCGTGGATGAAGTTGCCCCCGCCGGAGGGGATGCTGCCGAGGTGTGCGATCTGGAATGCGGCGTTGAACTCGACGCTCAGGGTGAGCGGCGCGCCCGGGCCGTTGGTGTCGTCGATGAGGAGCGTGAGCGGCTCGCTCGGGTCCATCGCGTCGCTGACGAGGCCGCCGATGCCCGTGAACGTGAAACTCGTATGGTCAACGTCGGACGCGAAGCTGAAGAGGGTCGCGTTCGCGGCGGTCGCCATGCCGGCCAGAGCGGCCAGCGAAGTCGTGATCCTGTTCATCGGCGTTCTCCTTCCGTTCGCCCTCTGGCGCCCTGTGGTCATCTCTCTACGCACCACAACCCCCACCCATCGAGGCGGGGAGATGACGGCACAGGCCGCCGCTCTCAAGATGCCCCCGATTCCGGACCTTGCCAGCGATCAGGAGAGGTTGATTCGAATCGGGTCGAAACCCTGCAGATCCTGGCCCGTGCGGTTACTCGGGTGCGGGCATGTCGTCAGCGGCGGCGGCGGGTCGCGACGAGGCCTCCCGCCAGCGCGAGGGCGAGGACACCCGGGGCGGGAACGATCTCGGCGCTCACGAGGGCGGGGACACCGGAGAAGTCCTTGGTGAGGAAGGCGGAGGCGGAGTGGATGTAGAGGGTGACGATCGCGCCCTCGAAGGGGGAGTTGTAGGCGGAGAAGTCGGTGCTGAAGGAGCCCGCGGTCGCGCCGTCGAAGGAGCCGTCGCCGGAGTTGTCGTTGATGGTGACGTTGGTGAGTTGTCCGTTGAAGAAGACGGTGCCGAACGCGCCCTTCTGCCAGACACCGTCGAGGTCGCCGGCGACCGAGTCGCCGTTGACGTCCGTGACCGTGAATGAGCCGGAGCCGTCGGCGGTGGAACCGTTGTTGTTGGTGACGTTGATGGTCATCAGGAAGTCGGCCATGCTGGCGCCGGCGAAACCGGCGTCGAACTCGGCCGTGCCCGCCGCGCCGTCGAGCCGGGTCACGTCGCCGGAGGTGTCGCTCGACGCGACCGCCGAGTACACGCCCGAACCGGCGTCGAACGAGCCGCTGGCGTCGCTGTATGTGAACGACAGAATGACTTCCGCGCTGCCGGCGGCCGCGAACGCGGCGGCCGTCAGGATGCCGAGGGCGTGGGTGCAACGGACCATGATCTCTCCTTCTCTCGATCTGCGGCGGGAATCCCGATTCCACGACATTTGCGAACAGTGCGACAAGCCCGTTCCGCTCGGCCGAAGGAATCTGCGCGCGCAGGGACGGACTCCTGCGTCCTGACGCAAGATGCCCCCGATTTTCGGGCTTGCCAGCGAAGTCGGCAAAAAAAGCGCGGCTCCGAGAACTCGCGGGATCGGCACGGTTTGTGGCTTGTTCGGGCGGGCCTTCCCAGCGGAAGCGGAGGCCGGCGGGGCCTACATCGGCTTCTTCTCGACGGTGACGTCGTAGACCTTCAGGAGCTTCTCCTTGTCGAAGACCATCTCCTGTCGGCTGAGGCCGACCACGTCGTACTCGGTCGTCAACTCGATGGCGTCGACCGGGCAGGCCTCCTCGCACATGCCGCAGAAGATGCACCGGAGTTCGTCGATCTCGAACTTGGCGGGGTACTTCTCGCGGTCGTCCCAGGGGCTTTCAGCGGCCACGATGTGGATGCAGTTCGCGGGGCAGATGGTCGGGCACATCATGCAGGCGACGCACTTGACGCGTCCCTGCTCGTCGCGATTCAGGCGGTGGAACGCCCGGAAGTTGCTGTTCTGCATCCCGCCGCGCTCGGGGGGCTGGTGCTCCTTGCGCTCCTCCGGGTACTGCATGGATCGGCTGGTTCTGCCCTGCCCGAAGGACGTGAAGAAGTGGCGCATGGTGACGCCGAAACCGCCGATGATGGCGGGGAGATAGGCCCGCTCACCGCGCGACATCGGCGCGGGGCGGATGAGAATGACGTCCTCGTCCCGGATGGCCATGGGGCGGCAGTATAGGGCCGTGCCGCGAACATTCGGGATCGCGCGGAGAGGGAGGTAGAATCGTGAGCATGCCCGGCCGCCGACACAGCCCGCCGCTCTTCGAGTTGCTCCAGGGATCGCAGCCGGCGGGCGCGCGCCATGCGCCGCCCGAGCCGCGCCCGTCTCCGAGGCCCGCTCCCGAGCCGAGGCGAGCAGCCCCGGAACCTCCTCCGAGACCGAGGCCCGCTCCGACACCCGAACCTCCGCGCGATCGGCCGCGCGAGGCGTTCAGGTTCTCCGGCGGCGAGGTCCGGGTGCCCATGAGTTATGCGCTGGTCGCGCTCGCGACCGTCATCGCCTTCGTCCTCGGGGCATGGACACTCGGCTTCCGGTCGGGCGAGTCGTCGGCCCGGGATGAGGCCCTGCGGCGCGAACTCGCGACCCAAGGCCCGGCGACCGACCCCACCCTGACGCCCCCTGCTCCACGGCAGGCGGACTCGTCACGCCAGCAGACGCGGCAGCCGGAGCCGACCACGGGCCGGCGTCAGCCGGCCGGCGGGGCTGCGATCGCTCTCGGGCCGTCAGGGGCACTCTCGGCCGACCCGCGGCAGCCGCAGACGAACTACCTCCGCCTGGCGACCCTGCCGCAGGACGACGCCGTGAACGCCATCGCCTTTCTCAACGACCGGGACTTCCAGGCCTTCGCGGTGATTGATCCGCGGACCCGCAGCGGCAACAATCCACCCCGCTACGCCGTGTACGCGGCGGCCGGGTTCCCGAGCGACGGGTTCCGGGCGTCGGAGGCCGAGCGGGCGCGGGTCCGATCCGAGGCGTTGCGCCTCGGGCAGGTCTGGCGGGCGGCCGGCGGAGCCTCGAACTTTGCGGACGCGGGGTGGGAACGATCCGACCGTTGACGGAACTGGAGCGCAGACCGATGAGCATGGACCGATCGCTGAAGACGAAGGGCAACCTGGCGGGCAAGCGCTCGGTGATGAAGCGCTCCGAGCGGATCGCCAAGATGCAGGCGGACAAGAAGTTCGACCCGAAGAAGGACAAGGCGTTGGGCCTGCCCAAGACGCTGGTGCGGTGAAGCAGCGCGGGAGCGGCCCGGCCGGGGTCCGTCATGGACATCAATCGTCTGCTCGCCGACCGAGCCAGGGCCATCGACGCCTCGGGCATCCGGCGCGTCTTTGAGCTCGGCTCGAAACTGAAGAACCCCTGCAACCTCTCGATCGGCCAGCCGGACTTCCCCGCGCCGGAGGCTGTGAAGCGCGCCGCGATCGACGCCATCACCGCGGATCGCAACGGGTACACGCTGACGCAGGGTGTCGCCGAGTTGCGGGCGCGCATCGAGCGCACGCTCGCCGTCGATCTCGGGTGGGATCTCGCGCCCGTCTCCGGTGCATCCGTGCTGGTGACGAGCGGTACGAGCGGCGCGCTGCTGCTGGCGTGCTTCGCGCTGCTCGGCCCGGGCGACGAGATCATCATCCCCGACCCGTGGTTCGTGCTCTACCCGCACCTGGCGACGATCTGCGGGGCGCGGGCCGTGGTGTGCGACACGCACCCCGACGGGCGCATGACGGCCGAGCGCGTCGAGCCGCTCATCACCGGGCGGACGAAGATCGTGCTGTTCAACTCGCCGGCGAACCCGACCGGCGTCGTGGCGACGCGGGACGAGTGCGCGGACCTGCTGGACCTCTGCCGGCGTCGGGGCGTGCTGCTCATCTCGGACGAGATCTACGACGAGTTCTGCTACTCGGAGTCGCGGACGGACCGATTCGCGGGCGACGCCTCGCGCGCGTGCTGTCCCAGCCCGGCCCGGTTCGAGGCGGCGCAGCACGACGTGCTGGTGGTGCGGGGGTTCGGGAAGACCTACGGCGTGACCGGCTGGCGCATGGGCTACGCCGCGGGTCCGACCGCGCTGGTCGAGCAGATGGCGAAGTTGCAGCAGTACACGTTCGTGTGCGCGCCCGCGCCGCTGCAGTGGGGGTGCGCGGCCGCGCTCGACGCCGATATGTCCGAGCACGTCTCGGAGTACGAGGCGCGGCGGGATCTCGTCGTCGATCGGCTGCGTGAAGTCACCGACCTGCCCTTCCCCGGCGGGGCGTTCTACGCCTTCCCGCGCGTGCCGGAGCGGCTCGGGCTGAGCGGGTCTCAACTCGTCGAGCGCGCGATCGAGCGGAGCGTGCTCGTCATTCCCGGCGCGGTGTTCTCGTCGCGCGACGCCCACTTCCGGCTCGGGTTCGCGACCAGCCGCGAGCAACTGGAGCGCGGACTGGACGCGATCGTCGAGTTGCTGCGGGGTTGATGGCGGACACGACTCGGGCGGATTGTGGAGAGTCCCTGCGAGCGACACAAAAAAAGCCGGGGCGATCCCGAAGGACCGCCCCGGACTCATGGGGTGGGGGACCCCGATGCGTCGTCGCGCCGAAGCGAGTTCAGCGGCGGCGTCGCGAGGAGAGCAGGCCGGCGACCCCGAGCAGCGCGAGCGGCGCGGGCGCGGGGACGACCTCGACGAGCACGTTGTCGAAGCCGACTTCCCACCAGTTCGCGCCGTAGAAATAGCCGGGCACCATGGTGGTGATGGAGACCGCGTCGACGCTGGAGAGGACGCTGGTCCAGGTGCGGTCGGGCGGCAGGATCGGCTCGCCGAACTGGTTCTCAGCGCCGGTGCCGCCCCAGCCCGGGGGAAGGTCGTCCTGGGTCGGGTCGGGGACGAAGAACTCGAGGCGGGTCCAGCCGTCGGCGATCTGCGGGAGGGCGTCGCCGAGGTACCAGACGCTCACGTCGTCGTCGTAGTCGTTGGGATCGCCGAAGTCGTGGAGTTGGAGCACGACGGGGAACCACGACGGGTCGAGAGGGTCGCCCCAGAAGTTGTCGAGGGCGAAGACGCGCACGTCAACGGAGAACTTGACGGGACCGAACGCGGTGTAGTCGCCGACGACGGGGCTGTCCGGGCTTTCGTTGGAGAGGGTGACGCCCCAGAAGTCGAGGTAGGGGATGCCCATGTACTGTCCCGGGTTGCCCCCGCCGAAGATCATCTGGTTCCCGTTGACGGTCCACCCGCCGTAGCCGCTCTTCGAGTCGCCCTCGAAGTCCTGCGAGTCGATGACCTGGGCGGAGGCGACGCCGGCGAGGAGTGTGGCCGCGAGGCGTGCGCCCGAACGAACGAGTCTGCTGTTCATCCCGATTCTCCCATGGGCGGGGTTTGCCGCCCGGTGCTGTGTGCTGCTGCGAGGCTTCCGGAGGAGGGGAAGTCGCCGCGTTTGTCTGTGTGTATGTAGTAGGGAAAAGGGCCTTCGGTTTCAAGAAAGTTTCTCGGAAACTTTGAGAGAGGATGCAGATTAGGGTTGCGATCGGGTGTGAATCCACGCAAGTCCAGGTTTCAACCAGACTTGGCGACATGCACTTGGGGCGTCACCACGTTCGCATCTGGGACGCTCCCCTGCTCGAAGGCCGAGGCGTTCACGAGCGTGGTCTCTGCGATGGCGTCCATGGCTTCGCGGGTGAAGAAGCCCTGATGGGCGGTCACAACCACGTTCGGGAAGGTGAGCAGGCGGGCGAGAACGTCGTCCTGGAGAGCGCGGTCCGACAGGTCGCGGAAGAAGAGGTCGCCCTCTTCCTCGTAGACGTCGATGCCCAGCCCGCCGAGTCGGCCGGCCTTCAGGGCGCGGATGACGGCCCGGGTGTCGAGGACCGCGCCGCGGCTGGTGTTGAGGATGACGACGCCGGGCTTCATGCGGGCGAGGGCTTCGTCGCTGATGAGGTGGCGAGTCTGGGGAGTGAGCGGGCAATGCAGGGAGATCACGTCGCTGCTTTCGAGGAGTTCGTCGAGTCCCGCGTAGCCCACGCCGAGGCGGGCGAGTTCCTCGTCCGGGTTCGGGTCCGAGGCGATGACGGTGCACCCGAAGCCGAGCATGATGCGGGCGAAGGCCTCGCCGATGCGCCCGGTGCCCACCAGGCCGACGGTCTTGCCGTGCAGGTCGAAGCCCATCAGCCCGTCGAGGGCGAAGTTGTGCTCGCGCACCCGGGCGGCGGCGCGGTGCAGTTTGCGGTTCACGGTCAGCAGCAGCCCGACGGCGTGCTCGGCGACGGCGTGGGGCGAGTAGGCGGGGACGCGGGCGACGGTGATGCCGCGCTCCGCAGCCGCGGCGAGATCGACGTGGTTGAAGCCCGCGCTGCGCAGCGCGAGCAGTTTCGTGCCGCCAGCCGCGAGCGCGTCCACCGCGGGCCTGTCGAGGCGGTCGTTCACGAACGGGCAGACGCACGCGAACCCGGCCGCCAGCCCGGCGGTCGCCGCGTCAAGGCCCGGCTCGAAGTAGACGATCTCGTGCCGGTGGCGGGCGTTGGCGCGATCGAAGAACTCGCGGTCGAAGGGCTTGGCGCTGAAGAGGGCGATGCGCATGGGCGGGCCTCCTGTCCGGCCGTCGGCGGCCGCGGAGCATCATTCGCGCGCGATCGCCGGCGAAAGGCGCCGGAGGAGCGATTCGTCGAAGACGGCCTCGGAGAATCGCTCCGCGTTGCGCCGGCAGGCCTCGTCCGCGCCGAGGGGGCACCGTCCCGCGGCCTCGGCGATCGCGGCCGGCTCGGGGCGGTCGAAGAACGCGCCGGTTCGCGCTTCGATCACGGTGTCCAGTGCGCCGCCGGCCCGGCGCGCGACGACGGGGCAGCCGCAGGCCTGGGCCTCGACCGCGGTGATGCCGAAGTCCTCCACCTGCGGGAAGAGCAGCAGGCGGGCGCGCCGGTAGAGGTCGCGCAGACGTTCGTCGCTGACCCGTCCGGCGAACTCCACCGCGCCTTCCGGCAGCCGTCGCGCCATTGCGCGCAGCGATGGCTCCATCGACCCGCCCCCCACAATCACGAGGCGCGCGCCCGTCCATCGCGCGGCTTCGATCGCCAGGTCCGCGCGCTTGTACGGCTCCAGCGCGCCGGCGAAGAGCCAGAACGGCTCGCGCGGGACGCCCGGATCGGGCGTGAAGAATCCCGCGCGCACGGGCGGGTGCACGACCGCCGCCTCGCGCCCGTAGCAGCGCGCGATCTCCGCGGCCGTGTGCGACGAGTTGGCGATGAAGCGAGTGACGTTCGCGGCCGAGCGTCGGTCCCACGCGCGGTAGAGCGGCCCGATGGCCCGCAGGCCGAGCGTGCGCAGGGTGTCGCCGGGAGATCGGCCCACGGCGTACTCGTCCTCGACCGACCAGACGTAGCGGGCCGGGGCGTGGCAGTAGCAGACGTGCGGGACGCCGCGCGGCGGGCTCAGGCCCTTGATCGCCGCGGAACTGCTGGACACCACGAGATCGATCGGCCGATCGGCGTGCAGTCGCGCCAGGCGGCCCGAGAGCCAGCGCACGGCCTCGGGGTAGAGCGGGAGCAGCCACCGGCGCAGCCGCTGCGCGCCCGCGACGCGCCCACCGGGCCAGACGATGCGTGGCAGCGAATCGACGGCAGGGCCGATGCTCGACCCGTCGTCGAACATGGTCAGCACGGCGACGACCTCGTGGCGCTCGCGGAGGACCGTGGCGATGCGTTCGAGGACGGCCTCTCCGCCGCGGCGCCCGCAGAGCCAGTCGTGGGCGAGGGCGACGCGCGGGCGTGCGGGCGGGGCTGTGCGGGCGTCTATCATGGCGCGTGCCGGGAAGCCTGCGTGTGAGCGACCTGATCCGTGACCCGCGTCGCACGCCGACGCCGGCCGACCGACTGTGCCTGGATTATCGGCGTGAGGCGGATCGGCTGGGGCCGCCCCCGGTTTCGATCATCGACGCGCACTGCCACGTGAACGGGGCGCGAGCGGCCGCGCTCTTCGGCGAGGTGTGCGACCTCTTCGGCGTCGCCGCGGTCTACACGCAGAGTCGGCTGAGCGAGGCGGAGGCGGTGCGCGATGCGCTCGGGGAGCGTGCTCGCTTCATCGCGTTCCCCGAGTGGGGGCACCCGGCTCGCGCGGCCGTGCACCGGGAGCGGTTCGTCGAGCAGATCGAGGAGTGGCACGGACGGTTCGGGGCGCGGATGGTGAAACTCTGGGGCGCGCCCGCCCTGCGCGACTACGTCGAGGGCGATCCTGATGATGTCGTCGCCTTCGACAGCCCGTGGCGGCTGCGCGCGGTCGAGGCGGCCGAGCGGCTGGGCATGATGCTCATGGTCCACGTGGCCGACCCGGACGTGTGGTTCCGCACGCGCTACGCCGACGCGGCCCGCTACGGGACGAAGCGGGAGCAGTACGAGTCGCTCGAACGCCTGCTGATCCGGTTCGGCGGGCCGGTGATCGCGGCCCACATGGGCGGGTGGCCCGAGGACCTCGGCTTCCTCGACGGGCTGCTCGATCGGCACGCGAACCTGTACCTGGACACGTCCGCGACGAAGTGGGTGGTGCGCGCCCTGGGCCGGCACGAGCCGCAGCGGGTGCGTGCGTTCCTGTCGCGGTGGCGGGGGCGTGTGCTCTTCGGCTCGGACATCGTGACGATGGAGTCGCACCTGACGCCGGACAAGTCGGGCGCGCCGAGCATCAAGGCCGACCAGGCGAGCAGCGAGGAGGAGGCGTTCGACCTGTACGCGAGCCGGTACTGGTCGCTGCGCACGATGTTCGAGACGGACTACGAGGGCGAAAGCCCGATCGCCGACCCGGACCTGATGCTTGAGGACCCGGTTCGCCACGACGCGATGAGCGCACCGACGCTGCGCGGGCTGTCGCTCGACGCGGGGATGCTGCGCACGCTGTACCGGGACGCGGCGCTTGCGCTGCTCGAGCCGCGGTATGCTGTCTCGTGATTGTTCCACCTCGTTCAATCGCATCGAAGGCAACGGAGAGACGGAGCCACCACGGAGTGGCGGCGTACTCTGAGAGGAAGAACCGCCACGGAGTGGCGGGGTACCCGGGTCATCACCTCGGCCTCGTCTGCGCAGCGGCCTCTTCGAGCAGGGCCTCGATCTTCGCCGCCATGGCGTCGTCGAGAGGGGCGTTGATCGAACCGGAGAACTCGGCCGCGCCGAGCAGGTCGTTGAACGCGTCGGTGGCGCGGGTGAGTTTGAGCGAGGCCCGGGAGATGCGCCCGCCGAACCGCCCTTCACCCACGTTGCCTGACGGGAGCATGAACCCCCCCCCGCTGTAGACGCCGACCTCGCCGTTGGCGAGTACGACGTGGCGGATGGCGGCCGTCGAGGCGGTGCTGTCGATCGGCGTGCGCCCGGCCCGCGGGCGGATGAACATGTGGATGTGGACGATGCTGCCGGCGAGCGTCGTCGGATCGACGGTCGGCTCGAGTTGCTCGGGCGTCAGGTCGGTGAGGTAGATGTCGGCGGTGTTCCGGTCCTCGGCGCGGTAGGCTCGCAGGCGCAGGGTCGGGCGCAGTGCGGTGCCCTCGTCGATGGACTCCACGCGAACGGACCCGCCCCCGAGGAGGCTGCGCCCGGCGCACCCGGCGATCATGCCCGAGAGGAGGACGCCCGTGAGGAGCGCCGCCCACGCCGTCCCGGATCCGAACTTCGAGGTCAGTCGGGTCATAGAGTGGAGACGATACCCTGTATGGACCGCCTTGGTGCCCCGCGGGCCGGTTCGGGGCAACCGGGAGGGCGTTCCGGGCGGATGGGAACGCGAGGGGCGGGGGTCGGCGGCTGCCCGTCAGCCGCGGAGCCGAGCCATGAGCCGAGCAGGATTACTGATGGGGGCGCTCGCGGGCGTGGTGATCGCCGTCGGCGTGGCATCCGCCCAGCAGGACGAGCCGAAGAAGAAGACGACGCGCTACCCGACCAGCGGCGGCGTGCGTGTGCCGGAGCGAGCGCCGCTCATGGAAACAGGGATCGTGCGGATGCCGACGGGCAAGGCCATCGCCATCCCGCATCGGTTCGAGCTTCGGCCCCGTCGGTATGCCCCCATCGGCGGCGAGAACCACAACGGTCGCCTCTCCCCCCCCATGCCGACGCGTTTCGCCAATCCGTTTGCGCCGGACCTGCCCGCGCCCGGCAGGGGCGACCGCGACGCCGCGCCGGCCCGCGCGCCGATGCACACGCCCGGCGCCTTCAGCGAGCGTGAGATCGCGGGCGCGATCGACGCGCTCCGGGACGGTCGGCCTGTGCCGGTGTCGGTCTCGACCGGACTCTCGCGGACGGGCGTGCCGGATCATCGCCCGAGGGACAACACCATCGGCCACCGCCCGTTCGACGGCGGGTACCACAGGATGCCGGACCTGACGCTCATGCCGTACTACACACCGCCGAGCGAGGAGGCGCCGCGCATCCAGCCGCCCGCGGCACGCGAGCGCGGGCTTGCGATGCTGGCGGAGGGGCGTGCGGCGCACGCGCGGGCCGCGCTGCGCGACCACCTCTCCGATGATCCCGAAGACGCCGAGGCCGCGTTCGCCTTCGGCATCGCGGCTGCGCTCGCGGGAGATGCACCCGGCGGCATCGCGTCGATCGCGGAGGCGCTCTGGATCGACGGCGAACTGGTCGGGCGAGCGGACCTGCTCGACGATCTCCTCCCCCGCACTGCCGACCGGCGCAGACTGACGCAGGCCCTCGTGCCCCATGCCGAGCGTGCCCGCACCGGCGAGGCCTACCTGGCCGCGGCGTTCTCGGTGCACGCCATGGGCAACACCGGGCGTGCCCTCGATCTGCTCCGCAAGGGCGAGCAGGCGGGGCTGGACGCCGACCTTGCGGCACGGGTCGCTGCCGCCTGGGCGGCCCCGCGCCGGTAAACTTGTCAGGACACACCCGCGGTTCGCACGAAACGAGCCGCGACCGTGAGGGAGCGGTTCCCCCCCAAGCAAGGAGGCCGCGATGTTCCGCTCAACCGCAATCCGGACGTGCGTGCTTCTCGGCGCGATGGCCGTCGCGCCCGCCGTCGCTCAATACACCCAGCCCACCACCGGCGGCGTGCGCGTCACGCTGCCGAACGTCTACGGCTTCAACCGATCGCTGCCGATGGAGCGCGGCTCGGACGCGACGCCCGTCCGCTCGGTGAGCGTGCCCGCGGTGGTCGGCACGCCCGTGATCTTCACGACAGGCCGGCGCGTGTACGTGCAGGAGTCGGGCTTCCGGCTGAACGCCTCGTACTCCGGCGACCGCTGGTCGATCGACGCCCGCCTCGGCTCCGACCCCGTGCAACTCATCGACGGCCGGTGGGTCACCGTCCCGGGCTACCGCTACGTCTATCCGCGCTATCCGTACACCAGAACCTACGACCGATGGGGCGGCTACTACCCGCGCTACCCGATCGACGGCACGCTGACTGCGCCGCCGCAGATCGTGTACGTCACGCAGCCCGCTCAGCCGGCCGCGCAGCCCGAGCCGCTCACGCCCATCGAGCGGGCGCGCGTGCTGCTGCGTTTCGAGCAGTCGCAGGAGGCCGTCGCGGCCCTGCGCGAGCACCTGCGCGACGACCCGGAGGATGCGCCCGCGATGCGCCTGCTGGGCCTTGCGCTCATCGAATCCGGCGACCCGGCCCAGGGCGCGGCCGTGCTCGCGCTCGCCTACCGCACGGACCCGACGCTCGCCGGCAACGCGGCCGACCTCGACCTCTTCGCGGGCCGACCGGGCCGGGCGCGGAGCATGATCGACCGCTCGATGCACTACGCCGCGCGAGCGAACTCGGCCTCCGGCTGGCTCGCGGCGACGGTGCTGCTGCACGCCGACGGCCGAGCCGCCGCCGCCCGCCGCGTCCTTGAGCGTGCCCGCGAGTCGGGCCTGGAGTCGGAGGTCTACGACCGGCTTTCGGCGCAAGTGGGGTTCCCCGGTCGAGGGTGACCGTTCGTCTTGCCCGCCCCTTTCACGCGGCTATTGTTCAGGCCCTGCGCGGACGGTGGGTCCGTGGCGACAAATCGGTGCCGGTTGCACCACCGAGCCTGCCCGCACCCCTGGCCGGGGCGGGTCTGAGCCGGGCCATTGCCCGGGGCCGGTGGGAGGTGGAGTCCGATGGCCAAGAAGAAAGAAGTTGTCAAGTCGTTCAAGCTGATGGCCCCCGGCGGGACGGCCACGCCCGCGCCGCCCTTGGGGCCGGTGCTGGGCGCCAACGGGGTCAACCCGGGCCAGTTCATCCAGCAGTTCAACGCGGCGACCGCGAAACTGGGCGGGAAACTGGTCGGGGTCATCGTGACGGTGTACAGCGACCGCTCGTTCACCTTCGAGATCAAGAGTTCGCCGGCGTCGGTGCTCATCAAGGAGGCCGCGGGGATCGAGAAGGGTTCGGGCGTGCCCAACAAGGACAAGGTGGGCACGATCACGAAGGCGCAGGTCCGGAAGATCGCGCAGGAGAAGCTGGCCGACCTGAACTCAGGGAGCGTCGAGTCGGCGATGCGCGTGGTCGAGGGCACGGCCCGTTCGATGGGCGTCACCGTGGTGGAGGGCTGAGCCATGCCGAAACTGAGCAAGCGAGCACGAGCCAACTCCCCTCTCGCCCCCGAGTCGTCGCTGCCGATGCCGGAGGCGATCGCCGCCCTGAAGAAGTTCAAGCCGCCGAAGTTCGACCAGACGGTCGAGGTGGTGATGCACCTCGGCGTCGACGTGAAGCAGGCGGACCAGAACCTGCGCGGCTCGGTGAGCCTGCCCAAGGGGATCGGCAAGACGAAGCGCGTGGTCGCCTTCTGCGGGGCGGACGTGACGAAGGACGCGCTGGCCGCGGGCGCGGTGAAGTCGGGCGGCGAGGAGCTGGTGGCCGAGATCGAGGGCGGGTGGATGGACTTCGACGTGGCGGTCGCCAGCCCGGACATGATGCGTGTGATCTCGAAACTGGGGCGCGTGCTGGGGCCGAAGGGGCTGATGCCCTCGCCCAAGAACGGCACGGTGACGAAGAACGTGGTGGACGCGGTGAAGGAGTTCGCCGCGGGCAAGGTGGAGTACCGTACGGACAAGAGCGGGAACGTCCACGCGATCATCGGCAAGATGTCGTTCCCGGAGAGCGACCTGCTCGAGAACCTCCGGCACTTCGTCGCCACGATCGAGAAGGCGAAGCCCTCCTCGGTGAAGGGGACGTACGTGAAGAAGATCAGCGTCTGCGGCACCATGACCCCGGGCGTCCAGGTGCAGTACGCCTCGGCGGTCCCGACCGCCTGAACGACCCCCAAGGGGAACGACCATGTCCAAAGCCGTCAAAGAGATCATCGTCCGCGACTACCGCGACCGGCTCAACGGCGTCGAGGAGATGCTGCTGGTGAGCATCCGCGGCGTGAGCGCGAACGACGCGAACAGCATCCGCTCGGGCCTCGCGAAGAAGAACATCCGCGTCACGGTGCTGCGCAACACGCTCGCCCGCAAGGCGTTCGAGGGCACGCCGCTCAGCGCGCTCGAGCCGATGCTCTCGGGCCCGACGGCCGGGGTCTACGGGGGCGAGACGGTCGTCGAGGTGGCGCGCGAGATCGTCGAACTCGTCAAGACCTTCCCGGGCATCGAACTCAAGGGCGCGGTGCTCGACGGCGAGTTGTACGCCGGCGAGGAGGGCGTCAAGCGGCTGAGCACCATGCCCACCCGCGAGGAGGCGATCTCGCAGGCCGTCACGCTCATCCTCAGCCCGGCCCGCAAACTCGCGGCCCAGGTCAAGGGGCCGGGGTCGCGCCTCGCGGGCATCGTCAAGGCCATCGAGGAGAAGTTGGAGAAGGGCGAGACCATCGCCAGGTCCGCCTGATCGAAGGAAGCAGGCATCCGCGTCCGACTGGCCCCGCACGGGGTTAAAGCGCCGAACGGTTCGGCCCCTCTCGGGCGAGTGCATCGACAGAACGAGGTTCCACCATGTCCGAGACCGCAACCAAAGAGTTTTCCGCGAAGATTACCAAACTGGGCGACGAACTCGCCGGGCTGAGCCTGAAGGAAGCCGTCGATCTCGGCGACTACCTGAAGGAGACCTACGGCATCGAGGCCGCGGCCGGCGGCGCGGTGATGATGGCCGGGCCTGCGGGCGGCGCAGCGCCGGTGGCGGAGGAGCAGACGGAGTTCGACGTCATCCTCAAGGCCGCGGGGGCTGAGAAGATCAAGGTCATCAAGGTCGTCCGCGAGGTGACCGGCCTGGGCCTGAAGGAGGCCAAGGACCTGGTCGACGGTGCGCCCAAGCCCGTCAAGCAGGGCCTCTCCAAGGAGGACGCGGACAAGCTGGTCGCGTCGTTGAAGGAGGCCGGGGCTGAGGTCGAACTGAAGTGACCATCGGTCGGGCACTCGAGGGGTGGGGCGTATCGCCCTCCCCTCGGGCGTCCGGCACCAGGCTCGGGGTCAAATCAGGTAGTTTCCCTTGTTCTCGGACGCTGTGGCGCGAGGGGCAAGGTGGGCTATACTGCCGGGTTCTGGATCGGGCATCGAGCACAAGGCGTCGGGGCAGCGTGGCAGCAGCGGGGCAGGCTTGAACACACAGGCAGGGCTGACGGCGTGCGCCGCGCGCAGCGCGGACAGTTGCCGTAGTCAAACCATCACCGCGAGGTAGTTGATGGCAGGGAAGACCGTGCGCGAGAAGAAGGTGCGCAACTACTCGAAGCGTGGGGACGGGATGAGCATCCCGGACCTCACGGAACTTCAGGGGCGCGCCTACGAGCGGTTCCTTCAGTCGAACAAGGGTCCGCACGAGCGTGATCCGTCGCTCGGGCTCGAGGCGCTCCTGCGGGAAGTGCTCCCGATCGAGAGCTACGACGGCACGATGCGCCTGGAGTACCTGCACTACACGCTCGACGAGCCGCGTTACACGCCGGACGAGTGCCGCGAGCTGCGCCTGACGTACGGGCGTCCGTTCCGCCTGGCCGTGCGCCTGCAGCGGGAGAACCACACGGACCTGCCCGAGGAGGACATCTTCCTCGGCGAGTTCCCGATCATGATGGGCGGGGGCGAGTTCATCGTGAACGGCGCGGAGCGCGTCATCGTCAGCCAGCTGCACCGCTCGCCGGGCGTGGACTTCTCGATCGTCTCCAGCGAGGGCGACCGCCCGCTGCACTCGGCGCGGATCATCCCGGAGCGGGGCTCCTGGATCGAGCTGGAGGTGACGAAGAAGGACGTGCTGGCGATGAAGATCGACCAGTCCACGAAGATGGCGGCGACGACGTTCCTGCGCTGCCTGGACGAGTCGGTCGCCTCGACCGACGCGATCATCTCGCTGTTCTACGAGGTCACCGAGGTCAAGGCCGCGGACGTGCAGCCGGAGCACTGGGCGGCGCAGTCGATCATCGACACGGAGACGGGCGAGGAGTTCGTGCACGTCGGGCGTCAGATCGGGGACAAGGCGGAGGCGATCCGCTCGTCGAGCATGAAGAAGGTCCGCGTGGTGCAGAACCCGTCGGACGAGCTGATCCTGAACACGATCGCGGAGGAGAAGCTCGAGCAGTTCGAGGCGGGGAGCGACCGCGAGAGGGCGCTGCTGAAGGTGTACTCGCGTCTGCGCCCGGGCAACCCGCCGCAGGTGGACAAGGCGCTGCAGCTGTTCAACGAGAAGTTCTTCGACGAGAACCGCTACCGACTCGGCAAGGTTGGCCGCTTCCGCATCAACCGCAAGTTCGACCTGAACACGCCCGAGGACGCGATGTTTCTCTCCTCGGAGGACTACCTCAAGGTCATCGCGTACATCCTCGACCTGCGATCGAACCGGCTCGACCCGAAGACGGGCCGGCCGGCGGCGCAGGTGGACGACATCGACCACCTCGGGAACCGGCGCCTGCGCACGCTGGATGAACTGGCGGTGGACGAGCTGCGCAAGGGCTTCCTGAAACTGCGGCGCACCGTGCAGGAGCGCATGAGCGTCAAGGACCCCGAGGAGGTGACGAAGATCGCCGACCTCGTGAACTCCAAGAGCATCTCGTCGGCGATCGACTTCTTCTTCGGCCGCTCGGAACTGAGCCAGGTCGTCGACCAGACGAACCCGCTCTCGACGCTGGTGCACGAGCGCCGGCTCTCCGCGCTCGGCCCGGGCGGGCTGAACCGCAAGCGGGCGGGCTTCGAGGTCCGCGACGTGCACATCTCGCACTACGGGCGCATCTGCCCGATCGAGACCCCCGAGGGCACGAACATCGGCCTGATCGCGTCGCTGGGCATCTTCGCCTCGGTGGACGAGTACGGCTTCCTGCGCACGGCGTACCGCGTGGTGAAGAACGGCAAGCCGACCGGCGAGGTCGTGCACCTGCGTGCCGACGAGGAGATGAAGGCCGTCCTCGCGCCCGCCGACGCGGTGGAATCCGACGGCAGGCTGCGCTCGGGGACGATCCTGGCCCGGGTGGACAGCGAGTTGAAGGAGATCGACTCTGGGCAGGTGGACTACCTCGACATCTCACCGAAGCAGATCGTGGGCATTTCGGCCGCGTTGATCCCGTTCCTGGAGCACGATGACGCGAACCGCGCGCTGATGGGCTCGAACATGCAGCGTCAGGCCGTGCCGCTGATCCGGGTGGAGCCGCCCGCGATCGCCACGGGCATCGAGACGCACGTCGGCGTGAACTCGGGGATGGTGGTGCGGGCCGGGCGCGGCGGGACGGTGACGTTCGCCGACGCCGAGCGCATCATCATCGACAACGCGGACGAGTACGTGCTGCGCAAGTTCGTCGGGCTGAACGAGCGCACCTGCCTGAACCAGAGGCCGGTGGTGCGTTCCGGGCAGAAGGTCGAGAAGGGTGAGGTCATCGCCGACGGCGCGGCGACCTGCAACGGCGAGCTCGCCATCGGCAAGAACGTCCTCATCGCCTTCAACACCTTCGACGGCTCGAACTTCGAGGACGCCATCGTCATCAGCGAGCGGCTGGTGAAGGACGACGTCTTCACGAGCATCCACATCGACGCCTTCGACGTCGAGATCCGCGAGACCAAGCTCGGACGCGAGGAGTTCACCCGCGACATCCCGAACGTCTCCGAGAAGATGCTCCGCAACCTCGACGACAACGGCGTGATCCGCGTCGGGGCGCGCGTCGGCCCGGGCGACATCCTCGTCGGCAAGGTCAGCCCCAAGAGCAAGACCGAGCTCACCCCCGAGGAAAAACTCCTGCACGCCATCTTCGGGCGCGCCGGCGAGGACGTGAAGAACGACTCGCTCGAAGTGCCCGCGGGGGTCGAGGGCATCGTGATCGGCACGAAGAAGTTCTCGCGCCGCACCCACATGAGCGAGGCCCAGAAGAAGCAGCAGAAGAAGGACATCGAGGCCTACGAGCGCTCGATGGACATGCACGCGATCGATCTCTTCCGCGAGATGACCGCCGCGATCAACGCGATCACCGGCTCCGAGATGGTCGACCCGATGACCCGCCAGAAGGTTGGCGCGAGCGACATCCCGGAGGTCATCCTCGAACAGATCAAGACCTTCGACGTGAAGTGGATCAAGGGCTCCAAGGAGGCGCGCGAGCGGGCGGAGGTCGTGCAGAAGCAGTACTGGCCCCGCATCGAGGCGATCGAGCAGGAGAAGCAGCGCAAGGTCTCACACATGAAGCGCGGCGACGAGCTGCCCTCGGGCGTGCTCGAGATGGTGAAGGTCTACCTGGCGTCGAAGCGCCACCTCTCGGTCGGCGACAAGATGGCCGGCCGGCACGGCAACAAGGGCGTGATCGCCCGCATCGTGCCCGAGGAGGACATGCCGTTCATGGAGGACGGCACCCCGGTGGACGTGCTGCTGAACCCGCTGGGCGTTCCCAGCCGCATGAACGTGGGGCAGATTCTCGAGTTGCACCTCGGGTGGGCGGCGCACGTGCTGGGCTTCCAGGCGGTCACGCCCGTGTTCGACGGCGCGACGGAGCGGGAGATCCACGCGGCGATCGAGGAGGCGAACGCGGACGTCGAGCGGCGCAACCGCGAGTTCGAGGAGCACGGCCGCTGGCCGCACCCGCGCGAGATCCTGGCGAGGATGCCGCGCGGCGGGAAGATCCAGTTGTACGACGGGCGAACGGGCGACCCGTTCAAGCAGCGCACGTCCGTCGGTTTCATGTACCTGCTGAAACTGCACCACCTCGTCGACGACAAGATCCACGCCCGCGCGACCGGCCCGTACTCGCTCATCACCCAGCAGCCGCTGGGGGGCAAGGCCCGCACCGGCGGCCAGCGTTTCGGCGAGATGGAGGTCTGGGCGCTCGAGGCGTACGGGGCGGCGTACATCCTGCAGGAACTGCTGACCGTGAAGTCCGACGACGTCGAGGGCCGCACCAAGATCTACGAGAGCATGGTCAAGGGCACGAACAAGCTGGAGGCGGGGATGCCCGTCGCCTTCGACGTGCTGTGCAACGAACTCAAGGGCCTGGGCATGAACGTGACGCTGGAGAAGCGGCGTCTGGACACGGGGGCGCTGCTGTAACCGGCTGCGCTCCGGGCGGCGTGCGCCGAGGACGGCACGTGGCGCCGGCTGCACGGGGTTTGCCGTCCTCAACGGTTGATCCGCGCGAATCAGGCCGCACACAACGCGGGAGTAGACACGAATGTCCGACACCGTGTACGAGAGAGTGAACGACTTCACCGGCGTGAAGATCACCCTGGCGTCGCCCAACGACATCAGGGCGTGGTCCTACGGCGAGGTCAAGAAGCCCGAGACCATCAACTACCGCACCTACCGCCCCGAGAAGGACGGCCTCTTCTGCGAGCGCATCTTCGGGCCCGAGCGCGACTACGAGTGCGCCTGCGGCAAGTACCGCGGGACGAAGTACAAGGGCATCATCTGCGACCGCTGCGGCGTGAAGGTCACGCACTCGCGCGTCCGGCGCAAGCGCATGGGCCACATCAACCTCGCCGCCCCCGTCGTCCACATCTGGTTCTTCAAGAGCATGCCCAGCCGGCTCGGCACGCTGCTGGGCATGAAGACCTCGGACCTCGAGAAGATCATCTACTACCAGGACTACGTCGTCGTGGACCCCGGCGACACCGAGCTCAAGCCCCGCCAGGTCCTCACCGAGGACGACCACCGCGCCGCCGTCGAGAAGTACGGCAACGCCTTCCGTGCGCTCATGGGCGCGGACGCAATCCGCGAACTCATCGAGCGCCTCGACCTCTCGCAGGAGGCCGAGCAACTTCGCACCGACCTGCGCGAGACCCGCTCCAAGCAGAAGATCAAGGACTTCGCCAAGAGGCTGAAACTCATCGAGCAGGTCCGCGGCAGCGAGAACCACCCGGCCTGGCTGGTGATGGACGTCATTCCCGTCATCCCGCCGGACCTGCGTCCGCTGGTGCTGCTCGAATCCGGCAACTTCGCGACCAGCGACCTCAACGACCTTTACCGGCGCATCATCAACCGCAACAACCGTCTGAAGAAGCTCATGGACCTCAACGCCCCCGAGGTCATCATCCGCAACGAGAAGCGGATGCTGCAGCAGGCGGTGGACGCGCTCTTCGACAACGGCCGCTGCCGCCGGCCCGTGCTCGGGTCGAGCAACCGCCCGCTCAAGTCGCTGACCGACATGATCAAGGGCAAGCAGGGCCGGTTCCGCGAGAACCTGCTCGGCAAGCGCGTGGACTACTCCGCGCGCTCCGTCATCGTGGTCGGGCCGGAACTGAAACTCCACCAGTGCGGGCTGCCCAAGAAGATCGCGCTCGAGCTCTATCAGCCCTTCATCATCCGCCGGCTGAAGGAGCAGGGCCTCGCGGACACGATCAAGTCCGCCAAGCGCATGCTCGAGCGGCGCGACCCCGAGGTGTGGGACATCCTCGAGCAGGTGATCTACCAGCACCCGGTGCTGCTGAACCGCGCCCCCACGCTCCACCGCATGGGCATCCAGGCCTTCGAGCCGGTGCTCGTCGAGGGCAACGCGATCCGCATCCACCCGCTGGTGTGCGGCGGGTTCAACGCGGACTTCGACGGCGACCAGATGGCCGTTCACCTGCCCCTGAGCCTCGAGGCGCAGGCCGAGGCGCACGTGCTCATGCTCAGCACGCACAACATCTTCTCGCCCGCGAACGGCAAGCCGATCATCTCGGCGTCGCAGGACATCGTGATGGGCGTGTACTTCCTCACCACGGAAGTGCCCGACTCTCGTCCGGTCGAGCGACTGCGCTCGTTCAAGGACCGGCACGAGGCGATCCTGGCCTACGAGCAGGGCGTCATCGACATCCACGAGTTCATCCTGGTCCGCGTGGACGGCTTCAGGCAGATCGTCTCGTCGCAGGCGGGCGCGCCGGCCAAGTTCCCCGAGAACAACCGCATCCGCACGACCGTCGGTCGCGTGCTGTTCACCGACGTCATCGAGGAGGCGAAGCGCATCGCCCGCCGGGAGTGGACGACGGAACTGGGACTGGCCGCGTCGGATGAGCGCCGGGCCGAGTGCCGCAGGCGCCTCGAACAGGTCGAGAACATGCCCTACTACAACTGCGCGCTGGGCAAGAAGGGGTGCGCCCGCGTCATCGACGACGTGTACGACCTCTGCGGCCGCCCGGCGACGATCGAACTGCTCGACCTGATGAAGGAGATCGGGTTCAAGCAGTCCACGCTCGCGGGCCTCTCGTTCGGCGTCTACGACATGCGCATCCCCTCGGAGAAGGCCGAACTCCTCGCCGACGCCCAGCGCAGGGTCGAGCGCGTCGAGAAGAACTACGACCGCGGCATCATCACCCCCCGCGAGCGCTACAACCAGCTGCTCGACATCTGGGCCCACTGCCGCGAGGAAGTCACCAAGAAGCTGATCGAGACCCTCAAGCACGACCGGCGCGACGAGAACGGCGACTACGCCGACATCGCCTCGGGTGCGGGCAAACACTACCTCAACCCCGTCTACCTGATGTCCGACTCGGGCGCCCGCGGCAACGTCAGCCAGATGATGCAGCTCGCGGGCATGCGCGGCCTGATGGCGAAGCCCTCGGGCGAGATCATCGAGACACCCATCCGCGCCAACTTCCGCGAGGGCCTCAACATCCTCGAGTACTTCTCCTCCACCCACGGCGCCCGCAAGGGCCTCGCGGACACCGCCCTCAAGACCGCCGACTCGGGCTACCTCACCCGCAAGCTCTGCGACATCGCACAGTCGGTGATCGTCGGCGAGCACGACTGCGGCTCGAAACGGGGCATCGTCAAGCGCGCCATCTACAAGGGCGACGAGATCGACGTCCCCCTCCGCGACCAGGTCGAGGGCCGCGTCAGCCTCAACAACATCGTGCACCCCGTCCGCGACGAGATCATCGTCCGCGAGAACGAGATCATCACCAAGGAGATCGCCAGGAAGATCGAGGAACTCGGCATCGAGTCCGTCTTCGTCCGCTCGCCGCTCACCAGCGACAGCAGCACCGGCTGCTCGGTCATGGACTACGGCCTGGACATGTCCACCGGCAAGCCGGTCGAGATCGGCATGGCCGTCGGCATCATCGCCGCGCAGTCCATCGGCGAGCCGGGCACCCAGTTGACCATGCGGACCTTCCACACCGGCGGCATCGGCACGCGCTCGGTCGCCGAGAGCGAGTACCGCGCGGGCGTCGCCGGCACCGTCGTCATCCGAGACTGCAGCGAGGCGCCCACCCACGACGAGGACGGACGCGAGGCCCTCGTCTCGCTCAAGCGCAACGGCGAGATCGCCCTCTTCGACGCCAAGGGGCGTGAAATCGAGAAGTTCAAGGTGCCCTACGGCGGCTTCATCCTCGTGAAGCCCGGCCAGGAAGTGAAGAAGGGCCAGGAACTCGTCAAGTGGGACCCCCACCGCACGCCCACCCTCGCCGAGAAGCCGGGCCGCGTCCAGTTCGTCGACATCGTGCCGGGCGAGACCGCACGCGAGGAGGACGCCGGGCGAGGCCTGAAGGCCTTCGTCATCGTCGAGCACAAGGGCGACCTCCACCCCCAGATCAACATCGTGGACGAGCAGGGCGCCATCCTCGACTTCCATTACCTGCCCGCCAAGGCCCGTATCGAGGTCAAGGACGGCCAGGAGGTCCATGCCGGACACATGCTCGCCCGTCAGCCCCGCGCCGCGGGCGGCTCGCAGGACATCGTCGGCGGCCTCCCCCGCGTGACCGAGATCTTCGAGGCCCGCAAGCCCAAGGATCCCGCGTATGTCGCCGAGATCACCGGACGCGTGGAGCTGCTCTCCGACAAGCGCAAGGGCAAGATGACCATCCGCATCACGTCGGACTCGGGCATCGAGAAGGACCACCACGTCCCGTCGGACAAGCACCTGCTCGTCCACGGCGGGGACTTCGTGCAGGCGGGCGACCCGCTGACCGAAGGCCCGCTCGTCCCGCACGACATCCTGCGCATCAAGGGCGAGGAAGCCCTCTGGACCTACATGCTCGACGAGGTGCAGAACGTGTACCGCGCCCAGGGCGTGACCATCAACGACAAGCACATCGAACTCATCCTGAGCCAGATGCTCCGCAAGGTGAAGATCGAGAACCCCGGCGACACGGACCTGCTGCCGCAGGAGGTCGTGGACAAGTTCCAGTTCCGGCAGACCAACAGCAAAATCGCCTCGATGCTGCGTGTGGTCGAGTCCGGCGGGACCGACCTGCGCGTGGGCGAACTCGTCCACAAGGACGAGGTCAAGGAGGCCAACGCGAAGGCCGAGGCCGAGGGCAAGGAGCCGGCCAAGACCAAGCGCGCCCGCCCCGCGACCGGGCGCACGCTGCTGCTGGGCATCACCAAGGCCAGCCTCCAGAGCGAGTCGTTCCTCTCGGGCGCATCGTTCCAGGAGACGACCAAGGTGCTCACCGAGGCCGCCCTCAAGGGCGCGGAGGACACGCTCGTCGGCCTGAAGGAGAACGTGCTGCTCGGGCACCTGATCCCCGCGGGCACCGGCTTCCGCGTCTACCAGGACCTGCGCGTCAAGTACCTCGCCGAGCCTCCCAAGGACGAGATCGACGAGGAGGCCGAGATGCTCGCCGAGGCCGCCCGGGCCGCGGAGGCCCTCGGCGCGAACCGCAACGACTCGCTCGGCGTCCCCCACGTCGAGGTCCGCAGCGACCTGGTCGGCGAGCGGGCCGAGGCCGCGCGGGACAACTGACGCGACGATACAGGATACAGAGAGCGCAATCCGTGGCACAGGCCTCCCGCCTGTGCCACTCTTCTTTCCGCGCTATGCCTTGGCCTCGCGCTCCTGCCGTGCGCACTCCATGTCCGACATGATCGGCAGCGTCGCGCGCCCCGTCGCGACCGCGAGCCGGATGTACGGCAGGCACAGCCCGCACGACTCGCCGCAGCCGGTGCGCTCCACCAGCTCGTCGATCGACAGGTGCTCCGTCCGCGCGAGCCGGATCAACTCGGCGAACGACACGCCACGGCAAACGCACCGATCAACGTCCATGCGGCTCCCGTCACGCGCGCCAGCGCGCCGCCGAGATGATATCTCTACGGCCCCGGCTCCTCATCAAACAGCACATTGCTGTCCGATTCGCCCGGCCAACCGAGGCCCACCGTGCCCGCCTCCGGCTGGTAGAGGCCGCTGGACCACGTGAACGCCCGCGCGGCCGACGACGCGTGCCCGTCGAGCCATACGATGTTCGCTCGCCCACCGCGTCGGGCGGCGTGGCGGAAGTGGATCGAGGGATCCGCGCGCGCCGACTCCTCCCAGTCCGGGTGGAAGCGCGGCTCGGCGAAGGAGTACTCCACGACGCCGCCGACGCCGTTCGAACCGGCGAACGCGGCGTCGGCGAAGGCGATCGTCGCGCCGGGCGTGGTGAAGCGTTCGCGCGACGAACCGGCGAGGTCGGTGACGAGCGGCCGCGTGCCGTCGCTCGCCCGGGTGCGCACCACGCCCGCGAAGGCGTTGTTGTACCCGTATCCGCCAGCCGACCGCTCGAACCCCGCGCCGGTCTCGGCGAGTGTGCGCAGCACGCCCGCGAACGCGGGGCACTCGCGCACCAGCGTCGTGCCGAGGTGCTCGCTCAGCGTGCCCCCTTCGGGCCGGAACGGCTCGGAAGGCTTCCCGCGCGAGCCGTGCCAGCGGGTGAGGTTGCGGAGCATGTCCGGTGCGCCCGGCGCGAGCGACCCGCCGTGGTCGTTGGCGTACAGGTCGTTCGCGCCCTGTACCTGCCGCAAATTCGAGAGGCAGACCGCCGACCGCCCGGCCTCGCGCGCACCCGCAAGCCCCGGCGCCAGCAGCCCGGTGAGCAGCGCGACGATCGCCACCACCACGAGCAACTCGACGAGCGTGAACCCGGGATGGCCGCGTGCCGCCGTCATGGCCACCGCCTCGCGCTCTGCGGCCAGACAGGCGGGGGCGCACCGCCACTCGCCGCCGGCCGCACGATGGCGACGCCTCCGATCTCCGCCGACGACTCACCGAACGGCGCTCGCACCACGTTGCACGCCGTGGTGATGCGGATGAAGTCGAACCCCGGCAGCATCGCCGGCTGCCCGGTCGCCGGATCGACCGCCCACGCGATGTCGAAGGCGTCCCCCCCCCCGGAGCCGGGCGTCACGCCCACCTCGAACGGATCGTCCGGCACGGTGTAGAACCGCTCCGCCGTCACCGCCGGGTCATCGACCGCGTTGTCGCCGTTCATGTCGCCCAGCACGAGCGTCGGCGAGAGGTCCGCGTACCCCCACACGCCCTCCACCGTCGCCCACGGCCCGTTCGGGTTGTCCAGCACGGGCGACGACCCCTCGAACACCGCGGGCGGCGGGCGGTACGCCCACGTTGTCCACGTCCCGGACGCGCCGAACGGCAGCCACGACGCCTGATGCGGCGGCCACGTTGGGTCGGCAATGTCATCGTCCCACGTCTGCCAGTCGAGATGCACCGCCGGCGGCAGGGCGAGGTGCGACCCCGGAATCACGAACCACGGATCGTCCGGGATGCCGTTGCCGTTCGCGTCGAGGCTGATCTCGACCGTCGCCGGCTCGGCCCATCGCCGGCTCGGATCGCCGCCGACCCAGAATGCGTTGCCGAAGACGATGAAGTCGAGGCCCATCGGGTTCTTCGGGTCGTCCATCACGCGTCGGTCAAAGCCGAGCGTGATGGACCCGCCGAACCCGCCGAGCGTGACGACCTTGGTGTCGTCGCCGTCCAGCGTGCCGCCGCCGACGGGCGGGCCGAGGGCGCTGGCGGGGTCGCTGAACGCGGGGTGCCGCACGAACTGCCCCGGCGCGGGGTCGTAGTCCAGCACGCGCGTGGCGAACCACGAGGCCTCCTGCGCAAACGCCGGCGCCGGCGGGGAGTTGACCACAAAGGCACAGAGAGCAAAGAGAGGGAGGCAGTGATGGAAGACGCTCCGTAGCCCGGAGACTCTTTCACTCTGCCACTCTGCCACTCTGCCACTCCGCCACTTCTCAACATGCCTCTCACACATCGCGCCGCCTCCTCGCGCCCAGCGCTGCGAGCCCGAGCAGCGCGAGCGACGCCGGCGCGGGTACCGTGGCGAACCACTCTCCGGCGTCGAAGGCGTACAACTCGCCCGTCGCCCCGTTGTACGACGCCGAGAAGAACGCGAACCCGCCCGTCGGCGGCAGGAGCATCCGCACCTGGAGCGGATCGTTGCGGTCGATCGGCCCGAGGCCCGCCAGCGCATCGGCGATCGCGCCCGCCCCGATCACGCCGAGGTAGCCGTAGTCGCCCTCGGCGTAGTCCCCCCCCCCGATGGCGAGATTCCCGAAGGCGTCGAACGCGAGCGAGACGCCGCTGAGCACGTCGCCGATCAGCGTCCCTTCACCCTCGAAGTCCGCCGGTCCGTGCTGCCACGCCGCCGGCTCGAAGGCCTTGAGCCATCCCGTGTCCGACCCGCCGCCCCCGTATCCGAAGCCGTTGGCGGTGTAGAGCCGCCCGGCCGAGTCGAAGGCAACGCCCGCGGAGGCCCCCGCGATGTTGTCCACGATGGTCACGTTGACAGGCGCGCTCGGATCGCTCATCACGTCGAGCAGCGTGACCCGCGACGGCGAGCCGAAGTCGCCCGCCGTCAGCGCGAGCCGCCCGTCGGGCGTCCACGCCCCGTGGTAGTGGGGGACGCCGAAGTAGTCCGCCACGCCCGGTGTGAGCGTCGTCGGCGCGCCGGGCGTGCCGAGCGCCCCGACGCCGAAGACCACGACCGGCCGTCCGAACCCCGTACCGACCGCGATCGTCCCCGTCGGCCCGACCGCGACGAAGGCCGGGTCGCTCCCCCCCCCTGTCTTGCCGGCGTCGAAGACGGCGACCTCGTCGAACACGCCCGTCCCCACGCCGCTCTCGACGAACACGCTGTTGCCCGTCACCGCCAGCATCCGCCCGTCCGGCAGCGCGCCGCCCATCACCTGGTAACTCTGCGGCCCGATCGGCGGCGGCTGCACCGCCCGCCACGACTGACCGTACCGCTCGAACGCGTCCGCGAGGGCCGCCGAAGGAGCGAAAGCAACACCCAGCACGGCCGCGGCCGCGCACGACACAACCACCGTTCTCATCCCGATCACTCCGCGTTCGTCCCGATTCGCGCGGGACGGTCCCCGACCTTGCTCAGGCCGCCGCGGGGGCGTGGGGTTGCATCGGCAGTGGGGGGCGCGCCGGGAACGAGCGCGGAGCCGCCGCCGAAGCCCCTGAACGCGGGGGCCGACCGGACCGATCGGAGCCTCGGGCCGTGCGCCGCGCGCACGCCCTCGACTCCGGCCATCGGCAGGTCTTCCGGCTCCGGGCCTTCGCGGGTCCGCCTTCCCGGCCGGGGCGACGCTGCGACGCGCCCCGCGCCAGTGGCTCTCATGGACCCGCGGCATACGCCCGTCACGGCGGCGCGTCCGCGGTGGAATCGGCCCGCCCGCAGGCGAGACCTCACCACACTTCCCTCTTCACCCCGCCCGCCGCACACACGCGGCCGCACGGGGCACCGATGACGGATGCAGCCTACCGCGCCGGGGGTCAGTGTCAAGCCCCGCGTGCCCCGAGTGAAAAACACCCTTGCCGCGGCGGGCCTCCCGTGTTAGATTGGCGCCCGACCGGGAGGCGCCATGACCATCGATCCGCGGCTCTACGAGAAGTACAGCGGCCGAACGGGCGACCCCTACACCCGGCTCGGCCATGCGCTCGCCAGGAGCGCCAAGGCCCAGTCCGAGCGCGACGAGATGCCCAAGGGCGTCTCGGGCGGCTTCCGCGTCATGCGCATGCCCGGCATGTTCGCCCAACTCTGGTTCTGGCTCAAGGACCGCTCGCGCTCGAAGTGAATGGGCCTGTGCCGACAGGTTCTGCCACGCCACTTCTTCTCACGCCAGCCTCCCCGCCGCCAGCAGCAGCAGCGGCATCCACGCGAACACGCACCAGAGGAACGCACCGACCGACGGCGCGTGCTTCGGCCTGCGGTCGTGCGGCGCGCGCAGCACGCCGACGAGTCGCCGCGTGACCGCCACGGTTATCACGAACGCTCCAATCAGCACGCCGCTGAGCACGAAGGCAAAGATGAGGCCTTCGCCCCGTACGACGGCCGGCAGCACGAGCAGGTCGATGCCGAACCCGACCGCCGCACCCTTCAACAGCCAGATCTCCTCGCGGAGCGATTCGAGTACGGCCGGGTTGGTCAGTTCGTGCAAGGTTGCCTCGCGCCCGCACTCGGGGCATCGCGGCTCGGCCAGCCCGCGCAGGTTGTAGCCGCACCCGAGGCAGGGCGCATCGTGCGTCGCCAGGTAGGCCGCGAGAGCGGGGTCCATGCACGAAACTCTTCGTTCGCCGCCGCCCCGCAGTTCGCCCCGGCAACCGCGCGATTTGCCGTGCGTATCGGCCCTCGGCATGGGCCGGTACAAGGAACAGGCCAGGCAGCGGCGCGGCTGGATGGTGGCCGGCCTTTATCTCGCCGGACTCTGCTGTTATGCAGCGGCGTACAACTTCAGCCAGACGTACACCGGCTATCGCATCCGACTCGCCATCGCGAGCGCCGTGACAAGCTACGACGGGTGCGATTGCGACGACTGCCGGCCTCGGTATCTCGGCATCAGTCCCCCGCGTCGCTACGGGTGCTGTCCGCCCGTGCTCTTCGTCGAGGACTATGCGGCCATCTGGACCGGCGCGGCGATTGTGGTTGCGTCGTGCGCGCTCGCGATCCCGCTCGTGCCCCCGCTACGGCTTCAGCGTGACCCGTTCACGTGCTCCCACTGCGGCTACGACCTCCGCGGCCTGCCGGGGCCGATCTGCCCGGAGTGCGGGCAGCAAGCGGAGGCGGCGACGGAGCCAGCCGACGAATAGGTGCGTGGGAGAAGATCGGGCGGTTTGGCACTCGCTTGCGCTTCGTGCTCTGTCTCGCCCCGTGCCCGGCCTTGCCTGCTTACGCGATCGTCATCGTCGGCGGGTCCAGCGGCAGGCTGCGGGCGAGGTTCATGTAGGTCCGGAACGCCGCGTCCAGTTCCGTCATCGAGTCCGCCGGGAACTTGTCGAGCAGGACGCGGGCGATCTCGAACGCCACCACGTTCTCCATCACGACGCTCGCCGCGCTCACGGCGCAGATGTCCGACCGTTCGTACTGGCTCTGCTCCGGCTGTTTCGTGTTCAGGTTCACGCTCGGCAGGCCGCGCAGCAGCGTCGAGATCGGCTTCATCGTCCCCCGCACCACCACCGGCTGGCCGTTCGTCATGCCGCCCTCGGTGCCGCCGGCGTTGTTGGTGGGGCGTTCGAAGCCGAGGGTGCTCGTGCCGACCTTCGCGGGATCGAACTCGATCGGGTCGTGGACCTGCGAGCCTGTCCGGCGCGCGCACTCGCGCCCCAGCCCGACTTCGACCGCCTTGAACGCCTGGATGCCCATGACGGCGTACGCGATGCGGGCGTCGAGTTTGTCGCGCCAGTCCATGCACGAGCCGAGGCCCGGCGGGCAGCCGAAGACGTGCGCCTCGACCACGCCGCCGACCGTGTCCTTGTCGATCTTCGCCTGCCGGATGATCTCGCACTGCCGCTCGGTCACCGCAACATCGGGGCAGTAGGTCTCGCTCGCCTCGCGCGCCGCGACCAGCCCCCGCCAGTTCTCCGGCGTCACCCGCACCGCGGTCTCTGCGTCGAGGATGGCCCGCACGAACCCGAAGGCCTCGACGCCGTACTCGCGCAGCAGGCACCGGGCCACCGCACCCGCCGCCACGCGGGCCGCGGTCTCGCGTGCGCTCGCTCGCTCGAGCGTCTCGCGGCAGTCAGTGGTGAGCCACTTGACGCTCCCGGCCAGGTCCGCGTGCCCAGGCCGCGGCCGGTGCACGGGCGGCGTCTTCTGGGCGTCGTCGATGCGTGAGTCCTTGTTGCGGACGATCATCGTCAGGGGCGAGCCGATGGTGTGCCCCTGCCGCACGCCGGAAAGGAACTCGACGCGGTCGGTCTCGATGCGTTGGCGCCCGCCGCGGCCGTAGCCGCCCTGGCGGCGGGCGAGTTCCGCGTTGATGAAGTCCACGTCGAGCGTGAGTCCCGCCGGCAGGCCGGTGACGGTGCAGAGGACCGCAGGCCCGTGCGACTCGCCGGCCGTCTGGTAGTCGAGGCGTGGCATGGCGGAAGCATACCGCTACAGCCAGCGCAGGATGCGCAGGATGTCGGCGTGGTTGTCGGTCCAGACCGGGAAGCCGGGCGGCGGCGTCAGCGGCAGCCAGCGGGCGTCCGACTGGATCCGGCCGAGCGTCTCCCGCGACGGCGAGAGCACGATCCACGTGCACCCGAAGCGGCCCGAGCCGCGCCCCTCGCGCTCCTCGTCCTGCCGGATCAGCCCGTGCAGCGAGGCGTCGGCCGCGAGCGCGGCCACCACCGGCGGCAGGTCGAGGTTCCGGTTCGAGACGTGCAGCGCGATCACCCCGCCGGGCGCCAGTTTGCTCGTGTAGACCCCGAACGCCTCGCGCGTCATCAGGTGGACCGGGATCGAGTCCGAACTGAACGCGTCGAGGATGAGCAGGTCGTACTGCGCATCCGGCTCGTCGCGCAGCGTGAGCCGACCGTCGCCGAGGATGTAGCGTATCTCGGCCTTGGAGTTGGGCACGAAGGTGAAGTGCCCCGAGTCGCGTGCGATCCAGACGACGTGCGGGTCGATCTCGAAATAATCGAAGCGCTGCCCGGGCCGCCCGTACGCAGCGAGCGAGCCGGAGCCAAGCCCGACCAGCCCGACGCGCTGCGCCGCCGCGCCGAAGACACCCATGATCGCCCCCGCCGGCCCCTCCGGGTGGTAGTAGGCGAGCGGCATCCCGGCGATCTGCGGGGCGCGGCTCTCCAGCCCGTGGATCGTCGTGCCGTGCAGCAGTGTGACGGTGCGCCCGGACTCAGAGAGCGTGACGGTGTGCACGCCGAAGAACGTGCGGTCCTTGTGCAGCACGCGCACGCCCTGCGTCGAGCCGACAGTCCCCGCGCCCATCAACACCGCCAGCGAGAGCGCGAACGCCAGCGGCCTGCCCGAGGCGAGGTACGCCGCGAACGCGGGCACCCCAACCAGCAACGCCTGCTGGTTGATGTCCGCACCCCCGCCGTGGTTCGTCCTGATCCACGCCCGCATCAGCACGATCCACAGGACGAGACCGACGGGGAACAGCACGGGCGCGGCGAAGTCGAAGGCATCGCGCCACGTCGGCCCGGCCTCGCGCTGCTCCTTCGCGCGCGGCGTGCGCTTCTTCGACGCCGGAGGCTGCGCCGGCTTCGGCGTCCGCGGGATCGCCAGGCACGCCAGCGCGATCACCAGCGGATACTCCAGCACGTCGTTGAACACGACCGGAGCGATGAGCGCGTTGAACACCCCGCCCAGCGCGCCGCCCACCGAGATCAGCAGGTAGAACTCCGTCAGCCGCGACGGCTCCGGGCGCAGCGCGGCCAGCCGGCCGTGGCAGAGCAGGCCGCCCGCGAACAGCGCGCCCAGGTGCAGCACGACCAGCGCGGCGATCGGGTTGTGCGCCTGCATCAGGAACGCCAGCGCGACTCCCACCGCCAGCACCTTCCACGTCTTCGTCACGCGGCTGGCGTGCGTCGGCCCGGAAGAGGCAAGCGACTTGCGCGAAAACGCCAGGATGAACGTGAGCAGGTACACGCCCAGCGGCAAGACCCACAGCAGCGGGATCGCCGCCACGTCCGTCGTCACGTACTGCGTCACCCCGAGCATCAGGCTCGACGGCAGGAACGCCAGCGCAACCCACGCGACGCGAGGGGAGAGCGAAAACCGAAGACCGAAAAGTGAACAGGAAAGCGTTGTCGCGGCCCGCGATGGCTTCGTGTTCGGCGCACCGGCGTCCGCGGCGGGGTCGGCCGTCTTCCGTCCCGCGCGCATCACCGCGACCGCGCACGCCGCCGCAAGCAGCACGAACGCCGCATAGCCGATCGTCCACGCGACGCCCTGCTCCTTCAGGCCCAGCGCAGGCCCGAGGGCGAAGGGGTACGCGAGCAGACCCAGCAGGCTCCCCGCGTTGCTCGCGGCGTACAGAAAGTACGGGTCGCCCGCGCCCGTGTGCGGCGTCAGGCTGAACCACCGCTGCAGCAGCGGCCCCGCGCTCGACACGGCGAAGTACGGCAGTCCGACCGCGATCCCGAGCAGAGCCAGCAGCGCGAACGAAGGCGGCGCATCCGACGCCAGCCCCAGCCGCGCCTCCGGCAGCGCGATCGGCAGCGCGACGAACGCCGCAACAAGCACCACGCCGTGCACCACGCCCTGCCAGCGAGCCGCCACGCGCGTCGTCAGCAGGTGGGCGTAGAGGTACCCGCCCAGCAGCGCGGTCTGGAAGAACAGCATCGCCGTGTTCCAGACCGCCGGCGTCCCGCCGAACACCGGCAGGAAGAGTTTGGCCGCCAGCGGCTGCACGATGAACAGCAGCGCGGCCGCGACGAAGATCGCTATGGCGAAGACGATCGGCATGGCCCATCCCTCGGATCGGGCCGAGCATACCACGCCTTCCGCGGCTCCATCGGCCTCCCGTCAAGCCCCTACCCCACGTGGTCCCACCCCATCTCGCCGGCGTCGTGCTCGCGCCCGTAGGCGTCCACGATCGTGGCGCCGGGGGCCTCGCCCTCCCGGCAGGCACGGACCACGCCGATCGGGCCGAGCAGCGGCGGTTCGGCGTCGAACGGGCGGCTCCCAGTGCGGCCGTCGCTCGCCGCGACGCACATCAGCAGTTCGTAGTCTTCGCCCTCGCCCACGGCCTGCCGCCAGTCGCGGCACCGGTGGCTGATCGGCACGCGCGCCGCGTCGATCACGAGCCGCACGGCGGACGCCGCGCCGATCCGCGCCGCGTCGCGCCCCAACCCGTCCGAGAGGTCGATCATCGCGTGGACCAGCCCGGAACGCGCCGCCGCACGCCCCGTCTCCAGCCGCGGCTCAAACCGCACGTGCCACCCGGACTCGAACGACCCGCCCACCTGCCCCGTGAGCCAGAGTTCATCACCGGGCAGCGCGCCGCTGCGCGGCACCGGCTTCACGCCGTTCATCCGCCCGACGACCGTCACGGTGAGCGTGAGCGGCCCCGGCCCGGTCGCGATGTCGCCGCCGACGATCGGGCACCGCCAGTGCAGGCCCCAACGGTGCAACGCCTCGCACAACTCGCGCCCCGGCTCGTACCCCTCCGGCAGCACGCCCGCGGCCAGCCCCCACGCCGGCACGCCCCCCATCGCCGCGATATCGGAGATCGACCGCGCGACGGCCTTGCGGGCGATCAGGTCCACCGGCGTCCCCGGCTCGAAGTGCCGCCCCTCGACGACCTGGTCCACCGTGAGGAGCAGTTCATCGCCGCCCGGCGCGCGCACGACCGCGCAGTCGTCGCCCGGCCCGACGAGGACCCCCGCCGCGGAGGTATCGGCTCCAGCCGCGAGCGCGTAGACGTGGGCGAGAAGGTCGGACTCACGCATCTGGGAGAGTCTATCGGTAGACTCGCCGGGCATGGAGACGGCGATCGAAGTCCGGTACACGCTGACCAAGCAGCACCTGGTGGAGGCGTCCCTGAGCATGATCCGGCACGGTTGTTACGACTTTGAGCTCAGGCAGTCCAGACGATCCGATCTGAGGTCGCTCGGGTGGTGGGGGCTGCTGCTGATCTCTGCGAGCATTGGCGTGTTCGCGCTCTACAATCCGTACCACCTGAACTTGCCAGTTGCGATAGGGCTTGGCGCGTTGGTGACGGGGTTGTTCGCCCTGAACTGCGCGCAACTCGCAACATACCGGCAGGCGTTTTCGAAGAGAGCGGTCGCGGGGTGGGCTGGCGCCGCCGGCGTCGGCTCGTGCGGCCCGATCGTCGTCCGGCTCGACGAGAGCGGGCTGTCGTATCACGACAGGTGGACGCGGTCCCGCTTCGCCTGGCCGATGGTGCGCTACGCGATGCAGGTCGGCGAGTTCGTCGTCTTCCTCACGCAGTCCCAGCGGATGATCGTCGTGCCGAGCGGCGCGATCCCTCCGCCGCTCACGCCCGCCGCCCTGGCAGGCACGGCCGGCGACGCGATCACCAGCGCCGGCGGCGTCGGGCCACTCGTCGTCGCTCACCTCGCCGATCACGACATCCCCTGCCCGAACTGCAAGTACAACCTGCGCGGCGTCGGTCAGCCAGTCTGCCCCGAGTGCGGCCGAACCGTGGGGATGGGCGACCTGTAGCGAGTCGGACTCGGCCACGACACCGCCCGAGCACGAACGAAAGGGCTGCTCGTGCGGCGGTGAGCATGTGCTCGACGCGATCGCGATCCCCCGGTCCACCCGCATCCGGCCTACGCGGCATACTGCACCCACGCGTCCCGGCGGACGCGCTCCCTCCAGCGCGGCGGCAGCATCGTCGGCGTGTGCAGGTGAACCTCCCGCCCGAGCAACTCGCCAAGTTCGATCTGGATGCCCGCAAAGTCGAGAAGGCTCGGCCCCTCGCCGGGCCCAAACTCCACCAGCACGTCCACGTCGCTCGTCGGGGCGAAGTCCTCGCGCAGAACCGAACCGAAGAACGCAAGCAAGCGAACGCGGTGCTTGCGGCAGAACTCCGAGAGCGCCTCGACCGGGACGTGAATCTTCTCTCCGGACATGCCGTCATTATACCGTTTTCGGTCCGCGCACCGGCCTTCCCGACCTACGAACGCCCGCGCCTCCCCTCCAACCCCCGCTGCAGCAGCACGAACCCCAGCAGCAGTCCGCCAACCGCGATGCGGAACCACCACGAGTTCGTCACCCCCGCGCGCGGCATCGCCTCCTGGATCAGCCCGAAGATCAGCACGCCCGCCACCGTGCCCACCATCGATCCCGCCCCCCCCGAGAGCGGCGTCCCGCCGATGACCACCGCCGCGATCGCGTCCAGTTCGGCCAGGTGCCCGGCCGTGGCGTTGCCCGCGCCGGTCGCCAGCGTCATCGCCACGCCCGCCAGCGCAGCGCACAGCCCGCTGATGGCATAGACGCGCACCTTCACGCCCGCGACGCGCACGCCCATCAGCCGCGCGGACTCCTCCCCGCCCCCCAGCGCATACACGTCGCGCCCGAACCGCGTCCACCGCGCGACCACGAACCCCGCCGCGGCCGCGACGACGAACATCACCACCGCCGGCGGCACCGGGCCCGAGCCCCACTCCGCGAGCGTGCGATGGAACGGGTGGCGGATCGTGATGGACCGCTCGCTCACCATCAACGCGCTGCCGCGATACAGGAACATGCCCGCGAGCGTGACGAGGAACGGCGGGAGCGCGAAGCGGTGGATGAGCGTGCCCATCGCCGCCCCGCCCGTCGTGCCGATCGCCAGCGCCGAGCCGAACGCCGGCAGCGGGTGCCACCCCTGCTGCACGAGCGAGGCGACGAGGATGCCCGAGAACCCGATCGCCGCGCCCACCGACAGGTCAATCCCGCCGGAAATGATGACGAACGTCATGCCGACGCAGACCAGCCCGAGCACGGCGTTGCCGACGAGCAGATTGCGGGCCACGCCAGGCGACAGGAAGCCCGGGAACGCGATCGCGCACGCAGCGAAAAGCGCAAGCAGCACGCCGACCGTCGCCGCCAGCGGCACGTCCTGCGGCGAGAGCAGCCCCTGAACGCGAAGGACGCGAAGAGCGCGAAGGAACCGGAATCGAGCAGGCCGCTGTACCATCCGTCACTCCGTCACTCCGTCACTCCGTCACTCCGTCACTCCGTCACTCCGTCACTCCGTCACTCCGTCACTCCGTCACTCCGTCACTTCCGCCACACCCACACCCTCACCCGCTCCGACACCGCCAGGCACACCGCCAGCACCGCGGCCGCCTTCACAGCCAGCGTCGCGTTCGGGCTGACGTCGTGCAGGTAGAGCGTCGTTGTCAGCCCCTGGATGAAGAGCGCACCAAGCACGGCCCCGACGAGCGAGAACCGCCCCCCCCGCAGCGCGGTCCCCCCCAGCACCGCCGCGAGAATCGCGTCCAACTCCAGGTACAGCCCGGCGTTGTTCGCGTCGGCGGCCCGGATGTCGCTGGCGGCGAGCAGCCCCGCGACGGCCGCCGCCACGCCGCACAGCATGTAGGCCGACGCCTTCACGGTCCGCACGCGCACGCCCGCGAGGCGCGCCGCCCGCTCATTGTCGCCCGTCGCCTCGATGAACAGGCCCAGGGCCGTGCCGCGCGTGAGCGAGAGGCCCAGCGCGAGCGCCCCCGCGCCGATCAGCACCGGCATCGGCACGCCCGCGACGAACCCGCCGTCGATGAAGTTCAGCACGGGGTCGTTGAAGGTCACGATCTGCCCCCCCGTGAGGAGTTGCGCCGCACCGCGTCCCGCGACCATGAGCACCAGCGTGGCGACGATCGGCTGCACGCCCGCCCCGGCGACGAGCGCGCCGTTGAACGCCCCGGCCGCCGTCCCGACCGCGAGCGCGCCCGCGATGGCCGCCCACGCGCCCGCACCGTGCTGCGCAGCCAGCGTGGCCGCCGCCGCGCCCGCGATCGCCATCACCGCGCCGACCGAGAGGTCCACGCCGCCCGTCGCGATGACGAGCGCCATGCCCAGCGCGAGCAGCGCCACTATTGCGCCGCGATTCAGCACGTCCACGAGCGATCCTGCGAGCCGGCCATCGACGATCGTCAGGTCGAAGAACCCCGGCGTGAACGCCGCGTTGAACGCCAGCAGCAGCCCGACCGCCGCCGCGGCCGGCGCGGCCCGCCCGATCGCCCGCAGCGCTGCCAGCGCCGAGTCATACGGAACGTGGGAAGTCCTTGCGCCTCGGGTACCCCGCCACTCCGTGGCGGCTTCGTCGCTTCCATCCCTACCACCGCGCAAGGACTTCCCACGTTCCGTATCACGCACGCTCGCCCTCCCCCGCGATCAGCCGCATCACCGCCGCGACCGTCACGCTCTCGCCCGACAGTTCGCCCGCCACGCGCCCATCGCGCAGCACGAGCACGCGGTCGCACACGCGGGCGACCTCCTCGACCTCCGACGAGATGAACAGCATCGCTAGGCCGCGCCCGCACAGGTCGCCCGCCAGCCGCTCGATCTCCGCCTTCGCCCCCACGTCGATGCCCCGCGTCGGCTCGTCCAGCAGCAGCACGCGCGGCTCCGTCGCCAACCACCGCGCCAGCACCACCTTCTGCTGGTTGCCGCCGCTCAGTTCGCCCGCGGCCTTCTCGACGCCCGGCGTCGCGATGCGCAGCGAACGCACGAACCGTTCCGCCAGGTCACGCTGCCCGCGCCGCCCGATCGCCCGCCACCACCCCCGGCGCGCCTGCACCGCCAGCGCGATGTTCTCCCGCACCGACAACCCCGGCACGATCGCCTCCGCCTTGCGGTCCTCCGGGCAGAGCGCGACCCCCGCGGCGATCGCGCGCCGGGGCGAGCCGGCCCGCAACGCCCTCCCATCGACCTCGACCCGCCCGCCCTCGGGTCGGTCCGAGCCGGCGATCATGCGCGCCGTTTCTGTCCGCCCCGACCCGAGCAGCCCAGCCAGCCCGAGCGCGCCGCCCCGACGCAGTTCCAGATCGATCGGCCCGACGCGTCCCCGGCGCAGACCACGGGCGCGCAGCGCGACCTGCGCCGACGAACCCGCCCGGGCGTGCGCGCCCTCGATCGCCCGCGCCTCCTCCATCGACACGCCGAGCATGAGCGCCACCAGTTCCAGGCGCGGCAGGTCCGGCGCATCGCGCACAGCGACCACCCGCCCGCCGCGCATCACCGTGACGCGAGCGCACACCCCGTACACCTGTCCGATGAAGTGTGTGATGAACACGACGCCCATGCCCCGCGCCGCCAGATCGCGCACCACGCCGAACAGCCGCGCCGTTTCCTCCGCGTCGAGGCTCGACGTCGGCTCGTCCAGCACCAGCACGCGCGCGTCGAGGTCCAGCGCGCGCCCGATCGCGGCCATCTGCTGCACCGCGATCGGCAGCGACCCCAGCGGCCGCCCCACGTCCACGCGCACGCCCAGTCGTGCCATGATCTCCTCGGCCCGCCGGCGAACCGCCCGCCTGTCGATCAGCCCGAACCGGCGCGGCTGCCGCCCCAGCAGCAGGTTCTCCGCCAGCGACAGGTTCGGCGCGAGGTTCACCTCCTGATACACGGTGCTGACGCCCAGCCTCTGCGCCTCGACCGGCGAGCGCGGGCGAACGACGCGGCCGTCCAGCCGCACCTCGCCCGCGTCCGGCCGCACCGCGCCGGTCAACGCCTTGATGAGCGTGGACTTGCCCGCGCCGTTCTCGCCCATGAGGGCGTGGACCTCGCCCGCGCGCAGCGTGAAGTCAGCGCCGTCGAGCGCTCGCACGCCCGGGTAGACCTTGACCAGCCCGCGTGCCTCGAGCAGTGGGGGAGCATCGACCATGCGGTCGCCAGCATACCGGCGCAGCCGCCCGCGCCCTCAATACTTCCGCGTGCCGATGACCTCCGCCGCCACGGACCGGTCGAAGACCCGGTCCTCGACCTTGATCCACTTCGGCAGCGTCTCGCCGCCCAGCGCCCGCTCGACCGCGTCGAACGCCGCCGGCCCGAGCAGCGGGTTGCACTCGACCGTGCAGTTCAGTTTACCCTCGACCATCGCCTCGAACGCCGCCCGCACGCCGTCGATCGAGACGAGCACGACGCCCGTGCCCGGCTTCAGCCCCGCCTCCTCGATCGCCTGGATCGCGCCGAGGGCCATGTCGTCGTTGTGCGCATAGACCGCGTCGATCTTCTCCCGCTCCGCCTTCAGGAACGCCTCCATCACCTCCTTGCCCCTGGCCCGCGTGAAGTCGCCCGACTGCGAGCGGACGATGGTCATGCCGGGGAACTCCGCGATCGCCTCCTCGAACCCGCGCTTGCGGTCGATGGCGGGCGCGGACCCGGGCGTGCCCTGGAGTTCCACGATGCGCCCCGCGCCGCCGAGCCGCTCGGCGAGCCACCGGCCCGCCATGCGACCCTCCTCGACGAAGTCCGACGCGATGAGCGTGGCGTAGAGGGAGTCATCCTCAACGTCCACGCCGCGGTCCACCAGCACCACCGGGATGCCCGCCCGCTTCGCCTCGCGCAGCACCGGCTCCCAACCCGTCTCGACGACCGGGGCGAGGATGATCGCGTCCACCTTCTGCGAGATGAAGGTGCGCAGGGCGCGGACCTGGTTCTCCTGCTTCTGCTGCGCGTCGCTGAACTTCAGGTCCACGCCGCGCGCCTCGGCCTCGGACCGGATGGATTCCGTCTCGGCCGTGCGCCACGCGCTCTCCGCGCCGATCTGCGAGAATCCGACGACGAGCCGCTTCGTGCCGCCCGTGTCGGGCGTAGCGGCCCGTTCTTTGCACGCCGTCGCCAGCAGAGCGAGAGCGGCACACGCGAGAATCAGCCTGCGCATCGGTCGTTCCTCACTTCGGTTGCGTCACTCGTTCCCAGTCGTCGCTCCGGAAGGGCGACGCGGGCAGCCCCGCGCCGTTGAAGAGGTTCGGCTCCACGGCCGCGCCCCACCCGTACCGCACCGCCACCGGCTCGGGCGCCAGCGGGCTGAACGCCAGCACGCTCGAACCCTCGATGATCGCGCCCGCGGGGTGGTACACCCGATCCTCGCCCGCAACCTCGAACCCGCGCGCCATCCCCCCCCGCGCCGACAGCCCCTCCGCGTGCGCGAAACGGGCGCGGATCATGCCGTCCTCGGGCGAGGCGCCAACGAAGATCGGCCCCGAGAACTCCACGCCCTCCACGCCGTAGGTCTTCGCCAGCGCCCACAGCGCGAGCCGCCGCCCGACCTCGCGCTTGTTGCGCGGGTGGATGTCCTTCGCCTCGCCGACGTCCATCGCGACGACCATGCCCGTGTGCGGCGTGCGCATGGCGAGCAGTTGCGCCTCGCGCAGTTCGGCCGTCTCGCCGCGGTCGTTCTGGTACTCGAACGGCGCGATCTGCACGAAGTAGAACGGCATCTCCGGGTTCTCGAACGCGGCGCGCCAGTCCTCGATGAGCGCGGGAAAGAGCGTGCGGTACTGCCACGCCCGCCCCCGGTTGGACTCGCCCTGGTACCAGATCACCCCGCGCACGGCCATCGGCGCGAGCGGCGCGATCATCCCGTTGTGGAGCGCGGTCGGCGAGTTCGGCCCCATCCGCCGCGGCTCCGGCCGAGGGGGGGGCGAGCCTTCCGGCGCCCGCCGGTAACGCCACTCGCCCGCCAGCCGCACCGGCTCCGCGCCATCCGCGTCCGCCGGCCGCACCCACAGGTCTTCCGGCGAGCCGTTGATCCCGCCCAGCCCGCCCGTGTCCAGCACGGCCACGGCGATCGTGTTCCGACCCGCCGCGACGAGCCGACCCGGCGCCGTGTACCGGCGCGGCTGGTTCCAGCGCCCCGGCTCCGTCATCTCGCCGATCTTCTCGCCGTTGAAGAACGTCCAGTCCTGGTCGTCGATCGGCCCGAGCGAGAGCAGCAGGTCCCGCCCCGCCCACTCCGGCGGCAGGTCGATCGACGCGCGGAACCACGCCGTCCCATCGAACCCGCCCAGGTCCGGCCCGCTCCACGTCGCGGGCACCGGGTGCGTCGGCCACGCGCTGTCGTCGAAGTCCGAGCGCGCCCAGACCGCGCGCTCATCGCTCGCCATCGACTTCTCCCACGCCGCCACCGCCTCCGCGTGCTCGCGCTCCAGCCGGTCCGGGTCGTCGCGGGTCAGGAGCACGACCTCGAGCCGATCGGCGAGTTCGTCGAATCGCGCGACCGCCCCCTCGCTCATCCACGCCTCGCAGACCGTTCCCCCCCAGTCCGCCGCGATCAGCCCGATCGGCACGCCCAGTTCGTGGTGCAGTTCCCGCCCGAAGTAGTACGCCGTCGCGCTGAACGTGCGCGCCGTCTCCGGCGTGCAGGTCGTCCAAGCACCGCGGCAGTCGCTCTCGGGACTCGCCGAGATCGTATTGGCGACCGTGAACAGACGGATCGCGGGATAGTCCGCCGCGGCGACCTCCGCCTCCCAGTCCACCACGCCCGTGTACCCCGGCCCGACGTTCCCCAGCGGCATCTCCATGTTGGACTGGCCAGAGCAGAGCCAGACCTCGCCCACCAGCACGTCGCTGATCGTCACTTCGTTCGCGCCGCGCACCGTGATGGTGTGCGGCCCGCCCGCGCCGGGCGTCGCCAACCGCACCATCCACCGTCCGTGCTCGTCCGCGGTTGCGCTCGCGGAACGCGCGCCGGGCCAGTCCGGCGAGACGGTCACGCGCTCGCCGGAGTCGGCCCACCCCCACACGCGGGCCTCCGCCTCGCGCTGGAGCACCATGCCGTCGTCGAAGAACGCGGGCAGGCGAACGTCCGCGAGTGAGGCCGATCCGATCGCGGCGGCCAGCACGACGGCGATCCGAGGGGCAAAGGCTGTCTTCATGGAGACAGGATACCGCCGCGCCCTGCGGGCAGGGCCGGGCGGCTGGTATGCTGTCCGCATGGCGGACGCGGCCTTCGACCCCCGGGCGATCACCCGCCCCGACCCGACGCTGATGCGGTACTACACCGTCGTCGCCCTGCTGACCGGGCCGCTCTTCCCCATCTTCATCGTCGAGCGGTGCTGCCGCTACCGAACCCTCCGATACCGATTCGACGACGAGGGCGTCTGGATGTCGTGGGGCCTGCTCTTCAAGCGCGAGATCAACCTCACCTACCGGCGCATCCAGGACATCCACGTCTCGCGCGGCCTGATCCAGCGGTGGTTCGGCCTCGCGGTCGTCCAGATTCAGACCGCCTCGGCGAGCGCGACACCAGAGATGACCGTCGAGGGCGTGATGCAGGCCGACGCGCTGCGGGACTTCCTCTACCAGCGCATGCGCGGCGCCCGCGGCGAGAGTGACGCCGATCCGTCTGGTGCGGAGCCGCCGGCGGGGGACGAGTTGTTCGACACACTCCGCGAGGTGCGCGATGCCCTGCGCGCGCTCGCCGCGCGAGGAGGCACCGCGTGAGCCGCGCCGCCGACCGCGCCTGCGAGTGGGTCTACCGCGGCGTGTGGGGCGCGCTCGCCCGCAACTTCCGCGTGCCGGATGAGCCGCCGACGCTGCCCGCGCGCCCGGGGGAGGCGATCCGCTCGACGCGCCCCGCCCCCGGCTACCTCCGCTACGTCAAGTTCAAGTTCTGGATCGTCCTGCTGTTGATCGACGGGGCGCTGACCGCGCTCTGGGTCGGGCTGCTCGTGAACCACCGCATCCTCGGCCTGATCATGCTGCCCGTGTATCTCGCCGTCGCCATCGTCCCCGACGTCATCGCCTACGTCGCCATCCACCTCCGCTACGACACCACCTGGTACGTCTTCACGCCGCGCAGCCTCCGCATCCGCCGCGGCATCTGGACCATCCGCGAGAGCACCGTCACCTTCGAGAACGTGCAGAACGTGGCCGTCCGCCAGGGGCCGCTCCAGAGGCACTTCGGCATCGCGGACCTGCACGTGCAGACCGCCGGCGGCGGAGGTGCCGGCGCCGGCCCATACGGCGGACAGGCCGGCGCTGGCGCGCACCACGGCCTCATCGAGGGCGTCGCCGACGCGCCCGCCCTGCGCGACGCCATCATGCGCCACGTCACCGCCTCGCGCTCCGCGGGCCTCGGCGACGAACGCGACACCGCCCCGCTCGCCCGCCCGGCCTCGGCAACACTCACCCCCGAGCACCGCGCCGTCCTGCGCGAAATCCGCGAAGCGGCGCGGGCCTTGCGCGGGGCGGAAGCCTGACCATGCCCGCGCGTTGCCCATGGGCGAAGACCGACCTCTCGATCGCCTACCACGACGCCGAGTGGGGCGTGCCGCGGCACGACGACCGCACGCTCTTCGAGTTCATCACGCTCGAGGGCGCGCAGGCGGGGCTGTCGTGGGAGACCATCCTCCGCAAGCGGGATCGTTACCGCGAGGTCTTCGAGGGCTTCGACCCGGAGCGGGTCGCGCGGTTCACGCCCGCCCGCGTCGAGCGGCTGCTCGCGGACCCCGGCATCGTCCGCAACCGGGCGAAGGTCGAATCGACCGTCGCCAACGCCCGGGCCGTGCTGCGGGTGCAGGAGGAGTTCGGCTCGCTGGACGCCTTCCTGTGGCGGTTCGTGGAGGGCCGTCCGGTCGTGAATCGCCGGCGGCGCATGAGCGACGTGCCCGCGAGCACGCCCGCTTCCGACGCCATGAGCAAGGACATGAAGCGCCGCGGCTTCGGCTTCGTCGGCACGACCATCTGCTACGCCCTCATGCAGGCCGTCGGCATGGTCAACGACCACCTCGTCACCTGCCCGCGCCACGCCGAGGTATCCCGCCCGCGTTGACACAACGAGCCGCGCGCGTCAGCAAGCGGTCTGTGCCGTGACCCTCGTTGCGTTCTCAGTTGAACCACCACGCGTGCCGGAAGACCTGACCCTCGAACGCGCGGACCATCCGGTCCCAGGTGCCGTCGGCGGTGAACTCGCCCTCCTCCAGGTACGGCCCGGCCGCGGACCCCTGCACCCAGAGTACGAGGTCGAACCGTCGCGGCTCGGCGAAGACGCGCCGCACGTTGACGCCGCGCGAGCCGTCGCCGCGCCAGAAACGCAGCAGCCGCCGGCCCTCCAGGAGCGCCTCCGCCTCGTCCAGCCCGAGCAGCCACGCCTCGCGCATCTCGGCATCCACCCGGGCGCGCGGGATCGCCGCGCTCTGGCGCGGATTCGGGATCCACTCCCGGTCGTCGTCGGTCTCGGCGTCGAAGTGCCGCCACATGGCCCGGCTGTGCGCGACCGCGGCCAGCAGGTGCGTGCGGGCGGCCTCCAGCCGCGCCGGCTCCTTCACGTCGAAACTCAGCAGGTGGACGAACGCGATCACGTCCGTTACGTCCACGCCGGTCTCGAAGTCGAACGGCTTGCGCGGGCCTTTGAGGAACTCGTGCGGCGTGACGTTCGCGGGAAAGAACACGTGTCCGGCCCGCTCGAAGAGGTCGCGCGTGTCGTGCGCGAGGAGGAACTCGCCGAACGCCATGCAGATGCGGCAGTAGCCGCGAAGCCACTCGACGTCGCCGCGGTCGAAGGCGACCACGAACTCGGCCGCGCTCTCTCGATCCGGCCGGAAGGCGTCCTGCACGATGCGGAAGAGCCGCCAGAGTTCCTCGTCCTCGGACGCGATGCCGTCGGCGTTGAGGTCGAAGCGGACCATGCCGAGCCGCGCCCGCACCTTCACCCCGTCGCCGCGCACCTCGGCGAGCGTGCGCTCAACGCCCTCGACGTCAGCGATCCACGCCCGCACGATCTCCTCAAACCGCTCGTGGGTGATGGGCTGCGGGTCGGGGTTCACGGCGACGCCCTGGTTGATGCCGCCCATGCCCGTCATGATGCTGGCGAGGGCGGCGGTGTTGAACCCGCCGTGCAGGTAGATCGACTGCGAGAGCCGCTCGCCCGAGCGGAGGAACTGGACGACCGCGTGCGCGAAGCGAGCGTCGTCGTCGGCCGGGTTGGCGCGAAGGTGGGCGTCGAGCGCGGCCTCCGCGGCCGTGAGCGAGCCGTCGCCGTGCCCGGCGGTGAACGCTCGCTCGATCACCTCCGGCTGCGCACCGCCCTGCGCGATCGCGGGCGACTGGAGGCCGAGAACGGCGAGCACGGCGGCGAAGATCGTCGAGCGCAGCATGGCACGCTCCTTTCACGCCCATCATACCGCCCGGCGTTCGCTCCAACGAAAACGCCCGCCCCGGCGGCGTGCGCGGGGGCGGGCGTGTGTGCCCTGGCTTGGCGCTGTCAGGCGTCCGCGATCACGGGCAGCCCTCGTTGTAGGCGTTCAGGAACGCCAGCACGTCGAGCGAGTTGATGACCGTGTCGCCGTTGAAGTCCGCCTTCGGATCCCCGTCGTTGTAGGCGTTCAGGAACGCGAGCACGTCCAGCGAGTTGACCACCGTGTCGCCGTTGAAATCGGCGGGGCAGTCCTCGCCGCAATCGACGACCGTGATGCGGAAGTCGTCGATGCACGCCTCGACCAGCGACTGCGGGTCGTAGTCCGACGCGATGAAGCGGAAGCGGATCTGGCTGGTCGGCGTCACCACGTCGCTCAGCCTGAACTCCTTGTAGAGCCACCCGCCCTCGACCTCAGACCCGCTCGGCCCGACGGTCTCGACGTTCGTCCACGTCGAGCCGCCGTTGGTCGAGACGTCAACGACGAAGACGTCCGAGTACGGCCCGTTGCCGGCGTGGTTGCAGAACCAGCGCCAGTAACTGACGATCGGGTCCGTCCCCGCGAGGTCAAGGACCGGGCTGAAGAGCGTGGTCTTGCCGTTGTCCACGTCGTACTGCCCGGCGCTGCCGCCGCGCCCGTCCGTCACCCAGCAGTTCGTGCCCGAGACCACCGAGCCGGGCTGCACGACGATGCCGCCGCTCGTGGTCTGCTGCGGGGCCATGCGGCTCCAGTGGCCGGTCGTGGCGTCGTCGTCCGGCGCGCCGGCAGTCCAGCCCTTGTTCGTGTCGAAGTTGTCCTCGAAGAGCGTGACGAGGCCCTTGGCCGAGAGCGCGCTGTGCGAGTTGGTCGGCGCGTTGCCCGGCGACGTGTACGTCTTGCCGTCGTCCGCCTCCGCGCTGAAGTAGAACGCGACCTCGGTCTCGCACGCCGACGACGGGAAGACCGCGTCGTACACGTTGGGCGAGACGATCGTCATCGGGATGTCCTGCCAACCGCCGCCGGTGTTCACGTGGAAGACGCCCGTGCCGGGGACCGGCTCGATGCCCGTGCCGGTGACGTTGACGCGCACCGTGTCGCCGCCCTGCGGGTCGACGAGGCTCGGCAGGCCGCCGGGGAACTCGAACTTGAGCGACGAGATCAGCGACATCGAGCCGAGCACGTTGATGCGCCCGTACCCGAACGTGTTGTCGATGCCGGGCGTGCCCAGGTCCGTGCAGCCCTGCTTCAGGATCGCCTCGACCTCGTCCGGCGTGAGCGAGGGGTTCGCCGAGAAGATCAGGCCGCACAGCCCCGCCGTCAGCGGGCACGCGAAACTGGTCCCGCTCACGCCGCCGTAGGCGCTGTTGCTGCTGTTGCTGGTCGTGTAGACGCTGACGGCCGGGGCGACGACGTCCACGAAGGGTCCGTACGCCGAGAACGAGGCCTTGTTGTCGTTCTGGTCCGTGCCGCCCGCGACGATCAGGTCGTCGTCGTCGCGGTTGCCGAAGGTCAGGTTGCGGTTGTCGTTCCCGGCGGCCCAGACGAGCAGCCCGCCGAGCGACTTGATGTACGTCGCGCTGGTGAGGTTGGTCTGGTTGTCCACGCCGCTGTAACTCACGCTGGCGACCCTGTCGCCCGTCTCGATCGCCGTCCGCGCCGCGTGGTTCAGCGTGTTCAGGTCTGAACTGCCGCCGCCGGAGTTGGTCACCCGCATCATCCGGTGCCCGAGGTTCCAGCCCACGCCGGAAACGCCGACCGCGTTGTTCCCGTTCGCGGACCCGCACCCCGTCACGTTCGTCCCGTGCCCGTTGATGTCGCTGATCTGCCCGCCCGCGGACTCCCACACGCGGTTGACCGCGTTGTACGCCTCCTGCCGGTGCAGCAGCAGGTCCTGGTGCGTCGTGCGGACGCCCGTGTCGCAGTAGGCGACCACCGTCGTCGGGTTGCCGGTGTGGATGTCCCACCCCGCGCACGAACTCATGCGGTTCGCGTTGTGGTGCCACTGGTTGTTCAGCAGCGGGTCGTTCGGGCACGCCAGCGGGTACACGATCCAGTTCGGATGCACGTACTGGAACAGCCCCGTGTCGAGCAGTTCGCGCGCCACGCGCTCCTCCGCGCCCAGACCCACCCCGAGCACGTACTCGTCCGTCTGCCAGACGTACTCGACGAGTTCGTGCTTCAGCGCGGCATCCTTCGCGGCCTGCGCCTTCGCCCGCGCCCCGTCGAGACCGACACCCCGCTTCGCCCAGTCGTTGTCCTGCACCGGCCGCGCGATCAACTGACCCGAGAACTCCTGAAGCCCGGGGCGCTCGACGAACATCGGCCCGTCGGCCGCCGCGACCTGCTGTCCCCACCCGCACGACGCCGCCGCGCCGAGCGCGACGACAACAACAAGACCGGTCATTCTTCGCAGCATGTTCCTTCTCCGTTCCAGATGGGTCCGCGACCGCACCGCGACCGCCTGCCGCGAGCGACCCCCACGCCTACGACCAAGGTACAGCACGGAGACGCCCCCGCACAATGCGGGTCGGGTCGATTCCCGCCGATTCTCGTGCTTTTCGGACACTCACCGACGAGCGCAGAGCGGCTGTCCGTTCAAACAGGGGGAATCATCCGGAGGCGACCCCGTCCTTGCCCACCCATGCAGCAAGCAGGCGGTGGAAGTGGTGCACGCCCTGCTCACGCGTCGGCGAGTACCGTCCCCTGTCATACAGCCGCGAGCGCACGCCCCGCTGCACGGCCTCGACCACGGCCTCGTCCTCGCGCTCGACACGGTCCAGTTCCGCCCCCGCGCCCGTCGTGATGCGCGACTCGTCCCAGACGTAACTGAGGAACGACACCCGCGTCCGATCGACGCCCAGCGGTCGTACCACGTTCACCGAGACGCCCCACGGGTAGAAGTTCAGCATCGTGTTCGGGAAGAGCCAGTAGTAGTACGCCGCGATCTCCGACCCCTTGTCGGGCGAGTCCGCCGGAAGGTGGAAGACGTCCTCGCCCCCCCTGCTCACGCCGAGTTGCAGGCTCGAGTACCGATACGTCTCGGTGCGGTACTGCCCGTAGTCGAGCGCGGCCGCGAGCGAGGCGTGCACGAACGGGATGTGGAACCCCTCCAAATAGTTCTCGACGTAGAGCGCCCAGTTGCATTTCACGAGGTAGTCGCGGCTTCGCGCCGGGTCGAACCGCGCATGCTCGACGGGCAGGAACCCGACGCGTCGGTCCATCTCCACCGACAGGTCCGCGAACCCGAACGCGGGCGACAGCCCCGCGAAGATGAACTTCCGCCACACCGCCATCGGCACCCGCGGCAGGTTGTCCTTCTCCGTGGGAAACCCCTCGCACCCCTCGAACTCGGGCATCGACCGGAACCTGCCGTCCAACTCGAACCGTCGCCCGTGATAGCGGCAGGTCAGGCAGGTTGCCCTGTCGGGAGCCTCGGCGACCAGGGTTCCCCGATGCGTGCAGACGTTGGACAGGCAGTGCAGCGCGTCCGCGCGGTCGCGGGTCAGCACGATCGGCTCGTCGAGGCACCCCGCCAGGAGCGTCACGGGATGCACCTGCCCCGGCAGACGCAACTGGTCCGTGTCCGCCACGAGTTGCCACGACCGCGCAAAGACCGCCTCCTTGGCCCGCTCATACACCGCCAAGTCGGCGTAGAAACGGCCCGGAAGCGTCCACGCCCGGCGAATGTCCGCGTCGATCTCCATCCCGCGCCTCCCCGAAACTGAACCCCCGTAATGGCAAGCGTACCGGCGAATCCCGTCTTTCACCGCGACGCCGCCCCGACGATCTGCTAGGCTTTCTCGCAGACGGTCAGGGGGCGATGGATGGCGTCCGGAGAGCAGCACCACCCTCAGGGAAGCGGTGATCCAACCGGCGGTGACGCCGGCCGGAAGCCGCCCTCTTCGCGGTCGCCGGGCTTCGCCGATCAGCCGACGCTCGCCCCCGGCGAGTTCCCCGTCGCAGCCGCGACGGGCAGCCAGACTCCTCCACCGGTCTCCAAGCCACCCACGCCCCCTCCGCCACCGGCCGACGATTCCGGCGCCGCACGCCCCGGCTCCTGGGCCGCACGACCCTCACAGCAGCGGAACGTGACCGATTCCTGGGATCGGCCGCCCCCGGGGTCCTCAGGCGCGCTCGGATCGGACCCGGACCGAGGCGAGGCTGCCACCATCGCCCCGTGGCAGAGTTCCTTCGGCGGACAGCGCATCACCGCCGGCAAGAACATCGGCCCCTACCCGATCGAGCGCGAACTCGGCCGCGGCGGCATGGGCGTCGTCTACCTCGCCAAGGACACCCGCCTCAACCGGCGCGTCGCGATCAAGGTCCTGCCGGACGTCTTCGCCCAGCACCCCGAGCGCGCAGCCCGATTCCGCCGCGAGGCACAACTCCTCGCCTCTCTGAACCACCCCAACATTGCCGGCATCTACGGCCTCGAAGAGCACGAGGGGCACCACTACATTGTCATGGAGTTCGTCCCCGGCGACACGCTCTCGGAACGACTCACCAACGGGCCTCTCGGCATCGACGACGCCGTCCACATCTCGGCCCAGATCGCGGAGGGACTCGAGGCCGCCCACGAGCGCGGCGTCATCCACCGCGATCTCAAGCCCGGCAACGTCAAGATCACCCCGGAAGGCCTCGTCAAAGTGCTCGACTTCGGTCTCGCCAAGTCCTCACACGAGGGCAGCGCCGTCGGCGACTCCGAGACGCTGCAGAGCGCTTCCATCGAGAACACCCAGGAGGGCGTCATCCTCGGCACGGCGGCCTACATGAGCCCCGAGCAGGCACGCGGACGCACCCTCGACAAGCGCACGGACGTCTGGAGTTTCGGCTGCGTGCTCTACGAGATGCTCGTCGGCACGCCCCCGTTCCGCGCCGACACCATCTCCGACACCATCGCCCTCATCCTCCGCTCCGAGCCGGACTGGGCCGCCCTTCCCGCCGACACGCCCGGGCGGGTGCGGGAAGTGCTCCGCAAGTGCCTCCAGAAGGACCCGAAACGGAGGCTGCGCGACCTCGGCGACGCTCGCATCGAACTCAACGATGCCTACGGCGCGCTCTCCGGGTCAAACGTCGACGTGCCCTCCGAAGTGCGCACGATTCAGCCCGACGAAGCCGAGCCTTCCCCGTGGCTTACGCAGTTGCCGTGGATCGTCGCCGGCCTCGCGATCGCGCTCGCGGCCACGCTGCTGGCGATCGTCCTCAAGGGCGGTCCACCCGCACCCGCCGCGACCGCGGGCGCTCCCCTCGCCCGCTTCTCGCTCGTTCCGCCCGAGGACGGCATTTTTGACGCCCCCGACGGCGCGGGTGCGATCGCGCTCGCTCCCGACGGCGGCCTGCTCGTATATCGCGCGCGGGACGCCGCCGGCTCGCGCCTCTACCTCCGAAGGCTGGACTCGGTCGACGCCGAGCCGATCGCCGACACCGACGACGCTCGCATGCCCTTCTTCGCCCCCGACGGCTCGTCCGTCGGCTTCTTCACGCCCGGGCGCCTGCGCCGTGTCGGCCTCACCGGCGCGCAACGGTTCGTGCAGGACGTCGCCTCGGTCTCCGACGGCGTTGCGGGCGCGACCTGGGCAAGCGACGACGAGATCATCTTCGGCGCCATCGGAGCCACGCCCGGCCTCTACCGCGTCCCAGCCTCTGGCGGTTCGCCCGTCTCGCTCACCACGCCCGATCGCGCCAAGGGCGAGGTGGCCCACGTCTGGCCGCACGCCCTGCCCGGAGGCAAGGCGATCCTCTACGCGGCGGTCACGGGCGAGGGCCAGCAGAACGCGACGATCTACGCCATGCGCCTCGACGGCGACCAGCCGCCCGTCAGACTCCTGGAGGGGTACACCGCGCCCCGCTACAGCGACGGCTACCTCATGTGCGTGCGCGGCGACTCGTTGTACGCCATCCGTTTCGATCCCGATCGACTGGCCGTCTCCGGCACGCCGGTCTTCGTCAACCAGCGCATGCTCTCGTCCGCGAGCCGTGCCTCCGGCGAGTTCGCTGTCTCGCGCGGCGGCACGCTCGCTCTCATCCCCGGCTCCCTCGCCCAATCCGCCAACACGCTGCTCCGTGTGCCGATCGACCGTTCGGGCGCCGACCCCATTGAGCTGCTCACCTCCGATCTCGTGCAATCCTCACCGAGATTCGACCCCGGCGACCCGTCGCGGATTGTCTTCGCCTCGGGTCGCGAGGGCGGTGTCTGGGCGTTCACGCCGGGCGATGCCGAACCGCGGCAACTGATCCGCAACCCGCTCCTCGGCCGTCCGATCGCGCTCGCCTTCAAGCCCGACGGATCGGGCATCACCGCCACGCTGAGCGCGGGGAGCAAGTGGGCCTTCAGCACCATGCCCATGGACGGGTCGTCGCCGCCGCGCGAGGAGTACAGCACGGACAGGCCCATCGTCGCCTCGTCCTGGCGCCCCGGTCCGACCTCGGAGATGGTCGCCGTCGAGACCTCCGCCGAGACCGGGCGCGACGTCGTGCGCATCGCCGCCGGGCAGCGATCCCCCATCGTCGCGACCGCGGCGGACGAGCACTCGCCCGCCTTCTCGCCCGACGGCCGCTGGCTCCTCTACGTCTCCAACCAGAGCGGCACGCCCAGGGTCTACCTGCGCGGCTACCCCGACGAGCGCACCGTCGTCGATCTCTCGCAGGGGCACGGCGAAGAGCCGCTCTGGAACACCGCGGCCTGGAGCGAGACCAGCGCGGAGGTCTACTTCCGCGACCGCGAAACCATCAAACGCGTCCACATCCTGTTCGAGAACGCCCGCCCGCTGGCCGGAGCGCCCGACGCCGTCTATCGCGGCACGTTCCGCGCCGGCACCGACGGTGTTCCCGCATGGGACCTCGCGCCCGACGGCCGGTCCATCCTCGTCATCCGCGACGGGCACGCCGACGCCGCCTCCGACGCGCTCCACGTCGTGCTCGGATTCAACCGCGAGATCGAGCGCCTCCTCGCACCGAACTGAAGCGGGCTTCGTCCACCCATGCGCACGATCACCGTCATCACCACGGGCGGCACCATCGAGAAGACCTTCGACGAACGCACCGGCTCGCTCGAGAACCGCGGCTCGATCCTCCGGCGCATGCTCCGCCGCATCCGTCTCGAAGAGACCGACACTCGCATCGTCGAACTCATGAGCAAAGACAGCCTGCTCATGGACGACGCCGACCGCGCCCGCATCGTCGCCGCCGTGAAGGACGCTCTGTCGTCCCCCGATGTCTCGGGCGTGGTCGTTCTCCATGGCACCGACACGCTCGAGCACACCGGCGAGGCGCTGCACGCCGCGATCGGTGTCCCGCCCGTCCCCGTCGTCGTGACCGGCGCGATGCGCCCCTTCGAAATGAAGCGCTCCGATGCCCTCCAGAACCTGACCGAGGCCCTCTTCGCCGTCGGCGCTCTCACGCCCGGTGTCTATTGCGTCGCCCACGGGCGAGCGCTCCGATTCCCGGGCGTCGTCAAGGACCGCGAGCGTTCGACGTTCGTTCGTGCTACGAGTTGATCGTCCCGGGTGGACGGACGACGGGGAATTCCCTCGGCGGACGCGCTTTCGCGGCATTCCCGCTTGGTGCGCCGCGACCTCCGAGTACACTTCTCGTGGGGCCGCGCCAACGGCGACTCGGCGTCGTCCGCGGCCGCACGCTCCCACCAGGTACGCAACGAGGAGAGATCACATGCTGAGGAAGAGTTCGATCGCCGCCGCCGCTGTCCTTCTCTGCACGACCGCCGGGTTTGCAGCAGGGCAGGTCAGCCGCCTCTACATGATCGCGTACGACACCAACCAGGCCGTCATCATGCAGAACGGCCAGATCGTCAAGCAGTTCACCAACAGCGGCGCCGGCAAGGAGTCCGCCATGGCCATCCACGCCAGCCTCCGCGTCCTCGGGCGCAACCCCGGCGAGAACGGCCGCGAGTACGACCTCGACGGCAATCTCCTCGGCGGAGGCCCCTACACCAACCCCGCCTACGTGGACGTCTACGACGGCACGACCGACGGCACCTTCAACTACGGCATCGCCCACAACGACTTCAACACCAACTTCGCCGTCGTCCGCGGCGACGCCAACTGGAACAACGTCGCCGTCCACTTCGTCCCCGTCAACCGCAGTTCCGGCATCACCTACGACGCGAAGACCAACACGCTCTGGATCGCCGGCAACGTCGGCGGCTTCACCGGTCTCATGCAGTACGACCTCAACGGCAACCTGCTCCAGAACCTCTCCCTCCCCGGCATCGGCGGCGCGGGCTACGGCCTCGCCTGGGACCCCGCCGACGACACCCTCTGGATCACCGGCGCCTTCAACGGCGGGACCGTTGACGCCTACCAGCTCGACAAGAGCGGCAACGTGCTCCAGGCCGTCGACCTCCCAGGCATGAGCGCCACCAACTGGATCAGCGCGGAAATCCTCCCCGAGGACGACTGCTTCGTCGACTGCAACGGCGACACCGTCATCAACTCGCTCGACGTCCTCTGCTTCCTGAACCTCTACACCGCCCAGGACCCGGCAGCCGACTGCAACGGGGACACCGTGATCAACTCCCTCGACGTCCTCTGCTTCCTCAACCTCTACAACAACCCGCCCTGCCCGTGATCGCCAACGCCTGAAGAATCCCGGCGCACACCCGCGACGCCCGGTCCACTCGGATCGGGCGTCGCCATGTCATGGTCGTATCCGAACCGGATCGCCGGGCGTCACACCTCGACGCTCTCGAACCGCACCCGCTCCTCGACGAGCCGGGCGAAGTACCCCTCGATCCGCTCCACGCCCGTCACACGGTGCACGAACGCCGCGGCCCGCACGAGGTCGGCCCGCTGCACGAGTTCCAGCCGCGGCTCGCCCAGCGTCAGCCGCGTGCCGTAGAACGCGCACCCCTGGTGCGCGATGAGCACGATCCGCTTCAGCCCGTGCACCTCGACGAGAAACCGCAGTTCGTCCACGACGCCCTGCTCCTCCAGGTGCGCCTGCGGGTGCCCGGCGAGGCACGCCGGCCCGCCGGGGAGCGCGACCCGGTCGTACCGGGGCAGCCCCAGCCCGTTCTGCAAAAAGTCGTCGAAGTGCTCACCCACGCGACCGTCCGAGCAGTAGACCGCCGCCGCACGGATGCGGCTTGCGTCGTAGGCGATCCGCGATTCATACCCCCCGGTCCCGCTCACTTCGAGTCCCGCTTGGCCTGCTGCACGCGGGTGCGAGCAGCGACGTGGCTCATCGCCCGCTTCACGTTCGTGTCCTCAAGACGCCGCTCCTTCCGCACCGCGAGCGAATCCGGCGACGCCTCGGACCGGGCGACCGGGCCGGTGGGGTGCGGTCCGGGGCCTGGAGTCCTGGCCGAACCCGGCTTCTTGACGCCCGCCTTGTTCTTCGACGAACGTTTCGCGCCGCCCTGCGCTCCGGTGCCCTTCTTCTTGGCCATGGGGCCCTCCTCCCGGCGTTCAGGTTGCCGGCGCGGCAAGTCTATCGCGCCCGCGCGGGCGTCGCGCGAGTCAGAAGCGCAACTGGAGTCTGGCGAAGAGTGTGTCCGCACCGAGACCGGATCCCATCGAGTCGGCCGCTCCGGCGCGAAGAAACTCGTACCCGAAGCGAAGCCCGGCGTTGTGCGTGAGGTCCACGCCCGCCTCGGCTCCGATGGCGAGGAACCGCCGCTCGTCCTCGTCCGGACGGCGGCCGACGCCGGTGCCGCGCAGGTGCAGCCACTCGCCAACATCCCACTGCATCACCGTGTAGGCGTCCGAGAGCGGGGTGAGTTCCTCGGCGTCGTTGCCGAAGCCCGCGGTCATGCGGCGGTCGAGCCTCGCCGCCGGGCCGCGGCCCAGCGTGTCCTGACCGACGTCCGGTGCGGCGAGCGACGCGCCGAGACGCACCTCGGCGGCGCGAACCTCAAGCCGATCGGACGAGAGCGGCTCGATCACGAATGCGTCCGCATCGTGCGTCTCCGGGGAACGGACCACAGGCAGGAGCCAGAGGGACGGCGGGGAGTGGGGGGGGGCGTCCTCGGCGCCGAGCATCTCGGCCGACCACCCCGTGTCCGTCGCCAGGACCTCGAACGGGTCGTGCCAACCGGTCTCCGTCGTGAACGCAGCGGGCGACTGGGCCAGGGCAAAGTCACGCGGTCCCGCGTCGTCCGAGTGAAGCCGGGCGAGGACGGCGGGAAAGTCCGAGGATTCGGCACTGATGCCCTGCGCCGCGGCCGTGCGACCGAGCATGAGCACCACGACCAGCGCTGCGATCCCGTGGCTGCTCGCCATCGCACGTCCTCTACCGCCGCTCCGGGGCACGGTTGCCCGGATCGCCGAGCGAAGCATAGAGCCAACGCCGAGCGGGAGTGCCGGCGCGTCCGGAGCAGGACCGCGACGACACAAGCCGGGTGAAGCGGCAAGCACCGTGGAGCGTGCCTCACTCGTCGAGGGAAGCCAGCCCGGCACGGATCGCGATGCGCGCAAGCTCGACGCGGTTCGACGCCGCGAGTTTGTTGCCGAGGGAGACCCGGTGCCACTCGACCGTCTTCACGCTCCGGTGGAGTTTCTTGGCGATGTCGGCCGTGGAGAGGCCCTGGCCGATGAGGGCCAGCACCTCCCGCTCCCGCGGCGTGAGCGAGCCGATCGGGCCCTCATCCCCGTGCTTGGCTTCGATCCGCTCGACGCCCGGCTCCGGAGCCGCCGCGCCGGAAATCGGATGGCTCACCACCAGCACGCGCGCCGGCTCGCCCCGCTCGGCCGGAACAGGTCTCACGTGCGCCCGCCGCATCCGGCCGCCGAACATCCCGTCCACGATCAGCGGCTTGCCGCTCTCGACGGCCCGCCTGGCGAACTGCACGCGCTCGTCGGCGATCTCCGTCGGCATCACCGTCCGCAGGTGCTGCCCGCGCGCGGCGTCGGGCGTGACGCCAAGGACGCGCGCCGCTTCGCCGTTGATGAACTCGATCTTCCCGTCCGTGTCGTGAACAACGACGCAGACGCCCGTGTCTTCCGCGAGCGCCTGCCAGCAGACGGGCGCGGGATGCATCGGCTGCAGGAAGTACTCCTCCTGCGGGCCGGTCGCCGGTGGAGTCCCGGTCGGGGTCGATGTGGTAACCATGGGTGCTCAATCCTCAGCGAGCGGAGTACCGCCTCTCATACGCCCGACGGTCCGTCGTCGGGGCCCACCGCACGAGAGCCGGTCTCGCCGCCAGATTAATCGTTTCACCGGGGGGTGGGTCAAGGACATCGTACTCTGAAACATCGCCAAGTCCCCAGAGTAATCCCGAGAAACCGCGTGCAATGGCCCACAGTCCTTGTTCTCAAGCCGTGGATTTGTCCCAACCGCCTCCACCGGGCGTCTCGATCACCAGACGGTCGCCAACCACAGCGCAAACTCCAGAATGGCCTGTTAGCGATTCCTCACTTCCGTCGGGGTGCAGGACGTGCTGCCCGCCCGGCAGGCCGTCGTCTCCACCACGCGAGCCGGGCGCGCCCCGCGTGCGCCGCTGTGCGTTGATGGAGATGACCGCCGGAGCGAGGAACTCGATTTCGCGCACGAGTCCGTCGCCGCCGCGCCATCGCCCCACGCCGCCCGAGCCGCGGCGAACCCCGAACCGTACCACGCGCACCGGGTAGCGCCGCTCGACGACTTCCGCGTCGGTGATGCGCGTGTTCGTCATGTGGACCTGCACGCCGGAGGCCCCGTGGAATCCCGGCCCCGCGCCCGCGCCGCCGCCGACGGTCTCGTAGCACCCGCCCCGCTCGTCGCCGAACGCCACGTTGTTCATCGTCGCCTGCCCGCCGGCGCACAGCCCGAGGGCGCGCACGAGCAGGTCGGCGATGCGCTGGCTCGTCTCCACGTTCCCGGCAGCCACCGCCGGGCACAGCGCCGGGTCCGCCTCGAATCTCGGGCGCAGCATCCCCTCGGGCACGCGGACCTCCACCGCGCGCAGCAGCCCTTCGTTCAGCGGCATCGGCTCGTCGATCATCACCCGAAGCACGTACACGACCACGCTCCGCACGATCGCCTCGGTCGCGTTCAGGTTGCCCGGATGCACGCCCGACGTGCCCGCGAAGTCAACGATCGCGCGCTCGCCCCGCGTCTCGATCCGCACACGCAACGGCGTGCCGTCGTCGAGCGCGTCGTCGAGTTCCACGACGCCCTCCGCGCGCCCGCGGAGCGCGTGCCGCACGCGCGACTCGGCACGCGCCTTCAGCGCGCCCATGAACCCGCGGGCCGCCTCCGCGCCGAACGCCCGGGCCAGCGAGCGCAGCCCGGCCGCGCCGTACGCGACAGCCTCGACCTGAGCCGCCAGGTCCGCCGCGTTCGTCGCCGGATCGCGGCTCGGGTGCGGTCCGCGCTCGAAGATCGCCCGCGCCGCCGACGGGTCGATCGCCCCGAGCGGCCCCAGCGTCATCGGCGCGATCACCACGCCCTCCTCCGTCAGGTTCCGCGAGTCCGCCGGCATCGAGCCGGGCGCGATCCCCCCGATCTCCGCGTGGTGCGCGCGGCACGCGGCGTATCCCAGCAGCGAGCCGCCGTCGTCGTGCACCGCCAGCATCACCGTCACGTCCGGCAGGTGCGCCCCGCCGAAACCGGGATGGTTGGAGATCGCGACCCCGCCCCCGAAGTCCGTGCCCAGCGCGCAGCGCACCGCTCGCACGCACGCGCCCAGCGCGCCCAGATGGACCGGCACGTGCGGCGCGCTGGCGACCAGTTCGCCCTCCGCGTCCACGATCGCGCACGAGAAGTCCAGCCGCTCCTTCACGTTCACCGACAGCGCGCTGCGCCGAAGCCGCTCACCCATCTCTTCCGCCAGCGACGACAGCCTGTTGATAAACAGTTCCGCGCGCACCGCCTCGGATTGCTCGGCCGTGCGGGCCGACCCGCCGCCTGTCAGCACCAGCGCGCCGCAGTCCGAAACGCGGAGCGACCACCCCGGCTCGACGAACGTCGTGCAGTGCGGCTCGGTTACAAGTCCGGGTCCCTCCAGCGTCGCTCCAGGCGCGAGGCTGTCACGCTCAACGATCACGCACCCCCGCCACGACCCTCCAACCCACACGCGCCCGATCCGCTTCTCCCCCTCCGCGACTCCCCGCCTCCGCGTGAGATGGATCCGAGCCTCCCCGCCCGGCCCGACCGCCGCCGCCCGCACCGAGACCACCTCGACCACGCGCCCCGCCGCGCCACGCCCGAAGAGCGCACGGTGCCGCGCCTCGAACCGCTCCCGAGCGCCCGGACCCGCATCGACCTCGACAGCCTCGTCCTGACCCTCGAACCGCAGGTCAAGCCACACGCCCAGCGTCGCGATCGCCTCGGGGCCGACACCCTCATCCCCCACCGCGGCACGCGCCTCGCGTTCGACCTCGGCCTCCAGCGCACGCAGCCACGCCTCATCGCCGGTGAGCGGGCGCAGCACGGTGCGTTCCGCGAATCGCTCGATCCGCGCCGCCCCCAGCCCCGCCGCGCTCAGCAGCCCCGCGTCCGGCGGCACCACCACCGTCCGAACGCCGAGCCGACGCGCGATCCCGCACGCGTGCTGCGGCCCGGCGCCCCCGAACGCCACCAGCGCGTAGTCCGCCGGGTCGTACCCCTCGCGCGCCGAGACCAGCCGCACGGCGTCGGCCATGCGCTCGTCCGCGATCTCGACGAACCCTTCCAGCAGGGCCTCGCGCGTCATCGCGCCGTCCGTCGCCGCGAGCGCCTCATCGGCGCGCCGCGCCGCCGATGCCGCGTCCACCGGCACACCGAACCGTGAGGCTTCCAGCCGCCCCAGCAGCAGGTTCGCGTCGGTGAGCGTGAGCAGCCCGCCCGCGCCGTAGCAGGCCGGGCCGGGACTCGCCCCCGCGCTCTCAGGCCCCACGCGCAACTCGCTGCGCTGCGCGACGCACACGGACCCGCCCCCCGCCGCGACCGTCTCGATTGCGACGCACGGCGCGACGATCCGGGCCGCGCCGACGCGCGTCTCGTACCGGCGCGCCGGCGTGCCGTCAATCCTGGAAACATCCGTGCTCGTGCCGCCCATGTCCAGCGCGATCGCCCGCTCGAACCCCGCCCGGCGTGCCGCCTCCGCCGCCCCCACGACCCCGCCCGCCGGCCCGCTGAGCAGCATGTCAACGGGCCGGACGCGCTCGCGCCGCACCAGACCGCCTGCGCTCGTCATCACCAGCAGCCGCGACCCGCCGAGCGACTCGCGCACGCGGTCCAGGTAGTCCTCCACGACGCCCGCGAGGTACGCATCGACGACGGCCGTCTCCGCGCGCCAGAGCAGCTTGATCCGCGACGACAGATCGCTCGACGCCACGACCCACCCGATCCCGCCCCGACGCACCGCCTCAGCCACGGCCCGCTCGTGCGACGGATTGGTCCACGAGTGCAGGAGCGCGACGGCCGCGGCCTGAACGCCCAGGCCGGCCAGCCGCCGCGCCTCGCGCTCGACGCCCTCGAGGTCCGGCTCGCGCAGCACGCGACCCTGCGCGTCGATCCGCTCGTCCACCTCGACCGCAGCCTCGCACAGCGGCGCGGGCCGCTCGATGCGCAGTGCGAAGAGGTCGGGACGGCTCTGGTCGCCGATGAGCAGCAGGTCGCCGAACCCGCGCGTCACGAACAGCGCAACCCGCCCCCCGCGGCGTTCGAGCAGCGCGTTCGTCGCCCGCGTCGTGCCGAGGCGCATCTCCATGCGGGGGAGCGGCGCGCCCACGGGCGTCCCGGTGACCATGCGCGCCGCGAGGGTCGGCGCCTCCTCCGCCGCGGCCAGCTCGAACGCCGCGCCCGCAACCGCCCAGGCGGGCCACTCGCCGCCCACCGCGAGCGCACGCGCACCGGCATCGAACGACACGACGCACGCGGACGTCCCATCGTGGCCGACAGGACGCAGCGACATCCCGGCGGCGAAACCGCCGTCGTGCTCCGTCCACGCGCACTCGACCCGTGCCGACGAAGGGCCGAGCCGTTCGAGCACTCGACCGCGCACCACGCCCGCGCTGAGCGCCTTGGCCCGCCGCACCCCGCCCCCCGGGCCGACGGCGAGGCAGTCGGTGAACGTTCCGCCCGTGTCGATCCAGACTCGCCACATGCGGCAAGCGTACTGCGCGGCAGGAAGACGGGCGTCCGGTGCGCTGCTCGTCGCAGCACACGAATGCCGATACTCACCCTTCTCGCGTATCCTCTCTGCCTCCGATGCCCGACGAAGCGCCCCATCACCGATCCTCACGACCGCCGAACGGCGCCGTTCACCGCTGGGGCAAGGGCACGCGCTCGCCGATCGAGGGCCGGATGCTCGCCGGCCCGCGCTCGCGGACCGAGGAGTTCTTCCGCGTCCTGCGCATCACGGCGGAGTTCATCCGCGGGTTCCGCGCCCTGCACTTCGTCGGCCCGTGCGTGACCGTGTTCGGCTCGGCGCGGTTCAAGGAGGACCACCACTACTACAACATGGCCCGTGATGTCGGGCGCAAACTCGCCGAGGCCGGCTTCGCCGTGATGACCGGCGGCGGCCCCGGCATCATGGAGGCCGCCAACCGCGGAGCCAAGGACGCCGGCGGCCTGAGCATCGGGTGCAACATCCAGCTGCCCAAGGAGCAGCAACCCAACCCCTACCTCGACAAGTTCATCGAGTTCAACTACTTCTTCGTCCGCAAGGTGATGCTGGTCAAGTACTCCTCCGCCTTCGTCGTCCTCCCCGGCGGCTACGGCACGCTCGACGAGGTCTTCGAAACGGGCACCCTCATCCAGACCGGCAAGATCGAGCACTTCCCCGTCGTCATCATGGGGCGAGACTACTGGCGACCGCTCGGCGAGTTCCTGCGCAACACGCTCGTCCCCGAGGGCACCATCGACCCCGTCGATCTCGAACTTTTCTCCGCGACGGACGATCCCGCCGAGGCCGTCGAGCGCGTGATGGCCGGCATCCGCCCCACGGACCACCCCCCGAAACCCAGCCCGATCCTCCGCGAGTCACGCCCCGAACCGAACCGCGCGGGCGAGCGGGCGCCACGCTGACCCCGTCAGTACCGAACCGTCATGCCCGCAAAGAGGCGGACGGTCTCGGTGTCGGGATGGTCGAGGCCGACGACGACGCCCGCGTCGAAGCGCAGGTCGCGCGTGATCGAGAAGGCGAACCCGCCCGCGACCGACGGGCTGTAATCGCCACCGCCGGTCAGCGCGATCTCCCCGATGTACTCGACGTACGCCCCGACACGATCCGTGATCTCGCGCCCGAGCGCGGCCGTGTGCGAGAAGACCGTCTCGTGCCCGTCCTTGTCCTCGCCGCGGACCCGGTCGAACTGCACCTGCGTGCCGAGGTCCCACCCCTCGGCGAGAGAAACGGCAAGGGGCGCGATGACGCCGCCCTCGAGGCGATCCGAGGCCACTTCGTCGCTGCCGGTCGGGAACACGACGTACGGCAGGATGGCGAGCGCGGCGTCCCCGTCGTCGTTGCCGAACAGGTTGATCTTCAGCCGCAGCCCGGTGTTCCCGACGCCGCGGCTGTCGCCCCGGTCGGGATCGTCGCCGACCAGGTAGGGATCAAAGAGAAACTGGATGTCGGCGCTGTTGGTCAGGCCGAGTTTCAGGTTGAGCGGGGCGATCGAGGTCGAGGTGGCGCGCCGCCCGCCGGACCGGCTCCAGGCGTGCTCCGCGAAACTCATCTCCAGTTGGATCGCCCCGGCATCGACGGTGTACGGACTTTCCGTCGCGTCGGGCCGGTCCGCGCTGAGCGGTCTGCGGAGTTCCACCGGCGTGGGATCGAAGAGGGTGTAGCCCGACTTGTCCGGGGTCGGCTGGGCGATCGCGTCGCCCGCGCCCGAGACCATCATCGTCCAGCAGAGCCATGCCGTCGCCGCCTGTGCGGATCGGGTTCCGTGCATCGGTCGCCTCCTTGTCGGTAGCCTTGGCTACGGTTGCCGCAAATGTAGCCATAGCTACATCAGCGGTCAAGCCGCGTCCCGGGCCGCGAGGGGGAGGTCGTGCCGACTCGCGTCAGCCGCACCCCGCCGCCCAGGCGCGCAGGAACGCGATCACGTCGAGGGAGTCGATCGTTCCGTCGCCGTTGAAGTCCGCGACGGGATCGGCGCCGGCGTAGGCCTCCAGGAATGCCGTCACGTCGAGCGCGTCGACCGAACCGCTCAGGTCGAAGTCGGCGGGACAGTACGAGCATCCGTTCAGGCCGAAGGCGTACGCCGCGCCCGGCTGGAACTGGTTGTCGGTCCCGTCGCGGTTCGCGCCGACCAGGACGACGTTGCCGTTGAGCGCGATGGAGCGGGAGAAGAAGTCTGGAATGGCCGGTGCGTCGACGTGCAGGCCGTCGGCATGGACCCAGCCGTCCGCCTCGCGCCGGAAGACGCGTGCGGCGTTTCCTCCTCCGTACGCGGGGTCGGACCTTCCGCCGACGAGGACGCCGTCGCCTGCGCAGGCGACCGCCCATCCGAAGCTCTGGCCGCCGCTGGTGAGCGTCTGTTCGAGCGTCCACGCGCCGTCGGCGAGCCTGTAGACGTCGGCGCGCCCGGGGGCGACGCCCGGCGCACCGACCGCGGCCAGGCCGCCGGAGATCGCCACGGCCGACCCGGCCTGCGAGCCGGCCACGCCGCTGAACTTCGCCTCCTCAAGCCACTGCCCGTCGGGCGTTCGGCGGAAGACGTAGGCCGCGCCGGCGTTGCCGCCGCCGTGCCGGGGCGCGCCGACGATGATCCGATCGGCGGAGACCGCGACCGCGGTGCCGAAGCGGTCGGAGCCGGCGCCGTCTGCGGCCTGCAGCACGGCGACTTCCTTCCACCCTTCGTCGGGGTGCACGCCGTCGAGTTCGAAGACGTAGACCCGGCCGGTGTTGGCGGGGTCGAGGTCCTCGGGCGATCCGACGACGACGCGCGTGCCCTGGACGCCGACGCTCAGTCCGAAGCGAGCGCCCTGCGGCGCGAGCGAGCCGCCGAGCCGCTGCATGTGTACCCATCCGTCGGCTTGCCGGGCGAAGAGGTGCACCTTGCCCGACGCGATGCTTGGGAACGCGCTCGGGGCGCCGACCACAAGCAGTTGCTTCGAAAGAGCGACTGACAGGCCGAAGGAGTCGCCCGGCGTGGCGTCGGGGGAAGCGAGCCGCGAAGTTTCGAGCCAACCAGCGCCGTCGTGGTCGAAGACGTAGACCGCGCCTGTGAAGGGTCCGTGCTGCTTCGTGCCGAACGCTCCGATGGCCGCGGTCGGGCCGCGCAGCGCGACGGCGAACCCGAACTGATCGTCGTCCTCGCCGTCGGAGGCGGTGATCTTCTGGTGCTCGCACGCGGTCTGGCCGGTGGCGTGCCCTGCGAGCAGGGCGGCTGCCGCTGCCCAGGCGACGAGAACGGGATGGGGGCGTCGGTCTCTCATCCTTAGGGACTTCCAGCCCCACGCCGGCCCCATCAGCAGCCTAACCGATAGGCTCCGACGGTTCAACGATGGCGATGCGCTCGCGACGGGGCCTCGGATCCACCTATCGGCCCGATCGGCGCGGGGCTGGACCGCCGCGCACGCCTTGAAGGGCTGCTCCCGCAGCGGAGCGCGGCGCCTTCGTCACTCGCAGCCCGCGGTCCACGCGCTGAGAAAGGCGAGCACGTCCAGCGTGTTGACGGTCCCGTCGCCGTTGAAATCCGCCGCCGGCTCGCCCGCAGCGTACGCGATGAGGAATGCGAGCACATCGAGCGAGTTGACCGCGCCGTCGATGTTGAAGTCGGCCGGGCAGTAGGAGCATCCGTTGAGGCCGAACACGTACGCCGCGCCCGGCTGGTTGAAGGGATCGGTTCCGTCACGGTATGCGCCGACGAGCACGACGTTCCCGTCCATGGCGAGCGTTCGAGAGAAGTCGTCCGTGACGGGTGGCCAGTCGGTGCGCAGCCCGTCGGTGAGCACCCACGCACCGCCCTGCAGCCGGTAGACGCGGGCCACGTGCTTGCCCCCATAGTCCCAGTCCGAACGCCCGCCCGCAACCACGATGTCGCCTTCGCACGCGACAGACCACCCGAACCGGTTGCTGCCGCTGGTGATGAAGTGCTCGAAGACCCAGGCCGTGCCGTCGTAACGGTACATATCGATCCGGCCCTTGGTGCCTCCGGGTCGTCCCATGACGGCGAGATTCCCGGAGATCGCCACGGCCGAGCCGGCCTGCGAGCCTGTCGAGGCGGGGAACTTGGCCTCCTCGATCCATTCGCCGTCGGGCGTGCGCCGGAAGACGTACCCGGCGCCGGCGTTGCTGTTGCCGTGCTGCGGCGCTCCGACGATGACGCGGTCTCCCGAGATGGCGACGGCGGTGCCGAATCGGTCCTTGCCGGCGCCGTCCGAGGCTCGCAGCACGGCGACTTCCTTCCATCCCTCGTCGGGGTTGTCGGGGTCCGGTTCGAAGACGTACGCCTTGCCGGTGTCGGCGACGTAGTAGTCCTCCGCCGAGCCGACGACGATGCGTGTGCCCTGCACGGCCACGCTGCGCCCGAACCTCGCCGAGGGTCCGGCCTGCGAGCCGACCAGCGTGTGCTCGTGGAGCCATTGGCCGTCGTAGTTGCGGAAGACGTGGACCTTGCCGGGTTCATCGCTTGGGAACGCGCCCGGCGCGCCGGCGACGAGCAGACCCGGCGACATGGCGACCGACACGCCGAAGTAATCGCTCTGCGCCGCGTCCGGTGCGACGATACGCGCCCGTTCGGCCCAGCCGGCGCCGTCATGCTCCAGGATGTAGACCGCGCCCGTGAAGTAGCCCTGGTCCATGGCGCCGAAGGCGCCGACGGCCGCCACCGGGCCGGACAGCGCCAGCCCCCAACCGAAGGCGTCGTCGTGCTTCCCGTCCGAGGCGGTGAGCTTCTCGTGGAGACACGCCTGCTGAGCGGCCGCAAGGCCCGGTGCGGCGACCGCAAGCAGCACGGCTGAGAGCGAAATCCTCCGGATCGTGCGTGCCATGCTGCCCTCCCGCAGCGTTCCGCGCCCTCCACGCGGCTGCCCCCGGGCCAGCGTACCGGGAAGCCCGAGTCGGCTCAACCCCGGGCCCGCGGATTTAGGGGGGGGCACTCATCGGCTCCGATGGGCGTGTCGGCGCGATATGCTGGGATCATGCAGAGCAAAGCCGCCGGCGTCAAGGAGTATCTCGCTTCGCTCCCGGAGGACCGACGCCGGACCGTCGAGGCGGTTCGGGCGGTGATCCTGAAGAATCTCGGCAAGGGGTTCGAGGAGGGGATGCAGTACGGGATGATCGGGTACTACGTGCCGCACGGCGTGTACCCGGCGGGGTACCACTGCGACCCGAAGCAGCCGCTGCCGTTCGCGGGGATGGCATCGCAGAAGAACTACGTTTCGCTGTATCTCATGGGCGTGTACCTCTCGCCGGAGGACGAGGCGGAGTTCCGGGAGGCGTGGGCGAAGACGGGGAAGAAACTGGACATGGGCAAGGCGTGCGTGCGGTTCAAGACGCTGGACGACGTGCCGCTGGAGGTGGTCGGGCGGACGGTCAGGAAGATGACCGCGAGGAAGTTCATCGAGCGGTACGAGGCGGCGCTCTCGAAGACGCGCACGAAACCCGCGCGTGCCCCGAAGGAGAAGGCGGGCGGACGCAAGCAGGCGTCCGCCCGCCGATGATCCACACGGCGTTCAGCGGCGTCGGCGTGCGGCGACGGTCAGGCCAAGCCCGAGGACGCCGAGGGCGCCGGGCGCGGGGACGTAGACGAGTCCGAGCAGGTTGCCGGAGCCCATGAAGCCGATCACGTTGGCGACGCCGGTGGCGGTGTCGATCCAGTAGAAGTTGTCGGTGCTGTTGTCCACCATGTAGAGCACGCCGTCGTCCCAGTTGTACGCCAGCCCGTTGGGGTTTGTGGAGTTGACGAGCGGCCCGATGAGTGTGGTCATGCCGGTCGCGCGGTCGACGGTGTAGAAGGAGTCCGCGCCGCTGTTGGTGAGGTACATGGTGTCGGTGTGGGAGTTGTATCCGAGGTTGGAGAAGGAGGAGAGGCCGGACGTGCCGATGAGGGTTGCGAAGCCGGTGGTGGTGTCGATGTTGTAGAGGCCGTTGTTGTGGGACGAGAGGCCGTAGAGGGTTCCGGTGCCGCTGTCCCATTCGAGGCCGTGCATGACGACGGCGGAGTCGCCGTAGAGGCCGACGAGCGTGGCTTCGCCGGTGCTGAGGTCCAGTGTGAAGAGCGAGTCGAGGCTGGTCGAGGTGAGGTAGACGGTGCCGGAGGCGCGATCGAACGCGAGGCCTCCGGTCGTGCCCGCGTTCGAGCTCACCGTTCCGATCTGCGTCTTGCCGCCGGTGGCGATGTCGATCTCGAAGAGCGCACGGCTGCTGTCAACGGCGAACATCTGGCCCTGACCCATGGCGATCCCCGCCGAGGCGACAAGCGTAGCGAACGACCACCCCATCGAAACGGAACGTGTCATGGATTGTCTCCTGTGCTCCCCCGGATGACGCCCGGGCTTCGTGATTCCTGACAGTAGAAACAAGGTGTCGGCGCGGATCAACCGAAAAAGCCCCGTTTGCCTGCGGCGGCACGCGGGGGCGCAGGCCGGCTGCGGGCGCGGTTCTGTTCGCAGGCTGGTTGCGGAACACCGCCCTGACCGGGGGATCGCCCTGGAACGAGCGGGCCAACTTGTTGTCGGCGTGGGCGTATGTGTGGGAGGGGGCCATCCGCGGGGGCCGTGCCGTCCGAGGACCAGGGGGACGCAAGGAGGTATGGACATGAAACGTTTGCGAGCGATCTGTGCGGCGGCTTCTGTCTCGCTCTGCGCCGCGGTCATCTGTCCCGGGTGCACGGTCGCGCTGGTCGCGGGGGCGGCGGCGGCGGGCATCGCGGGGACGTACGTGTACACCGAGGGGCGGCTCGAATCGGTCGAGGACGCGCCGCTGGCGGAGGTGCACGCGGCGGCGTTGAAGGCGGTGGAGGACCTCGGCTTCACGCTGAAGCGCGAGTCTCAGGACGCCTTCAACTCGATCATCGTCGCCAAGCGCGCGGACGACAGCGAGGTGAACATCGCGCTGGAGAAGAAGTCGGACAGCACGACGTCGGTTCGCATCCGCGTCGGCATCGTGGGCGACGAGGCCGTCTCGACGGAGATCCTGGCGCGGATGCGGGAGAATCTGAAGGGATGACGGACAGGGCTTTGGCGGTCGCGTAGAGTGCGCGAATGGGATGGCTCGCGGCCAACTGGGGCTGGGCGCTCCTCGGAGCGGGGATTGTCGTGCTGCTCATCGTCGGTGCGGTGCGGCATGAGCGCGATCGCCGCGAAGTGCGATCGCGGTGGGCGACGTGGCGCGATGAGCCGTTTGATCCCGACGAGATCCGGCGATCTCGCGATGACCCTTCGTGGCACGAGTAGAGCCTAATCCAGAATTCCTGATTCACCACAGAGGCACAGAGGGAACCGAGAAAAGACCCTGGATTCCTGCCGCTGTGCTTTCTATGCCTCTGTGGTGAGATTGGTTCTCCGAAGTAACGGGATGGCTTTTAGTTTCGCGAAGGGTTTGTGGTACGGGAGTTCCGCTTTGGGGCCGCGATCAACTCGTGTCGCAGGAGGATGGCGAGCGTGCGAGGCCTGCGCGGGCAAGGAGGGCGGCGGCGGAGAGGCGCGGCGCGGAGGAGGAAGTGGATTTGAGATTTGAGATTTGGGAGGGGGAGGGTTGGGGTGCGCGTGGTGTGGGTTGCGGGGGTGGAGGAGGGGGAGATGAGGATTTGAGATTTGAGATTTGAGAGGGTGGGGGTTGGGGTGCGCGCGAGGTGGGTTGCGGGGGAGGAAGAGGGGAGGAAGAGGATTTGAGACTTGAGACTTGAGATTTGAGATTGGAGATTTGAGAGTGGGAGGGCGTGAGGGCGCGGAGGATGGTGGTGGCAGCTCGGCGGCGGTCGGTGGGGGTCGTCTTCTCGTCGTGCAGGAGTCTGGTGAGCGCATCGACGGCGTCGGCGGCCGCGGTGAGGAGGCGGAGGCGGAGGGAGCGTTCGAGGAGGGCTTCGAGTTGGTCGAGGGAGTCGGAGGCCGCGGGGTCGGCGGCGTGCCGGGCGAGGGACTCGGGAGCGATGGACTCGGCGTTGAGGAGAGAGTCGAGGAGGGCCGCGGGTGCGCCGTGCGTCGTGGGGCTTGCGTCCTGGGGCGCGGGAGTGGGTGCGTGCGGCGTGGGCATGGCGGGCCTCTACCCATAGGGCGCGCGGACGCGGGCGTGCGCGCGCGGGGTGGAGGCCGGCGGGCGACGAACGGCGCGCAGGGGCGGGTGGGGGATGGGGTTGGAGATTTTCTGCTCGTGCGCCGGGATTTGCAGGGAGCGGGGGCGGGGGTGTGCGCGCGGGGAATGGGGATAGGTCCGATGGGACGGATAGGACTGATAGGACAGATGAGTCAGAGAGGGTCTGTGTTTCGGCGGTGTTGGTGGCGTGCGCGGGTCATGCGTTCGCGGATGCCGCCGTGGCGGAGAAAGTCGGCTTCGAGGGCGCGGAGTTGTCGGTCGAGCAGGTAGTTGGCCTGGTGGATGAGGCAGATGGCGATGTTGGCGACGACGTCCGCCGAGCGGCTCTCGACGAACTCTCGATAGGTCTCATAGGACTCACGGGACGTATGGGACTTATGGCCGAGGCGGCGGACGTAGAGAGCCTCCTTCGAGTCTTTGGGCCAGAGGGGTAGATTGCGGACTCGGAGGTAGTCCTGGTAGTCGAGGAGGAGTTCTTCGAGGCTGGCGCGAGCGACGTTGGTGAGCTTGATCTCGGTTTCGGTTGAAGTGGCAGAGGCGGCGGAGCCCTCGGCGATGTTCTGCTTGCCGGAGCGAGCGGCCTGGATCATCTGGTCGATGGTGCGGTCGGGCCTGGCAAGAAAGCGGCGGCAGAAGTGATACGTGATGTCGTAGATGACCTCGGCCTTGCGGTAGGACAGGAGGGACTTGTAGTTCCCGTGAGGAGGGATGAAGCGGGCGTCGGACATGGGGCGCTCCCGGCAACTCGATAGGGCCTAGTCGTATAGGACCCATGCGTCCTATGCAAAGGAGGCCCGGCACTCTCGCCGGGCCTCCGCAGTGTATCACGGGGCGGTTTGCCTTGGATCAGTAGTCGAAGTCATCCCCCCCGCCGGCGGGGACCTTTTCCTTCTTCTCCTTGAGTTCGACGATGGCGGCCTCGGTGTTGAGGAGGAGCGCGGCGACGCTGGCGGCGTTCTGGAGGGCGATGCGTTCGACCTTGGTGGGGACGATGACGCCCATCTTGACGAGGTCGCCGAACTCGTGGGTGAGTGCGTTGAAGCCGAAGTTGGTTTCGGTGGATTCCTCGACCTTGGAGGCGATGACGGAGCCGTCGAGGCCGCAGTTGGTTGCGATCTGCTTGACGGGGGCGGCGACGGCGCGGTGGACGATGTCGATGCCGACGCGGATGTCGCCGGTGGCGGACTTGCGGAGTTTGTCGAGCGCCTTGCGTGCGCGGAGGACGGCGACGCCGCCGCCGGGGAGGATTCCCTCTTCGACGGCTGCGCGGCAGGCGTGGAGAGCGTCCTCGACGCGTGCCTTCTTCTCCTTCATCTCGACCTCGGTGGCCGCGCCGACGTTGATCTGTGCGACGCCGCCGGCGAGTTTGGCGAGGCGTTCCTCGAGTTTCTCGCGGTCGTAGTCGGAGGTTGTGGCGTCGATCTGGTGTCGGATCTGCTCGATGCGTCCCTTGATGGCGTTCTGGGAGCCCGCGCCCTCGACGATGGTGGTGTTGTCCTTGTCGATGGAGACCTTCTTGGCGCGGCCGAGCTGGGAGAGTTCGATCTTCTCGAGGTCGAGGCCGAGTTCCTCCATGATGGCGGTGCCGCCGGTGAGGGCGGCGATGTCCTCGAGCATGGCCTTGCGTCGGTCGCCGAAGCCCGGGGCCTTGACGGCACAGACCTTGAGGACGCCGCGGATCTTGTTGACGACGAGTGTGGCGAGGGCTTCGGAGTCGACGTCCTCGGCGATGATGAGGAGGGAGGCGCCGGAGTCGGCGATCTTGCCGAGGAGCGGGAGCATGTCCTTGGCGGAGGAGATCTTCTTCTCGTGGATGAGGACGTAGGGCTTGTCGAGGACGCACTCCATGGCGGCGGGGTTGGTGACGAAGTGGGGGCTGAGGTAGCCCTTGTCGAACTGCATGCCCTCGACGAGTTCGACCTCGGTCTCGAGGGACTTGCCCTCTTCGACGGTGATGACGCCGTCCTTGCCGACCTTGTCCATGGCCTCGGCGATGATCCTGCCGATCTGCTCGTCCTGGTTGGCAGCGCAGGTGCCGACCTGGGCGATCTCCTTGGATGAATCGACCTTCTTGGACATCCTGCGGAGTTCGTCGGTGATGGCGGCGACGGCCTGGTCGATGCCGCGCTTGATCTCGTTGGGGTTGGCGCCGGCGGTGATGTTCTTGAGTCCCTCGGCGTAGACGGCCTCGGCGTAGATGGTTGCGGTGGTGGTGCCGTCGCCGGCGTCCTTGGAGCACTTGCTTGCGACCTCCTTGACCATCTGGGCGCCGAGGTTCTCGTAGGGGTCTTCGAGCGTGATCTCCTTGGCGACGGTGACGCCGTCCTTGGTGACGGTGGGTGCGCCGAAGGATTTCTCGAGGACGACGACGCGGCCTGAAGGACCGAGGGTGACCTTGACGGCGTGGGCGAGCTTCTGGACGCCGCGGAGGATTCGCTCGCGTGCGTCGGTGTTGAATGCGATCTGCTTGGCGGCCATGGTTCAAATCTCCAAAGGGCCAAATGGCCAAAGGGCCAGATGTCCGGGTTGTGTGGTTCGGTGGTTTGGGATTGTGGTTCTGGGCTCTGGTTTCCCGAGCTTCCGCTCGGGGCTCGTATTGTTCGTTTCGTTGGGTTGGGTGTGTTCGTTCAGCCGATTCGGATCCAGACGAGTTGTGCGGCGTCGATGATGAAGACGTGCTTGCCGTCGGTGACCTTGACCATGTGGTCCGCCTCGTCGGGGAGGAGCATGGCGTCGGCGACGGTGCACTCGGTCGCGCCGTTGAAGTGGAAGACGGCGGCGCGTTTGCCGTCGAGTTCGCGGAGGACCTGGCGGAGTTGGTCGGTGTTCATGGGGAGGCGTCGGGCACCGGGCATCAGTCGATGATCGCGAGCACGTCGTCCTCGGCCATCATGAGGAACTCGTGCTCGCCGAGTTTGATCTCGGTGCCGGAGTAGGAGGAGAAGATGACGCGATCGCCCTTCTTGACGGTGAGGGGGATGCGTTCGCCGGTCTCGTGGTTGAGCGCGCCGTCGCCGACGGCCTCGACGACGCCGGTGCGGGGCTTCTCCTTGCCGGTGTCGGGGAGGTAGATGCCGCTGTCGGTCTTCTCCTGGGCCTCGTCGCGGCGGACGAGGATCTTGTCGTGGAGGGGTCGGACGGTGACTTTGGCCTTGCTGCGGGCCGGGGCTTTGGTCGTCGTTGCGGCCATCGGTTGCGTCTCCTCTTGCGTTCTTTCGTGGTGTTGCGTGGATGAAACCGATTCGTCCGCGCGGGGCGGACGGGTCAGACGGTGAACGTGGGGTCGGGGCCGGGCCAGCGGCCGCGGTAGAAGCGGAGCAGGCAGCGGCGGAGGACTTCGAGCATGACTTCGAGGTCGTTCGGGCCGTGGGGGCGGTCGATGACGGCGAACGCGCCGGCGCGGAGTGCGGCGGCGATCTCGCGGCAGTCGTCGCGGTGGGAGCGGGCGCGCTTCACGACGACGGTGGGCGGGGGCTGGTCGAGGCGTCGGAGGATTTCGAGGAGGCGCGGGCCGCCTTCTTCAACGCCGGCGGTGTCGGCGGGGGCGGCTGCGTCGAGCGGGAGGCCGAGATCGACGACGGCGATGTGGATGGGGTAGCGGGCGATGACCTCGGAGGCCTGTCGTCCGGTGCCGGCGCGGAGGGACTGGACGCCGATGGGTTCGAGGAGGCGCGGCAGGCGGTCGACCCAGGACTCGTCCTCCCAGCCGGCGTAGGAGAGGAGGAGGTTCAGGCGGCCGCCGGCGCCGGGGTGCGGGCCGGAGTCGGGGTGAGCGGGATGGAGGCGCGCATTGATCACCGTGGGGCAGTGGGCAAGTCCGGTGCCGGGGATGGGGGGGGCTGCGGGGCGATGGCGGGGGGTGTCGCGTGCAGGGAGCGGCAGCGACGGGCGGAATCGGGGCGAACGGGTGCCAGATTGGCAGCAGGGGTTGCGGTCGGGTGGCGTTAGAATCGTGGCATGGAACTGATCGCGGCGGTGGTTGCGCTCGGGGCGGGTGGGGCGGCAGTGTGGCTGTGGCGTGAGCGGGGGCGGCTGGCGGCGGAGGCTGCGCGGCTGCGGGAAGAGGCGCGGGCGGCGGGGGCGGCGCGGGAGGTGGCGGAGCGGCAGGCGGCGCAGGCCGCGGGCAGGGAAGAGGAGTTCGTGCGACTGATCGAGTCGCTCCAGCGGGAGATCAGCGAGACCAAGGTTGCGCTGGCCCGGACGGAGGAGCGGCTGACGGAGCGTGAGGCGTCGTTGGGACGCGAGCGGGATGCCCTTGAGAAGAAGATCGCGGATCTGAACAAGCAAGCGAGCGACGTCTTCGAGCGACTGGCGACGGAGGCCCTGGACAAGTCGCAGCAGCGGATGCTCGAGCGCGCGAGGGGGATGTGGGAGGCGCAGAAGAAGGAAGGCGAGGCGGAACTTGACAAGCGGAAGACGGCGGTCGAGGAACTGGTCAAGCCGATCGGGGAGACGCTGCGCGAGACGCGCGAGCGGCTGACGCGGCTGGACGAGCAGGTGAGGCAGGCGGGCGAGGCGAGCGGCGCTCTGCGCGAGGAGGCGTCGAAACTGGTGCGGGCGCTGAGCCGGCCGGAGGTGCGCGGGCGCTACGGGGAGATCCAGTTGCGGCGGGTTGCGGAGCTGGCGGGGATGACGGCGTACTGCGACTTCGCGGAGCAGGCGTCGGCGACGGACGAGGATGGGCGGCGCCTGCGGCCGGACATGGTGGTGCTGCTGCCGAACGAGCGGAAGATCGCGGTGGACGCGAAGACGCCGACGGACGCGTACATGCGTGCGGTGGAGGCCTCGACGCCGGAGGAGGCGGAGGCGTGCCTGGAGCGGTTCGCGGGGCACGTGGAGGAGCAGGTGCGTGCGCTGAGCGGGAAGCGGTACTGGGCGCAGTTCGACGGGTCGCCGGAGTTTGTGGTGATGTTCGTGCCGGGGGACCAGTTCGTGGACGCCGCGCTGGCGCGACGGCCGGAGTTGCTTGAGCGGGCGGCGCAGGCGAACGTGATCCTGGCCAGCCCGAGCACGCTGATCGGGCTGCTGCGGGCGGTGGCGGTGGGGTGGCGCGAGCACCGGCTGGCGGAGGAAGCGCAGCGGCTGCTTGAGTTGGGTAGGGAGTTGCACCAGCGCGCGGCGACGGCGTTCGAGCACGTGGATGCGCTGGGGGCGGCGATCCGGCGCTCGGCGGAGAAGTACAACGACTTCGTCGGCTCGGTGGACCGGATGCTCCTCCCGCACCTGAAGAAGTTCGAAGACGCGGGGGTGAAGGGAAAGAAGGAGTTGCCGGCGTTGCCGGAGGTGGATGTTCGCGTGCGGGGGATGGCGGGGGAGTCGGTGGTGGGCGAGTGATGCGTGAGGTGGCGTGAACCCCGAGCTCCCGCTCGGGGCTCGTAGTTGGAAAGGCCCGGCTTTGGGGGCCGGGCCTTTCCGTTGAGGAAACAGGCTCGTGGATGTGTCCGGGCTTTCGCTCGGGGCTCGTTGGGGGGGTGTTCCGGGGGTCAGTTGCAGCCGGCGTTGTAGAGGTTGAGGAAGTTGAGGACGTCGAGTGTGTCGTGTGTGCCGTTGCCGTCGAGGTCGGCGGAGTCGTCCTTGGCGGACCAGGCGTTAAGGAAGAGGAGGACGTCGAGGGTGTTGAGCGAGCCGTCGCCGTTGAAGTCGGCGAGGCAGGGTGTGACGACGATCATGGCGTTGACGCGGAAGCCGGCGTCGTAGGTGGCCTTGAGGGCGCCGGTGTCGGCGTCGAATCGCTTGATGACGCCGGAGGTGTCTGCGACGAGGACGTCGCCGTCGTGCATGGCGATGGCGGAGCAGTTGACGCCGACGCCGAAGGTGGACTTGTAGTTCCCGTTGGTGGCGTCGAATCGGTAGACGATGGCGTGCTCCGCGCCGACGAGGAGGTCGGTGCCGTCGGTGGTGGCGCTGCGGACCTGCCCGCCGCAGACGGTGAACATCTCGAAGTCGTCGAATCCGACGGTGGTGCGGTAGATGGCGGTGGAGTTCGCGCCGGCGTAGATGGTGTTGTTGAAGATGGAGAGGGCGCGGATGTCGTCGAAGGCGTAGTAGGTATCGGTGACCTGCTTGGAGAGCGGGTTGACGCGGAGCACCTGACCGTTGGAACCGGAGATGTAGAGGCTGTCGCCGTACATGATCATGTCGGTGCAGTTTGAGGGGACGGACCATGTGTCGACGGGGAATCCGAGGTCGAGGTCGATGCGGTAGATGACGCCGTTGGAGTCGGCGAGGAGGAGGTCGCCCTGGTGCTTGGCCATCGACGAGACCGGGCCGGAGCAGACGCCGGCGAACTCGAAGACGCCGGTGTTCGCGTCGGCCTTCATGAGGATGCCGTCGGGGCCGGCGGCGTAGATCGTGTCGGCAAGGGCGGGCGCGCCGAGGCAGGCGAGCGCGACGAGCGAGACGAGGCGAGCGGTGCGATGCATGGTCGTTCTCCCGTGTACGGGCCGGATGTTTCCGGCGTGTGTGTTCACGGGCATTGTCCGGCCGCCCCGCCGTGGGACTGCCCATCTGAACGGAGGGGGCCGGGGGCGACAGTGGGCAATGGACAGTGGACAGTGGACATGCAGGCCTGCGGAATCGGGGCCTGTGGGGCGGTTCTGGGGGTTTGCGGGGTCAGGTTTCGAGGCGTGGGGGGCGGGTGCGTCCGACGAACCAGGCCATGAGTTCGCCGCGGCTGGAGACGCCGAAGTGGCGGTAGACGGCCATGACGTGCTCGTGGACGGTCGGGCGTGCGAGGTCGAGGCGGTAGGCGATCTGCTTTTCGCTGTCGCCGTCGAGCAGGCCGTCGAGAATCTGGCGTCGCCGGGGGGTGAGGTCGGCGACGGAGGGCTCGACGGCGGAGGCGAGCGGTCCGCCGACGAGCCGGCCGACGCGTTCGTGGACGTAGCGGAGCATCCACCAGTGCCGTCGTCCGAAGGGGGGGGCACCGACGGGGCGGTGGATCCAGAGGGAGTGGCAGAGGCCGCCGACGGGGAGTCGCTGGAGTGAGATGACGTAGTCGTCGATGCCGCTTCGGCGGTGGATCTCGTTGAAGGCGCGGGAGCGGTACCAGGAGGTGCGGTCCCAGAGTTGGTCGCGCAGGCGCGTGACGATGGCGCCGGTGGTTCGCGCGAGGCTCGGGAACTCGGGGGTGCGTTCGACGGGGACGTTCTCGACGTATTCGAGCCAGGCGCGTTCGGCGCACTGGTCGGGCCAGCCGAGGCGGATGGAGCCGAGGTGCTGGTTGGGTCGTCCCGGGCCGAAGTCGCGCATGTTTCCGGAGATGCCGACCTGGGCGTCGAGGAGGGAGAAGAGGCCGGTCAGCAGGCGCGTCTGCCAGGCGTGATGGTCCGCGCCCTCGTCGCGGCACTCATCGACGAGCCGCGCGCAGCGGCGGGCGTCGGCGGGACGGATGCGGTCGTGGGAGGGCATGGCGTGAATCCGGCGAGACTTCTCCATCATGGTACGTTGCGGAGCGGCAATCGACGGTGCAAAAAACGCCGAGGCTGCCAGCAGGCAGCCTCGGCGAGAGTCCGGGAACATCGCCCTGCTCATCCGCCGCCGCCGGGTGGCGGGGGGGAGCCTGCGCCGCCGCCGGTGACGGCGGTGACGGGGACGTTGACGAACTCGGCGAAGTCGGCGAGTTGGGTATCGACGGTGAGGCCGACGTAGCGCCGCCCCTGCACCATCGAGGCGGAGTGCGCGGATGCGGGCCACCACGGGTAGCCATTGAGTTGTCGGTGGACGAAGTCTGGCGCGCTGACGATGATGCCGCCCTGGAAGTAGCGCATGGTGGAGGCGCCGCCGCCGGTGGTCCACTGCTCTGGCTCGACGAGTGCGGTGAGGATGTCGATGATTTCTTCCGCGCGTTCGGAGCGTGGGCGCATCTCCTCGCGTTCCTGTTGGGCGTCGCGGAAGGGGCTTTGCCCGCCGCCGCCGCCGCCACCTCCGCCCTGGAGGACGGACTGGAGGTCGATCTCGGGGGCTTCGTCGTAGTCAGGGATGATGAAGAGCATGTCGTCGATGGGGTAGACCTCGACGCGGCGTCGCATGGCGAGGCGTTCCTTGGGGCCGCACTGGATCGCGCCCCATTCGGTGACCTGCCAGGTGTTGCCGCCGGAGTAGAAGGAAGCGGGTCCGGCGGCCTGGTCGAGGACCATCTCGAGGAGTTTGAGCGCGGTGACGCGGTTGGCGCGGAGGGAGACGGGCTGATCCTTGTCCAGCCCCTCGGAGTTGCGGTCGTCCATCCAGAGCGGCTCGAGGTCCGCGCCGGTGAGTTCGGCGATGAAGGTGATGACGTCCTCGAGGCGCTGCTCGCGGAACTCGATGGTGACGGGGCGCATCATCTTCATGAGGTTCTCGCGCTTGGTCGCGTCGATGCTCGGGGCGCGTCGAGCGGTCGCGCCGGCCTGCTGGGCGAGGGCGACGGGCGCGAGGAGGCCGACCCCCGAAACAGCCAGCACGGCGATGGCGAGCGAACGGGTGAGGTTGGTGCGTCGCATGGTGAGGCTCCTTTCGCGGCCGCGGTCCCTGCACGGGAACATCGGGCGGCCATCCCTGCCCCTTGTCATTCAGTTTACGGCCCAGTCGGCGTGGCGGGAGGGACTTTTTGCAATCCCCGACCGTCTGGGGGGGTTTCCGTTGCCCGGCGGGTGCTTGCCGGGAGGCCGCTGACCCTGAGGAGCGGTCGGCGTGAAACTCGCTGACTGATTCGGTCGGGGCGGGGTCGCGGATGCAGTCTGTGGGGCGTTGGACTGGAAAAACCCTGAGGGTCGGGGGCCTGTGGCTTATCTGCCGTCGTCCGGGCGCCGATGAGGGTGGTCCCCGGCCGGCGTGGTCAGGGGCCAGAGCGCAAGTTCAGACGCGATCGGATGTGCCCGTGGCAACCCCCCCTCGGAAGCAAAGACGGCCCTCGCGGTCGGCCGATAGGCCGGTCGCCCGGAGTCGTGGAGGGGCCGGCGCCCAGCGTGCCAAGGCGGGGCGGAGCGAGCGCGAGAACCGCGCGAGGGGTGTGGTCGCCGGCGCGGCGCGACGAGCAACAGGACAACGCGGCCGATCGACGGCCGTTGGGAAGCGTTCAGACCGGAAGCACTCACAAGGAGACTCGACGATGACGACGACGCAGATTCCGAACCCGCAGACGTTTGGGCAGAACGGCTGCTGCACGCCGTTCCCCGGCCAGACGTTCCCGAACGTCCCGTTCAACTGGTGCGGGCCGACGCAGACGGGTTACCCGAACTTCACGAACCAGTACCCGACGAACAACTTCGGGTACACGAGCCCGAGTTCGTGGAACTGGCCGCAGCCTTTCGGCGGGTTCAATCCGTCCTTCCACGGCCAGAGCCAGTTCGGCGCCTTCCCGTGGAACACGAACGGTTCGTACGGCAACTGGAACTCGCCGATCCCGTTCTCGCACTGGACGAACTGGAACAACTGGAACACGTTCGGCTCGTTCCCGTGGTCGTGGAACCAGGGGTACGGGTTCAACAACACCGGCTGGCAGTCGCCGATCTCCGGGTGGAACAGCCCGATCTCATGCGCGACGCCGTTCTCGGGCGAGTGCTTCCCCGGCTGCTGCCCGCCGTCGTTCGGCTCGTCGTTCGGCGCGAACTACAACCCGTTCTACACCGGCTCGTTCAACAACTGGTCGACGCCGTTCAACACCTTCGGCTTCAACCCTTGGAGCACGATCCCGTTCTCGCAGTACGGGTACGGCACAAACCCGTTCTCCGGGTACAACTCCAACCCGTTCTACGGCAATCAGGGCGGGTACAACTGGCCGATCCCCTCGTCGAACGTCCCCTTCGGGTTCGGCGTCCCCATGACGAACTACGGGCAGTTCTCGAACGCCGGGTACAACGGCGTGTACCCGCAGGGTTTCCCTTTCCCCGGCACGCCGTGCGGTCCGCAGAACACGGACATCCACGGCAAGCCCGGCTTCGGGATGAACCGCGAGGCGGCCTGACGCCCCGCTGACGGACAGTGTGATCCTTGCCGAGGCTCGGGCTTCAGTGTCCGGGCCTCGTCTTTCTTTGGTTCGTTCGGCTCTCAAATCCCGCCTTCTCATCGCTCATGCTTCCGCTGCCTTTGTTTGGCTACGCGTGTCTCGCCACCCGCACTCGGGGCAGGTGCGTTGGGGCAGGCCGCGGAGGTCGTAGCGGCAGAGGGGGCAGAGGCCGCGGCGGAGTCGGCGTGCGGTGCGGAGTGCGGCGAGGCCGGTGAAGAGCGCGAACCAGATCGCGGCATAGAAGAGGGTGTTGAGGATGAGGCCGGGCCAGATGGGGAGGGTCGGGAGCAGCGTTCCGTCTGGGAGCCGCATCTGTCCCTGTGGGAGCGTGCTGCCAGTCATCGATCCGTAGCCGCTCGGCAGAAACGCGGCCCAATACACCGTCTCCCATCGAAGCGCGCGGAGGGGCCACCCGTATGCCACTTGATTCACGTCGAAGCGGAAGGCAGTCGGTTGCACAGGCAGTGATGAGGGAGGCCGCAGATCGTATCTCGAAAGGCGAAGCCACGATGGTGCACCGCGCACTTTGCTGCGAGCGTCTGACATCGCTGAGCCGCTCGATGCCCGGCGCGAATCGGACGGCCCCGCAAGAAAAACCAGGCGGTTGGCCTGAGCAGCTTCAAGCGAGTTATACGACATGGCAACAACATACGTCCGTGTTGCTCGCTGAACACCCAGTACGTGCCAGACCGCATGGCCGTTCTCAATAAAGTCTTCAATCGCCTGACCATGCTCAATCTGGAACTCGTGATCTATCCACAGTGTCAGTACCGCGTGTCCGATCGATGACGCCAGCATCGTCGCGACGCCGAGCGCAATCGAGACGACCAGCCGTGTTCGCCATCGCCGACGGTGGCGTCGTGTCATCGGCGGTTCGACGGGGTGTGGGTCGGGGTCGGGCATGGTTCCGCTGCCTGTGGCGGAGGCGGCGTCCGTTCCTAGTCGCATTCGGAGCAGGCGCGTTGGGGCAGGCCGCGGAGATCGTAGCGGCCGTGCTTCAGCCCGACGGGCTGGGTCGTTCGTAGCCGGGGGTGGAGGAGGCTCTGCGACGACACCCCCGGAGTGCGTGGCCGATCCGTTTGGTTCGGCAGCCCGAAGGGCTGCTCGTGCTTAGCGCATGCCGATCCCACGATGACCCCTTCGGGGTCCGGTGGTTGGCTGGCCGACGATCCGGGGGTCGCGCTCGAAGACTCGCTTGACCCCCGGCTACTGGCGGCGCAGCCCTTCGGGCTGAAGAGGCGTGGGGCGCATCGGGCTGAAGAGGTGTGGGGCGGATCGGGTTGAAGAGGTGTGGGGCGGTTCCTACGCCGGACACCCCGGATGCGCCATCATCATCTATCAACACTCAACACGGCGCGGCCTACTTGCGGTAGTACTCGCGGATGGTGACGCCGCGCCAGGTGTAGGGGCGGTATCCGAAGGGGGAGTTTTCGAGCGGTTCGAGGGGCGGCTCGAATCCGGAGTGGAGGTAGGTTTCGAGGAGGTCGCGTCTGGGGATCCATGCGGCGGATCCGTCGCAGTACGCCGAGTTGAGGCCGTCGGGTCCGTGGTTGTTCCAGGGTTCGGGCCAGTTGTTGATGCCGTCTTCGCGGCCGACGCCGATGGCGAGACCTGCGGGGTCTGCGTCGTCGTTGTCGTTGTCGAGGATGATGATGGTGCGCGAGGGGAAGGCGACGGTGGCCTGGGTCTTGAGGAGGTTCTTCGTCTGCTGTTCGAGGATGTCGATGCCGCCGCCTGGCGTGTAGGTCCAGCCGAGTTGTGCGCCGATGGTGCCGCGCCCGCGCCCGGAGATGACGATGCCGTCGAGGAACTTGCCCTCGTCGAACCAGGCGAAGGTTTCGTAGGAGTGGCCTCCGGCCTGGTCGTAGCGGTCGTTGGCGGAGAAGAAGTGGTCGAAGAGGAAGTCGCGGCCGTAGAGGAGCGGGAGGTCTTCGAGGAGCGGCTCGTCGGAGACCATGAAGTTGGGGCGGATGGTGTTGCGTGTTGCGGGGCAGATGGGGGCCTCGATGGCGGGCATGTAGTCTGGGTAGAACCAGCCGACGTTGTCCTCGAAGGTGAGGATGCTGGGGAGGAAGAGTCCGACGCGGGTGTCGTTGCTGTAGAGGTTCGCGGCGGTGGCGAGTTGGCGGGTGTTGGAGAGGCAGGCGGCGCGTCGTCCGGCCTCGCGGGCCGCGCCGAGGGCCGGGAGGAGCAGCCCGATGAGCAGGGCGATGATGGCGATGACGACGAGGAGTTCGATGAGTGTGAAGGCGCGGCCGGGTTGAGGCTGCCTGTTGATCACCGGGCTTCTCCGGGGCTTGTCGGTGCGGGCAGGGGCCATGGTACAGGAAGTGCGCGGTCGGATCATCCCTCTTGGGGCGGGCGGCGTCCGGCGGTAGGATGCGGGACCGGCCGGGGAGGTCGGCGAGGAGAGGCGAACATGAGACGGATCGCGCTGGCGGGGGCCGTGGCGGGGGTGGTGTTGGGGTTGGGGACGGCGTGGGCGCAGCCGGACAACGATGCCGTCATCAACATCACGGGGATGGAGTTGCGGTGCCAGATCTTCGGGCCGTGCTTCCCGGACCAGTCGCGCAACAGCGAGTCGCATCCGTTCCCGCCCGGGACGCCGCAGTACGTCGTGCCGGCGACGGGGTACTCGTTTGCGATCGATGGCGTGGTCGAGACGAGCGGGCTGGTCGGGCTGGTGGTGCCGAACGGCTCGACGATCGCGGAGATGATGGAGATCATCGAGCCTGGGGCGTCGAGGCTGCTGCGCGGGCACTCGCGCAACCTGCTGGGCGGGCTGCCGCTCTCGAAGAACGGCGTGTTCGCGCAGACGTTCGTGGGCGAGGCGGCGGGGATCGAACTCTCGATCACGATCGACACGTGGATCCGGAACGACGGGGCGGCGTTCTTCGAGATCCGCGACATCGACATCCCGCTCGGCATCCTGTTCGGGACGGTGGAGGTGACGAGCGGAACGACGGCGGTGGAGGTCTGGGAGGCTTCGGCGCGGCAGGAGACGGAGTGGCACTTCGAGGGCGATCTCGGTTCGGTGGCCGGGTCGGGGCCTTCGATGCTGCGGTACCTCGACGATCCGGCGTTCGGCACCATCCTCGGGGGCATCGGCAACGAGGACAACCCCGACCCCACGATCCCGACGGGGGTGACGGCGCAGCAGTCGTTCTTCGCCACGACGGCGCAGTTAGGCATCGCGGGGCCGGGCGGGAAGGAGGACACGGTCTATGTGACGAGCCCGGCGCGCAACCTCACGGAGACGGACCCGAAGAACTATCGCGGGATCGGGCTTGCGTTGTATCCGCGGACGCAGCCGGCGTTCCCCGGGACGTGGTTCGGGCAGTGGACGATGGTGTGGGACATGTACATCCCGCACGAGACGTGGGACAGCCACGAGTGGGTGGCCGCGCTGCTGCACGGGAACCACAACAACGAGGGGGGGGCGGACATGTTCATCCGCAACCCCGCGTTCGGGGGGGGCGGAGTGATCGGGTTCGACCGGCAGCCGGGGCAGTACCTGAGCACGCCGCTGATCGAGCCGGGGGAGTGGTTCAGGCTCGCGTTCGTGTGCGACCACATGCAGGGGGGCGTGGGGCGGGTGTACGTGAACGGTCAGTTGGTGGGGGAGACGGGGAGCGACTGGCTGTACGACAGCGTCGATCCGGGTGATCCGAGATACGGCGACGGCGAGGCTGTCGATCCGGCGGACTGGCAGGCGTGGGGCGCGTTCCCCAGCCCGTGGTCGCTGAGCAGCGGGACGGAGCCGGGTTCGGTGGGGCCGACGCCGCTGGCCTCGACGTTCTGCCTGTTCGCGGACCTGGGGAGCGCGGAGTTCGGGCCGGGCGGACGGAGCGAGGTGGTGTACGTGGCGAACATGTACTTCGCGGACGACGTGCTGAGCGGGGCGGAGATCGCTGCGCTGGGCGGGCCGGACGGGGACGGGATTGTGTTCACGAAGGGGTCCGGGTGCCCGGCGGACTTCAACGGCGACACGGTGGTGAACACGCTGGACTTCGTGGCGTTCCTGAACGCCTTCGTGGGGGGTGACGCGAAGGCGGACTTCAACGGTGACACGGTGGTGAACACGCTGGACTTCGTGGCGTTCCTGAACGCGTTCGTGGCGGGGTGTCCGTAGAGAGGCCCCGGATCGGGGTGGTCGGCGTTCGATTCTCGGGTGCGGTCGCGGTCCCGGTTCAACCTTGGGGCCGGGATGGTCGATCCGAGGTTGTGCGTCTTTCGGCCCGGGGGAGTGCCCGGCGTGCTGCTCGACAGGGGAGAAGGCGTGAAGCAGACCGTGTCGAGATCGTGGGGTTCGAGGCGTGCCGCCGGGGGGCGGGTTGGTCGGTCTTGGCTTGTGCCGTTGCTGATCGCTGCGGTCGGCGTCGGGGCGACGGTTGTGGTGCATCGGGTGCTGGTGTCGCGCGAGCGGAGCCTCGCCGTCTCTCGGTTCCAGACGGACGCGGCGGGGCGGGCGGCGGCGATCGACACGGAGCTGGCCGACGCGGTCGATGCGCTGTACGCGGTCCGTGCGTTCTATGAGGCGTCTGAGTTTGTCGAGCCGGAGGAGTTCGAGCGCTTCGGGCGCGAGATTCTGAGGCGGCACTCGACTGTGCTCGCGCTCGACTGGGTGCCGCGTGTGCCGGCGGAGCGAGCCGGGGAGTTCGTGTCTTCGGCGCGTGAGGCGTTGGGGGTTGAGTACGCCATCCTGGAGGGCAGCGTGACGGGGGCGATGGTGGCGGCGGCGGGCAGGCCGTGTCATTACCCGACCCTGTACGCGTGTTCGGCGCCGCCTGCCAGAGAGATGCTCGGCTTCGACCATGCTTCGGAGGCGGGGCTGCTGTCTGCGATGGAGAAGTCGGCGTGGTCCGACGCGCCGGTGGCGAGCGCGAGGCGGAGGGTTGTCCGTCTGGCGGAGGGGATCGGCGACCGAGGGGGGGTGACCGTCTACCTGCCTGTGTTCGAGGGCGGGAGGGCGCCGTCCGAGGAGCATCTGCGGCTCGAGGCGGTGTCGGGATTCCTCGCGGCGACGATGCGGCTGAGCGACCTGCTCGCGGCCGCGATCCGCGACTTGCCCGCGGGGCAGATGGACGTGCATCTGTTCGACATGGCGGCGGGGGGCGTGCAGGAGTTGCTGTACTCGACTTCGCCGAGCGTGGCCACGCTGGGTGATGAGTTCGGGCGTGCTTCCGACTCCGAGGTTCCGGAGGGCGTTCGCCAGGTCGTGCACTACTCGACGCTTGGGCGGGACTGGGTGGCGGTGTTCGACGCTGGTTCGTTGAGGCCGTACTACCCCGAGGGGCGGGCCTCGACGTGGGCGCTGTGGTGCGGGTTTCTGCTGACCGCGCTCGCGCTGGTGTATGTGCAGATGCTGCGGGTGGCCAACGCCCGCTCCGAGCGGCTCGTGGAGCAGCGGACGCGGGAGTTGCGGGAGCGTGGCGAGCGGCTCCGGGCGATCCTTCAGACGGCTCCGGACGCGATCATCGTCGCGGACGAGCGCGGGGTGGTCGAGTCGGTGAACCCCGCGACGGAGCGGATGTTCGGGTACTGCGCCGAGGAGCTGATCGGGCGCGAGTTGACGATGCTGATGCCCGAGCGGCTTCGGGAACTGCACCGCGCGGGGGTGCGCCGGTACCGGGACAACGGGCCTGGACGGACGGTCGGCGGGGGGGTGCTTCGGACGTATGGCATGCGGAAGGACGGGCTTGAGTTCCCGATCGAGTTGTCCGTGGGCGAAGTTCGGCACGGGGAGGGCCGGAAGTTCACGGGGATCATCCGCGACGTGACGGAGCGCAAGCGGGCGGAGGACGCGATCCAGAGCATGAACGCGCTGCTCGAGGAACGGGTGCAGCAGCGGACGGAGGAGTTGCAGCGGATGGTGGACGAGTTGGCGCAGTTCGCGTCGATCGCGTCGCACGATCTCCAGGAGCCGCTGCGGAAGGTGCTGGTCTTCGGGGACCGGCTGCGTCAGCAGTACGAGGTCGCGCTGGGCGACAAGGGCAACGACTACCTGTCCCGGATGCTGAACGCGGCGGACCGGATGTCGTCGCTGCTGAATGACCTGCTGGAGTTGACGCGTGTGACGTCGAAGGGGAGGCCCTTCGAGCGGGTGGACCTCAGCAACGTTGTGCGCGGCGTGCTGACCGACCTGGAGGTCGCGCTGCAGGAGTCGGGCGGGGCCGTCGAGGTGGGCGACCTGCCGGTGATCGACGCGGACGCGACGCAGATGCGCCAGTTGTTCCAGAACCTGCTGTCGAACGCGTTGAAGTTCAGGTGCGGTGAGCGTCGGCCTCGTGTGACGATCTCGGCCGAATCCCCTGTTCGGGGTGGTGGTGGGGGGGGTTCTCTGTGCCGGCTGGTGGTTCGGGACAACGGGATCGGGTTTGACCCGAAGTACGCGGGTGTGATCTTTGAGCCGTTCCACCGTCTGCACGGGCGGTCGGAGTATGAAGGCTCAGGGATGGGGCTGGCGATCTGCCGAAAGATCGTGGAGCGGCACGGGGGGCGGATCGCGGCGGAGGGGCTGGCTGGCGAGGGGGCATCGTTCGTGATAGAACTCCCGTCGAGACAGGGGGCAACCGGGGAACAGCCATGCAACGACGCACAGACAGATCGGTTACGGTCCTCGTTGCCGAGGACGACCCGGACGACCGCCTGATCACGCGCGAGGCGTGGGACGAGGCGTCGCTGAACAACGACCTGCGGTTCGTCGAGGACGGAGAGGAGTTACTGGACTACCTCTTCGCGCGCGGGCGGTACGCGGACCGGGCGGCGGCGCCGAGGCCTGGGCTGATCCTGCTGGATCTGAACATGCCGAAGGTGGACGGGCGGGACGCGTTGCGTGAGATCCGCGGCGACGAGAGCCTTCGGTGTGTGCCTGTGGTGGTGCTGACGACCTCGGGTGCGTTGGAGGACGTGGCGAGTGCGTATGGCAGCGGCGCGAACTCGTACATGCGGAAGCCCTCGTCCTACTCCGGGCTGTCGGAGACGGTGAAGGCCATCGGTCGCTACTGGCTTGAGCACGCGGAACTGCCGATAGACGGGTGTGATGGAGCCAAGGGCACAGAGTCCGATAAGGGTTCTGCTCGTTGACGACGACGAGGACATGCTGGTCCTCGTTCGTGCGTGGCTGGAGGACGTCGAGTCAGGTCAGTACGAGGTCGATTGGGCGACGTCGGCTGCGGAGGCTCGTCGAGTCATCGGCCAGGATCGGTACGAGGCGTACCTGATCGACTACCGGCTCGGCGCCGAGAGCGGGATCGACCTGCTTCGGGAGGTGTCGGGCGCCCTGCCGGATCGGCCGGCGATCCTGATGACAGGCCAGGGCGGTCGGAGCGTGGACCGTGAGGCGCTGGAGGCCGGGGCGACGGAGTACGTGCAGAAGGACACGGCCAGCGCGGTGGCGCTGGAGCGGGCGATCCGGTACGCGATGGCGCAGAAGTGCGCGCAGCGGCTGGAGCGTGAGCGTCGCTCGCTCCAGGAGGCGGCGCGGGCGATGGAGCGCGTGCTGGCGGTGGTGGCGCACGAGCTCCGCACGCCGCTGACGTCGATGCGGCTGATGTCGGAGTACCTGATGGCGCCGGACTCGCGCGACGCGCCGGAGTTGGAGCAGTTCCTGGCGTCGATCCACGGCGAGACGGTGCGGATGACGGAGACGGTGAACAACGTGCTGGAGGCGGCGCGTTTCGACAGCGGGCTGGCGCGGTGGAACTGGGGGACGGTGCGGGTCGCCGACGCGGTGGAGCAGGCGTTGGAGACGGTGCGGCCGCAGGTGAACCGGTCGGCGGTGGAGGTCGTGTCGTCGGTGGAGCCCGAGGGCCTGTCGATGCGGGGGGACGCGGACGCGATCCGTCGGCTGGTGATGAACCTGGCGAGCAACGCGGCGAAGCACACGCGTGCGGGGCGGATCGAAGTGCTGGCGACGGAGGGGGCCGAGGGGGGCGAGCGCTGCGTGAGCATCGAGGTGCGCGACACCGGCGCGGGGATGCCCGAGCGGGTGGTGCGGCAACTGGGAACGGCGTTCGCGCTGAACTCGGGGATCGTCGGCTCTGCGGCTTCGCACGGGACGGGGCTGGGGCTTGCGATCTGCAAGGGGATCGCGGCGGCGCACGGCGGCGTGGTGCGCGTGCTGTCGCGGGAGGGCGAGGGAACGAGGTTCGTCGTGGTGCTGCGTGCGGAGCTCGAGGAACCGGCCGCGGTGGCGGAGAGCGTGCAGATCATCCGAGAGGCGGCATGAAGCGGGTTCTGGTGGTTGACGACCTGGCGGTGATCCGCGAGCCGATCACGGCCGCGCTGCGGCGTGAGGGGTTCGACGCGGTGTGCGCGGCGAACGGGCGCGAGGCGATCGGGCTGATGCGGACGCAGCCGCCGGACCTGGTCCTGCTCGACCTGGGCATGCCGGAGATGGACGGGCTGGAGTTGCTGCGGCGGATGAAGGCGGACGCGACGCTGCCATCGCCGCCTGTGGTGGTGCTGACGGCGGCCGGGGACAAGGACTCGGTGCTCAAGTCGCGGCAGTTGGGGGTTCGGCACTACCTGCTCAAGGCGCAGTTCTCGCTGGCGGACCTGGTGGCGAGGGTGCGCGAGCTGACGTCGGATCGGCGCGAGGAGGGGTCGGCGGGGACCGGCGATGCGGGCGCAGCGCGGGGTGATGCGGTGTCCGGCGTCGCCGGGAAGGTCGGGCCGGGATCGTCGGGCACGGGCGAGATGGGTGTGGTGTCGAGTCCGTCTGCGTGCGGCGTGCCGACGCCGGTGGAGGCGACGGCCGCCCTGCGGAATCTCAAGCCTCGGGTGGTGCGGTCTGAGCTGGTGGAGATGCTGGATCGTTGCGGGGAGTTGAAGGCGCTGCCGCCGAGCGTGGCGGAGGTGCTGAAGGTGGTGAACAGTTCGCAGGCGAACAGCGAGCAGGTGGCTGGGGTGATCAAGCGTGATCCGGCGATCGCGCTGAAGATTCTGCGGCTTGCGAACTCGAGCGCGTTCGCGAGCGGGACGCCGGCGGACACGGTCGAGAAGGCGGTGCTGCGGATCGGGGTGGGTGCGATCCGGCAGGCGGTGATGAGCATCGGGGTCGTGGATCGCTTCAGCAGCGTGGCGGTCGAAGGGTTCATGGACCCGATCCTGTTCTGGGAGCACTCGATCGCGGTGGGGCTGATCGCGGCGGCGGCGACGCGGGCGCGCGCCGAGGGGGAGCCGGACGCGGCGTTTACGATGGGGTTGCTGCACGACGTGGGGCGCGTGGTGTACGCGGAACTGCTGCGGGACAAGTACGCGGAGGTGCTCGCCAACGCCGAGGAACTGGGCGTCGAGGTGGAGCGAGTCGAGTCGCGGATGCTGCTGATGAACCACGCGGAGGGGATGGACCGCATCCTGCGGGCGTGGCACTTCCCGCGAGACCTGGTGGACCCGATCGTGTTCCATCACCTCTCCGCGCCGGACATCCGGCGGAACTGCCCGAAACGGTACGGGGAGGTGGCGACGCTCGCGCTCGCGGATCGTCTGGCGCATGCGTTCATGCTCGGTTCGAGCGGGAACGACGCGCTGTATCCGACCGACGAGTTGTGCCGCGGGCTGGGGCTGGCGGACGAGGTGATCGCGGAGATCGAGGGGACGATCGAGGGTGAGACGGAGACGATCAAGCTGGCGATGCTGGCGGCGCCGGGGCGGACGATGGAGTGGAAGCGTCGGGTGGATTCCTACGCGAAGGCGTTGTCGTCGCCGGTGCGTCCGCTGTTCGTGAGCGCGTCGCCGGCGTGCGACGCGTACCGGATCGCGCTGGACCGGCTGCGCGCCGCGGGCGATGAGCCTGCGAACGTGGGCGTGGTGCATTTCTCGTCGTCGGCGGATCGGCTGCCGGTGTCGCAGGCGTACGGGTCTGCGGAGGCGGACGCGGGGACGGGCCGGCTGCCGCTGATCGTGCTCTCGCCGGAGGGCGCGGTGGCGCCTGAGGAGTCGCTGGCGGAAGGCAGGTGCGTGCTGATGCTTCCGACTCCGACGCCGATGGCGAGGCTGACGGGCGCGCTGAACGCCGCGGTCGAGCCGCGCGAGACGCGGTCGGCGGCCTGAACCGGCGCAGGCGGTGGCGGCCCTAGACTCGCGTCGGATGGAAGGCGTCTTCGACCAGCGACGGTACCTGATCCCGTTCCGATCGACGCTCCTGCCGCAGATCTTCACCGACACGCTCGTGGTCGGGGCGGGCGTGGCGGGGCTGCGTGCCGCGGCGGCGGCGGCGCACGGGGGCGAGGTCATTCTCCTCTCGAAGTCGGACCTTCGGCAGACGAACACGGCGTGGGCGCAGGGGGGGGTCGCGGCGGCGCTCGCGCCGGGCGACAGCGCGGAGTCGCACGTCGGCGACACGCTCACGGCGGGGGCGGGGCTGTGCGACGAGCCGGCGGTGCGGCTGCTGTGCGAGGAGGGTCCGGAGCGGCTGCGGGAAGTTCTGTCGTGGGGCCTGCGCCTGGACCGCGATACGGCGGGCGAACTGGACGCGGGGCGCGAGGGGGGGCACTCGGCGAGCCGCGTCTTCCACGCGGGCGGTGACGCGACGGGTGCGGAACTGTCGCGGTGCATGGCGGAGCGTGTGCGGGCGCTTCCGAACGTTCGGCTGTTCGAGCGGTGCTTCCTGCTGGACCTTGTGACGCCGTCGGACGAGCCGGGGTCGCCGGTGCTGGGGGCGATCACGCACCACCCGCGGTACGGGTTGCAGATGATCTGGGCGCGGACGACGATCCTGGCGTCGGGGGGCGCGGGCGTGCTGTTTCGGGAGACGACGAACCCGCCGTCGGCGACGGCGGACGGGCTTGCGGCGGCGTACCGGGCCGGTGCGCGGCTGGCGGACATGGCGTTCGTGCAGTTCCACCCGACGGTGCTGTACCTGCCGGGGGCGGCGCGGTCGCTCATCACGGAGGCGGTGCGTGGAGAGGGGGCGCACCTGCTGGACGCGGCCGGCCGGCGGTTCATGCCGGAGGTGCACGAACGTGCGGAACTGGCGCCGCGCGACGTGGTTGCGAGGTCGATCGTTCGGCAGATCTCGCTCCAGGGCGGGCAGCACGTGTGGCTGGACTGCCGACACCTGCACGGGTTCGCGGCGCGGTTTCCGGGCATCGCCGCGTTGCTGGCGAGGTTCGAGATCAACCCGTCCAGGGACCTGGTGCCGGTGCATCCGGCGGCGCACTACACGATCGGCGGCGTGCGGACGGACCTGCGCTGCCGCACGAGCGTGCCGGGACTGCTGGCGGTGGGTGAGGCGTCGTGCACGGGCATCCACGGGGCGAACCGGCTGGCGAGCAACTCGCTGCTGGAGGGGCTGGTGTTCGGGCGCATCGCGGGCGAGGAGGCGGCGTCGGCGGCGCGCGCGGGGGAGAACGGGCCGCGGCACACGAGGATCGTGAGCGACATCCCGCCATCGCGCCACGGGGAACTGGACCTGGAAGACGTGCGGTCGAGCCTGCGGTCGGCGATGTGGCGCAACGTGGGGATCGAGCGGAACGGGGAGCGGCTGCGCGACGCGGTGGAGATGTTCGACTTCTGGGCGCGGTACACGCTGGACAAGGTGTTCGACGACCCGGAGGGGTGGGAGACGCAGAACATGCTGCTGGTGGGGGCGATGGTGGCGCGCTCGGCGGGGTGGCGCGAGGAATCGCGCGGCTGCCACACGCGGACGGATCGGCGCGAGGCGAGCGAGGCGTTCGCCGTGCACGACTGCTGGCGGCGCGGCGAGGGCGAGCCGGAGCGTGAGCCGGTGGTCGCGGTGGCGGGAGCGGCGCGATGAGCGGGCGATCGAGGGCGGTGGGCGTTGCGTCGGCGGTGTGCGCGGTCGCGCTGGTCGCGTGCGTCGAACAGCGCGTGACGTACAACCGGCCGATGTTTGCGGGGTTGCCGGGGGTGCAGTCGAACCAGCCGATCGTGGGCGCGGGGCCGAAGGGGTACCGCGATCCGACGCACGTCGAGGGCGGTTCGATCGTGGTCGAGCACGACGACGGCTCGAAGACGCTGGTCGCGCGTTCGGCGGCGCACCTGGTCGCGCACATCCAGCGGACGCTGGTCGAGGACGAGGAGGAGTTGTTCCTATCGCAGGTGCTGAGCGAGATGACGGTGCGGGAGTGCCGCGAGAACGGGGTCGAACCGGCGGAGGCGTTCCGGTACTTGCGGCAGCACCGGGACGAGGTGCTGAAGGTGCTGTCGCGGATGCATGCCGGGGAGCGTTCGCCGTACGTAGTAGTGCAGAAGATCGACGACCGCATGTACCGGGTGCTGCTGACGGGGCTGGCGGCGCGGGGGCTGCGCTGGCGTGGGTTCGACATGGTGCTCGAAGGGGGGGGGTGGGACACGGAACGGCTCGACGAGGAGGGGAAGCCGGTGTTTCGGAAGAGCAACTGGCGGCTGCGGTGGTTCGTGCCGGCGGAGTCGTGAGCGAGCGGCGGGATTCCTGCGCCCCTCCGGGGCTTGGCGCATGGCGGGGGAGGCGACCACGGGTTGCGCGGCTTCGCCGCTTCACCGGTGGCGACATTCCGGTCGCCCCTTCGGGGCTGCGATGCGGCGCCGGGCGAGGAGGGACGGGGCACAGGCGGCACGCCTGTGCCACCGGCCTGCGGACTGCATCCGGTCGTCAGCGTTCGAAGAGGGGCTGCTGGTCGGGGGAGGTGCGCGGGCGTGCGGCGAGGTCGTCGAGTTCGGCCTTGAGTTCCTGGATGGTCTCGATGCGCAGGTGCTCGGAGGCGAAGCGGATGTAGGCGACCGGGTCGATCTCGCGCAGGCGCGCCATGACGCGCTCGCCGATGATGCTGCTGGCGACCTCGCGGTCGAAGTCGCGGGTGAGTTCCTCTTCGACTTCCTCGACGATGCGGCGCTTGACGGCCTCGGGGACGGGGCGCTTGCCGCAGGCCGCGACGATCCCCGCCAGCACCCGCTCCGGGTCGAAGGGGACGCGAGAGCCGTCGCGTTTGACGACGGTGAGGCGGTTGGTCTGCTCGGCGCGTTCGTAGGTGGTGAACCGGCGGCCGCACTTGAGGCACTGGCGTCGTCGTCGGATGACGCGGCCGCCCTCGCTGGCCCGCGAGTCGATGACCTTGTCGTCGGTGGCGTTGCAGTAGGGGCAGATCATGGGCCGTCCGCGAGGTGTGGGGCCGGTTGGCCGGCGAGGCCCCGACATCTTGACGGGTCGCGTGCGATCCGTCAAAGCGTCGGTGCCTCCGGCCGGCTCGGGTGTCGCGGACGGCGGGGGTTACGGTTTGCGGGTGTCCATGGCGGCGAGGACGGCGGCGGCGAGGTCGTGGACGGTGCGGTCGCCCGCGACGAGGACCGAGTTCGTGCGGGGGTCCGCGACGGCCTGACCGCCGAAGCCACCGACGACGGCCTCGACGACCCTTGCGGCATCGTCGGCGGGGGTATGGGCGAGCATAAAGACCCACGGGCCGGTCGCCTCGGCGATGGCCTGTCGAATCGCGCCCTCCATGTGCCCGAGCACGGGCGGAATGAGGACGTCGGCCGGTCCCGGTCCGACGGCCTTGCCGGTGCGCCGGTCCTGGGAGCGGAGTTCTTCGAGCACCCACGCGACGCGTTCGTGGACGCGCGGCGGGGCGTTGACGAAGAGTTTGCGCCCGGCGGCGTAGATGGAGGCGAGGTCGCCGCCGTTCTGCTGCCACGCGTCAGGCTCGACGATCGTGACGATGAGGTTGATGAGCGTTTCGGACTCGGCGCTGGTTTCGAGCGCCTCGGCGGTCGGGAGGAGCGCGGCGGCGTCGTAGGTCGCGAGACGGCGTTCGCGGCGGTCGAAGAACTCGCTGCGCGCGAACTCCATGAGGCCGTTGTCGAGGCGGTAGTCGATGCGGTCCTGTCCCGTGCGGCCGAGGATGTCGTTGGCCATGGTGAGAGCGCGTGCGACGCTCTGGCCTTCGAGGGGGAGTCGGCCGACTTCTGAGTCGGGCGTGAGGAACGTCTGCTCGACGTCCGCCCAGTAGACGTACGGCCGCGCGCCGGACTCCGAGGCGAGGAGCGAGAGGAAATCGGCGAGCGTGAGGTCGGGCGTATCGGCCGCGAGTCGCGCGCCCTCTTCCTGGGCGTCGGGGGCCAGGCGGATGGTCGCTGCGGCGTCGAGCGGAACGGAGCCGCTCTCGGCGTCGATCACGGCCCGGAACGAGATCGTCCCTTCGTCTTCATCGACGTAGGGCGCGATCCTGAGCCGATCGAGCAGGGTCCGCGCGGTGGTGTCCTCGGTAGCCATCTGCATGAGGGCGTCGAGCCTGATGGGCGCGGGGGTTGCAGGCTGTGGCTCGGGCTGGCGTGAGAGGTTGAACGCTCCGAGGGCGAGGCCGGCGCCGGCGAGTGCGATGAGCGCGGTGTGCATGGCGAGTCTCCTGACGTGGGTGGACTGGGCTTCGCGGTACCTTCTGGCGAGCAGGGCGAGGTCGCCGAGTTCTGCGATCGCGCGATGGACGGCTTCGGGTTCGTCGTGGCCGGCGAGCATGAGGTCGCGGACGCGCTCGCGGAGGTGGCCGTCGAGTTCGTCGCGGATCTCGCGGGCCTGGCGCGGGCGGAAGCGCACGAGGCGCACGAGCCGGTCGAGCCAGGCGTCGATGGCGTCCGATGTGCGCGGCGCTGCGGGAGGGGCTGCGCGCGGGGCGGCGTGTGTGGTCATGCGGTGGCCTCCGCGCCGGAGGCTCCGGGAGGCAGGAAGGCTTCGATGGCCCGCAGGTACTCGCGGTGGGCGTCGATGCGCTGGGCGAGGCGGCGGCGACCCTTGGGCGAGATGCGGTACCACTTGCGTCGGCGGCCGTCGGCGTCCTCGGGCGAGCGCTCGCTGCGGACGGTCTCCCAGGTGGCGGTGAGCAGGCCCTCGCCTTCGAGGCGTTTGAGGAGGGGGTAGAGGATGCCGGGGGTCAGGCGGACGTGGTCGCTGGAGCGGACCTCGACGCGGCGGGCGATGGCGTAGCCGTAGAGAGGCTCCTCGGCGAGGACGGCGAGGACGACGAGTTCGTTGGGGTCTGGGTCGGCTCGGCGTGGCATGGCGGCCTCCGGGGTGGTGTACGCTCTGGTCAATATATCGGTTGCAGATATATCTGTCAAGAGCGTTTTTTTTGAAAATCTGGCAGGGAGATGTGGAGGCCGTTACGCCGGGCCGCGCTTCGGGGCGAATGACAGTGCCCCCTCTCGTGGGCAAAGACATCGAGGCGTATAGTGGGGCGTTGTGAACGCCTGCCGTGCCACCACGACCGCCACCACGACGACCGCCGACCCGGGCGGGGTGTAGTGGCGGTTCGCCAGTTGGACCGACCGAACCCGCCCCGGCCCGCGAGCCGGGGTCTTTGCTTTTGGGCGGCGGCGTAGGCTGTCGGCCTTGGGATGGATGACCGAAGACGGAGAGGAACGATGAGCCAGGTCGCTTCGAGCGTGGTCCGCGTGACGCTGCCGGACGGGTCGGTGAAGGAGTTCGCCGGGGCGGTGACGGCGCGGCAGGTGGCGGAGTCGATCGGGCCGCGGCTGGCGCAGGCGGCGGTGGGGGCCAAGATCGACGGGGCGTTGAGCGACCTGTCGGCGGTGATCGACCGGGACTGCCGGGTGGCGATCGTGACGGAGAAGACGCGGGACGGCAGGCCGGACCCGGATGCGCTGTACCTGCTGCGTCACTCGGCGGCGCACGTGATGGCGGAGGCGATCCAGCGGGTGGTGCCGGGGGCGCAGTTGGTGTACGGGCCGCCGCTGGAGACGGGGTTCTACTACGACATCCGGTTCCCGGAGGACCGGCCGCTGAAGGAGGGGGACTTCGAGGCGGTCGAGGCGGAGATGGCGAAGATCGTGAAGGAGGATCGGGCGTTCAGGAGATATGAGTTGCCGGCGGAGGAGGGGCTGGCGAAGTTGCGCGCGGAGGGGAGCAAGTACAAGGTTGATAATGCGGAGCGGGCGTTGAGGGGGGGGGAGAAGACGGGCGAGGCGCCCGCCCCACCGGGGTCGGCCGGCGGGACGCCCGCCTCACTGGGGGGAGGGGTTCGGCTGTCGTGGTACGCGACGGGGGAGCCGGGCAGGAACTGGGAGGATTTGTGCCGCGGACCGCACGTGCCGAGCACGGGGCGGATCGGGGCGTTCAAGGTGATGTCGCTGGCGTCGTCGTACTGGCACGGCGATGAGAACTCGGACCGGCTGACGCGCGTCTACGGCACGGCGTTCTTCTCGAAGAAGGACCTCGACGAGTACGTGACGCGGCTGGAGGAGGCGAAGAAGCGCGACCACCGCGTGATCGGCAAGCAGTTGCGCCTGTTCCACATCGACGAGATGGTGGGGCAGGGGCTGGTGCTGTGGACGCCGCGCGGGTCGATCGTGCGCAAGGAGTTGCAGTCGTTCATCGGGGAGGAGTTGCGCAAGCAGGGGTACTTCGAGGTTTTCTCGCCGCACGTGGGGAAACTGGACCTGTACCGGACGAGCGGGCACTTCCCGTACTACGCGGAGAGCCAGTTCCCGCCGATCGTGGAGCGTGAGTCGCTGGGTGCGCTCGCGGCGGAGGGGTGCTCGTGCGCGGAGTACGCGAACCGGCTGTCGAAGGGTGAGATCGAGGGGTACCTGCTCAAGCCGATGAACTGCCCGCACCACGTGAAGATCTTCGCGAGCGAGCCGCACTCGTATCGGGACATGCCGGTGCGGCTGGCGGAGTTCGGGACGGTGTACCGGTGGGAGCAGTCTGGGGAGTTGAGCGGGATGCTTCGGGTGCGGTGCTTCACGCAGGACGATGCGCACCTGTTCTGCACGCCGGAGCAGGTGGGCGCGGAGGTGCTGGGGTGCCTGGAACTGGTGAAGGTGATCTTCGCGACGCTGGGGATGAAGGAGTACCGGGTGCGGGTGGGGCTGCGGGACCCGGACTCGGCGAAGTACGTGGGCAAGCCGGAGAACTGGGACCGGGCGGAGGCGTCGTGCCGCGAGGCGGCGCGGACGCTGGGGGTGCCGTTCACGGAGGAGCCCGGTGAGGCGGCGTTCTACGGGCCGAAGATCGACTTCGTGGTGAAGGACGTGATCGGGCGTGAGTGGCAGTTGGGGACGGTGCAGGTGGACTA
>JBDIVY010000009.1:0-162272 GCA_039794165.1 Phycisphaerales bacterium
CGGGCGAGCGCAGCGTCGTCCTCGTGAAGCGTGGGGAGGAGCCAGGCGGGGATGCGTCGGCCGAGGCGTCGGCCAAGGGACTGGACGGTGCCGAGTTGCTTGGCCGCGCCCTGGAGGGAGAAGTAACTGGTTTCAACAGGGATGAGCACGGCGTCTGCGGCGGTGAGGGCGTTGAAGGTGAGCAGGCCGATCGAGGGGGAGCAGTCGATGAGGCAGGCGTCGTAGTGGGGCGCGAGGCCTTCGAGCACCCAGGCGAGTCGGCGTTCCTTGTCGGCGCGATCGGCAAGGCCGCCTCGCGGGGATTCGAGACCCGCCAGGCGCATCCGGCTGGGGATGAGGTCGAGGTTGCGGTAGGGACGCCAGATCAGGCGGGCCGGATCGGTGCGCCGCGCGGGCGCAGCCACGAGGGCATCGGTGACGTCCAGGTCGAAGCGGTGCTCGGGAACGGCCAGGCCCGCGGCGCAGTGGGACTGCGGATCGACATCGACGAGGAGCGTGCGCAGGTCATGCACCGAGGCCAGAACTGCGGCGAGGTTGATGGCGCTGGTCGTCTTGCCGCAGCCGCCCTTCTGATTGATGATCGCGATCGTCCGCACGGTGGGCCTCGCGGGCGGCGTTGGTGATCGCCCGGCTCGGCGAGCCGGGTACAAACCGGCAGCGGCGACCGCGCGGGTGGTGCGCGGCGTATGGAGTCGTCCGGGGGTTATCGGGTCGGCCTGAAATTGCGCTTGAAGAAAGCGCACACCGCCATGCAATCAGGTGGAGTCCGTGGGGCGGTCGGTGCGAACCGCGCCGATGCCGGCGAGGACCGCGTGCGCGGGCGGATCATCGACGACGCGGGCGCGGCCGCGCTCGGTGGGGAGGATGAGGCGCAGGCGTCCGCCGTGGACTTTCTTGTCGCCGCCCATGAGCGAAGCGAGCGTGGCGTCATCGGGCAGCCCCGCCAGGCGCGTGGGCAGGCCGATGCGGCGGAGGATCGCTTCGGCCTCGTCACCCAGCGAGGGATGGCAGAGGGAGAGACGCTCGGCGCACCGGCAGGCCGCGATGAGGCCGACCGCGACGGCCTCGCCGTGCTGGAGCGGGGCGTGGGCGGGGTCGCCGTCCGGCGTGAGCCAGGGGAGCGTCTCGATCGCGTGCGCGAAGGTGTGGCCGAGGTTGAGCAGGGCGCGGCCGTGGCGGGACTCCTCGCGCTCGTCGCCCGCCACGACGCGGGCCTTGATCTGCACCGACCGGCGGACGAGTTCGGTGACGGCGTCCGGGTCGAGGGCGAGGATGGCGTCGAGCGACGCGGCGATCCAGTCAAGATAAGCGGCGTCGCCGAAGTCGGCGGAGATGAGGGCGTGCTTCACGCACTCGGCGAGGCCGGCGCGGAGGTGGCGCTGCGGGAGGGTGGCGAGGGTGTCGATGTCGGCGAGAACGGCGAGGGGCTGGTGGAACGCGCCGGCCATGTTCTTGGCCATCCCGCCCGCTTCGCCGAGGTCGAGGTTCACGCCGGTCTTGCCGCCGACCGAGGCATCGACCATGGCCAGGAGCGTGGTGGGGCACTGGAGGACGGGGACGCCGCGGCGGTAGGAGGCGGCCGCGAAGCCCGCGAGGTCGCCGACGATGCCCCCCCCGACGGCGACGACCGGCTCGCCCCGTTCGAGGCGGGCGCGGGCGAGGGCGACGAGGATGGTCTCGAGCGAGGCGAGGGACTTGGTCCGTTCGCTCGGCTCGATCTCGACGCGGACAGGCTCGATGCCGGCGGAGGCGAGGGCGCGTTCGGCGCGTGCCGCGTGGTCGGCCGCGCCGAGATCGACCACGAGGCCGGCGCGGAGGGGGAGCGCGCCGAGGGCGCGCCCGAGGGCGTCGGGGGCGGAGGCGAGGATGGCGGGTCCGATGAGGACCGGGTAGGCGCGGTCTCCCAGATCGACGCGGACGATGACGGGGGGAGGGGGGGGAGGGGGGGGCATGGCGTTGGTCCGTCAGCGGGCCTTGCCGGGCTTCGGGGCGTCGGGCGGGCGTCGCCAGTCGAGCCGGGGGGCGTCGCCCCAGAGCATCTCGAGGTCGTAGTGGGCGCGGGTGTTCGGCTCGAAGACGTGGACCACCACGTCCACGAAGTCGGCGAGCAGCCAGGTGCCGCCCTGGTCGGCGTTCGTGCGGAAGGCGGTGTGGCCCGTGGCGTCGCCGAGTTCCTTGACGTGCTCGAGGACGGCCCGCATCTGGCGGTCGGAGGTGCCCGAGGCGATGACGAGGTAGTCGGTGATCTGGCTCAGGCCGCGCACGTCGAGGAGGAGGACGTCGTCGCACTTGTCGTCGTGGGCGAGCCTCGCGACGCCGAGGGCGAAGGCGCGCGTGGCCTCTTCGGCGTGGGGATCGTGGGCGTCGCGATCGGCAGCCCGGGGCGGCGCGGGTCGTGTCATCGGGCAAAGGGTAGGGGGGAAAGGGGATCGGGGCGTGCGGCAAGGGGCAGGGGGAGCGGGCAGGAGACAGGCACAGCGTGCCCCCGCAGCGTTCGCGGCTACGCTGGCCGGTCCTCCTGTCGGGGCTGCACCCCTCCCTCCGGCCCGGCCAGCGTCGAGCCCTATGCTCACCCGGCTCTCATAGAACCTCGTACAGCAAACGGGGGGAGGTCAAGCTCAGCAGGATCACGACCTTGTTTTTCGTGAGGCCACCCAACAACAGCATGCAGCGGGCGGCGGTGCGGCTGGCGCTGGTCGGTAGGCCACAGCTGGGGAGGCTTCATGGGTCGGAAAGAAGGCACTGAAGACACCCGTATTCGCGTGGCGGTGTCGGGATCGATGGCTGACCTCCGGCGCATGCAGAGCGTCCTGAACAGATTCTGGCAGAGCAGCGAGTTGGCATACGGCTATTTACTCTCCACGATGGGGAGCGAGATGGAGGACGAGGAACGACCGACAGCTGAAGTACTCGGTCACATTCAGTCAGAGGCCTGGTATCCCAACAACCAAGGACGGATCAAACACGGCGACACCATCGGCCAGACCTTGGCGCAAGTGCGCGAGAACACAGTACACGTGTTTCGAGCTACCCTTATCAGTTTCTTCGCGGCTTTCGAAGCGTACCTCGAAGCCGAGGTCAAACGTCCGAAACGGAGAGACGGCCCATGGGGGCCGTACGTGCGCTCGCTGGTTTCTCTACGGGCGGCGGATTCCCCCCTGCCATTGCGGGTCGTACTGTGCGCGGACGTCTGCCGTGAGGTGCGCAATCGGATGGTTCACGAATCCTTCAAAGTGCCGAAGTCACTCGATGAGGCATGCCTCAACGAATGGAAGGATCGGCTCCGGAGGCACGCGTTGGGTGCAGACTGGCCTGAAAGAGAGGTAGACGAGGAGCTGAACTACGCGTTCAATCACGTGATCGGCCAAGCCAGCAATCTCGTGGAAGAAGCGAAGAAACAGGACAAGACGCTTTCAATAGAATTCTTCTACATGCTCTTCAGCTTTACAAACCTCGACAGCCTTGCGTTCGCTATCGAGGAGGCCATACAACCGCTACATAGCCGGCCTGGAGGTGAAGTGTTGCGGAAGCCGGAGGCGGTGAGACGGAAGGATCTCGTCGTCTCCGCTGCCTAGAGCCTATCCCGGAACCTCTTTGCTTGCCGCGCGTATGAGGGTGCATGGCGATGCGACTCACGGACGAGCAGCTTGACTGGGTCTGCGAGCGTGTGCCCGACGCGCCGCGCAGCTCGCTCGGCGGGCGGCCGCCGACGGACAAACGCAGGGCGGTCGCGGGCATCTTCTGGATCCTCGACAACGGCGCGAAGTGGAAGGATCTGCCGCGGGAGTACGGCTCCAGGAGCGCGGTGCACCGCTGCTTCAAGCGATGGGTCGAGGCGGGCGTCTTCGAGCGCATCATGCGTGACGCCGGGCGCCTCGTCGAGGACCGCGGCGAGTACCGGCTCTACGAGTGCTTCATCGACGGCACCTTCAGCAAGGCCAAGGGCGGCGGCGACGGGATCGGGTGCACGAAGGCCGGAAAGGGCGTGAAAATCATGGTTCTCGTGGACGCGCGCGGCCTGCCGGTGGCGGTCGATACGGATTGCGTGAAGCCCCCGCGCGTTGAAGGAGGAGGGGTAGGAGCGAAGCCGCCATGGAGGGGCGGGGTACCCGGGGCGCAGCGACTGTACACATTCCGTATCAGTCCCGTCCCGGCGCTTCGGGGAGTGTCTTGAAGGCCCACGCTCCCGCGCGGCCCGCGCCGAGGCCCGGTGCGGGCAGGGCGCGTTCGAGGTCGGGGAGGGTGCGCAGCAGGGCGAGCAGGGCGGGTTCGTCGAGGGGGGCGGGGCGGCCGGGTTCGTCGTCGTCGCGGGCCGTGCGCTCGATCGTCGGGGCGACGAGCAGCAGCCAGCCGCCGGGGGCGACGACGCGCCAGAGCTCGGCCGCGTCTGCGGCGTGGTCCGCGCCCGCGCGGAGCGCGCCGACGGCGATGACGGCGCTGAACGCGCCGTCGAGTTCGCCGTGCAGGGAGGCGTGGTCGTCGAGTTCGAAGGCGATGGCGGGGGCGGGGTAGCGGCGGCGTGCGTAGCGGATGGACTCGCCGTCGGTCTCGAGGGCGACGACCGCGCCGGACGGGCCGACGGCCTCGGCGAGCAGGGCCGCGCCGCACCCGGTGCCGCAGCGGGCGTCGAGGATGCGCATGCCGGGTCGGATGCGCGTGGCGGCGACGCGGTAGGGGATGAGCGGCCAGTCACCGACGAGGTCGGCGTACTGGCGGCGGGGCGTGCAGCGGATGCGGGCGCGGGAGCCGTCGGGGAAGCGCACGTCGTACTCGCGCACGCGGGCGCGGCCGGGGCGGAGTGCGCCGGGCCGGAAGCGCTCGACGTAGCGCACGCCGTCGATGAGGATGCCGGGGCGGCGGGGGATGAGACGCGCGAGCGCGGCGAGGAGGCCGGGGCGGGGGTCGCGGGCGTCGGCGGCTTGGGAGTCGGGGGGGGGCATCAGGAAGGCAGAAGGTGAGAGGAAGGAAGTGGTGAAGTGGTTGGGGCGGTCTTGTTGCTCGAAAGCGAGACCCACGGTGTCGGGTGCTCGTGGGAGGCGATGGTGAGTGTGTAGGGGGCGCGGCGGTGGTGCTTGGCCGCGACTTCGGGGCGGTTGCAGTCGCGGGAGAGGTGGAGGAGGACGACGTGGCGCGCGGGGGCGATCCGGGCGACGGCGTCGGCGCACTGCTCGTTGCTGAGGTGCCCCGCGCCGCCCATGATGCGCTGCTTGAGCCACCAGGGGCGGTCGGAGGCGGCCTGCAGCCTCGGGCAGTAGTTGCTCTCGATGGCGAGGACGCCGACGCCGGCGAGGTGTTCGACGAGGTCGGGGGAGACGCGGCCGACGTCGGTGGCGAAGCCGAGCGAGTCGCCGCGGGGGAGTTCGAAGCGGAGCGTGGTGACGCCGAGGGTGTCGTGGGAGAGGAGGGCGGGGCGCGCGGTGATGCCGCCGGGGAGGTCGAGGGTGTCGTCGAGCGGCTCGGCGCGGCGGGGGAGCGCGCCCCAGCGCGTGCCGTATTCGACGTGGCGGCGGTGGGCGAGGATGCGCGTGTGCGCCGGCAGCCAGCGTGCCCAGCCGGGATTCCAGTGGTCGGTGTCGAGGTGGGTGAGGATGACGGCGACGGCGTCGTCGAGGGCGAGTCCGAGGCGGGCGAGTTCGGCGCGTGTGCGGCGGAGGCCGAGGCCCATGTCGAGAAGAAGGAAAGAGGGGGAAGGAGAGAGGCGGGAGGGGGCGGCAGGCAGGGTGAGGACGGAGCAGTTGCCTGAGGAACTGCTCGCGAGGACGCAGAGGGCGGGTTCGGCGGGCCGAGTGGGGGTGAAGAGGGGCTGGTTGCTCGGCATGAGAGCAGGGTACTCGGGTCGGCCTCAGTCGTCATCGTCGAAGTCGGGGAGGGTGACGCCTCGGCGTTTCATCTGGAGCCAGGTCGTGAGCAGGCGCGGCGGCCGCCCCATGCCGGGGCAGATGCCGCGCTTGGTGGCGGCGACGAAGTCGGCGATCTCGGCGACGGCGGGGGAGCGGGCGGCCCGCTCGCGGAGGATGTCGAGGGCCTCGTCGTGGGGGACGGGGGCGCGGAAGACATCGCGGAAGGCGCGTCGGACCTCGGTGATCTCCTCGCGCGGGATGCCGGCGCGGCGCATGCCGACGAGGTTGAGGCCGCCGATGCGGTTGCGCTCGGGGGCCATGCAGAAGGGGGGCACGTCCTTGGAAACGGCGACGCCGCCGGAGATGAAGGCGAGGCGGCCGACGCGGACGAACTGGTGGATGCCGACGTGGCCGGAGAGTGTGGCGTTGTCGGCGATCTCGGCGTGCCCGGAGACGCCGGCGTAGTTGACCATGACGACGCCGTTGCCCAAGCGGGCGTCGTGGCCGACGTGCGAGGCGACCATCATGAAAACGCGGTCGCCGATGGTGGTAGGGGTGGTCTCGTTGCTGGCGGCATGGACGGTGGCGTGCTCGCGGATGAGGCAGTCCGCGCCGAGGACGACGCCGGCGGTCGGCGCGCCGGGCTTGAACTTGTAGTCCTGCGGCTCGAAGCCGAGGCAGGCGAAGGGATAGACGATGGTGCGCGGGCCGATGGAGACCGGGCCGCGGAGGTGGACGTTGGCGAGCAGGCGCACGCCCTCGGCGAGGTGGACCGGCCCGGTGAGGACGCAGTGTGGGCCGATCTCGACCGAATCGGCGAGGTCGCAATCGCCCGAGAGGATGGCGGAGGGGTGGACGGTGGGCATCGGGGGTGATCGTAGGTGAGCGATACGATCGGGCGTGAACGGACGGCTGCGCGTCATTGACCTGGGACGGATGGGGTACCGCGAGGCGTACGAGGTGCAACGGGCGCACGTCGAGGAGGTGCTGGCGTCGCGCGAGGCGGGTGAGCTGGAGGTAGGTCGGCTGCTGCTGGTGGAGCACGACCCGGTGATCACGGTGTCGGGTCGGCGCGGGGCGGCGGGGCACGTGCTGGCGTCGGCCGACGCGCTGCGTGCCGCGGGGGTGGCGGTCGAGGCGACCGACAGGGGGGGGGACGTGACCTACCACGGGCCGGGGCAGTTGGTTGCGTACCCGGTCCTGGACCTGAACGCGCTGCGGCTGCGGCTGCACGAGTACGTGCGGCTGCTGGAGTCGGCGGCGATCGGGGTGTGCGCGCGGTTCGGGGTGGGGGCGCACCGCGAGCCTGGCGCGACGGGGGTCTGGGTGTCGAGGGCGAGGGGTGAAGGAGGGAAGGCCGAAGGGGGGGGGCTGGGGTCGGCGAAGGTGTGCGCGATCGGGGTTCGAGTGCGGCGGTGGGTGTCGATGCACGGGCTGGCGATCAACGTGACGACGGACCTGTCGCACTTCGACCTGATCGTGCCGTGCGGGCTGGCGGGGCGCGCGGTAACGAGCCTGGAGCGGGAACTGGGCGCATCGTGCCCGACCCTGGAACAGGTGAAGCCGGCGCTGGTGGAAGAGATGAGGAGGCTGGTTGAGCGAGAGAAGAAGCAGATTGCACACGGAGAGAGCGGCGCAGCGGCAGAATGACAGAGCGAGAGAGCCCTGACGTCAACGGCCGCTCATAGCCCCTTTGGGCCTGTTGCTACGTGCCGCTTCTCCGTCTCCTGCCGCCTGCCATCGCGCCGGCGGCAATCAGCGGGGAGAGGCTGGATGGGGAAGGAACGACGCGGACGCCGACGCCGCGGTCGGAGTAGACAACCTTGAAATAGAGGTCGCCGTCGATCTGTGCATTGAGGACCGTGCCGAATCGGCCTTCGAGGGCATCGGCGACGACGAGCCGGATGTAGGTTCCTTCGGGTGGGAGCGAGTCGCCGCCGAGTCGCAGGTCAAGGGTGCCGCCGTGGTCGTCGTTGTCTGGGTCGAGGATGACCGTGCCGCGGACGCGCAGCCTGTCGGCGAAGACGTCGGCTCCCGCGGCGAACACGGCGATCTCGGCGATGAGGGCGGCGTCGTCGTGGGTGATGAGGTCGCCGAGGATGGTGAGTTGTCCGATGCCGTCGCCGGGGGAGAGGCTCGCGCCCGTCCGGGCCACGAGTTCGGCTGTCACGCGGCCTTCGCCGGCGAGTTCCGCGCCGATGAGGTGGTAGACGCCGGTGACGATGAGGTCTCCGCCGCCGAGCGACGTGCGGCCGTTCTCCTGCACGAGGTCGCCGTTGACGGTGAGGGAGGTCTTCTGGCGGGGCTTGTTGCCGTTGGTGTCGCCGATGAAGAGTACACCTTCGACTGTGAGGGAGTCGAGCGTTTCGAGCGTGCGGCCATTGAGGAGGGCGAGGCGGCCGTTGGACTCGATGACGGAGAGATTCTGGAGTCCGTCCTGCTCGTTCTCGTTGAGGAACTTGGAGTCCGGTCCGTCGAGGGTGAGGTCGGAGGCGATGCGTTCGACGTCGGCGTTGTCGAAAACGAGTTCGCCCTTGACGTTGAAGACGCCGCCGGTGAAGACGCCGGCGCTGAAGTTGGTGAGTTCGGAGCCCGGGGCGACGCGGAAGCGTGAGGAGGGGCCGACCGTCAGCGCGCCGTCGGCGTCCACGGTCATGTCGCCTTCGGTCGTGAAGTTGCGTCCGTTCGTGATGGCGAACTCGCCTTCGGCGGCTACGGTGTGGAGGCCGGTGAGGCCGCTGGGCTCGCCGCCGAGCGAACTGTCCACGACGTCTGACGCCGCGCCGTCGAGGACGAGGCGGCTGGCGACGGTGGTGATGGCCGCGCCGTCGAAGGCGAGCGTGCCGGCGACAAGGAACTCGCCGTCGCTGAGGGTGCCGGCGGAGAAGTTGATGAGCGGCGTGCCGCTCTGGACCTCGAAGCGGCTGCCCGCGCCGACATCAAGGACGCCGAGGTTCTCGAACTGCGGGCCGCCGGTGGTGAATGCCGCGGTGTCCTGCACGGCAAGCCGCGCGCCCGCGTCGTTGAGTTCGACGCCCTCGAAGCCGAGGAAGGCGGCGCCCGCGCCGGCGAGCAGCACGTCGGCCTGGTTGGTGAGGATGCTCACGCCGTCGAAGCGGAGAGTGGAGCCGTTGACGATCTCCCAGACCCCGCCCGCGAGCGTGCCTCCGCTGACGTTGGCGACGGTGTCGGCTCGCAGGGTGGCGGCCTCGACGCGGATCGTGCCGGTGTTGGTGAGTGTGATCTGCTCGATGAAGGTCTCGCCCGCGCCGGTTGACTTGGTGAGCGTGCCTTCGACGGTGAAGGCTCCCTGGCCGCCGATGCCGGTCCAGAACATGCGCTGATCGTTCTCGATGGTGAAGCCGGCCCCCTGGGCGATGGTGAACGTTGAGTCGTTCTGGAATCCGAGGTCGGCGGTGCCGCGCCATGCGCCCTCGCTGCCGCGGTGGTCGATGTCGCTGTCGCAGATGTCGTCGCCGGAGACGCTGTCGATGATGAACTTGCCCTGGGTTCGGAGCGTGCTGCGCTGGAGGAAGAAGTCCGAGAGATTCGCGTCGCCGAGGGCTTCGATCTCGCCGCCGGCGGGGTTGCTGGTGATGAAGGAGTCGATGAAGTCGAACGTGCCGTTCAGGGTCAGTTTGTTGGTGAGCAGGTCGAGCCGACCGTCCACGGCGGCCATGCGGAAGTCGTTGATCGTGAAGGAGGAATCGAGCGAGACAATGTAGACGCCGCCCAGGTCGATCACGGCGTTGAAAGTGTCGTCGAGGGGCGCGCCGTTGTCCCAGTTGCCGGGGTCGCTCCAGTCGCCGTCGAGGACGGACGTCCAGGTGGTGGTGGTTTGGCCGATTGCGTGCCCTGCGGCGGCGAACGCCAGCGCTGCGGAGAGGGTGAGCGTCCCCGCTCGCGCCGATCGCCGGGGAGGGGGAAGCCGTCGGGTCGTGTGCCACGGGACCATGCGATTTCTCCTTCCGTTCGGCGGGCGCGCACAATCGCGCACGCCCCCTCCAAGCGAACACCCTACCACACGGCGGGCGAGAGATTCAAGGTTTTTCTGGGGGATCGGCCGGGGCCTTCATGCCGGCGAGTTCGGCGAGGCGCTGATGGCACTCGTCGATCAAGCGTGCGACGAGCCCCGGCTCAGAGGCATCGGAGCCGAGAACCCCGGCCTTCTGCAGTGCCTCGAAGCGTTCGAGGGCCACACGGAGCTGGTCCAGGGCCAGCGTGTAGAGTGTGATCCGCCGCTCCGGCTCTGTCGCCTGATCCGCCATGCGTTTAGCCAGATTGCCCAGTTTGAACATGCCCACGGCGGCGTCGTTCAGGTGGCGTGGCGTGGGGTCGGAGCGGACGAGTCTCTCCCGGATGACGAATGAATCCTCGAAGACCGCGAGAGCGGCCTCGGTGTCGCCCAGATCGCGCAGTTCGTTGCCGATCTTGTTAAGGCAGAGGTAGACGTCGCGCTGGCGTTCGAGGCTGAGAGGGTCGGCGGCGGCGAGGAACCGCGTGATCTCGAGCGCGCGACGGTAGGCGGCGAGGGCGCGCTCTCGTTCAGTGCGGATGGCCGCGTGCGCTTCGATCGCGGGGGTGCCTTCGAGCTGCATCAGGGAGGCGCGCGCGCCGGCGGCCGAAGCGATCGCCGTGCCGAGGTGGTGGAGGGCGATGAACTGGTCGCGGAGGTACTGCGCGTTCTCGGGCTGGGCCTCGGCGAGCGACCGAAACCTCTCCGCGGTCGTCGTGAGCGTTTGCTCGGCGCGCTCGAACTCCCCGATGGCGGCCAGAAAACGCTCACGTGCGGCGCCGCGGTCCTCGGAAAGCCTCTGGGCCTCGGCGAGGAGACGCGAGCCGCGCTCGAGTTCCAGGTCGGCCTGCTTGTCGCGGATGACGCTGAGCTTTCGGGCGGCGGTCTCGTCACCGGGATCGGAGGCAAGTCTCGCGGACCAGTAGCCCTCCGCGATGGCGTACTGCGTGGCGGCCTCGATCAGCCGGGCGGCGGGATTGTCGCCGGTGCGGGCCATCATCCGCATCATCTCGCCGATCTTCGCGACGGCCTCCATCTCTCGCTCGCGGTGGCGTTCGTTCGTCGATCCCCCGACCTCGTACGCGCTCGCGAACAGCCTCGCGGCGCGTCCGAACTCGGCGGCCGCGCCGGGATAGCGTCGCTCGCGCTGGAGGGACTGCCCGACTCGGAACGCGCTCTCGCCGAGGCCGGCGAGGAGGCGGGGGTCGTTCTCCATGCGCGGACGGAGCGATTCGCGGAGTTCACGAGCGCGCGAGTGGGCGAGGGCGGCCTCGGCGGTGTCGCCGAGGCTGGCCGCGTTCAGCGCGCCGTGCAGGTCGCCGACCTGGTCGTAGGCCGCGGCGAGTTCGAGAAGGAGAGCGGGGTCGTCCTCCGCTTCGAGCCGGAGGCGCTCGAGGTACTCGATGGCTTCGGTGACGATGCGCTGCCGAGCGGCGGTCGCGCCGGGAAGATCCTCGATGAGGTCGGGCAGGTCGAACATGAGCGTTCGACCCATCGTCCACGCCGCGCCGAAGTTCCACTCGGCGCGCTCTTCCTGTCGCTGGGCCTCGGCCCGTGCTGCCTTCTCGGCGCCGAGACTGATGTTCGTCTGTGCTTCGGCGATGAGCGCGCGACGGTAGAGGACGCTCATCACGATGGCGAAGGTCAGGACGAGCAGGACGAACGCGGCGGCGATGGCGACCGCTCCCTTGTAACGTCTCGCCAGTTTCCGCAGGAGATACCAGCCGTCGTGCCGGCGGGCCTCGATCGGCTCCCCCGCCAGGCAGCGCTTCAGGTCGCGGGCGAGGTCGCCGGCGGACTGGTACCGGGCTTCGCGGTCCTTTTCGAGGCACTTGAGGACGATGGCCTCGAGGTCGGCGTCGAGTTCGTTACGAAGGCTGCGCGGTGGCGTCGGCTCCGCGCGTTGAATGTTGTCCAGAACGTCGCGCATGTTGCCGGCGACGTCGTAGGGGAAGCGGCCGACCAGGAGCTGGTAGAGGATGACGCCGAGGGAGTAGACGTCGCTGCGCACGTCGACCGCGCCGGCCGCGCCGGTGGCCTGCTCGGGGCTCGCCCAGGGCAGGGAGCCGATGAACTGGCCGGTGACGGTCATGACGGCAGGCCCGGCCGCGCCGTCGCCCATGGGCGTTTTCGCCAGGCCGAAGTCGACGACGACAGGCTCGCCGTCGGAGCGGACGCGGACATTGGCGGGCTTGAGGTCGCGGTGGATGATGCCGCGAAGGTGAGCGGCGTTCACGGCGTCGCAGATCTTGACGAACATGGCGAGCGTTTCGGGTATGGATCGACGCTCGCGCTTGAAGAGGTACGCTTCGAGCGAATCGCCCGCGACGTAGTCCATGACGTAGAAGACGCTGCCGTCGGCGGTCGTGCCGCTGTCGTGGATGCCGACGATGTTCGGGTGGCTCAGTTGGCCGAGAACCTGGACCTCGCGCTCGAAGCGCGTGCGTCCCGCGGCGCCGATGAACGGCCCGGCGTGGAGCACCTTGACGGCGACCTTGCGCTTCGCCGCGTGCTGGATCGCCAGGTACACGACGCCCTGACCGCCACGGTGGATCTCGTGGAGAATCTCATAGCCCGGGAAGGCGTCGCGCGGCGGGAGCGAGTCGGAAGCCTCATCGCCGACCTCGCGCAGGGCGTCGAAGATCAGGTCGCGATCGACCGACCCGGCGTGCTCCGTGCTGTGCGGATCGTCAGACATCGACGCCCCCTACGACGCGGAGAAGAACTGCGACGCGGAGCCGAGCAGTTCGCGGAGTCGCTCGTGGGCGCGCGCCCGGAGCATGTAGACCGCGCCTACGGATCGTCCGACCTCGGTCGCGACTTCCTCGACGGGCCTGCCGTCGAGATCGTACAGGCGGATCACCTTCTCGTAGACGCCCGGGAGCCTCGTGAGGGCGCGGTCCAGGGCGGCGTTTGCCTCCTTGCGCGCGGCCATGCGGCTGGGCGTCGTGTAGGTCATGCCCAACAGTTCGACGAGTTGCGCCATCGAGTCCGCGTTCGGGCCTGCTTGCACGCGCCTGCGCGGGTCTGGGCGTTTGTCGGCCTCCATGGCGCGCACGGCGTCGATCAGGTTGTTCTCCGCCAGACGCGTCACCCACGCGAGGAAGCCCGAGACGCCGCCGGTGGTGAAGCCGCGGAATCGCATGACGGCCTCGATGTAGGTGACTTGCATCAGGTCGTCCTCGTCGATCGAGGAGCGCATGGCGGGGGGCAGTTTCTCGGCCAGCCGCCGGCGGACCATCGGCCCGACGGCGTCGAGAAGCCTGATGAGGGCTTCCCGGTCGCCCGCGCGGGCCGCTTCGAGCGTCGGTTCGAGATCGTGTGCCCCCGACATGCCGCCTCCCGGTCGAGGGCGATCCGCCCCCGGCTATCCCGGAGATTCTACCAAGTCTCGGACGGGGTCTTGCGGGCACTTTCGCGGTTCGGGATGGGACTCGCGGGCGGTCAGCGCTTCCTGGTCATGGCCCGGTCGATGTCGCGCTGCATCTCGCGCTCGGCGATGCGCTGGCGCTTGTCGCTCTTGCCGCGCCCGCGACCGAGTCCGATGAGCATTTTCGCGTAGCCCTCCTTGAAGTACACCTTGAGAGGGACGATGGTCATGCCTTTCTGGTCCACCTGGCGGGCGAGCTTCTCGATCTCGCGTCGGTGTGCGAGCAGGCGGCGCGAGCGTGTGGGCTCGTGTGCACCCGGTGCGGGTGGGTACTCGGCGATGTTCACGCCGAGCAGGGTGAGGCGTGGCGGCGTGCCCTCGACGACGACGTAGCCTTCGGCGAGCGAGACCTTGCCGGCGCGCACGCTCTTGACCTCCGAGCCGAGCAGCACGATGCCGCACTCGAGGGAGTCGAGGATTTCGTAGTCGTGCCGCGCTCGGCGGTTCTCGATGGTCGGCGTGCCCGCCTTGCCCCTGGCCATTCGCGCTCCAAACGTGCGTTGGGGACCTGGAAGACCTGCATCCGAACGCCGACCCGCACGATAGACTCTTCTGAGGCCCCGACCCGCCCCGGGGCCGTGGAGCCCCGAGATGACACAGATTCGTTGGATTGTTGCTCTCGCCGCCTCCTGGGCCGCCGTGGCCGCCGCGCCGGGCCAGCCTTCGGAGGCTGCGCTGAAGGTGCTTCGGGCGGCGGGTGACGCGACGAAGAGCGTTCAGGTAGTCTCCTACTCGGCGCGGCACGAGGGGTTCGGCATCCGTGCGATGGGCGATCCGGTTGTCGTCGGTTCGGTGACGCTGGCCCGGAACCCATCGTTCGAAGCGTACCCCGCGAAGGTCCGATACCAGGGCACGGCCTGGAATCCCACCTCGCCCACCCCGCTGGTCTTCGCGTCGGCGTTCGACGGGGAGACGGCGTACCTGATCAACCACGACGGCAAGCTGTTCGTGTCGGGTGACGGAAGCGGGCAGGGGCTTCGGCTGCTGTTCGTCGGCGACAAGCTGCTGATGAGCGAGTTCGCGCGTGCGGATCCGTTCCAGGAGGAACTGGAGGCGCACGTCGCCGATCTCGAGGGGCGTGCGTTCGTGAACGGGGTGTTGTGCAGCGTTGTGTACGTCGAGTACCGAGAGGATCCGGAGACGTCGAAGGCACGATGGTACTTCGGCGTGGAGGACAATCTGCCGCGGCGCGTGGAGCGACTGACAGAGGTCAACGGGCGGAGCGGGTCGATCGTGCTGTCGCTGTCGGACCTTCGGGTGCTGGCCGAGGCGGAGGAGTCGCTGTTCCGGCTGGAGGCGCCGGAGAGGTACGAGACAAGGCGGATCGAGCCCCGCCAGACCGTGCGTCCGCCCGCACCGGAACTGCACCCGGTCGGCGCGCCGGCGCCGGACTGGTCGTTGAAGGACGCGGCGGGGAACGCGCACACACTCGCTGACTACCGGGGCAAGGTGGTCCTGATCGACTTCTGGGCGACGTGGTGCGGTCCGTGCAAGGAGGCGATGCCCAGCATCCAGCGGCTGCACGAGCGGTTCGCCGGGCGGCCGGTGGCGGTGATCGGATTGAGCTGCTTCGAGCGGCCCGGCGCGGACCCTGTCGGGTACATGACGGGGAGCAACTACACCTACAGCCTGCTGGTTGACGGGACGGATGTCGCGATGGCGTACAACGTCGCGGCGATCCCGACGTTCTACCTGATCGGCTTCGACGGAAAGATCATCCATCGGGAGACGGGCTACACCCCGAGGAAGGAAGCCGAACTGGCCAAGATCATCGAGGACTACCTCAAGTCGCAGGACAAGTAGGGCCGCATACGCCGTGCAGACCGTCGCGATCCAGTTTCCGGAAGCGGTCTTCGCCGTTCTCGGCGTCCTCGTGTTCGTCACCATCGCGTGGGCGGTCCACCTCGCGTCAGTGAAGCGGCGCGAAGCGCTGGCCGCGCTCGCCGATCGCCTCGGCCTGCGTTTCGAAGCGCGGCGCGACCGCCGGCACGACGACGAGTACTCGCACTTCGAGGTCTTCCGGCAGGGTCATTCTCGGGCCGCGTACAACACCATCTGGGGCACGCTGGGGCTCGCCGGGCGCAACTGCCGCATCAAGACCGGCGACTTCACCTACACCGAGAACCACGGCAAGTCGGCGACGACCTACAACCTGTCGTACCTGATCCTGCACCTGCCCTTCGAGGAGGTGCCCGACCTGCTGATCCGGCGCGAGGGCCTGTTCGACAAACTGGCCGGGGCGTTCGGGTTTCCGGACATCAACTTCGAGTCCTCGGAGTTCAGCCGTCGGTTCCACGTGCGGTGTCGGGACCGGAAGTTCGCTTACGGCGTCGTCACTCCCAGGATGATGGAGTTCCTGCTCGCCACCGATCCCGGCGTGATCGACGTCGAGCGGGGGCGTCTGTGTCTGACGGACGGCACGCGACGGTGGACGCCCGAGGAGTTCGAGGCCCGCATCCGCTGGGTGGGGGACTTCCTCACCCGCTGGCCGGACCACGTGACCGCCGCGCTGGACGCCCGTACCCGCTGATCGCGGGCTTGGTATCCTCCCGGCCGTGGAATCGCTCATCTTCGTTCTCGTGGTCGCGGCCGCCGTCCTGCTCCTGCCGGGCGTGTGGTTCATCGCCACCTACAACCGCTTCGTGCGGCTTCGCCAGCACATCCGCGAGTCGTGGTCAGGGATCGACGTCGAACTGAAGAGGCGCTACGACCTGATCCCGAACCTCGTGGAGACGGTGAGGGGCTACACCCGGCACGAGCGCGAGACGCTGGAACTCGTGACCCGGCTTCGCGACCAGGCCATGACCCCGCACGGCTCGGCCTCGGAGCAGGCGGTGGACGAATCCGCCCTGGCGCTGGGGCTGAAACGCCTGTTCGCGCTGGCGGAGGCGTACCCCGCGCTGAAGGCCGACACGCAGTTCCTCGCGCTGCAGAAGGAACTGGCGAACACCGAGGATCGGATCGCGGCGGCGAGGCGGTTCTTCAACGCCAACGTGCGAGAGTTGAACCAACTCCGCGAGACGTTTCCGACGAACCTCGTGGGGGCGATGATGGGTGTCGCGCCGGCCTCGTTCTTCGAGTTGTCGAGCGAAGCGGAGCGGGTGGTGCCGCGGATTGCCGTGTGACGGGCGGCCGGTCCCTCCCTACCCCTCAACAACGGCGTTTCGCAGCACGCCGATTCCGTCGATCTCGACTTCTACGATATCCCCACCCCGCAGCCAGACCGGCGGCGTTCGCGCCATGCCGACGCCGCTGGGGGTGCCCGTGAGGATGAGCGTTCCGGGCGGCAGGGTCGTGCCGCGGGAGAGCTCGGCGATCAGGCGGGCAACCGGGAAGATCATGCTCGCGGTGGTGTCGTCCTGCATGGTCACGCCGTTGACGCGGCAGGCGATGCGGAGGTTCTGAGGGTCGGGGACTTCGCGCTCGGGGACGAGGCGCGGGCCGACGGGGCAGAAGGTGTCGAAACTCTTGCCGCGCCAGAACTGCCCGCCTGAGCCTTTCTTCTGCCACCAGCGGGCGCTCACGTCGTTGGCGCAGCAGTAGCCCAGCACGAGCGACAGAGCGTCGGCCTCCGCAACATCCCGCGCGGGCCTGGCGAGCACGACGCCGAGTTCGCCCTCGAAGTCCGTCTGGTCGCCGCCCGTGGATGCGTCGCGGCAGCAGGGAGGGATGACGACGTCGTCACCATTCAGGCAGAGCGACGACAGGTTCTTCGAGAACACCATCGGTCGGTCGGGAACGTCCGCGCCCTGCTCGTGAGCGTGCTCGGCGTAGTTGCGTCCGATGGCGAGCACATGGCGGATCGGCAGCACGTCGCCGCCGATCAGCCGGACACCCACGCCCCAGTCAAGCCGCGTGAACTCCATTCCCGAGTCTACACGCGTACCGGAACCAGCCACTCCTCCGCATGTCCACTGTCCACGCTTCGCTGCCCACTGTTCCTACCCGACGACCTCGACCTCGCCGATTTCGGGGCAGAGTCCCGCGGCGGCGGCCTCGGTGAGCAGGACGCGCAGGGCCTCGCGGCCGGCGTTGCCCATGTCCTCGGACATCGGGCTGACGTACATCGAGAGGTAGCGATCCACGAGCGCGTCGTCGCGCCACTCGGGGCGGTTGTCGGCGTGAATGAGGAGAAGTCTTCGGCACTCGTCGCGGTGGCCGCGAGCGAAGCGGACGGACTCGGACAACAGGCCGGCGACGCGCTCGACCGTGCCGCTCCCGAAGCGCAGGTCGAGGTCGCGTCGGAGGACGTTCAGCCCGAGGGGGAGGGGGATGCCCTTCTCGCGCGCCCACCACTCGCCGAGGTTGGCGACTTCGCGCAGGCCGGCCGACTCGAAGGTCAGTTGCGCCTCGTGGATGAGCAGCCCGGCATCGGCTTCGCCCCTGGCGACCATCTCCGGGATGAGGTCGAAGCGCGCTTCGACGAAGCGCGGGCGGCGGCCCAGGAGCAGCGAGAGCGCCATGAAGGCGGTGGTGTCGGCCCCGGGGATGGCGAGGAGCGGAAACTCGTCGCGGAGACCGTCCTCATCGGTGATCGGTGAGTCGGCCCGGACGACGACGCGCGGCCCATAGCCCTCGCCGAACGAGCCGCCGCAGGCGGTGACGACGTAGCGGTCGCTGATGAAGGGATAGGTGGCCGCGCTGATGGCGGTGGCGTCCAGATCGCCCTGGCGGAACGCCCGCTTGTTGAGTTCGTGAACGTCGTCGGCGAGCGTTTCGAACGCGAACGGAGCGGTGTCGACGCGGGGCCGGCCGGACTCCCCGTCGAGGGGGGATCCGCCGGGATCGCGCATGCCGGTGAGCGGCCACCACATGGCCATGTCGTCGCCGTCGGGAGAGTGCGCGAGGGTGAGTGTGGTTGCGTCCGCGCTCATGACCGGACCAGGCTCCTCCCGAGGGGGCGCGTTTGTTCCGAACCGCGGAGGGCCTCGCCGCGCCGCAATCCGACACATCGGCCCACGTGATGCCGTTCCCCGTTGAGCCCCACGAGCCTGATAGAGAGGCCTACGCATGGGACTGCGCGGAGTTCCGCATGAAGGTCGATCGGCGGCGTGTGTCGCGTGCAGGAAAGAGAGCATTGAGGGGGAATCCCCCGGTGTGCGGCAGGTCCAATACGACGGAATCGAGGGCATTCATCCGAAAATGCGCAGCTGCTCGCTCTCGATGACGACGCCCGTCTCTGGCTTGTCGGGTTCGAGGCGATAGCGTCCGTCCCAGCAGGCGGTGCAGTAGTCGGCCGGGGGGCGCGTCATGCAACTGAGCAGGCCTTCGAGCGAGAGGTAGTGCAGCGAGTCCACGCCGAGGTATGCGCGGATGTCCTCGACGGATCGGCCGTGCGCGATGAGTTGTTCCCGCGTCGCGAAGTCGATGCCGAAGTAGCACGGATGGAGGATGGGCGGGCAGGAGATGCGGAGGTGGATTTCCTTCGCGCCGGCCTGCCGGATCTGCAGCATCTTCTCGCGGGTGGTGGTGCCGCGGACGATGGAGTCGTCCACGACGACGATGCGGCGGCCGCGGACGATCTCCGAGATGACGTTGAGTTTGAGGCGGACGGCGGCGCGGCGCTCGTCCTGCGTGGGCTTGATGAAGGTCCGGCCCACGTAGCGGTTCGGGACGATGCCCTCGCGGTACGTCAGCCCGCTGCGTCGGGCGAAACCCGCCGCGGCGGAGCGCCCCGAGTCCGGCATGGGCATGACCCAGTCGGCTTCGGCGGGCGCCTCGTCGGCGAGGCGCTCGCCCAGCAGCTCGCGGACCTCCTGGACGTTCTGTCCGAAGAGGACGCTCGCCGGGCTGGCGAAGTAGACGTGCTCGAAGGCGCAGTGCGCCAGCCGATCCGCGGGGGCGGCGAAGCGTCTGCTCTCGAAGCCCTTGTCGCTGAGTTTGACGATCTCGCCCGGCTCGACTTCGCGGACGAACCGTGCGCCGACGACGTCGAGCGCGACTGTCTCGCTGGCCACGACGGTGCACGTTCGTCCTTCCCGCTCGATCTCTCCGAGCACGAGCGGACGCCAGCCCCACGGGTCTCGGGCCGCCTCGATGCAGTCGGGGAAGAGAAAGACGAGGCTGAACGCGCCCTGCAATCGGCGCAAGGTGGCCGCTACGGGGTCCGGCGCCTTCTGCTGCTGCGGCGAGGCGAGCAGGTGCACGACGACCTCGGTGTCGCTGGTCGTGTGGAAGAGGTGGCCCTGCTCCTCGAATGCCGCGCGCAGGGCGGCCCCGTTGATGAGGTTGCCGTTGTGGGCCACCGCGACCTGCCCGCCGACGTAGGACTCGAGGAGCGGCTGGGCGTTGCAGGCGAGCGATCCGCCGAAGGTCGAGTAGCGGTTGTGCCCGATCGCTCCTGCACGTCCGGCGGACCCCAGCGTGCCCATGACGTGCCGGTTGAAGACGTCGGGAACGAGGCCCATGCCGGTGTGCCCGGCGAGACGTTTACCGTCGGAGACGGCGATTCCTGCCGACTCCTGGCCGCGGTGCTGCTGGGCATAAAGACCGAGATAGGCGAGGTCGGCCGGGCGGTCGTGCCCCCAGACGCCGAAGACGCCGCACTTTTCCTTCGCCTCGCGTTCCACGGCGACCGCCCGCGGCCGTTGAGCCGGATCGCGCAGGACCGAGAGGGGGATCGTCCTTGACATGCGGAGCGAGGAGTGAGGGGAACAGGCCGCGACTGTCCGGAAGCGGTTGCTTCACTATAGCGAACCGACAGCCCGCGACGGTCGCGGCGCGGTTCTCCGGCCGGGGTTGCCCGATTTGACCACAACTCGGATGCGTCCTTCAATAGTCGGCCCCAGCCCGGATCGACCCCCGCCCGCAGCCGCGGCCACCGGGACGATCGCCACAGCGGGGCCTGTGCAAGCCCGTGGCACCCCCCGGCCCCGTGCCGGAGAAGGACGGAGAATCAGATGGCCCGCTACACCGGACCGAAGGTCAAACTGTCTCGCCGCGTCGGCGTTCCGATCGCCGACAACCCCAAGCACACCTCGAAGCGCGCCCTGAACCCGCCGGGGATGCACGGCTACCGCGGGCGGCGTCTGCGGGACTACGGCATCCGCCTCAACGAGAAGCAGAAACTCCGCTTCCACTACCACGTCTCGGAGCGGCAGTTCCGGCGCACCGTGGACGAGGCGAACCGGTTGCAGGGCAACAGCGGCGAACTGCTGCTCCAGTTGCTGGAGCGTCGGCTGGACAACGTGGTGCGCCGGGCGGGCCTCGCCCGGACAATCTGGGCGGCCCGGCAGCTGGTGGCGCACGGGCACGTGCTGTTGAACGGGCGCAAGACCGACCGGCCGAGTTGCCTCGTGTCGGTGGGTGACGTGGTAACGGTGAAGTCGCGGACGCACAAACTGGTCCGGGAGAACATGGAGTCGCTCTCGGGGCACGAGGTTCCGGGGTGGCTGGACATGAACCCGTCGGAACTGACGACGCGAGTCGTCGCGTTGCCGACGCCGGACCAGATCCCGTTCGACGTGAACGCCAACCTGATCATCGAGTTCTACCGCTGATCGAACGCCCCGGTGCGCCCGGCGCGCCGCCAGGAGCGACAAGGCACGATGCTCAGGTTCCTGCGCAAGTACAACAAGTACATCCTCGTCGTCGGCGGCGCGCTGCTGATGGTGGTCTTCCTCGTGCCGCAGGCGATCCAGTCGGCGACCGGGAACCCGATGAAGCGGACGGCCGGTCGGCTGGACGGCGAGAAGGTGACGGTCGGGGACATGACGCTGGCGGTCCAGGAGGCCGCGGCGATCGGCGATTTCCTGCCCGTGATGGCCGGCCTCGTGGACCGGGACGCGCGCGACGCGCACTGGCTGCTGCTCGCACGCGAGGCGGAGCAGGCGGGGTACGTCGGCGGCCCGGACGACGGGTTCGACTGGATTCCGGACCTCGCCCGCGACTTCGTCATCAACGACCTGTACCGACAGTACCAGCAGTTCGCGTCGTTCATCCCGAACATGGACGCGTTCGTCGCGCAGCAGTTCGCTTCGGAGCAGGGCCAGGCGATGGTCCGTGAGTACGAGACCGCCCTGTTCTCGCGTCGCATGTCGATCGCGGGGCAGGCTCGGCTGACGCTGGACCAGTTCGATACCGCGCTCGCCAAGGCCCGCGGCATCATCCGCATGTTGGACGCCTACCAGCGCGCCTCCCGATACTCCGATCGCGCGGGCTACGAGGTCGCGAGCGAGTACCTGAACCATGCCGCGGTCGCGTGCCTGCAACTGACGGCCGACGATCTCGCCGACGACTCGGTCGAGCCGAGCCGGGAGGAGTTGGTCGAGCACTTCAGCCGGTACCGCGAACTCGAGCCGGGGAGCGGCGAGTTCGGCATCGGGTACCGGCTTCCGCCGCGGGTGAAACTCGAGTACCTCCGGCTGAGCCGCGGCGAGATCGAGGGTGCGATCCGTCTCGATCTCGTCGACCTGATGAAGCACCACTCGCAGAACCGGGACCGCTATCCCGGCGAGTTCGAGGCGGAGCGGCCGCTGATCGAACGCGAGTTGCTGAACACGAAGGCCACTCGCGTGCTCGACACTGCGGACGCGGCGGTGCGCGCCGAGATCGCGAGGGCGGTCCGCCAGTTGCCGACCGCGGACGGTTACCGCGTGCTGCCGCCCGACTGGGCGACGCGGCGGCCGGACCTGGTGGCGATCGCGGAAGCGGTCGTGCAGGCGGTCAAGGACGCGGAGGGCGTCACCATCCCGCTGCCGGCGGTGTGGATCAAGGCCGCTGACTGGCTGACGGCGGCGGACCTGATGGCCCTCGAGGGCATCGGCACCGCGCGTGCGCGGCTTGGAACGCGGGACGTAACGGCCGTGCAACTGATCGGGACGGTGCGCGAACTGACCGGCCCGAACGACCTGGGCCTGCAGGTCGGCGTGCCCTATGCGGACGCGACGCTGCGTGACGCGCAGGGGAACCGATACTACTTCACGGTGCTCGAAGCCTCGCTGGCGAAAACGCCTGACTCGATCGAGGAACTTCAGGATCCGTCGGTCGTCGAGCGGGATTGGCGAGCGCTGCGGGCGTACGAGGGCCTGGCGGCCCGGGCCGAAGAGATCGCCGCGCAGGCCGCGGAGTCAGGGCTGGAGGCAATCGCGGAAGCGCACTTCAAGCCGAACCCCGAGAATCCTGACGACCCGACTCCGGCTTCCCGGATTCAGGCTCGCGTCAACGTCTATCGCGAGACCCTGCGGCCCGAGGGGCTGTCGTTCGGCACGCCGGAGTTCTGCCGCACGGTCTACGAGGCGGCGTCTCGCCTTGATCCGACGGTTCCCATCGACGGTGTTCCGGCCTCGGACCGCTATCTCGCGGTTCCGGTTCCCAGCGCACGGAGCCTTGTGGTGGTACGCATCGACGGCTACGTGCCGCTGACGCTCGAGCGCTACCGCGAGTCGGGCGACCGGGTGGAACGCTTCCACGCGCAGGAGCGGCTCCGGTCGGTTGCGACGGGTGAGTCGCCGTACTCGCTGGCGAATCTGATCCGGCGACACAACTTCGTGCTGGTCGGCGACTACGCCTCCGGGCGTTCGGCGGAAGCGGGCGAGGATCAGGCTGCCGAGAGCGACGGCGCCGAGGGCGGCTGAGCGATCAGACCCGCGCGTCGGTCCATCCTCCCTGCCCGAAGCGCCACGCGAAGATGACGGCCCGGGCGATGATCTCGGCGCACAGGCCGATCCAGAGACCGGTGAGTGTCGGCTCGTCGAGGAGCGGGTGGGGAAGGCGTTCGCCGCCGCCGATGGGCACCTGAACGCCCGAGAGCAGGTACGCCAGCGGCAGGCGGACGCCGTAGGTCGTGATCCACGTGATCCACATGACCGCCTTGGTGTCGCCCGCGCCGCGGAGGGCGCCGCGCAGCACGATCGCCACGGCGAAGGGCGCCTGCACCGCGCCGCAGACGACGAGCAGCGGGGGCACCATGGCGAGGTGTTCGGGCTGCGCGCTGAGGACGCTGACGATCTGCGCCGGGAAGACGACCAGGGCGAGGCCGAGCACGCCCATGATGCCCGACGCGATCATCGTGCAGCGCAGCACGGCCCTGCGGGCGAGCGAGATGCTGCCGGCTCCGAGGTACTGCCCCGCGAGCGTGGCGGCCGCCATCGAGATGGCGAAGCCGGGGAGGAAACTGAACGCCTCGATGCGGATGGCGACGACGTGCGCGCCGGTGGTGCCGCCCGCCGCGTGCAGCCAGACGACCATCATCAGGACGAGGAAGTTGCCCGCCCACATGCCGAGTGTCTCGAAGAAGTTGGGCAGTCCCACGCGGACAAGGCGCTGCATGGTGTGCCAGTGGGGGCGCAGGCGCTTGCGGCGCAGACGCACGCCGTGCGAGCCGCGGACCATGAGCCACAGCATCAGCACGGCCCCGATCGTGTGCGAGGCGAAGGTGCCGACGGCGATGCCCGCGACGCCCATGTCGAAGGGGAAGGGGTTGGCGAGGACGACGATCGGCGCCGCGCCTTCGCCGTCCACCACGCCGCGCGTGAGGTCCGCGCCCGCGAGCATCCAACTGGTGACGACGTTCACGAGGTTCACGACCGCCATGACGGCGAGCGGACGGCCTGAGTCCCCAGCGCCGCGAACGCACGCGATGCCGACGAAGAGGACGCTGGTCGCCGGTGCGGCGGCGGCCTGCCAGCGGAGGTAGGTGGCGAACGCGCGCTCCCCCCCCTCGGTGTTCGTCAGCATCCCGGCGACGGGGCCGGCGACGAACCAGATCGCGATGCCCACCACCGCCCCGGCGGTCGCGGCGAGGGTGACGGACTGGCCGACGGCGGCGTTGGCGACGGCAAGCCTGCCCCGCCCGACGGCGCGGCTCACGAGGGCGGTCGAGCCGACGCCGATGGCCATCACGATCAGGCCGATGAACCACATGACGTAGGCCGCGCTGCCGATGGCGTCGGTCTCGTCGGTGCCGAGTTGCGCGGCGAGGACGGTGTCCGTCAGCCCGACGAGCGAGTTGAGGAAACTCTCGACGAGGATGGGCCAGCAGAGCACCCAGATCGCGCCGCCCATGGTGAGGCCCGCGAGCCGGCCGGTCTTGAGCCTCCCGTCGTTGGTGAGTCCCGGGGCGCGCTCGAGTTCCGCCGGGTCGATCTCCATCAACCCGCGCCAGTCGCCGATGACTGGGATTCTGCCCCTGCGACGCGCCGTTGTTGTCGCAGGGGGCGTGTCGCTCGCGGTGTCGCGCCGATCGTGATTGCCTTGCGGCACTGGCGACTCCGTTCGCCGCAGGGGCGATCAAGCGAGCAGCGCGTCGAGCAGTTCCGGCACGCCCTTGCCGTGCGTCGCCACGGTCTCGAAGATGGGCCGCAGGCCGGCCACGTCGCGCAGGTCGCGGACGAGTTCGTTCTCGCCGGGGTGGTCGGCCTTGTTGCAGACGAAGACGTCGGCGATCTCGAGGATGCCGGCCTTGTCCATCTGCACGGCGTCGCCCATGCCGGGCGTGAGCACGACGGCCGTGCGATCCACGTGCCCGCGGATGCGCGTCTCGTTCTGGCCCGCGCCGACGGTCTCGACGAAGAGTGTCTCGACGCGGGAACCATCGGACGCTTCGAAGCCGCCGATCAGACCCACGATGTCGTCCACGGCGTGGTAGTCCTCGCCGCTGATGGCGAGGGAGCGGTAGTAGACGGCCTCGCCCATCGAGTTGAAGTCCACGCGGAGGCGGTCGCCGAGGAGCGCGCCGTTGGTGATGGGGCTTTTCGGGTCGAACGCGAGGACGGCGCAGCGGCTCAGGGAGGCGTCGTCCGCGGCCCGGCGCACGTACTCGCCGACCAGCCCCGCCACGAGCGTGCTCTTGCCCGCTCCGGGCGAGCCGGTGACGCCGATGACGCGCGTGGGTCGGTTGCGTGGTGCGTCCTTGCGGACGTCGCGCCCGTCGTGGGCGAGCGAGATGTCGCGCGCGAGTTGGGCGGTGGCGTGCCCCCCCCTGACGCGCTGCTCGTAGGGGCGCACGGCGCCGCGGACGGCCTCGGCGATCTCCGCCAGGCCGACGCCGGTGGTGAAGCACGCGGCGATGCCGGCTTCCTTCAATCTCGGCAGGTCTTCCTGGGGGAGGATGCCCCCCATGTAGACCGGGATGTCGGCGCGCCCGACCGCGCGGAGTTCGTCGAGGAGCATCGGCCCGAGTTTCAGGTGCGAGTTGCTCATCATGCTCGCGGCGATGACGTCCACGTCCTCGTCGCGGGCGGAGATGGCGAGGCTGCGGGGTGTCTGCCACAGGCCGGAGTAGATGACGTGGACGCCCGAGTCGCGCAGGGCGCGGGCGATGACCTTCACGCCGCGGTCGTGCCCGTCGAGGCCCATCTTGCCGAGGAGGACGCGCGGGCGGTGGTCGAGTCCGGCGCACCGGTCGAGTTTCTCGAACTCGCTGGTCGGCGCGTTGAGTCTGCTGGTCATGCGCGGATGCCTCGTGGCCGGCGTCGGCTGGCGGGCGGAAGGATAGGCCCGGACCCTCGCGGACCCTCCGCGCACAAGAAAGCCCCGGACCCGCGACAGGCCCGGGGCCGCACGAGCGATCGGACGCGGCCGTGGGCTTACACCACGCCGATCAACTCTCGCAGTCCGAACGGCGAGCCGAGCGTGCCCCAGCCGCCGTCGAGGTACAGGTCGTAGTGGACGAACGAGGCGACGACCGGCGTCGGCGAATCGACGCGGATCGAGAAGGCCGAAGGCCCACCCTCGGCAAGGACGGCGTCCGTCTGATCCACCCGCACGCGCGCGGCCTTCGACGAGCCGATCTCCACGACGCTCGAACTCGAACGCCCGTCGGTGAACAGGATCGTGACCTGCGCCGACGCCGCGGCCGATGACGGGTTGAAGATGGTGAGTTCTTCGACGTACGTCGTGCCTGCGGAGAGCGCGTTCACGAACGCGTCGCCGAAGACCAGCGTGCGCGAGGCCTCCCATGCGGCCGGCGCCATGTCGCCGTCGCCGTTGCGGAAATGCGACCAGGTCACCGTGACGGCGCGGTCGGCCTGAAAAGCGACGGCGGCCTCGTAGCCCGCGGGCAGGCCGAGGTCGGCAGGGGTGAGCGTCAGGCGCTGCTTCGCTTCGATGCGGATGACGCGTGAGTGCTCGGTCCGCTCGCCGCCGGGGTATGACATCTTGAAGAGAACCGCGGCCTGCCCCGAGGAGGCGTTGAGGATGGAGATCGACGAATCCACGCCGGCCGCGGCGGAGAGGAGCGGGATGACGCCGTGGGTTGCCCCGCCGTCCGGCACGCCGAGCAGCCCGTCGCCCCGAGCGCGGGCGATGTCGTAGGAGGTGAGGGCGGCGACGATGGGCAGGTCGGACGTGACGACGACGCCGAAGACGCCGTCGCGCGGGACCGCGCCGTCGTCGTTGAAGTTCACGCCGCCGCGGCGCAGGCCGTCGATGGTGCGCACGAACGAGGCGGGGATGCCCTGCTCGTAGAGCAGGGTGATCTCCACGCGGGCTGCGCCGGGGTTGGGGTTGTAGAAGACGAGCAGGTCGCGGGCCGCTTCCGGGTCGCGGCGAGCCTCAGCGAAGGACCACTCGCGTGAGAGCACGTCCGTGAAGTTCTCCCCGGTGGTGACGCCGAAGTCGTAGTGGCTGAGCGTCGCGCCGATGCGTCCGTCGGACACGATTTCGAGGGCGTAGGGGACTCCCTCGCGCGTGAGCGAACCGCCGGGGTTCAGACGAGAGTTGATCGTGATCCCGCCGCGAGAGCGAGGCTGGAGCGTGCCCATCGCGAGCACCTGGTCGCGTTCGCCGACCTCGTATCGGGCGTAGATCGTGTAGTTCACCGGGAACGAGTTGGGGTTCACGAGCGGAACGTGCTCGTCGATGGTGGGTGAACTGTACCCCTCGGGGTACCAGAGGTAGTGCAGGCCTGGCTCGGCGTCGATCTTGAGCGTGTAGTCGCCGGTGCGGTTGCCTGGGCCTTCGACGAGCACGAAGTACCGTTCGTCGCGACCCGCCACGAACTCGACCGTCGAGGACGCGCCGGGAAGGTCCCGTCGTTCGGCCGCGAGCGGGATCCCGGCCTCCGTGAACACCCGCAGCGACAGGCGCAGCCCCGCGTCCGACGACGATGTCTGCACGCGCAGCGGGCCTGTCGCGGGCGACACGACGGCGAACAGGTCGGTGTCGTCGTGCGTCTGGAGCGCCCCGGTGACGGTCGCGTTGCCGGTCCGGTCGTCGAGGGCGATGGCGTGCGCGTGGTTCCACGCTCCGTCGTCCGCGAAGTCGTCCGCCGGTGGTGGCGGCGGCGAATCAACGTCGTCACCGTCGTTCTGGCCGCCGTCCTGATCGTCGCCCTGGTCTTCGCCCCCGCCTGCGCCCCGCCCGCCCGCTTTGTCCATGCTGATGAAGAGCAGGTAGGAGCCGGTCTGGGAGGTCTCCCACTGGTCGCTCGGGGTTCCCGCGCCGACAACGATGAAGTAGCGTTCTCCGGCTTGGAGGTCAAAGTCCGGGGCGACGAACGCGACGCCGCGGACGCCGTCCGCCACGGGCAGCAACAGGGTGCCGTCCGAGCCGCGGAACTCGATGCGGGGGGCGAGTTCGCCGACGATGGACTGGGCGACGGCCGCCACGCTGACGTCCATGCGGAACGGCGGGACGAACGTGAACATGTCGGTGTCGCCGGCGTGATCGACGACGCCCGAAGCGGACGCGGTGAGCGTGTACCCGTTCCAGTGAGTGTTGAGGGTCAGTTCGGTCGCGTTGTCGAAGTCGGGGAAGTCGGCGTGGTCGCTGAGCAGGACGCGCCGTTCCAGCAACTCGACGCCGATCCGTTCATCCCGCCCCAATGCGCGAAGGCGTCCTGTGCGCGTACCGACAGCCCTGTGCCTTCCAGCGAGCCATGTTGCGGTCACGGCAGCCTCCGTTCTCCACTGGTTCGGCCCACGAAGGACGGACCGGGGAGTCGCGTTCCCCACACCAGCCGAGCCACGAGAACGAACGCAATCGAAAGAGGGCATCAAACCTGTCGCGGCTCGACAGGGGCTTATTCCACCGCGGTGCAACCAAGGTTGCACCGGAAGTTGCATGGCCCCGGCGGGTTGTTGCAAAAAAACCGGCCCGCGAACTCGCGGGCCGGAGCGTGCATGCCGTGGCGCGCCTGGGTCTATCAGCCGCCGCGTCCGCCGCCGCCGCCGCGACCGCCTCGACCGCCGCCGTACCCCCCGCCCCCGCCGTAGCCGCCCCCTCCGCCCTGTCGCGGGGCGCGTTCCTTGGCCTCGTTGACGACGAGGGGCCGGCCTCCCATGGGCTTGTCGTGGAGGGCCTCGATGGCCGCGCGTGCGTCCGAGTCGCCCATCTCGACGAAGCCGAACCCGCGCGAGCGGCCGGTCTCACGGTCGGTGATGACGCGAGCATCCTGCACCGCGCCGAAGGGGGCGAACATTTCCGACAACTCGGCGTCAGTGACGCTGAACGGCAGATTTCCGACGTAGATCCGCATGTCCGAACCGGTCCATCCCGAGAGACTTCCTGTTCACCGACGCTATCCACTCTCGGCCTGGACCGGCTTCGGCTGTCCCGGCCCGGCCTTCCGCAAGGCCGCCACCCGGACTCGCGCCATCATACCACAGGCCCCCTCCCCCAATGCAACCCCCCGCCGGGGCATTCCGACCGACAGGCTCGGCGCAGGCGGCCCGCCCCGGTACCATCGGATTCGGAGTCAGGGCGACTGGAACCTGCCGATGCGAAGGCCCGCGTTCACCCTCATTGAGTTGCTGGTGGTGGTGGCGATCGTCGCCCTGCTGATCGGGCTATTGCTGCCCGCGCTGGGCAAGGCACGGGAGACGGCGCGGCAGGCGGTCTGCACCACCAACCTCCGGCAACTCGTCGGCGCGTTCCATGCCTACGCGGGAGACGCGGAGGACCGTCTGCCGATGCCGAACTGGGGGATGAACAGCAAGGGCTGGCTCTACACCTCCGCGCGCATCTACACGTACCACGTGCAGTACATGTACGGTCCCTCGACAGGCGTGATCTGGCCGTACCTCGGCGGGCCGGAGCCTGAGGAGAAGCACTTCCTCATCAACCACGACGTCGCGTCGGTGTACCGGTGCCCGACGCACAAGGAGCCGTACCCGGGCGCGACGGAGAAGATCACCAGTTACCTGGTGAACGGGGCGGTGCTGGACTGGGGCCGGGCCTTCGCGCCCTACCGCATCGACCAGTTCCGTCCCGACGCCGTGATCATCTGGGAGAGCCAGGAGAACGGCTCGACGGGCGCGCCGTGGAACGACGGGTCGAGTTTCCCCACCGAAGGGCTGACCCTCCGGCACGGGCGGGGCGCGACCGTGGCCGTTGTGGATGGCTCGTGCGTGTGGTTCCGGCGATCCGACTGGGACGACGAACTCAACGACACGCCGGGCCGGCTCTGGTGCGCGCCCGGAGCGCGCAACGGCAAGTGGTGATCCGACCGGATCGCGCCGTCAGGGGTGCGTGGGCGAGTGCTTGTCTACCCGCCGCGCGACCGCCCGTTCGAGCCGCTCGGCCGACCCGTTGATGGCGTCGTAGAGATCGAAGGCCGTGTGCTCGACCGCGATGGGCTGCATGCCGGCGAGCCGGGCCTCCATCATGCACCGCATGTCGCGCCCTGCCTTGGGGCCGTTCAGGTCGTTCACGTGGACCTCCACGCGGGTCACACGGTCGGCGAATCGGTGCAGCGCCTTGCGAACCCGCTCCTCCGTGTGGGCTTCGACGGCGTCGGAATGTTGGATGTTGCCCCAACTCATCAGCACCTGCATGACGAACCTCCCTGCCCCGGTCCCTGGTGCGAGCCTCGCGGGCGCGTCGCCGATCGGCTCCGCAACTACTCTACGCGGCCGTGCGCCGGGGGTTCGTCTGCCCGCGCCGCTTCTCGGACGCCCCGCATCCCGCGCAACCGTCCCGACCGGCACCCGTTCGCACTCGACGGACTCGCTCGGGGTGCCGCGTCCCGAGACGTTTCCGATATCTGTTCCGGAACGTTGGCTCGCTTGCCCGCGCCGCGGGAGCGACGGCGAATGGCTCAGGGAGGACGACACCGTGCACGCCCGCACCATCACACCGCTTGTCCTGCTCGCACTGACCGGTCTTCCCGCCGCCGCGCACGCGCAGGCCGCGTACCAGGTCCTTCCGGGGATCATCCGCGACTTTCGGAACGATCACCCGGACTTCGGACACCCGTCCGGCGTGTACGGCGACCGTGCGGTGGCGGTGGTGAACGAGCGGATCACCGGGCGAGAGATTCCGTCGTTCTCCGACATCGGGCGCACGCTGCTGACGGAGGCACGCGACGCTTCGGGCCGGCCGATCCCGGCGCACCTCGCGTCGGAGGCGGGGCAGTGGACCACGCCCGAGAGCGTGGCGCGGCCCGCGTTCAACCGCGAGCGGTTCGAGGTCTCGCTGCTCGAGGTCTCGTACAACTCCGACGGCACGAGCTCGTGGACCTACCGCGTGCGTGAGGTCGCCGGCAAGGACCTGAGCCACTGGATGCTCGTGATCCCGCCGTCGCTCGAAGTCATGCCGGGCACGACCGAGGGGTTCATCCACGGCGTGGACGGCTCGACGGGCAACTTTGGAGTGAAGTGGGACATGCCGAACGATGCCTGGACGGAGGGCGTCTTCACGATCGTGCTCGACCAGCACTACGAGGGCGCGGTGACGCACGAGGCGGCCGTCTGCAAGGCCGGGAACCGCTGGGGCGGGGACGCGATCTTCGCCCCGACGGAGAACCTTCGCCCCAGCGACGGCTGCTGGGACGGGCCGGACGTCTTCGCCAACCTCGGCGACCACGACCGGGGCTCGATCACCTCGTACGACTCGTACGTCCAGTGGTACACGCACGTTCCGGGCGTCAACGCCGCCATGCCGTGGGGCATGCGGTTCGAGCACGTGGGCGACGGCATCTACGAGTTCAACACCGCGGACTTCCATCCGATCGACGGCGAGTTGTACGGCAACCAGAGCGACCCTCACAACCGCTACTTCACCTTCGCCGGCGAGATCTCCTTCACGTACAACGAGTGCGAGGGACAGTTCGTCGCCATCCGCACCGACGGGGACGCCTGGCTCTACATCAACGACCGGCTGACGATCGACCTCGCCGGACTCGAGCCGGGCAAGGCCCAGATGCTCGAGATCGATCGCCTCGAACTCAACGACGGCGACGAGTGCGTGCTGAGGCTGTTCTACGCTCAGCGCACGGAAGAGGGCGCGGAGCTGGTCGTCCGCACGAACCTCGAGTTCCGCGCCGCGGGCCGGCTCGGCTCGGCGTCCTCGGCCCTGCACGACTGACGCGGTCAGGGCGTCGGCAGACCGGGCCAGAGGAGCGCGAACACCAGCCCCGTGATCATCCCGTACGCCACGCCGTCGGCGAGGCAGGCGATCATCGCATTGCGCCCGTGCTGAAACCAGATGCCGTTGGGCAGGTGCCCGAAGGCGTGACCGAGCACGCCCGCCGTGGCGGCGACCTGGAAGACCTCGCCGAACGACGCGCCGCGCTCGAGCGCGAACGCCGAGATGTAGCCCACGAAGAAACTGATCAGGAGATGCACGAGGAAGGTGAGCAGCAGGTTTCGTCCCATGTTCACGGGAAGCCACACGGTCAGTTCGCCCGCCGGCCCCTCCTTCCACTTCTTCTGAAACTCGGGGTCCTTGCCTTTCTTGTGGCTGCCGCAGTGCGGGAAACCGTAGCGCCCCGGAGGGATATTCAGTTGTTTGATCGCCGCGATGAAGCCGGCTTCGTCAGGCAAACGCTTCATGTCGCCCGAGTGGTGCGGCAGGACCGTCCACGCGATCGCCGATGCGATCCACACGGCGACCGCCGAGAGCACGATCGGCAGCCACAGGCTCAGCAGCATGTCCATCCGGTGTCCCTTTCACCGGGCGCAGCACGAAGACCCCGGTGACGACAGCCTGCCATGGGCGGCCGCGGCCGTCAAGTGGGGTATCACCCCCCCTCATGGCAGTAGCACGAGGCCGTGGGGCGGACGTCCGCCCGCGCCCACGCGGCTTCCAACGCGGGCCGGAGGGCGTCCGCTTCGGCCGTTCTGTTCTGTGCTTCGAGCGCCTGCCGGAGACCGAGCAACGCCCAGCCGTTGTTCGCATGCCTTTCCAGATCTTCCCGATAGACCGCTTCCGCTTCGGAGGCCCTGCCGTCGGAGAGAAGGAGTGCGCCGAGGGCGTGGCGCACGGGCTGCATCCACCCCGGCGGCTCGTCGTAGACGAGCAGGTCCTCCATCGCCACCGCCTCGCGCAGCAGGGCGAAGGCACGCTCCCGATCGCCGCTCTTGAAGGCGATCTCGCCCGCGGCCATGTTGCGTGCGATGCCGATCACGCTCGACGCCGGGTTGTTGCCCATGTACCAGCCGTCGTCGATGTCGGCGGCGACGGCCTCGAATCGGGCGAGTTCACGCCTCGCTTCCTCGATCCGTCGCAGGTTCGCCAGCGCGACGGCACGGGCGTAGTGCCACTCGGCCCGGCTCAGCAGCCGCCACTCCGGCGGCTCCGGCTCGCCGAGGATGTCCTTCCACCGGCCGAAACGCACCATCACGTGCAGCGTCGTGGGCATGAACCCGTCCGCAAAGCCGACGTTCTTGCGCAGGAACTCCTCGGGAATCTCACGCTCGATCTTGCGCGCCGCGGCGAGCGCGGCCTCGTACCGGCCCTCCATCATCGAGGCGTACGCAAGGAAGTGGACGTTGTGCAGGAAGTACAGGCTGTAGAAATCAGGCGGCGGAGCGATCGCGAAGTACGCCTCGTCCGCGGCGATCGCCCGCTCGTTCAAGACGGCGGCGTCGGAGTACCGTCCCGTGCGGATGAAGATGTGCGACGGCATGTGGACCAGGTGCCCCGAACCGGGCACAAGCGTGCCGAGACGCTCCGCGGCGGGCGTCGCCTTCTCCGGCCACGGCGATGCCTCGACGGCGTGAATGTAGAAGTGGTTCGCGCCGGGATGGTTCGGCGCGATCGCCATCACGTGCTCCAGCACCTCCACGATCTCGAGGGTCCGGTGCTTGGGCTGGCCGTCGTGGGTCCACATGTCCCAGGGCTGGAGGTTCATGAGCGATTCGGCGTAGAGCGCGCCGACGTCCGAGTCGCTCGGGAACGCGCGGTAGGCGTCGCCCATCGCCGCCGCGTAGGCCTCGTCGAGCGGTCGGCGGTCGTCGGGCGGCGGCCATGCGTAGCGCTTCTCAACGGCGCGGATCAGAGCGCGCTCGACCGGGCTTGCGTTGTTGATGCGTTGGACGGCCTGGCGCGAGGCGCGGTGCGCGAGGCGGGACTGCTCCTCACCCATCTGCGGGTTGTTGATGTGCAGGCCGCGGGCGTAGGCCTCGCCCCACCACGCCATGGCGCAGGACGGGTCGGCGCGCTGGGCCTTCTGGAAGGACCGGATCGCCTCGTCGTGATTGAACCCGTAGAGCCACGCCAGGCCCTGGTTGAAGTGCTCCTGCGCCAGCGGAGATGAAGTCGTGATCGTGCGGGTGTGGCCGCCCATGTGCTCGAACAGCGCGGAGGCGTCGGCGCTGTGTGTGTCGCGCTGCCGGCTTGCGCACCCGGCAGTGAGCAGCGAGGCCGCCATCAAACCGACCAACCCGACCCGGAAAGCAGTCAGCCGTTCCATGTGATCGCTCCTTCTGTCACCCTTCTGACTTTCACAGTCTACCAGCATCGCCGCCCTCAGAATAACGCCGGAATCAGGCCCCGCCGTGGGGCCTGTTCCGGCGGCGGACCGAGGCTCACTCGATCTCGAGGCGGGAGTTGAGGCGGATGGGGTTGGCCATGTTGAAGTAGTTGGGGGAGGTCGCCACGACGGCCTGGTGGACCTTCTCGAACTGCTCGGGCGTGCCGCTCCCCTTGGCTCGGATCGTGTACCGCAGTTCGTCGTAGCCGGGCTTGACCGCGGTGTCGATGCCCAGGAAGCCACGCAGGTCGAGCTCGCCCTCCGACTCGATCTCGAGGCTCTCGAGTTCTATGCCGTTCAGGGCGCACCCGGCGACGAAGGTGGCCATGATGCAGGCGTTCATCGCGGCGAGCAGGTACTCCTGGGGGTTCGGGGCGGTGTTCGTGCCGCAGAGTTCCGGCGGCTCGTCGATACGGATCGTGTAGTCCCTGCGGAGCCGGCGCCCGCCGAGTTCCCAGCCGTTGACCTCGGTCTCGCTGACGGCCCCGCCCCGCCACCGCGTCGTCACGCCGAAGAAGGCGATGCCGTTGCGGTGGTCGCGGGAGACGTCGGCGATGAGCCGCTTGAGGCGGTCGGTGTCGATGCCGTTGACGATGGTCTGCGTGGTCTGCATGGTGGTGCTCCTTGTGGTTCGCGTGCTCGTGCCCTCGGGACCGTCCGTCGGGCACGTGATACCATTCGGCATCCCGGGGTCGAAGGCGACTTGACTCGCCGCCCACATTGCCTTGACCCGTGGTCAACCCCTCCCGAGGAGCGTGCAGTGGCGACATCGACGCGAGAACGGCTGATCGAAACGGCGAGCGACCTGTTCTACCGCGACGGGTTCCACGCCGTCGGCCTGGACCAGATCATCAACGCGGTCGGCGTGACCAAGACCACCTTCTACAACCACTTCGAGAGCAAGGACGCGCTGGTGCTGGAAGTCCTTCGCTGGCACGACCGCTTCTGGCGCGACGAGTTCCGCGCCCTGCTCCGCAGGCACGGCGGCGACTCACCCCGCGGCCAGTTGCTCCACGCTTTCGACGCCATTGAGGCGATGCTCAACAGCGAGGAATACAACGGCTGCTTCTTCATCAACGTCGCCGTGCAGTTCCCCATGCACCACGACCCCGCCCACCGGGCCGCGGCGGAGCACAAGGTCGCCATGGAGGAGATCATCCGCGAGATCGCCGGCTACGCGGGCGCGACCGACCCGGCCGCGTTCGCGCAGGAGTTCTGCATGGTGCTGGAGGGGGCGTACGTGACGAGGCAGGTCACGGGCTGCTCGAAGACCGCGGAGATCGGCAGAAGGCTCGCCCGGATGCTGGTCGATAGGCACATCCCGGAGAAGGGATGAGCGCGCGCTACTCGACAGGTGCGTAGAAGCCGCCGCCGGTGTCGCGGAGTTTGCCCGCGAGGGCGAGCGCCTTCCAGACTTCGGGCGGGAACTCCTCGGGCGGGATGATGGCGTCGATCGCGGACTTCCGACCGCCCGTTGTATAGCGGTTGCCGAGCCGCGACTCGTCCGCCAGCCGCGCGAGTTTCAGCCGCTTCGTGTACGCCCGCATGGCCGACTTCAGCGTCTCTTCGGGGACGCCCGGTGCGTCGGCCGCGGCGGTCTCGTCGCGGGCTGCGCGGCCGGGCTTTCGAGCCGCGTGACGACCGCATCAAAGCCGTCGGCGTCGCGCTCGGCGCACACGCGACGGGCCTCGGCCTGATCGACCGGAAGCCGCGAGAGCAGCCGCTCCGCGACCGGCCACGCCTGCGCGGCCGAGGCCGGCCCCTTGCGGACCTCGCCGACGAGCTGGCGGAGTTTCTGGAGGGCGTTCATGGAACGAGCATACGGGCACAAGGGCGTCGGGGGATCAGGTATCGAACGAGGAGCGATGGGGTAGCCTGCGTCGTGTTGCGGAGTGGTGGCAGGTGAGGTGAACCGGTGTGTCGCGCCGTTCGAGGCCCGTTCTGGAACAAGGCGGGCCAAAGGGCGGATAGATGAGTGAATCCGGAGGGATCGTCATGCAGGCCAAGTGCGTCGAATGCTCGTACTCGTTGGTTGGCTTGCCGTCACGAGGAAGGTGCCCGGAGTGCGGGCGGGTGTACGACCTGACGTGGGAGTATGAACCGGTTACGTCGGGCGAGCGTGCGAGAGCGTTGGTGGAGGGGGTAAGAGCCTGTCTGCCGTCGGCGCGAACGGTGTCGATCGTGGTGTTCATCCTGACGATCGCCGGGGTGGTCGTCGGGTTGGCGTGGCGTGGGTGGCGGCAGTTTTGCGAAGCGAGCGGGACGTTTGCTCTGTTCGGCGGTTGAGACGTGCGGCGTAGTGACGGGAAGCAGCACGAATGGGCATCGTGAACGGGACACGAAGGGACAGTCGTTCCGCGTTGTCCGCCGGACGGTGCAACGGCGAGTAAAACGCGAGGGGCGGGCAGATCGCCTGAGATGATGACGGGGCGACGATGGCTACGCTGCGCACGACGGTGCGTCGAACAAGCAAGTCATCGTGAGAGTCCGCCCTTCCACGGTCACCACTCAGGCCCGCCGGAGTAGCGGCCGTAGATGTCGGCCATCGCCTGGGTCATCTCGCCCAGCGTGCAGCCCGCCAACGCGCCGTCGATCAGCGCGGGCATGACGTTGGTGGGGTGGAGGGAGTCTTGAGTCCTGAGTCCTGAGTCCTGAGTCGTAGACGCGGGCGAAGAGAGGCCGGGGAGGGGGTGGATGAGGGCGGCGGGCTTGCCCTGGCAGGCGGCGAGGATGTTGTCGAGGGCGCGGGCGACGGCGGCGGCATCGCGGGATTTCTTGAAAGCGGCGAGGCGAGCGACCTGTTCAGTCTCCACCGAATCCGGGATGGTGAGGATTTCGAAGGGGCGTTCCTCGTTCTCATCCGCGTACTGATTCACGCCGACGATGATGCGGTCGCCCGCCTCGCACTCCTCGCTGAAGCGGTAGGAGGCCTCGGCGATCTGTCGGCGGAAGTAGCCCTTGTTGATGCCCGCGACGACGCCGCCGTAGCCGCCAAGGTTCTCGTTCGGCTTGGCGCCGTGCCTCCAGGCCCCGCCGCTCATGTTGTCGATTTCCTCGATGTACCCGAGGGCCTCGGCCTCCATGCGGTCGGTCAGGTCTTCGACGAACCACGATCCGCCGAGTGGGTCCGCCACGCGAGTGACGCCGGTCTCGTGCGCCAGGATCTGCTGCGTGCGCAGGGCCACTGTCACCGCCTGCTCCGTCGGCAGGCCGAGCGTCTCGTCCATGCTGTCGGTGTGCAGGGACTGGCACCCGCCGAGCGCGGCCGCCATCGCCTGGTAGGCCACGCGCACCACGTTGTTCAGCGGCTGCTGCTCGGTGAGCGAGCACCCGGCGGTCTGGACGTGGGTCTTCATGTACCAGGACTTCTCGCTCGTGGCGCCGTAGCGGTCGCGCATCATGCGCGCCCAGATGCGCCGGGCCGCACGGAGTTTGCAGATCTCCTCGAAGAACTCGTTGTGCGAGTTGAAGAAGAAGGAGAGTCGCGGGGCGAAGGCGTCCACGTCCAGCCCGCGGAGCAGGCACGCCTCGACGTACTCCATGCCGTCGCGGAGCGTGAAGGCGAGTTCCTGCGTGGCCGTGCTGCCCGCCTCGCGGATGTGGTAGCCGGAGATCGAGACCGAGTGCCAGCGCGGCACGTGGCGCATCTGGAACTCGATGGTGTCCACGACGAGTTTCACCGAAGGCTCGGGCGGGTAGATGAACTCGTTCTGCGAGTGGAACTCCTTGAGGATGTCGTTCTGGAGCGTGCCGCCGAGGGTGTCCCACGAGATGCCGCGCTGGTGCGCCATGGCGAGGTACATCGCCCAGATGATGGCCGCGGGTCCGTTGATGGTCTGGCTGACCGTGACGCGGTCGATGGGGATGTCGGCGTAGAGCCGGTGCATGTCCTCGATGGTGTCGATCGCCACGCCGCACTTGCCCACCTCGCCCACCGACAGCGGGTCATCCGAGTCGCGCCCCATGAGCGTGGGCAGGTCGAAGGCGGTGGAGAGTCCGGTGTTCGCGGCCGTCGACGTGCTCGCGGCCTTGAGCAGATACTTGAAGCGCTTGTTCGTGTCGTCCGCCGACCCGAACCCGGCGAACTGACGCATGGTCCACAGGCGGCTGCGGTAGCCCTGCGGGAACAGGCCGCGCGTGTACGGGAAGACGCCGGGCCGCGGCAGATCCCGCTCGACGTTGCGGAGGCTCTCGGCGGGCTGCCAGCCGGGGACGCCCGGGCCGTACGCCGAGTCGAGCACCAGCCCCGAGATCGTGACGGCCTTCGGATCGACACGCCCGGTGGCCGGGTCGATGCCTGGGCCGGAGATGGTCTGGCGCGTGCTGGCGGTGGACATAGCCGGCCTCCGGTCAAAGGTGAATGGGCGATGCTCAAGTTTAGGGAGCGGGCCGCCCGAAGTCGTCAATCGCCGTTGATCACGTAGTCGTAGCCCCGCAACCGGGGCTGCTCGCCGGGGGCTGTGGCTTTGAACCGGTCGGTACTCATCGGAGCCTCGCGGCCGGCGTCGTCGGTCCCGTCCGCGCCGACGCTGTAGAGCAGGAACGACCGGCCCAGGCGGTCGGTGGCCGGGTCCACGCGGACGTAGCCGAAGGGGAGTCCGCTCCACGGGTCCGGCGGGATGTGGTCGATGCAGTCCGGCACGAGTTGGGCGAGCGTGTCGGGATAGTCGCCGTGCCTCATCCGGAACCGCTCGAGCGCGATCAGGACGCGCAGGCCGTCGCGGTCGATGCGGATGCGATCGAAAGTCTGGAGCACGTTCTCGGTCGCGCTGAGGAAGACATCCGCGAGCAGTCCGCCCGGTTCGACGGCGACCGGGTCGCGTGCGTGCGGGGGCTGATCGGCACGACGCGTCGTCTCGTCGTAGTAGCGGCTGAAGGCGTCGCGGTTCCCTCTGTAGGTGCCGACCCAGAGTGTGTTGATCGGGGCCATGCCGCCCGTGAAGGCCCCGAGGGCCGGGGAGTTTGCGCCGAATCGGACATTGGAGGGGTCGCTGAAGGTCCATGCAATCGCGTCGAGGCTCCAGAGCCGTTCGCAGCCGAAGTGGAAGGACGGGGGAGCCGCGATGCGCTGGCGGTCGAGCGCGCCTTCGATCGCTTCGAGCCAGTCCGCTGACGGAAACTCCCCCAGCGACATGCGAGCCCGCCTGATCGCCAAAGCCTCGATGGCGTAGGCAACGAGGGCGTCGATCAGCGTGGGCTGGTGGGCGCAGATTCGGGCCAGGGCAAGGTTGGCTTCGAGGGCGTCGGTGTACTCGTCCAGATCGCCGGCTTCGAGGGCGAGGTGCATCCGGGCCGCGTTCATGCGGGCGAACTCACGCGCCTGGCCGAGTTCCGGAAGCGCCACCGCCATGAGCAGGGGCTGGTTCCGGCCTACGGGCGGGATGGGCCTGACCGCCCGGCGGCGTGCGGCGACCTCGCGCAGGTGGTCGAACACGCCGCCATCTCGGTAGGCGACGAGGGAACGCCGGGCGAGATCCTCGCACGCGTCGGTGTACTGGCGGTCCTCTTCGTCCATGTCTGGCGTTCGATAGTCCTCAAAGATGAGGTGATAATCCGCGAATACGCTCCGCCGATCAGTGCTCGCGGCCGGTACGACGAGCAGATCCGCCTCGTTTCTCCGAGACAACGCAGCATAAAACGAATCCCACGCGTTCGGATCGTCCGGCGTCGTGCCTGTCGGCTGGTTCGCCTCGACAAAGGCGATGAAGTCGTCGGGCGCGGGCCGCTCGCTCAGGGCGAGCGCGGCCTGCCGGCGCAGGAACACCTCGTACCCGCCCCACAGCAGCGGCGCCAGCACGAACAGCACGAACGCCAGCCCGATCGCCGTCCGTTTCAGCCACAGCCGGCGGCGCGGCGTCCAGAACGACGGCGGCTCGCGGTACGCCGCGGGCGTGAAGACGCCGCGCCCGGACTCGTCGATCACGAGTTCACGCAGCGCGGGATCGACCTCGGCCTCATACCCGCACTCCGGACAGACGACGGCCAGCGCGGCCGAAACCGGCAGCCCCACCAGCGTGTACCGGCACCCCGGACACGCCCCCCGCGTCCGCAACACCCGCCGGATGCGCCGGAGGAGCAGGCGGTCGCGGATGAGCATGACCAGCAGCGGAGGCAGCGCGACGATGGCGAGCATGAGCACAACCAGCACGACGTTCGCAACGCGGGCGCCTCGGCTGGATGGAGCCCAAAGTCTCTCGAAGACGTGAGCTATGCCGGCCGCCAGCAGGACAGACGCCACCACGAACAAGAGGAACAGCACCAGAAGGGCGGCGTGATGGACGTGCCGCCTTCCCGTCCGGCAGGCCGCGCGGACGAAGCGGGCGCACTGCTCGTTCGTGAAGCGGTCGAGTTCGGGGAAGGCCCGCCAGACTCGGGAGAGGGGGATGCGCACGCCGGATTGTAACCACGCTGTCCCTTGTCACGTGGCCGGCGCGCCGGTCGTCGGTTGCTTCACTTCTGCGAGTAGTCGTACACCCCCCGCCCCGTCTTGTCGCCCAGCCGTCCTGCGGCAACGAGTTGCTTGAGGAGCGGGCAGGCGCGGTAGCGGTCGTTGTTCAGGCCGTTTGCCAGCACGTCCATGATGTGCACGCACGTGTCCAGCCCGATGAAGTCGGCCAGGCGCAGCGGACCCATGGGGTGGTTGCAGCCGAGTTTCATGATCTCGTCGATGTGCTGCGGCTCGGCGACGCCCTCCATCCACGCGTAGAAGGCCTCGTTGATGAGCGGCATGAGCACGCGGTTGCTCACGAAGCCGGGGCGGTCGTTGGCGGGCACGGGCGTCTTGCCCATCGCCTCGGCCAGCGCGATCGTGCGGGCGGTGGTCTGCTCGCTCGTCGCCAGGCCCTTGATGACCTCGACGAGTTTCATCACCGGCACGGGGTTGAAGAAGTGCATGCCGATGAAACGGTCGGCCGCGCCGCCGACCGCCGTCGCCAGTTCCGTGATGCTGATGGACGAGGTGTTGGTGGCGAGCAGCCCGCCGTCGGAGACGAGGCCGACGAGTTCGCCGAAGAGTTGCTTCTTCACGCCCGCGTCCTCGACGACGGCCTCGATGATGGCGTCGCACCCGGCGAGGGCGTCCAAGCCATCGGCGTAGGTCAGCCGGCTCTTCGCGGCGTCGGCGTCGGCCTGCGTCATCCTGGCCTTCTCGACCGCCCGGGCGAGGAGTTTGTCGTGCAGCGAGCGGCACTTCTGGAGCGCCCCCGGGAAGGGGTCATGGACGATCGTCGTGAACCCCGCCACCGCCGCGACCTGCGCGATCCCGCCGCCCATCTGGCCCGCTCCGATGACGCCGATCTTCCTGACGTTGTGCATGGGTGCTCCCTTCTTCCCGGTGTCCGGCGGAGGATATGGCGTGGACCCCTGCTCCCGCACGGGGCTTGTCACGATACGATGGAAGCGTGCCCAGCATCGAGCAACTCGAACGACTGCTCGCCGTGGACCCGACGGACGGGTTCGTGCTCTACGGTCTGGCGCAGGAGTGGGCCAGGCGGAGCGAGCACGAGCGGGCCGTCGAGTACTACCGGCGTGCCGCGGCCGCCGACGCCGACAACGCCTACACGCACTTCCACCTGGCGAGGTCGCTCGAAGCGATGGGGGACGAGGACGGGGCGAGACGGACCCTCGAGGACGGGCTGGCCGTCGCGAGGCGCGTCGGCGACGCCAAAGCGGCCTCCGAGATCGCGGCGTACCTGGGGCAGTTGTCGTGAGCGCGGTCGAGATCAGAGCCGGGAAGCGGGTCACAGGCGTGCGGCGCTCGAAGCGCGACCCCTCGCTCCTCGTGGTGGTGCTCGACGGCGCGCGCACGGGAGAGGTTGACGCAGCGGAAGCGGAGCGGCTGGGCACTGTGCGCGGCGCGGTTCTGGACGCGAGCATGGCGGCAGGACTTCGCGACGCGATCGCGCTGTGCGCCGCCCGGCGGGATGCGGTGCGGCTCGCCCGAGCGCGGCCTCGCACAAGGGCCGAACTTGTGGCGCGCCTCAAGGAACGGGGACACGACGCGACCGTCGCCGCGGCGGCCGCGGATCGCCTGGCCGCAGCGGGGGCGATCGACGAGCGGGCGCTGGCCGAGATCGCGGCGATCGGCATGGCGGAGCGGCGAGTCTCGCGCCGGCTCGCGCGGGACCGGCTCGCGCAGCGGGGCATTGACGAGGGGCAGGCGGCCCAGGCCGTCGAGCGGGCGTTCGGCCGACAGAGCGACCTCGATCGGGCGGTTGAGGCCGCCACACGCCGGGCCGCGTCGATGCGAGGACTGGATCCCGCGGCCGCACGTCGTCGGCTCGCGGCGTTCCTGGCCCGTCGCGGGTACGACGAGGAGACCTGCCTCGAGGCCGTTCGCTTGGTGCTGGGCGGGGTGGAGTGATACGCTGGGGGCATGACACACCCATACCGACGCCTCCCGGTGCGACCCGTGCTCGCCGTGCTGGCTGCCGGGACTTCTCTCGCCGGCTGTATGAGCTACCACAACGACCGGGCGACGCTAGACGACAGCGTTCGCCTGGAGGCCATCGATGGGCACTGGGCTGAGCCGCGCCCGGACCGCATCGCCGACGGCCCGTCGCTGACCGGCCTTGAGCGGTCGAACTGGGCGCTGGTCCGGTTCGAGGCTGGCGTGGACGGCGTCTCGCACCGTCCGACCTACGCCACGCTGCACTCGGGGCCGACCGACACCGCGCGTGCACGCGGCGAGTTCCCGACGCCGATCTCCTCCCTTGATCTCGAGTCCGGCGAGTGCGTCGGCGAGATCGGGCACGGGTTCCTGGGCTTCGGCAAGGCGGCGATCGAGGGTGCAGCGATCGTGCCGGGGCTGTTCGTGTACCCGCAGTGGCGCACGGGCTGGAGCCCGAAGGCGGCGTGGCAGCGAGAGCCGGATCGGGCGAGGCTCGTCCCCATCGACGAGTTCGAGTCGGGTGAGAGCGGCGTGGCCGAGGAGCCTGCCGCCGACGAGATGACCAAGGAGGCCGCCGAATGAAGGAGATGACGCTCGACGAGAACGGGCTGCCGGTGGGCTACCTCTTTCACGAGGATTTCGAGATGTCGCCGCGCGTCGCCGCGCGGGAGTTGTGCACACGCGACGACTTCCTGATCATCGACTGCCGCACGCCCGAGGAGTGGGAGGTCTGTCGTGTCGAAGGCTCGGTGCTGATCCCGCTGCACGAACTCGAGTCCCGGCTCGACGAGATCGAGGACGCTCTGTCTGAGCGCGGGATGAGCGATGAGCTGCCGATCGGCGTCATCTGCCACCACGGCAATCGCTCCGTCAAGGCCGCGCTGCTCCTCCAGCGGCACGGCTTCGCCGGCGCGAAGTCGGTCGTGGGCGGTATCGACTTGTGGGCGATGGACGTTCAGCCCGGCATGCCCCGCTACGAGCGGGAGAACGGGGTCTGCAGGGTCGTCCGGGCGTAGCGGGCGGTCGTCCCGCGTCCTCGGGTCGCGCCGTGAAGCGATATCATCCGTCCGGGTGTCCCGGTAGCTCAGCTGGACAGAGCAGCGGTCTTCTAAATCGCAGGTCGGAGGTTCGAGTCCTCCCCGGGACGTTGCGGCTTGGCGAGAGCGTCGGACGGCGTCCGTGAACGGGGGCGCGTCATTCGTTCGCGTGGGCCTCGCGCCGGGCTTCGCCGAGCATGGAGAGATAACGATCGGGCGCGCTCTCGAACTGCGTTCGGCAGTCTTCGCAGCAGACCCGGACCAGGCGATTGCGGTAGATGATGTTGATCGACACGTCCCTCCCGTCCAGCGTCAACGGTGCGCCGGTCACGATGCACTCGTCCGTGGGATAGTCGGGCAGTTGCGACGCGATCAGTTCAGCATCGAACTTCGCGAACCGCTCGGCCTTCGCGGCCTCGAACCGGTCGGGGCACGCCTCGCAGCAGAACCGCACCTCGCGTCCGTCGATCTCGCGGACGACCGGACTCTCGCCGAGCGCTCGCCCCGAGACGGGGCATCGGGTGAGCGGGTACTGGTCGCTCGTGCGAGCGTGCGTGGGCGCGCTCGTGCACGAAGCAGCCAGGGCAAGCATGAAAAAAGCGAGCGTGAGGCGTGCGAGATCGAACGTGGCCATGACGGTTCTCCCGGAAGGGACGATGCACGCGATCATAAACAGAAGTCGCGCCGCCGCGGCGCGCGACAGGTCGTCGAATGGGAGAAAAGAGCAGTTCGCGGAAACTGTGGCCGGCGGTGGCTCACGCTCGCCCGCGGCGCTCGCGTCTGGCCTTCAGAGGGCCATCGAGGACTCGTCCGCGCGCAGCGAGCGTATGAGCGTACCGAACGGGGCGCCGTCCCCCGTTCGTGTCAGCGCGAGCCCGAGGGCTTGCCCGGTCCTGATGCCCGGCGACGCGTTCGCGCCGCTGCCTATAAGCATCGCGGCCAACGACTCCAGTTGCGGGTTGTGCCCGACGACGGCGAGCGACCCCGCGTCGGCGTGAGATGCGATGAGCCGCAGCGCGTCCTCTGCTGGGTGACCCGTTTCCAGCGCCTGCTCAACCCGCAGCGGGCAGCCGAGCGTGCCCTGGAGGATGCTGGCGGTCTCGATGGCGCGCAGCAGGCCCGATGAGAGGATCAGCGTGGGGGGCGCGTCGCTGTCGCGGAGCGCCTCGCCGAGCCATTGGGCTTGTCGGCGGCCGCGATCGCGGAGCAGGCGGTGCTCATCGCGTCCCGTGGTGGAAGCCGGCTCGGCCTTGCCGTGGCGGATGATCCAGAGTCGCATGGTCGAATCTCTCCTACGGGGTTCGCATGCGGGGCTGTGCGGCCCAGTGGAGTTTCTCGATCACGGTGGCCCAGAAACTGCCCTCCGGGTTGCGGACGAAACGCACGCCGCGCCCGTTGCGTGAGAGCGAGACGCGCTCGCCGGCGGCAAGCGAGGTCTGCACCTGGCCGTCGAGAACAAGGGTGGTGCCGTTGCCCTGTTCGTCGCGATTCACGCGCAGGGCGGCGATCTCGACGCGGGCCGTGTCGGGGACGACGATGGGCCGGAAGGAGAGCGTGTGGGCCGCGATGGGCGTGATGGCGAACGCCCCGACCCCCGGCGCCACGATCGGCCCGCCCGCGGACACGTTGTACGCGGTGGACCCGGTGGGTGTGGAGACGATCAGCCCGTCGCCGGAGACGATCGGCCCGGGCACGCCGTCGATGCTCAGGGCGAGTTCGATCATGCGGTACGGCGGGCCCGCGGTGATGGCGCACTCGTTGAGCGCGGGGCCTTCGAATCGAGTCGAGCCGTCCGGTGCGTGGACGGCGGCGTGGAGCAGCGCCAACTCGTGGAGGCTGAGCGGTGCATCGCCCAAGAGTGACGCGGCGTGGGTGGTGAGGGAGGCGAGGTCGAACTCGGCCATGAAGCCGAGGCGGCCGAGGTTCACGCCCAGCAGCGGGACGTCCAGGCCGACGGTGCGTCGGGCCATCGCGAGCAGGGTGCCATCACCGCCGAGGACGATGAGGAGGTCCGCGCCGCGGCTCTCGAACGAGGCCGAGTGGTCGTTGGCATCAACGACGCCGACGAGTCGGCCGAAACGCTCAACGAGCGGGCGCACCAGCGTCGCGGCGCGGGCCGATTCGGCGTCGTCGTGCCTGTAGGCGAGGAGCGCGGCGCGGGGCATGGCGGAGTCTAGCGGACGGGTGGCTCGATCGATGCGGGTGGCGTCGCTTCGATGGCGGCCTTCGGGAGACGCGCGCCGGTCGCGGCGCGGATGGCGCGGGCGATGCCCGCGGCGTCGATCCCGGCTTCGGCCAGTTGGCGCGAGCGTGAGTCCTGATGGATCCACAGGTCCGGGATGCCGAGGCGCGTCAGACGCGACGCGTCCAGGCCGAGCGCCTGCGCGGTTTCGAGGACGGCCGCGCCGAAGCCGCCGATGACGGAGTGGTCCTCGACCGTGACGATCGGCACGCCAGCAGTGAGCAGTTCGGCGACGAGGTCCCCATCGATGGGCTTGGCGAATCGGGCGTCCCAGACGCCGACGCGGTACTCGCCCGCAAGGGCGTCGGCGGCTTCGAGCGCGGCGATGGCAGGCGTGCCGAACGCGAGCACGGCTGCGTCGAGTTCTGTGGCGGGGCACGCCGGAGTGAGGCGGCGGGCACGTCCGAGTTCGAAGGGGGGGCACGGCTGGGAAGCCAGTCGCATTGTCACGGCGTCGCGCGGGTAGCGCACCGATGACAGGCCCGCGTCGTAAGTTCGCATCAACTCGAGCGCTGCGAGCAGGCTCGGCTCGTCGATGGCGGCCATGATCGCGGCGTCGGGAAGCACGCGCAGCAGCGCGACGTCGCAAAAGCCGTGATGCACCGCGCCGTCGCCGCCGACGAGGCCGGCACGGTCAAGGCACAGGCGCACCGGCAAACCCTGCAACGAGACCTCCTGGAACGTCTGGTCGAACGCACGCTGGAGGAACGTGCAGTACACCGCGAAGAACGGTCGGCGGCCGGTGCGGGCGAGGCCGGCCATCATGTCCATCGCGTGGCTCTCGCAGATGCCGGTGTCCCACGCGCGATCGGGGAATCGTTCGAGAACGCTCGTCAGGCCGGTGCCGTCCGGCATCGCTGCCGTGCAGGCGACGACCAACGGGTCGCGCTCCATCATGTCCAGCACCGCGTCGCCGAAGGCGCGGGTGAACGACCGCCCGTCGGAGCGGAGTTCGACGCGGCACCCCTCAGAGAGCAGTTCATCCTCCTCGGCGAGCTGGAACGCGGGGGGGGAATGGAAGCGCGAGGAGTCCTTTTCGCTGAAATCGAAGCCCTTGCCCTTGACGGTCTTGACGTGGAGGACCATCGGGCGGTCGAACTCGCGGGCCTCGGAGAGGAACTCGATGAGCGTCGGAAGGTCGTGCCCGTCGATGGGGCCGACGGTGACAAGCCCGAAGTGCTCGAACCAACTGCCCTCGGAGATCATGGCCTTCGTGGCCTCGCCCATGCGGTGGTAGGCCTCTTCGAGGAGCGAACCGCCGGGGACGTGGCGGAGGATGTCGCGTGCGCCTTTCTTGAAGTCCGCGTAGAGGTGGCTGAGGCGCAAGCGGTCGAAGTACTGCGAGAGCGCGCCCTGGGGCTTGCTGATGGACATGCCGTTGTCGTTGAGGACGACGAGAAACTGACGCTTGAGCGTGCCGGCGTTGTTGAGGCCCTCCATCGCCACGCCGTTGACGATCGAGGCGTCGCCGATGAGTGTGACGACGCGCCGGCCGTCGGGGTTGGTGCGCGGGTCGTAGGCCTCGCCGTTGAGCGAGTCGCCGCGGGCCATGCCGATCGCGGTGGAGATGCCGGTGCCCGCGTGCCCGACGGCGAAGAGGTCGTAGGGGGACTCGCTCGGGGCGGGGAAGCCCGCCATGCCGGCGCGTGTGCGCAATCCCGGGAGCATGTGCTGCCTCCCGGTGAGCAGCTTGTGGGGGTAGCACTGATGCCCGACGTCGAAGAGCAGCCGGTCGTGCGCGAAGTCGAAGACCGCGTGCAGGGCGATCGTGAGTTCAACAACCCCGAGGTTCGGGGCGAGGTGCCCGCCGGAGTGGGCGACCTGCCGGACAATCGCCGCCCTGATCTCGGCCGCCAGCGTCTCCAGGTGCTCGACGCTCATCCCCTTGAGCTGGGCGGGGCTTTGGATGGTATCGAGGATGGACATTCGTGTTCCTGGTGCCGGCAGACCGTTATTTTCAGTATATTCTGAAAATAGTGTAGGCCACTCCCGCATGCCTGTGGCCCGGATTCTTCGGTGCCGGCCCTCCCGGCGTTCGTTGGAGCCTCTATTTCGTCCGAACCGCCATGTAGTCCGCCAGTTCTCGGAGGTTGGCCGCCTCCGGGCCAAGCGGGTTGATGGCTTGGACCGCTCGTGCATGAAGGTCAGCCGCCGCGCGGCGCGACGCCTCGATGCCGAGCAAGCCGGGGTAGGTAAGTTTGCCCCCGGCCGCGTCCTTGCCGGCCCGCTTGCCGATCTGCTCGCTCGACTGCTCGACGTCGAGGAGGTCGTCGATGATCTGGAAGAGCAGCCCCACGGCCTCGGCGTAGTCCGTCAGGGCGGCTAGCGGGTCGGGACGCCCCGGACTCGCGCCCGTCTCGCACAGGCCCACGATCGCGCCCATGCGAACCGCGGCGCGGATGAGCGCGCCGGTCTTGTTGGCGTGGATGCGTTCGAGCGTGGCACGCGTCGGTACGGGCTCGTCGTGCCCCAGCGTGTCCAGTGTCTGGCCGACGATCATCGCCGAGGTCGCGTGCGCGAGTTCCGTCGTGAGCGACGACGACAGCGAGGTGTGAGAGCCGCCGGCGACGGTCGCGAAGGCGAGGGCGAGCATCGCATCACCGGCGAGCAGCGCGATGGCCTCTCCCGCGTGTCTGTGCAGCGTAGGTCGACCGCGGCGCAGATCGTCGTTATCCATGCACGGCAGGTCGTCGTGGACGAGGCTGAAGGCGTGGACGAGTTCCACGGCGGCACAGGTGGGCAGCGATGGCTTGCCGCGGCCGCAGACGGCATCGCAGGCGTGCCACGCCAGCAGCGGGCGCAGTCGTTTCCCGCCGTCGAGGGCCGCGTAGCGCAGCGCGGCGTCCAACGCGGGTGGGTAGCCGGCCTGATCGATGGCCGAGGCGAGTTCCCGTTCGATCGCCTCAAGCGGAGCGATCACCCGGGGCGACAGGCCGGCCGAGCGGCCGACAGCCTCGCTCGATGCGGCCGGAACGGAACTCGTGCAACGCGGGCTCACGCGGCGTGAGTATAGAGGGCGACCGCCGGTGCCCTTTCTTTCTCGCTACCATCCGGGCCTATGCCCGGCTGGGTCCAGTTGCTGATCGAGATCTTCCGCACGGGCGGGTGGGTCATGTACCCGCTGCTGGCGTTGAGCCTGCTCGCGGGCGCGCTCTGCTTCGAGCGGGCGGTTTTCTGGCTGACGACGCACAGCCGGGGCCGGGTCCGGCGGCTGGCGAAGATCACGTCGAGGCTGCGGAAGGGCGACGCCGCGGCGGCCACAGCGCTGGCGGACTCCGATCCTTCGGTCTACGGCCGACTCGCGGCGTCGCTGCTGGGTTCAGGGGAGGCGTCGCGCGAGGCGCTGGAAGCCCTCGCCGCCGAGCAGATCGAGGCGATGCGTCCCGCGCTCGAGCGTTTCGCCGTTCCGCTCTCGACCATCATCACGGCCGCCCCGATGCTCGGCATTCTGGGCACGGTGACGGGCATCATCCGCAGTTTCCGGTTGCTCGGCGGGGCGGAGGTCGTGACGGACCCCGCGCTGGTGGCGGGCGGCATCGGCGAGGCGCTGTACACGACCGCGTTCGGGCTGGTCGTGGCGTTGGCGACGCTCTTCCCGTTCGTGATCTTCCGGTCGCAGGCCGACCGTGCTCTGGGCAGGATGGAGGCGCTCGCAGCGGTGATCGTCGCGAGCCGCGCCGTGAACGGGACGCGCGGCTCGCGTGCTCAGGACCGGGATTCAGCGGCCTTGAGCAGTTCCCAGATTTCCTGAGGGCTGGCCGCGCTGTAGATCTGCTCGCGAAAGTCCTCCATCGTCATCAGGCGGCTGATGCGGGCGAGGGCCTGGATGTGGTCGCTGGTTCGGTCGGTCGGGCTGGCGAGGAGGACGACGAGGCGGACGGGTTGGTTGTCGATCGCCTCGAAGTCGAGCGGCTGCGCGGGCCGTCCCAGCGCCATGGCGAGGGCGGGCATGCCCGGGCACTTGCCGTGGGGGATGGCCAGGCCGTGCCCGATGCCGGTGGTGCGGGTCTGCTCGCGTGTCCAGACCGCTTCCTTGAGCGCTGCCGGGTTCTCCACTTTGCCAGCGACGGCGAGCAGGTCCACCAGTTCATCGATCACCCCGCGCTTGTCGGCCGCGTGCAGCGGCGCGCGAATGCACTCGGGTGTGAGGATGTCCAGCAGGTTCATCGGCCGCACCTCGGCGGAGCGAAAGGACCGGACTCGGCGCCCTGCCGCGGCGTTCCGTCGCCGCACGCGTGGCCCCCGAAGGGGTGGCGGAGAGTGTAGCCCGCACGCCAGACGCCCGCCCCTCGTCGCCTGCCTTCAACGCGCGAGCAGGGCGGCAAACGAGCCGTCGCGGTACGCGCAGGGCGTGCATCCCGGCAGGCCGGTCGGCTCGGCGAGGGTGCGGCGCGCCGGTTTGAAACGGTGCCAGGTGCCCGCCCACTCGACCTGCCCCTCGTTCTCTTCCGGTTCGAGGCTGCACGTCGAGTAGAGGATGCGCCCTCGTGGGGAAAGCAGAGGGATCGAGTCGGCGATGATCTGCCGCTGCGTCCCGGCAAGGCGTTCAAGCTGGCGCTCTCCGAGTCGGTACCTCGCCTCGGTCCTCCGGGCGAGGACGCCGCTGTTGCTGCACGGCACGTCGAGCAGCACGAGGTCCGTCCGCCCGTCGCACCGCTGACGGAGTTGGGAGGGGTCAACGACTTCGACGCCGGGATGGCGAGCGAACGTCGTCGCCAGCACGGAGCGGCGTGCGTCGTCCACGTCCGTGGCCACGATCCGGGCGTCAGGGAACGTCGCGGCGAGTTGTCGGGTCTTCGTGCCTTGCCCGGCACAGGCATCGACAATGAGCGACGGTCGCTCGCTCGCGGCCGCGCCGACCGAGAGCGCGGAGCCGGCGTCCTGCACCCAGACGTCGGAACGGCTCCGCAGCAGCGCAACGAGCGCGGCACGCGAGCCGGTCCAGACGAGGTGCCCGGGTGCATCGTGAGGCTCGACCGGAGTATCCGCGGGCAACGGTGATGCGGCGTGGGCGACGTTGAGCACGGTCGGCGGCTGCACGAGGGTGTGCAACGCCTGGTACCGGCACCAGTCGTAGCCGTGCTTCTGTGCCCAGCGGCGAACGTGCCACTCGGGCAGGCTTGTCGCGACGCCGAGGCGGACGACGGGATCGTCCGGCAGGATCGGCCCTGCAAGGGCGAGTGCGCGGCCGTCGGAGAGCGGCAGTTCGTCTCGGGGGAGCGTCGCCCGCTCGCGCAGCGCCCGCTCACCCGCTCCGTCCGATGCGCGCAACCTCGCGAGCGCACGCAAGACAGCGTTCACCATCCCGCCCGCTCCCGGCCGCACGTTCCGCTTCGCCCACTCGACCGTCTCGTCGATCGCGGCGTGCGTGGGCACGCGGTCGAGCAGGAGCAGTTGCGCGGACCCGACCAACAGGGCAGCCTGCACCTTCGGCTCCACCTTCCACCACGGGCGCGACAGGCATCGTTCCAGCAGGAAGCGGAGGGTGAGCCAGCGGCGCACGCAGGCGTCCGCGATGGCGTGGGCGAGAGCGGCATCGCGCGGATCAAGCCCCTCGTCCGCGAGGTCGGCGGGTTCGAGGTTCGGAAAACGGCGCGCGTGGCGGGCGATCAGGCGCGTCGCGGCGTCCCGGGCGTCCGCCGGTGGGGCGCTTGCCCCGGGCGCGCGCGTCTCGAACGATCCTCCGTGGCCGATCACGGGGCGAGTGTAGGTGGCGAGGGTGGGGTGGCGAACGGCGCTCGGCCCGAGAAACGCCGTCGGCGGCTGTTCTTTGGCATGGGCGTGCGGCGGAAGTTGATCGTCCTGCACACCTGTTTCTCGCTGGCACTGACGGCGATCCTGCTGCTCGCGCTTCGGCCCGCGCTCGCGAAGGTTGTCCGGGAAGCGGAGGCCGATCATGCCGCGCTTGCGTTGCGACTCGTCGCGGCCGAGGCACGAGCGGGTGGTCCGACGGCCGACCTCTCCGCCCTGGCGATGAGCGCCTCGGCGCGCGAGCGAGGGCTGGAGGTGCGTGCCGGCAGCGCGGAGGAACTCGGACTCGACGCCGGAGTGGCGGCGCTCGCGCGGGCAAGGCCGTGGACGCCGACAGGCGTGCCGACCGAGTCCGATGCGGGGGAGGGGGAGATCGCCGTGCTGTTCGTCGCGTGGGAAGAAGGGGAAGGGCAGTTCGTCGCTTCGCGAGCGAAGATCGAGGCGGCGCGTTCCGCCGTGCTGCGCCTCTACGGGTTGGTCGCGCTGGCGCTGCTCTCGTTCTACGGACTGATCGCGGCGGCGTTCGAGGTCTTCGTGCTGCCACGGCAGGTCTACTCGCCGATCCGGCGCATTCTCGCCGCGGACGAAGCGGTGCAGGCCGGGCGCGCTTCGGAGGAGATCATCCCTGAATCGGCCATTCCCGCCGACGAACTGGGCGACATCATGCGCTCGCGGAACCGGTCGATCGTATCGCTGCGCCGGCACGAGGCCGCGCTCGCCGATGCGCTCGGCCGGTTGGAAGAGGTGGCGACGGACCTGCGGCGCAAGAATCACCTGCTGGAGACCGCCCGCCGCAACCTCGCGGACGCGGACCGGCTTGCGAGTCTTGGGATGATGTCCGCCGGCATTGCGCACGAGTTGAACACGCCGCTCGCGGTGCTCAAGGGACTCGTGGAGAAACTGGCGGCCGATCCGTCTCACAGTGTTGATGCTGCCGAGGCCGAACTGATGGTCCGGGTCGTGCGACGCCTCGAACGCCTGAGCGAGAGCCTGCTGGACTTCGCTCGCGCCCGCCCGCCCGAGACCGCCCGGGTTCGCCTGCGACCGCTTGTGGAGGAGGCGTTGACGCTCGTCCGCCTCGACCGCGGCTCGTCCGACGTCACGGTGACCAACCTCGTGCCGGAGGGGATGGAACTCGACTGCGACGGCGACCGGGTGGTGCAGGTGCTCGTGAACCTCGTCCGCAACGCGGTGGATGCCGCCCGGCGCGGCGCGGGCAGGTCGCAGGCCGGCGGCCCGCCCAGGGTGGTCATCGAGGCGACACAATCAAGACGCGACGGAGCCGACTGGATCGCCCTGACGGTCTCGGATAACGGCCCCGGCATCGAGCCTGCGGTCCTCTCGCGGGTCTTCGAGCCGTTCGTGAGCACGACCCTGGACGCCCGGGGCACGGGGTTGGGCCTGGCAGTGGCCGAGGGCATCGTGCGGGAGCACGGCGGCGTTATGCTGGCCCGCAACCGGCCCGGACGGACCGGAGCGGTCTTCGAGGTCATATTGCCCGCGCCGGCGCCCGAACCGAAGGGTGTGGCGGGGTAGTCCCGGCCACCGGCCATGGGAGTCAATGTCTTCGCCGTGACACCCGCAGAGAACGAATCCGTGTTGCACCGGCTGTCGATCGTGGCCCTCGACGACGACGACGATTTCCGCGAGTACGTCCGGCGCGTGCTGGAGGAGGAGGGGCACGAGGTACGGGCGGTGGCCACGCCCACGGACTTCTACGCCGAGTGTGAACGCGCGCTGCCGGACGTGGTGCTGCTGGACATCAAGATGGGTCCGCACAGCGGCGAGGAGGTGCTGGCCGAGATCCGCCGCCGGTGGTCGCGGCTGTGCGTCATCGTCGTCACGGGATACCCGTCTCTGGACAGCATGAGGCAGACCTTCCGCCAGGACGTCTTCGACTATCTCGCCAAGCCGTTCTCCGTCGAGGAACTGCGCCGGACGCTCGCGCAGGCGGCGGCGGCGTTCCACCTCGGCGAGCGCCCGCAGGACCGGCTGCGGCAGGAACTCGGACGCCACATCCGTCTGGCGCGGACCGAGCGCGGCTGGACGCTCAAGGAACTCTCCGACGAGTCGGGGGTGAGCGTGAGCCAGTTGAGTTCGATCGAGCGCGGCGCCCACCTGCCGAGCCTCGAATCGCTCGTCGCTGTCGCCATCGCGTTGGACCGCCAACCCTCCGACTGGCTCAGAGCCGCCGGATTCTGAAGGGCCGGCGCGGGCGTTGACTTGTCGCCCGCCGGTCGCTTGAGTCCGTCCTTGAGCCGCCGCGCCGAGAGCCTGCCCGCCGTCGCGCCCGAGGTCTCGGGGGTGCTCTTCACGGCCTTCGAGCCGAGCGGCGACGATCACGCCGCGGCGGTCGTGCGCGAGTTGCGGATGCGGCATCCCACGCTGCCGATCTACGCCTGGGGCGGGCCGAAGATGGCGGCCGCGGGGGCCACGCTCGTCGAACGCACGGGCGAGGACGCGGTCATGGGCGTGCCGGGTCTGGCGAAGGTGCGCGAGCACCAGCGGATCAACCGGCGCGTGCGAGCGTGGCTCGAACGGCACCCGGAGGTCCGGCTGGTCGTGCCGGTGGACTCGCCCGCGGCGAACTTCCCGATCTGCCGGATCGCGCGCTCGATGGGGCTGCGCATCGTGCACCTGGTCGCGCCGCAGGTGTGGGCGTGGGGGGGTTGGCGCATCCACAAACTGCGCCGGCTCACGGACCTGCTGCTCTGCCTGCTTCCTTTCGAGCAGAAGTGGTTCCGCGAGCGGGGCATCCCGGCACGGTTCATCGGGCACCCGCTCTTCGACAGGCCGCTCGACCGCGCCGCGCTCGACGAGGCCGCGGCGGGTCTGCCCGATGGCTCGCCCCGCATCGCGCTGATGCCCGGTTCACGCCCATCCGAGATCACGAAGAACTTCCCGTTGCTGCTGGGGGCGTTCAGGGCGATCGGCAATGCGCACGAGGGGGCGGTCGGCGTGGTTGCCGCGACGACGCCCGCCGTCGAGCAGAGGCTGCGGGCGATCGCGGCGAGCCACGGCGGCTGGCCCGAATCGCTCAGCGTGGTCTCGGGGCGCGCCGACGTCGTCATCCACTGGTGCGAACTGGCGCTGGTGGTGAGCGGCACCGTGACGCTGCAGATCGCCCGCCAGCAGCGGCCGATGGTCATCGTCTATCGCTCGAACCCGCTGGTGTACGTGCTGCTCGCACGGTGGGTGCTCTCGACGGAGTTCTTCACGCTGCCGAACCTGATCGCGGGGCGCGAGATCGTGCCCGAACTGGTGCCTCACTTCGCCGGGCATGAGCCGATCACCGAGCAGGCGTTGCACCTGCTCGCGGACCCCTCGCTGGCGGCCCGGCAGCGGGCCGAAATGGCGAGGATCGCCGAGAAGTTCGCCGGCCGGCACGCCGCCCGCAATGCGGCCGACGCCATCGAGCAGTCACTCGGTTTGGTGAGCATCGCGGCCGAGACGGTCTGACGCCGGGCGGTCAGTCGTGGCGGGAGCGCACCGGCACAAGGGCTACCGTGCATCGTGCGTTGCCGATCCGGTCGGTCATGTCGAAGCCTTGGATGATGGGCGAGCCGACGGGCAGATCGCGGTCGAGGGCTTTGTGAACGAGGGCGTGCAGGTCGTGTTCGGCGGTCGCGGCGTCCGCGGTGAAGAGCACGACGACGACGCCGGCACGCCGGATCGAGCGGTCGGCAGAGAGTTTGCGGGCGTCGGCCAGCGGGCCGCCGACCAGTTCGGCCGCGTAGCGCCTGTTGGGGCCGGCGAACCCCTCGACGTAGGTGAACTGACCAACCGCCTTCACCTCCAGCCAGACGGCCTCGGCGGGAGGGACGGCCCCGGCGGGCAGGCGCTCGGCGGCGGCAGCCTTCTCGAAGAGTGTCCCCGCGGCCCGGTCGCGCTGGCGGAGTTCGGCTGTCTCGTCCAGCAGGCGCAGTCCGGGGCGACCGAGCACCACCAGGTCGCACCGCTCCCGTTCGGGGAGGCGTGCCCGGCGGGCGGGAACGCCGGGGTAGGGCTGCTCGCGGAGCACCCCGAGATCGGCGGCGTCCAGCCCTGCGGCCAGGATGGGGTGGAAGGCCGTCTCGTCGAGGGCATCGAGGCCGCGGACGGCTTGCTCAGCGTCGAGGCGCTCGGCCTCGGTTCGAAGGGCGGCTGTACAGGCCTCGACCAGGGCCTCTGGACACCACATGCAGGATCGACGATACTCCCCGCTCGCCCGGGGCGGCGGGGGTCGCGCCCGGGACAGACTCGGGCGTCCTCGCGCGGCCGACCGGACCCGGGCCGCATCGCGCTGGCGACCCACAGCACGGAGCAGACATGGAAACCCTGACGAACTACATCAACATCGTCAATGGCGTGCTGTGGCACGACTACGTCCTGTACATCGTGCTCGCGACCGGTGTGCTCTTCACCATCTGGTCCGGGTTCGGGCAGTACCGCGCCCTGACGCACGGCGTGCAGGTGATCCGGGGCAAGTACGACAACAAGTCGGACCCCGGCGCCATCAACCACTTCCAGGCCCTGTCGACGGCGTTGTCGGCGACGGTGGGTCTCGGCAACATCGGCGGCGTCGCGCTCGCGATCGCGCTGGGCGGCCCGGGCGCGGTCTTCTGGATGTGGATGGTCGGTCTCTTCGGCATGTCGCTGAAGATGACCGAGGTCACGCTCGCCATGCTCTACCGAAACACCGACGACCCCGAGAACCCCCACGGCGGTCCGATGTGGGTGGCGCAGAAGGGGTTCGAGAAGTGGAGCCCTGCCCTCAAGCCCCTCGGCGGGATCATCGGGGGCATCTTCTGCATCACGCTCATCATCTCCGCCATCACCGGCGGCAACATGTTCCAGGCCTGGAACGTCGCCGAGATTACCAACAGCTACTTCCCGGCCGTGCCCAAGTATGTGGTCGGCGTGATTCTGGCGATCGTCGTCGGCATGGTCATCATCGGGGGCATCAAGCGCATCGGCGCGGTGGCAGGTCGGCTCGTGCCGCTGATGTGCGTCCTCTACCTGCTCGCCGCAGTGTACGTGCTCGTCGTCCACGTCGGCGACATCCCCGCCATGCTGAAGCTCATCGTGGTCTCGGCGTTCACGCCTGCGGAGGCGGGCGGCGCGTTCCTCGGCGGCACGGCGGGGTACGCCTTCCTGTGGGGGATGAAGCGTGCCTTGTTCTCGTCCGAGTCCGGCCAAGGCTCCGCCCCCATCGCCCACTCCGCAGCCAAGACCAACGAGCCGGTCCGCGAGGGCGTTGTCTCCGGCCTCGAACCGTTCATCGACACCATCGTCGTCTGCACGCTGACGACGCTTGTCATCCTGCTCAGCGGCGCGTGGAACCGTGACGCCGAGGCGGCCTTCGACTCGATGCCCGCGCTCGTGAACGCCCACGAACTGACCGTGCAGGAGGGAACCAAGCAGCGCACGATCCACGGCGTGCTCATCAGCGAGAGCGACGCCGAAGTGGCGTTCCTGAACGGCGAGGCCGGTCCGGGCGAACCGGTGTACAAGGTCTGGCCGCGCGCCGCCGTCGTCTCGCTCGGGATCGACCCGGCACGCTGGGTGCCCCACTCCGAGGGTGTCCCCGAGAAAACAGCCGAGGCGAAGCGAGTCAGCGGCGCGTGGCGAGCGGGGAACACCGTGTTCATGATCGTCCATGGCGATCTGGACGAGCAGACGGGACGCGACCTGCACCGCCTTCGCGGATCGCTTCAGGACGCCAACGGCACGCTGCGGATTGCCTGGGCGCCGTACTCATCGCCCAACGAGCCGCGCTTGGACAGCCCGGGCCTCTACAACGATTTCGTCGGGGCCGCGCTCACCGGACACGCCTTTGACCGCGTCATGCCGGGGCTCGGCATGTGGCTGGTCACCATCGCGTGCTGGCTGTTCGCGGTCTCGACAATGATCTCCTGGGCGTACTACGGCGAGCAGGGGATCGTGTACCTCGTCGGCTCGGGCGGCGTCATGCTCTACAAGGTGTGCTACTGCGCTCTCATCATCATCTCCACGCTCGGGTTCATCCGCACGGACGCCCAGCTCGACTCGTGGACCGCCCTCGGCACGGGCGTCATGCTCTTCGCCAACATCCCAATCATGCTCATCTTCGGGTCTCAGGCGATGAAGGCCTACCACACCTACATCGGCAAGTTGAAGCGGGGCGAGTTCGTCGGGCACGCATACCCGAAGCCGCTGGACGTGGTGGAGGGCAAGGACGTCAAGTGACGCACCGACCGGCGTGTCTCACGCCGGGTCGGACACCGTGCCGTCCGTCTCGCGGGCGATCTTCGCGATCGTCTCGCGGGCGGACTCGCGCGCCATCGACGCCGACCGGCGCACGCACGCCCGCCACGCCCACGGCAGCGGCAGCGCGGTCAGCGGCAGGTACCAGGCGTAGGTCAGCCAGGGCATCCGCGTCGTCCACCCGCCGTAGGTCGGCCAGTACGTCGCCAGCAGCGAGTCCGTCAGCAAAACACCCGGCCAGACCGTGATGGCGAGCACGACCGCGAAGAGAGCCGGCATCGCCCACGGGCGGCGAAGCGTGAATCTGATGCGCGTCGTCCCGTCCTGCCCGACGACGAGTTCGCCCACGAGCGTGTGCGTGAACGGCGTGGCGAACGCCTCGGCCTCGAAGCCCGTCTCGCCCACCTGCCGGTAGTCGGGCAGCCGGCCTCGCCTGGCGGCGGTCGAGAGCCGGGCGAGCGCATCGCCCGGTCCGAGCGGCGTGCGCACCTCCGTGAGCGGCGATGCGGGCTTGTCGGATCGGTCCTCGCTCACGCGTCGGCTCCGGGGATGGCGGGCGGCCGGGGGCGGGGAGTGTATCGGTCGTCGGGCGCGTCCGAATAACGGCGATTGTGCGCCGGGCAGCGCAAGCCGCGAGCCGGGCACGCCGTTCGCCCGTAGAAATGGCGCGTGACGGACCCGCGTTTCCAGGCCCGAGTCGGCGTGCCGTCGTTGCGAGTGGTCAACGCCGGGGCGTTGCCGCGACGCAGGACGGTGCGTGCGGACGACGGCGCGCCCGACATCCGGTGGGCGGACGCGGCCCACGCGGTCGAGGTCGAGAACCGCGCCGCGGCCGCGCTGACGGCGTCCGATGCCCGCTGGGCGATGGCCGTTCGCGCGGCGGCGTCGCTCGAGGGCGGGCGCGCGGCGGTGCTGCCTCCCGAGAAGCGGGACCGCCTCGTTGCGCTGGGCGTGAACCTCGGCCTGCGCCCCTTCGACACAAACCTCGTGATCGCCATCGTGCAGGACGCCGCGCGCCTGGGCGAGGGGCTGCACGGCCCGAGCGTCGAGCCTCGTCTGCGGCTGGTGCGGCCGGCTCAGCGCGAGCGCACGCCGGCGCACCCGGTGGTCCTGCTCATCATGGCTGCCGCGCTGGCGGTGGTGCTGGTGCAGGTGGCGCTGGCGTGGCTGGCCCGGTGAGTCGCACGGTCACTCGACGTTGAGGCTCCGCAGGTAGACCGCGAGGTCGGCCCGGAGCCGTTCACGCTCGTTCGTGGCCTGCGAGATCTCCGCGCCGATCTGCTCCAGCCGTGTTTCCTGGTCAGAGAGCCGCTTGACGTACCGCGTGTAGAGGTCGCTCTGGCGGTCCACGGTCTGCATGTTCTGGCGGACGCGCTGCTGGTCGGTGTTGATCTCGTTGCGCTCGTTCTGAAGTCGGGCGATGGTGCGCTCGGCCTCCTGCACGAGCGCCTGACGCCGCGCGGCCTCACGGAACGCCTCGATCACCTTCGCCGACGCGCGACCCGCCTGCTGGTGCGCCAGCAGCGTGGGCAGGTCGTAGGAGAGCAGTTCCAGCCGCTGGCTCTGCACAACCTGCTGCGTCACGGCCAGTTTCGCGGCGTCGTTGGCCTTCGCCGAGACCTCGAACCGCAGCGTGTCCTGCGTGCGTTCCTTCGGCTCGGGCGTGTCCACGAGATCCCAGCCCGGCGCCAGCGGGTGCTCGACGATGATGGTTCGCCCCTGCTCGCGGTCCTTGTTCTCGAAGGCGTACTCGACCGTGTGCTGCTGTTGCGTGGTCTGCTCGATCAGCCCGTCCACGATGCGGACCTTGCGGACGGAGGATGCGCCGCGGTCGGTGGTGGTCGCGGCCACGTCGAGATCGACGGCATAGGCGAGCAGGCGCTTGTCGCCCGCGGGAACGTGCCCGACCTGGGCGTCGCCGGCGTACGCCGAGCCGTCGTAGACCGCGATGGGGCCGGGCATGAGTTGCAGGTCGCTGGTGTTGGTGATCTCGACGCCGCGCATGGGGCTGGAGAGGCCGTCGTTGCGATTGAAGATGCTCACGCGCCGGGCGTCGATGAGGGCGGAGAGGATCGGCAGCATGGCCGACTGCTGGCGGGCAATCGTGACGGGCGCGTCGAGCACGTACTGGAAGACCTCGCCCTCCTGGGTCGCGGTCGCACGGGCCGCCGCAGCGCGCTCGACCATCAGGTCGAACCCGCTTGAGAAGCCCTCGGCATTCTCCATGCGCGATCCGGGGGGGCCCGGCATCTGCGGGCGTGCCAGCAGTCTGCTGCCTGCGACGATCGCCTTGTCCTCCTGTGCGTCCCGGAACGGGCTTTGCCCGCCGCCCGCCGCGTACTCGCGCGGCGTCACGCCCGCCGCCACGGGCACGGGCACCTCAGGCCGGTCGAGGTAGAGCGGCTCGTAGAGGTCCATGCGGAAACTCACCGGCTGACCGGCGACGAGTGCCAGCCGCACGTTCAGCCAGTCCTCATCCGTGGTGTTCTCGACGATGGCCCACCCCTGGAGCCGCGGCCCGGCGTCGCCGCCCTCCTCCGGCAGCACCAGCCGGTACGAGGTTTTCCACACCGGCGTCTCCTGCACGTAGGCGATCACCACGCGGCGCGACCCGCGACCCGTGAAGTCGATCGCCACCGATTTCGTCGTATCGGCCCTGTGCTCGGCCAGCGCGGCGAGGGCCTTGTTCAGTTCGTCCGCCAGCGCGGCGTCGAGTACCTGGAACGAGCGGACCGAGTCGAGTTGCACCGTCCGCACGCCCTGGGCCGTCAGGAGGTTCAGCGAGTGCTCGACGGTCGCGCGATTGCTCTGCGGATGCACGATGTTCCGCGCCTCGACGCCCAGGACCGCCCCGCGCTCCTCGCCCTCCGTCGTGCGCACGAGCACCTGCGCTCCGCGCAGGCGAGTGAGCAGGACAGCCCGGCTCGGGTCGTCGGAGATGTCCACCGCGAACGCCCGCAGGCGGCGCTCCAGCGGCTCCTTCGAGGCGTAGGTCACGCCCCCGACCGTGCCGCCGTCGAGGTCCAGCACGACCATCGACTTGAGGATGTCGTTCACCTGCTCGGTGCGGAATCGGAGGCTGGCCTGCGCATCGCCCTCGACGACGCCCTGGCGCACGAACGAGCCGACGCCGGAGCGGTACAGCGTGATCTGGCTGATCGGCAGCGAATCCGCCCCGTCGCCGATAGCGAGGGCGGCGTGCGGCGCGGCGAGCGCCATCCCGGCGGCGAGCACCAGCGCGGTGGTTGAGTGTCTCACGGTTCGTCTCCTGGCTCGGGCGAGTGAACAGGCCCGGCGCAGCCTAGGTACCGCCGGCGGCTCGGATCGGGTGCCGGCCCGCGGGCGTGTTGCGCGGGCGTGACACGCCATGCCGGGCCGTATAGTGGCGCGGGAGGTCGCATGGCAGGGCTGCCGGTGCTCGACGGGGGTTCGGTTCGCGCGGGCCTCGACGGGCTGGGACGCGAACTGGCGGCGGCGGTCGAGGGCGAGGTCCGGCTCGGGCTGCACGACCGGATGCTCTACGCGACCGATGCCTCGCTCTACCAGGTCGAGCCGCTGGCGGTGGTCATCCCCGCGTCCGTTGACGACGCGGTGCGGGCGGTGCGGTTCTGTGGCTCGCGTGGGCTGCCGATCCTGCCGCGCGGCGGGGGGACGAGCCTCGCCGGGCAGTGCACGAACCGGGCGGTGGTGATCGACTTTTCTGTGAACTGCCGGGGCGTGCCGTCGATTGATGCGGGCGAGGGGCGGTGCCGGGTTGAGCCGGGCGTGTGCGTGGACGAACTGAACGAGCGGCTCGCGCCGCTGGGCCTGTTCTGGCCGCCGGACCCGGCGACGAGCCGGCACGCGAACGTTGGCGGTTGCATCGGCAACAACGCGGCCGGGGCGAGGTCGATCCGCTACGGACGGACGAGCGAGAACGTGATTTCGATCGAGGCGTGCCTGGCCGATGGGACACGGGCACGCTTCGGGGCGGGGGCGGCCCGCACGCAGCCGCGCGTGGCTGATCTGACCGGCGCGGTCGTCGAGATTGTGCGCAGCCACGCCTCGCTCATCCGCGAGCGATTTCCGAAGACGGTGCGCCGCAACGCGGGGTACGGGCTGGACGAGGTGCTGCGGCAGTTGGACGCGGGCGTGCTCCCGGAGGGCGTCAACCTCGCTCCGATGCTGTGCGGAAGCGAGGGGACGCTCGCGGTGACGCTCGGCGCGGAGTTGCGGTTGTCGCCCTTGCCCGTGGCGCGCGGGCTGGCGGTGGTCGGATTCGCGTCGCTTGATGACGCCGTCGAGGCGGTCGGCCCGATTCTCACGCTGAGGCCCACGGCCGTCGAACTGCTCGACGACATGGTGATCTCGCTGGCGAAGGCGAACCCCGGCTGCTCGCGCCTGCTGGACGTCCTGCCGGCGGTGAACGGCGTGACGCCCGCGGCGGTGCTGTACGTCGAGTTCTCCGCCGAGCGCGACAGGCGGGAGATCGACGCGGGCTTCGCCGCGTTGCGCGGTCTGCTGCCCGGCGCCCCGGCGATGCTGCACGCCGAGCCGTCCGCGATGATGCGTGCGTGGGCGCTCCGCAAGGCGGGCGAGCCGCTGCTGCACGGCGTGCCGGGGGCGCGCAAGCCGGTCACCTTCGTCGAGGACAACGCCGTGCCCGTCGAGCGACTGGCCGAGTTTGTGCGCCGATTCCGGGAGATTGTGACGCGGCACGGCACGAAGGCGGCCTACTGGGCGCACGCGTCCGTTGGCGTGCTGCACGTGCGCCCGATGATCGACCTGCACGACGAGGGCGACCTGGCGATCCTGCGATCGATCGCGGTCGAGGTCGCCGACCTGGCCCGCGACCTGGGCGGCGTGATGTCCGGCGAGCACGGCGACGGTCGCGTGCGCTCGCCGCTCATCGAGCGGTTCTACGGGCCGGAACTCGTGCGGGCCTTCCGCGAAGTCAGGACGCTCTTCGACCCGCGGAACCTCCTGAACCCCGGCAACATCGTTGCCCCGCTCGGGGCGGGCGAAACGCTCGGGCGCGGCGGGCCGGGCGTCGAGTCGATCACCGAGAGACTCCGAGTCCGCCCGGTGGGCGCGGACCTGCGCGCGCCGGCCGTGGACACGTACTTCGACTACGCCGAGCAGCACGGGTTCGGCGGCGCGGTCGAGCAGTGCAACGGCGCGGGCGTCTGCCGAAAGAAGCGCGGCGGGACCATGTGCCCGTCGTACATGGGCACGCTCGACGAGCGGCACTCGACGCGCGGGCGCGGCAACGCGCTGCGGCTCGCCATCACGGGCCAGTTCCCGGGCGGCGAGGCTGGCTTGCCCGCGTGGAACGACGCCGAAACGCTCGCCACGCTTGACCTCTGCCTCTCGTGCAAAGCGTGCAAGGCGGAGTGCCCGAGCAACGTCGACGTGGCCAAACTGAAGGCCGAGTACCTGGCGCAGGGCTACCGCGAGCGGGGGGGCGCGCCGGTCGCGGCGAGAGTCTTCGGGCACGTGCGGGAACTTTCTCGACTGGCGTCGCTCACGCCTCGACTGGCGAACGCGGTGAATCGGACCGGGTTCGCACGCCGCATGGCGGAGCGGGCGCTTGGCATCGACCGTCGCCGCACGCTGCCGGAGTTCGCCGCGCCGCTGCATCGGCGCATTGCCGGGCTTGCGGCGAGGCGGCCGGGGCATCTGCGGGACGGGGATCGGGCCGTCGTGCTGTTCGGCGATTGCTTCACGCTCTACGGCGAGCACGGGCTGGGCGAGGCGGCGGTGCGGGTGTTCTCGGCCTTCGGATATCGCGTCGCGCTCGCCGATGCCGGCTGCTGCGGACGGGCGATGATCTCCACGGGACTGCTTGAAGACGCCATCGCGACGATCGACCGCACGGCCGGGCGGTTGCTCCCGTGGCTGGATGACGACCGTGTCGAGTCGATCCTCGTGCTGGAGCCGTCGTGTCTCTCAGCTATCCAGGACGACTGGCTCAGCCTGCGGACAACCACGCCGATCGAGGCTCGACAAAGCATCGCGGCACGCTCCTCGCTCGTGGAGGACTTCCTCGATCAGCGATGGGGGAGTCATCCGAACCAGTCGGTGGTCGATGCCGCGCTCGCGGCACGGGGCGAAGGTAACCGTGTGCTCTTTCACGCGCACTGCCACCAGAAGGCGCTCTGGGGCGCGGAGAGTTCCGGGGCGCTCCTGCGGCGGGTTGCAGGCGACGGACTGACGATGCTCGACGCCGGGTGCTGCGGGATGGCCGGGTCGTTCGGCTACACCACCGGCCGCTACGACCTCTCGATGCGCATCGGTGAACTCGCCCTGTTCCCCGCCGTGCGTGGCGATCCGGGTGCGACCGTCGTCGCCACGGGCACGTCGTGCCGGCATCAACTCAAGGACGGCGTGGGCGTGCGGGCGCTGCACCCGGTCGAGTTGCTGGCCTCGATGCTCGACTGACCGAACAGGTCAGGTGTCGTCGCGTTGCTCGACGACCGTGGCCCTCTCCCTGTCGTAGACGTAGAGCGTGCCCGGCCGCTCGTTGCGGCAGGGTTTGTGGGAGCCGTCGCAGAACGGCGGGTTCTTCGTCAGCCCGCAGCCGCAGATCCAGAGCGGTTTGTCAGCCGATATCTGGCCCGGCTCGATCTTGTACGGGCCGTCGCGCTCGAACCGGACCATGCGTGCCATGGCGAACTCCCCCGCTCAGGCGGGACTCTGGAGGGTTTCGAGGATGCCGGTGAGCACGTCCTCGGCGGCCTCGGGCGCGGCGCCGAGATAGGTGCGCGTGATGATCCGGTGCGCGCACACGGACGTCACGTTGTCGAGGATGTCCTCCGGCACGGCGTAGTCGCGGCCGCGGAAGAGGGCGGTCGCGCGAGCGGCCTGCGTGAGGGCCAGCGATCCTCTCGGCGAGAGGCCGATCTGGATGCGGTCGTGGCGGCGCGTGGCGTTGGCGAACTCGACGACGTAGTCGAGCAGGGCGGGATCAACACGCACGCGATCGACCTCGGCTTGCAGGTGCAGCAGCTCGTCCTTGTCGATGGCCGGCTTGAGCGATTCGAGCACGGTGGTCGCCGGGCGGAGTTCGAGGATGCGCCGCTCGTCCGCGGGCGCGGGGTATCCGAGGCGAACGCGCATGAGGAACCGGTCGAGTTGGTTCTCGGGGAGGGGGTAGGTGCCCTCGAACTCGTAGGGGTTCTGGGTGGCGAGCACCATGAAGGGCTGGTCGAGCCGGTGGACGACGCCGTCGATGGAGACGCTCGCCTCGCTCATGGCTTCGAGCAGCGCCGTCTGCGTGCGGGGGGTGGTGCGGTTGATCTCGTCCGCGAGGACGATGTTGGCGAAGATGGGGCCGCGCTTGAAGGTGAACTCGCCGGTCTCGCGGTCGAAGATGGAGACGCCGAGCACGTCGCCCGGCAGCATGTCGGGGGTGAGCTGGATGCGGCTGAAGGAGCAGTGGATGCTCCGGGCGATGGTGTTCGCCAGAACGGTCTTGCCGACGCCCGGGACGTCCTCGATCAGGAGGTGCCCGCGCGAGAGGAGGCAGCAGATGATCCGATCGACGGCCGGGCTGTTGCCCAGGAAGACCCGCTGCACATTGTCGCGGAGTCGCTGGATGGCGTCGGGCATGGGGTCTGCTCGCAGGTCCGGTTCGTCCGCACTGGTCTAGGGTTGCGTGGGGCGAGAGTATATGGGGGTCTGGGGGGTTCGCACGGGGCTTTCCGTGGTCGCGTATGCTGAACGCCGCTCGTGGAGCGCGGTCGTGGGGTCAGGTGAGTGCATCGGAGCATCATGAGTGAAACGGCCCGACACGGGGGGGTGAGCGGCGCACAGCGCGGCGATACGCACGTCGCCGATCGCCCCGCCGGTTCGCTCGCGCTCGACCTGACCGGAGACCTGCCGTGCGCCTCCTGCGGCTACAACCTGCGCGGCCTGTCCGTCCGGGGGAACTGCCCCGAGTGCGGCGTGCCCGTGCGAGCGACGATCCTCGCCCGCATCGATCCCAGGGCGACCGAAATCCAGCCCATTCCCCGCCCGAGGCTCGTCGCCGTCGGCGTCATGTGCTGGTCTGTCGGAGCGCTCGCGGCTGCTTGCTTTACGTGGCTGATCCAGATCTCGCACGTGGCCGAACTGATGCGCGGGGCGACGTGGAACGTGTCGTGGTGCCCGGGGGCCGGCGTGCTGGCGATCCTGGTCTCGGGTCTGGGCGCGCTCACGCTGGCGCGACCCCACACCGGCATCCCGGCCAGGAACATCGTGCTGGCGTTGATCGCCGGGGGGGCGTACGTCCCGCTCGCGTGGCTGCACTGGCAGATCGTGGGCGTGCTGGACTCCGTCGCGCCCCCGCCGTACTTCGCGCGGGGCGGCATCGTCGAGGATCTGGTGGCCGATCGGCTCTACCTGCGGCTGGCGATGTCGGGCGTGATGGCGGTGATGGTCCTCTGCCTTCGTCCGAACCTGCGGCTGCTGGTCGCGAGGTCGCTCGTGCTGCGGACGGGACGCGTGGACCGCCAGACGATGTACGCGGTGCTTGCGTCGGTCGCGGTTGTCGCTCTGGGCGACGTGATGGGCCTGCTGGCGGGCGTGCTGCGAGGTCCGCTCGGCGACGTGACCGCCATTTCCAGCCTCTTCCTCGTCGCGGTCGGGTCGATGCTGCTCACCATCGGGCTTGCGGGGCTGGTGATCGACTCGTGGCGGCTGCTCCCGGTGTTGTTGCGTCGGCCCCTCGCGCTCGGGGACGTCTTCGGCGGGGATGAGCCGGAGACCCCGGAGGGCGGGCGATGACCGACGCAGAGCGCGCACGCTTCGATGCCCTCTTGGAGAAGGTGATCGAGCGCCTGCCCCGCCGTGTGCGAAAGGTGCTCGACGAACTGCCGGTCATCGTGGTCGACCGGCCGACGCAGGCCCTGCTCGAAGAACTGGGCATCCCGACGGAGGAGCAGGCCGATGCCGCCGAGGAGCTCTGCGGCCTGCACACCGGGGTTTCGCTGCCCGAGCGGTCGGTCGAGCGTTCGGGCGACCTGCCGGACGACATTCATCTCTTCCGCGTGGGCATCGTGAACCTGGCCGGGGGGTGGGAGAGCGGTGAAGAGGCGGTGCGTGAAGAGATCCGCATCACGCTGCTGCACGAGATCGGGCACCACTTCGGGCTGGACGAGGACGACCTGGCGGACCTCGGGTACGACTGAGCCGAACGGTTCGCCGGGCGACACTTCGTTCGGTTCCCGCGGTACACTGTGGCGTAGCGGGCGAAGCCCCCGGAGAACCATCCATGAGTCATGCTGTCGTTCGTTGGTTGGCGGTTTGTGTCGCCGTTCTGGGCTTCGTCTCGGGCACGAAGGCACGCGACAGCGATGCTGCCGGTGTCGTTGTCCTTGAGGTTGAGGGCACGCCGGTCGAGGCCGCCGGCCCGCTGGCGTGGCTGGGCATGGGGGAGACCACGCTCAGCGACTACGTCGGGATGCTGCACGAGGCAGCGTGGCGCGACGACGTCGACGCCGTCTTTCTTCGTCTCAGGGACAGCGCCCTCGGGTTCACACAGGTGCAGGAACTGGGCGACGCGGTGCTGACGGTGCGGGATGCCGGCAAGCGGGTGATCGTGTACGCCGAGAACTACGGGCCGACCGACCTGCTGCTCGCGTCCTACGCGGACGAGAGCCTGATCCAGCGTGCCGGCTCGGTCTCGTTCCCGGGGATGCACATGGAGGAGATCTTCCTCGCCGACACGCTGGCGTGGATCGGGATGAAAGCCGACCTCGTGCAGGTGGGGGACTACAAGGGCGCGAACGAAATGTTCACACGCACCGGCCCGAGCGAGGCGTGGGAGCAGAACGTCACCCAGCTGCTCGACGGTCTGTACGCCGAGATGCGGACCGCGCTGAAGGCGAACCGGGGGCTGAGCGACGCGGAACTCGACGCCGCGATGCGCGACCTGTGGTGGGGAACCGCGGAAGAGGCGGTCCACCATCGCCTGCTTGACGCTGAGGTGGACCTCGACGAGATCGAGGACCGGCTCGCGGCATCGCTCGGCGCGGAGGTCGAGTGGGCCGACGAACTCGGGGCGGCCGTGCAGCCTCCCAGCATGTCCGACCCCTTCGCCATCTTCCGCATATTCACCGAGCGACCCGACCACTCGGCGACGATGCCGAGCATCGCCGTGGTGCACATTGATGGCGCGATCGTCGACGGTGACTCGACCGAGGGCGGTTTCCTGGGTGAGTCGAGCGTGGGCAGCCGCACCATCCGCAACGCTCTCGACGACATCCTCCACGACGACCTGATCCTCGGCGTCGTGGTCCGCATCGACTCGCCGGGGGGGTCGGCCACCGCGAGCGAGGTCATCTGGCAGGGCCTCCGGCGCGTCGCCGCTGAGAAGCCGGTCTGGATAAGCGTCGGCTCGATGGCGGCCTCCGGCGGCTACTACATCGCGGTGGGGGGCGATCGCATCTACATGAATCCGTCGAGCATCGTCGGCTCCATCGGCGTCGTCGGGGGCAAGATATCGATGGGGCCGCTGTACGACCGGCTCAAGGTGCGGGTTACGACCCGCACGCGAGGTCCGGCGGGCGACATGTTCTCGTCCACCGAGCCGTGGTCTCCGGCGCAGGTCGAGCAGGTCCGCGCGAAAATGAAGCAGACCTACGACCTTTTCGCACGCCGTGTCGTCGCGGGGAGGCCGGGCATCGACCTCTCGAAGACCGCGGAGGGGCGCCTGTTCACGGCGGAGCGGGCGATCGCGCTCGGGATGGCCGACGAGATCGGCGGGCTGGACGCGTGCATCGAGGCTCTCGCCGCGGAACTGGGCCTCGACGAGTACGATGTGCTCGAGTTCCCCGGCCCGAAGAGCATCGCGGAGTTGCTCGAGGAGATGTTCGGCTCGGCCATGTCCGCTCCGGGCATGTCCCTCCCGGGAGGTCTGGCCGACGCCGCGGGCGAACTGATCGGCGATCAGACATGGTCGGAGGTCCGGCGCGGCGCGGCGGCCCTCATGCAACTCCGCCGCGAGCCGGTCCTGCTCACGATGCCGAGGGCCATCGTGGTGCGGTGAGCCGAACGCGAGGCGTCAGACCTCCATGATCTCGCGTGTCTTGTCCTCAACCGCGCTGTCGATCTGCGCTTCGTACTTCTTGAGCATCTCCTGAATCTCGGCCTTCAGGGTCTCGACCTCGTCCTCCGGGTAGTGCCTGCCTTCCTGCTTCGCCAGCCCGTCGGCGTGCTTGTTGGCATCGCGGCGGGCGTTGCGAAGCGCGACCTTCTGCTCCTCGCCCATCTTCTTGGCCTGTCCGGCCAGTTGCTGGCGGCGGTCGGTGGTCAGGGCCGGCACGTTCAGGCGGATCTGCTTCGCCTCGACGATCGGGTTCATGCCCAGCCCGGAGGACTCGATCGCCTTCTTGATCTCGCCGAGCGAGCCGGGATCGAACGGCTTGATGAGAATCTGCGTGGGTTCCGGGATGCTGATGGCCGCGAGGGCCTTGAGGTCCGTCGAGGAGCCGTAGTAGTCCACCTTGAGATAGTCGACGAGCGCGGTCGTTGCCCGTCCGGTCCGGATGCCGCGGAGTTCCTTCTTCAGGTAGTCCACGGCCTTGAGCATCGCGTCTTCGGTTTCGAGGAGGATGGTGTCGGGGTCGGTCATAGGTTCGCTCCGTGATCGGGCGTCGGTTCGTCGGGCCAGGCGCGGTCCACGCGGGTGCCGATCGGCTCGCCGGCGACGACGCGCCGGATGTTCCCGGGCTGCTTGAAGTCGAACACGACGACGGGGATGCCGTGCTGCTGGCACATGGCCAGCGCGGTCAGGTCCATGATACCGAGTCGCTGCTCGATGGCCTCGGTGAAGGTCAGACGCTCGTAGCGTGTGGCGGTCGGGTCCGTGCGGGGGTCGGCCGTATAGACGCCGTCCACCTTCGTCGCCTTGAGGAGCACGCCGCACTCGAGTTCGCGGGCGCGCAGAGCGGCGCAGGTGTCGGTCGTGAAGAACGGATTGCCTGTGCCCGCGACCAGCACGACAACCCGGCCCTTTTCCAGGTGCCGCAGCGCGCGCCCTCGGATGAACGGCTCCGCGACCGAGCGGACCTCGAGGGCGGAGAGGACGCGCGAGTCCACGCCGAGCGTCAGGAGTTTCTCCTTCAGGGCCAGCCCGTTGATGACGGTCCCGAGCATGCCCATGTAGTCGGCGGTCGCCTGCTCTATGTGCCCGGCGGCGGCGAGTTGCGCGCCGCGGACGATGTTGCCGCCGCCCACGACCACGGCGACCTGGACGCCGCTCCGGGTTGCGTCGGCGACTTCCCGAGCGATGAGTTCCAGTTCGTCCGGGTCGATCCCGAAGCCCCCCGGCTTGCAGAACGCCTCGCCGCTGAGCTTGAGCAGGACGCGACGGGGGCTGGCGGGCGATCCGGAAGCCGCCCTCCTGGCCTGGGTCGAGGCGGTGTCGGGCATGGGGTCGGCTCCGTGGGAGGAAGGGCTCCGGCGGCCGCATTGAACGGCGCGGGGGGGCGGGCGTCAAGCGACGGAGGCGATCGAACCCGTTGCCCGAGGCGTGCGAACAGGTTCGCGGCGTGCCCGAAGCCGGAGGCAACGCCGGGCGACAGCGCAGGTAGACTCACACGGAGCGCCACCGCGTCGCCGATGAGGATGTGCATGAGCCGCAGCCAAAGCCAGCAGGAGGCTGGGCGCGATCCGGCCCCCGGTGGGTTGATGTGGCCGACCGCGCCGGGAGGGGAGACGCCCGAGGTGCCCTTCGAGGTCCGGCTGATCCGCTTCGCCAAGCGGGCGACGGTCGTCGGAGTGGCCGTCTCGCTGCTGGTCCACCTGACCGCCTGGTTCGTCGCCATGCACCTGCGCGTCGAGCACGACTCGCGGAGCGGGGCGGCCGGGGCGGCGTCGGTCGTCGACTTCGCGGTGATGACCGACGTCGAGTTGGCGCAACTCGCCGACGAGGCCCTCGCGCTCGACTCGCCCGTCGTGCCGGAGATCACCCTGCCGGACATGGCGACCGTCGATCTCCTCGACGCGCCGCCGGACATCGACCTGAGCGGCGCGATGCGCGAACTCGCCGACGCCGGCTCGCTCACCGGCGCGGGCGACCTCGGGAGCGGACCCGGCATGGGCGAGGGCGGCGGCGGCGCGGGCGGGGCCGGCTTCTTCGGCGCGGAAGCGACCGGGTCACGCTTCGTCTACATCGTGGACATCTCCGGCTCGATGAGTTTCGGCGGCAAGATCGAACGCCTCCGGGATGAACTCACCAAATCCATTGACGGCCTGCTCGAGAACGCACACTATCTGCCGATCACCTTCTCGACCGTCGCGACCCCCCTCGGCTCGGAAGTGCGATGGCTCCAGGCCAACGAGCGCAACAAGCGATCGTCGCGACGCGAGGTGATGAACATCCAGTCCGGCGGCGGCACCAATCCGGGACCGGCCTTTCACCTGGCCTTTCAGTTGCGCCCGCGCCCCGACGCCATCTTCTTCATGACCGACGGCGAGTTTCCGGATCTGGTCGCCGGCGAGATCGAACGCCTGAACGCCGAGCACCGCGTGCCGATCCACTGCATCTGCTTCGTGTCGCGTGACGCCGAGATCCTCATGCGGCGCATCGCGCGCGAGTCCGGCGGAACGTACACCTTCGTGACGGGGGGTGGGCAGTGATACCGCTGGGGACGCTCGCTGTGCTGGCGATCGGATGTGCGGCATTGGCCGACGAGCCGGCTCTGACGCTGCGCGGGCGCGAGATGCCGCCCCCGGGCGTGATCGTCGCCGTCTCGTCGGACGGCGTGGCGGTACGCGACGGGGGCGCCTCGCCCGCTTTGGTCCCGTGGGACAAGGTGCTCGTGGTGCGGGGCGAACATGGGGCCACCGCCGAGGCGTACTTGCCGATGGCGGAACGGGCGTGGCGGGCCAGGGCACGGCTCGAACGCGGCGACGTTCCCGGGGCGGAGCCGCTCTTCGAGGAACTCTTCGAGTCGATGCACGAGAACCGGGGTCCGACGGGCGAGCGCATCGCCTTCGGCCTGCTGCGTTGCCGCCTGGCTCGCAACGCACAATCGCTCGCGGTTCTCCCCTGGGTGTCGTTCCTTCGTGCGCGTGAGGCGAGCGGTGTCTCCGCCGTGCGAGACGATGCGCTCGTTGGCGGCGTGCTGGACAGCGAGACGGGCCTGGTCGCGGACCTGCCGCCGATGTGGGTGCCCGGGCCTTCGGTCCGCGTGCTGGCCACAGGCGGCTCCCTGTCCGCGCGCGCACCATACTCGACTCGGGCCGAGGCCTACGCCGCGCTCTACCTGCACGCGGCCAGGGCCGCATCGGGCGTCGAGTCCGCGATGCCGGCGGTCGCCGCGCGCGAGCCGGGCGTCGAGTTTGTCCGTCACGTCGTCATCGCGACGACCGCGACGGACAGCGCAGCCCGCGACGCCGCGAGGCAGGCGCTCGCGCCATCGACGGACGCGAGCGCGCCGGCGTGGCAACAGGCGTGGGCGAGGCTCGCGGTCGGCCGATCGTTGCTGATGGAAACCGACGAGGGACCGCGCCGCCTCGGCGTGATCGAACTGCTCACGGTTCCTGCCTCGTTCGAGCGTGAGCAGCCGTATCTCGCCGGCATCGCGCTCGCCGATGCGGCGGTCTCGCTCGAAACGCTCGGCGACGCCGCGGGCGCGGCGCGGCTCCGTGCCGAGTTGCTCACTCGTTTCGCCGGTCACCCCGCGTGCGAGTGGGACGCCATCCGGCGTCACGGCGAGACCGTCCCCGGGCAGGCCGCTGCCGATCCCCTTCCAACGGAGACCGTTCGACGATGATCCCAACCATGCTCGTGCCCGGAGTGTTCACGCTTGCCCAGGATGCGGCGACCGACAAGTCGCTGATGGACTACATCTCGCAGGGCCGGCAGGTCGGTTTCCTGATCATCGTGCTCTCGTTCGTGGCGGTGGTGCTCATCATCGCGCAGGTCGTCCGCCTGCGGATGAAGCACCTCGCCCCTGCTGTCCACGTCGCGCGCCTGCACGAGATGCTGCGCGCGAACGATACCGAGGGCACGATCGCCTACTGCACGGCGGAGGAGAACGGGTCGTTCCTGACGCGCGTCGTCGGGGCCGCGCTGCTCCGGTGCCGCCGCTCCGCGTTCGGATTCCTCGAACTGCGCTCCGCGCTCGAGGAGGCGGGCCAGCAGGAAGTCTCCAGACTCCAGCGATCGACCGAGTCGATCGGCCTCATCGCGACGGTCGCCCCGATGCTCGGGCTGCTGGGCACGGTGGTCGGCATGGTCGGGGCGTTCGATACGCTGAGCACGAGCGAGGGTGTCGCGAGGCCCGATGAACTCGCGGGCGACATCTCCGTCGCCCTGATCACCACCGTGATGGGCCTGATCGTCGCCATCCCCTGCACCGCCGCGTATGCCTGGCTCCGCAACCGCATCGACGCGATGGCGCAGGAGATCGGTCGCATCATCGACGACCTCGCGTCGCACCTCGAAAGCACGGGTGCACCCGCGCCCGGCGGATCGCAGGCCGGTGCGAAGCCTGCGCCGCGGCCTCGCACGGGGGTCGGAACGGCATGAATCTTTCGCCGCGGACAGGAAGGAAGCAGCGGGGCTTCGATCTGACGCCCATGATCGACGTCGTGCTGCAGCTCATCATCTTCTTCCTGTTCACCTCGCAGTTCTCGCAACTCATCCGTTCGCCCATCGACCTGCCGGAGCAGCCGGGCGAGAAGAACGCGGCCGTTGCGTCCGGCCTGGTTGTCGTGGACGTGCGTCAGGACGGCACGATCCTGATCGCCAACGAGCCGGTCTCGCTCGACGGCGCGGTCCGAATCCTCCAGGCCGAGATCGCCAAGCGAGGCGGCGACTCGGCGGCCGTCGAGCTGCTCATCCGTGCCGACCGTGCGGCCCGTGCCGCCACCGTCAACGATCTCGTCGATCGGCTCGCCGCGCTCGGCGTGCGCCGCTGGCAGGTGGGCACGGCCGAAGTGCCGGGAGGCCGGCCGTGAGACTCACTCGACCCACCGCGCGCGAGGGGGAGGAGATCGGTCGCCTGCCGATGACGACCATGATCGACGTGGTCTTCCTGCTGCTCATCTTCTTCATGGTGACGACGACCTTCACGAAGCGGGAGTCGCAGGTGGGCAGCGCGCTGGCCGCCGAGCGCCGGGGCGGAGCGGCCGCGGACCTCCAGCCCCAGATCGTACGCGTCGAAATGGCCGGGACGGTCCCGGTCTTTCGCATCGGACAGCACGTGCTCACCGAGCGCGGCCAACTCGTCGCCGTGCTGCGCGAACTGCCGAAGGACGGGGGCGTGTTCATCCGCGTGTCGGGCGACGTGCCGTGGGACGCCGCGGCCGTCGCGCTCCAGGCGGGCGTCGACGCCGGATTCACGAAACGAACGTATGTGCCGGCGAACTGAAGCCATCCTCGTGATCCTGCTGTCGTGTCTCGCGCAACTCGCGGGGGCTGCCGTCGCGCAGACCGAGCCGGTCTCGGAGGAAGCCGTCGAGCGGTATCTTGCCGAGCGGGGCCTGACCGATCTGCTCGCTGCGCGCTTGCAGCAACGGCTGGACACGACGCTCGGAGACGAGCGGATCGCCATCGCCGAGCGGCTCGGGTCGCTGTACGTGCGGCTCCTCACCGACGCGGCGACGCCCGAGCAGCGCGAGCGGGCGGAAGCGCTCAGCCGTGAACTGCTCCTCAAGGTGCCGGACTCCGAGTCGTTCGAGCTCCGCATCAACCTCGCCAAGGCGTCGTACCTGAACGGCGAGGAACTGGCCGAACTTCACCGCCTCCGCATCGCGGGGCCCGAGGAGCGCAGCGAGGCGGAGCGCGTCCTGCGGTCGGTGCTGCCGATCTTCGAAGACGTCGGCTCGAAGGTGCATCGGCGGGTCGAGTCGCTCGAACGGCGGGAGCAGCGCGGCAGCGACCCCGACCCCCAGTCGGTGAAGGAGCAACTCGCTGACGCACGCCGGCTCCGCTCGCTGGCGATGTACTACACCGGCTGGTCGCGCTACTACCTCGCTCTCGTCAGCGGCGACGTGCGGCTCGCCGAGCAGGCGAAGCGAGACTTCGGCTGGATCCTCAATGCCCCCGGCAATCGCGAGCCGACCGTCGAGCGACTGCCCGCGCCGCTGCTCCGGTTCGAGCACGTGGCACGGGCCGCGATGGGCGTGGCGCTGTCGGCTTCCGTGCGGGGCAACGACGTCGAGGCGGTGCGTTGGCTCGACGTGCTGGTCGAGTCGCCGGAGGTGCCCGAGTCCGTGCGACGCCAGCTGTTCACGCGGCGCATCGCGATCCTGGGCGCGGCCCGCCGCTGGGCGGACCTTGATCTCATGATCTCACGAGCTCGCCGCGGAGGGGACGGGAGCGAGGCGCACCTCGAAACCGCCGACGCAAGGCTGCTCGCCGTGGTCGTGCTCGAGGCGCTCGACGACCCGAAGTCACGCGGCGTCGCCGGACGCGACCGGCTCCTCGAAACCCTGGCCCAGATCGCGCTGGGCGATCTGGTCTCGCGCGGCGAGGTCGGCCACGTGATCGACCTCGTCAGCCGCTACGGCACCGCGCCGATCGGCAATGAGGGCTTCATCGTTCAGTTCGTGCGCGGGCTGCGCGCCTACGAGCGAGCACGCGAGTACCACGCCAGGACAGGCGAGGACGGCGAGGCCCCGACCGCCGACGAGGCCGCGGCGAATCGCTACCGGGAGGCGGCCCGCGCACTTCTGCTCGGCGTTGACGCGGAGGACGCGGGCAGGTTCCCGAAGGAGCGAGCCAGGGCCGCGCTGCTGCGCGGGCTGTCGCTCTACTACGCGGGCGAGCCGGAGGCGGCCGCGGACGCCTACGAGATCGCCGCCTCGCTCGCACCGAGCGAGGATGATCGTCAGGAGGCGCTCTGGTACGCGATCGTCGCGATGGATCGCGCGGTGGAAGGCGGACGGCTGTCGCTCGTGCCGCGGCGGGACCGCCTCGCGGGCGTGTTTCTCCAGTCGTTCCCGAAGACGGAGCGCGCGGCGAGGCTGCTGCTGCGGCGTGTCGAGGGTGGCCTGCTCGACGATGCGGAAGCGATCGAGGTGCTGCTCGCGGTGCCGCGCGAGTCCGCGTTGTACGACACCGCCCGTAGGCACGCGGCGCGGCTGCTGTATACACAGTGCCGAGTCTCGCGACCGTCCGAGCGCGCGGCGATGGCGGCGAAGTTCGCCGGCGTCGCGGAAGAGTTGATCGAGCGCGACCGATGGACGGTGATGAACGGCACGCCGGTGGAGGCCGGCGAAGCGGCGGACTTCATCGTGCTCCGTGTCCGGCAGTTGGTCGACGTGCTGATGTCCGCCGCAGCGCCCGACGTCCGCCGCGCCGAGCGTGCGTTGACGACGTTGGAGGAGGTTCGCGCATATCTCGGCCTGAATCTCGACGCCCTGGAGGAGGAGATCGAGTACCGCAAACTCCAGATCGCGCTGGTGCATCGGGACCGCCCGAAGATCGACGCTGCCTCGCGCCGCCTGCAGGAGATCGGCGGCCGGTTCGCCGAGGCAGCCGACCGCCTCGTGTACCGCGTCGCGCTCGAGCAGCGGCGTGCAAACCCCGAGGATGCCTATGCGGCCCGGGAGGTCGTGCGCTACGGCTCGCGCATCCTCGCGGGCTTTGAGCCGCTGGAATCGTCCGTGTCCAATCAGCAGGTCTCGTCGCTCATGGAGGCGATCGCCGACGCCGCCGATGCGCTCTGGCGGCTGGAACGCGACGAAGCCGCCCGGGACGCCGCGCTGCGACTCGACGCGCGGCTCATCGACCTCGGCAAGCACACGGCCAGATCCCTCCGCCGGTACTCGCGCCTGAGCGAGGAAGCGGGCGACGCCGAGGGAGCGCTCGATGGTTGGCGCACGCTCCTCGCCGGACTCGCGCAAGGCAGCGACGAGTGGTTCGAGGCACGGTACGAGTCGCTCCGTCTGCTCGCGGCCTTGGACGCGCCGCGGGCTCGCATCGTGCTCGACCAGCACAAGACGCTCTTCCCGCAGTTCGGCCCGGAGCCGTGGGGCGCGAAACTTCGTGAACTCGACGCCGCGCTGCAGACCACACCCGCGGCCTCGCCCGACGGGGGTGGAACGCCGTGAGCGCGATGTCCCATGCTCCCGGTGTCTCGCTGATCGCCCGTTTCCTCGGGGAGGAGGCGGCCAGGGGGGGGCCGTTTGCGCTGCTCGGGCTGCGCCCGGGCATAGCGGACGATGCGGTCATCATCGCAGCGCTCGAAGGACGGCTTGCCGCGGTCGCTGCCCACCGCCAGAGCGAGACGCCCGAGGCGGACGAGGTGCGGCTTGCGCTCCACGCCGCGGCTGCTCAGCTGCTCGATCCGGCGGTTCGCGTCCACCTCGCCCGGAAGTGGGGGGGAGAGTCCGCGGCACAGCAGGCCGCACTCGCCGCGCCAACTTCGGAAGCCGGGCGCGGCGTGCTTCTCGAGCACGACGCGCTGCTCACACTCGCCCACTACGGTGGCTGGAGCCGAGGGGCGTTGCACCGGCTCATGCTGCTCGCTCGCGCCCGGGACGCGTCGCCGGACGAACTGGTCGGCGCGCTGCGCCGGTTGAGCAGCCGCGGCGCCCCGCACGCTCGGAACGTGCCGCGCCCGGCGCCATTGCCCTCCGGTCGCGGCGAATCGCGCCCTGTTCCTGTGCAGTTCACGACGCTTCCCAAGCCGCTTGCCGACGAGCCGCCCCGCCCGGCCGATCCTCGCCCGCCGGAGATGGTCCGCCCGGAAGAGGATGATCCGGCGAAGCGGTTGCTTCGTCGCGGGGCGTTCGTGTTCGTCGGCGGCTTCGTCGCGCTGGCGGTGCTGGGTTCGATCGCGGCGATTCTGATCACCGCGCCGCGTCCGCCGCGCGAACCGCCCCCGGTCCCCGCGCCGCCCGCGCGAGCGGCGGCCGAGCCGGCACGCGTCGAGCCGTTCCCGCTTCGGCCCGCCGGCGCGGAGGAGGTTGCGCCGCGTGCATCCGTCGCGCCTTCGGCCTCGGAGCTGAACGCCGTGTTGCGAGGGCTGGATGCCGCGGTCGATGGCCTCTCGCTCGACGCCGGCGAGGCGCTGGCGCTCTTCCGCTCGTCGGTCGAGGATGTCGCGGCCCACTGGTGCTTGCTGACCCCCGATCGGCAACGCGCCGCGACCAACTCGGTGGTCGAGTTCATGCACAGCGCCTCGGCCGTGCCGCTGATCGCGTCCGCCGCCGCGGAAGTGGTCGCTTCGGGTTCGGTTGTGATGCGCGACGGGTCCGCGCCAGCCGCGGAGGGCGTGTGGGCGGCGGTGTGGTCGGTCGGCACGCTGGTGAGATTGGGCGGCGAGAGCGGGCTGTCCGCGGCAGTGTCGCGGGTCATCGAGGATGCGCTCCGTCAATCGATCGGCGGCGCAGGCCCGGCCGCGGGGCGCACGTTCGAGGCCGGCGCGGTCGCCGCACTGGGGCTGTTGCCCCGGCGGTTCGTGCTCGGCGAACGGCCGGATCGGGACGCGGATCTGGAGCGATGGAAGCGGTGGGTTCGGGCCGTCGAGGCCGCCGCGCCCGAACAGCCCGCGCGCCGGACGGAGTTGCTGCTCGCCGGTTTGGATGCTCTGGTTCTCGCGGGTCCGGAGCCGGACGGGGACCATGCCGTTGCCGACGCGATGGTCGAACTGACGCTCGCGCTCACGTGGCGGCGCGGCGATCGCTCGCGCACGTGGCTTGCGCAGGCGTTTAGCAATCCCCGCGTCTCGAACGCCGACCTGCACGTCATCACGACCGCGCTTGCGACGCGGTCAAACGCCGAAGGCGTTGATCCGCTCATGTCGCTGCCGGCGCGCTCGATCGACGCGCAGCGACGCGACCTGTGGAACAAGTACGAGACGGCGTGGGGCCTGCCGACCGCGGCCCAGCGCGATGACCTCGCGGACTCGTGGCTCCGCGAACTGCGTCGCATCGCCAGAGAGTCGGAGCGGGATCGCGCGCCGATCGACCACCTCGCCCGTGCCGTGCTCGCGGCCCGGCTGAACGCGGCGGCAGCGCTGCGCTGGTCCGGCGGTCTGGACGCCGCCGCCCTGTTGATCGACAGACTTGACGCGCCCGTCAAGGACGCGATGGAGACGGCCCGCGGAAGCGTCGGCGACCAGGCGGTCGTTTCTCCGGGGCGATTCGACGGCGCATGGGCGGTCCGTTACATCTCCGCGCAGCGCGACGCCGATGCCCGAGTCTCGCTCCTCCGAGAACTGGGGGGCGGCTCGCTCCTCGACCCGATCAGCGGCGAAGTGGTGGCGCAGGAGGCCGTGCGTGGTTCGCCCGCACAGGTTCGTCAGGCCGCGCGCGATGCGTTGCTCGCGCTGCGCCTGAACGCCTCGGCCGTCAAGGGCCTGCTCGAGCAGGCGCCGACGATGCCGCGCACGATCCAGAACGCCGAACTCGTGGCGCAGATGACGGGCACGACCGTGGTCTCAGTCCGCGATCCGGACTGGAAACTCAAGACGCGGCGCGTTCTGGTCGAGCGGCTGATGGAGCTACTCGCGGCCGGGGGAGAGGTGGGGCGCGTCGACCGCCTCGCCCCGTTGCTCGCAGAGATGTACGCAGGGATGGTGCAGTCGTCGATCGCGTCCTCATCCGCCGAGGGCACTCCCGCGGCGGCCGACGAGAGCGCGGCCCGCGTGCGCGCCCAGTGGCAGCAACTCGCCGCCGAACTCTCGGCCGGGCGATCGGGCGTCGTGCGCGCGGAGGAGATTGAGCGTCGTCGCACCGCCAGGCTCGCCGTCGCCGGGGGACCGGTGCAACGATTCGCCGTCGAGCAGCTCACCATCGCCGAACTGCTCTCGGCGGTCATCGCGGTCGAGCGGCCCGAGCGAGCCTCGGACGCCGCCGGCGTACTCGCCGAACTGGCGACCACACGACGCGCCGCCACGCACGTCCTTCACCAGATCGCGGCGACCGAACTTGCGATCGGCCGCCTCTGGGCGATCCGCTTCGGGGAGGAACTCCCATGAGCATCCTCATCGCTGCCACGCTTGTCGTCACGGTCGCCCTGGCGCAGCCCGAGCTGGCGGGGCCGCATGCCACACTGCCGCTCCCGCGGCTCGAAGAGCGTCTCGTCGCGCTGACGCCGTCCGATCCTCGCGGCTATCTGCTGCTCGCCGAGGAGGTCGCCTACGAGGCGGACGATCCGGCGCAGATGGAACTGGCGCGCACGCTTTACGCGCTCGCATTCGAGCACGACCGCCGCGGCAACTGGTCAGCGGGCGTCGGCGCGAGCGCGTGCATGGGCCTGGCCGCGATCGCACGCGTGGATTCCGAGCAGCGCTGGCTCGCGGCGATGGCCAGCCGGCTCGACCGCCGATATGCCGCGCCCGAGTGGATGCGCGGTCGAGACGAGGCGCTGCGTTCCGAGGTTGCGCTCGCCGCCGCCGAAACGATGGGCGAGGCCCGCGCGGGGCAGGGCATCCGCGCTCGGGAACTGCTGCGAAAGCCCGGCGTGCGCGAGGCGCTCGAGCGCTACGGACGGCTCGTCGGCCTCGGCGGCGCAGGCAGCGTGCTCTGGAACACCGAGCGTTACGCGGCCGCCTGGCCCTGCCCGGAGTGCCGCAACGAGCGGGCCGTCTTCGTGCCCGGCACCGATCCGCCCAGTTACCGCCTCTGCGCCACCTGCCGCGGCGACCCCGGCCCGCAGATGTCCGCGGCCGAGCTCATCGACCAGTTGCGCCTCGAGTCCCGCCTGCTCGAGGGCGTGCACCGCTCCTGGGCCGCGCAACTGGCCGTGGACGGCGGCGCGCCGCTGCGCGACCTCGACCCCGAGACCTTCGCGGCGTCGCTGGGAGTCGATGCCGAGCGCTGCCTGTGGCGCGGCGGGACATGGGTAAGCCCGGGCGCGGAGTAGAGTTTTCGCCGGGCTACACTCGTTTCCGGCTGGGACGCACGATCCCGACCGCAACGGAGCCTCACGATGTCCGACACGCCCGCGCCTTCCGCCGACTCGGCACAGACCTCGCCCGCGAAGCCGACCATCACCTTCGAGGATTTCGCGCGTCTCGACCTGCGCGTCGCCCGGGTCGTAACGGCCGAGCCGCACCCGAACGCGGATCGACTGCTGAAACTCCAGGTTGACGACGGCAGCGGCGCGCCCCGTCAAATCTGCGCCGGCATCCGCGAGCACTACCGGCCGGAAGACCTTGTGGGCCGCAGCATCGTGATCGTGGCGAACCTCGCGCCGCGCACCATCCGCGGCGAGGAATCTCGCGGCATGCTGCTGGCGGCGAGTGAAACCGGCGAGGGCGACTCGCGGCGCGTCGTCGTGCTGACGCCATCGGGGGAGGTCGCGCCCGGGTCGGTCGTGTCGTGACGGCGCGGCTTAGCGTCGCCCGCCGCGAGGCTCGTTCGGGCGTTCGGAAGCCCGCTTCGCCCTCTCGACTGCCTGCTCGACAGCGCGGTCGATGAACGCCTCGCGCTCGGCGTGCTGCCGCGTGAGTTCCGCCCGCAGTTCCTCGATGCGCCGGCTCAGCGAGACGATCTCGTGCTCGCGTCGCTTGATGCGGGCGTCGAACTGCGCCTCGAGCGCTCCCCGGAGCGAGGCCGACGTTGCCAGCAGTGCGTCCTCGTCGCCACCGCCCAGCACGGCGCGATGCACGTCCCGCAGCGCATCGGCCACGAGCAGCCCGCTCCGCGTCTCGGCGACCATGAGGTTCGCGAGGGCGGGGTCATGCTCGCGAGCCACGCGGATTTCCGCCACCCGCCCCGCGAGGCGGCGCACCGTCCGCTCCACGACCCACGGCTCGGCGTCGCGCACCTCGCGCAGCCTGCGGGCGATCGGTGGCACGGCCGAGTCCAGGAACGCCATCACTTCCTCGTCGGTCGCGGGGGGGGGCAACCCGCCGACCGGCGGCGATTCCGGCTCGAACGGCCGTCCGCGCTGCCACTCGCCCCGCGTCGGCGCGCCCGGCTCGGCGATCGGCGGCGGCTCCTCGCCCCGGTCCAGCGCGTCGAGGGCGGCGATCAGACGCTGCTCCAACTGCCTGGTCTCATCCAGGCGCCGTTGAAGCCGCTCGCGCATCGACTCGCGATCCGGCTGACGCAACGTCGGGCGGTCCTCGCGCTGCGGCCGATCCGGCTGTGCGGCCGCGGGGAGCGACACCCCGGCGATCGCGACAAAGAAGAATAGTGCGGCGGTGTCGTATCGCATCACAGCGAGTCCTCCAGGTCGTCCCAGTCCTCCGTGTCCGGTTGCGAGAGACGGTCGGCGTCCGTCGAGACAACGCCGAGGCGTGTGCCGAAGCCGTCGTCGAAGAGGTCGTCCAGCGCCAGCCACGTCTCGAACGCCGCGGCCGTCACGTTCGCAGCGGGCGCGGGCTGAGGGGCGGCACGATTCAGCGTCGAGATCACGCCGATCGTGCCCGCCAGCAGCGCCGCGGCCGCGGCGAGCCGAAGCCCGAGTCCCCACCCGATCCGCAGGCGCGGCGCGCCGCCGGAGCGGAGGGCCGCCCGCGAGGCACGGTACACGTTCGATTCGAGCGACGCCGGCGCGGCCGCCCGATCCGACTCCGCAAGACGGTCGAGCGCGGTGTTGATCCGGTCAAACTCGTGGTCGTTGTGCGCGTTCATCGCGTCTTCTCCTCATCCTCTGCACGAGCATCGCCTTCGATCATCGACCGCAGTTTGCGCAGCGCCCGGTGGTGGCGGGCCAGCAGCGTGCCCATCGGCTCGCCCAGCAGGTCCGCGATCTGCCTGAAACTCAGCCCGCCGTGATGGCGCAACTCGATCACTTCCCGGTCAGGCTCCGAGAGACTCGACATCGCCTCCCGCAGCGCGTCGAGCGAGGCCTCGTCGCGGGTTCGCTCACCGTTCTCCGCCGCCCGATCCAGGGCCGCGGCGACCGTCGCCGGGTCGGTCGGCGTCGCCTGGCGAGCCATCCTCCGCATCTCGTCGCGTGCCCGGTTCATCGCTACGCGGAAGAGCCACGACTCGAAGCGGCCCCGCTCCGTGTACCCCCCGCGCGAGAGTTTGCTGGCGACTGTGACGAACACGGACTGCGTGACCTCCTCGGCCAGATCGGGCCGCCGGCACCGGCTGTGGACCAGGGCGAAGACCCGCCTGGCGTACAGGTCCACCACTTCGCGCCAAGCGTCCGCATCGCCGCGTGAAGCCGCGGCCAGAACCTCGGCCAGCCGCCCGTCGTCAGGGGCGACGCCCGGCGCCGGGTCGGTTCGCTCCAGGGCGGGTGGCATGCCGTCCGCAGAACGTCCCAAACCCGCCCGGATTGCCCCCTGACCCGCGGCAGGAGGGGGAAGGCGGTAGGCTGGGGGGATGTCCGCCATCGTCTACACCGTAACCGCCACTCTCCCGGACCATCGGACAGCGGAACGCTATCTCGAATGGCTCAGGGACGGCCATGTGGACGCGGTCGTCGCCGCCGGGGCCCATAGCGCGATGATCGTCCGGGTCTCGGACCCGCCCGAACCGATCCGCATCGAGACCCGATACGTCTTCCCGACCCGGCAGGCCTTCGATGACTATCTCGCTGACCACGCCCCCGCGCTACGGGCCGACGGGGCCGAGCGGTTCGGGCCGGAAACCGGTGTCCGGTTCACTCGGACCGTTGGCAAGGCCAAGTAGCCGGCACATTCGGTCCCGGGCAGAACGATCAGGCATCGTCGCCCCGTCGTAGACTCCCCGTGGTCACTCAAGGCGGCCTGAGAGGTCGGCAGCGGCCGGGCGGGCGGGGTGCGAGGGTGAACCACCGGGGAGCGAAGCCGGATTGGAACCGAGGAGCGACGAGCAACTGGTCGCGGCCTACCGCTCGGGCGAGTCGGACGCCTTTCGGACCCTGATCGAACGCCACCACGACGACTTGCTGCGGTTCCTGGTCCGCCTGACCGGCGACCGGGCCGCGGCGGACGACGTCTTCCAGGAGACCTTTCTCCAGATTCACCTCTCCGCCGACTCGTTCGACGTCGAACGTCGGTTCCGTCCCTGGTTATTCACGATCGCGGCGAACAAGGCCCGTGACCACCTGCGTAGGAAAGGACGCCGACAGGAGATGGAACTGTCGGCCCCCGTCGGAAGGGCGGGGAGCGGCGACGAGCGCGGAGGGGTTCAGTTCGTCGATCTGATGGAGATCGACGTGCCCGCTCCGGACGCCGCCGCGGACGCGAGCGAACGCGACAGGCTGGTTCAGCGCGCCCTGAACGAACTGCCCCTGCCGCTGCGGGAGATCCTGCTCTTGGCCTACTTCCAGAGGCTCAGTTACGCCCAGATCGCAGAGGACCTGGGCATCCCGCTCGGGACGGTCAAGTCCCGCCTGCACGCCGCCGTCGCCGCGTTCGCTCGCAAGTGGAAGGCCTCGCAGAACGGGGACGATCGGTGATGGACACGCGGACCTCATCGGCCACGGGTGAACCGGCACCGGCGTTGAGCGTCGCGGACGCGGTCGCGCTCGACGCCCTCGTGGAAGCCGGGTTCAACGTCGCTGCGGTTGCGGAGGCGCACCGGGGGCGCGCCGAACGGATCGCGTCGCTCCTCGGGCTGTTGAACGATGTCCAGATCGGACGATCGGGGAGGCTGATCGAAGAGACCTTCGGCAGGACGCTCGGCTTGGACCCGCACCTCTGCGCCGACGACGCCGCGGCCCTCGACGCCTGGCTGGAAGCCTGCGGCGACGCGGAGCGCGTGCCCGAAGCGCTGCGCCAGCGGGCCGAACGCCACGCCGCGCTCGCGGACGCCGTGTGCCAATGCGACGCCGGCGGCCGCGAATCGCTCGTCGATCGCACGCTCGCGCTCGTGCAGGCGACGATCGACCGTGACGATGAGAGCCTCGTCTTCGAGCGGGCCGCGGGGCGGCGCGTCCGTTTCGCCGATGTCGTGTCGGTTGCGGCCGTGCTGCTCATCGGCGCTTCGGTCGTCTGGCCCATCCTCTCGTCCGTCCGCGACCAGGCACGCCGCATCGCCTGCGCCGCCAACCTCCACGGCGCGGCCAACGCCATGAGCGGCTACGCCAGCCTGAATCAGAACGCCCTCCCCATGGTGACCGCCTCCTACGGCGGGGGCACGTGGTGGAACGTTGGCAAAGGCCCCGACCGCTCCAACTCGGCCAACCTCTACACCCTCGCCCGCGAGAAGTATCTCTCACTCTCCAGCCTTGCGTGCCCCGGCAACCCCAACGCCCCGACCGTACCGGCCAGCCCAGAAGACAGCGACTGGCGGACGCTCGACGAGGTGTCGTACTCCTACCGCGTCATCTCCGGCCCGCAGACGCCGCGCTGGAGCGATTCGACCCGCGTCCTCGTGATGGCGGACCGCTCGCCGGTGGTCCAGCGGGCCGTCCGGGGTGAGCGGGTCAACCCGGAGGCCTCGACGCCGAATCACGGCGGGAGGGGCCAGCACCTGCTCTTCAACGACGGCGCGGCCGAGTGGCACGCCCGCCCGATCCTGTCCAACGGCGACAACATCTGGCTGCCCAGGTCGCTCGAACGCGTGCTGCACCAGTTGTCCGGGGGTCGGCTGACAGGCCGCGAACTGCCCGACGGCCCCGACGACGCCTTCGTTGGGCCGTGAGCCGCGGGCCTGAACGGCCCCTGTCGCCCGCGAAACTTGCAGTTCCACAGCGTTCGGCCTAGCCTTCCCGCCCCCCCGGAAGGCCGGGCAAGGTCTGGAGCGCGGTCCCATGCCGAAGAACAAGAGCCACAAGGGCCTGCTGAAGCGGATCAGGATTTCGAAGACGGGCAAAGCCCGCCACCGCTCGGCCTACCACAAGCACCTCTCTTCGGGCAAGAGCGGCAAGCGTTTGCGCCAACTGCGCAAGGACCGCTACATGGCCGGCCCCGACGCCAAGCGTCTCGAGAAACTGCTCTTCCGTCGCTTGCGCGGGCGCAACCAGCCCCGCAGCGCGATCCGGCGTTCCCCCTCGCCCGAGCAGCGCGCCGCCGCGAAGGCCGAGGCCACCGCAGCCTCGAAGGAGTGATGAAGCGAACCCCGGGGCGATGATCGCCCCGCAGACGATGCCCGCCGGGCCGAAGCCAGCCGCCGTCGGCTGCCCCGTCGGACGCGAAGGAGACGACCCATGCCACGCGCAACCAAGGGCGCAGCCCGCAACCGCGCACGCAAGCGCATCTTCCGCCAGGCGCGGGGGTACTACGGCACCCGCAAGAACCACTTCTACCTCGCGCGCGACGCCGTCCGGCGTGCGGGCGTGTACGCCTACCGCGACCGACGCGCACGCAAACGCGACATCCGCTCGCTCTGGATCACGCGCATCACCGCGGCCTGCCGAATGCGAGGCACGCGATACAGCCGATTCATGAACGGCCTGCGTCTCGCCGGCATCACGCTCAACCGCAAGATGCTCAGCCAACTCGCCATCGACGAGCCGAAGGCCTTCGACGGGCTGGTCCAGACCGCGGAGAAGGCCACCCAGGCCCAGCCGGCACGCGCCTCCTGAACGCGGTCGCCCACCCACCTTCGCCCGTGGTGGAGGAACCATCCCGGTTGATGCTCGGAGCCGCCGGCTTCAGCCGGCGACCCGAAGACGCCCAAGCGTGGAGGACGGGGCATGGACGGTTGGTGGCTCGCCGACGCCTGGCAGCACAGCCCCGTCTATCTCGTCTCATGGGTCTTCTGGCTCGTCTTCTCGATCACCCTGCACGAACTCGGGCACGGTTGGGCCGCGATCCGCTGCGGCGACCGCACGCCGATCGAACTCGGCCACATGACCTGGAACCCGGCCGTCCACATCGGGACGCCGGGCCTCATCGCCTTTTTCCTCTTCGGCATCGCCTGGGGCTCCATGCCCGTCAACCCGCTCCGTTTCCGAGGCCGCCACGACGACCTCATCGTCTCCGCCGCGGGGCCGGCGATGAACGTGGGCCTCTCGCTCGTCTGCGGCCTGGCGCTCGGGCTGTGGATCGCGCTCGCGGGCGGGTGGGCGAGCGACTCCATCTCCATCGGCTCGATCACGCTCTACGACAACGTGCAGACCTTCCTGATGCTCGGGTGCGCTCTGAATGCGGCGCTGGTCGTCCTGAACCTGCTGCCGATCCCGCCGCTCGACGGCTCGCGTATGCTGGCGAGCGTTTACGCCCCCTACGAGCGGCTGATCTCGCGCGACAACGCGCCGGTCGTCGGGCTGATCCTCTTCGCGATGGTCTTCTTCTACGGCGGGGGCGTGCTCTGGACGATCGGCTGGGGCGTCACTGACTTCCTGAGCGAGAGCGTGCTGCGCCTGCTGGCGCCACGGTACTTCGAGATGAACTGACGGCGGCGCGCCGTCGGGTCGGAGTCCGCCTCACGCCGGGTCGGGCGTGGCGGCCGGGCCGCGCGGGCGGATGTTGGCAACGAACGCCGCCGCAGCCATCACAGCCGTGACCAGGCCGTTGCGCATGGCGATGGGCGTCCAGTCCTCGACGGGAAGGCTCGCGCCGACCCCGCACCCGCAGGGCACGGGCACGGGCGGCGGCCAGAAGACGAGCGCGGTTGCGTAGAGCGACATCGCGCCCATGAGCGCGGCGATCGCGAGCGCGCCGAGCGCGATCCGCCGGCCGCGATCGGTCACCAGGCACCACGCCGCCACGACGCCGCCGACGACCTCCGCGCCCGACACGCTCCATGCCGCCGCTCCGGCCAGCGACTCGGGGATGAGGTCGTGCTTGACGAGCAGGTCGGAGAAATGCCGCATCTCCGCGAAGTGCCGGAAGCCCGAGACGAGAAAGACGACCGCGCCGGCTGCCACCAGGAGGGCCGCCGCCGTCTTGCGCACGCGAGGAAAGTCGGTCACGGCGTCTGTCCCTCACGCGCCCCGGCGGCGTCGGACGATCTCGAATCCCGCGAGCGCCACCAGCGTCGCACCAGCCAGCACCAGCGGCCAGCGGTACGCGCGCAGGTCGTCGCCCGAGTACGGCTTGACGTTGGTCTGGTTGGGCGGGTTCCACGTCCCGTCTTCGTTGCGCGTGAAGCCGGCCGCGCTGGCCTGACGCTTCGTCTCCACGATCACGCGGTTGTCGATCGCGGTGCTCTCGACGGCGGACCGTTCGAACAACGCAGGATTCCCGTTCGCGTGGAACTCAACGTGCGTGAGGGTGACTCCGCCGGCCATGGGCGTTGACACAGAACCCCAACCCGTCACGATTGGGAAGCCGGGCGGACTCTCAGGCGAATAGTCGAACACGAACTCACGACGATCGGACGGATCCTCGCGCCAGCGGCGGAGAGGCAGCCCCGTCCCATCAATCTCGATCGCGGTTGGTGCAAGACTTTCGAGCCCGGGCTGGACGAAGCGGGCGATCCAGCCGCCGCTGCCGGTTCGATCGAGAGAGACGATGGCCGTAGGGTTGGACCGCAGAAACTCCAGGTTCCCCAGCGGGAGGAAATCGGCGACGCCGAGCGTGCCGACGCTTGCCCCGGTCGCCCAGTCGCGCACCTGCGCGGATTCGCCTTCGCTCTTGAAGTGCGACCCCTGCGGGTCTCTTCCCAAGACCGACCGCCACGACGCGAGGAACCACGCTCGCGACCCGGCGTCGTAGCCGACCGTGGTTCGCCAGTGCGCGCTGGCCGATGTAGGCTCAAAGACGGCGATGACGCTTCCTCGTGTCGGTAGCGCCTGTTCAACTGTGGCGAGAAAACCGCGTAGCGCCTCCGGCGCGACGCCACCCGGTTCCTCCTGGGCCAGCGCTACAGGAGCCAACACAGCGGCCAGAACGCCCACTACCGCATTGCGCCGTCCGGCGCGCGTCACTCTGGAACCTGATTGTCTTTGCATGAGTTCTCGCACCGCATGACCGAGACCTGCAAAGCCCAGCACTGGACGACCATCCCGCCCGGATCGTACGCCCAGCAGCAGGTGCCGTCCGCGAGCTGGCCGATGACCTCGGCATCCTCGTGGGGCGGCTCGTCGCACGGCGCGATGATGAACACGCCGCTGCCGCCGAGTGTGTACGTGCAACACAGCGCGTAACGAGAACCCGGGCGGCGGACCTTCGCGAGCGGATCGTTCGTCGACGAGTTGCCCGAGCCCGCCTCGCAAACAGTCGCGAAGTCGCCCGTGCACGCCCCGCTCGGTCCCTGCCCATCCACCGGCCAGTCGTAGGTGTACCGGCAGCAGACGGGCGCCATCTGCGCCATCATGCCGACGCCGCCCAACAGCAGGCTTGCCACGCCTATTGCTCGATGTGACCCTTTCATCTCAATCTCCTCTCTGAAACGGGTATCACCAACGGTCCATCCCTCTCACGCCAAACCACGTCGAGTACACGGGCATGCCGATCTCGTTCTCCACGTACGGAGGAAGCCCGTTGTGAAAATCCAGGTACGTTCCCGCGGTCGCGGACCCATCCGCGAAAGCCGCGGGGAAAATCCACAGGTCCATGCAACAGAACTGAACGCCGCCTTCCTCGGGGATCGGGCTGCCGTTGTGCACCTTGAACAGCAGCCCCTTGGACGACGGGAACAGCACCTGCTCCGACCGCACCGCCGACGTTCGCTGCTGCTCGACCGGCACCGTGTGCCCCGGGCGCATCAGCGCTGCGTCATACACCATGCACATCGAGAGCGCGATCGAGGGGTACTTGCCGCGCCGATGCACGTCCGGGTCGATCTCGCTCTCCGACTCGAAGTGCCCCGCCTTGAGAACCGCCTCGCTCCACGACTGCGCCGCGAACCACGGGTCGGTGTGGGCCAGCGGGAACACCCCGTCGTAATCCCCGCAGTACATCGCCACCGTCGCCGCGTGCGAGCGCAGCAGCGCCATGTCGCGCGTCAGGCGGCTCTGCGAGATCGACCCCGCCAGCGCGGGCACCATCAGCCCGGCCAGGATCGCCACGATCCCGATCACCACCATCAACTCGACAAGTGAAAACGCCCGCGTCGAGGCGGCGCGAACGGCCACAGGCGAGCATGTTCCGCCACTCTTCCTCAACCAGCGGCTCCCATCGTCCAAACCAGGGAAGCACGCCCCTCCGTGACCGACCGCCACACTCTACACGATGCCCCCCCGCGAACGCAAGCCCCTTCCTTCCAGGATCAAGGTTGCCCGTCTTGCCATGTCCACTACCATCCCGCGTGAAGAAGACACTCGCCTGGCTGCTGCTGCTCATCGGGGGAGGGATTGTCCTCGTCGGCATCGGCACCGCACTCCGCGAACTGGGTTCCCTCTACGCCGACATGACGACCGACCCCCTCGGCCAGCCCGAGGGGCGAGAGGAAGCCGTCGTGCCCGCAATGTTCCGGGGCGTGCTCATCGGGGCGGCCGGCATACCGATCCTCCTGGCCGGGTCCCTCATGCTCATGGCCGCCAGAATCCGCGCTCGCCTCGCCAGGTCCGGGTCGCGAGTCGATCGGCTCAACGCCCGCCCCCCGCGCTGACCGGGAGCCCTCGCCATTGACGCTCGACCCGAGCCGATTCGACGCTCTGACGTTCGACTGCTACGGCACGCTCATCGACTGGGAGCAGGGGCTGCTGGCAGCCCTGAACGCTCTCCTCGACCGCCACGCTGCCCGTACACCCGGCGAGGACGCCCTGCTCTGCCTGTACGCCGAGTTGGAGTCGGAGGCCCAGCGAGGTCCGTACCGCCGGTATCGCGAAGTGCTCGCCGAGGTGTGTCGCGGCATCGCCGATCGGCACGGAATCACGCTCGCCACCGGCGAGGACGGCTCGCTCGCGGAGTCGATCCGTGAGTGGCCCGCGTTCGCGGATACCCCGGACGCGCTGCGGGTCCTCAAGCGTCGCTACCGGCTGGCCGTGCTGTCGAACATCGATCGCGACCTGTTCGCCCGGTCCGCGCCGAAACTGGGCGTCGAACTCGACGCCCTTGTTACCGCGGAGGACGTGCGGTCGTACAAGCCGGGGCACGCCCACTTCCTGCGCGGCCTCGAAGTCCTCGGCCTGCCGCGGGGACGTGTGCTCCACGTCGCCCAGAGCCGATACCACGATATCGCCCCGGCCAGCGCCCTCGGCTTCGCGACGATCTGGGTGAACCGCCAGGTCGATCGGCACGGCGCGACGACCCCGAGCGCCGCGAAGGCGGACCTCGAAGTCCCCGACCTCGCCACTCTCGCGTCCATCCTCCGTGTCTGAAATCTCGCGCCGCGTTCGTCTCCATGTCCACTGTCCACTGTCCATTGTTCTGCTGTAGACTTCCCCCATGCCTTTGACTCGCGACCAGATCGCCGCCCGGGCCGCCCGTGAACTCCGCGACGGCTACATCGTGAACCTCGGCATCGGGATGCCGACCCTCGTCGCCAACCACATCCCTCCCGGCGTCGACGTCTGGCTCCAATCCGAGAACGGCCTGCTCGGCATCGGCCCGTTCCCGACCGAGGCCGAGGTGGATGCCGACCTCATCAACGCCGGCAAGCAGACCATCACCGCCCGCACCGGCGCGAGCTCGTTCTCCTCGTCCGACTCCTTCGCCATGATCCGCGGCGGGCACGTGGACATGTGCATCCTCGGCGCGATGGAGGTCAGCCAGGAGGGCGACATCGCCAACTGGATGATCCCCGGCAAGATGGTCAAGGGCATGGGCGGCGCGATGGACCTCGTCGCCGGCGTCCGCCGCGTCATCGTCATGATGGAGCACTGCAACAAGAAGGGCGAGAGCAAGATCCTGACCGAGTGCACCCTCCCGCTCACCGGCCGCCGGTGCGTGGACATGGTCATCTCGGACCTCTGCGTGCTGCGGATGGACTACGACCGGCGACGGTTCGTGCTCGCTGAACTGGCACCGGGCGTCACGAAGGACGAGGTCGTAGCCAGGACGGCGGCGGAGATCGTCGTGAACGGCAATCCTGCATCCATCGCTGTCTGAGCAGGAAGCCGCTCCTGATCTCGTGCGTTCAGTCGTCCCCAGCCGGGTCGCTCTCAAGCGGAGGTTGGCCCCGCCCCAGCGCGTTGTTGATCGCCTTGCCGAGTTCGGCCGCGAAGTCCACTTCGGCCACCTCGCCGGGCACGCCCGCCTCGTCCGCCTTTGCCTTGGCGTTCGCAATGAAGGCCCGGAGTTCGTCGGGCGTGACGCTTTCCGGCTTCTTCAGGTGGTATTCCGTGTTTCCCGTGCCGATCGACACGCTCGAGCCGTCGCGCGGGGCGCTGATCGGTTCGAGCGTCGGCCCGATCGCACTCTCGGGGATGGATTTCTCGTAGACGCCGCGAGCGAAGCGCCGCAGCACGATCCGGGCGTCGCTCTTCTCCTCGTCCGACAGCGTGGACGGCCGGACGTATCCCTCGTACATCGCCGCCACGATCGCGGCCGGGATGATCGGGCTGCGGGAAACCTCCTCGACGACCGAGACGAGGTCGCCGGCGGAGACGGTGCCCGCCTCGAACTCGGACGCGAGCGAATCGACGTGCGCGATCATGCCCTGCTTCTGCTCGTCGGGGAGGCCGGTCTTCTCGATGAGGGAGGCGAACGTCTTGCGGGAGGCATCGGCGGCCCATCCCCGCCAACTCAGCGCGACCCAGAAACCCGCCGCCATCGCCAGCACGACGATCACCAGCAGGACCGCGCACCCCACTTTGACGACCCCGCGCCGACGAACCCTCGAAATGCTCGGCATGTCATGCCCTCCCTGAGGCCCCGTTTCGGGAACGGTATCCGTTCCGTGCGGGGTGTGCCCTGGCTGCTCGCTGGGAGTCCTACCGTCCAGCCGCCATGCCGGACGCCCCCACCTGGTTCGACGGCCACCTCGACCTTGCCTATTTGGTGGAACTGGGGCGGGACTTGCACGCGCCCCTCGACTCCTGCGGCGGATCGCTGGCCCCGGCGGCGGTCACGCTCCCCTCGCTGCGGGCCGGCCGCGTGCGAGCCTGCCTGGGCACGATCTTCACGGAAGCAATCGCCGACCCGCCGCCGCACGACGCCGAACTCGGACCCTTCTCCTACCCCACCGGAGACGCCGCCGCAGCCCACCGTGCCGGCCTTCGCCAACTCGACATCTACCACTCGTGGCGCGAGGCAGGCATCGTCTCACTCCTACCACCTCGCGATCCCATCGGGACGCACGCCGCAAGACCCGGGCTGGAAACCGCGAGGCTGGGGACTCAAGACTCAGGACTCAAGCCTCAGGACTCCCCGCTCCTCCTCGGCATCCTCATGGAATGTGCCGACCCGATCACCACACCCGACGAACTCCCGTGGTGGGCAGAGCGCGGCGTCGTGGCCATCGGCATGGCGTGGTGGCGCGGCTCGCGCTACGCCGGCGGAAACGGCACGGATGAAGGTCTGACCGACCTCGGGCGCGAACTCGCCCGTCTGATGGACGCCCTCGGCGTGGTGCAAGATTTGACGCACCTCTCGCAGCGGGCGACCGACGACCTGCTGGCGTTCACCGACCGCCCGGTCATCGCCTCGCACTCCAACTGCCGCGCCCTGCTCGGCGGAGAGGAGAACAAGGACTGGCAGCGGCATCTCGCCGACGAGACAATCCGCGAGATCGGCCGCCGTGGCGGGATCGTCGGCGTGAACCTCGTCCGCAACTTCATCAAGGCGGGCATCGACCGATCGAACCCCGACGACCGCCCGACGATTGACGATCTGGTCGAGCACGTCGAGCACATCCGTGAAGTCATGGGGCACGCCCGCGGCGTCGCGCTCGGCTCGGACATGGACGGCGGCCTGACCGCCAACGACCTGCCGCGCGGCATCGACTCGCCCGCCGACCTGCACCGCATCGCCGACGCCCTCGCCGCCCGTCGGTGGACCGACGACGAGATTCACGGCTTTGCGTGGGGCAACTGGGCGAGATTCTGGGGGATGAACCCGACGCCTGAGTCCTGATGGGCGTTCGGCCCTCTCAGCAAAGGTGGCACAGGCGTCCCGCCTGTGCGCTCTCCGTTGAACATTGAGGAGTGCGGAGAGCGATCGTTCAGGAGGTTCCGCTGCTTCACCGCCGGCGCGAGCGAGCCGACCCCCGAGGACTCCGTCGCCGCTTCCTCCGCATCGGCACGGTCGCCCGCCCGGCAAGCCCGACCACGACCGCTGCACCTCCCGCGAAGGCCAGTGTCAGCGTCCAGGGCGACCGCTCCACGGCCCGCACGAACTTCGTGTACCCCACGTAGACGACGGCTCCACCGACAGTCCGCTCCAGCCGGTTCAGGTTGCGGGTGGTCTCGACCGCCCCGACGCCCAGCGCCGCGATCAGCAGCAGCACGCCGATCGCCAGCCACGGAGTCCGTTTCGCACGCCTCTTCGGCATGAGGGCATCATCGGCGCGCCGGCGAGTCGGTGTTCAAGGGGCGGGTCACGACCTCGCCCGGCTGCGCCTCCGTGCCCGTGGCAGAGCCCCCGGCACGCATGTGAGCAACGACCGCCCGGATCTGTCCGTAGGGCACCTCTCCGCCGAGCGCATCGAAGATCGGCTTCAGGCGGTCAAGCCCGCACTCCCGCGCAGCCGCCGCAACGCGCTCGTACACGTCCGGCGGCGCCCACCGCGAGACGTCGGGCGGCGAGGACGCGACGATCCACTCGACCAGGTACTGCTCGATGGTGCGCGGCGACAATCCCAACGACACCGCCACGGCCTCGACAGAGTCCCCGTGCTCGAAACGCTCGAACGCCACTCTCCGGTTGTGGCTGAGCGGACGCGGCGCGGCCGGCGCTTCGACGGCGCGCCGGCGCGGCGAGGCATCCTGCGACAACCCGTGCGTTTCGCTCCACTCCCTGATGTGCCTCAGGAAGGTCTCGCTGAACGCCTCCGCCTTCCGCTCTCCGATGCCGCGAACGCCGGAGAGCGCCTCCGGTGTCCGAGGCCGGATCGCCGCGAGTTCGCGCAGGGTCGAATCCGCGAACACTACGTAGGGCGGCACGCCGCGCTCATCCGCGAGAGCGCGCCGCAGATCACGCAGCGAATCGAACAGAGCCGCCTCATCCGGCGAGAGCACGATCTCCTCGCGGGCCTGCCGGGACGACGCCGGCTCCTGCGGCCGCAGCAGCGAGACGGTCCGCTCGCCCCGGAGCAACGCCCGCGAGGCCTCGTTGAGCGTCAGCGTGCCGTACCCGCTGTCGTCGCGGTCGAGCAGGCCCTGATCCACCAACTGGTTCACGTAACTCAACAGCGTCGGGCGGGGCGTGTCCCGCAACAGGCCGAAGGTGCTCAGTTGGTCGTGCCCGCGCTGCACGATCCGTTCGGCGCGCGAGCCGCGCAGCACGTCCACGACGTGGGCCGCGCCGAACCCGAACCCGGAGCGCTGCACGATCCTCGCCACGCACGAGACGGTCTTCTGTGCGATGGTCGTGGCGTCATCGACCGCACCGATCTCGTTCAGGCAGACGTCGCAGGCGTTGCAGTTGGGGAAGGGGTACGCCTGGCCGAAGTGCTCCGAGAGCGCGCGGTGCCGGCACTTCATGCCTGCGCTCAGCCGCTGCATCTCGTCGAGCAGCCGCAACTGGGCCTGCGTGACCTCGACGGGCGTGCCGGCTTCCTCCGCGCTCTTGTCGAGGAGTCTCGCCCACCGAGCCGCGTCCGCGCCCGAATAGAGCATCACGCACTCGGCCTCAAGCCCGTCGCGCCCCGCCCGTCCCGTCTCCTGCTGGTAGGCCTCGACCGACTTGGGCATCGCCGCGTGCAGCACGCACCGCACGTTCGAGCGGTCGATCCCCATCCCGAACGCCACGGTCGCCACCACCACATCGATCCGCTCGCGGCTGAACCGATCCTGCACGCGACGGCGCGCGTTCGCGTCCAGTCCGGCGTGGTACGCCTCCGCCTTGACGCCCCGGGAGCGGAGCATCTCCGCCACGTCCTCCGTGTCGCGCCGGCTGATGCAGTAGATGATCACCGCCTCGCCCTTGTGCCGCTCCACCACCCCCGCGATCTGCTCCTCCCGGTTCACGCGCGGCACGATCCGGTACACCAGGTTCGGCCTGTCGAACGTGCTCACGAGCACGGTCGGGTCGCGCAGGCCGAGTTGCGCCACGATGTCCTCGCGCACGCGCGGCGTCGCCGTCGCGGTCAGCGCGTGGATGCACGCCTCCGGGAACCGGCGTCGAAGCCCCGCCAGCCGTCGGTACTCCGGTCGGAAGTCGTGGCCCCAGTGGCTGATGCAGTGCGCTTCGTCGATGGCGAACGCGTTCACGCCCGTCGCGCCGTTCGGCTGACGCACGCACCGCAGCCAGTCGATGAACCCATCTGAAAGCAACCGCTCCGGCGCGACGTAAAGCAGCCGCAGCCTTCCTTCCGTCGCGGCCTCGCGTGCGGCACGCGACTCGTCCGGTGTGCAGCCCGAATGCAGGCACGCCGCCGCGTACCCGTTCAGGCGCAGCGCGTCGACCTGGTCCTTCATCAGCGAGATGAGCGGGCTGACGACGACCGTCAGCGTGCCGGTCACCAGCGGCGGGGCCTGAAAGCACAGGCTCTTCCCCCCGCCAGTCGGCAGCACGATCAGGGCATCGCGCCAGGTCAACGCGGCCGCGATCGCCTCGGCCTGCAACGGCCTGAGCGCGTCGAATCCCCACACATCCCGAACGGCCTTCAGGAGTTCGGGGGACGGGTCCGTAGCGGGCGTCAGCATCGTCATCGCCCGAACAGAATACCGACCGGCGGGCCGGTGCGGAGAATCACTCTCGGTTTGATTGACGAGTTCTTGATCCAGTTATACAATATTGCTCCAACGCAAGGAGGCTCCATGAGCACCATCACCAAGACCATGACCGTGGGCGAGATCGTCGCCCGGTTCCCCGCCGTCGCCACCGCTCTCGAGGGCTTCGGCATCGACTACTGCTGCGGCGGCCGCAAGACGCTGGCGGAAGCCGTCGAACGCAAGGGCCTCGATCTGGATGAGGTGGTCACCGGCCTCGAGGACGCCGCCTCGGGGCCGAGCGCGGACGAGCGAAACTGGCGGGCCGCGAGCCTGAGCGACCTGTGCGACCACATCGAGGCGACCCACCACGAGTTCCTTCGTCGGGAGTTGCCCGCCCTCGCCTCGCGGCTCGAATGCGTCGTGAAGGCACACGGCGACCGCCGCCCGGAGATGCACGAGGTGGCGGAGGTGTTCCTGGGCTTCGCGGCCGAACTGAACGCCCACATGCAGAGGGAGGAGCAGATCCTCTTCCCCGCGATCCGAGCGGTCGAAACCGGTCAGACCATCCGAGGCATCGGCGCGCCGATCGCCGTGATGGAGCAGGAGCACGACGACGCCGGCCGCGCCCTCGAACGGATGCGCGAACTGACCCGCGGCTATGCCGTGCCGATGGACGCCTGCGGCACCTGCCGCGCCCTGCTCGAAGGGCTGCGTGCCCTCGAAGCCGACATGCACCGCCACGTCCACAAGGAGAACAACATTCTCTTCCCGCGTGTCCGCGAGCGTCTCGGCCGCGATGAGAGCGCGGGCGCGTGCTGCTGCCGGCCGTAGCCGCGCAGCCTCAGCCCGGATCGCGCGGCCGCAGTGCCTCAGCGACCAGCCGCACGCACGCCCACACGAACAGCGCCGGGCCGAGAAAGTAGAAGAAGCTCGAGATCGACTGCATCACCGTCGTTGGCCTGGTCAGGGCAGCAACCAGGCTGCCCGCCGGTCTGCCCCGATCCTCGAAACTGGTTACGTCGCCGAACGCCACCCACAGGTGCACGAACACGCCGTACGCCACGAAGCACATCACCCCGTCCGCCGCGACTTTCCAGGGCGGCCGCACCCGGAAGTACAACTGAAGCACCCTGACCGGGGCGATCGAGGACAGGTCGTCTGTCATGTCGCCCAGCCTACCACGGCCCGTTCCCAGGGGCACGGTCCGCCTCCGCTTGAGAAACCCCGGCGCGGGCGTAGGCAATCCCGCCCCCGTGCGTTATCTTGGCGGCCGTCGCCCAGACACGGGCGGTGTGGTCGGGTTTCGGAGGGCGAGAGCCATGTCATTCCTGCGGGCGGTTGCGTGTGCGGCGGCGGTGGTGGCGGCGGTTTCGGTGGCCCGGGGTCAGATGGTCGATCGGGCCATCCCGTGGTTCCCGAACTGGGAGAACCCGCCCGGCCACCCGATGGAACTGACGCCCGACGACTCGCTGCTCCTGGTCGTCAACACCCCCGACGCCCGGCTGGAGGTCTTCGACGCAACCGGCGCTGCCCCCGCGTGGATCGGCTCGATCCCCGTCGGGATCGACCCGGTCACCGTGCGTGCCCGCACCGCGAGCGAGGCCTGGGTCGTCAACCACATTTCGGACTCCATCAGCATCGTCGACCTGAACACGATGACGGTCGTGCGGACGATCGACACCGACGACGAGCCGTACGACGTGGTTTTCGCGGGCGATCCGGAACGGGCGTTCGTGACGTGCTCGCAGGTGAATCTTGTGCAGGTCTTCGACCCCGCCAATCCGACCACTCCGATCGCACAACTGACGATCCTCGGCGAAGAGCCGCGAGCGTTGGCCGTCAGCCCGGACGGCTCGACGGTCTACGTCGCCATCTTCGAGTCCGGCAACGGCTCGACGCTGCTCGGCGGCGGCATCGAGGTTCTGACCACGATCAACTTCCCGCCGAACGTTGTGAACGAGCCGAGCGGGCCGTACGGAGGGCTGAACCCGCCTCCGAACTCGGGCAACGGGTTCGAGCCGCCGCTGAACCCGGACCTGCCGCCACCCCCCGGCGTCGGCCTCATCGTGAAGAAGGACGAGCAGGGCCGATGGCTCGACGACAACGGCGCGGACTGGACCGAGTTTGTCTCCGGCTCCTCGGCCGCGCTGTCGGGCAGGCCGGTCGGATGGGACGTTCCGGACCGCGATCTTGCCGTGATCGACGCCGATTCACTCTCCATCGGTTACGTGCGCCGGCTGATGAACATCTGCATGGCGGTCGGCGTGAACCCGGCCTCGGGCGTCGTCACCGTGGTCGGCACGGATGCGATCAATGAGGTCCGCTTCGAGCCGAACGTGGCAGGGCGGTTCGTGCGGGTTCACGCCGCGCTGGTCGATCCGGCGGCGCCGGACGATCCGTGGATCGTCGATCTCAATCCGCACCTGGACTACTCGACCAATCGCGTCCCGATGATCGAGCGCGTGCGATCCATCGGCGACCCGCGATCGATCGTGTGGCGGGCCGACGGCTCGGTCGGCTATGTCGCGGGCATGGGGTCGAACAACCTCATCGTCATCGACGCCGTGGGCAATCGAGCCGGACTGAGCGACACGATCCCCGTCGGCGCGGGTCCGGCGGGCCTCGCGCTTGACGAATCGCGCGGCGTGCTGTATGTGCTGAACCGCTTCGAGGGCACCGTCTCAGTGGTCGAACTCGCGAGTGAGTCCGAAATCGCACGCGTGCCGTACTTCGATCCCACGCCTCCCCTGGTGCGCCGCGGCCGCGTCCATCTCTACGACACGCACGCGACGAGCGGCCTCGGGCAAGCCTCGTGCGCGTCGTGCCACGTCGATGGTCGGTTCGACCGCCTCGCCTGGGACCTCGGCAATCCTGCGGGCCAACTCGACCTGCTGAACAACCGCAACCTCGGCGCGGGCATCACCGGGCTTGCCCCGCCCACGACCCCGCTGCCGTTCCTGCCGCACCACCCGATGAAGGGGCCGATGACAACGCAGACGTTGCAGCACATCATCGGTCTTGAGCCGCATCACTGGCGCGGCGACCGCGACGGCATCGAGCAGTTCAATCCCGCCTTCGTGGGCTTGAACGGCGCGGACGGCCTGCTGACCCCGCAGCAGATGCAGGACTTCGAGGATTTCCTCGCGACCGTTCAGTTCCCGCCCAATCCGTTCCGCAACGCCGACAACACGCTGCCGACGAACCTGCCGCTGCCCGGGCACTACACGCCGGGCCGGTTCGCGCCGGCGGGTCAGCCGCTGCCGAACGGCAACGCTGTCGCCGGGCGCGACCTCTACCGATCGACCGCTCGGCGACTGGACCAGGGCGCGTTCGCGTGCGTGACATGCCACACGCTGCCCACCGGCGCGGGGCCGGACGTGACCTGGCAGGGCAATCAGTTCGTGGAGATCCCGCCGGGCCCGCTCGGCGAGCGCCACATCGCGCTGGTCTCGGTGGACGGCACCACGAACCGCTCCACGAAGATCCCGCACTTGCGGAACCTGCACGAGAAGGTCGGCATGGAGATGACGCAGACCGAGAGCCTCGCGGGCTTTGGTTACCTGCACGACGGCGGCATCGACTCCATCGCCCGGTTTGTCGCCGAGCCGGCGTTCAACGTGCAGAGCGACCAGGAGATCGCCAACCTCGTCGCGTTCATGCTCTGCCTCTCCGGTTCGGACCTGCCGCCCGGCTCGTCGAACAACATGCTCGTGCCGCCCGGGCCGCCGAGCCTGGACACCCACGCGGCGGTCGGGATGCAGGCTACCGTCAGGGACTCGGGCGACACCAACGCCATCATCCGCCTCACGCAACTGCTCGCACTGGCGGACGCCTCGCCCCGCATCGGCATGATCGCCAAGGGACGTGTCGGCGGCGAGCAGCGCGGCTGGCAGTACCTCGGTGCGGGCAACTTCCAGTCCGACCGCGCTTCTCAGCAGCACACGGCGGGCGACCTCGTCTCTCTCGCGCAGCCCGCCGGCGGCGAGGTCACGTTCACGATCGTGGTCGCCGGGTCGGCCGCACGCCTCGGCGTCGACCGCGACCGTGACGGCTGGTTCGACCGCGATGAACTCGACGTCTGCACCAACCCGGCGGACGGCGGCACCTTCCCCGGCGGCCCGGGCAGCCCGGACGTGAACGGCGACCTCGTCATCAACACGATCGACGTCGTCGCCTTCCTCAACGCCTTCGTCGTCGCCGACCCGCTCGCCGACTTCAACCGCGACGGCACCGTCAACACGATCGACTTCATCGCCTTCCTGAACGCATGGTCCGCGGGCTGTCCGTAGCAGCCCTGTTCGTTGATCGTCAGCCGCGAACGCACGCCGACCGTGGCGATGGCGTGGTCATCCGGGGCCTAACCCGGCCTGGATGACCGTGCTATGCTGATGCCACGGGCGTTCCGCACCCGCGTTGGGTTGACGGACGCGCCGGACTTCAATCGTTCCGGAGGTTCAGATGAGCGCGAAGTCACTTCTGACGGTCGTCGGCGTGGTCGCGGTGTCGTGTTCGTTCGCTCTCGGTCAGGCGACGCAGGACGGCAAGCCCGCCTCGCCGGCGGCGATCAAGCCGGCGCAGCCCGAGCAGGCAGTTCCCGGCGGGATGAGCGAGGCGGACATGCAGGCGTGCATCGAGGCAGCGACGCCGGGCAAGATGCACGATTACCTCGTGCAGGGTGTCGGCACGTGGACGGGCAAGGTCTCCATGTGGATGGCGCCGGAGACCGAGCCTGCGGTGAGCACGTGCACCACCACGATCACCCCGATCATGGACGGACGGTTCATCAGGATCGAGACCGCAGGCGAGATGCCCGGCATGGGGCCGTTCATCGGCTTCGGCATCAGCGGCTTCGACAACGTCTCGCAGAAGTTCCAGAGCACGTGGATCGACAACTTCGGCACGGGCATGATGACCGGCAGCGGCGAACTCGAACCCGACGGCAAGACCCTGACCTGGAAGTTCATCTACAACTGCCCGATCACCAGGAAGCCCACGATCATGCGCGAAGTCGAGCGCCGCACGGGCAAGGACTCGATGACCCTCGAAATGTTCGGCCCGGACCCCGCCACCGGCAAGGAGTTCAAGATGATGGAGATCGCGTACACGCGCGCGCCGGCCGCAGCGCCCCGCTCCATCTCCGGCTCGACCCGCTGATGACGTTCGTCTTGTGCGTCCCTATGCAGGACGCTCACGCATGACTCGCAGCCCCGCGATCGGCTCTCCGGTCGCGGGGCGTTTCGTTCCTCCCCGCCCGCCGCCTGACGGCAACTCCGCAGATCCCACGCGACCGGAAAAGCGGGCGAAGGGACTCGAACCCTCGACATTCAGCTTGGAAGGCTGACGCTCTACCAACTGAGCTACGCCCGCGAAGGCGGGGTGATTGTACCGCGTTCGAACGCGGACGGGCTGCCGCCTTCGGATCGCGCGCCGGCATCGCCCCCGCGAGCCTCAGGTGCGGACGGCCTCGTCGGTCAGGTTCTCCAGGGTCCAGGCGTCGGGGGCCGGCGGCACTTTCCAGAACAGCCGCACGACCTCCGCGTTCTCGCTCACGCCCTGGATGCTCAGCGTGCCCGCGTCGGAAGCGTGGCTCGTCAGCGTGCCCGTCGGCCGGGGCGTGCTCTGCGAGACGTCCTCGGTCAGCGCGTCCACCAGCCAGCCCGTGAACCCAGGCACCCACCAGTAGACGACGACCTCGCCGTCCCCGCGCAGGCCGGCGTAGTTGATCCCGCCCCACGGCGTGACATACCCGGTGACGCGCCCTGCGGCGAGCTTGCTCGCACCGTCGGTCTCCACGGTGAGGTTGTTGTTCTCCCAGTTGCCCTCGAACTGCGGCACCCACCACGTGACGACGAGGTCGCCCGCGGTGCTCACGCCCGCGAGGTTGATCCCCTGCCACGAGGTCAGCGTCACCGTTAACTGGCCGGCGATCGGCCCGGCCCCGGTGATCGCGGAGAGATTGTCCCGGCGCCACTGCGAGAAGAGTTCCGGGAATATCCAGATGGACTGGATGTTGCCGTTGGCGTCGATGCCGGCCAGATTCCATGCGTCCCACGCCGTCACGTACGCGATCATCTCGCTCAGCGCCGGAGTCCCCATCCCCTGGTTGCTCAGGTCGGTCGAGATGTCGCGGAACGACCACAATCGCTCCGACCCGTCCGGCGAGGAGAGCATGAAACTCAGGATGCGCCCGGTCGCGTCGTGAACGCCCGCGACCACGACGATCCCGGTGTTGCTCCTGAACTGGACCAGCTTGGAGAAGGCGTCCTCGGCGTTGTAGGCGCCGTTCCCGAGTCCGCCCGAGAAGAACGACACCGAGAGATTGAGTTGAGTCCAAACGCCGTCCGCCGACCGCGTGAAGACCATCAGGCCGTTCACCGTCGCCGCGGCGACGTTCACCGTGCCGTCGCCGGCATCGAACCAGATGACCGGGTCGCTCACGAGCGCCGCGGCGGTCCCGGTCTGCTCCATCGGGTCCACCGCGTTCCACGAGCCCTCGAAGAAGACCGTCAGCCCGTCGCGGTCGTTGCGGAACACGACCCAGTGGCGGTAGTTCGCGTCCGACGCGCTCCGCGCGACAGCGCCCTCGCTCGCGTTCAGCGAGTAGGGCGAGGCGACGACCACGCTCGCCGCTTCGCTCGACTGGGCGAACACGCCGACCGCGACCGCGAACAACCTCGAGGTGCTCGTCCAGCCGAGCGTGACCGAGCCGGGCACGACGATCGTGAACCCGCCGGAGGCGTCCGTGTCCTGGTCGATGAACTCGTCGTCGTCCGGGACGCCGTTCCCGTTCGCGTCGAAGTAGAACGCGACGTACTGCGGGGTGCCGTCTTCGTCCTCGACGCCGTTGGCCGTCAGGGTGACGGCGTCGCCGCGGAACCACTCGCCGACCACGATCGAGGTGGTCAGCGAGGAGATGGTGGGCTTGCCGCTCTCGAACGCGCCGATGTCGGCCCGGCCGTCGCGCTCGCGGCTCTTACCCCGCTGGTCGGTGTCCAGCGAGTCGGGGTTCGACCCCGCGTTGATGGCCTCGCTCGCAACGCCGAGCGCGTGCGTCAGCGTGGGACCACCGTTGTCGGCGAGGGGAAGGAGTGCGGCGTTCGCGCTGACGAGATTCCCGTTCTCGCCGTTGACGAGTCCGCCCGCCGTCGCCGAATCCCCGACCAGGTTGTTGGCGGAAGCGGGGGCGATCGTCCCCCCGTTTGTGAGCGTGATGTCATTGGGCGTCGGGCTGCTGGTCGCCCCGAAGGTGTTGTCGGCGACGATGGTGCTGTGGATGGTGAGGACGCCTTCGCCCTGCGCGCCCCCGACGTCGATGCCGCCGCCGACGCCGAAGCCGTCGATGCCGTTCGTGTTGGCCCGGTTGAGCGTGATGGTCGAGTTTGAAATGCCGACCGTGCCGCCGAACATCCCGATCCCGCCGCCGAAGTCGCCCGCGGTGTTTCCGGTGAGCGTGGAGTTTCGAATGACGAGGGTGGTGTCGGTCCAGATGCCGCCGCCGCTGCCTCCCGTCGTGTTGCCGGAGATCGTGCTGGAGAGGACGGTGACGCTCCCGCCGAAGTTGTCGATGCCGCCGCCGGCCGAGCCTGCGGAGTTCCCGGCGATGGTCGTGTCTGTCACGGAGACCGTGCCGCCGTTGTTCTCGACGCCCCCGCCCTCGCCGTCGGCGGTGTTGTTCGAGATCGTCGAGTTCAGCACCGTAAGCGTGCCGTTGCCCTCGTTGTAGATTCCCCCGCCCTGCCCGGCGGTGTTGTTCTCGACGAGCACGCCGGTGAGCGCGAGGTCGCCGTCGTTGTAGATCCCGCCGCCCTGCGCCGAGTTGCCGTTCGTGATGGCAAGCCCTGAGATGGAGTACTCGCCCGCGGCCGCATCGGAGGGAACGGTGAAGATTCGCGAGGCGCCCCCGCCGTCGATCGTGAGGAGGTTCGCGCCAGGGCCGACGACGCCGACCGGATCCGAGAGCGACAGGTCGCTCCCCCCGAGCGTGATTGTCCCGCCATGGATCGACGCGTCGAAGCCGATCTCGTCCGTGCCCGGGTTCTTGTTCGCGAGGGTGACCGCTTCCCTGAGCGTGAGGTTGCCCGGGCCGAAGTCGTTGTCGGCGGTGTCGGCGGTCGAATCGACGACCAGGCTGAGCGCCTGGCGTTCGAACGCGCCGATGTCCGGCGCGTCGCCGAAGGAGCGCGTGAACGGGGAGCCGCGCTGATCGCTCGTCAGTGCGTTGGTGTTGGAGCCTGCGTCGATGGCCGGGCTGCCGGACAGCAGCGCGTGCGTGCGCGTCAGGCCGTTGTGGTCCGAGAGCGGCCCGAGCAGGGGATCGACCCCGACGAGGTTCCCGTTCACGCCGTTGGTCAGCCCGCCCGCCGAGTCCGGGTCGCCGATCAGGTTGTTCGTGGAACCGTCGGCGTCGATGGTGCCGCCGAAGAAGGCGTGCAGGTCGGAGGGGATCGGATCGTCGGGCGTTCTGGTGTTGCCGGCGACGATGGTGCTGTGCAGCACGAGGTTGGCGTTGTTGCTCAGCCAGATCGCGCCGTTGGAGAACGGATTGCCAGCGTCGTTGTTGGTGTCCGCGATGTTCTCCGTCAACGTGGAGTTGACGATCGTCACGGTCGAAGGATCCTGGTTGTTGCCGTCGAAGTGGATGCCGCTGCCGAACCCGGCCGAACTGTTGCCGGAGACCGTCGAGTTCTGGAGCAGGTTCGTCCCGCCGGGCGTGAACCAGCCGATCCCGCCGGCCAGATTGGCCGAGTTCCCGCTGATTTCGGAGCCTGTGATGGTGACGCCCGCGTGGGATGCGACATGGATGCCGCCCCCGGAGAACGCCGTGTTGTCCCGGATGACCGAGTTGGTGATCGTGAGCGTCCCCTGCGCCGCGCTGAACTGCACCGCGCCGCCCCGGAAATTGCCGTCCACATTGCCCGCGGTGTTGTTCGCGAACACGCTGTCGGTGATCGTGAGGATCGAGTTCAGGTGCGAGACCGCGCCCCCGCTCACGACCGCGGCATTGTTCGTGAAGGTGCACCGAAAAAGACTGAGCGTCTCCCGGCTGGTGATCGCGCCACCGTTGTTGGGCGCGGCGCCTCGCGTCAGCGTCAGGTCCGTTATCGTGACGTTCTGGTGCGTGTTGTCGTCCGCATCGTTGATGTTGAAGATGCGAGAAGCGTTGTTGCCGTCGATCGTGATCCCGGCGTCGGCGGACTCCGGCGTCAGGCCGAAGAGGAACAGCCCGTCCGTGATCGGGAGTTCCCCGAGTTGCAGCACGATCGTGCCCCCGGCGATCGAGGCATCGAAGTAGATCAGATCGATCAGGCTGCCCGCCGGGGCGTCACCGAACGGTGCATCCGTGTTCGCCGCCGTGATCGCCTCGCGGAGCGAAATCAGCCCGTCCGCGTCGATGTTGTCCGCCAGCGTGTCGACGACGAAGGTGGCGAGGAGTTTCCGGCTCTCGAGACGCTCGAACGCCGGACGGCTGGTCGGCAGCATGAGGATTCCCCCGGTCGCGGAAGTGGAGCCGCGCGTTCGAGGACGCCCCCGCCGCACGCACCCGGAAATGGCAGCCTAGCGAATCACCGGGTCTGTCGCCAAAGAATACCCGAGATTGTGGATTCTTGTGGCACATCCGTAGCGAGCCTCATGCCGCAGGACGGTGCTTGACCGGGGGTGGGCGGCGGGTCCATCCTTATGGCTCATACGGACTGTGGGAAGTCCCTGCGCGGTGGTAGGAGTGGAAGTGGCAGAGCCGCCACGGAGTGGCGGGGTACCCGATGCGCAAGGACTTCGCACGTTCCGTATCAGCGTATCGAAACGGGCCCGAACTGCTCCAGGATCGCCGACGCCACACGCACCGAACCAAGCCCGGACTCGTACGGCAGCCGCACGCACGGAAGTCCCTTCGCCCGGCATGAATCCAGCACCGCGTCCGTCTGCGAATGGCTGAGCCACCGCGTCACCAGCACCAGGTCGGGCCGGGCCGCCGCGATCCGCGAGCCGAGGTCCGCGTTCGACTTGTCGGCCTGCGCCTCGACGCGAACCACGTCCTCAAGGTCAAAGTCGCGCTCCAGGCGTTGGCGCTGCGCGGGGTAGTCCAGCCCGCCGGCGATCGCCATGCGCCTGATGCCACGGCTCCGCAGCAGCGCGGCAGCCTCGGCGACGATCGGTTCAAGGCGTGCATCGGCCTCGGAATCGTCCTTCTGGGCGCTCGACCCGGCCCGCGCCCGCGCATGCGCCACCGCCTCGGCAAACTCGGGCGACGCGCTCTCGCCGGGATCGAGCACGCCCGCCGCGGGCGCCAGCGCACGCGTCAGCCGGCCCTCGTTGGTCCGCACGCCGAGCGCGACCACCTCTCGCACGAGTTCGTCCATGCGGCGCACCTCGTCCGGGTCCGGTTGCGGGTCGGCCGCCAGGCGGTCCGCCTTGTACGCGAGATTGTCGAGAATCTTCTGGACCTTCAACGACGACTCCAGCGCGGCGAGTTCGGCCTGCAGCGCGGCCTTCACCCCCGCCGATTCCGCCGGGTCCGCCACGTCGTCGCGACGCATGTACCGCTCGACCAGCACGCCGCAGCGATCCTCCGACGTGAGCGTGCGCAGCCAGCGGAACATCGCCAGCTGGTCCGTGTCCACTTCGCCGCGGTACTCATCGACGAACCGCCGGACGGCGGACTGCGCCTGCGCCATCAGGGCGAAGTGCCGTTCGAGGTCGCCGCCCGGCCGGATGCGCCCCGCCTTGTCGAGCGCGCGCCCCAGTTCGGCCGCGACGGCGAGGGCCTCGTAGGCCGACACCCCGAGCGCCAAACGCTCCGGATCGCGCCGCTTCGGATCGAACATCCACAGGTCGGCGGGCGTCGCGCCGCTGTCTCGAACCCGGTCGATCTGGGCCATCAGCCGGTCCGCAGCCGCACCGGGCGGCGCTGCGCACGCCTGCGCCTTGAGCGACGCCGACCGTCGCACCAGTTCAAGGTCGGGCAGGTCGGCCGTCGTCGCCGGCGCGCCGCGTGCCGGAGGAGGCGCCGCCACCGGCGCAGGCTCGGGCCGGTCGATCGGCCTCACCGCATGCACGGTGCTCCCCTGGAGCACCGTCTCCACCGGGTTCGAATCCCCGATGCGGAACTCGAGCACCTGCTTCGGCCCGCGGATCGGCTCCTTCGGCTGCACAACCTGCACCACCGGCTTCGGCTCTGGCGCTTGCACGTCGCGCGGCGGCGCAGCGGGTGGTGGCGCGGCGGGAGACGGTCCGAACAACAAACCGGCTACGCGCCGACCGGCTTCGCGCAGCTCCGCGTCGGACTCAAAAGCGTCAGCGATCGCATTCAAGAGTGTCTTCAACGCGCCCGTTATGTCTTCTCGCTCGCTCATAGCCCAATCCTAGCGCGGCCGACACAATCGCCGGTTTCGTCGCGCGGTTTCGCTCAGCCGCGCACACGCGCTCGAACCGCCAGGAACAGCGGGATCTCGCCGCGGGCACGGTTCTCCTCGTCCGCTCTCGGCCCCGGCTGGCTCACGCGACGACTGACCCACTCCTCGACCGCGTCGATCACGAACCCCGCATCGACGAGCCTCGCCGCGTACCAGCCCACGGGTCGGAGGAAGGTCGGTGTCGTGACGGCGTTCGCCCCCGCGGCCGTGCCGCCGGGGTTCATCACGATCTCTCGCCTGTCGAGCGTGAGGTACGCATCAACCCGGCGATACTGCCGGGCCGTGCCGTCCGGAGCCTTGTCCCATCCCCAAGCCGTCCGTCCCGGGGCGCGAAACGCGGGATGCAGCACCACGACGACCAGCGGCGCAGCGGGCTTGAGCAGCGCGGCGCACCCCCGCAAGACCGGCTCGACGGGGTCCATGTTCATCAGCGCCATCACACACGCGGCCGCGTCGAGCGAACCCGGACCACCAAGGTCGTCGATCATCCCCGGCAGTTCCCTGGCGTCCCCGATGAGAAACTGTCCAAGCGGCCCCGATCGCGCCGTCGCCGCCTCGATCAGCTTCCGCGAAGCGTCCACCCCGACGGTCTGGACGCCGCGTTCGTTCAGCAGCCTCGACAGCACTCCCTGGCCGCACGCGACGTCGAGCACGCGCGTCCCCGCTTCGCACCCGAGCAATCGGAGCGCACCGGGCAGGATGACCTGCTCGTAATGGTCGCTGCCGCGGTCAGCGATCAGTTCGTCGTACCACTCGGCAACATCCTCCCAGCCCACCCGGGCATCCCTGGCGCGGGCCTCCTGCTCGGCCGCGCCCTCGTCGCCCACGGCCTGACGGAACTCGGGGGGCGGCTGGCTGCTGAAACGGACGGTCTGCTTCGTCCCCGGGTGCGTGAACGACAACTCGGCGATGTGCAGCCCGAGCCGGTCGATCGTCCTCCGCCCGCCCGGCTCCGGTCGCCCGTACAGCCGGTCGCCCACGATCGGGTGACCGAGTTCCGCCATGTGGACCCGGGCCTGATGCGGCCTGTCCGTCTCCAGCCGCAACCGCAGCAGGCTCAGGCCGTTCGCGCTGCGGACCAGCCGGTAGTGCGTGCGCGCCGAGGCGGCGGCGCGCGGCGGACCACGGCGCTGCCCCGGCGCGGCACGCGGGCCGGAAAACTCGTCAGTCCGGATGCTGTGCCACAGCCCGTCCCGATCACGCCGCAACTGCGTCTGGATCGTTCCACCCCCGGCTCCCTCACCCGCTTTCATCTCGCCGAGAACGAGGGCGTACGCGAGCCGGTCCGCCTTGCGGCTCGTGAACTCCGCCTTGATCGGCTCGGCGATCGATTCCGAGCGCGCAAAGACGGCAAGCCCGGACGCATCGTTCTCCGGCGAGTAAACAAGGCGAAGCCCCCGGGCCTCGCTGCCCGCGATCGACCGCCTCAGCCAGCCGATCAGCGTCGCGCCTGCGGGGGGGCCGGGCGTTCCCGATCGGCTCGGCAGCGGCGCCATGCCCGAGGGCTTGCTCACCACGATAAGGTGGTTGTCCTCGTGGATTACCGTCGGGCGACCGACGGGGCGCATCGGCCGACCGCGCGGCCCATCACTCCCCATCCGTTCCGAACGAGCCCCGCGAGGGCCGCTGCCGCCCGGTCCCGGGCGTCGAAACGGCGGGCGTCGATTCACCGGCTCACGACCCTGCGGCATCGGCCAACTCCTCAACAAGGTCCATGAGCCACCCGGCGAACTTCGCCTTGGGCATCGCCGGCCCGGCGTCCCGATCAATACCGCTTCGCAGCACGGCGACCGCCCGAACGTCCGGCGATTCCATGGTTTCGAGCGGGTTCGCGATGATCGCGTCCACCCGCTTTCGCTCCAGCTTTCGCCTGGCGGAGGCGAGCAACTCGCCCTCCGGTTCCAGCGCAAAGCCGACCAGGACCTGCCCCTGTCGCCGCCGCGACGAGCACGCGGCCAACAGGTCCGGGGTCGGTTCGAGTTCGATCACCATCGCTCGATTCTCGCGGCGCAGTTTGCCCGCCAGTTGGTCGGGCGTCGCGGTCGGGCGATAGTCGGCGACCGCTGCGGCCATGACCAGCACGTCGCACGCCGGCTGCTGCGCTTCGAGCAACCCCGCGAGATCGCTTGTCGTGCGGTAGCGCAGCACCCGAACGCCCGGGTCGGCCGGGGCGAGGTGGGTTGGGCCGAGCAGCAATGTCACCCGCCACCCGCGTCGCGCCGCCTCGTCGGCCAGCGCGATGCCGAGCCGCCCCGACGAGCGGTTGCCAATGAACCGCACCGCGTCGATGGGTTCGTGGGTGGGGCCGGCGGTGATCAGGAGACATCGCCCGGCGGCGGGGTTGGCCTCGGTCTGGGGCACGATTCGCGTCCTGCGGGGCGGGTCGTCGGCGGAACACCCGGCCGCGCCGAGCGTATGGAACACGCCGACCGGCCAGCATAGGCGGGGCGATCGCCGCGCCCGTGCATCGGTACCGTCGGGATCAGGGTCGAACGTAGCGTGAGCGATCATCAGGATGCGTGCTTGTCGGGGGGACATCCACCACGACGCCCCGGCCGCACGCTACGATCGGGTGGTCGCTCCACCATCCGGTGCGGCCGAAGGGAAACGTTCGGGTCATGGCACGATCGCGGAAGAAGCTCGGCGAGATTCTGGTCGGGTGGGGCGTGACCTCGCCGGAGCAGGTTGAACAGGCGGTGGGGGTGGCGCGCGGCGCGGGCAAGCGCCTCGGCGAGACCATGGTCGAACTCGGCTTCGCAAAGGAGGAGCAGGTCGCCAAGGCCCTCGCCAACCAGTTCGGCATGGAGTTCGTCGATCTCGCTGCCAACGGCGTCGGCGACAAGATCGACATGAAACTCGTGCCCGACGACCTCGTCCGCAAGCACCTCATCCTGCCGCTCGGCAAGTCCAACGGTCGGCTGCAACTCGTCATCCACGACCCGATGGACCTCGAACTGCTCGACATGCTCCGCTTCCGCCTGAACGTGGAGGTCGAGCCGAGGCTCGCGTCGCGCTCGCAGATCAGGCGGTTCATCGAGGGAGCGGGCGGCGGCGTGCCGAAGGCATCGCTGACCGCCGAGCCGAAACCGGGCGAATCGCTCGTGACCGACTCGATCGATCGCACCATCGACCGATCCGTGGACCGTTCGGTGGACAAGTCCATCGACGTCGCGGCGGACGACGCCCCGATCGTCAAGCTCTGCAACCGGATGCTCACCGAGGCCGTCAAGATGCGAGCCTCCGACGTCCACATCGAGCCGATGGCCGATCGGGTGCGGCTGCGCTACCGCATCGACGGCGTTTGCATCGAGCGCGACAACCTGCCCAAGCGCATGCAGAACGCCCTGCTGAGCCGCACCAAGCTCATGGCGGGCATGAACATCGCCGAACGCCGCGTGCCGCAGGACGGACGCATCAAGCTCCAGGTCGACGAGCACATGATCGACTTCCGCGTGTCGGCCTGCCCGGCCTTCCACGGCGAGTCGGTGGTGCTCCGTATTCTGCGCCCGGACTCGGTCCGCATCGGCCTCGAAAATCTCGGCTTCGAGGCCGACAACCTCGCCGTCTTCAACCGCATCATCCGCCGCCCGAACGGCATCTTCCTCGTCACCGGCCCGACCGGTTCGGGCAAGACGACCACGCTCTACTCCGCGCTCGACGTGCTCAACCGCCCCGACAAGAAGATCATCACCGCCGAAGACCCCGTCGAGTACAACTTCGACGGCATCAACCAGTGCCAGGTGCGAGAGAGCATCGGCCTGACGTTCTCGGCGATCCTCCGCTCGATGCTGCGTCAGGCCCCGAACGTCATCCTCGTCGGCGAGATCCGCGACCGCGAGGTCGGCGAGATCGCGATTCAGGCCGCGCTGACGGGCCACCTCGTCTTCTCCACGCTGCACACGAACGACGCGCCGTCGGCGATCACCCGTCTCGTGGACATGGGCATCAAGCCGTTCCTCGTGGCGTCGTCGATTCAGGCGATCATGGCCCAGCGCCTCATCCGAATCCTCTGCCCGAAATGCAAGAAGCTGGCCGAGCCGGAGGACCTTGACCCCAAGTTCCTCCGTCTGGTCGGCCTGAAGGCCGAGGAGGCGCTCGGCAAGGCCTACAAGGCCGTCGGGTGCGAGCATTGCGTGAACACCGGCTTCCGCGGGCGGAAGGCCATTTTCGAGATGATGTCGATGAACTCGCAGATCCGCGACATGGCGTTCAAGGGGGCCTCCCTCGCGGACCTGCGCCGCGCCGCGCTCGCCGCCGGCATGCGACCGCTGGTCGGCGACGGGCGGCTCAAGATCCTGGCCGGCGTGACGACGATGGACGAGATCGCCCGCGTCGCGCAGGTCGTTGACGAACAGGCCTGATGACCGGCCGCCCCGAGGGGCCACGCCGGATGGAGCGTTCCGATGTCCACCATGCAGATCGACCGGCTGCTCGACACCGTTGTCCGCACCGGCGCCAGCGACCTTCACCTCACCGTCAACCGTACCCCCACGATCCGCCTCCACGGCCACCTGCGGAACCTCCAGACCAAGGTGCTCGACTCCGACGACATGGTCGGACTCATGAAGTCCATCACCCCCGAACGCAACCAGCAGGAACTCCAGGAGGTCGGCGGCACGGACTTCGGCTTCGCCTACGGCGATGCGGCCCGCTTCCGCGTCTCCGTCTTCCGCCAGAAGGGCGACATCGCCATCGTCCTCCGGCAGATTCCCAACAAACTGCTCTCCTTCGAGCAGATCGGTCTGCCGCTCATCGTCATGGAACTCATCCGCCGGCCGCAGGGGCTTTTTCTCGTCACCGGACCGACCGGTTCCGGCAAGACCACCTCGCTGGCGACGATGATCGACTACGTCAACAGCAACCTCGACCGCCACATCGTCACGATGGAAGACCCCATCGAGTACTACCACGGGCACAAGACCTCGATCGTCAACCAGCGCGAAGTCGGCAACGACGTCCCCAGCTTCGCCGAGGCCCTCAGGCGTGTGCTTCGGTCGGACCCCGACGTGATCCTCGTCGGCGAAATGCGCGACCTCGAGACCATCGAGGCCGCCATCCGCGCCGCCGAGACCGGTCACCTTGTCTTCGCCACCCTTCACACCAACGGGGCCGCCAAGACCATCGACCGCGTCGTGGACGCCTTCCCCGTCTCGCAGCAGAACCAGGTCCGCGTCCAGCTCTCGACCGCCATGATCGCCATCCTGAGCCAGCAGTTGCTCGCCAGGATCGACACTCCGGGCCGCGTCGCGGCCTACGAGTTCCTGGTGGTTACCCCTGCCATCTCGAACCTGATCCGAGACGCCAAGACCTTCCGCATCGACTCCATGATCCAGACCGGCAAGAAGTTCGGCATGCAGTTGCTGGATGACCACCTCTGGTCGCTCTACTCCAAGGGGATCATCTCTGCCGAGGAGATGATCGACAAGTCCAAGAACCCCGGAGATCTGCGGGACAAGGTGCACCGCCTGGGTCGGACGGTCGGCCGGACCGAGTGGGACACCGAGTACGACGGCAACGAGTGACCGGGCTTATGTTAGCATAAAGTTCGTCTTGACCCTGCCGCGTCGCGAGTGTGACATGTCAAAAACTCCACAAGTCGCAATGAACGCGGGTGCCGTTCTCGCTTGTTGTGTCGCATCTGAGTCCGTTATTGTGTCGAATAGGGATTCGATCGGGACTGCGTCGCCAGACAGGTTCCGATGGACAGGAGTCGTGCTGTGACGGCGATTGATCCGGCAGAACTGAAAGGCCGAAAACTGGGGCGCGTCCTGACGAAACTCGGGCACGTGACGCGTGAGCAGGTTCACGAGGCCCTCGCCATCCAGAAGACACGCCGGGTTCCGATCGGCCAGCTCCTGATCGAGTTGGGCTATTGCTCGGATCGAGATGTGGCCGAGGCTCTCGCCGGTCAGGCCGGGATGGCCTACGTCGATCTTTCGTCGGTCGAGATTCCCGAGGAAGCCCTCGCGGCCATCCCCTCGGAGAACGCCCAGACCTACCAGGTCGTTCCGATCGAGTTCAATCCCAAGAGCAAGCGGCTGAAGATCGCCCTGAAAAGCCCGGACAACTTCCGGGCGGTGGACGACCTGCGGCTGCTGATGGGCTTCAACGTGGAGGCGGTCGTCGCGGACGCAGCCGCGATCGACACGCTCATCCAGAAGCACTACTCGAAGACCGAGTCCGTGATGGACGTCGTGTCGGGCCTGGCTGCGGACGACAGGTTCAAGGCGCTCGACAAAGGCGGGGCGTCGATCGACCTCGACGCCGTGCTTGAGGCGGCGGAGGACAACCAGGTCATCAAACTGCTGAACCTCGTGCTGCTGCAGGCGATCAAGGACCGCGCGTCGGACATTCACTTCGAGCCGTTCGAGAACGAGTTCAAGATGCGCTACCGCATCGACGGCGTGCTGTACGAGATGGTGCCGCCTCCGAAGCACCTCGGCCCGGCGATCACCAGCCGCATCAAGGTCATGTCGCACCTGGACATCGCGGAGCGCCGCCTGCCGCAGGACGGCCGCATCGAGCTGATGGTGGGGGGCAGCCCGGTGGACCTCCGAGTCGCGGTGCTGCCGACGATGTGGGGGGAGAGCGTCGTGATGCGCGTTCTGGACCGCTCGAACATCGAGCTGAGCCTCGAACGGATCGGCTTTCGCGAGGACGACCTGGCGCGTTTCCGCAAGCTGATCCAGAAGCCGAACGGGATCGTGATCGTGACCGGTCCGACCGGCTCGGGCAAGACGACGACGCTCTACTCCGCGCTCGACGAGCTGAACGACATCGAGACGAAGATTCTGACCGCCGAGGATCCGGTCGAGTACGACATCGACGGCCTGTGCCAGTGCCAGATGAACGAGGAGGTGGGCCTGACGTTCGCCCGAGCGCTGCGCAGTTTCCTTCGACAGGACCCTGACATCATCCTGGTGGGCGAGATCCGCGACCTGGAGACGGCGCAGATCGCCGTGCAGGCGTCGCTGACGGGCCACCTGGTGATGACGACGCTGCACACGAACGACGCGCCGAGTTCGATCATCCGTCTCGTGGACCTCGGGCTGGAGGCGTTCCTCCTGACGGCGACGCTCGAAGGCATCGTGGCCCAGCGGCTCGTACGCACGATCTGCCCGAAGTGCCGCGAGGAGTACACGCCGGCGGAAGAGGAGCTGATGGAGCTCGCGCTGACGCCGGAGACCGTCCGCGGGCGGCGCTTCTTCCGCGGGCGCGGGTGCGACAACTGCCACAAGTCCGGCTATCGCGGCCGGATGGCCTTGTTTGAGATCATGGAGATCGACGACGCGATGCGAGAGCTGGTGATGCAGGAAGCGAGCACCGGCGTGTTGCGTGACCATGCGAAGCGCCGCGGGATGCGCTCGCTTCGCGACGCGGGACTGCTGGCCATCTACGAGGGCCAGACGACGATCGACGAGGTGGTGCGGGAGACCATCGCCGAAGAGGACTGATGCGGTCGCGTGCGCGCGGAGGAGCGCGCACGCGCCGCCGGTCCCCTGCGGCGGGGGCGAACAGGACGGACCAGCGGAGCGACACCCATGCCGACATTCACGTACGAAGCCCTGAACGCGTCCGGCAAGCCCCAGAAGGGCTCCGTGGAGGCCTCCACGAGCGATGAGGCCATCCAGCGCATCAAGGCGCAGGGCTACTTCCCCACGTCGGTGCGCGAGCAGAAGGTCCGCAAGTCCGCGGTCGCGGGCGAGGCGGCCACAGTCAAGAAGAAGAAGAGGAGCCTGGGCATCGGGCGCGTCTCGGCCAAGCAACTCACGCTCTTCACACGCCAGTTGTCCACCCTCCAGGACGCCGGCCTGCCGCTGCTGCGCTCGCTCCAGATCCTCGAGGCCCAGGCCAAGCCCGGCCCGCTGAAGAACACCCTCCTCGGCGTCTGCGAGGAGGTCGAGGGCGGCTCATCGCTCAGCGAGGCGATGGCCAAGCACCCTCGCGCGTTCAACCACCTCTACACCAAGATGGTCAACGCGGGCGAGATCGGCGGCGTGCTCGACGTCATCCTCCAGCGCCTCGCGGAGTTCATGGAGAAGAGCGAGCGGCTCAAGCGGCGCATCAAGGGCGCGATGGTCTATCCCGTCGTCGTCGTCAGCGTCGCCATCATCATCCTCACCTTCATCATGATGTTCATCATCCCGAAGTTCGAGGAAATCTTCACCGACTTCGGCGTGAAACTCCCGGGCATCACCGTCTGGCTCATCCAGACCAGCCGATGGGTCGCGGGCAAAGCCAGCCCCGACCAGATGGTCCCCGGCGCGGTCTTCATCGTCGCCTTCCCGTTCGCGGCGTTCATCTTCTGGAAACTCATCCGCAAGGCCGGACCGGGCCGCGCCGCCACCGACGTCCTGCTCCTCTGGACCCCCGTCCTCGGCAAGCTGATCCGCAAGACGGTCATCGCCCGTTTCACGCGGACCCTCGGCACGCTCATCTCCGCGGGCGTTCCGATCCTCGAGGCCATCACCATCACCGGGCAGACCTCCGGCAACTACGTCTTCGAGAAGGCGCTCGCCAAGGTCCACGACTCGATCCGCGAGGGCGAGAGTTTCGCCGGCCCGCTCCGCGAGAGCAAGACCTGCGACGCCATCGTCGTGAACATGATCGACGTGGGCGAGGAGACGGGCGAGATGGACGCCATGCTCCTGAAGATCGCCGACACCTACGACGAAGAGGTGGACGTCGCCGTCGCCTCCCTCGTCAGCCTGCTCGAACCGCTCATGGTCGTCGTGCTGGGCGTGATGGTCGGCACCATCGTCGTCGCCATGTTCATGCCCCTTGTCGCCATGATCGAGTCGCTCCAGGGCGGCGCGGTCTGATTCAAGCCCCCTCGCGCCGGGGCCGCCCGGCGGAAGGAACACACGTGCAGAACGGCCGGCACATCCCGACCACACGCCGCACCGGCTTCACGCTCATGGAGTTGCTGGTGACGCTTCTTGTCATCGCTCTCCTGATCGGCCTGCTGCTGGTGGGCTTCAACCACGTGCAGAAGACCGCCCGGCTCACCGCCTCCCAGCAGGACGTGGTCGGCATCCGGGTCGCCGTCGAGCAGTTCCGGTCGGACTTCGGCTTCCTCCCCGCTCTCGTCAAGGACGGCAACGTCGCACGCTATCCCGGCTTCCCCGGTTCCGCCGACCCGCTCGTCGCCGACCCTGATGAGCCGGGCAAGTTCAATCCCCGCGTCTACAACCGCGCCGTCCCCGCCGACATGGCCTACCTGCGCGGTGACGGCATCGACTCCTCCAGCACGGCCGCGGGCAGCGGCGATTACCGCTTCTCGGAATACTCGCTCGCGTACTACCTGCTCGGCTCGCTGGGCGACGAGGTGGACGGCGTCGCCGGCCCGGGCTTCGCCGCCCCGCGCGCCGACGGCTCCTTCATCCGCCGCAGTTCCAAGCGCACCCAGCCCATGTACGACCCCGGGCGCGCCGGCACGGTCGTTGCTGAGGACCTCGCCGCGGGGCGTGTCTCGCTCGTTGATCGCTTCGGCACGCCGTACCGCTTCTACCGCTGGGAGCAGGGGCGGGCGAGCGGGTCGAACATGGGGCAGATCGTCGAACTGCGCGACCTGAACGTCCCGAAGATTCTCGGCGCGCCCGAGAACGACGCGCCCGACGACGACGAGCCGGCCCTCTCCAACCCCGAGTTTCGCAACGCGGCCTACGCCATCGTCTCGGCGGGGCCGAACCGCGTCTTCGGCGACATCCCGACCGAGACCGGCGACGACATTGAGCAGGCGCTCGGGCGTGCGTTCCGCACCGATCTGGAGCGGGAGCGCGCCGGACGCGAGGACAACGTCGCGGAGGTGAGCAAATGACACGCCGTCCCCAGCGTTCGTTCACGCTGACGGAGTTGATCATCGTCATGGCGGTGATCGTGCTCCTCCTCTCGATCTCGATCCCGGCCTTCAGCGCGCTGCTGGACTCCTCGAACCGCTCGCTGGCGGAGACGCGCCTGCGCGTCGCCATCGCCCTCGGGCGCGAGGCCGCCCTCCGCTCGGACTACGGCGACGGCGCGGTCGTCTTCTTCTTCGAGCCGGGCGGACGCTGCTACGCCGCCGCCTACGAGATGGTCGGCACGATCCCCGACGAGACCGAGGGCTCACCCGTCGATCGGGACGTCTTCGTCGCCGTGCGCGAACTCGAGCCGGTCAGCCTGCCCGCCGGGTGGATGGTCCGCGCCCTTGCCCCCCCGGGCGCGGCGGGCCAAAGCAACACTGACAACCCCTGGTACGACCGCGACAACGGCCAGCGCGACCGCTACGCCGACGACGACCGCAACTGGGTCTTTCCCGAGACCGCCTTCTTCGATCCCACGAAGAGCGACGAGGGCCGCAAGCGTCAGACATTCATGGTCCGCTTCCGCCAGGGCACGGGCGCGCTCGCTCTGGGCGAGACGCGCGAGGCGCTCATCCTCGCGCCCGCGCCGTCCACGGCCTTCCGCAACTCCGAGCCGTACCGGAGCCATAACTTCCTCGCGGCGCAGGATCCACGCGCTATGGTGCGCGGCCTGCTCGAGCGCCAGCGGGTCTCGCCCACGTTCGACGTGACGCGGCTCCTCGGCGATATCGCCAGCGACACCGTCCTCGCCCGCACCGTGCCGCAACTCGTGCTCTACAAGGAGCGCGAACTGGCCGCGACCTTCCGCCTCCAGCCCGACCGCTACACCGGCTCCCTTTACCGCGACAAGCAGACCCCCGAGTACGTCCGCCTGCCCGGCTTCCTCGTGAAGCCCGAGGAACTCAACGCCTGGCTCGAGGGCGACTCGGACAAGGACGGCCAGTGGACCGCCGACGACCAGGCCCTCGCCCGTTCGTTCGTCGTGCAGCGTTACGGCGGCGGCCTGCAGGAAGTCGCCCTCGCGCCGATCCCCGGCGGAGGAGCCGACCGGTGACGCGCACCCCCGCCATCCGAAGGGCCGCGCTCGGCTTCTCGCTCGTCGAGGTGCTGATCGCCGTCTTCGTGCTCGCCCTCGGCCTGCTCGGCCTCGGGGCGGTCTTCCCCGTCATCGTCCGCGAGCAGCGCATCGCCTCCGACGCCACGCTCGGCCTCGGCGCCATGAACTCCATCAAGTCCGAACTCACAGCCCGATCCGATCTGCGCCGATACGACCCAAACATCAATCAGTACGTCGGCGGCTGGGTCGAGTGGATATCCAACGACACCCAGCAGAGCGGCCTGCCCTACGACGGCCCCTGGGGCAACTGGCCCGGCTGGAACCCGCCGCCCATCGACCCGACCACCGGCACGATCACGCTCGGCACGGGAACCGACGCGGTCGAGATTCTCGTCGGCTCGCGCCTCTTCCCCGCGCCCCACACCGAGGGCGTCGATCCACGCTTCGTCTGGGACGTCGTCGGCAAGCGCATCCCCCGCGGCGACCCGAACGACCCCACCGACGACGCCCTCATGGTCGCCCTCTTCCTCCGACGCATCGACCCCGGCATCCGTCTCCCGGTCCAGCCGGGGGCGGGGCGCATCTCGCTGGCGCGCACGCTCACGGACGATTCGCTCAAGGAACCGAACCGCCGCTCGCCGGTCGGCGCGCGCCGCGACGGCACGCCTTCGAACAACGGCCTGAACGAACTCGGCCGACGCAACTACTCACGCCCCGTCGTCGCCGAACTTTTCCCCGACTTCCTCGGTCCCGGCGTCGGACAGACGCAGCGCGACCTTATCGCGCTGAGCGACGCCATGCCCGCGCAGCAGCGCCGCCAGTACGAGCAGATGCTGGGGCAGACCGGTCAGCGATTCGTCGATGCCCAAGGGAACGTCTACCGCGTCGTCTCCGCCACCATCGTCAACCCGACGCTGCCGATGGCGATCCGCATCGACCCGCCCGTCCCCATGATCCTTCAAGACCTCGACGGCGACGGCGAGATCACGCCCGCCGATCTCAGCCCGATCACTTTCGTGCCCCAGGCCCCGCCCGTGGACCCCGTCGTTTTCGTGATCGAACCGTGAGCAGCGAGATGGAGCGAGCCATGCACATTCAGGCCAATCGCGACCGGCGAGGCTTCACGCTCATCGAGCTCCTCGTCGCCATCGGCGCGATCGCCCTCATCGCCGTCGGCGTCGCGGCGGTCTTCGAGTCCGTCGGACGAACCGTCTCGGGCGGGCGTCGCGTGAGCCTGCTGAACCAGGCCGCCGCCCAGATCGAGCAGCAACTCCGCGAGGACTTCCGCTCCATGAGCCGCGACGGGTTCCTCATCTTCCGGCATGGCTACGTGGACGTTGACGCCAACGGCAACCTGACGCTCGCCGGCGACTCGGTCCCGCTCCATCCGGCCGATCTCACGCCTCGCCCCCGGCGCGCCGACGAGATCGTCTTCCTCGCCCGCGGCCGGTTCACGAGCGTGCGAGATGCCCTGCACCCCACGCGCTCGCCCAAGGGTGACCATGCCCGCATCTACATCGGGCACGGCGTCCGCTACGACGCCGACGGCTCGCAGTCCGAGATCGACGTGTTCGTCACGCCGGAGGTGGACTTCGGATTCCCGGGCGATCAGGCCGATCGCTGGCGATTGGGCGCGCGCAACGGGCCGAATGAGTTCGCTGCGGAGTGGGTGCTCGCCCGGCACGTCACGCTGCTCATCCAGCCGACGGGCGCGGAGCAAGGCCCCCCGAATCCCGACCCGTTCAACCTTGCCCCCGCGCGCTGGCTGGACAGCGACGTTCAGATCGCGGGCCAGCCGGCCGCGTCGAGCCTCTTCAGGCGCATGGCCGAGTTCGGCGCGAGCGACGGGGCTGTGCCTCGCATCCGGACTGCCTCGGCGGGCGCGTTCCCGCTCTTCGCGTCCGGCCTCGTGGACGTCGCGGCCACCGATCCCGCGGAGGTCAGGACGATCGTCTGCGACGCCGCGATCCTCCCGATCAACTCCTCGCCCGCGGACTTCGACCCCGCGACCGGCGCCGCGCTGGACGGCTCGTTCCAGGCCTCGCCCGCCAACGGCAACCCGCTCCAGGGCGACCGCAAGTTCGTCCATGCCTGGCTGCGTGAGTTGTTCCCGTCGCACTCCTACGCCGGCTCGTCGGGCGGACATCGCATCCGCGTCGAGCCGTCGATGCCCGCGTACGTGGACACCGTCTCGTTCGCCAACCAGCAGGGGTGGACCGCGGAGAGGCTCGCCTACCGCCTCGCGGACCAGCGGGCCGTCACCGCGCACGGCTTCGTCGCCCGCTGCACCGAGTTCATCGTCGAGTTCTCCTTCGGCGAGACCGTGAACAACGCCGCCAACCCGCGCCACGGCGAACTGATCTGGCACGGCCTGGAGCGCTTCGTTGACGCCGACGGCGACCCGAACACCAGCAACGGCCCGTTCAACGACGGGCGCGAGTATCGCGTCGCCGCGCCGTACCCGACCGATCCGGCCACCGGCGCTGCTCGGTCTCACGCCACGACCTATCGCAAACTCGACGGCACGATCGGCACGTACCCGCTCGCCGTGAACACCGTCTACGACGCCACGATCCCCGGCGCCAACTACCCCGTCGAGCAGTACGCCCACTTCGGCTACTTTGATCCGACCTGGGTGCCGTCCGGCGCGAACGAGCCGCCGACGCTGCCCTGGGCCTGGCCGAAACTCATCCGCATCACGCTCTCGCTCGCCGATGCGCAGGATCCGTCGGTCGAGCAGTCGTACCAGTTCGTCTTCGAAGTGCCCGAGCGGCGCTCGTTCTGAGCCGCGATCACGCGGCGGGAGAAGCCCGATGACAACCGACCTGCACATCCGCACGAACCGTTCTCGCGGGGGTCGGCGTTCGCGCGCACGCCTGCTGAGGGCGATCAGCGGCCTGCCCGCGGGGGCCGGGGCGTCGCGCCGCGGCTCGTTCCTCATCATGGTCGTCGGCGTGCTGGCGCTGCTCGCCGTCGTCACCGTGCTCTACGCCGCGATCGGGCGGTCCGACCGCCAGGTCAGCGCGGCCGTCGTGAAGAACGACGAGCGCCACAGCGTCCCCGAGCAGGTGCGGGACTACTTGTTGAACAGCGTGATCGGGATCGACACGTTCTCGACCTACTTCGCCGGCGAGTACGGCGAGAACGGCGCGCCCCTCCAGCGCCGCGAGGCGTGGGACTACCCCTCCTCGCCCTTCTTCGTCAAGAACCCGAACACGGGCGCGATGGTTCCTGTCACCACGCAGAACTTCTCGCCCACGGGCATCATCAATCTCAACGGTGTGTTGGTCGGCTCCGGCACGGACCCCTGGCTTGCCGCGAGCGAGCCGACGTATCAGAACTTCGACGCCGACACCTATGCGGCGACGGGGGAGTACCAGCGCCGGATCGACTGGGCGCACATCTCGAACTTCGCGCCCGATGGGGCATTCGTCAACCTCTTCAATCTCCGCCGAAACAACGGCAACTTCGCCGCCACGCCGTGGGAGATGCGCCGCGACCTGCGCCTGTGGGACGGCGGCACGAACGCGAACCCGACCACCGACCTCGACTTCGGCGGCACGGCCCAGGACAGCGACTCGATCGATCACCGGCCCGCCGAGTGGACCGCCCGCCAGCGCGGCGCGTTCCGTGTTCCCCGCCACCCCGTCGGCGGCGTGAACTCGTACAACAACCTCGCGTTCCCGCTCTACCAGTGGGCCGACGCGGACGGCGACGGTATCCTCGACTCTCGCTGGTTCGAACTGGTCGAGGCCAGGCGCCCGAACCAGCCCGAGCAGTGGCGCTCGTTCCTGAACGACCGGCGCTACCGCTACTTCATCGCCGCCCGCGCCATCGACCTCTCGGGCCGCGTCAACGTGAACACCGCGACGGACCTGGCCGACGCTCCCTCGCGCTCCAACATGCTCGGCGCGACGCCCTCGGACACCGACCTCTTCGCGTTTCTCACGATGGAGAACGCCGCGCTGAACGCCGGGGCCGCGCTCACCTACGACCGGCTCGAACAGCCGAAGCAGGCCAACCAGCCCGGCGACTACTCCTCGCTCGACGATCCCGTCTTCATGTACGACATGGGCCGCTCCGGCTACAACGCCCTGCGCGAGACGCTCTTCGCCGGCCTCGTGCCCCCCGCGAACTGGAACGGCACGCCCGGCTGGGGCATCACCCGCACCGAGTACTACCGCGACTTCGCCGGCCTGGGCATCGACGCCGCGGGCCACGACTCCGGCACGATGCACACCGTCGCCGCACCCTTCAACCTCGCCGACCTCTACGAACTGCTCGTCTACAACGGCGCGAACGACCCGGCCACCCGCTCGCGACTCGAATCGGCGGTCGGCGGCCGATACCTCACCGGCGGCGTCCCCTACAGCCCGCTCCGCGACAACCGCCCGCTCGCCCTCGAACGCGGCGGCATCGACAACGACGGCGTGAACGACGGGCCGAACGGCTTCCTCGATGACGACGCCCTCGTCCACGCCTCCATCGACCCGCGCCGCCGCCTCACCACCATCAGCGCGGCACGGCCGATCTTGTCGCGCCTCGGCGTCACGCCCACGACGCCGATCAGCGCGACGGACATCCGTGCCACCACCGAAGACCTCTTCCCCGGCGGCACGCCGGCCGTCGGCACGCTCTTCCAGCACTACGCGGACGCCCTGCTGCCGTACTCCTATCTCTCCGCCGCCTGGTCGGGCACGCCCGGCTACTCGACGCTCTTCTACGCGCACCGCGGGCCGGAAGTGGCCCTGCGCATCGCGGCCCACATGGCCGTGAACAAGGCGGATGCCTACGACGACAACAATCGGCCGACACGGCGAACCATCCTCGTCGACGAGCAGTTCCGCGATCAGGTGGTGCTTGCCGACGGCCCCCCCGAGGAGCGCGCGCCGGGCTATCACTTCCCGCTCCTGGACCTGAACAGCGGCGGGTCGGTCTCGCGCCTGGCCGACGGCGAGACCGTGACGGCGCGAGCGGTCAACGTCTTCGGCGTCGAGGCGCAGCCGTTCATCACGCAGGCCGCGTCGTTCGCGATGTACACCGACACGCCGCACAACAACGGCGCCGCGGGCTACGGCGACGACGACACCGGGGCGAGAACGATCGGCGACGGCTCCGGGCAGCAGACCGTGTACACGCGCATCCCCTCGATCGACGGACGCGTGCAGCAGGACAACCCCGACTTCCTCTTCGAGGTTCTTGCGTTCCAGGTGCACAACCCCTTCGACGTGGCGGTCTCCCTCTCGGGCCCGGGCGATCCCGCCTTTTCCGATATCGGCCTGCACTACATCCAGTACGGCGACCGGTACTACAAGCTCGTCAACGTGGACTTCACCTCCGGCGTGCAATCGGCGATCAGCATCGGACCGCGCGAGACCAGGGTCTTCTACGTGCTCAGCCAGGATCCGGCGCAGATCGCCGGACGCATCGAGAAGATCACCGGAAACGCGAGTGAGTTGCAGACGGTCAACGACTGGATCGACGCGCAACTCGGCTCGGGCGCGCTGCGTCTGGCGGAGTTCGACCGCGCGACCGGCGCGGTGGTCACTTCCGTTCCAACGGTCACGAGCCTCCAGAGCGGCCCCGAGGCCGACCGGCGCGTCGTGCGCCTGTGGCGCGTCGAGAAGCCCGGCGTCGAGTTCGGCCTCGACGTCAACAGCATCGACGAGCGTGAGGAGCCCGGCGACTCCCTCAACGACCCCTCCAACGACACGCTCGTCGATCGCCTCCGCGATCCGGCCGACATCGGCGCCACGCTCGACCGGCATCTCAGCGCCCACGGCGCAGGACAGCAGGGGCGCGTCGAGAACGCGGAGCGTGGCCCGGAGCCTCCCGACCCCAACGCCAGCCCCGACAACCGGGGACTTTCCATCACGCGCTTTGCTTCCATCAGACGGAGCGATGACCCTCGTGGCGGCGGGAACGTGCCTCGGAGCGTGATCCCGGCGTACTGCCTGGAGTCGAAGTGGCAAGGCTCGCTCACGAACGTGATCGAGGCCGATGGCACGGGGAGCCGGCTCGACGCCGCCGACTTCGCCGGCGCCAAGGGCGACCGGACGCTCGACCTTCTCCTGCTCAAGCAGGCCGGGCTGGGCGCGCAGAAGGTCAAGCTCATCGATTCACTCACTCGCACGCCGCAGAGCCGAACGAGCGATCCGATCGGTTCGAATCTGTCCGGCCAGGCTCTCAACGGCACTCCCCCGATGTACCCCGTGCCGAGTCTCGACAACGAGCAGTTCGAGGAGTCAAGCGGTGTCTCCCGCATGCGCGTCGCGGACCTGCTGCTGCCGCTCGGCATCGGCCCCACCCACGACCCGAACCCGGCGTTGAGTGAGGACCAGCAGTGGACCACGCTCTCCGAGGCGCTCGCCATCGCCCTGCGATTCGAGGATCCGCCCGCCGGTGATCTCTACTTCAACGCCTTCCAGTTCATCAGCAACCGCGGCCCCGCCCTCGAAGCCGGCCAACTCGTCCTCGACGACTTCGTCCCCTTCTTCGACGCCAACGACGACGGCCTCTTCGACGCGGCGAGCGACCAGCGCTGGGGCCTCGGCGTCCCGATGGCGATGACCGTGCTCGACCGCTTCACCACCATGCCGCGCCGCTTCGGCTCGACGAGCGTCGGCACGTTCGGCGTCATCAACGTGAACACCGCGCCGCTCGCCGTCCTGCGGGCGATCCCGATGTTCAGCCCGGCCGCGCCCGACCCCGCCGGCGGCTCGTCCTGGTGGTGGATGGGCAGCGGGCATGACGAGACCTCGGACATCGCCGCCGCTGTCTACGCCTACCGCGACCGCCTCGCGGTCTACCCGCGCGACTTCTCCGGCGTGCCCGCGAACCTGCTGAACTTCCGCGACGGCTCCAGCGGCCTGCCCGCCAACTCCCCGCCCGGCTACGACCCCTCCGACGACGGCCGACTCGTCGCGACGGGCATCCCCGCCATCCGCGAGATGCCCGGCCTGCTCACGCCGGGCGAACTCCTCGCCGTGCGCGACACGCAGTACCCCGACACCGCCTTCCCGCACGACGTCGACCGCCTCGGCTTCAATGGACAGAACGTGAGCCACTCCGGCCTCGAATCCGTCCGCTACGGCACGGGCGGCGCGCAAGACGACGACCTCGCCGACGACTGGGCCGAGCGCCTCGTCATCGCCAACGCCGCCATGTCCGGCGTCAGCGTCCGCTCGGACGTCTTCGCCGTCTGGTTCGTGCTGCACGGCTACCAGGAGTCCGACGTCAAGGACCTGGCCAACGACCAGCCCATGACCCCGTCGATCGCCCGCCGCTTCCTGATGGTGGTGGACCGTTCGAACGTCGTCCGCCCGGGCGACAGGCCGCGCATCCTGCTCTTCAGGGAGGTGCCGCTCTAGGAAGGAACCGGACGCCGGCGTATGCCCGGGTCCGTTTGTGTGCGGTGACCCCGCTGGGGCGAGAGAGAGTGTGTGAGCGGGGCGCCGGCCCGTCGCAAGCGCGGCGGGCCGGCTTTGTTCCCGCCTCGACCGGACGATCCCGCGGTCGGCGTATCCTTCGCGGTCGGTAGGCGCAGGGCTGCCGGCCGGCAGGGCGTAGCTCAGCTTGGTAGAGCGCGTGGTTTGGGTCCACGAGGTCGCTGGTTCGAATCCAGTCGCCCTGATTCCGAACAACCCAGCAACGACGCGATCCGGGGCGCGGCCGCACAAGGAGCGCGCTCATGCAAGGGATTCTCGAAACGCTGCAGGACCCGCACGCCCGCCACGCGATGCTCGTCCATTTCCCGATCGTTCTCGCTCTCGTCGGGGTCGTTCCCCTCGTCATCCATCTGGCGATGAAGGCCCGCAGCCGCGGCCTCGGGCTGGCGCTGGTGGCGTGGTACGCCGCGGCGTCCCTCGGCGCGGGGCTGGCCGCGAACTCGGGTGAGGCCGCGGAAGAGGGTGTCGAGGCTCTGAATCTCATGCCCGCCGAGGAGGCCGCGCTGGAACGGCACGAGGAACTGGGCGAGAACGGCTGGGTCTGGCCGCTGATCCCCGCCGCACTGGCGGCGGTGACGCTCGTGCCGCGACCTCGCCTGCGGATCGCTGCGGGCGGCTTGGCGCTTGCCGCCGGAGCGGGCGTCGCGGTCTGGGTGGGCGCCACCGCCCACGCGGGCGGCGAACTTGTGTACAAGCACGGGCTGGGCGTCCCGGCACGAGGCACCGCGCCGATCACCGTGCCCCGCACGCAAACGGACGACGACGAGGACTGATCAACCGATCGGCGGCGTGGCGTCGCGCCGGCCCGAAGCCACGCGCCGGTCGATCGCCCCGCGCAGCATCACGAACTCGCCGAGGTTCTCCATCGTCAGCAGCCCGACGAGCCGGCCTTCGCGCAGCACGGGCAGCACCGGGCAGCGCGAGGCCTGCATCCGCTCGAAGGCGTCCTCCAGGTCCGCGGACTCGGCGACCGTCGGACAGCCGGGCAGCATCACGCTCCCGACGCTTGCTCCCAGCCCCTCGCGGGCGAGCGCCTGCACGAGCAGGTCGCGTGTGAGGACACCGACGACCCTGCCGTCCGCATCGACCACCGGGAAATCCTGCTGCGATCCGGCCAGCAGTTCGGCCGAGGCGTCGGCGAGCGTCTCGTCGGCCCGCAGCGTGCGGAAGGCCGTCAGCATCGCCTGACCGACGTTCACCCCCTCGAGCACGGAGCGCGTCCTCGCCGCCCGCGCCTCCGCCTGCCCGCCGAGGAAGACGAAGAGCGCGATGAAGACCAGCCACGGGTTGAAGAACAGCCCGAGCGCGACGAACAGCGCGGCCATCAGCCCGCCGACCCGTGCGGCCCACTCCGTCGCGTCGGCGTAACTCATCGCCGTCGCCAGCAACGCCCGCAGCACCCGCCCGCCGTCCATCGGGAACGCGGGCAGCATGTTGAAGATCACCAGCGCGACGTTCACGATCGCCAGGTGTGTGACGAATCCGTAGTTCTCACCCACGAAGAGCACGGGCGTTCCCGTCGGTCGGATGTCGCCCGCGGCAGCGAGCAGGCCGAAGAGCAGCCCCGCGATCACCACGTTCACCGCCGGTCCGGCCAGGGCGATGACGATCTCCTGCACCGGCTCGGTGGGCATCCGTTCTAGGGCGGCCACGCCTCCGATCGGCAGCAGGGTGATGCCCCGTGTCGCGATGCCGTAGCGCCGGGCCGCCAGCGCGTGCCCGAGTTCGTGCAGGACGACGCAGGTGAAGAGCGCGGCGATGAACCCGAGCGACCACGCCGTGCCCACCAGGTCGCCGCCCCGGGTCATGGAGACGAAGACGATCCAGCCGACGAGCAGCAGGAACGTCCAGTGCATCGCCACGTCGATGCCGAAGACCCGGACGATCCTGATCGATCCCTTGAACACGGGCGCTCCCTGCCGGCCTGCACCGTCGCTCGCGTGGAGGGTAGCGGTTTTCCGATGCCTCCGCCCCCTCGCGGCCGCGTCGGCGTGTACGCTCCCGTTGCATGGACCCCGCGCCGACCCTCGAACGAGCGACCCACGTCTCCGCCGGCGATGCCTTCCGGCGGAACCGCGCGGCGGTCGTGGGGCTGGTCGTGATCGTGCTGATGGTGCTGGCGTGCCTCTGCACGCTGCCGTGGACGCTCACGCAGCCCCCCGGCGAGGCGGGCATCCCTCGGTACAACGCCGGCGAGCCTCGGGCCGGGCGGCTGCCGCCGTCGTGGTGGGGGGCTGACGCCTCTCAGGCGGCGCGCCTGAACCAACTCGTCGAGGCGGAGACGGTCGAGCGGATTGCTTCGGCCCACGGTGTCGCGCCGGATGAACTGCTCATCGAGCCGACGGACGCCGCGGCCCGCGAACTGCACCGCCACTGGCCCTCGTTCGTGCTGGGCACCGATGCGCTCGGACGCAGTCTGTTTCTGCGCACGCTGACCGGCGGGGGCATCTCGCTCACCATCGGGATCGCCGCCGCGCTCATCTCGGTGTGCATCGGCACGCTCTACGGCGGCCTCTCGGGCTACATCGGGGGGCGCACCGACGCGGTGATGATGCGGATCGTGGACATCCTCTACGGCCTGCCGTACATCCTGCTGGTCGTGCTGCTGGCGGTGGCGAGCGACGCGGTGATGGACGAGTACGTGACGCGCCAGCAGGCCCGCGAGCGGTGGGTGCAGCAGGAGGCCGCGATCGTCGCCGCCGAGCGCGGGCTGCCCACGGACACTGCGTCGGTCGAGCGACTGCTGTCTCAGGACACGGACCTCAGGGCCGATCTGGACAGGCGGACCGAGCAGTTTCCGAGCCTTCGCCGTCGCGAGATTTCCGACGGCGCGCGCACGACCTACGACGTCGTCGTCCTGCTCGTCGCCATCGGAGGTGTGAGTTGGCTCACGATGGCCCGGGTGATCCGCGGGCAGGTGCTGAGCCTCAAGTCGCAGCCGTTCGTCGAGGCGGCGCGGGCGGCGGGCGCGCCGGTGGGGCGGATCTTCTGGCGGCACCTGCTGCCGAACCTCATGGGGCCGATCATCGTCTACGCGACGCTCACCGTGCCGCAGGCAATCCTGCAGGAGTCGTTCCTGAGTTTCCTCGGGATCGGGGTGAAGCCGCCGCTGCCCAGTTGGGGCAACCTGGCCGCCGAGGGGCTGAGCGAACTGAACTCCTACCGCAGCAACTGGTGGCTGCTGCTCTTCCCGTGCCTGCTGCTCGGGGTCACCCTGCTGGCCCTGAACTTCGTGGGCGAGGGGCTTCGTGAGGCGTTCGACCCGAAGCGGTCGAGGCGGTAATCTGTTGTCTCGCCGGGGGATTGACCCCGCGCTGCCCGTGGGTGCGGCGGCCACAGAGAGGGCGTCCGATGCAGAACAAGTTCGGCCTCAAGGATTTCATCGTCCTCGTCCTCCTTCTCGGCGTCGGCCTGAGCCTCTGGCTCGGCATGGTCCAGGACGACCGGAAGTGGAAGGAACTCCGGACCACCCAGTCCCAACTCAACTCCATCGAGAGCAGCCTCGCCCGCATCCAGCGGCAGTTAGACACCGGCATCGCCGTCGCCAGGCCCGCGACAGACCCCGGCATCCCGACTGGCGGATCGACCGGCCTCCCCGCCTGGGCGCGCGAGGGCGTGCCGGTCATGGTCGCGACTCCCTGGGACTTCTCCGTCGATCCCTACGAGCAGGAGGGGTTCAGTCCCGGCGGCGAGTTCATCGAGATCTTCGAGGGCCAGCCCTCCAAGATCACGCCATTCCTGTACGCCGACGTCTACGGCCGGCGCGTCGTGGACCTGATCGCCGAGAGCCTCGGGTGGTACGACCCCCCGACGCTCCAGTTGCGAGGGCGACTCGCCGAGGCGTGGCAGTACGACCCCAACGGCATGTGGCTGCGCGTGAAGATCCGCGACGCGGCCCGTTTCAGCAACGGCGACCCGGTCCTCGCCGAGGACGTGCGCTGGACCTTCGAGGAACTCCTGTTCAACGCCGAGATCGAGGCCGAACGATTCCGCAGCGTCTACAACGCGATGGCCCGACTCGAAGTCATCGGCGACCCGGCGACGAGCAAAGTGATCGAGTACCACTTCAAGGAGCCGCGATTCGACAACCTCGCCCAGGCCTTCGGGCACAAGATCCTGCCCAAGTCCGTCTACGAGGCGTGGATCGAGTCGCCGGCCACGTTCAACCAGTCCACCGGCCTTGCGGTCGGCTCCGGCCCGTTCCGGCTGGCGAGGGTGAGCGTGGACGACCAGTGGACGCCGCCGTCGGACATCGTCCTCGTGCGCAACGACCTCTACTGGGGCCCGCGCCCGCCGCTCGACTCGATCCGCTTCAAGACCATCCAGGACAGCCTCGCCCGCCTGACCGCCTTCGAGAGCGGCCAGGGCGACATGATGCGCCCAACCGGCGCGCAGTTCGACATCAAGTCCAACGATCCCCGCTTCAACGAACGCTTCGAGGCCCGCAAGTGGTACAACATGCAGGGCGGCTACTCGTTCATCGCCTGGCAGTGCGGCCTGCGCAACAACCGCCGCGCCACGCCCTTCCACGACAAGCGCGTCCGCCAGGCGATGACCATGCTCATCGACCGCGAGCGCATCCGCCGCGACATCGAGAAGAACCTGAGCCGGCCCGCCACAGGCCCCTTCCTCAGTTCCACGCCGCAGGCGGACCCGGAGATCACGCCCTGGCCCTACGACCCCGAGCGTGCGGTGCGTCTCCTCGAAGAGGCGGGCTGGCGCAACCGCGGCGGCGTGATGGTGAACGACGCGGGCGAGCCGTTCGAGTTCGAGATCACCTTCGGCCAAGGCTCGGAGAGCACGCTCCAGATGGTGACGTATCTCCAGCAGGCGATGGCGGAGGTCGGCATCCGCCTGACGCTCCGGCCGATCGACTGGTCGGTGCTGCAATCGACGCTGAACGCACGCGACTTCGACGCCATCACGTTCGCGTGGTCGGCCTCCGCCCCCGAGAACGACCCGAACCAGATCTGGCACTCGTCGTCCATCCAGAACCAGGGCGACAACTTCATCCAGTGGGCCAGCCCCGAGGCCGATCGCCTCATCGAGGAGGGCCGGCGCACCCTCGATTTCGACAGGCGGATGCTCGTGTGGCGCGAACTCCACCGTCACTTCCATGAGGAGCAGCCGTACACCTACATGAGCGAACTCCCCTGGCTGCGGTTCATCACCCAGCGGACGCGGAACTTCCAGGAGTACGCGAGCGGGCTTGAGTACTACGACCTCTGGGTCATGCCGTAGCCGTTCGCCGCGATCCCGCGCTCGCCCCGACCGCGCGACCCCGGAGCCGCCGACGTGACGACCTACATCCTCCGACGCCTGCTGCTGATGATCCCGACCGTGATTGGGATGACGCTGCTGGTGTTCCTGCTGGTCGCGGCCAGCCCGGGCGGCATCGGCGCCGCGCTCACCGTCGCCGCGGGCGGGCAGATGGACTCCAGCACGCGCGCCGCGCAGCAGGCGTACCTCGAGGACCGCTACGGCCTCGACGATCCGATCGTCCTGCAATACCTCCGGTGGCTCGGCCGCGTCAGTCCCGTCAAGTTCGGCACGCGGGATCAGATCGTGCCCGGCGGCGAGGTCGTCCGCCCGCCCAAGAGCGTCAAGCCGATGCCCGCGTGGTGGCTCTACATCGATGAACTCCCGCACGCCGAGCGTGAATCGTTCGCCTTCGATCCGGACGCGACGGCCGAGGACAAGACGAGGGCCTACCGGCGTGCCTCCAATGACTACGCGAGAGCGAGGTTCGCCTACCTCCGCGCCAAGACCGAGTTCGAGCTCGCCCTCGGTCAGCGGCTCCGCGAGGCCGGGGGAGGCGCGCTTGTGAAAGACGACGGCACGCTCAGGGCATTCTCCCAGCGGTCGGTTCCGAGAGGCTCGGTCGCTGGCGCGGACGACGAGCAGGTCGTCGAGCGATTCACCGCCATGCAGGAGGCGTACCTGGCGGCCCAGCAGTCGCTCGCGCGGCTGGAGGCCCTCTTCGCGGCCCGCCCGTTCCCGCAGGCCGGCTTCGGTGTCTCGGGCGTGGTGTGGGTCGCCGCGCCGGATCTCGGCATGTCGTTCAGCCGCTCGCGCCCGGTCTCCGCGCTCATCCGCGATGCGTTGCCGGTCACGCTCATGCTGAACCTGCTCGCGTTCCCGATCATCTACGCGGTGGCGATCCCGACCGGCATGCTGGCCGCAACGCGCCAGGGGTCGTGGTTCGACGTGTTCTCGGGCGCGTTCTTCGTCGCGCTGTGGTCGGTGCCCGTCGTGTGGGCGGGCGTGCTGGCGATGGGCTACCTGGCGAACCAGGTCACGGGCCTCGGGGCGTTTCCCGTCGCGGGGCTGCACTCGAACGACGCCGCGGCGTACACCTTCCTGCCGACCCGTGGCGACGACGGCGCATTGCAGCGAGGCTACCTGCTCGACACGCTCTGGCACGTCGCGCTCCCGGTCGCGTGCCTCGTGTACGGCGGGTTCGCCGTGCTGAGCAAGCAGACCCGGGCCGCGATGCTGGACAACTTCAACGCCGACTACGTCCGCACGGCCAAGGCCAAGGGCGTCTCGGGCAAGGACATCGTCCTGCGCCACGTCTTCCGCAACAGTCTGCTGCCGCTGATCACGATGTTCGTCAGCGTCTTCCCCGCGATGCTGGGCGGGTCGGTCGTGGTCGAGCGCATCTTCTCCGTGCCCGGCATGGGCAGCCTCATCATCGAGGCGATCTTCCTGCGCGACCGCGAGGTGCTGCTCGCCAACGCCCTGATCGTGGGCCTGATCAACATGCTCGCCCTGCTGCTCGCCGACATCCTGTACGCACTGGCCGATCCTCGAATCTCGTACAACTGACATGACCACCGGCGACAACAATCAGAAGGTCGTGCGAGCCATCGGGCCGGCCGAGGCCGTCACGGGCGTGCAACTGATGCAGGGCATCGGCCACCAGCCCGCGCAAGGCTTCTGGACCGAGGCGTGGGCGCGCGTCGTGCGCCGTCCCGGCGCGTTGCTCGGCCTGTGCTGGCTGGCGATCGTCGTGTTCTTCGCCGTCTTCGCCCCCTTCATCGCCAGCGGACATCCGATCCTGCTCTGGGAACTCGGCCCGGACGGGAGCGTGCAGCGGGTTCACTCCCCGATGTTCGACCACCTCGGAGCGACCGACGCGCTGCTCGCCCTGGGGGCGATCGCGTGGGGCGCGGCGCTGCTGCTTCCGCTGCCCGCGCCGCGCTCGAAGCGTCTGGGCGTGCTGTTCGTCTGCTCGTTGCAGGCCGCGATCATCGTCGCCGTGTGCGCCGGTGTGCGTGCGGCGTTCCGATCCGCCGACGCCCCGGACTGGATGCGCTCGATGCACGCCGATTCGTCGTTCCGCTGGGTGAGCGCCGGTGTGGTCATGTTCCTCGTCTCGCTGCCCGTGCTGTTCATCCCGTTCCTGGAGTCATTGGTTCACCGTCTGTTTCCGGTCGCCTGCGCCGCGCTCGTCGCGGGCCTGAGCGTTCTCCTCACATGGCACGACCCGATCCCGTCGTTCACGTATCGCGCCCGCGAGGCTCGTAGCGAGATTCGCACCCTCCACACTCTCATCCCCTACTCGCCCGGCCAGGGATCGACCTCGCTCGACCTCCAGCCGCCGCGCACGACGCCGATGTCGGCGATCATCGACGGCCTGGCGCAGGACCTCGCGAGCGAACTCGGCGTCGGCGGCTTTCAGGACGACCCGCGCTGGCAGGTCCGCACGCGGCCGACCGATCCGTTGCTCGCTGCAACGCCCCTGACCGAGGGACTCGCCTCCTCGCTCGGCGTGCACCTGCGGGCCAACGCCGGGCTGTTGCCCAGATCGCCCGGCGACCTGCTCGCGGAGTACGAGTTGCGCCGCGACCGCGGCGAGTTTCGCTCCGTCCGCGACGTCTTCACCTGGCTCGAATCGCTCGGTCGTGCGAAGTTCTGGCTGGGCACAGACTCGATCGGCCAGGATGTGCTGAGCCAGATGCTGCACGCCTGCCGGCTCTCGATCTCCATCGGCCTCGTCTCGACGGGCATCGCCGTTCTCATCGGCGTCACGATGGGCGCGCTGATGGGCTACTTCGGCGGATGGGTGGACATGCTCCTCTATCGCGTCGTCGAGGTCTTCATGGCGATCCCCGTGCTTTTCCTGCTCATCGTCGCCGCGGCCGTCCTGCCCCGGAACACCTACGTGATGATGGTCATCATCGGGTGCGTCTCGTGGACCGGCGCGGCACGGTTCATCCGCGCCGAGTTCTACAAACTTCGCGGGCAGGACTTCGTGCAGTCCGCGCGGGCGGTCGGCCTCCCCCTGCACTCGATCCTCTTCAAGCACATGCTCCCCAACGGCGTGACGCCGGTGCTGGTGGACGCCTCCTTCGCCATCGCGGCCGCCATCCTCGCCGAGGCGATCCTGAGTTTCCTCGGCCTCGGCCCGGCGAACCAGGCCTCGTGGGGGCGCCTGCTGAGCGACGCCAACAACCAGGTCGGCGACTTCGTGCCGTGGCTCGCACTCTTCCCGGGCGCGGCGATCTTCTTCACCGTGCTTGCCTACAACCTCATCGGCGAGGCCTTGCGCGACGCCATCGATCCGAAACTCAAGAAGGCCCGAGTCTGAACGCACGCAGGAGCGACGATGACCGCCAACGCCACCAGCGCCCGATCCAGGCACACTGCTCCGGCGACGGACGAGAGCACGCCCATCGTCCGCATCGACAACCTCGCCGTCTCGTTCGACAACGGCTCCGGCCCGCGCATCCAGGCCGTGGACGGCGTCCGCATGACCGTCTACCCGCGGCAGACGCTCGCGGTCGTGGGCGAGTCCGGCTGCGGCAAGAGCGTCACCGCGATGAGCATGCTGCAACTCATCCCGCGCCCGCCCGGCCGGTTCGACCGCGGTGCGATCGAGTTTCGGTCGCGGCACGGCCCCGTCGACCTCGTCCGTCTGAACAACCGCCAGATGCGCGAGGTCCGCGGCAACGACATCGCCATGATCTTCCAGGAGCCCATGACGAGTCTCAACCCCGTCTACACCGTCGGGGACCAGATCATGGAAGCGATCCTGCTCCACCAGCAGGTCTCCGCGCGCGAGGCGGAGCAGATCGCCCTCCAGTCCATGCGAGACGTCGGCATCCCCGAGCCGGAGAAGCGCATCAAGGCCTATCCGCACCAGTTTTCCGGCGGCATGCGCCAGCGCGTGATGATCGCGATGGCCCTCGCCTGCCGCCCCCGCCTCCTTCTCGCCGACGAGCCGACGACCGCCCTCGACGTCACCATCCAGGCACAGATCCTTGAACTGCTGAAGGAACTCAAGCGATCGCGGGGCATGGCGATCATGCTCATCACGCACGACCTGGGCGTCGTCGCGGAGAACTCCGACGTCGTGTGCGTCATGTACGCAGGGCGCGTCGTCGAGTACGCCAACGTCTTCGAACTCTTCGACAAGCCCCTGCACCCCTACACCCGTGGCCTGCTCGCCAGCATCCCCAAACTCCACGAACGCCGCGACCGCCTCGTCACCATCAAGGAGATCGTCGAGAACCCGGATGAGTTCAGGCGGCTCCCCGGCGCGGACAGCGGCGTCCGCCCGTGGTGGCCCTGGCACGATCCGCCCGCAGACCTGGCCGCGCGCGGCGGTCCCGCGGGCGACTATGTCCTGCGCGAGGTCGAGCCGAACCACTGGGTCGGCCTGTGGCGGACGGCCGCGCTCAAGGACGAGGAGGGGGTGTTCCCCGACCTCAACTTCCGGGCAGAAAACCGGGGACGGTCGGCGGTCGCGTGACCGGAAGGGCCGGGAGCACGCCATGCGCGCCCTCATCATCGCCGATGAACTCTTCGCGCGGCGCGAGAACGCGATGCTCGCCCGCCTTGAGGTCGGCATGACCGGCGAGGGCGTCCGCGTGGTGCAGGCGATTCCCGAGCGGGGCCTGCCGCCGGCCGCCGCGGACGCGTTCAGCCAGGCCGTCACCTATGCCGACACGGGCATGCCGTTCACGCTCAGTCTCCGAGCGGCACGGGTCGTCTCCGCCGTCCGATCGCTGGGCGACGGCGAGGGCGGCATCGACGTCGTGCACGTTCTGGGCGGCTCCGCGTGGCCGCTCGGTGTGCAAGTCGCCCGCAGATTCGAGGCGCCGCTCGCCCTGGAGGTCTGGCGAGGAGGACTGGTGGGGCGTGCCCGGCGTCTCGGGGCGACGCCCGGTGTTCGCACGGCGTTCTTCGCGCCGGACCGCGAGATCGAGCGTGAGTTGCACAGCGCCGGCTTCGCGTCCCGTACCCCGCTCATCCCGTGGGGCGTGCATCTTCCGGCCGCGCCGAACGATGTCCTCTCGCCCGACCGCGCGCCGACGATCATGCTCGCCGGCGCGGGGCGTGACACGCGTGCCTTCGCCGCAGCGTTCGACGCGATCATCCAGCTGATGCGCCGCCGCGAGGGGCTGATGCTCTTCGCAGACGCGGAGGGTGTGCAGCGGGCGGGCGTCTGGCACGTCGCCCGTGAGCAGGGGATGCTCAAGAGCGTCTCGCTCCTCGACGACATGGACGCCCACCGCGAACTCGTCCTCCGCGGCGACTTCCTCGTGCAGCCCGACGCACGCGGCGAGCACCGCACGATCTTCCTCGACGCGATGGCGCACGGCATGGCCGTCGTCGCGGCACGCGACCCCCTCCTCGGCTGGCTCATCGACGGCCAGACCGCCCGGCTTGTCGATCCGCACGACGCCCGGGCGTGGGAGACCGCGCTCGGCGCGCTGCTCGACGACCCCGCCTCGGCGCGCGCACTCGGTGCATCCGCCCGCCAGTACGTCCGCGAGCACCACCGAGCCAGCAGCCAGATCGTCGCCGTCCTGGCCGCCTACGAGGCCCTGCGAACGCCGGAGGCCATCCCCTTCGACGAGCGGGCCGGCGCGGTCCGATAGCGCCCGCGTCCGATCCGGTTATGCGGCCCGCACCGCCTGTTCCGGCGCGGCAAGCCGCGAATTCTCTTGCTTCCCTCAAGTCCGGGGTCATGCTGGGAGCAGCGGGCTGTCCGGCGCGCTCCGCGCGTCGAGCCCGCCGTTCACAGCATCGCGCCCTGGAGGGCGGAAAGAGAGCGGAGAAATGAGCACCCTCGCGATCATCGTCGCCGCCGCGGCCGTCTCAGGCGCAAGCCCGAACCGCGATTTCGGCTCCCTCGGAACGTCGTACAGCGGCGCGCAGTACGGGCACTCCCGCCTGCTCGCGACGATGCCGCCGTACCCGACGAATCGCGTCGACGACACGCGGCGCCCCGGCTTCAACGGTCGCGTCTGGGTCGGCGAGTCCTTCACCAGCGGGCCTCGCACGGACTGGCCGCTCGGCTGGGGCGATCCCGGCCCGACCTACTACGGCGCGGACCAGCGCGATTTCTCGCTCGTGTACGTGCGCGTCGGACACCAGGTCGTCGCGATCCGCCCGTGGATCGCTATCCCCGAGACCGGTCTGCGCCACCTCGAGAACGGCCGGCAGGAGTGGCTCCGCGAGCGCGGCTACGTCGGCGGCGTGCGCACGCATGTCTCCGACTCGCAGCGCTCGGGTGCGACCGTTGCCTCGGCCGACACGATCAAGCCCAGCGCGACCATCCGCCTGCGCGACGGCATCAGCCGCGAGGGCGTGCAGCGCCGCGTCGAAGCAGCGCCATCCGGGGCGGCCGCCATCCTCGCCTCGGGCGAGCCGATCCGCATCTCCTGGCCGCACCGCGCCCCGGCGGAGGCCGTCGAACGGACCGCGTCCACCGGCGGTTGGATCGTGCCGCCGAACGCGGGAACCACGGTCGCCGGTCGCTGATTCGCACGCCGGCGGCCCGCGTGCGATAATCGGGGTGCGATGACGCTCCCCGGCTTTGACCCCTCGCAGATGGCCCACCAGCCGCGAGGCCGCTCTGTACCGGCGGGCGACGTGCCGGTCACGGTCAGCGCGCTCGCCGCGCTCATCGCGCGGGCCGTCGATGACGGGCTGCCGGTTCGCGTCCGCGTCGTCGGCGAGGTCGGAAACTTCCGGCGTGCCTCGCACTGGTATTTCACGCTCCGCGACGAGCAGGCCGTCATCGGCGCCGCCATGTGGGGCAGCAAGGCGAGGAAGTCGAAGTTCGAGCCGACGGACGGCCTGCGCGTCGTCGCCACCGGCCGTGTCGAGTACTACACCCAGAGCGGCCGCATCACGCTCATCGTGGACAGCCTCGAACCCGTCGGCGAAGGCCCGCTCGACGCCCGCAAACGCGCCCTGATCGGGGAACTCCGCGCCCTCGGCTGGCTCGATCCCGCCCGCAAGCGCCCGCTGCCGACGTTCCCCCGCCGCATCGCCGTCGTTACCAGCAGGACCGGCGCGGCCTTGCAGGACGTGCTCGACACGATGAAGCGACGCTGCCCGGCCGTCGGCGTCTTGATCGTCGATGCGCGCGTGCAGGGTGCGGAAGCCGCCCCGCAGGTCGCTCGCGCCCTGCGGATGCTCTCCGCCCGTCGCGACGAGCTCGGCATCGACGCCGTGCTCCTGACCCGCGGCGGTGGGTCGGCCGAGGACCTGCACGCCTTCGACGAGCGCGAGGTCGCGGAGGCGATCGTCAACTGTGCCGTGCCCGTCGTCGCGGCGATCGGGCACGAGACCGACACGAGCATCGCGGAGATGGTCGCCGACGAGCGGGCAGCCACCCCGACGCAGGCCGCGGTGCGCCTCACGCCCGACGGCGAGGCGCTCCTGCGCCAGGTCGGCGCGCTGCATCGCAGGCTTGCGTCGGACACGCGCCGGCGGCTCGACCTCGAACGCCACCGTGTCCAATCGGCCGCGCGGGTCCAACTGTTCAGCGATCCGCGCGCCGCCCTTCGCCAGCGGTGGGGGGGCGTGCTCAGGACCGCGGCCGACCTCCGAACGGCCGCCTCTCGCGCGTCCTCCGTTGCCTCGGGCCGCCTGCACACCGCGGCCGCCGCGCTCGAACGCCACCGCCCCGCCGAGGCCTACGCGCGCCGTCGCGCAAGGCTCGACGCAGCGGACGAACGGCTCCGGCGCGCCATGCGCGACTCCTTTGCCGCTCCGGACCTTGCCGGCCTGTCCGCTCGGCTCGGCCGCGCACAGCGTTCATCGTTCGCCGCCTCCGGCGCCCTCATCGGCGAACGTGAGCGCACGCTCAGCGCCTTCGACCCCTTCGCTGTTCTCCGCCGCGGCTACACCTGCACCTTCGATGAGCGCGGGTGCCTGATCCGGTCCGCCTCCGCCGTTCGCCCCGGCCAGCGAATCCGAACGCGCACGGCGGATGGCGAGTTCGGCTCGATCATCGCGCCGCAGCCCGGCGCGGGGGCCGCGCGCGCACCAGCCCCGGAGCCGCCCCCTGATCAGTTGGACCTCTTCGCCAAGGGCGGGTAAGGTGCTGCCCGTGGCCCAGAAAGCGCCAAAGCCCGACAGCGCACCCGACCCCGCCGAAGGCCCCGCCTTCGAGCAGGCCCTGGCCGAGGTCGAGTCCATCATCCAGCGCATCGAGGAGGGGCAACTCGGTCTCGAGGAGCAGATCGCCGAGTACGAACGCGGCGTGCGACTGCTCCGCCGATGCCGCGAAGTGCTCACCAGGGCCGAGCAGCGCGTGCAGGAGATCGATGCTGAACTGGGCCGACTCGACGATGCGAAGCGCGGCGAGGCAGGCTCCTGAACGACGCCATGGCGAACTCGCGGTGAGGCACGGATGGACTACCGCCTGCTGATGGCCTTCGCGACCGGCACCCAACTGCTCTTCGTGTTCGCGTTCGGCGCGTGCATCGGATCGCTCATCAACGTCCTCGTCTACCGCCTGCCGCGCGGCCTCGGCGTCGTCACGCCCCCCTCGCGCTGCCCCGCCTGCAACACACGCCTCACCTGGCGAGAGAACATCCCCATCCTCGGCTGGATCATCCTCAAGGGGCGATGCCGGACCTGCCGCGTCCGCATCTCGCCCGAGTACCCGATCGTCGAGTCGATCGTCGCGCTGCTGTTCCTCGCCGTCTTCGTGCTGTGGTACACGGTGCCGACCTATCGCGCCATGTGGCTCGGGTTCGACTGGGCCATCGTGCGGCCGGAGTGGGCCGCCAACGGCTTCGCGCGCACCTGGCCCATGTTCGTCCTGCTCATGGCCCTGCTCAGTTGCCTCGTGGCCATGACGATCGTGGACGCCCGGACCTTCACCATCCCGCTCGTGCTGGCGTGGGTGCCGACGGTCGCCGCCGTCGTCATCCATCCGCTGCACGCGCTGTGGCTGGGCCTTTCCGGTCGCTCCTTGTCGCACCTCGCGGCTGGCTGGTCGTGGGTCATCGCCTCCCCCGGGCCGACCGGGTGGCTCTGGGTTGGCGTCGCGGTCGGCGGCGGGGCGGGCGTTCTGGTCGCCAATGCCCTGCTGGCCGGGGGCCTGATACGCCGCAGTTTCGAGGACTACGAGACTTGGGAGGCTGGTCAGCGGGCCAATGAGGGCGCAGATACCCAATCGACCGCGCCGGCGTCGGAGTCGGCAGCAGAGCCTCCCCAGAGGACTCAGCCTGCAACCGCCTCAACCACGCCCGGGAGCAGTCGGCTGGCCCGCGGGGCGGCGATTGCGGTCGGAGGAACGCTCCTCTCGGCGATCGCGGGCGGCCTCATCGCGTGGGTCCTCGGCAGGCCCCCGGTCGCCGGAGGGCTGCTCGGTCTGATCATCGGCCCCGTCGTCGCGGGCCTGATCGCAAGACCGCTGATGAGGTCGGCCACGGATGGCCCGGCGACCGACGATGCCGAAGATCCGACCGCCCTCTGGATCGCCTATCCCCATGCCAGACGGGAAGTTACGCGCGAACTCCTCTTCCTCGGCCCCATCGTTGCCCTTGCGCTCGTCGGGGCGGCCGTCGGCCTTCGTCTCTCGAACTCAGGTGTCCTCCCAACCACCGTCCCGCTCTGGCTCGACGCGCTCAGCGGCGCGCTCCTCGGGTTCCTCGTCGGCGGCGGGATGATCTGGGCCACCCGCGTCTTCGGCACGCTCGCCTTCGGCAAGGAAGCGATGGGTCTGGGTGACGTTCATCTCCTTGCCGCCGTCGGGGCTTGCCTCGGCTGGATCGACGCGACCCTGGCCTTCTTCATCGCCCCGTTCATCGCCATCTACTTCGCCGCCGTCCTCATGGCGTGGACAGGCTCGCCGCGCCGAGCGATGCCCTACGGCCCGTACCTGGCCGGCGCGGTGCTCGTCGTCACGCTCGCCAAGCCCGCGATCGAGGCCGGTCTGACCCGGGTCTTCGGGCTGGCCGTGCCGCTCGATATCCCCTAAAAATCGGCACGATCCCGGCGCTGCGGGCCTGACCGCCCGGCGCGAAACGGGTAGGCTACGGTCCCGTGGCGTGGGCACGCGACCCACCGCCGAACGCACCCTTCCCGCACGCGCAGCGAGATGGAAAGGACACGGATGGACGCCAGACTTCGGAAGGCCGTGACGATTGTGGTCGGTTCGCTGCTGCTCGGCGTGTTCGCCGGCGGCTGCCAGAACAACAAGAAGGGCGACTACGACGCCCTGCTCTCGGAGAACACCGAACTGCGCGACCGCATCGCCTCGCTCCAGAGCGATCTCGGCCAGCGCGACGCCGCCAGAGCACAACTCGAACAAGACAACCGTGAGATGGCGGAAGCGCTCGAACAGATGCGCCGCGAACTCGAGAGCCGTCCCGGCAGCGGCCTGACCATCGACGGCACGACCGTCTCCGCGCGCGGCACGGACATCGTCGTCGAGATCGCCGGCGACGTCCTCTTCGACTCAGGCTCCGCGACGCTCAAGCCCGACGCCCGGCGCACGCTCGACCGCGTCGCCTCGGCGATCGGCAGCCGATTCCCCGGCAGCCGCATCCGCGTCGAGGGCTACACCGACACCGATCCCATCCGCAAGAGTAACTGGGGCACGAACGAGCGCCTCAGTTTCGAGCGGGCCTACGCGGTCGAACAGTACCTCGTCGGCAAGGGCGTCCACAACGACCGCATCTACTCCGCCGCCTTCGGACCGTCCAACCCCAAAGGCACAAAGGCACAGAGCCGCCGCGTCGAGGTCGTCGTCCTCGGAAACTGAGCGGAGCCGGTCCCGAATCGGCCTATACTCTCGCCCCCGGCTCCCCGGGGTGATCGGGCGATTGGCGCAGTTGGCTAGCGCGCTTCCATGACAAGGAAGAGGTCACTGGTTCGAGTCCAGTATCGCCCATTCCCTTCGTTTGCCGCCGCTTCGCACTCGCTCGCGTCGGCTTGCGAAACCCCAGCAAGACAAGGGCTTTCCGACGATTCCGGCGAGCCGGCACAATCCGGCGCGGACGGGTGCAGCGCCGCGTTTTGCGCCGCACGTGCGCCGCTTTTTGCGCCGCTTTCGTCGGGGCCGGTTTCCGCCCCAGCCGGGACCGCTCCCGTCGCCATATCGAAGTGTGCATCGCGGGTTTGCAGGTAGTGCCGGGCCGCGATCAGCGGGGAGTGCCCCAGCCAGCCCGCCACGACGTGCGCCGGGAACCGCTCCACCCAATCGCACGCGCACGACGCCCGCAGGTTGTGGAACAGCCGGGGCCACGGCTTGACGCCCGCCCGCCCGATGATCCGCAGGAAGTGAGTCCGCAGGTTCGTCGCTGGGTCGCGCAGGCGCGGCACCACCGGCTCGACGCCCGGCTCGGCCTCGACGAACAGGGCGAGCAGCACCGTCCGCAACTCGGGGGCGATCGGCACCACGCGCACCGCGTGCCCGTCGTGCCCAGCCGTCTTGGGGCTGCGCACGGTCAGCCTGCCGCGTTCCCAGTTCACGTCGCCCCACGTCAGCCCGATCACTTCCGAAGGGCAGCGCAGGCCCGCGTAGCGGCTCAGGGCGACGATGGCGCGCCATTGGTCGTCCGGGCACGCGGCCAGCACGGCGCGGGTCGTCTCGGCATCGACGTAGTGCGCGCGGTCGGGGTTGCTCTGCGAACCCGCCCGCAGGTCCGCGAACGGGTTGGACGCGATCAGCCCCCACCGCACCGCCCGCTTGAATATCGCCCTTGCAACGTGAACCCGCTTCGCCACCGTCGCCGGGGCCAGTTGCTTCGTAGTTCCCGCCCCGTCGTCGCCCTTCACCGTCACCGGCTCGGCGATCGCCTTCCGCCAGGTGTCCGCGTGGGCCGGCGTGATTGACGCCAGCGGGGTTCCTTCGCCCAGGTGCGCCCGCAGGCTGTCCGTGGTTTGCTTGTACGCCGCCCGCGTCGATGCCTTCACCGACGCCGCCGCGTCGAATCGGTCCAGCAGGTTCGCCAGCGTCACCACCGCCGCTTTGCTCCGCGACTCCACCAGCCCCACGCGGGCCAGCCGGGCGTACATGCGTTCGGGAAGGTCGCGCAGCCACGCGGAGAGTTCGGCATCGGGCGATTGGTGGAGTTCCTTTGCCGACAGCAGGGCTTCGATCCGCAGCCGGAAGGATTCCGCCGCTTTCACCGACGCCCGCCCCAGCCGCACCGATCGGCGCTCGCCTTCGCCGTCCGTGAACAGCACCCGCTTCGTTCCGTTCGCATCGCGTGAAACGCTCGCCATACGTCACCGTCCCTTCGTGGTCTTGCCCTTGGGTTCGATCGTGATTCGCAGCCCCAGGTAGTCCGCCAGCCGTTCGATCGTGTCCACCGTCATCCCGCGTTCACCGCTCAGCAGCCGCGACAGTTGACTACGGGCCACGTCCGCACCCTTGGCGATCGCGTAGGGCGTCTGATCGCTCGCCTTCACGGCCGCCGCAATGGCCTTCGTCAGTTGACCCATGCCCCAAGTGTACCCCCTCCGTTGCCGCGTGGCAACCATCCCCAATCAACTCCCCGACCGCCACCAGCCACGCCGCCGATCCGGGGTGCGTCGCCAGCGCCAGCCCGTCGGCCATGCCCAGCCGTTCGCCGTGGACGTACCCGGCGTCGCCGCTCCCCGCGTGGGCATCCGGGGCATACCCGCTCGCCAGCAGCCCCAGGACCGCCCCGCGATGCAACCGCAGCCGCGCCGCCAGGTCGGGGGGCAGGTCCGCCGCCCAGCCGTCCGGCGTGGGGCGTCGATGCCGCACCCGGGCCGCGTCTGTGGGATGCGGGGCCAGTTCGATCCCTGCCCGTCCAAGGTCCACCAGCAGCGGGGCGAGTTCGTGGGGGTGCGGGTTCACAGTTCACCCCAGCCGTCGCCGGCGTCCGTGGCCGCGTCTACACCGTCAACGTCTACAGGATTCGCGTTCCCGGTATCGCCAGAGGCATTTCTGTAGACGTTGACGGTGTAGACGGGTGACAGCACGAATCGCCGGGCCTTCGGTCCACCGCGCCCGCGTTGCTCTGGTGTCACCCACGATCCCGCGCCGGCTTCCACCAGCCGCGACAAGGCCGCTTCCGCGTCGGCAACCGTCTTGAACATGCGGGAACGTTGCACCAGTTCCCGCCCGCTCACGTCCCCGCCCATGCGCCGGATCAACTCCACCAGTCGGCGGGTTTCCCGGTCGTCGTCACTCTCGGACAGGATCGCGTAGACGCGCCGGGCTTCGTCGCCGAACCACCGGGCCAACACCACGCCCGCCGCGATGCTCGCCTCATCGACCCGCGCCGGATCGCGTAGCGTGGCGTCACCCGCCGCCCAGCTGGTCAGGTGAATCACCAGCGCCAGGCGGGCCGCGTATCCCTCCAACTTCGACCACGCCGCCGACAGGTCGCCGGACAGTTCCGCTTGCTCGGTCGCGTGTTCGTTGTAGAACGTCACCCATGCCCGCTTCCCGTCGTCGGCCAGCCGCACCAGCCGGGGCCGCAGGTCAGGATTCAGCGGGTCCGCGCTCTCGGGATCGACTTCCATCGTGAGAGAGAACAGCCGATCGAACACCGCCGCCACCGCCGCTTCGGTGTCTGCGTCCACGTCCGCTTCCGTCCACCGCTTCGGCTTGCGCGGGGGACAGGTCAGCAGCAGCCGCGCCGCCAGCCCGTTATCTCGGTGTTCCTGCCCCAGCGCCCGCCGCAGGGTTTCCGGTTGGATGCCGCCGGCGATCGACACCGCCGCGCGGGGAACGTACAACGTGCCGCCCGTCTTGCGGTCCACCACCATCGGGCGACCGCCGAACATTTCCAGCCACTTTGCCGCATCCGTCCCGCCGCGCCCGCCTTGTGAGTAGCGATCGAATCCACCGATCCACCCGGAGAGTTCATCCCGCACCATCAGCAGCCCGCGCGGGTTTTGTTGCAGCAGCACCGCCAGGGCTTCGGTCGTCGCGTCGTCGGTCCAACACCGATCCGCGATCGGGGCTTCGGGCTTGGCAGGCGGGGGCGTGTCCGACTTCGACCGCTTCCATTGGGCCGCGTCGCGTTCGTGCATCGCCAGCGCGTCGCGGTATTCCTCCATCGCCGCCGCGTGGCGCTTCATCGCTTCGTGTTGCCGCTTGCGGATCGGGCGTAGCGCCAACTCCAGCGCGGGCGACTTGGCAGCGCCGCTCTCGCCCACGATCGCCGTCCACACGATCGCAGGCTCCGTCCACCCGCGCTTGAGCGCGATCCGGTGGGTGTTGCCGATCGCCGCCGCCAGCCCCGACAACAACGGAAGGGCGACGTAGGAAGGATCACACCCGATCGACTTCGCAGCGTCCGCGACGAAAGACCGGATCGGCTCGGACAGCACGTCCACCGGGAAGGGTGTGAACGCGGGGACCGCCGGCGCGTCGGGTGTCATCACTTCCGGCTCGGTCTTGTTCGTCAGGGCTTCGACTTCCGCGCGGATCGCGTCAACGTCACCGCCGCAATGCTCCACCAGGTCCACCACGTCACCGCCTTCGGGCATCCCCGCCCACAGGTCAATAAGCCGCACGATCCGAACCGAACGCGCGCCCGCAGCCGTCGCCAGCCGCGCCACGCCCGCCGCGTACAACTCGCCGGAGTTGTCGCGGTCGGGGAGGATCACAACTTCACGCTCCGCCAGCGGGGACCAATCTGCCTTCGCCGCCGACTTGGAACCGTGTGGGCTTGTCGTCGCCACCAGCCCGACCGCTCGGGCCGCGTCCGCCGCTTTCTCGCCTTCGGTGACATACACCCGCGCGCCGGGTTGTGTCGCCAGCAGTTCGGGCAGGGCGTACAGCGGTCGCGGGGGGGGCATCCCGCCGATGATCCAGCCCGCCGCCGTCTTGCTCACCGGCCGGATCGACTTCCCGCTCGGTCCGTCGTAGCGCGCCACCAACCCGATCGGCGTGCCGCTGGCGTCGTGGTACGCCCACCACGTCGCCCATCGCGCGCCGATGCGTCGGTCAAGTTCGCGCAACGCGAGCGCGGCCGTGGGGAACGCGCGCTCGCCCGCGTGGGAGTTGGCGTCGCCCCGTCGCCGCGTCTTTGGCGCGTGCCCGTTCCGCCGGCTCGAATCCGCGTGGGGGGCGAACAGGTCCGCCTCGCGCAGCCCGACCGCGCCGAGCACGTCGGGAAGTGCGCAACCGGCATGGCAATGGAGAAGCGTCCGCCCGTCGTCGCCGGCGTGGATCGACAGGGACGGGTTCCGGTCATCGTGAGCGGGGCATCGGCACGTCCAGCCCGCGCCCGCCTTGCGGGGTTCGTGTCCGTGCTCGCGCAGAGCCGCCAGGATGCGATCTACGGGGCCGCTCATCGCGTCCCCCCTTCCGGCGCGGTTGTGTCCGCCGTGGAACGCGCCGCCTCGCGTGCCAGCCAGGCATCCAAATCCGCCATTCGGTAAAGGCGCGCCGCGCCGACGCGGGCGACGGGGATCGGGCCGCGTGGGGCGGTCAAGTCCCAGAGCAAGCGCTCGCCGATGCCGAGCGCGCGGGCCGCGTCCTTCGGGCGCAGGGCCAGGGGCGCGGGCGTCGCCTTGGGTGGGGTGTCACTTGTTGCCACGCGACACCCCCTCCACCGGCGTAGCGGACAGCGCCGCGATTACCGCGTCCGCATCGAATCGAATCACCTTCCGCGAGAGCCGCACGGCCGGGATCGACCCGCGCCGCGCCCACGCCCGAACAGTCTCAGGCGACACGCGCAGGCGCTTCGCCAACTCTCGGGCCGTCAGCAGTTCCGTAACCCGATCCATGTGGATGCTCCGGGCGGGGGGCCGCATTGGGCTTCCCTTCGTACCCGGCGCATATCCACCGTGAGCAGCGCATACACGCGCATACCCCGAGAGAAACAGGGTATTTTGAGCGCATACCGCCGCTAGTCGTCGTCGTCATTCACCCGCGCCATATCGCTCGGGCGGGGGTTTCGCTTATCGACTCTCGCCCCAAGTTCCAGCCGTCCAGGGTCAACGGTGCTGGGCCGGTCGATCGGTCCCGCCACTTTCTCGGCCAGCCCGCTCGCTTCGGCGTGTTTCTTCGCGCGAGCGATCATCCGCGACACTTGCCCTTGGGTGTAGGTCGTCTTGTGTTCCTCGTTCAAGGCCGCCGCCACGTTGGCTTGGGTCATTCCGTGAAGCGTCGCCAGTTGCCACGCTTGCCGATCGTGGGCCTTCAACTTGGGCAACTTTACCGCCGGGGCTTCGTCGGCATGCCGTGCGCCCAGTGATTCGATCACGCCCGCGCCGGGGTTGAGCGAGGCGCGGCTTCCCTCCAACACCGCAGGGATCGCCGCCACCGCCGCTTCCAGCCGCGCCAGTATCGCGGGGTCGATCGCATCAGCAGACGCGGCCGGGGGCTTCGGCACACCGTCGTCGCCCACTTCCGGCGGTGCCGGCTGTGCCTTCGATTGCTCGGCGTCGCAGTGCGCGGTCACGCGCCGCAGAACCAGTGCGGACGCCTCGGCCGCGTTGCGGATCGCCCGCGACACGAACGGCATCGTTTCCGTTGCGCCCTCTTTCTGGAGTTCGGCCATGTCGCTGTGCTCGATTTCGACGTAGCCCAAGCCCTCTCCGGCCACGAACAGGTAGGCGAGCCAGTCGTCCGGCGATCCGTCCGGGCTGGACGGGCTTGCAACGCCGAGCGTTCGGGCCGCTTCGGACGCGAGCCGCCGGAAGGTGCGCAGCGCGGCCGCATTGCAATCGTTGCTCAACACCCGGACTTGGCGCGCTTTACCCACTTCGGAAAGGCGAGCCGTGAGCGTCGCGTCGCGCTTGGCCAGGTCCGCGAAGTCCGCCGCGAGCGTGCGCAGTTCGTCCCTATCGGGGACAGCCCGCAGCGGATTCGCCGGGGGGGCGCTCCCGTCCCCCGCGCGGATGTTGATTGAGCCACCGTCCCTGCCGTCGCGGGCGTCCCCCGCGCGGATCGTTACATCGCCGCCGCCGTCTCCGGCCCGAATGACTACATCGCCGCCGCGCGCCATGCTCACACCCTCTAACGCGGGTCGGAAGGGCGGGGCTGCGGGAGGGTGTCTACCGCTCACCGCCGCCCTTCCGTTCGCGGGGATCAGCCGCTACCCGTGAGTCCATTCTACACTAGCCGTTGTCGCCTCGGGGCCAATCTGATAGCATGGCGTTCTGACCCGGACAGGGCCACACGCGGGGTATGCATCATGCCCACCTACTCAGTTCAGGCATTGAACACGACAACTGGCCAAGAGGCGGTCGTGAAGGTCGTCGCGCTGGATGAGCGCGACGCGACCGATCATATCCATCGCCTCGGATTGGCCAGCGGCAAGGTATCGCTTGTCGCCGTCGATCCGCCGCCGTCTGCCTTCAATGAGGATGATGTAGCCTTTTATGTTGCGCTCGGCGGATTCGTGATGTTTCCTCTGGGGATCGTCGGGTGGGTGTGGGGGAAGACATTGCACGAGCATTCGGGAGGAGCACGCGGCGTGCGCGCGTGGCGAACCGGCAAACTAGCGGTCTGGCTTTGGATCATCTTCGTAGGAGGCAGCGTGTTGCTGGGCGTGGTGGCGTCGGGGTCGCTCGCGTATGTTGCCACAATGCTCGGCCCATCCGATGGTCGTACAGTGACCTCGACCATCGACACGCCGCCCGTGTTCATCCCGAGCGAGCGGACTACCCCACAACGTGCCGCAAGTGAGAGGGTGACAACGCCTTGGCCTGCCGGAGCGGGACCGGGAGGACTGATATTGACGCCATCCCGAACACGGCTTGAGGAGTTGGCGCAGGCAAGTCCGAGAGTAGCCGCGCTGCTGGAGCAGGCTGATGATCGTGGCGTGTTTCCGTTGCCGAGCCGTCCCGAGTTCGTCAGGGCGGCCGCAAGCGATCCTGTGATGTGGCTGCTGCTTCGGGACATAGAGCGTCTAAACGGCTGGGATTGATTCTGCCCGTTGCTCTTGCCCCATGTTGAATGATCGCGGCGTTCGACGCCGGTGCAGGCTCGTCAATCAACGCCTGTCGCGGCTACTCCCTCGCGTGGTCCCCTCATTCGAGCGAAGGGGCCTCGCGCGGCGGCGGGAGTCTGCCACCGCACGCCGCGCCCGGGCCGTTCGTCGGGGGATCAGTCCCGACGCCCGATGCCCATCTTACAAATCCGGCGGGTCGTCGTCCGCGCCGCCGCCGAAGTACCGGGCCTTGTGCTCGTCGGTCTTGGGCCTCGCTTCGACCCGGACTCGCGCCCTTGCCGCAGGTGTCATCCCGAAGCGGTCCTCAAAGTCGCCGAGTGCCTTGGCCAGCCGTTCCGCCCGTACCGCCAGCAGCCGCACGGCCCGCGGGTCGGTGGCCGGATCGTCGATCGCCGCTTCGCACCGCCGCCACCGAACCCAGAACCGGCAGTAGCGCGCCAGCGCGAAGCCGTCCGCGACTGTCAGTACGCCCATCCCGAGCAGCACGGGCACCGTCTCATTCCAGACTTCACGCTCCTCGCCGCCGAACCACGGGGGGGGATCGGGTGCGCCCGGTGGCGGTTGCGGCTCACCCTCGCGCGTATTGGCGCGCCAACTCCCGCGGAGTTTCAGGATCGGCGTGGGCGTCGGTGGTGGTCCGGGCAATGTCGGCTCCTCTCAAAGTTCCGATCCCGTGGGAGAATCTCCGGCGGGCACCACACGGTCTACACCGCCTGCCCCCCAAGGATTCGGCCCCCCCTCTCCTTCGCCCCCGCCATCCCGCTCCCTCTGGCATGACGTGGCGACGAAACCCCCATCGGCGCGGTCGTGGCGCGGGGTTCTGGTTCCGGTGTCACTGCATCCGCTCCGCCGGTCGGCCACTGCGAGCGCAGCCCGCAGGGCCGCGACGCTGCCGGGCGGGAGCGGACGCGCTCGTGGACGCCGGGGCCTCACGGTGTCCCCCCGTACCCCGCGCGCGCGGGGTCGTGCAATCGCGCCGAGTTCAGTAGGTCCGGGTCGTCGTGCCTCACCGCTCGCCCCCGACCGTCCGGACCATCGCCAGCACCGCCGCCCGGATCGGCGGGGGCAGGCTCGGCCACGACCGGACCACTTCGCGTAGGTCGGCGTCGTGCTGCCAGTCGTCCGACGCCCCTGCGGGTGTGTTCGGGGCCGTCGGCTGGGGATGGTCGGGGGCCGGTTCCGGGTCCGACCCGCCGGAAAGTGCGCCGCTTTTTGCGCCGCTTTCACCGGAACGCCTAGTATTCGCCGTGGTTTCCGGGGGTGTTCGAGTCCAGTATCGCCCACTTCGTCTTCTGGACCGATCGCACGCGGGTCGCTCACGATCAGGATGCCTTGGCCGTGCGCCCGCCTGTCTGGTTCCGATCCGATCTTCGCACCCGCGACACGCTCGCATATCCCGAGTCGATCGTCGACCTCGCGGCCGGCTGGCGGCAGGCGATCGAGGCCTTCGCCGCGGCCTGCGACATACCACCCTCGCGTTGAGGCGAGCAGGCCGTCCGCTCCGGGCCGTCGGCCCAACGACAAGCCACCTATCGTGATGTGGCCTCGGATCGGCTCTCCCAGCAGCCGGGAAGGGGTCGATGTGCCGCCTTAGCTCAGTGGTAGAGCAGTGGTTTTGTAAACCACAGGTCCCCGGTTCGAATCCGGGCGGCGGCTGTTCTCCATGCCGAGGGTCCGCGGGGCAAATGCGGGCCGGGAGAGACACGGCCGGTCCATCCTCGCGTGCGGCCAATGCTCGTGTTCAGCGGTCGTCGTCGGCCTTGTCCTCGGCCGGCGCGGGCAGGCGCGCGCGCCACTCGGCGGCCCTGGCGTCGTGCCCGGCGTCCGGCTCGGCGGCGTGCCAGGCGTCGTAGAGATCGGCGATCTCTCTGATGATGCCGATGGTGCGAGCGTGGGCAGGGCCGAGCGCGGCCTCGAAGATCGCGTGGGCTTCGAGCGCTCGCTCCTCCGCCTCGGCGAAGCGCTCCATGGCGGCCAGCGTGCGCGCGTGATGGCCGAGGAAGACCGCCGTGTGCCAGTGGCCTTCGGACAGGATGCGCCTTGCCGTTTCAACCGCCTCGGCCCCGAGCCGCTCGGCCTCCTCCAGTCGGCCGAGGGCGCGCAGCAGGCCGCCCATGTTGTTGATCTGGCGCAGCGTGTTGGGATGCTCATCGCCGAGGACGTGGCGGCTGGTCTCCAGCACCTCGCGGAGGTACGGCTCGGCCTCGGCGAGTTTGTCCTGCGAAGAGAGCAGGACGCCCATGTTGTTGATCGAGGTCAGTGTGTCTGGGTGCTCATCGCCGAGGACGTGGCGGCGGGTCTCCAAGGCCTCGCGGTAGACCACGCCCATCCCGCCCCGCCCGATCACGCCGACGATGACATACCGGCCAAAGACCGCGCCGGGCTCGAGTTCGTGCGCGCCGGCGTCCACGGCCCGGAGCGCCTCCGGCGGGATCGAGCCCGTCAACGCATCCGGATCGACTGGCGCAGGATCTCGCGGCTTCTCACGCTCCCGAGAGTCGGCCATGGCGCGAGCATACCCCACGCGGGGCTTGGCAGCGACCGGCTGAGCCTGTCAGGCACCCTGCGTCTCGCGTCCATGCACAATGAGGCCGGCTGGGCCTTGTCGCGGATTCAATAGGCGGGCGATCCGGCCGGCGACACGGCGACTTCAGGCCGCTCTGCCTTGCCCCATGAGCGGGAATACGCTATTTTGTACCTCCCACGCCGAGGCCCGGACCTCGGGGTGGCACAGAGGGCGTGTACCGAAGTGGCCAAACGGGACAGACTGTAAATCTGTTGGCTTATGCCTTCGCTGGTTCGAATCCAGCCGCGCCCATTCGCGAGACCTTGTTGAGTCGATCGCGTTCTTCAATCGATCGGCGCCGGCGTTGTGAGGGCGATCATCGCTCGACGGCGATGTCGGTGAGGTTCTCGGCGCTCCAGGCTCCGCTGAACTCCGGCTCCCAGTAGTAGCGGACGAAGGCGTTCGCGCTTGTGTAGCCGAAGACGTTCAGGCTGCTGTCCGCGCCCGCCACTCCGGCGAGCGGCGGGCCGATGAGCGGCGTGCCGACGGGGACGGTGTCGGAGAGCGAGGTGATGGCCCAGCCGTCATCGACGCGCGCGGGAGACCACCAGTATACGATGATCTCGCCCGTGTCCTTGTCCGCGCCGACGACGTTGAGACCGTCCCACGTCGAGACGTAACTGGAGACGGTCGCTGGATCGAGCAGTGCGCCGCTGGTCTCGGCGGTGAGGTCGCTCTGGACCCACTCGCCGCCGAACGCGGGCACCCACCAGGTCACCTTGATGTGTCCGTCGTCGCTGACGCCGGCGATGTTGATCCCTTGCCAGGAGGTGAGGTAGACGGTCAAGCCGCCGACCAGCGGCTCCGCGCCGTAGAGCGTGGTCAGGTCGTTCACCGTCCACGCCGAGAGTCCGGGCGCCCACCAGACGGACCAGATCGCGCCGTCGGCGTCGAGGCCGACGACGTTCAGCCCGCCCCAGGCCGTCGAGAAGGAGATCAGCCCTGCGTAGTCGGGCGTGGGCAGACCGGCAGGCTCCAGGTCCCTGGTCGAGATGTTCTCGAAACTCCAACGGAATCCGCTGTCGTCCTGCGTCCCGTTCTGGAAGTAGCGGGCGAGGTGCCCGTCGGCGGTCAGGCCGGTGAGGTGGACCGTGTCGTCCGGTGAGACCATGACCCCGAGATCGGAAGCGATCGCGACCGCGCCGAATGCCTCAGCGGTGAGGTTGCGGAAACTCCACGTGCCGTCCGCCGCGCCGGTGTAGAGGACGAGGCCCTGGGCCGTGACGGCCGCGGCGTAGGCCCTGCTGTCCTTGGGGTCGATCCAGGCCACGGTCTTGCCGGTGATGTTCGGCCCGCCGGCGACTCGGACAAGATCGACCTCGAACCACGTCCCATCGGGCCCGAGTTCGTAGATGACCGTGCGATCGAACTGGTTGGTCGCCGGAACGACGATGACGGGGGCGGAGGGGGGCGTGTTGCCGCCGCCGTCGCCCGGCTCGGCGCGCGTGCCGACCGCGAAGACCGGGATGGAGGAGGAGCCGGACTCCGTGCTCTGGCCGATGATGGTGCGGCCGTCCGGGCCGATGACGAGCCTGAACTCGGCCTTGGTGTCGCGTTCTTCGAGGACGAGCGTCGAGCCGGAGACGCGCCAGAACCCGCGTTCGAGAGCGTCGCGTTTGCCGTCGTCGTACTCGTCGAGGTCGTAGATCTTGTAGTCGCCGTCGTCTTCGAGGTCGAGGAAGAACTGGCGGAAGTCGATGCCCCCGCCGTTGGTGTTGCCGTAGGCGAGGAGGTAGCCGCCGATCATGGCGCTGAAGGTCTGCGATCCGTCGGCGACGACGGCCGCGCCGAGTGTGACCGCGCCGTCGCCGGAGCGCATGTCGGCCCAGACGAGGACGCCGCCGTCGGCGGAGAGGTAGGCGTACTCCTGGCGGGCGGTTCGCAGGACGCCGTCGGCGGAGACGGTGTCGATGTTGCTCGACGAGTGGGGGAGCGTGCCGTAACTGACGCTCCAGTCGAAGCGGCCGTCGCCGACGGTGAGCCTTCCGGTCGAGCTGAAGAAACGTGCCGGTGTTGTGCCGGTGTCGTAGCCGATCGCGGTGTATCGGTAGGACTCCTCGAAGTCGATCTGCATCGCGCCGCGGTCGTGGTCGAGAAGCAGTTCGAGTTCCTTGCTCGACGTGCCGTACTCGCCGTACCACCAGCCGAGCGAGTAGCCGTCGCCGCTGAGGAAGCGGGCGCCGTTGGACTCGACCAAGGCTCCGAGGAGGCCGCGATCGGGGGTGCGTTCAAACCGCCCGTCCGTCAGGTTGGAGATGCTGTTGTAGAGGATGTCCCCGTCGCGCAGGCGGTCGTTGACGCCGCTGACGTAGACGTCGCCCGACGCGGAGAACTCGGGGCTGAGCACGCTCTCCTGCGAGAAGGTGCGCCCGACGGTCGCCGGCCCCGATGCGCCGTAAATGAACCCGACTCCCGCGAAGTCGGTCGCGAACAGCACGCGGGCTTCGAGAGACTCAAGCGCGACTCTGGCGGTCATGGTCTGCTCCGTGGCAACTGTGCGCAGGTGTTCGGATCAGTGGTGCGTCCCGCGGCTCTGGGGCCGAGCGCCCCGGATCATCACGCGGCGCTGCGGGTGCGGTGGGAGCGTCGTGCGTCGAGCGCTCCCCAGCGTCCGGCCACCATGATACGACGGTCGCGGCGGACCGGATTCTCGCCGCGTGAGAACGAAAAAACGGGCCGCCCGCGTGGGGCGACCCGTCTCGTGTGGTTGCACGCCGCGCCGTGTCAGGCGCGATTGGTTCAGGCCACGAGATCCTTGAGGCCTTTCATCGGGCGCACCTTGACGACGTTCCGCGCCGGCTTGGCCTTGAACATCGTCTCCTCGCCCGTGAAGGGGTTGATGCCCTTGCGGGCCTTGGTCGCGGGCTTGCGCTGCACCACGACCTTCATCAGGCCGGGCACGACGACGACGCCCGGCCCCCGCTTGCTCAGGTCGGCCTCGATGATGCTCGACAGGCCGTTGAACACCGCGACGGCCTGCTTCTTGCTGATCCCGGCCTGATCCGCGAGGATCGAGTAGACCTCGCTCTTGGTGCGTGCCTTGTTCGCCGCGGAGATCTTCGCCGGTTTCTTCGCCGCGGGAGCGCTCGCCGACTTCCGTGCCGCCTTCTTCGCTTTCTTCTTCGCCATGTGTGGACTCCGTAACCTCCTGCTTGTGTCCGAACGATTCGGCCAACGAATCCGCGGTTTGTAACGCGGCCCGAACCGTTCGGCAAGTGGCCCGGGGGCAAAAAACCCGAAAAAAACAGGACATGTGAAGATTTCCGCACTCCCGCCGAGGCCGTCCCGGACCGACCCGGGCCGAGCGCGGGGCGTTGAACAGGCCGGATAACGCCCCGCGGAAAGGGCCGTGCGCGGCCTGACTACCGTTGCCGCATGACGGATTCACGAGTCCCCTCCGGTTCATCCCCCCCTGTGATCGCGGTCACTCGGCGCATTCCCGGTATGCTCCGCGTCGAGGGCGCCGAGGTCCGGGTCGCCAGTGACAAGGTCTTGTCCACCAGCGAGTTGCGCGATTTCGCCCGGGACGCGTCGATCCTCGTCACGATGTACACCGACCGCGTGGACGACGCGCTCCTGGACGCCGCCGGGCCGCGATTGCGGGGGGTCTGCAACTTCGCCGTGGGTGTGGACAACTTCGACTTCGAGGCGTGTCGGCGGCGCGGCGTCATCGTGACCAACACCCCGGACGCGGTCACCGAAGGCACCGCCGACCTGGCCTGGGCCTTGGCGCTTGCCGTGGCCCGCAGGGTGGTCGAGGGCGACCGGTTCGCCAGGTCGGGCGATTGGAAACGCCACGGGCCGCTGGGCATGGCCGAGTTCATGGGTCTGGACTTCACGGGCCGCACGCTGCTGATCGTCGGAGCCGGCCGCATCGGCTTCGCCACCGCCCTCCGTTCCCGGGGGTGGGGCATGCGAGTCCTCTACGTCGCCCGGTCGCGTCACTGGGACTTCGAGCTTGCCCCGCTCGCGGCCCGGCGGGTCCCGCTCGAGGAAGGGCTTGCCGAGGCCGACCTCGTGAGCGTTCACGTCCCGCTGTCGCCCGAGACCCGGCACATCATCGACGCCCGTGCGATCGGCCTGATGAAGCCCACCGCCGTGCTCGTCAACACCGCCCGCGGCCCGGTAGTCGACGAGGCGGCGCTCGCCGACGCCCTCAAACAGCGGCGCATCTGGGGAGCCGGTCTGGACGTCTTCGAACGCGAGCCGGAGGTCCACCCGGACCTGCCGGGCCTCGACAACGTGGTGATGACGCCGCACCTCGGCAGCGCGGCCGTCCGGTACCGCGAGATGATGACGGAAATGGTCGCCCGGAACGCGGGTGCGATCCTGGCGGGGCGTGAGCCGCCGAACCGGGTGTGCTGATCGCTATCGCCGGGTTCGGGTCGAGAAGTGCAGTTCCAGATACCGCGCGACGTAGTCCACGATCGACTCTGCCTCCGGGATGTCCGGATTGCTCGTGGCTCCGAGCGGCTCGAAGCGCATGCCCTTGAAGCGGCCGACCGCCTCCTCAACCGACAGACCGTGCTGGATGGCGAGGCTGAACGCCCGGCAGAACGCCTGCGCCATGCCCGAGAGGGCCGTGCCCTCCTTGGAGATCTTGAGGAAGATCTCACCCGGGCGACCGTCGGGGTACAGACCGATGGTGAGGTAGCCTTCGTGGCGGTCCACGCGGAACTTGTGGGTGACGGAATCCCGCGTCGTCGGCAGCGCAGCGCGTGTGGCGATCATCGGGGACGGTTCCTCGTGCTCGCGGGGCGGCTGGGCGGACATCAAGACACCGTAGCCTGCCGGAAGCCCTGCCCGCCGTCCCGGAGCGGGGTCGATATCGGCCCCGCCTGGGACCTCCGTCCAGTTATTCACGCCTGAGGGGCACCTCTCAGTCCCAAGAGGGTTGCTCTGGGGCCTTGAAGGGTCGATACTTCCCTGCCGTGTCTCGGTCCGCCCACCCACAGCACGATGTCCCGGCCCCGCGAGGGGCATCCATCGGCCTGCCGGTCCTGATGCTCGTTGCCCTTGCGATGAGCCTTGCCTCGGCCGCCGTGGAAGCGACCGGCCCCGGACGGCCCGCGGTTCGCATCGAGTTGCGTGGGTTGGTCGAAGGCGGCTCAATCGGGAGAGAGGCCTTCGCCGTTCGTGCGGGTGCCCCGGTGTCGGACAGGCAGCCTCTCCCCGCAGCGGTCGCGGTTCCGGGCACGCCGATCTGGCACGATGCGGACACTCCCGCTTGCAGGGCGTGCCTGCTCCTGACGCAGCTCGACCTGCCGCCCCCCGCGCGGTGCTGAGCCGTCGTCGCGTCGGCGCTTTCGTGCCGCGCCAGTTCCGCATCCACGAACGACCACCGGGGAACGACCCCGCCATCCACGCTTGTCTGCGGCGTCGCCCCCATCCGGGCCGACAGTCCGCGGGCCGAAAGCAGAAAGAGAACTCATCATGCCTGCACAGCAGGGCATCCCGATCGTCGGCCCCATCCTGAACCGCATCATCGGCTCGCGCAACGAGCGGTTCGTCCGCAAGTACACGGCCCGCGTCGAGGCCATCAACGCAATGGAGGCGGACATCGCCCGCCTGTCCGACGGTCAGCTCCGGGCGAAGACCGCGGAACTGCGCGAGCACATCGCCAAGGGTACGAAGGCCGACGATGTGCTCGTCGAGGCGTTCGCGGTGGCGCGCGAGGCGATGGACCGTGCCGTCGGCATTCGAAACATCCTGAATCCCGCCCACGGTTTCGACCCGTCGAGGCTTCCGGCCGCCGTTCGCTCCACGTACGACCGCGTGAAGGCCGAGGCGGATGCGCTGCCGCTCGTCATCCCGAAGACCTGCGTGGTTGAACCGGGCAAGCCCGCCCCGCAGGGCGAACCGGACGAGAAGGACGAGTTCCTGGGGTCCGTCGAGCCGGTGCCGGGCTGGGCGCGGGTCGAGTTCCCGGTGGAGTTGTACCGGGCCGTCCGTGACCTGTACCCCGAGAGCAAGCCACCGTTCCGCGCGAGACCGTTCGACGTGCAGTTGATCGGCGGCATGGTGCTGAGCCAGGGCAAGATCGCCGAGATGAAGACGGGCGAGGGCAAGACGATCGTCGCGCCGCTGGCGACGTACCTCGCCTGCCTCCAGCGGTTCCAGGTCCACGTCGTGACGGTGAACGACTACCTCGTGCAGCGCGACCGCGACTGGACGTTCCCGTTCTTCCACGCCCTGGGGCTGACGGTCGGCGCGATCCACCCGATGCACATCCAGCCCGAGGACCTCAAGCGCTGGATGTACCGGTGCAACGTGGTCTACGGCACGACGGCGGAGTTCGGCTTTGACTACCTGCGCGACAACATGAAGCGGTCGGTCGATCAGCAGGTCCAGCGCAAACGTCAGTTCGCGATCGTGGACGAGGTGGACTCGATCCTCATCGACGAGGCCCGCACGCCGCTCATCATCTCCGGCGCGGCGCACGAGGAGCAGCCGCGCTACGAACTCGCGGACCGGATCGCCCGCCACCTGGTCGAGAAGCACAAGCCCTGGGCCGAGGCCGATGCCGGGGTGCAGCGTTGCAAGGAGCGCATCAAGGGTCTCGAGGGCGACATCCGCCAGGTGCGCGACCGCGGGCGCATCCCCGACCTGCAGAAGCAACTCGCCGCCGCCAAGCGAGAGCTGCCCGAACTGGAGCGCCAGCGCGACAGGTTCACGCAGTTCTACGACGCCCAACTCGACCGCAAGCAGTGCCACCTGACGCACGACGGGATCGCCGAGGCGCAGCGGGCCGCGGGTGTCGGGTCGTTCTACGTCGACGAGAACATGGACGTGCCCCACCTGCTGGAGAACTCGCTGCGGGCGCACGTCATCTACCAGCGCGACCGCGACTACGTCGTCGTCGACGTGCCGGACCGCTTCACCGGGCGCACCGAACCCAGCGTCGTGATCGTGGACGTGAACACCGGCCGCCCGATGGTGGGCCGACAGTGGTCGGACGGGCTGCACCAGGCCGTCGAGATCAAGGAGCGCGTCCCCGTCAAGCAGGAGACGCAGACAATCGCCACGGTGACGATCCAGAACTTCTTTAAGATGTACCGGCGTCTTTCCGGCATGACCGGCACCGCCGACACAGAGGCCCAGGAGTTCCACGACATCTACAAACTCGACGTCGTGAGCATCCCCACCAACAAGCCCGTCACGCGGCGCGACTACGACGACCTCGTCTTCCTGCGCGTGCGGGACAAGTGGGAAACGATCGTGGACGAGATCAAGGCGTTCCACGACGTGGGCAGGCCCATCCTCGTCGGCACCACCAGCGTCGAAAAGAGCGAGACCCTCGGCCAGATGCTCGCCCGCAAGCACCAGATCAAGCACGAGATCCTCAACGCCAAGCAGCACGAACGCGAGGCCCACGTCATCGCCGAGGCCGGCTCGCTCGGCGCGGTCATGATCGCCACGAACATGGCCGGTCGCGGCACCGACATCCGCCTCGGACGGTTCACCCGCGAGCAACTCCTCGACCACTGGCTCCGACGCGGCATCTGCTCGCGCGATCTCACCGTGAACGCGAGCGAGGAGGAACTGCGCGAGAACGTCTACCGCAAGATCGCCCCGCAGGAACTCGGCCTCAAGAAGCGCGAGGCCGAGGAGATGGCCTTCCCCGAACTCGAACTGCGCCTCCTCCGCCACTGGGCCGAGAAGCACACGTGGATCGGGGGCAAGGCGGTCGAATCCGGCTCGGCCGACGAACTGCGGGACGAACTCGACGCCACCGGGCGCTGTCTGCTGCACCGCATCCGCTGGTTCGAGGACATCGAGGACATGGGCGGCCTGCACGTCATCGGCACGGAGCGCCACGAGAGCAGGCGCATCGACAACCAGCTGCGCGGCCGCTCCGGCCGCCAGGGCGACAAGGGCTCCAGCCGCTTCTTCGTCTCGCTCGAAGACGACCTGATGAAAATGTTCGCGGGCGAGACGACCATGCGCATCCTCTCGCGCCTCGGCATGAAGGAGGGCGACGCGATCGAGCACCCGATGCTCTCCAAGAGCGTCGAGCGGGCCCAGCGCAAGGTCGAGGAACGCAACTTCCAGGTCCGCAAGAACATCCTCGAATACGACGAGGTCATGGAGCACCAGAGGCAGTTCTTCTACGGCCTGCGACAGCGCGTCCTCGAGGGGCGCGACGTGCGTGGCCTGATCTTCGAGTACATCGAGGAGGCCGTCGATGACGCCTGCGCCGAGTTCCTCGCCCCGGGCTACGCCGCCGAGTGCGTCGCCGAGTTCGCCCGCGAGCGACTCGACTGCTCCGTGCCGCCGGAGCGCCTGCGCGGCAAGGACGCCGACGAGATGGACACCGTCGTCCGTCGCGTCGCCCTTGAGGAAGTCCGCCACATGATCGACGTGACCCTCGGCGAGTACATGCCCCTCGAAGGCTCGGAGGTCAGCGTCGAGTTCGACTCGGCCGGCCTCATCAACTGGGCGAAGTCCCGCTTCGGAGTCGATCTCGACGCCGCCGAACTCCGCGAGGGCGGCGCGCAGGAACGCCGCGCCGTCTACGAGCGGCTCTGCGAGTCCGCCGAGCGGCGCATCGAGCGGGCCGACCTCTCCGGCATCGCGCAGTTCATCGAGGCCGACTACGGCGTCCGCCGCCTCTCGGACTGGGTAAAGAACAAGTTCGGGTTCGAGATCAAGCCCGACGCCCTGCGCGACGCGATCGAGGACGAGGAACGCACGCCCCAGATGCTCATCATGGAGCAGGCCGAGAAGCTCTACGAGCGCCGCGAGGTCGAGTACCCCGTCGACTTCATGATGCAGCTGACGATGAACGCGGCCCGCCAGTCGCCGACCGAGGCGCTGCGCCAACTGGCGGACTGGACCAACCGCCGCTTCGGCCTGAACTGGACCGAGGAGCGCGTCCGCACCACCCCGCCCCAGCGCATCCGGGCGGAACTGCTCGAAGCCTCGCAGCGGTTCGTGCGCGACCGGGTCATCGACAAGGAGATCGAGGCCGCCCTCGCCTGCCCGGACGACCCCGCGCTCGACCGGCATCTCACCGAGCGGTTCGGCGTCGGCCTGCCCGAGCGGCTGCGCTACCTCGAACCGACCGAGCGCCCCGACGCCATCCGCGCCCGCGTCGAGAACCTGCTCCGAGCCGAGTTGCTCTACCTCGAACGCACCATCCTGCTCGAGATATTCGACGGAGCGTGGAAGGACCACCTCTACGCGATGGATCAACTCCGCGACGCGATCGGCTTCCGCGCCTTCAGCCAGCGCGATCCGCGCATCGAGTACAAGCGCGAAGGATCGCGCCTCTTCGCCGACATGAACGAGGGCATCCGCGACCGCGTCACCGACTACGTCTTCAAGGCCCGCCTCATGCCCGGCGGCGGCCCGGGCGGACCCGGCGGTGGGGGCGGAGGCGGGAGAGGCGCTCCGATGCAGCCGCAGCCACAGCGGCCCGCCGTCCGACCCGTCGCCGCGACGCCGGACCGCCCGACGGGATCGCCGGCCATGACGCCCGTCGGCGGCTCGATCATCGGGCCGGGACTCGACGCGCGTCCCATGGCCCAGCAAACCGCTCCCGCCACACCCAAGGCCGAAGACGGGGCCGCCAACGATGGGCAGGACAACCCCCAGCCACCCCCCACGGACGAGGCCGCGCGGGCGGCCCTCGCCGCCGACCGCAAGGAGCCTCGCAAGCGGTGATCCCCCGTGGAAGGGGGACGGACGCCGGAACGGGACGCGGCGGGGCGGCGTATGTCTGGGAGAGGGCGAGGTCCAGGGGTTATGCTTCGCCGGTCCACCGCCTGCGGCGGCACGCCAGGGAGACGCAGCATGACGGCTCAAGACGGAATCACCTCGGTGCGACGCCAGGCCTTCACGCTCGTCGAACTGCTCGTCGTCGTGGCGATCCTCGCCCTCCTCGTCGGCCTGACAGTCACCGTCGGGACGAAGATGACCAACTCCAGCCGGGCGTCAGTCACGGCGAACACCATCCGCGTCCTCGACAACTCGCTCGCCGAGTGGATCGCCTCCGAGGGGCAGATTCCGGCCTCGCAACTCCCGCCACCGGCGGGCATCACCGGGCGGGCCTCGATCCCTCTCGTTGACGGTCGACCGGACAACGCCCGAGAGGATGATCCGGCGAACCCGACCGTGACGCTCTACACGGCGATGGTGATGCAGTCCGCGGCGGTCGCTCCTGCCCTCCAGTCGCTCGACACCAAGTACGCCAAGCCGACAGTCGTGGACTTCGGTGTCAGCGGCGCGCCGACCGCGTACAAGGCCCTGAACGTCGTCGATCCCTGGGAACGCCCGATCCGCTTCGTCCACCCCGCCTACCACGGCGGATACGGCGACTTCTACAACGACAAGAACGTCAAGATCAGCCGTCCGAATATGAGCGTCAAGGTCGATGGGACGCCTTTGGCGGTCGCGTTCCGCCGGTCCTACCGCCCGTGGAGCGCGACCGACCCCCAGCGGACCTCCAAGTGGGTCGGCGACGCGGACGAAGGCATCTGCCCCGGCGGCCGTCCGTACTTCTACTCCGCCGGCCAGGACGGCGACCCCGGCACCCGCTCCGACAACGTCTACACGGTCGAGCCGCAGTACCCCGCCGAAACGGCCCGGTTCAAGTAGCCCCCGCCGGCCGAACAGCCGCCACCTCGGAACAGCATCCCCGAGAGGCCGTTTCGCGCGCCAGCAGGGCTTGGATTGAGTAGACGAGCCTCGCCGCACGGACGGGCTATACTCGCCCACCCCGGCGACCGATGAGCGACCGCCGGAGCGACATTCAAGACCACGGGGTGTAGCGCAGCTTGGTAGCGCGTCTCGTTCGGGACGAGAAGGTCGGAGGTTCAAATCCTCTCACCCCGA
>JBDIVY010000010.1:0-156398 GCA_039794165.1 Phycisphaerales bacterium
CCTCGCCGTCGCGGCCTTCAGGTAGCCGCGGAACCTGCCCTTGGCCGGATCGTACTCGAACTCCGGCGACGCGCGGAAGAACCCGAGCATCACCTCCTGCACGACGTCGTCCGCGTCGTCGTCCCGCACGCCCAGCCGCCGGCAGACGGCCGCGATCAGAGGGGCGTAGCGGTCGTGGAACTCACGCCACGTCAACTCGACAGCCTCGGAGTCGCCCTCTCGCAGGCGGACGAAGATCGATCGCGGCGTGCGGTGGCGGTCGGGCTGCCCGTCGCTCATGGGTGCGCCTCCGCGCGCGCCCGCCACTCGGCGGCCTCGCCCGCGCGGCCGAGAGCGTCGAGCGCATCGGCGAGCGTGCGCGCCGCCGTTCGCGCCTGCTCGGAAGCCGGCCCCAGCGCGCCCGCGAGCCGCTCGTGGCAGTCCCGCAGGGTCGGCTCGGCCTCCTCCGCGAGCCCGAGCGCCACGAGGTTCGCCGCCCGGTAGCACGAGGCCATCATCGTGTTCGGGTGCCCGTCGCCGAACGCGGCGGCGTTCGCGGCGACCACGCGGTCCAGCAACTCGCCCGCTCGCCTCGGCTCGCCCGTCATGCGCAGCGTGTTGGCGAGCAGGAGCATCTCGCCCAGCGTGTTCGGATGGTCGGGGCCGAACAACTCGACCGCGCGCCGGTACGCGCGCTCGGCCAGGGGGAGCGCATCCGCATGGCGGCCGCTGCGCGAGTAGAGCGCGAGCAGCGTGTACTCCAGCGCGCCCCGCTCACGCACGCCCTCCGCGTCCGTCTCGGGGAGGAGAGCGAGTTGCTCCAACAGCAGCGGTTCTGCCCGCTCGCCCTGCCCGGCGAGCAGGCAGGTCGTGGCCAGGTGCTGCACCAGCATGGAGGTGCGCGGGTGCGCCGGGCCGTAGCCCGACCGGGCCATGCGAACCGCCTCGGTGAGATCCTGGATCGCCAGTTCGAACTCGCCCAGGTAGGCCCGCGCCGATCCGAGCAGCGTGTAGGTCTCGCAGAAGTGCATCTCGGGGGCGCCCGGCACGCCCTTCAGGATGCGCAGGCGTTCGAGCATGAGGTCCTGGGCGCGTGCGACACTCGCGCGGTCGAGGCCCGAGTTCGAGCGCGTGATGCACGCCGACGCCAGCCCGGAGAGGAGGCTCAGCGTCGTCTCGTGCGCCGGCCCGTTCATCCGCCGCGAGCGCTCGAGCGCGGGTTCAAGCACGCCGACCGCCTCCGCGGCCCGCCCCGTCGCGTTCAGCAGCAAGCCGTACATCGCGTCGAGGTTCAGGCGTGCGTCGTCGTCCTCTGGGAGTGCATCGCTCGCCGCGGCGCGCAGCCCGAGCAGGATCGATTCGGAACGGTCGTATTGCCCGAGGTCCATCGCGGCGCGGGCGAGGTTGTGCCCGGCCTTGATCGCCTCCGCGCTCGCAGGCCCGGCCAGCAAAGCGAGCGAGGCGTGCGCCCGATCCAGCGCGCTCGCCGCGGCGGAGGCGTGTCCGAGCGTCAACAGCGACGCGCCGAGGCTCGACCGCAACTTCGCCTGCGCCAACTCGGACGACACCCCGCCCGCGTCCAGCCGGTCCGCCCCGCGCAGCAGCAACTCGTCCGCGCCCAGCATCCGCCCGTGCAGGTCGGGGTCGGCGTCGACGAACAGGCTCTCCATGAACGCGAGCATCTCGGCGGCCTCGTCGAGCGCGGACTGCGTGCGTTCCCGCTCCGCGTTCGCGCGCACCATGCCCCACGTCGCCGCCACGCTCGTCCCGACGAGCCCCAGCCCGACCAGCGAAGAGGCCGCAAGGGCGATGCGGTGACGGCGGGCGAACTTCGAAATCGCATACCCGAGCGTCGGAGGCCCGGCGAGCACGGGCAGCCCGGCCAGGTGACGACGCACGTCCGTCGCCAGCAACTCCGCCGAGCCGTAGCGGCGCGAGCGGTCCTTTTCCAAACACTTCATCACGATCCGGTCGAGATCGCCCTTGAGACGGCGTTCGAGCGAACGTAGTCCGCTGGCGTCGCCCCCCTCGGCACGCAGCGCGGCCGCCCGCGCGCTCGGCCTCGGCGCGTCCGTCTCCCGGATGCGCCGCGCCAGACCGCCCGCGGAGAGCGGGCTGTCGCGCCCGCTCGCCTCGAAGGGGAGCGTCCCGGTCAGCAACTCGTACAGCAACACGCCGAGCGAGTAGACGTCGCTCCGCGTGTCCAGCCCCACCGGCCCGGGCGAGACGGACTCGGGGCTCATGTAGGCAGGCGTGCCGGGCCGGTGGCCGGGTTCGGTGAGCATCGTGCTCTCGGCGTCCGGGCCGAGTGCCTTGGCGATCCCGAAGTCGATCACCTTCGGCACGACCTCGCCGCCCTCGTACTCGACGAGCACGTTGCCCGGCTTGAGGTCGCGGTGCAGGACGCCCTTCTCGTGCGCGTGCTGGACGGCCCCGCACACGCGCGCGAAGAGCGCGAGCCGGTCGTCCACGCTCAGGCCGTGCTCACGGCAGTGGTCGGTGATCGGCCGACCCTGCACGAGTTCCATGGCGAAGTACGGGCGGCCGGTCGGCGTCTCGCCCGCGTCGTACACCCGCGCGACGCACGGGTGGTCCATCATTGCGAGCACGCGGCGTTCGGCCTCGAACCGCGCCAGCACAGCCCGCGTGTCCATCCCCGGCTTGAGGACCTTCAGCGCGACGCGCCGGCGCAACGGCTCACGCTGTTCGGCAAGAAACACCACGCCGAACCCGCCCTCGCCGAGGACGCCCAGCAGGGAGTAAGAACCAATCCGCCCGCCGGGGGCGGTCCCCGTTCCGTGAGTGGAGCCGAGCATCAGTGGTGAGAGCGGCGAGTGGTGCGAGAAAAGATCTTCACTCTCGCGTCGGACATCCGCCCCATCGCCGGACTCATCCTCGGCTGGGCCTCGTTCCATCGCACGCCCCTCGGCCAGCCCCGGTCGTATCAGGCCAGCCTACAGGGAGCGCGCTCCCCCGTCAATCGTCGCGGAGGGCCAACGAATCATCGATTTGTGCCCGCGGATGCGGGCTTTCATCCGCGCCTGCGCCGCCGGCAAGCCGTCAGCCCGCCCGCGAGCAGCAGGCCGAGTGTACCGGGCGTCGGGACCGGAACCATGACGAGATCCTTCGGGCATCCGAACACGGCCGACGCCACGTCGAAGAACCGCATGTCCGGGCCGTTGGGCGACGTGTACGCCACGATCGACCCCGTCTCTGCCGCGAGCAGACCCCGCGTCGGATCATCGGGGAAGAACGACATCGTGGCCACCCCGGTCCCGGCGTCGTACGTCCACCCCGTCGGGACGCCGCCGTGTCCGAGCGCGTCCTCCTCCTCCATGTAGTGCTGCACTTCCCACGGCAGGTCGGGGTCGTGGAGGATCGGGGAGACGATCTCCTGAAGATCAAAGTTGCCCGGGTCGCTCAGGTGCTGGAATGAGTTGTCGAGCACCTGGAAGTTGTGCGCGCCGGTGCTGCGCCCGACAGGGATGTACGCCTCGTACACCTCATCGTTGAAGTTCTCGAAGTTCCACATCTGGTAGAAGTACCCGTACTCACCGGCCGGCACGTGGTAGCCCAGGTACGTCGTGCCGTCGTCGCCGCCCTCGACCACGCTGTACGAAATCGGGTCGCCGCACGGACCCTTCCAGAAAAGCTTTCCGTTCTTGATGTAGTCCCCGGCGACGGTGTAAGCTGGACGTTTGCCCGCACCGTTGACGGGAATGATCAACTTCTGCCCCGGCTTGAGCGGCGAGCCGGCCGGACCCTGGTACTTCACACCGATCAGGCCCCGCTTCTTCGGGTCGTTCGGCCCCCATCGGTTGTCGACGACCCAACCCGGCGGCAGCTTGGCGGCATCGATGGCGGCGTTCTTGTCTCTCTGCCGGAGTACGAAAGACGTAAAGTCAAGCCTCGACGTCGGCTTGTTCAGAACCTCCACCTTCACCTGTGCGGACGTTGCGGGCGCGAGGGCGCACACCGCGCCCGCCGCGGCGATGACCGCCGCCAGCCCGATCCCGTTCCGCATGTGCGCGCATGACCGCATCGTCTCTCTCCTTGTCGTTCGTAGGTGCGTGGTCCGAACCTCTCTCGACTCATGCAGTATCACCGCGCCCCTGGAACGAGCCGGGAGCGCGGTCGTTACCGGGCGGTCCAACCGCCTGCCTCACCCCCTCCTAGACCCATTCGGCCGGGGCGTGACGCGACTTCGGCACGATTCTCGATCCTGAATCTCCGGCCCCCCGCCCGAAACCACCCGCCTCCTGCCCCGAAGAAGTGGCGAGGGGCGGTTCTCAGTACACTCCGGGCCGCGGGGCCACGGCACCGCCCGACCGCAAGGGGGGTCGCATGATCGACCTGCTGTTCACGGGCAGCGCAGTCTGGTTCACCATCCCGGCCCTGGTGGGCACGGTGGTCTTCGCGCTCCGGCTCGGCCTGATGCTCGTCGGGGGGGGCGGGGCTGACCTGGGCGACGTGGACATCTCCGACGCGCACGGCGACCCGGGTAAGGCATTCGAGGTCCTCTCCATCCAGTCCGTCACCGCCTTCGCCATGGGCTTCGGCTGGGCCGGGCTGGCCTCGCTCAAGGGCTTCGGATGGTCCATGCCCACGAGCCTCCTGCTCGCGGCGGTCGGCGGGGCGGCGATGGTCTGGCTGCTCGCCGTCCTGCTCAAGGGCATGTACGACCTCGAGGCCAGCGGCAACGTCGCCATCGGCAACGCCCTGGGCCACGAGGGCGACGTCTACGCGACTGTGCCCGCGCGTGGCGCGGGGCGCGGGCAGGTGCGCGTTGTGCTCGACCAGCGCCAGCGCACCTACAACGCCACCACCGAGGGCGAGGAACTGCCGACCGGGACGCGCGTCCGCGTGACGCGCGTGAACGAGGACAACACGCTGACGGTCGCACGCGCGGACTGACGCCGCGCCACGAAGGGAGTAGGGATCGTGAACGAATCGCTCATGCTCACGCTCGCGCAGGACTCCGGCCCGGCATCCAGCCCTTTCCTCGCGCTGGGGATCGTCGGCGCGGTGCTGATGATCCTGCTGTTCGTCACGGTGATGATCGTCAAGCAGTACAAGCGCTGCCCGTCCAACCGCATCCTCGTCATCTACGGCAAGGTCGGGGCGCAGCGGGCCGCCAAGTGCCTGCACGGCGGCGGCGCGTTCGTCATCCCCCTGATCCAGGACTACGCCTACCTCTCGCTCGAGCCGATCGTCATCGACATCCCGCTCCAGGGCGCGCTCTCGCTCAACAACATCCGCGTCGACGTGCCCTCGACCTTCACCGTCGGCGTCTCCACCGACCCCGTCCTCATGAACAACGCGGCCGAGCGCCTGCTGATGCTGCCCACCCAGGCGGTCCGCGAGCAGGCGCAGGACATCATCCTGGGCCAGTTGCGCCTCGTCATCGCGACCCTGACGATCGAGGAGATCAACAAGGACCGCGAAAAGTTCATGAACCACATCAACGAGAACGTGGGCCAGGAGATCAACAAGATCGGCCTCGAACTCATCAACGTCAACATCCGCGACATCACCGACGAGTCGGGCTACATCGTCGCCATCGGCAAGCGCGCCGCCGCCGAGGCCATCAACCGCGCCAAGGTCGAGGTCGCCGAGCAGGAGCGCACCGGCGCGATCGGCGAGGCCGCCGCCGTGCGCGAGCGCAACGTCCGCGTCGCCCAGGAGCACGCCCTCGCCGAGCAGGGACAGAAGGACGCCGAGCAGAAGCAGCGCGTCGCCGTCGCCGCCCTCGAAGCCCAGGCCGTCACCGGCGAGGTCGAGTCCAAACGCGACCAGGAGATCGCCGCCGCCGAACGCGAGGCCGAGACCATCGCGGCCAAAAAGAGGGCCGAGCAGGAGCAGCGCATCCGCGTCGCCGAGGCCGAGGCCCGCGCCGTCGAAGGCGAGAACACCTCCTCAGCCCAGGTCGCCGAGAGCAACGCCAAACTCGCCGAGATCCGCGCCGAGGCACGCCGACGCGCCGAGGTCGCCGCGGCCAAGTCCGCCGAGGCCATCCTCGCCGCCGAGCGCGAGCAGGAACTCGCCCGCCTCTCCAAGGACGAACTCGCCCCGCAGGAGATCGAAAAGAAACGCATCGAGATCGCCGCGGAGGCGGAGGCCGAGAAGACGCGGCGCGAGGCGCGCGGCGAGGCCGACGCGATCCTGGCGCGGTACATCGCCGAGGCCGAGGGCGTGCGCAAGGTGCTCGAAGCGAAGGCCGAGGGCTACCGCCAACTCGTGCAGGCCTGCGCGCAAAACCCGCAGGTCGCGCCCACCCTCCTCCTCATCGAGAAACTCCCCGAACTCGTCGCCCAGCAGGTCAAGGCCGTCCAGAACCTCAAGATCGACAAGATCACCGTCTGGGACTCCGGGCGCGGCGTCGAACCGAAAAACGGCGGCTCACGCGGCGCAACCGCCGACTTCCTCTCGGGGCTGATCGGCTCGCTGCCCCCGGTGCACGAACTGGCGAAGCAGGCGGGGATCGAACTCCCCGGCGCACTCGGCCGCGTCACCGACGACAACGACGCCGACGCCTCACCCTCATCCACCCCGCCCAAGCCCACCACCCGCAACCCCTGACACCCCCACTACCGCACCCGTCCCCGTCCCCATTTGCTATTTGCTATTTGCTATTTGCTATTTTCTTTTCGCCCTTCCCACCCGCATCACCACCCGCCGTATCCCCCCCCCCGCGCGGTCCTGGAGCGAGGCCCGCCCTCCCGAGCGCAGCCACCGGTCCACTCGGAACCGCGTCGCCCCGTCCGCCACCTCGACCGTCACCACGCCCCCCGCGAAGCGCACCACCCGCGAACGCTCGGCCAGGTCCGCCGGGCAGAGCGCGGCCCACGCCCCGGCCAGCCCGCCCGTCAGCCGACGCTCGCGCTCCAGCCCCTCCGCCACGGCCCGCGCCGTCTCCCCCACCGCAACCCCCGGCTCGCGCGCAGCGCGGAACTTCTGCAAACGCGCGATCTCACCGGCCGCATGTCCGACCCGCCTCATGCCGCCATCCTACCACCCCCGCTGCCGACCGCCGCCATTCTCGCTTCACTGACCGCTCGCCTCTGCCCCATTTGGCCCTTTGGAACTTTGGCCATTTGGCCCTTTGTGCTCTGCTACCCTCCCTCCCCATGACCACCGCCATCCGCATCGCCGGCCTGGTCAAGGAGTTCCCCCCCGTCGCCCGCGCCCCGCGCACCCGGGCCGTCGACGGCGTCTCGCTCGACGTCGAGCCGGGCGAGCTCTTCTTCCTCCTCGGCCCCTCCGGCTGCGGCAAGACCACCCTGCTGCGCATGATCGCCGGCTTCATCCAGCCCACCGCCGGGACGATCTCGTTCGCGTCCGCGCCGCCCGGCGCCGATCGCCCGGCGCCGGATGCCTCCTTCCGCGACGTCACCCGCCTGCCCCCCAACAAGCGCAACACCGGCATGGTCTTCCAGTCCTACGCCCTCTGGCCCCACATGACCGTCGAACAGAACGTCGCCTTCGGCCTGGGCGTGCGCCGCGTCCCCCCCCCCGAGCGCGCCGCCCGCGTCCGCGAGGCCCTCGACGCCGTCCGCATGGGCGACTACGCGAAGCGCAGGCCCACCCAGCTCTCCGGCGGACAGCAACAACGCGTCGCCCTCGCCCGCGCCCTCGTCGTCCGCCCCGACGTGCTGCTGCTCGACGAGCCGCTCTCGAACCTCGACGCCAAACTCCGCATCGAACTCCGCGCCGAGATCCGGCGCGTCTGCAAGCAGGCCGGCCTCACCACCGTCTACGTCACCCACGACCAGAAGGAAGCCCTGAGCATGGCCGACCGCGTCGCTATCATGGACGCGGGCCGCGTCGTGCAACTCGGCGCGCCCGCCGACCTCTACCGCCGCCCGCGCTCGCGCTTCGTCGCCGAGTTCCTGGGCGAGACCAACTTCCTCGAAGCCGAAGTCCTCGGCGTCGAGGGCGGCCTCGCACGCCTGCGCACCACCGCCGGCGAACTCGCCGCCTTCATCGCCGAAGGAGACGACCGCTCCCTCCCCAGCGCCCCGCGAGCGGGGACCGGGGAGGGGGCATCCCGCGTCACGCTCTGCATCCGCCCCGAAGCCATCCGCCTCCTGGACTCCGCCCCCCAAGCCCCAGGCCCCAAGCCCCAGGCCTCGACCCTCCCCGCCCGCCTCCTCGACACCGTCTACCTCGGCGAGATCGCGCAGCACACGCTCGAACTCCCCGGCGGCGTGCGCCTGAAGGCCGCGGAACTCAACCCCCCCCCCACGTCCGCGCGCGCCGGCGACGTCCGCCTCGCCGTCGACCCCGCCGACGTGGTCATCATCCCGTAACCGCCTGCCGCTCCTTCGTCGCCCCCGCCTCCCGCGCCAGCAACTCCCCCACCGTCGTCCACTCGAAGTCCGACAGCAGCGACGCGAACCGCGCCTCGCACCGGTCCAGGTTGTTGTAGTGCCGGAACGCGTGCGAACGCCGCAGCCCCGACACCCGCGGCTGCCCCGGATCGATCTCCCACGGGTGGATGTAGAAGACGTAGGGCGTGCCCGACCGCAGGATCCGACGCACGCCGCGCTTGAAGACCGGGTACGGGATGAGCCGGAAGTATCCCCCTCCCGCCCACGGAAGCCCGCGCCTGCCCAGTTGCAGCGTCGAGACGCACACCTCGTGGAACCCCGGCCTGATCTCCGCGATCGGCTCGCCCGCGTCCATCCCGGCCAGTTTCCCGTAGCGGTCGTGCGCCACCGTCGGGAACGCCGACGAGTCGTAGGTGAACCCTTCCTCGCGCAGGATGTCGATCGCCCAGTCGGTGATCGAGAACGACGGCGCGCGATACCCCCGCACCACCGCCCCGGTCAGGTCCTCGGTGAGCCGCTTCGCGCGGCGAACGTCCTCGCGGAACTGCTCCGGCGTCAGCGAGTAGATCAGGTCGTGCCCGTACCCGTGGCTGGCGATCTCGTGCCCCGCCGCCGCGATGCGCCGGATCAGCGCGGGGCGCCTGTCCGCCACCCAGCCGAGGATGAAGCAGGTGCAGCGCACCCCGCTCTCCGCCATCAGTTCGAGCATCCGGTCGGTGTTGCGCTCGACGCGCAACTCGCGCTCGTCCCACGTGTCGCGCGCGACGACAGCCTTCAGGTTCTCGACCTGGAACCAGTCCTCCACGTCGATCGACATGGCCGCCGGGGGCGGAAAGGCATCAGGCATCGGGCGCCGGGCACCAGGTCCGTCCTTCCCTGATGCCCGGTGCCTGGTCCCTGGTGCCTGATCCCCGATCCCTCCTACAGCATCCTATGACCCCGCTTCCTGAACGCACGCACGTCGCTCGGCTTCGGGAACGAGAAGTACCTCTTCCCCGACATGTCCAGCGGCGTCGCCGCAACCGGCCCGGTCTGGAAGCGCTCCAGCACGCGGATCATCAGCCGCGCGCCCTCGCGCTTCGTCCCCGTGATCACCCGGTCCAGCGAGTCGCGCTCGCGCAGCGGGAACTCGAGCGTCTCGATCACGCCCCCCGCGTCCAGCCTCTCCGCCATCTCGTGCACCGTCACCACCGCCGCACGCTCGCCGTGCAGCAGCTGCCAGAAGTTCGGCATCATCCCGCGATAGACCGGAAGCCGACCCGAGTGGATGTTGATGCACGCCACCCGCGCCGTGTCGAGGATGGCACGCCCGAAGATCTCCGGCGCGGCGACCGAGACGATCACGTCCGGCTTCAACTCGTCGCGAACCCGTCGGACGTAGCCGTCGTCGTTCACAGACCGCGTCGGCACGATCGGTACCCCCGCCTCGCGCGCCAGCGCGGCGATGTTCCGCCCTTTCGCCTTCGCCGCCGCGTACCGCCGGCACAGCCGCACGAAGTCCACCGGCCCGTAGAAACGCCACATCCGCAGAGCCGTCTTGTGCATCGGCTCGTGGAACGCCACGCTCACCGTGATGCCGACCAGGTCGATGCGGTCGCGCGGGCACTCGGCGAAGAACACCTCGAAGAACCGCACCACGTACAGCGGATCGTCCTCGGTGACGATCAGCACGCGGAGCGGTGGGCGCGTCTCGGGCTGGGTCATGGCGGAGTCCGTGCGCGTCAGGCCGCGGTCTCCGCCGCCGCGTGCGTCGGCGCGGGCCGCTTCCTCATGTCCAGGCCCCACAGATCCGAGAACGCCTCGATCGCCTGCGCCTGCGTGTACTTCTCCTTGTACGCCCGGAACGCCCTGCGACCCATCTCCGCCGTCCGCTCGCGGTTGGCGGCCATCTCCCGGATCGCCCGCACCAAGCCCTCCGTGTCCCCCGGCGCGACGGTCGCCCCGCAGTCGCACTCCGCCAGCGTGTACGCCGTCTCCGATTCCAGCGGCGTCTGCGCCAGCACCGCCCGACCGCTCATCAGGATGCCGTACAACTTGCTCGGCACCGCGATCCCCTCGAACCCCGCACGCAGCGAGATCAGCGCGACGTGGCAGCTCGACAGGCTCTCGCGCACCTGCTCCAGCGGCACGAAGTCGTGCCAGGTGATGTTCGTGCAGCCGAGGTCCTCCGCCAGCCGCACCGCCGCCGTCCGGCGCGCCCCCTCGCCGATGAACAGGAAGTGGATCGAGGGATCGTCCTCGATCTGCTTGGCGGCGCGCACGAAAGCGTCCATGTCGTGCCACATCCCCATGTTGCCCGAGTACTGCACGATGAACTTGCCCCGCAGCCCGAGCCGGTCGATCATCGCGCTCTTCTCAACGGGCAGCGGGTCCGGCGCCTCCACCGCGCTCCAGTGCGGGATGTACACGATCGACTTCTTCTCGTCGATCCCGTAGCGGTTCACCAGCAGCGTCGTCATGTCGCGCCCGAGCACGATCATCTTGTCCGCTCGCCGGTACGCGAGCCTGTTCAGCCACGTCCACACCCGCGCCACCAGCGACCGCTCGCTCATCCCCAGCGCGATCAGCGACTCGGGGTACGCGTCCAGCACCATGTACTGGTACTTCAGCCCGCGCAGCAGCGAGATCACGTACAGCCCCTGCGCCAGGAACGGCGGGTTCGTCACCCCGAACACGATCGTCGACTTCGGCACGAACAGCAGGCGGAACAACGCCGGGATCATGAACCCCAGGTACGACATCGCCCTCGAGTAGTGCGACTTCTTGTGGTCGATCCGGAACCCCAGCCGCCGAATCTTGATCCCCTTGTACACCTCGAACCGCGGCAACTTCCGCCCGCGACCCTCCCTGCCGCTCGGGAATGCGCACAACGCCGTGATGTCGTGCCCCTCCTTCACCATCTCCGCGAACATGCTCGTGAACAACTGGCTCGTCGACGTCGTGTCCGGGTAGAACACCTGGCACACGAACAGGATTCTGCGCGGCGTGCTCATGCCTTGGTCTCTCCGTCGCGGGAAGGGGGCGAGTATAGAGGCCCGCCCAGCCACCCTCACCAGTCCGTTCCCGCCTCGTACCCAAACTCGACCAGAAACTCCCCGATCGTGCTCTTGTACGTCCGCCGCAGGGCCTCGTCGAAGTGGTTCCGCCAGTCCCCGGCCACGCCCTTGCGCACGAACGCCCTCGCGTCGTCCTGCCCACGCTCACGCCCCCCGCTCATCCGCTCGAACGAGTGCTCCTCCACGATCCGCCCGACCGTCGCCGGCGAATCATCCAGCCCGAACAGCGTCGCGATACGCGTCACCGAACCACGCGCGTCCGACAGCATGTCCTCGTACCGAAGCATCAGGCTCGCCTCAGGGTCGCGGTTGTCACGCCACGATCGCACCCACGCCGCGTACGCAGGCAGCGTCCGCTCCGAGAACACCCGAAGCCCCTCCTGCAACGGCAGCGGCGCATACAGCGGGTACTCCGGGTGCCACGGCGTGTTCCGAACGTAGAAGTAGTTGCTCACCGCCACGTCCCGCAGGTCGCGGTACAGCACCACGTACGGCACGCCCGCCCGCTTCAGCACGCCCGCGTTGTGCGCCGAGCCGTGCGCGTGCATCTTCGTCAGCACCAGCATCCCGCGGAACCGCTCGAACATCCCGTCCGGCAACTCGAAGTCGTGGCTCCCCCCGATCCGCAACTCGTGCGACGCCACCTCCGGGATCAGAAGTTCGTGAAAGCCCGGAAACGACGAGAGCATCTTCTCCAGCCACGTCGTCCCGCTCTTGGGCAGCCCCGCCACGTACAGCACCGGGTGCGGGTACCGCGACCCGTACGCCCGGAAACCGCGCCGGCACGCCGCCCGCTGCGCCCAGTACCGCGGCCAGACCGCCACGCGCTTCGCCGCACGCGCCGCCGAGGGAGGCAGGAACCTCCTCGCGAGGTTTTCGAGGGTTTTCGTCGGGTCCATGCCGATCCCACCCGTCTCCTGTCGGCCTCCCGCGAAGGCTGGCACGATAGGCCCCGAACGCATCGTCTCACCATCGGCACACCCCTGCCGATACTGTTGTGGCTTGCTCCCGATCGACCCACGCCCAACCGGCGTACTGCCGGTGAGGCCCTCCACCGCCCCGCCGTCGCCCCCGGAGACCCGATGACCCCCAACGCGACCCAGGACCACCCCGCGACCGGCACCGGCCCCACGCAGCCTGCGCCGCCTCCCGCGCGCCGGTCGGTCTGGACCCCCAGGCAGAAACTTGTTCGGGCTGTGTGGGGGACCGTCGGCCGCCTCCTCTGGGAACTCCTCCCGGGCGCACGCCCCACGCTCCTCCGCCTCTTCGGCGGCCGCGCCGGCCGCGGGTGCTCATTCGGCTCCGGCGTCGACATCGCCATCCCCTGGAACATTCGCTGCGGCGACCGCGTGCAGGTCGGCGACCGCGTCATCCTCTACGGCCTCGGCCCCATCACCATCGGCGACGGCACCGTCATCGACTACCGCGCCCACGTCTGCGCAGGCACCCACGACATGACCGACTCCCGCTTTCCGCTCCTCAAACCCCCCATCACCATCGGCCGCGAGTGCTTCATCGGCCTCGACGCCTACCTCGGCCCAGGCATCGAACTCGGCGATCGCTGCCGCGTCCTGCCCCGCGCCAGCGTCTACAAGTCCGCACCCGCCGGCACCTGGCTCCGCGGCAACCCCGCCCGCCCCTTCGACCCCGCCGCCGAAGGAGACACGCCGTGATACGGAACGGGGGAAATCCTTGCGCCTCGGGTACCCCGCCACTCCGTGGCGGCTCCGCTGCTTCCACCCCTACCACCGCTCAAGGACTTCCCACGTTCCGTCTGAGAGCGTTCCTCTGGCGCACGCTCGGGCAATGGGCCTTCCGCCTCTCGCCGCACGTCGCCAACGGCTGGCGGCGTGCCGTGCTCCGCGCCTTCGGCGCACGACTCGCACCGAACATGAAGGTCCGCCGCAGCGTCGCCATCGACCGCCCGTGGCTCCTCTCCGTCGGCTCGCTCACCGTCATCGGCGACCGCGCGGCCCTCCGAGGGGGGGGTCGGATCACCATCGGCGACCGCTGCGTCGTCAGCCAACTCGCCATCGTGACCACCGAGGCCCGCGACCCCGCCGCCCCGGGCCACCCCGCCCGGCGCGCCGACATCGTGTTCGAGGACGATTGCTGGCTCGCCGCCGACGCCCTCGCCCTGCCCGGCACGCGCCTGCGCGCGGGCGCGGTCGTCGGCGCACGCTCTCTCGTGCAGGGCGACGCCCTCCCAGCGTGGACCGTCGCCGCGGGCCAGCCCGCGCGGCCGATGAAGAAACGCGAGTTCGTCAACGTCGACTCGACCTGAAACAGGGCACGAGAACCTATCCAAGAACGACGAGCAACACGCTCACCGCCGTGAACAGATGGTTTGGAGATAGGCTCTAAGGCACGCGGCATCAAGACATGACCACCGGCATCGACATCTCGGACAAGCCCAGCCCGCACAGCCTCGGCAACCGCCTCCGCCGCGTCGCCTGGGGACTCGTGCAGGCCACGGTCTTCCGCTGGATCCCCCGCCCCATGCACGCCGTGCGCGCCCGCATCCTGCGCCTCTTCGGCGCGCGCGTCTCGCTCAAGGCCCGCGTCTGCCCACGCGCCCGCATCTGGGGGCCGTGGAACCTCGTCATGGGCGACTACGCCACACTCGCAGACGACGTGGACTGCTACTGCGTCGACACCATCGAGATCGGCGCGCACACCACCGTCAGCCAGTACGCCTACCTCTGCGGCGCGACCCACGACCACGAGGACCGCCGGTTCACCCTCCGCCCCATGCCCATCCGCATCGGCGCGTCGTGCTGGATCGCCGCCGACGTCTTCGTCGGCCCCGGCGTCACCATCGGCGAGGGCACCGTCGTCGGCGCACGCTCCAGCGTCTTCCACGACCTGCCCCCCTGGAAAGTCTGCGTCGGAACGCCCGCAAAGCCCGTGAAGGACCGCGTCATCCGCAACGGCCAACCCGAAACCCCATGATCCGACGCCACTGCCCCATCCGCAAGGTCTCTCCCGACGACGGCTGGCACTACTGGTTCGGCTACTACGACAAGTGCCCCTGGTCCGCCGACGGCACGAAACTCCTCGCCCACCGCGCCCGCTTCTGCGACCGCTTCCCCGCCCCCGACGAGCCGGCCGAGGTCGGGTGGATCGACATCGCGCGAGGCTCGTTCGAGGCGATCGGCCTCACCCACGCCTGGAACTGGCAGCAGGGAGCACAACTCCAGTCGATCGACGACGGCGGGCGCGAACGCGTCCTCTTCAACGACATCACCGACAACCGACACGTCGCACGCATCGTCGAGCCTTCGGGCGCGCAAGTCCGCGTCCTGCCCTGGCCCGTCTACGCCGTCTCGCCGGACGGCCGCACCGCCGCCACGCTCGACTTCGGCCGCCTCACGCGCCTGCGCCGCGAGTACGGCCTGCCCGCGGCAAGCGACTCGCACCCGCTCGACCCCGCCCCGGAAACCGACGGCGTCTGGCGGCTCGACCTGCGCACCGGCGAGCGAGCGCTCATCGCCTCCATCGCGGCCGTGCGCAACCACCGCCCCAACCCCATGGGCGAACACGCGCACCACTACGTCAATCACCTCATGTTCAACCGCTCCGGCTCGCGCCTCTGCTTCCTCCACCGCTTCGATCGGCCGGACGGCATCCTCCACTCCCGACTCTTCACCGTCGCCGCGAACGGTGCGGACCCGCGCCTGCTCATGGAGGGCATGGTCAGCCACTACGACTGGCGCGACGACGCCGCACTCCTCGCCTGGGCGGGACGGCGCGCCCTGCTGGGGGGGGGCACACGCGGCCTCCGCGGCGCGGCCATGAACGCAGCCCGACGAACCCTCAAGCCGCTCTACCACGCCCTCGGCAAGCCACGCTTCCTCATGAGCCGCATCGTCCGAGACTCCTACATGCTCATCCCCGACGAAGAGAACGCCCGAACGCAGCCCTTCGCCCACGCCGAACTCACCTGCGACGGCCACTGCACCTTCAACCGCGCCGGCCCCGAGCCGGGCCGATGGGTCGTCACCGACGGCTACCCCGACCTCCGCTCGCGCCAGCCCCTCTTCCTCTGGGACTGCCGCCGCAACACCGGCTACGAGATCGGCCGCTACCCCACCCCCCGCGAACTCGACGGCGAAACCCGCGCCGACCTCCACCCACGCTTCAACCACGACGCCACCCTCGTCTGCATCGACTCCGCCATGGACGGACGCCGGGGGATGTATGTTGTAGATTGCGGAGAGTTGGTAGGTATCGGAGGGTCCTGAGTCTTGAGTCCTGAGTCTTGAGTCTTGAGCCGAAGGCTGATCGCCGATGAAGGAGCGTCGCTGTTGAGCCGTGACCACAGAAAACTGCGAGCCTTTGTCCTTTCGGACGATCTCGTCATGCGCGTGTACGACGCGACCCGAGCGTTCCCTCGCGAGGAGACATTCGGCGTCACGTCCCAGATGAGGCGTGCGGCATACTCCGTGACCTGCAATATCGTCGAAGGCTGCGGCCGCAATACCGAGAAGGACTTCCTCCGGTTCCTCGACAACGCGTCCGGCTCGCTCCGCGAACTCGGCTACCTGATCGGACTCTCCCGCAGGCTGGGATACCTGCGGGCCGATCTGGCCGATGATCTGGAGTCCAGGCACGACGAAGCGTCGAGAGTGCTCGCGGGCCTTATCGCCTCGCTTCGATCGTCCCCCGAGAACCCCCGATAGCCCACCACTCCAACCTCAGGACTCAGGACTCAGGACTCAAGACCCCATGCCCGTCTCCGTCTTCATCCAAACCCTGAACGAGGAGGCGAACCTGCCCGGGTTGCTGGACAGCGTCTCCTGGGCCGACGACGTCGTCGTCCTCGACTCGCTCTCCTCCGACCGCACCAAGGAGATCGCCCTCGCCCGCGGCTGCCGATGGTTCGAGCGCCCCTACGACGGCCGCGGCCCGCACCAGAACTGGGCCATGGAGAACATCCCCTTCAAGCACCCCTGGGTCTTCTACCTCGACGCTGACGAACGCATGACACCCGAACTCCGCGCCGAGATCGAGGCCATCGCCGACGAGTGGGACCGGGGCGAACGCTCGCGCGAGCGCGGCGACCCCGTCGCCTACTACTGCGGCCGGCGCAACTACTTCATGGGCCGCTGGCTCCGCCGCGCCATGCCGCCCGGCAACATCATGCGCTTCTTCCAACCCCCCCACATCCGCTTCGAGCGCCTCGCCAACCCCGCGCCCATCGTCGACGGCGCCGTCGGCTACCTCCGCGAGCGGTTCATCCACTACAACTTCAGCAAGGGCATCGCCGAGTGGCTCGAACGCCACAACCGCTACTCCACCTACGAGGCCCACGAGACCATGAAGGCCCTGCACGAGCGCCCCGTCAGGCCCGCCAGCCTCCTGAGCCGCGACCGCAACACCCGCCGCCTCGAACTCAAGAATCTCTCCTTCCGCCTGCCGGGCCGCCCCTGGCTCAAGTTCGCGTACATGTACCTCGCCCAGGGCGGTTTCCTCGACGGCGGCCCGGGGCTGACCTACTGCGCGCTCCAGGCGATCTACGAGTACCAGATCGTCCTCAAGGTCCGCGAGATGAAACGGGCCGAACGGGGCTTGCCGCCGTGAGCGTGCGCCAGCACACGCCCTGTGGGCCTTGTGCAGCCGCTACGATTGGCCGATAGAGAGGACCGGGGCGCGTTCGCGCCGAGCAGAAGGAGACTGTGAGCCATGGGGCAGAGCGACGCGGGGCTGAGGCCGCCCATCATCCTCTTCGGCAACGCGCGCTCGGGCACCACCATGATGCGCGAACTCTTCGACCTCCACCCCGACGTCTCTTCGTGGTACGAGGAGCGGACCATCTGGAACTTCGCCGACCCGGCCCGCAAGCACGACCGCTTCACCGAGGAGGACGCGACGCCCAGGGTCCGCGCCTACATCCGCAAGCGATTCCTCCAGCGGCAGCGCGAGATGGGCGGCCGCCGCGTGATGGAGAAGACGCCCGCCTGCGTCGTCCGCATCCCCTACGTCCGCGCCATCTTCCCTGAGGCCAGTTTCGTCTACATCGTCCGCGAGCCGCTCGCAAACCTCTCCAGCGCGGAACTCCGCTGGCACAACGCCATCCACCTCCGCCATATCCGCCGGCGCATCCGCGACACCCCGAAATCGCAACTGCACTACTACCTCGGCAAACTCGTCGTCGATCACTTCCGCAAGAGGGTGCTCCGCCAGAAGCACGTCTCCGTCTGGGGCGTCAGGTACCCCGGCATCCTCGAGGACCGCAAACGCCTCTCCACCGAAGAGATCATCGCTCGCCAGTGGGCCTACTGCTCGAAGACCGCCGCGGAGGACCTCGCCCGGATCGAACCAGGCAAGGTGTTCACCGTCCGCTACGAGGACTTCGTCACCGACCCGCAAACGCACTTCGCCCGCATCCTCAAGCACTGCGGCCTCGACATGACCCCCGAGATCAACAAGGCCCTCTCAGAGTGGGTCGATCCCGGCCGGCAGAACAAGTGGAAGCGCCTCGACCCGGACGTCCTGCGCACCTGCCTCCCGATCGTCATGGATGAGATGGGCCGCCACGGCTACCGGGTGCCCGACGATGTGCTCGCGCTGCTCGACGGCACGCAACCCCCCGCCGCCGTGAGCGCCTGATCGCCGGAGGCGCGCGTGCTCCACTCCCTCAAGCCCCTCCTCCGCTCCGCCAAACTGCGCGTCATCCGCGCCCACGCCGAACGCCTCGCTCGCCGACCCGCCCCTAAGGGGGGGGACGCGCTCTCGCCGCCCGCCTTCATCGTCGGGTGCGGCCGCTCAGGCACCTCCATCCTCGGCGTCGCCCTGCGCGAGCACCCCGCTGTCTGCTACCTCCGCGAGCCGTACCACCTCTGGGCCAACGTCGACCGCCGCCTCGACGTCACGAACCTCCACTACCGCGGCGAGGCCCGCCTGTTCATGGATGCCGACGACGCCACGCCCGAGTCGTGCGAGCGATTCGACCGACTCATCCTCGGCGCCCGCCTCCTCGCCCGCCTCCCCACGCTCATCGAAAAAACCCCGCACAACGTCTACCGCATCGGCCTCATCGAGGCCTTCACCGGCCGCGCCGCACGCTGGGTCCACATCGCCCGCGACGGCGTGGACGTCGCACGCTCCATCCACCGCCTCGCCACCACCCAGCCCTACCGCATGGCCGGCCACGCCGACTACAACCAGTGGTGGGGACGCAATCACCTCAAATGGAAGCGCCTCGCGGAGGAAGGGCCGGAACACGGCTATTTCCCCGAAGACATCGCCCGGCTCTCGGACGACGCGCAGAAGGGCGCGTACGAGTGGCTCACGAGCCTCGGCGAGGCCGACCGCTGGCGCGACGCGCTCGCCGATCGCCTCCTCGAGATCACCTACCCCCAACTCACCGCCGATCCCACGGGCACGCTCCGCCTCATCGCAGCACACGTCGGGACGGACGCCCCCGCGTCGTGGCTGGACGCCGCCGCGGCCGTGATCTCCCCCGAACGCCGCAACGAGGGCGCCCCCCTGCTGCTCCCCCACGACATGGCCGCACGCTTCAACGAACTCCAGGCCCGCTTCGACTTCCCCGGCCGCGCACAAGCGCAGGAGCGGCCGTGAAAATCGTTCACGTCGAACTCACCATGCGCCTCGCGGACGGCGGTGTCGTCGTCGCCGTCATGGACCTCTGCCGCGAGTTCGCCGCGCGCGGCCACGCCGTCACCCTGCTCGCCTGCGACGATACCGACGTACCCCAGGCCTGGCGCGCGGGAGCCACGGGTTCGCCGCGCCTCCTGAAACTCGACCCGCCCTCTCTGCCGCTCGGCCTCTTCTCGCCCGGCCAACTCCGCGCCGCCCGCGATGCGATCGCCGGCGCGGACGTGCTCCACCTGCACGGCGCCTGGACGCCCTCCAACGTCCAGTTCGCCGCCATCGCCCGGCGCGACGGCGTGCCCTACGTCGTCAGCATCCACGGCATGCTCGACGACTGGTGCATGGCGCAGAAACGCCTCAAGAAGACCCTCCACCTCGCGCTCGCCGGCCGACGCACCCTCGAACGCGCCGGCGCGGTTCATTGCACCTCCGCCGCCGAACTCGAGCAGTCCCGCAAGCGATTCCCCCTCGCCCGCACCGCCGTCATCCCGCTCTTCCTCGACCTCGAACCCTACCGCGAGCCGCCCGGCCCCGACGAGGCCCGCGCCGCGTTCGACGCTCTCCGAAGCGACGGAGCGCACGTCCTCTTCCTCAGCCGCCTGCACCCGAAGAAGGGCCTCGAACTCCTCATCGACGCCGCCGACCTGCTCCGCACGCGCGGCCGCACATGCACGCTCATCGTCGCCGGCTCCGGCGACCCCGCCTACGAACGATCCCTCCACGAGCGCGTCCGCACGCTCGGCCTCGACGACCGCGTCCGCTTCGTCGGCTTCGTCGGCGGCCGGGTCAAGGTCAGTCTCCTCCAGGCCTGCGACCTCTTCGTCCTCCCCTCCAGCCAGGAGAACTTCGGCTACGTGCTCTTCGAGGCCATGGCCGCGGGAACGCCCGTCATTGCCTCGCGCCTCATCGACACCTGGCCCGAACTGCTCGACAGCGGCGGCGCGGTGATCGTCGATCGAGACCCCGCCGCGATCGCCGACGCCATCGTCGGCCTCCTCGACGATCCCGCCCGACGCGACGCGATGGGGCGCGCGGGACGCGAATGGGTGACGCGGAACCTCAACCCCGACGCCGTCGTCGCCCGATTCGAGAACCTGTACGCCGAACTCGCCGCCGCGGCGCGACGCACGGAGCCTCGATGAACATCACGCACTACTTCCACCGGCTCAGGCTCGAGGGCGGCGGGCCGGTGCGCGGCGTTCTCGACCTCTCCGCCGCACTCCACGACCGAGGGCACCGCGTCACCATCCTCACCTGCGACGCCACAGACGCGCCCGACGAGTGGAAGCACGACGGCGCCGCGTCGCCGCGCGTGCGCACGCTCCCGCCCGCGGGCCTGACCGGCGGGCTGTTCACGCCCGCGCAGGCACGGCGTCTCGGCGACGCTCTCGGAGGCAGCGACGTGGTTCATCTCCACGGCGTCTGGACACCCTCGAACGTCCAGGTCGCAGCCGCCTGCCGGCGCGCCGCCATCCCCTACGTCTGGAGCATCCGCGGCACGCTCGACGACTGGTGCATGGGCGAGCGCACGCTCAAGAAGCGCCTCTTCCTCGCCGCCGGAGCGAGCCGCGCCCTCGCCGGCGCCGCCGCGATCCACCTCACCGCCGAGGACGAACTCCGCCAGGCCGGCCGATGGTTCCCGCGCGAACTCGGCCTCGTCATCCCCAACCTGCTCGACCTCGAACCCTTCCGCGACCTCCCCGGCCCGGGCCTCGCGCGCGAACGCTTCCCCCAGATCGATCCCGCGCGACCGACCGTCCTCTTCCTCAGCCGAGTCCACTACAAGAAGGGCGTCCCGCTCCTCATCGACGCCGCCGCGGACCTCATCGCGTCCGGCACGGACGTCACCGTGCTCATCGCCGGCAACGGCGAGTCCGCGTACCTCGACCGCCTCCGCGCCCACGTCGCGCACCGCGGCGTCGAGTCGCGCGTCCACCTCATCGGGTTCGTCTCCGGCACGCTCAAACTCTCCCTCTACCAGGCCGCCGACCTCTTCGTCCTCCCCACCAGCCAGGAGAACTTCGGCTTCGTCCTCTTCGAGTCCCTCGCCTGCGGCACGCCCCTCGTCACCACGCGCGGCGTCGACACCTGGCCCGAACTCGTCGAGTCCGGCGGAGGCGTCATCGTCGATGCCTCCGCCGCGGAGATCACGGACGCGATGCGCGACCTCCTCGCGGACCTCGACCGCCTCCGCTCGATGGGCGAGGCCGGCCGCCGGTGGGTCTTCGAGCGACTCGAACCCGGCGCGATCCTCGCCCGCTTCGAGGCCATGTACGCCCATGCCGCGGGCCGCTAGCGCGCCGCGCCCCGCTTGCGCTCAATGTCCAGGATGATCGGCGAGAGCGTCGTCCGCACGTACGACTGCAACTCCCGGAACCGCTCCTCGCCGTCGAGGTGGTGCCAGATCAGCACGCCGTTCGCCCCCGCAGCCGCCGGAACCTCCAGCTGCTGCCGCATGTTGACGTCGTTCACGAACGTCCGGTGAAGTTCCGGCCCCACCGCCTGGTCGTAGCACGCCCAGATGTGCACGTACACCGGTTTGCCGCGCGCCACGCGCAGCGCCTCCGCCACGTTCGTGCGGATGAACTCGCGGTTCTCCTCGGGCGCGTTCTCCGGCGCGCCCTTGCGCGGCCGCCGGTCCGCCACCGTGTACCGCGGCTGATACACGTTCGGCGTCACCGCGTCCATCGCCTCCCACAGCCACTCCAGCGTGTCGTTCACACGCGACGCCTCGTGCGTCAGGTCGCCGTACCCGAACACGCCCGCCGGCGTCTCGCGCCGATCGTACATGCGGCTCGGGTACCCGTAGAACGACCACTTGGCCCGCGGCCGCAACCGCTTGCACTCGTTGATCGTCGCAAGAAAGAACGTCCGTGCAGCGTCTTCCCACGTCCGCTTGAAGAAGTCTCGCTGCTCGGGCCTCGACAGACGCTGCATCAGGTCCGGCTCGCGCGACAGCAGATAATCGCGCCAGTCGTCGCGGTAGTCCTCGTCCCGGTCGTCCGGCCCGAGATCACTCGGCACGTTCGCCGTCCGCGCCCAGATCACGTCCCACCGCTCGTAGTCGATGACCGCAAGCCCGTCGTAGTTCGGGTCGGGGATCATCCACGCGAGGTCCGACTCGATCTTGACGACGTGCGCCTCCAGCGCGCCGGGCCTGCCGAAGATCTGGTGCAGCCCTCCCACCGGGAAGTTGCCCAGGTGCCTCGCGTACAGGATGACCGCCCTGTCGCGCACGATCGGCGCGCCGTGGAAGTCCACTCGCGCCGACCAGTCGCGCCCCTGCCCCGCCTCGCTCGGCTGCGTCGTCACCAGCCACAGGTACTCGAACCCGCTCCGTGCGCCGCCTTCCGCCGAGGGGGGGGGCGGCGCGGGCCGCGACGGCTCAGGCGTCGTGACGCACGCGCAGAGCGCCCAGACGACCAGGGTCGCGATCATGCCCGCTCCGATCCGCGCCTCGCGCATGAGAACTCCCCGGGGCCTCGCGATCGTGCCCCGGGGAGTGATAGGCCCCTTCGACCGGCCGCGCCGCCTACGGCCGCTCGCCGCGATCGCGCCCGCTCTTGTTGTCCTTCGGCTTCTGGAGCGCCCCGCGACTCCCGTCGCCGCCGCCGCGCTGGTTGGTGATGTTGTCGGCCGGCGGGGGAGGGGGCGCATCCGGGTCGTCGCCAACCGAGCCGTCACCCTCGCCCCCGTCGCTCCCATCGCCCTTCCCGTCGCCCCCGCCATCCCCGCCGGACTGGCCCTCGCCGTCCTCGTACAGGCCGTGCGTGAGCATGATGTCCGAGAGGATCGGGATGAACACGCGGTCGAAGTACGCCTGCTCGCCCAGGTAGTCCAACTCGTCGAGCAGGTTGCCCCACAGCACGACACCGTCTGCCTCCGCGAGGTACGGCACCTCGAACTGGTTGCGGAGGTTGATCTGGTTCAGACGCTCGTGGAACCGGCACCCCTTGTTCGGCGTGTGGTACCGCAGCCATGACACCGCGAAGACCGACCTGCCGTTCGCCAGCCGCCGCGCCTCCGCCACGTTCGAACGCAGGAACTCCCGATCCTCGTCCGTGGTCACTTCCTGGTTCGGGCACTGGCTCGGCTCGCCGTCCAGCAGCGTGTAGCGCGGCGCATAGTACGATGGGAAGAGCGCGTCCACCGCGTCCCACATCCACTGGAGCCGGTCGTTGATCTGCGAGGCCCGGTGCGTGTGGTCGCCGTACCCGATCACGTTCTTCGGCGTGTCGGTCTGGTGCTTGAAGATCTTGCTCGGGTACCCGTAGAACCCCCACTTGGCCTGCGGCCGCATCTCCTGGCACAGTCTGAGCGTCGCCAGGTAGAAGTCCGCGCACGCCTGCTCGTAGGTGTCGCGCAGGAAGGCCTCCTGCTCCGACGGGCTCATCGACTTGAAGTCCGGGTACGTCATCAGCACGTGGTCGCGCCAGTCGTCCTTGAAGTCGCGGTCCTCGGCGTCCGGCCCGAGCGGGCTGGGCACGTTCGGCGTGCGGTCCCACTCGCACCGCCACGTCTCGTAGTCGATGATCGCCACGCCGCTGAAGTCGGGGTCGGGCACGAACTTGTCCAGCGCCCACGCCACCCGCGCCAGGTGGTCCTGCATGTAGGTGGGCGTCGAGTACGCCATGTGCACCCCGGCCTTCGGGAAGTTCCCGAGGATGTGCTGGTACAGGATCACCGCCTCCCGGTCCATCAGCCAGTCGTCGAACTGCAGTTGCGAGCCCCAGTCGTACCCGCCCTGGCGATCATCGCCGCCGGTCGTGTAGCAGAGGTAGTACTTGAACGCGTCGCTCTGGGCGAGCGCCTGCACGCTCGTCGCAAGCCCGACCGCGAGAGCCGCCGCGACCACTCTCCGTGTACGATGCATCGTGTGCCTCCTCCGTCGTTCCTTCCGGCGACGTATCGCCGTGTGACGCCTCTATCCTCAGTATCAAGCCGTCTCCGGGCGAGCATGGGGACGCGAAAGATGGAGTGCCGGTTCGGCCGGTGTGGGATAGGCAAGGCTTGACGATCGTGACGCATGCACCAACCACGACGCTCCGCCCTTCATCACCCCGCCTTCTGGGGCGCATCGCACGCCCGATCCTCGCTTCGGGCATCCTCTTCGCGGGCGCGGCGTCGATGTTCCCGGGCCTGGGCTGGATCCCCGGCATGATCGCGGAGATCGCCGCACAGGCCTCGCTCGTCTCGCTGCCTTTCGCCATCGTCTGGGCCGTCCGTCGCCGCTGGGCGTGCACCGCGGCTGCGGGCGTCGGCTGCGCCCTGCACGCGTCCGCGCTCCTCTCCCCGCGCACTCCTTTCTCACCGGAAGGCGGCGGAAGCGCCATCCGTGTTCTCGCGCTCAACGGCGGGCCCGAGAACGAGCATCCGGACGAGCTCCTCAAACTCCTCACCTTCGTCAAGGCCGAGGTCGTCGCGCTCGTCGAGCCGAACCCCGGCCTCGTCCGCGGCATCCGTCGCCACGGCGCGCTCGACGCCTCATTCCCCCACGACGCTGCCAGCGGCCCGGTCTCTCACGTCACCTCGTGGAGGCTCGTCCTGAGCGAGTTCCCCGTCCTCGACGCCGACGAGCACAGGTCCGCGAGTGACCTGCTGTCGGTCATCGTGAGGCACGCGTCGGGCGACTTCGGCATGGTCGTCGTCCACCCATCCTCGCCGCGGACGCCCTCGCGGTGGCGCGAGGGGAATGAACTGATCGCCCGCGCCATCGTCGAAGCGCAGCGTCTCGAATCGGAGGGCTACCCGACACTCATCATCGGCGACCTGAACAGCACGCCGACCGGACATCGCTCGCGGATGCTCGCCCGCGCCGGCTACACGCGCTGCAAGCCGCTCCGCGCTCCGACCGGCACCTTCCCCGCCTGGTCCGTCTGGCCCGCCATGGCCGCCATCGACGACGCCTGCGCTTCCCCCGGCTGGCGCGTCCGCTCCTGGCGCACCATCCGCGGCGCCGGCTCGGATCACCGCGGCGTTCTCATCGAACTCGTCATTCCGCCTCGCCCGGTTCCTCGCTGATCGCCGCGGGCTCCTCCGCGCGCCCTTCTCCCCCCCTTCGCACCCCCCCGCGCGCACGACGACGCACCACCCGCACCAGCCGCGCCCGCTCGTCCCGTGCCAGCACGATGAACCACGAGAGCGACGCGTACACCACGCCGTACGCCGCCATCACGCCGAACAGGTGCGCGAGCGTCCATTGCCCGACGAACCGCAGCGCGAGCAGGTACACCGGCGCCGCCAGCGCCGTCGCCAGCGCGGGACGCAACAGCGGGCGGATCATGTTGACCCATCGCGTCTTCAGGCACCGCGCCGCGATGATCGGCAGCACGGCCATGTAGGCGATCGTGATCACGAGAGCGTATGACAGCGCGGGAGCATCGAAGTCGGACACCAGCCAGCCCGCGCCGCGCGACGGGAGCAGGTACGCCAGCGCGACCACCACGACCGGGTTCAGCGCACCGGCCACCATCAGCAGGGGCGCGTACCGTCGCACGTGCCCCGCCCCGTAGAGAATCCGCATCCACCCGTCCGCGATGGCCCGCGCGGTGATCCCGATCGCCAGGATCCGCACCAGGTTCACCGTCACCGGAACGTCGGCCGCCGGGTCCGGGAGCCGCTTGCCGACCCACAGCCGGATGATCGGCTCGGCAAGCAGCACCACCAGCAGCCCCGCCGGCAGGCCCACGAACGCGTGCAGGCGGGTCGAGTGACGGTTGAGCGCATTGATCCCCCCCCCTTCTTCCCGCGTCGATATGCGCGTTGACACCGCGTCCAGACCATCCGTCATCCCCCCCGTCAGCATCCTCACGTACGACGTCAGCCTGATCGCCACCGTGAAGATGCCGTTCGCGAACGAGCCGAAGAACAGGTTCATCAGCAACTGGTCGATCCGGATGTGCAGGTTCGTCGCCACCACCACCACCGCGTTCCACCCCGCCGTCGTGAGGATCGACCGCGCCCCCTCCCGCGAGGCCAGCCCCGGCCTGGGGACGATCCGACGCTCAAACCCCGCCATGATCACGATCGCGATCATGTGCAGCAGGATCGCCATCCCCGACGAGATCGTCGCGAAAAGCGTCAGCCCAAGCCCGGGGTCCCGCACGGCGAACGGGTAGAAGATCACCAGCGCCGCCGCGAGGTGCGTCGCGCGGTCCGCCGCCTGCCACCAGTTCGCCCAGACCATCCGCTCCGTCACCACGAACATGTTGAACTGCGGCGCGGTCAGCACGCACATGATCGAGTACGCGCCCTGCGACACCACCACCCACCGCGCCGCAGTCGCCAGGTGCGCGGGGATGTTCAGGAAGGGCAGCAGAAACCACACGCCCGTGAAAACGCACGCCGCCAGCAGCGCGAGCGCGACGCTCAGCGCAACCGCGGAGTTGTAGATCACCGGAAAGCGTGCCGGGTCCGGGTCGTGGTACGCCGCGCCAAGCTCGCGGATCATGCTCGAACGCACCGTCTCGCGGAACAGGTCCGCCAGCCCGATCGTCGCCCCGATCAGGCCCCACAGGCCGAACGCGTCCACGCCCAGAAACTGGATCAGGATCGGGACAAGAATGATCCCGAGCACGAACGTCGAGAGCAGCCGGGCGTAGTTGGCGACGATCCGCACCGCCCCGCGTCTGACCTCGCCCTTCATACGCCCTCGGCTCCCGCGTCCCGTTCAGCCACGCTCACGAACCCGTCGCCGGCTCGTACTCCCCCGGCGCCTCGGACTCTTCCGCCACCTGCCGCTGGTACGCCTCCCAAGCCGCCACGTCGTTCCGGTACAACTCGGGAATCCGGTCCAGCAGCGCCAGCCCGATCCCAAGCACCACCGCGCCCAGGTTCGCCCCCGTGAACGACCCCGACTCGAACAGCCCGTGCGCGAACACCGCCCCGATGATCGCGAGCGGCAGGTGCGCCATCGGGATCTCATACCGCGAGGTCAGCGCGAACCTCCACAGCCGCAGGCATCGGAACCCGATGAACGCCAGCGTCAACAGCAGCGCGAGCATGCCCGCGATCCCGGTCTCGGCCGCGGTCTGGAAGTAGATCGAGTGCATGTTCGCCGTCGAGCCTTCGATCGAAGCCTCGTACTGGAAAATCCACCCCTTCCCCACCAGCGGCGACTCGATGAAGTGGTTCCACGCCTTGTTCCACACCTCCTCGCGCGTCTCCAGCGTCACCGTGCCCAGACGCTCCGTCGTCCCGATGTCGAACAACTGGAACATCGCGTACCCCGCGATCCCAGCCCCGATCGCCAGCGTCACCAGCAGACCGGGACGCTTCACCACCGGCATGCCGAGGATGGTGCATCCGATCACCGCGTACCCCGCCGCCCCGCGGCTGCCGCAGTACAGGATGAGCACCGCGAGGAAGAACAGCGTCCCCGCCGAGAGCAACTTCCACAGCCGAGACCGATCGTAGAGCAGGATGTACGTCGTGAAGATCGACATCGGCGCGACCGTCTGCCCAAGCCGGTTCGGGTTCAGGTCCCATGGCATGAAGCGGCCGATCCTGTTCAGCGCGCCGGGGTCCGTCACCAGCCGCAGGATCATGAACGCCGTGAACGCCGCCGTCGCCAGCATCACCACACGCAGGCACTTCGTCACGAACGTCCGCGAGTCCGTCACGCTGTAGCCCGTCATCAGCCCCGCCAGCACCGTCACCACCCACAGGCCCTTGTACTTCAGGGCGGCCATGGGCAACTCGCTGTACAGCCCGGCGCACGCGTACATCGTCGCGAACGTCAGGAACACCGCCCCCGCAGGACGCAGCATGTAGATCCGGGCCATGAAGAACCCGAGCGCGATCGTCAGCAGCGTCAGATAGACGCGCACGTACTTCAACCCGCCCACCAGCGGCAGCCTCGGCGCGGCCGACAGCGGCGCCACCACAAAGTACGCCGCCGAAAGCAGGAACAGCAGGTTCACCCGGCGCGCGATGAGGAACAACACAACGTGCGCGACAATCCCGACAATCACCAGCCCCGCGATAAGACCGAAGTCCATGGTGGCGAACATGCGATCCTCTCGCGTCTGGTCGTAGAGTGTTCGGTGCCCCGGGACGACTGGGCTTCGATGCTATCGGCCGTCCGCGCGGCCCGACTTGGGACGAACGCCCTACGAAGACCCCCGATCGCCGGTTCGTTGCGAGTGCCGTGCCACGATCGCCCTCTCATCCCACAACAGCGGCGCACCGGCAACCCCTTCCTGCTCCGCCACCAGCACCGCCGTCCGGGCCATGTCCTCACGCAGGTGCTCCAGCAGGAACGCCACCGTCTCCGGCGTCGGCGGGGCGGGCTTTGGCGGCGGACGACGGTTCAGCAACCGCCGCACCCGGTCCCGCATCTCCTGCGATACCAGCGGCCGGACCAACGACCGATACACCCACAGCCTCGGCACCCACGAGAACGGCCCACCATGCCCCGGCTTCGAGTCGGCCGCGTTGAACACCCGATCCGGCTCCACCAGGTCAGGCCTCGGATCCAGCCCGAGAAATCGCTCGATGTCCGCCACCGCCCCCTGCCGATCCCTGATGTACCGCTCGAACACCACGATCCGAACGTTCTCCCTTCCCAGCGCGGCGATCCACGGCTCGACCTGCATCGCGTACCGGCTGTACGCGATGTACCGCGGAAACCGCCGAACCGCCACGTTCACGTCGTCCTCCACCTCCAAGTCCCTGATGATCACCTCGTGATAATGCTGGCTCACGATCCGTGAAACCGGCTCACGCACCAGGTAGATCGCCTTCAGCCCAGGCCCGAGCATCGCTCGCGCACGCTCCGCCGCGCCCGTGTACACCGGAACCTTCGTGTACGCCGTCGATGCCTCGCCGCACACCTGGTCCGCGCGAGCGCGACGGAAGTGCGCCGCGTACTCCGCCCGCCCCTCCGGCGTCAGCACACGGTCGTCGCAGAGGTTCCCCGGCTCCTTGTCCAGCGGAAAGAACACGCGCGGGTGCGTCATCAGGTCGCGGAAGAGGCTCGTCGTCCCCGCCTTCATCGCCCCGATGATCAGAAAGTCCGGCAGGCGCTCCCCCCCCCCATCGCCGCGTTGTCCCCCTGCCCCGCTCATCGGCCATCACCCGCCCCGCCCACGCGCCCCACCCACGACCGGTCCGCCTCGTACCCGCACTCCACCAGCGTCTCCCCGAACGCCCGGTCGAAGACCTCCGCGGCCTCGCGGGTGAAGTGGTTCGTCCAGTCGCCCGAACTCCCCTTGCGCAGGAAGTTCGTCCCCTCGCGCCCCGCCCGTCGCCGCGCCTGGCGCGCGAACGAGAACCGCTCCGCCGACGAGCGCGCCTGCTCCTCGTCCGCCGGCTCGCCCGTCAGCCTCGGCAGGGCGTCCATCAGCGCCCCCGCCGCGTCCGCAAGCAGATCCTCGTACCGCAGCATCACCACGCCGGAACGCTCTCGCCGCGCCAGCCACGATCGAACGTGCTCCGCCCAGTTCACCGGCGACGAGTGGTGCAGCCTCGCCTGCGCCTCGATGAACCGCGGCAGGTTCCCACGCACATCCGCCTTGTTTGTCAACCCCGGGAAGTGCGCCCGCAACGACCGCGGCACCGCCGGCCGATCCCCCTCCGGAATCCGCCGCGCCAGAAAGAAGTAGTGCGAGCACATCACGTCCCGCCCGTCGCGCAGCGTGTAGACACACCGACGGTAGTCGTCCCGGACAACCTGGTGCCCGTGCACCACCGCCTCGAACCCCACCGGCAGCAGGCTGAACCGGGGGTACGGCAACTGAAGGTAGTCCGCGACCAGCTGCGACGCCCACACCGTCCCGCTCTTGGGGTATCCCACCACGAACGTCAGCGGGATCGCGTCCGGGAACCGCGTCCCGAGGAACCACGTCGCACGGTGCGACGCGGCCCGCATCCTGACCTGCAGCGGCGTTTCCTGTCGTCCCATGCGCTCGCGTTCCGCCCCGCCTCACTCGTCGGCCCGCATCGTAGTCGCTGACGGTCCGTCGCGGGACGCGCCTCACGCTATCCTGCCGCCCCACGCCCCGCGAACCGGACACGCCCGGCGATCGTTGTAGCATCGGCCAACGAAGGGACGGAGACGAACGGATGTGCGGCATCGCGGCCATCGTCACGCCAGACGCCAACGAGGCCCGAGAACGCCTGCACGCCATGGTCTGCGCACAGGTCCACAGAGGCCCCGACGACGAGGGCGCGGAACTCTTCCAGTCTGCCGGCAAGACCGTCGGCCTCGGCCAGCGCCGCCTCGCCATCATCGACCTCTCCCCCGCCGGCCACCAGCCCATGATCCACCCCCGCACCGGCGACGCACTCACATACAACGGCGAACTCTACAACTACCTCGAACTCCGCGAACAACTCGCCCGCGAGCGGGGCATCTCCTACCGCGGCCACTCCGACACCGAGTTCATCCTCCACGCCCTCGTCGAGTGGGGACCCGCCGCCGTCGAACGATTCGAGGGCATGTTCGCCCTCGCCTTCCTCCGGCGCGCCGACTCGACCCTCCTCCTCGCCCGCGATCCAATGGGCATCAAGCCCCTCTACTACGCCGCCTCCCCCGGCCGGCTCGCCCTCGCCAGCGAACTGCGCGCGCTCGTCGCCGGCGGCGCGGCATCCACCAACGTCGACCGCCGCGCCGTCGCCGGCATGATCGCCTACGGTGCCGTCCCCGAGCCGCTCACCATCTTCGCCGGCGCCCGTGCCTTCCCTCCCGGCTGTCTCGCCGAGATCCCGCTCGACTTCGCCGACGGAGAAACGCCCTCGGTCCGCCCGAGACCACACTGGCGATTCCCCCGCGTCGGCGAGCACCTCCCCGATCGCATCACCGAGACCGACGCGGCCCGGCGCATCGCCGCCACGCTCGACCGCGCCGTCAAGAACCACCTCATCAGCGACGTTCCCGTCGGCATCTTCCTCTCCTCCGGCCTCGACTCGACCATCATGGCCGGTCTCGCAGCGCGTCACGCCCCCGACGTGCGCACGTTCACGGTCGGTTTCGCCGACCAACCCGACATGAGCGAGTCCGCCCTCGCGTCGGGCACCGCCCGAGCCTTCGGCCTCCCCCACGCCGACGTCCAGATCACCGGGCAGGACGCCGAGGACGCCGCTCTCGCCTGGATGTCCAGCATCGATCAGCCCTCGCTCGACGGCCTGAACTCCTACGTCATCTCCAAGGCCGTCCGCGCCGAGGGCATCATCGTCGCCCTCTCCGGCCTCGGCGGCGACGAACTGCTCGGCGGCTACCCCTCCTTCCGCGACGTCCCCCGCTTCCGCAGGCTCCTCCAACGCCTCGCCTGGATGCCCCCCGGCGCGCGCTCCGCGCTGCTGCGCGCCGCCGCAATGCGCCAGCCACGCTCCGCGCAAGAGAAGGCCGCCGACCTCGCCGCCACCGACGGCTCCGTCATGCAACTCGCCCTCGGACGACGCCGCGTCACCCCAAACGCACGCATGCGCGCCCTCGGCCTCGACGCCCGCACCCTCGGACTCCACCCCACCTTCCAGCCCAACGAAGCACTCGAAGGCATCGACCACGCGGCGGATGCGCGCGACCCCATCGCCGCCGTCTCCCGATACGAGGCTCGCTTCTACATGGGCAACATGCTCCTGCGCGACGGCGACATGACCGGCATGGCCCACAGCCTCGAAATCCGCGTCCCCCTCATCGACCGCACCATGCTCGACCTCTGCTTCGCGCTTCCCGGCGCGGTCCGGCTGCCTCCCGGCGCGCCAGGCAAGCACCTCCTGCGCGTCGCCTTCCGAGACCTGCTCCGCGACGAACTCCTCGCCCAGCGCAAACGCGGCTTCCAACTCCCGATCCGACGCTGGATGCTCGGCCCCCTCCGCGCCGTCTGCGAGTCCGGTCTCGAACGCGTCAAGCGCACCGGCCTCCTCCGCCCTGAGGGCGTCGACGGCCTCTGGGCCGACTTCCTCCGCGAGCCGGAAAGCCCCGTCTGGTCCAGCGCGTTCAGCGTCTGCGTCCTCGGCGCGTACCTCGAGCGCATGAACGCCGGCTGACGCGATCGCCCTCTCAGCACCCCCCCGCATACGCATTCAGAAAAGCCAGCACGTCCAGCGTGTTGATCGTCGTGTCGCCGTTGAAGTCGGCGCTCGGGTCTCCGGCGGCGAAGGCGTTGAGGAACGCGAGCACGTCGAGCGTGTTCACGACGCCGTCGCCGTTGAAGTCGGCGGGGCAGTCGCCCGGATCGCCGGGCAGGATCGTGAACGGAGCGCTGGTGCCCGAGGACGTCTGGAAGCGGTGGTCGGTGGCGATGACCCGGATGCGCACGTCGTCGATGCCCGTGGAAGCGGGCAGCTCCCAGTCGAAGGCGGAGAGCGAAGGGTCGAGGCCGCGCTCGACGGAGTGCCACGTCGTGCCGCCGTCGTAGCTGGCCTGGATGCCGATGGAGCGAACCGACTCGTCATCGCTCGCCGTCCAGCGCACGGGGACGACCCCGCCGCCGGCGAACGTCTCGCCGCCGAGCGGAGCGTCGAGCGTGACGACGGGCGGCGCATCGCCGTACCGCTCGTCGGGGCGGATCGAGAAGTATTCGGAGTAGGAGTAGACGAGGCGCCCGCCCGCGCCGACCGTGCTCAGAACAAGGAACCGCGCCGTGTCGGTGCTGACGTAGGGCATGGTGGCCCCGATCGGCAGGCAAGACCCCGCGCCGCCCTGCGAGTGAGCGAGGATCACGTCGTCGAGCGCGACGTAGACGCTGCTCGTGCCGCCGGGGAGCCAGCAGACCTCGACGTTGTCGTGCGGGTGCACGAGATCGGGGACGTTCTGCACTTCCTGGTAGACCGGAGTGAAGTCCTCCTGGTAGGGGATGCGGACCATCGCCTGGTCGTACCCCTCCTGCCCGGCGTCGTCGACGGCGACCACGCGGATGCCGGAGGGCATCGTGTACTGGTTGGTCGGCTCGACGATGGGCGCCGTGAACTCATACGAGCGCTCGCCGCCGCCGAGCGCCGCCACGGTGACGTACTGGCTCGGGTACGCGTGGTCGGCGAACTCGACGCGCTGCGACACGATCGACGAGTCGTCCTTCGCCTTCCAGCGCAGGATGATCTTCTCGCCGGCGTGCGCCACGTAGTAGATGGGCTCGATCTCGACCCGCGGCGGATCGTCGCCCTGCGCGGGCGGAGCCGTCAGGAACGGCGTGAACCACCCGGCGAGCAGGCCCTCGACCGCGTCGCCGTCGCCGCCGGGGTTCTGGTCGGTCGTGGGGCCGTTCGGGCTGTTCCACCAGTTGTGATCGAAGCGGGGGATGTCGCCGGTGGTGTTGTTGTAGTCCACCGCCAGGCCGTTGCCCGCGAAGACGTTGGGGCTGATCGCGCTCTGGGCGTCGATGCGCCCGGTGGACGTAGTGGTCATGCCGATCGCGTTCTCCATGATCCTGGAGTTGCGCAGTTGCACCAGGCCGCCGGTCACGCTCCTCGTGCCCTGCCAGTTGCCCGAGATGGTGCACGAATCGAGCAGGAGGTTCCCGCCGTCCGACATCGCGGCGATGTCCGCCCCCTTGAACACGACGTTCCGCTGGCGCGCGTTGAAGTTGTCCACCCACTTCAGGCCCTTCCACGACCGGCCCGGGTCGAAGCGCTCGAACGTGATCGGCTTGTCGGGAGTGCCGAAGGCCCTGAGATCGGCCGTGAGCGCCAGGAACGCGCCCGCGCCCGGCCCGAACCGCACGGTCGTCCCCGGCTCGATGGTCAGCGAGCCGCCGTAGTTCGCGGGGAAGTTGCCCACGACGTAGGGAACGCCGGTGTTCGCCCAGTAACGCTGCGCGCCGAGAACGAGGCCGTTCGTTGGGATGTAGTTGAACATGTTGCCGCTCACCGGCAACCTCGAGCCGGCGAGGAGGCCCGCGCCGAGCAGCTCGATCCGCAGCGGGTAGCGGTTGCCCTGGGTCACGAGGTTCGGGCCGAGCAGGAAGTTCGCCCCGTAGAGCGAGACGCCCGCGCCCGCGCCGTAGTTCGTGACCGAGATGTTGTCGAGCAGCGTCGTGCCGCTGATCAACTCGCCGCGGATCAGGAGCGGGCCGCCGTCGATCGTCACATTGTCGAGGAAAAGCACGCCCGCGACGTCGGCGTAGCCACCCTGGGAGAAGTCGCAATCGACGATGCGAAGACTGCCTGAGAGGGGCGCGACCGAGCCGCCGACGAACCGGCAGCGCTCGATGACGGCGAGGTCCGGCACGCCCTGGATGAATGCGCCCGCCGAGATGACCGAGTCGCGGACCTCGAAGACGGCGTGCTCGCCGCCGCCGCCGAAGCGCGTCGCAACGCGCGTCCACGCGAGGTCCGCGTGCCCGCCGACCTCGAGGCCGGCGCCGGGCTGGTTGTCGCCGTCGAACGTGATCGGCTGCTGGGGCGTGCCGTGGGCGATGAGGGCGCCGTCTACGTGCAGCCAGCAATCCGGCTCGAACGTGACCGTTACTCCCGGCTCGACGATGACGGTCGCGCCCGTGGGGATGAGCAGGTCCTGGCAGATGGTGTACGGCGAGTCGGCAAGCGTCCACGTCACGGTCTGGCCGGGCAGCGGGATCGGCACGCCGCACGGCGGCGGCGGCTCCCCGCCCACGCTCAGCGCGTCGATCGCGAAGGTCGTGCCCCGCCCGAACGCCGTCATGATGAAGGGGGACCAGAATCGGAAGGCGATGCGCCCGTCGCCCGGCAGGCTCTCGATCACCTGCCTGTATCCCTGCGCCTCCAGGGGCAGCTCGGCCGAGAACAGGACGTCGGTGAAATCGCCGACGTCGTCGTGGTCGGAGCCGGTGCCGGCGCCGCCGTTCGGCGAGTAGCGGACCTCGAAGTAGGTGCTCGAGGACGGCGATCCCCCCCCCATGACCCAGATGGAGACCAGGTCGGCCGCCCGCTGGCCGGGGATGGGCGGCAGGATCGCCCACACGCTGAGCGGACCGCCGAAGTAGTCGGTCGCCATCGAATCCGTCTGGAGATACCCGTCGCCATCGAAGGGCAGGCCGCCGAAGCCGTTGCCGTCGTACCACGCGGGGCCGTTCGCGGGGTCCGACTGGTTGCGGAAGATCCAGCCCTTGTCGATCAGGTTCTGCGGCCCCCACTGGCCGGCCTTGACCGTGCCGTTGTTTTCGAAGCCCTCGGCGTAGTCGGCCTGTGCGGCGGCGGCGGCGCCGAACGCGCTGGTGCAGAGCAGGATGGCGATGGCGTTCGTCCAGGTGTTGTTCGTCACGGTTGTTCTCCCTCAGCAGCCCTGTGTGAAGGCGTTCAGGAACGCGAGCACGTCCAGCGTGTTGATCGTGGTATCGCCGTTGAAGTCCGCGCTCGGGTCGCCTGCGGTGAAGGCGTTGAGGAAGGCGAGCAGGTCGAGGGTGTTGACGGTGGTGTCGCCGTTGAAGTCGGCGGGGCAGGGGGCGGCGGCGGGGAGGAGGGCGAAGGCGACGGCCGGTCCCCAGCCGGGGCCCCAGTGCCCGTCGCCGACGATCATGCCGTGCTCGTTGATGGCGATCGCGCGGTCGAGGATGAAGCCGTCGGGGAGTTCGACGAGGTCGTTGAGGTCGCGGATGCCGTTGGCGGCGTCCCAGATGAAGGCGCGGCGGTCGGCCCAGCCGTCGATGGCGGCCGAGCCGACGACGGCGCCTGCGCCGTTGATGTCGTAGGGGGTGACGCGATCGCGGTCGCCGTTCTTGAGGGCGGGAAGGAAGGTGAAGCCTTCGAACTCGTCCCAGAACCAGGCGGAGACGAAGGAGCCGTTCCAGCCTTCGCCGACGACCTGGCCCTCGCCGTTGACGGCGTAGGCCTCGGTGATGCCCGCGCCGCCGCCGGTGAGCATGGCGTGGAGGTCGATCCACTGGTTGGAGTCGGCGCGGTAGAGGAAGGCTTCGAAGTCGCCGCAGGAGCCGGTGTAGGTGGCGACGCCGACGATGTGGTTGGCGTCGTTGATGTCGCGTCCGACCTCGGCGGAGGGGACGAAGGCTTCGAGGTTGACGGTTCCGCCGGAGAGGGTCCACAGGACGGCGCGGCGCGAGTATCGGCAGCCGCCGTAGTAGCGGAAGGTTGAGGTGCCGGCGACCGCGCCGGCGTTGTTGATGGCGGAGCCGCCGGCGGTGATGTCGCCGGGGACAGGCTCGATGTAGCCGGTGGCGCCGTCGGCGAAGTAGATGGTGCCGCCTGCGAGGATGTCGGCGCGGTCGTTGATGGCGGAGTAGCCGGAGGGGGTCGGGTGGACGACGGGTCCGTCGGCGACGGTCCAGGAGAAGCCGTGGTAGGTGGTGTGGTAGTTGCCGTTGGCGTCCTGGGTGGTGTAGGTCATGGTGCCGACGGCGGTACCGTGGGCGTTGAGGTCGCCGAGGTAGGACTCGGGGATGCCGTACTCCGAGAGCGCGGGGATGATGTGGGCCTGGTACTCCTGCGCGAGGGCGGCGGAGCAGGCGGCAAGGGCAAACGCGGCGGCGAGACGGTGCATCTGGGCCTCCTTGGAAAGCGGGCGTTGTCGCCCCGGAGACCCGCTGATGCAATGACCGTACCAGCCGCGAGTGCGCGGGATCAAGGCTGGGAGGGGGTGTCGGACTGATTCTGGCTAAGTTTGTCGCCAATTGGTGGCCGGGGGTGGCCTGAGGCAGCCAGACGACAGGAAGGCCTGTCACTCCGGCAGGCTTAACTGGTGTCGAGTCGGGTGAGGGCGTGGAAGCGCCAGTCGCCGGCGCGGGCGCGGCCGAGGGTCATGGCGATGCGCTGCGCGGGGGCGGCGGAGTCGTCGGTGGATGGATCGTCGAGCTGGTTGGCGCGCGGGGTGAGGGTGTAGACCTTCACGGCCTGATGGTCGCTGATGAGCGTGGCGGGTTCGGAGGAGATTTCGGCAGTGTGGAGGGCGGCGATGAGGGCGAGGAGGCCGTCGATGGTGGTGCGCGCCTGGGCGGGGGTGATGGGGTCGTCGTCGAGGAGCGGGTCGAGGGCGACGATGGCCGCGCGGGCGTCGGGGGGGTTGGCGTCGCGGAGGAGGGCGAGGGCGAGGTCGGCCGTAGGGTCGGGAGAAGAGGAAGGGGTGGGAGAGTCCTGAGGGGTGAGTCTTGAGTCCTGAGCAGAGTCTTGAGGGGTGGGTGTTGAGTCTTGAGGGGGAGAGGGGGTAGATGTGGTAGCCCTTCCCTCGGTCGCCTCCCGCGGGGCGCGGGCGGGGAAGGGAGAGAAGGCTGGCGCGCGCGGCGGGAACGGAGAGGTGGGAGACGATGAGGAGGAGCGGGGCTGATGCGCGCGGCGGGGGAAGAGGGTGGTGAAGGTGCGGAGGATCGCGCTGGCGGCGCGGCGGCGCTCCACGGGGGCGTCCGAGGACTTCATCACTTCGTTGAGCGTCTCGATCGCGTCGCGGGTCTGCTGCTCCTGCCAGCGGCGACGCTCGATCTCGACGACCTCACGCACGGCGTCGAAGGCGCGGCGGACGTGGGGCAGGCCGAGCCAGCGGGCCAGGGCCGAGAGGGAGAGGGCGTGGGCGGCCGCGAGGGAGGCGAGGTCCGCGCCGGGGCGGGCGAGGGCCTCGATGAGCGATTCCTCGGCCGCGGAGAGCAGGCCGGGCGGGGCCGGGATGGCGGGTGCGGCGTCCATGGGCGGCGTTTGTTCGGTCTTCGGGGCAGGATACGGGATGGGAGAGGGGGGTCAAGGGGGGACGGGCGCATGGCCGCGGGTTTGCGCACGGGGGTGGTGGATGGGGGGGGTTGTTGTTGGTGTGGAGGAGGGGTGGTGCTGAGGGACGGTCGGTGGGATGGGGAGCATTGGAGTGGGAGAAGCACCGACCTCGGGTCAAAGCACCCGAGGTCGGTGGCACGGGTCGGGTCGGTGCCACCCCGCCGCCGACGAAGCTGCAAACCACCTCGCCCCTTGCGACACACAGCCCACTGATCTAGAATGGACGATGTAATCGAAGAGCAACAGTGCTATCGGTGGGATAAACCTTCAGACTGGCGGTCGCCAGCGTGCAGCGTGAGACTGCGTGACATGAAGACTACTGGGGACATGGAATATCAGATCCCGGCTCCGCCTGCGTTGTCGCTCGCCGGTCTTGAGTTACCACACGGCTGGACAGTGCAGAAGCGTGTAGAGCGGCCCCAGAATGCCACAGGTGGGCATTTTTCTCACGGATACATTGCTCGTCACATAAACGGTGCAATAGGTTATTTGAAGGCCCTGGACATTCGACAGGCCATGCAAGGCCCGGAGCCCATGGCTTCCTTGAACCTACTCACCCAATCATTCCACCATGAATGCGAACTCTGCCTTCGATGCGGACGACACTCGCTGTCACGCGTCGTGCGCTCTATCGCCCAAGGAACGGTTCATACTAACCCGCAGGATCCATACAGCCTAGTTCCATATCTCATCTTTGAAATGGCGCAGAGCGACATTCGGCACTGGTTGGACTTCGAAGAGAGGTTCGACTTGGCTTGGCTACTTCGAGTCGGACACCACGTTGCCGTCGGCTTGTCGCAGCTCCACAGAATCGGAATCGCCCACCAAGATCTCAAGCCATCGAACGTGCTCTTCTTTCACCCGCGGCACATCAAGATTGCTGATCTAGGTCGAGCGAGCGCCAGAGATTTGGATGCTCCGCACGATTCTGTCAACTGTGCTGGGCATCGTTCCTATGCACCCCCTGAACTTCTCTATGGCCACATGCCCCAAGATTGGGCTACAAGACGTTTCGGTTGTGATGCGTATTTGCTCGGCAGTTTTCTCTGTTTTCTGCTGACTAGGCTTAACATGACTGGCCTTCTCGCTCATTATATTCCCACTCAGTTACGATGGACTGTTTGGGCTGGGCCATACGCGGATGTACTCCCATTTCTTCAAGATGCATTTGGTCGCGCGCTCGATGCGGTAGATAGCGATTGTCCACCCACACTTCGGCCGCATCTCCGACCGATGGTCGCTGCCTTGTGCGATCCGGATCCGATGAGGCGGGGCCATCCGGTATCGAAGAGGTTTTCTGGGAATCCGTACGCGCTCGACAGATTCATCTCCGAACTCGATCTTCTTGCGGCGAAAGCGGAGTGCGGTCTACTCGGGCGGCCTTGACATGGCATCATTCCACGAAGACGCTCACCGACAGATTGTCCCGAAGTGGCGTCTTGCCCACACGAGTGTAAGCGCAGGAGAGCTCGCGCCCCTTGCGCCGCCTGCGCCTAGCCCACCGTCCAGCCTTGAGGATCTACAAAATGACTTTAGACACGCGCCAAGCCTATCCATTGCAGCGGACTTGCTATCGGCCTCGCTTGCACTCTTCGACACGGGCGCAGCCGCGGAGGCGGCTAAATTTGTGCTCTCTTGCGAGCACGAGCACAATCGTTCCTTGCTTGCGATTGCTCGCGATGTACTTGTCAGCACCGGAGATTCACCGGCAGCTCGACGTGATGCGAACGCGACTTCTCAGGCGAACTCGGACGCGATCCACGCAAGACTCTCCACACTTCGCGGTCGGACCCGCGATGAGCCGAGGAACGTCATCGCTTGGTTAGATTTGGCGCGCGTACAAGAGAGTCTTGCGCTTCACGAGAAGTCGGCGCGGTCGATGAGGATTGCGCTGACACTGGCACCCGATAACCGACTCGTCCTAAGATCAGCTGCGCGGCTGTGGCTGCACCAAGACGAACGGGATCGCGCCCACGACTTGCTCCGGCAGTCCAATCGCCTGAAGGGCGATCCGTGGCTGCTCGCGTCAGAGATCGCTGTGGCGCAGGCTGCGGATCGTACTTCCGGTTTCATCTCACATGCTAGAAACATTCTGTCGGCACGAAGGCATCCCCGTTTTCATCTGTCGGAGTTGGCCGCAGCCTTGGCCACGCTCGAACTGGCTTCGGGGGCGGTGAAGAAGGCGAAAGAACTCCTGAGATATTCTCTATTGGAACCGGCGCCAAATGCGTTGGATCAGGCAACGTGGATTGCTAGAAACCATCGCGACATCGCTATGTTGAACATCGCTCCCGCGAACATGTCTACGGACCTGCCGCCAGAAGCGCAGACCTGGATCGCAATCGCGCAACAAGATTGGGCAACTGCTTTGAACCACTCGCTTGCATGGCTCCAGGAGGAGCCGTTCTCTAGGAGGCCCGCCATTCAGGCGTCATTCATATTGACCGTTGCACTCGGGCGCCACGCTGAGGCTGTGCAAATCGCAAAGTGTGGACTACAGGCCAACCCTAGAGACCCGTTTCTTAGTAACAATCTTGCATTCTCTCTGATCGAGGCCGGACAACTTGACGAAGCAGAAGAGGAGTTGGACAGGGCAAGTTGTGATCCGCTTGATGATCGGAATCGTGCGGTGCTCTGTGCGACACGCGGTATGTTGGCGTTTCGGCGTGGATATTCGGACCGCGGCTTTGCGCGATACGTTGAAGCAATAGAAAGTTTGGTCCGGATCGATCCGGCTTTGGCCGCAGCGGCCCGCGGCTTCTTGTCACTCGAGGCAAGCCGGGTGCGCCGGCCGGGTGCTAAGGAGTTGCTGGACATGGCAAAAGAGCAATTGGAGCAGGTGCGTAGGCCGCATGTGGTTCCAATCATAGCGCGTATTACAGACGCACTGCGGTCTTACGACATCGCGCACGAGTAATGGCGGGTTGCATCAACCTGCGATGCGAGTCGTACCATCGACCTCCGCGTTGGGAGGTCGGGGCTCCGGTTTCCGACGTGCCCGGCCTCGCTTGAACTCCTGCCACGCAGCCCGGATGGGCGGGTCGCACGCAGACGGGCGAGTGGGAGCACGGGGATCGGGCGGGGCGGATTGGCGCGCCCTTTCAGGGCTTGGGGGTGGTGGGTGGCGGTCCAGGGGCGTTGCCCCTGGCTCGGGCTGGGTCACGCCGTTGGCGTGAGGCAGAAGGCGGTAGCGTGAGACAGGAGGCGGGGCGGGGGTCAGGAACCAGGGCGGGTTGGGTGCGCGCGGTCGGAGGGGTGTCGGTGGATTGTGCGGGGACGTTGCACGGAGTGAGCGGCGGGAGGCGGGGTTCCTCCGCCCCTCCGGGGCGGGTGGGTTGAGGCTGCGCTTTCCCCGGGCTGCGCCCGGGGCAAGTGACAGCGCCCCTTCGGGGCGGGGGGAGGTGGGAAAGCAGCAAAGCAGCAAATTGGCAAAGCAGCAAGCAGCAAATAGAGGTGTCAGGCGTCTTGGGCTATGGCGAGGGTTTGGATGGCGCCGAGGATGAGGCCGTGGACTCGGGGGGGGGCGCAGACGATGCCCTTGTTCTTTTCGAGGCCGCGGCCTTGGGAGAAGTCGAGGGCGTGGCCGCGGATGTCGGTGACGAAGCAGCCGGCCTCGGTGGCGACGAGTGCGCCTGCGGCGTGGTCCCAGATGCGTTCGACGTAGTCCTTTCGGGTTGGGAGGCGGAGGTAGGCGTCGGCCTGGCCTCTGGCGGTGACGGCGTACTTGGCCTGGGAGTCGAGGCGGGCGGGTTGGGCGATGAGGATGGGGGGGAAGGGGGGAGGCACAGTCGGGACGCCTGTGCCACCATCCGCGCCACCGGCGGCGAGGTGGGCGAGGATGCGGGCGGTGTCGTCCTGCTTGGAGTGGGCGGATTCGACGGACTCGCAGATGGAGAGCGGCTCGCCGGGTTCGCGGTCGAGGCGCTTGATGGTGACGGGGGCCGCGCCGGGGTCGTCGGCTGGGGTTTCGCTGACGCCCGCGCCCTTGATGGCGGTGTAGATGCAGCCGTGGGGGTCGGGCTCGTCGAGGGGCTTGCGGAAGTCGCGTGGGAGGTTAGGGCAGCCGAGGACGCCGACGACGGGTGTGCCGCGCTCGATGTAGGCGAGTGCGATGGCGTACTGCTGGTTTCGGAGGAAGCCCTTGGTGCCGTCGATGGGGTCGAGTGTCCAGAAGGAGCCGTGGTGTGTGTCTCCCGCGCCGACGTCGATGGCGTCGAGCATCGATTTCTCGTCGGCGTCGGGCCAGACGGCGCGGACTGCGGCGAGTGTGGCGGCGCGGTGGGGGGCGTGGTCGTCCTCGCGGAGCCACTTGCTGTCTTCCTCGCCGACGAGGACGACGGCGCGGCCGAGGCGCTCGGTGAGGACGCGGCCGACGATGGCCTGGCTTGCGAAGTCGGCGACGGTGACGGGGGACTTGTCGTCCTTGGTGATGGCCTTGACGCGCTCGAGCGAGGCCTGGACCTCGCGGCAGGCGCGCGCGGCGAGAGCGACGGCGTGGCGTGCGGTTTCGGCGAGGGTGGGGTAGTCGTGCATGGGAGGCTCCGGGGGGGGAGAAATGGCAAATGGCAAATGAGCAAATGGCAAATGAGAAAGGGGGCAATGAGCAAATGGCAAATGGGCGGAGAACGGCGATCACTTCGGAGCGGGGCGGTGAGGGGGTGCCGGGAGGGAATCGAGGACGGAGAGCGTGAATCAGGGGGTGTTCTGCCGGGTGCGGGTGATCATGGTACCGACGATTCGGCGGAGTTCGTCGGCTTCTGCGAGGATCGAATCGAGTCTGCCCGGGGCGACCCAGCCGCGGCGATCTGCTCGATGAGGCGGCGTGGGCAGCGCGCGCGCGCCGCGGCCTCGGTCACGTCGAGCACACGGTCGCAGAACGTCTCGACCCGGATGAGGAAGTCGTCCTGCAACCGTCCCACGACCGCACCCCTCCCCATTTGCTCTTTGCTATTTGCTCATTTGCTATTTGCTCATTTGCTCAGCACCCCCCTCGCCACCAGCAGTTCGATGACCTTGGCGACGCTCTGCTCGACGGTGAGTTTGGTGGTGTCGAGGACGAGTTCGGGGTTGGCGGGGGCTTCGTAGGGGTCGTCGATGCCGGTGAAGCCCTTGATCTCGCCCGCGCGGGCCTTTTTGTAGAGGCCCTTGGGATCGCGGCGTTCGCACTCCTCGATGGGGGTGTCGACGAAGATCTCGACGAAGTCGAGCGGGCCGGGCTTGGCCTCGGCGTGGATCGTGCGGCAGAGGTCGCGGTCGTTGCGGTAGGGGCTGATGAAGCTGGTGAGGGCGACGACGCCGGCGTCGGCGAAGAGTTTGGCGACCTCGCCGATGCGTCGGATGTTCTCGGCGCGGTCCTCGGCGGAGAAGCCGAGGTTCTTGTTGAGGCCGAAGCGGACGTTGTCGCCGTCGAGCCGGTAGCAGAAGACGCCCTGGTTGACGAGGGCCTGCTCGAGTGCGGAGGCGATGGTGGACTTGCCGGAGGCAGAGAGGCCTGTGAACCAGACGGTCGCGCCCTTGGCGCGGAGTGCCTTCCAGCGTTCGTCGCGGGAGATGTCGCCCTCGTGCCAGTGGATGTTGGTGGACTTGACCTGCGTCATCGGGCCTGCCTCCGTGGGGTGTGGGTGGGGGTGCGTGGGGGTGCGTGGGTTGTGCGCAAGGCCCCGTGGGTGCGGGGGATGCGATCGTAGGCAGGGGAGGAATCCAAATGGCCGAAGGGTCAAAGGGCCAAATAGCCAAAGGGCCAAAGGGCCAAATGAACGGACTGGTAGGGTGTGAGAAGGGGCGGAGCGGGCTTGGGGGGAGGTCCGATAGAGTGCTGGCGTGGCGGAGGATGTGGACCGGCTGCGGGAGTACCTGGCGGAGCGCGATGAGGCGTGCCCGTCGTGCGGGTACAACCTGCGGGGGCTGACGGGGCAGGCGTGCCCGGAGTGCGGGCTGGGGCTGACGCTGCGGGTAGGGCTGACGGAACCGGCGACGGGGGTGTTGATCGCGGCGATCGTGGGGCTTGCGGTCGGGGTTGGATGGTCGGGCACGTTCCTCGGTGTTGTCGTTTCCATTTCACTCCTTGAGCAGGATTGGCCCCCTGGGTATGTGTGCGCGGTGCCTGCGCTGACCTTTATCGTTACCGGGATGCTGCTCCTGGGCGTGTGTGGTAGGGACGGGAGGGCGAAGTTTCGGCGTCGCACGGCGGCGGTGCGTCTCGGCACATGTACGGGCGCGTGGGTTCTCTCGGTGGGGAGCGTGGTTCTGTTCGTGGCAGTCGTATACCTCGCGGCGTAGCCGCGCCACCCCCGGATTGCCGATCCTCGAACAGGTTCCGACCGTATAGGGGTGTGGAGGCCCACGGAATCTGGGCGTGTTCGGCCCTGCGCGGGCCGATAGAGGTGCAGGATGGCGCCGCGGATGCACATCACGGACCTGTCGCCGGAGTTGCGCGAGCACATGGCCGCGATCAAGGCCAAGGCGCGCGAGTACGGGCTGGACTTCTTCGAGGTCGTGTTCGAGGTCCTGGACTTCGAGACGATGAACCAGATCGCGGCGTACGGGGGGTTCCCGGTGCGGTACCCGCACTGGCGCTGGGGGATGGAGTACGAGCGGCTGAGCAAGCGTGATGCGTACGGGCTGGGGCGCATCTACGAGATGGTGATCAACAACGACCCGTGCTACGCGTATTTGCAGGAGAGCAACAGCGTCACGGACCAGAAGCTGGTGATGGCGCACGTGTACGGGCACGCGGACTTCTTCAAGAACAACCTCTGGTTCGGGCGGACGAACCGGAAGATGATGGACGAGATGGCGAACCACGCAACGCGGGTTCGTCGTCACGCGGAGCGGCACGGGCAGGGGGCGGTCGAGCGGTTCATCGACGCGTGCCTCTCGATCGAGCACCTGATCGATCCGCACTCGGCGTTCGTGCGGCGCGAGGAGCCGGCGCGGCGTGCGCCCGAGACGGCGGACGAGGCGGCGTTCCGGCCGGACCGGCTGCCGGCGAAGGACTACATGGACCCGTTCATCAACCCGGCGGGTGAGATCGCGCGGCAGCGTGCGGAGCACGAGCGGCGGCAGGCGGAGGAGAAGCGGCGTTTCCCGGGCGAGCCGACGCGGGACGTGCTGCTCTTCCTGCTTCGGCACGCGCCGCTGGAGGACTGGCAGTCGGACATCCTGGGGATCGTGCGCGACGAGGCGTACTACTACGCGCCGCAGGCGATGACGAAGGTGATGAACGAGGGGTGGGCGACGTACTGGCACTCGAAGTTGATGACGCGGCACTTCGTCGAGGCGTCGGAGATCGTGGACTACGCGGAGCAGCACTCGGGCGTGGTGCACATGCCGCCGGGGGGGTTCAACCCGTACAAGATCGGCGTGGAACTCTTCAAGGAGATCGAGCGTCGGTGGGACCGCGGCCAGCACGGGCCGGCGTGGGAGCGGCTGGAGACGATGGGGGCGCGGGAGCGGTTCGACGACCGCTCGATGAAGGGTCGGGACAAGATCTTCGAGGTTCGTCGGGTGTACAACGACGTGTCGTTCATCGACGAGTTCCTGACGCCTGAGTTCGTGGAGCGGCACCGGATGTACCAGTACCGGCGCGACCCGCAGACGGGGGAGTTGCGGGTGGTGAGCCGGGACTTCGATCGGGTGAAGCAGGCGCTGCTGCACCACCTGACGAACGCGGGGCAGCCGTTCATCTACGTGGTGGACGGGAACTACCGGAATCGCGGGGAGTTGTACCTGGCGCACAAGTTCACGGGTCTGGAGCTGGACGCGGGCAAGGCGGCGGACGCGCTGCGGTCACTGCGTCTGCTGTGGGGGCGGCCGGTGCACCTGCAGGCGCGAATCAACGAGGAGATGTTCGTGACGTCGCTGCACGAGGCGGAGGGGGAGGCGAAGCGGGAGAAGATCACGGAGGAGACGCCGCCGCCGGGGCACGCGGTGGAGTGAGGATGGCGTCGATGCCGGCGCGGGCGGCGTGCCGGGCGGCTTGTGGGTCGTGGCGGCGGGCGAACTCGACGGTGAGGATGGGCACGCCGAGATCGACGCCGAGGTAGGAGCCGAGCGAGCCGGGCGTGGGGTAGCCGATGTTGGGGACGACGCGCCAGCGCGGGTCGGCTTGCGCGGCGGCGTCGGCGAAGGCGTGCGCGTCGCGTTCGGCGGGGCCGTCGTAGTTCACGAACGGGCCGCTGGGGGTGGAGTGGAAGACGACGACGAGGTCCGGCGCGAACGAGGCGATGAGGGTGTGGAGGGCGGCGGTCTCCGGCTCGGAAAGGGGTTGCGGGCCGCGGGTGCGGGCGGGGGCGAAGTTGGTGGCGGGCCAGTTGCGGTTGAGGTCGATCCGGCGTGCGTTGCCGCGGGTGTGCGCGGCGGTGCCGTCGGGGTTCGCGTCGCGCACGATGCGGACGGTGGCGGCGCGGCGGAGCGCGGGCGAGGCGATGACGTGGTCGATGAGCGGGTCGATCGCGGGCAGGCCCTCGGGTTCGTCGCCGTGGATGGCGCCGATGATGAGGACGCGGCGCGGGCCTGCGCCGATGGCGGCGGCTTCGATGGGGCGGCCCTCGACGGAGGCGCCGATGGCGGACCACGACGCGACGGCGGCAGGGGCGGGGGCCGGCGCAGCGTCGGTGCGCGTGCCGACGGAGGGCGCGGCGCAGCCCGCGCCCAGCAGGGCGAGAGCGGCGGGGAGGCAGGTCGGAGCGGCGCGGCGCATGGGCGTGGTATATCGGCCGGGCGTGGCGCGTGCGCACAGGGCGAGTAGACTCGGGCGGATGTCGTACGACGCTGAGCCGGAACTCGACGAGGGGCTGGACCCCGAGGGGCCGTCGGCCGCGGACCTGGACCGGTTCGGGGGGGAGTTTGTCGTCTGCCCGGAGTGCGGGTTCGAGGTGTACGACCAGGCGGAGGTGTGCCCGCGGTGCGGGCGTGCGCTGACGACGCTCGGGGGGGGGCGTGCGTCCCGATGGGTGATCGTGGTGGTGGTGGTGGTGTTGGCGGGGTTGTTGGTGGTGTTTGTGTTCTGAGGCGGGTATTCGTTGGGGGAGATTCCTGCGCCCCTCCGGGGCTTTTTCATTTCAACGGCTTTCCACGGGTTGCGCGGCTTTGCCGCTCCACCCGTGGCTACATGCTGGTCGCCCCTTCGGGGCTGCGCGGCACAGGCGGGACGCCTGTGCCACCAGTGGACGGTCAGTCGAGGACGAAGGCGAGGTCGTTCCAGATTTTGTCGAGGCGTTGGCGGAAGGAGGCGGAGCCGAGTGTTGCGCCTTCGGGCGTGGCGAGTCGGCGGGCGCAGGCGATGAGGAGATCGACGAGGCCCTCGTAGTCGGCGAGGGCGATGTACTCGCGGGCGATGCGGGGGGGGGTGTCGTTCGTGCCGGCCTGGACGGCGGCGAGGTCGGCCATGTTGTGGTAGTTGCCGAGGGGGAGGCAGACGCAGGTGGAGGCGAGGCCGTGGGCGCAGAAGACGCTGGCCTCGCACGCGCCGCCGGCCATGAGTTTGCGTTGCCACCGCCAGGCGGGGAGGTCGGCGTGCTTCTGCGTGGCGAGGGGCTGGGCGGGGCCGCCGGCGAGTTCCTCGGCGACCTTGGCGACGGCGGCGGTGAGTTCGGGGGTGAAGACACTGACGCGGTCGCCGACGCGGACGATGGGGCCGCCGCCGATGGGCGAGTCGGGGAAGGAGCGGCTGTTCTCGAGGGCGATGATGCGGGCGGCCGGCTCGACGGTGCCGTGTCGGCAGGCGGCGATCGCGCCGATGAAGCCGATCTCCTCGGCGCGGGTGAGGAGCAGGCGAACGTCGCCGATGGGTTCGCCGGCGGCGCGTGCGGCGCGCAGCACGTCGAGCGCGGCGAGGGCGGCGGCGAGGGCGGCGAGGTCGTCGCAGGCGTGGGTGAGGACGCAGCGCATGCCGTCGCGCTCGGCGACTTCGGCGGGCGGCAGCGACCAGACGGCGACGTCGCCGGGGCGGAGGGCGTCGGTGGCGGCGTCGGCGTCGTCGAACTCGGCGAGGAAGGTCTTGAAGTGGGGCGATGCGCCGTCGACGCGCTCGGCGAGGCGGGCGCCGAAGGAGCGGTCGTCGGCGGCGTGGGCGGTGACGCGGGCGGAGGGGAAGTAGTCGTCCATCACGCCGCCGCGGAAGGCGAGTTCGGCGAGGCCGGGCGCGACGATGCGCTCGACGACGAAGGCGGGGTGGTCGAGGTGGGCGGTGAGGTAGAGGGGCGCGTCGGTGCGCGGGGCGTCGCGGAAGGCGATGGTGATGTTGCCGGAGGGGTCGAGCGTGCGCGCGAGGTCGGGGCGGTCGGCGAGCCAGCGGCCGACCCAGGCGACGACGCGCTGCTCGCGCCCGGCGGCGGTGGGGACCTGCGTGAGTTCAAGGAGCCAGCGGAGGTGGGCGGCGCGGTCGGATTCGGTGAGGGGGGGCATGGGGGATGGTAGAGAAGGAACACGCGCAGTCGGGGGTTTGCGGAGAGAACCTGATCGCTCGATGTTCGAGCGTCGGAGAATGAGTAGGTACAAAGCCGCCACGGAGCGGCGGGGTACCCGGGATCAGAGGCGGGCTTCGGCGGCGCGGGCGTGGGCTTCGAGGCCTTCGAGGCGGGCGAGGCGGGCGGTGTCGAGGGTGAGGGGTCGCGCGGCGGCGGGGTCGTCGATGCGGAGCCAGGTGCGCGTGCGGAGGAAGTGGAGGACGCTGAGGCCGGCGGCGGAGCGGGCCGCGCCGCCGGTGGGGAGGGTGTGGTTGGGGCCTGCGCCGTAGTCGCCGAGGACTTCGGCGGCGGCGGGGCCGATGAAGACCGCGCCGAAGTGCGTGCATCGGCGGGCGAGGGCGTCGGCGTCGCGGGTCATGATTTCGAGGTGCTCGGGGGCGAAGCGGTCGGCGATGGCGACGGCGTCGCTCAGGTCGCGCGCGACGACGGCGAAGCCGTTGGCGAGGGCGGCCCGGGCGGTGGCGGCGGTCGGGAGCGTGGCGAGTTGCGAGGCGAGTTCGCGCTCGACGGCGTCGAGGAGGGGGGGGTGCGTGGTGACGAGCACGGCGCAGGCGTCGGTGTCGTGCTCGGCCTGGGCGAGGAGGTCTGCCGCGACGGTGCGCGGGTCGGCGGTGTCGTCGGCGATGACGAGGAGTTCGCTGGGGCCGGCGAGGGTGTCGATGGCGACCTGGCCGGCGACGAGTTGCTTGGCGGCGGTGACCCAGCGGTTGCCGGGGCCGACGACGGCGTCGCAGGGTGCGAGGGGGGGGCATCCGAAGGCGAGGGCGGCGATGGCCTGCGCGCCGCCGACGGCGAGGAGGGCATCCGCGCCGGCGATGGCGGCGGCCGCGAGCGTGGCTGGCGCGGGGCGCGGGGAGGCGACGATGACCTCGCGCACGCCTGCGGCACGGGCGGTGACGGCGGTCATGAGCACGCTGGAGGGGAGCGGGAAGCGGCCGCCGGGGGCGTAGCAGCCGGCGCGCTCGACGGGGGCGATCCAGTGGCCGGCCTGGCCGCCGGGGACGGCGAGGGCGAGTTCGTGCAGGCTGGCTCGCTGGGCGTGCGCGAAGGCGCGGATGCGTTCGGCGGCGCGTTCGAGGGCGGCGCGATCGTCGCGGTCGAGGGCGTCGAGAGCGCGGCGCATCGCGGCGGGTTCGAGGACGAGCGGTTCGCCGGGGCGGAGATCGGCGAGGCGCTCGGCGTGGGCGCGGACGGCCGATTCGCCGCGGGCGCGCACGTCGTTGACGATCGCGGATGCGGCGGCGAGGGTGGCGGGGTCGATCGCGCTGCGGCGGAGCGCGGGCACTCCGGTCGCGGCGACGGTGCGGAGGAGGCGATCGGATTTCACCACAGAGGCACAGAGGGGGATGAGAGGGGATGGTGAAGAAGCGGTTGAACCGGGCGTGGTCTGATTCTGATTGATCTGTTCATTCCCTCTCTTTGTGCTCTCTGTGTCTCTGTGGTGAGTCTCCGGCTTTGCGTCGCCGGGGCGGCGGGAGACCTTGAGTGCGCGGCGGTCGAGTTCGCGTTCGACGGCGTCGAGCGGCACGCCGGCGGCGGCGAGGCGGGCGAGCGTGAAGTAGAGGAGGTCGGCGGCCTCGTGGGCGATCTCCTCGGGCGTGCGGGCGTCGGCGAGTTCGGCGGCCTCCTCGCGGAGTTTGCTCGCGAGCAGCGCGGGGTCTCGGAGGAGGCGCGAGGTGTAGGAGGCGGGGTCGCGCGCTTCGGGGGGGGCGGCGAGGCGTCGGGCGAGGGTGTGCAGGCCGCGGGCGTCGCCGAAGCAGGTGCGCGTGCCGGTGTGGCAGAAGCCTCGGCCGCGCTGGCGGACGGTGAAGCGGAGGGCGTCGCGGTCGCAGTCCACGTCGATGCGGAGGAGTTCCTGGGTGTCGCCGGAGGATTCGCCCTTGCGCCAGAGGGCGTTGCGGGATCGGGAGAAGTAGACGCCGCGGCGTTCGGCGACGGCGGCGCGGAGGCTCTCGGGTGAGGAGTAGACGAGGCCGAGTGCGTGGCCGGCCTCGTCGCACACAAGGGTCGGCCAGAGGGGACCGAACGCAGAGGTCGCGGAGGGCGAACGCAGAGAGCGCAGAGCAGGATCGGGATTGACTCCATACGGATCTCTCAGCGGACTCTGCGTTTTCTCTCTGTGCACTCTGCGTTCTTCCGGCCTTCGGAGCACGGCGGCGAAGGCGTCGGCGGGGTCGAGCGCGCCGGTGTAGATGGCCATGCCGACCTGGGCGTTCGCGCCGAGGCGGTCGAGTGCGGCGATCTCGTCGGCGGTGGTGACGCCGCCGGCGATGGTGACGCGCGCGTCGCCCGCGGCCTGGACGATGGCGGCGGCGCGGTCGAGGTCGGTGCCCTCCATGCGTCCTTCGCGTTCGACGAAGGTGACGAGGAAGCCGCCGGCGTGGGCGCGCAGTGCTGCGATGCGGTCGAGGATGCGTGCGCCGGTGGCGCGCTGCCAGCCTTCGACGACGACCTCGTCGTGGCGAGCGTCGAGTGCGGCGATGACGCGGTCGCGCGGGAGCTGGGAGAGGACGTCGGGCGTTGCGGCGGTGCCGAGGATGACGCGGTGCGCGCCGGCGTCGAGCCATTGGCGGGCGGCATCGACGGAGCGGATTCCGCCGCCGACGCGGACGGGGAATCGACGGGCGATCTTGCGGATGACGGGGGCGTTGGTGCCGCGGGCGAGGGCGGCGTCGAGGTCGATGACGGCGATCTCGCCGAGGACGGCGAATCGTTCGGCGACGGCGAGGGGATCGCCGGCGTCGATCTTGACGGAGGATGGGTCGCCGCCGACAAGTTGGACGGCGCGGCCGCCGAGGATGTCGATGGATGGGATGAGCATGGTGGCTGCTCTGTGGTCGTCGTGCCGGACGGTCAGTCGTCGGTGATGCCGAGGTCGTGCTTGGTGAAGAGGGCTTCGAAGCGGAGTCCCTGGGCCTCGATGTTTTCGCGCGCGCCCTCCCGGCGGTCGATGACGCAGATGACGGCGAGGACTTGCGCGCCGGCGTCGCGGAGTGTGCGGACGGCTTCGAGGGACTGGCCGCCGGTGGTGGCGATGTCCTCGAGGAAGACGACGCGCTCGCCGGGTTCGAGGCGGCCTTCGAGTTGGCGGGCGGTGCCGTAGTCCTTTTTCGCGTTGCGGACGAAGACGCAGGGGATGCCGGTGGCGAGGCTGGCGGCGGTGACGAGGGGGATGCCGCCGAGTTCCGCGCCGGCGAGTCGGTCCGGGGGCGTGGCGCCGGAGACGAGGGTGATGCGTTCGGCGAACAACTCGGCGAGTTGTCGGAGGAGTTCGGGGCGGGTGCTGAAGCGGTACTTGTCGAGGTAGTAGGGGCTGGTTCGGCCGGAGCGGAGTGTGAAGGCGCCTCGGAGGAGGGCGACTTCGGCGATGGCCCTGGCGAGTTCGGGGCGTGCGGTGGGCATGGGGGGAGGGTAGAGGCGACGTTGAGGGGTTGAGGGGGTGGAAATCGGGTGGTGAAAGCGAACCGGGGGCTTGATTCTGCCGAAAAGGATGGTAATATCCTTTATCAAACCCATGCCCCCGGAAGGGCGGCGTAGGCGCGACCGTGCCTCGCCGCCTCTTTTCTTGGGGTGAGGGCTGAGGGGAGAGCGGTCGAGGGGGAAGGCTTGAAGCCGAGAGATTTCAGAAGATTCAGAAATAAATGGTAGATTTGCGGAACGGGGCCGTGCATACTGAGGGCATGAGCGGCGGCCTTCAACCTGACACGCTGGCCGAGGCCCAGGACCGGTTCATTGCGGTCTGGGGGCAGATGGGCGGGGCGTGGGGGATCACGCGGACGATGGCGGAGGTGCACGCGCTGCTGTACGTGACGGGCGAGCCGCTGTGCACGGACGACGTGATGGACCGGCTGCAGATCTCGCGGGGGAACGCGTCGACGTCGCTGCGGGCGCTGCTGGACTGGGGGGTGGTCTCGCGGACGCACAAGCGCGGCGACCGGAAGGAGTACTTCGCCGCGGAGCAGGACGTGTGGACGATGTTCCGGGCGATCGTGCGCGAGCGGATCAAGCGCGAGGTTGACCCGCTGCTGGCGTCGATGCACGAGATCCGGGAGTTGACGGAGCCGGCGCGGCGCGCGGCCGGGCCGGCGGCGGAGGAGCGGGCGCGGGTCGAGGCGCACAACGAGCGGCTGGACGAGTTGCTGGAGTTCCTGACCACGGTTGAGCGGCTCGGGCACCGGTTCGTGAGTCCGGCCGGGCGGGGCTTGCAGGCGGCGGCGACGCTGCTGGCGTCGAAGGTCGCGGGGTGAGGGCGATGGGGCGTCGCGGGGACAAGGCTGAGGTGGTGGTGCTGGCGGGGCACAACGGGCGCGCGGGCGGAGTGCCGAGTGCGCGGCGGAGGCTGACGCTGCGGTGGCGGATTGCGCTCGCGGGGGGGGGCGAGGCCACGCTCGAGTGCGCGGTCGAGGAGCCGACGGCTGAGGAGCCGGGCGGGTCGCTGGCGTTCACGCTGACGGAGGGCGGGGGGCGGCGCGAGGTCGAGTGCGGCGGAGCCGGGCGGGTGTCGTGGGCGCGCGACGCGGAGTCGGGGCTGGAGCACGTGGATGCGCCGGGGCTGCTGGCGTGCTCGTTCGAGCGGGGCGAGGGGGGGGCGGTCCGGGTGCTGTATGCGCGGACGCAGGTGCTGACGGGGGTGGGTTCGGGCGGGGGGCGGCATGAGTTGACGGGGGGGGAGGTGGGCGTGGGAGCGGGCCGCCACCTTGAGCACATTTGAGGCGGTCGATGGCTGGTGGCCGCTTCGCGTTCGCCTCGGCGCGGTCGGCGCGGTCAGGTGAGTGTGACGGCTGGGAACTGGCGTGCGGCCTTGCGGAGGCGGGGGGCGAAGTCGCGGGGGATCATGGGGGAAGGTAGGGGGGGAGTTCGGCTGATTCAAAGTTGGATTTTGGATCCGCAGAATCCGCTGCCCTGCTTCTCCGAACGCCGTCGGCGTGGTCGATGAGGGTCGGCGCGGAGGGGTTGGGAGGCGCGACGAAACGACTCAGAATTGCGCCAACTACGACGGCCCCTTGGCATCGCCGGCTACCGCGTGGGATATCGGTCGTGCTGCGTTCGTTATCGCGACGCATAGCGTCCGACCACCCGCCACTTGCCGTCGTCGAGAACAATCACGCCCCTTTTCCTGAGTTGCTGTTGCGCAGTTCGAACTGCGTGCTTCCACTTTTTTCCGAAGTGCTGTCCATCGATTACGCGATCTACAGAGTCATCGCAGATATCCGGATGTATTTTCTGAATGAGCGCGTGTTGGCGCTGAGTTGATAGCGGACCATACTTGAGAAGCAGATATTCTATGGTCTTCGCGAAGACTGTGTGGATTGCGCCACCTCCGAGCCTCGCCCGGAGCAGCGCTTCGTCGGCAGCCTGAAGTGAGGCTTCAAGCCGTCTTTGGAGCGTGCGGGAAGCAGAAGCGATGTGCTTGTCGTATATCTCGCGTGCGTCCTGTGCGGCATCGCAATACCGACTGAGCGCTTCATGCTCCATCGAAGCGCCCAAGGCCGCGTACTCGCGGATATCCCGGTCGGCGCGTCCTGCGATGAGTTGATCGCGAACAAGCACGCCGCATTCATAGTTGCGCCCAAGACCTCCCGCGGTCAGATTGCCGGAAGTGATGACGGCGCTCCTGCCGTCTGCAACATATACCTTCGCGTGCAGACGTGGAAGATGCACAACTTCGCATCGAGGGAGGGTGGTGGCGATATTCATCACCGCCTCCGGATCGATGGCTCCAGCGCATACGGCGTGAGACGAAAGGTTGGTGAGCATCAGCGACTTTGCACTGAGGCTCGGCTTGTTCGCTCTTGCTGCGGTAACCGCCTCGGCCCCATCACGCGACACAAACGGCGAACAGAGCGTCAAGCGAACCTTTGCCGAGGAAACAAGGCGGCCGAACTCCGCGCTCCAGTCTCCTGTCAGGAGAGAAATGTTGTCGAGCGCCGAGGGCATTTCACCGGTCCGTGATTGCTACATGTACTTTGCAGACCTGTCATAGGCCGCGTTCATCGCCTCTGCCTCGATTTTCCAGTCAGGTACCGCGTTCGCTATTGATTCGCTTGACGCCAGCACATCGTCGAGAATCAAGCGACGCTCGTCGTCTTCCAACTCTATGGAACAAATAAGTCGGACTACGCGGTTGCGATACCGGAACACATGGTCAAACCGCTCGGGTTTGCTGATCATGAAAGTGTCCCAAACATGAGCCGAGTGTTGTGGCTCAGTCCCGTCTGTCCGTGCTCGTTTGCTCCGGTCAGGGGTGAACCACTGTAGCCGGTCGGCTACAGGACCGGAGGAGGTTGCCTGCTCGAAAGAGGTTCAGCCCTGCGGTTCCTTGTCACCGCCCACTCCGCGGCCGACGAGGATTCGGGCGATGACGTCCTGGACGTGGAGGCCGGTCTGGTCGCGGCCGTGGCCCTGGACCTGCATCGCGGCCGCGACGCCGTAGCCGAGGCCGAGGTAGATCAGCAGCCAGCCGAGGATGGTGGCGGTGAAGCGTGGGGTGACGCGGCCTTTTTCCTGCGCGCGGACGAGTTCCTCGGCGATAAAGTCGTGGAGCGAGCGGATGTGGTGGACGAGGGCCTCGTGGATTTCGGGGTCGTCGACCTCGGTGATGGCCTGGAGGAAGACGCGGTAGGCGGCGCGGCCGCGCTCGGAGACCATGGGGTTGTCGCCGATGAGTCGGCGGAGGCGTTCGGCGGGGTCTTCGGCGTCCTTGAGGTCCTGCTCCCACTGTCGGAGAGTTTCGCGTCCGGATCGCTCGATGAGGGCGATGAAGAGTTCGCGCTTGGATTTGAAGTGGCGGTAGATGATGGGTTCGGTGACGCCGGCGGCCTTGGCGAGTTCGGAGGTGGTGGCGCGGGCGTAGCCGTGCCTGGCGAAGAGCTCGGCGGCGCAGTCGAGGAGCTGCTCCTTGCGCTTGGCGGCGGGCAGGCGGCTCATCTGGATCCTTCCTGAGTGGGCGGAGGCTCTTTATACGGTGGCGGGCCGGTCTCTGCACGCGGGCCGGGTTCGCCGGGGTGAAGGGGGACGGGGTCGTATCCGCCGCGGACGAAGGGGTGGCAGCGGAGGAGCCGGCGGATGGTGAGCGTGGTGCCGCGGATGGGGCCGTGGGTGCGGTAGGCCTCGAGGGCGTATCGGGAGCAGGTGGGTTCGTATCGGCACTGGCCGCCGACGATGGGGGAGAGGGTCCATCGGTAGAGGAGGATGAGGGCGATGAAGGGCGCGGAGGCGGCGCGAGCGAGAGGGCCGGGGCGGGGGTCGATCGGCACGGTCACGGCTCGTCCCCCCCACCGTCGTCGCGGCGGGTGCGGCGCTCGGCTTCGCGGTGGGCGCGCTCGGTGAGGGTCGTGAGGATGCGGCGGTACTCGGGGGCGGGGAGCGGGTCGTGGGCGCGGACGCTGAGGATGAGGTCGTAGGAGTCGCCGTCGGCGGTGCGGGGGAGTTCGTGCTGGAGGTGGCGGAAGGCCTCGCGGAGTCGGCGCTTGATGGCGTTGCGTCGGACGGCGATGCCGACGCGGCGCGAGACGGAGAGGCCGAGTCGCGGGTGGGCGAGGCCGTTGGGGCGTGCGAAGAGGGTGAGCGGGCCGAGGGACTTGCGGAGTGCGAAGTCGAAGACGGCCTGATAGTCGCGGTCGCGTGAGAGGCGGCGGCTGGGGGGGAGCGTGAGTCGCGGGCGCTGGGGTCGGCCCGTGGTCATGGGAGAGGATAGGGGCGTGCGTCAGCGGCGCGCGGTCGGCATGAGGCCGACCATGAGGCAGAAGGCCCCGCCGGCGATGAGCCAGAGGCGGGAGCGCGGGCCGGTGGCGAGACGGGCGAGGGTGGAGGCGATGGGGCGGTGTTCGGGGAGATGGATCGCGGCGGGCTCGAGGGTTGGGAAGACCGAGGCGTCGGCGTTGAGGTTGACGGGGAGGATCGGGACGCGGCCCTCGGGGACGAGGTGGAGTTGCGTGGCGGCGAGGGATTGGACGACGCCCGGCTCGCGGGCTTCGAGGGCGCGGAGGTAGCGCTCGTGGCGGATAAGGCGCTCGCGGCGTTGGGACTCGATGGCGAGGGCGCGGTCGCGTTGCCAGCGGGCCTCGTCGAGATCGGCCTTGGCGGGAAGGAGGATGGTGGCCGAGAGAATGGCGAGGCCGGCGATGAGGAAGAGCCAGCCGGGGTCGAGGCGGGTGATGGGGGCGTCGCGTGTGGGGCGGAGCACGGGGAAGAGTATCGGGCGACAGCGGGCAAATGGCCAAATAGCCAAAGGGCCAAAGGGCAGGATACAGAGCATCAGAGCAGCAGAACAGCAGAGCAGCGGATGGGGGCGCAGGAGGGAGGGGGGCGGGCACTTGCTTGCGCTTCGTGCTCTGTTGCGGGGTGCGGGGAGGGAGGGAGAGCGGGGCGTAGAATCCGGCTCGCATGCGCAGGCGGGTGGTCATTACGGGCGTTGGGGCGGTCTCCGGGTTCGGGGTTGGGTTGCCCGCGCTGTGGGCGGGGCTGGTCGAGGGTCGGTCGGCTTTGCGCCGGCTGGGGTTGTTCGATGCGTCGGGGTTTCCGTGGCGGCTGGGGGCGGAGCCGGCGGGGTTCAGTGCGCGGGACCACGTGCCCAAGCACTACCGCAAGGCGGTGAAGGTGATGGCGCGGGACACGGAGTTGGCGGTGGCGGCGGCGGGTTGCGCGGTGGCGGACGCCGGGCTGGTGACGCGGGCGACGGCGGAGGACGGCACGCCGACGACGTACCCCGGCGAGCGGCTGGGGTGCCAGATCGGTGCGGGGCTGATCGCGGCGGAGGTGGGTGAGTTGGCGGCGGCGTTCTCGACGGCGGTGGTTGGGGAGGGCGGGCGGACCAACGGGCAGGAGGATTGGGGGGGGTTCGACCTGCGTGCGTGGGGGACGGTGAAGGAAGCGGGCGGAGGGGGGGGGATGGAGAACCTGCCGCCGCTGTGGATGCTGAAGTATCTGCCGAACATGCTGGCGTGCCACGTGACGATCCTGCACGGGGCGGAGGGGCCGAGCAACACGATCACGTGCTCGGAGTCGAGCGGGCTGCTCTCGATCGGGGAGAGCGTGCGTGTGATCGAGCGCGACGACGCGGACGCGTGCTTCTCGGGGGGGGCGGAGAGCAAACTGAACCCGATGGGCGTGCTGCGGATCGGTCTGGCTGGGCGGCTGGCCGAGACGGGGGACGCGGAGGAGGGGGCGGGGTTCGTGCGGCCCTTTGACCCGAAGGGGACGGGGACGCTGCTCGGCGAGGGGGGGGCTGTGCTGATCCTCGAGGAGCGCGAGGCGGCGCGGCGTCGCGGCGCGCGGGCGTACGCGGAGGTCGCGGGGTTCGGGGCGTCGCACTCGCCGGGGCGGTGGAGCGGGATGGACGGGCCGCCGGCGAGGGTCGGCGACGGCGCGGACGAGGGTGTGCGCGACGCGATCCTCAATGCGCTGGACGACGCGGCGGTGGGGCCGGGGGAGATCGACGCGATCGTGGTCGGCGGGCTCGGCGTGGCGTGGGTGGATGCGGGTGAGGCGGGCGCGCTGCGCGAGGTCTTCGGCGACCGGCTGGGCGAGGTCGAACTGGTGACGACGAAGCCGGCGATCGGCGACAGCATGGCGGGCGAGGGTGCGTTGCTGGCGGCGGTCGGGGCGGCGTGCGTGCGCGAGCAACGGCTGCCGGCGCGGCTGCACGCGGGCCGACCGGCGGAGGGGCTGCGTGCGGGTCGTGCGGAGTCGCGTGCGGCGAGCCTTCGGCACGTGGTGGTGTGCACGCCGTCGCTCTTCGGGCAGGTGGGCGCGGTGGTGCTGCGCCGCGTTGAGGGCGGATGAATCGGAGTTCGGCGCACGCGCCCGCGTGGGCGGTGCGGCTACGTGTTTCTTCCTCTAACGGAGAACAACCGTGTACGACGATCGAGACAGAGGGCGGCGGTCCGGGGGGCACGAGGGACAGCGCGAGCGTCGCGGGACGCCGCTCTCGGACCTGGACCCGAACCTGACGGAGATGAGCCGGAAGGTGATCGGAGCGGCGATCGAGGTGCACCGCGCGCTGGGGCCGGGGTACGACGAGAGCGTGTACGCGGGCGCGTTGCAGCAGGAACTGGACGGCCTGGGCGTCGCGTACAAGGCCGGGCACCGGTTCGACGTGCGGTACAAGGACCGCGTGGTGGGCGGGACGACGGCTGACCTGTGGGTGGGTGACCGGTTCGTGGTGGAGGTGATGGCGCGGACGGGCGAGATCGGCGGGGCGGAACGGGCCGCGCTGCGGGCGCAGTTGCGCGCGGCGGACGTGGAACTGGGCCTCATCATCAACTTCGGCGAGCGGAGGCTGAAGGACGGGCTGGTGCGCGTGCTGAACCCCGACAAACTGAACGCGATGCGGGGGGATGAGGAGGAGGGGGATGAGGAGTATGAGGACGATGATGGAGAGTGAGGAAGTGTGGAAGTGACGGAGTGACGGAGTGGGGTGGCACAGGCGGGACGCCTGTGCCACCGGCTTCGGCCTCCGGCCTCAAGACTCAGGACTCAGGACTCAGGACTCTTCCGTGTCACGCCGAGTCGTCATCACCGGGATGGGCTGGATCACGCCGCTGGGTTGCGGCGTGGAGTCGGCGTGGCGTGCGCTGCTGGAGGGTCGCAACGCGATCGGCCCGGTGACGCGGTACGACACTTCGACATTCGCCACGAACTTCGCGGCGGAGGTGAAGGGGTTCCGGCTGTCGGACTTCATCTCGGACCCGGCGCGGCTGGCGGCGTGCCGCGAGGCGGGGCTGCACGCGCAGTATGCGCTGGCGGCGGCGGCGATGGCGTGGGAGCAGTCCGGGCTGGGCACGCGGAACGGCGAGCCGCTGTACGCGGGGTTGAAGGCGCGTCGCGTGGGCGTGTACCTGGGCGCGGGCGAGGGGTGCCTGGATTACCCGAACTTCGTGGCGACGAACCTGGCGTCGTGGGACGCGGGTTCGCGGGCGGTGGATGCGAGTCGGTGGGCGGAGGCCGCGCTGGCGCGGATGGACATGCGGCGTGAGTTGGAGCAGGAGCCGAACGCCGCGTTGACGCACGTGGCGTCGGCGTTCGGGTGCCGGGGGCCTGCGTTCAACTGCATGACGGCGTGCGCGGCGAGCACGCAGGCGGTGGGCGAGGCGTTCGAGATGCTGCGTCGCGGGGACGCGGACGTGATGCTGGCGGGCGGGGCGCACAGCATGATCCACCTGCTGGGGATGACGGGGTTCATCCGGCTGACGGCGATGAGCACGCGGCGCGAGACTCCGGAGTCGGCTGCGCGGCCGTTCGACCAGACGCGGGACGGGTTCGTGATGGGGGAGGGGGCGGGGGTGGTGGTGCTGGAGACGCTGGAGCACTTTGAGAAGAGGATGAGGAAAGAAGAGGGGAGAGGAGGCGGCGGGGACGGCCGCCCCACTGGGGAAGGGAGAAGCGAGCCGCTGGCGGAGTTGGTGGGCTTTGGGTCGAGCGCGGATGCGTTCCGGATCACGGACATGCACCCGGAGGGGAAGGGTCCGGCGTCGGCGATGTCGCGTGCGTTGCGTCAGGCGGGGATCGACCCGCGCGAGCCGCGTGAGGGCGGGCGTGCGCCGGTGGACTATGTTTCGGCGCACGGGACGGGGACGAGCGAGAACGACTCGATCGAGACGCGGGCGATCCGACAGGTCTTCGGGCCGCAGGCGGCGCGGCTGGCGGTGAGTTCGGTCAAGTCGATGATGGGGCACCTGATCCAGGCGGCGGGCGCGGTGGAGTTGATGACGTGCGTGCAGGCGATCCGGACGGGGTGGCTGCCGCCGACGATGAACCTGGAGCGTCCGGACCCGGAGTGCGACCTTGACTACATCCCGAACCGGGCGCGGGACCTGAACCCGACGGGCGGGGTCGAGGTATGCCTGTCGAACAGTTTCGGGTTCGGGGGTCAGAACGACACGCTGGTGGTTCGGCGATTTCGGCCCTGAGCGGGGTGCCGGGGGCCGGGTCATGCGTTCGGGCCGCGAGTGCCGATGAGCCATCGGGAGGGCTGTGTCATGGCGGCAACGGCGTTGGTGCGCGTGGTGTCGGGCGGAGCGATGATCGCGCTGGCGGGGCTGGGGAGCGTGCTGGGGTATCGGTTCCTGCGTTCGCAGGCGGAGGCGGCCGTGTACCGCGACCGGCTGGGTGCATTGGCGGCGGAGTATGAGGGGCTGCGGGCGACGTACAACGAGGCGGTGCGGCGGACGGCGGTGACGGAACTGGTGGTGCGTGAGGGGCGGCTGAGCGTGCGGGTGCGGACGGCGGACGGGGCGATCAGCGAGACCCCGACGCCGTATGACCCGCGCGGCGAGGTGTACGTGGACTACGTGGTGCGCGACGGTCGGCTGTGGATCCGGCGGGTGTTCGACGCCTCGACGCCGCCGAGCCGGGCGGTGGTGATCGACCCGGCGTTCGGGGAGGTGGCGTGGGGCGAGGGCGAGGTGGGCAAGGCGGTCTACCGGAGCCTGGGCGAGGGGCGGTGGGTGGTGAGCGTGACGGGGGGGGGATCGCTCGGGCTGGTGCGGGCGGGGGAGGCGGACGAGGTGGAGTTGTCGGGCGCGCCGCCGGTGCGCGAGTTCGAGCCGGCGGTGCACGAGGCGGACGCGGCGGCGCGGGCGATCGGGCTGCGCGAGGTGCTGTCGTCGGCGATCGGGCGGTAGGGTCGGGCGTGCGGCGCGTTATCGGGTGCGGGGTGAGCATCACGGGCGCCAGGGCTTGCCCGTTCATGCCAGACGGACCCTCGTTGTGCGTGCTTCGCGGCGTGCGGGTGGATGCGCGTTCCGGCGTGCCGAAACACCCCCTCTCGGGGGCGGTGCGTGTCGCCCGCCCTCGGCTCGTTCGTCGGCGGGGGTTGGTCATGGGGAACGCGATCTCGACGGTGCGGTTCCGCGGCGACGTGGAGGCGGAGCGTCGCCTGCGCGAGGACGAGTCGCTGCGCGGCTCGCTCGGGTCGGCGTGCTGGAAGAGCACGTCGCGCGACGCGCGCCGGCGGCTGCTGGCGGGCGCGGTGCGCGTGCAGCCGGGGCTGGTGCCCGAGGCGTGGCGTGCGGCGGAGCGGGTGCGCGAGCGGTCGGGCGACGGCACTCGGATCGAGTTGTACGTGCACGCCTCGCCGGACATCAACGCGGCGGTGACGTGCGGCGGGGACCGGCTGCTGGTGATCCTGACGAGCGCGGCGGTGGAGCGGCTGGACGAGGAGGAGTTGTCGTTCGTGCTCGGTCACGAACTGGGGCACGGGGTGTACGGGCATCTGGGCATGCCGACGGGCGCCGCGCTGCGCGGGATGTCGGCGCGGGACGCGATGCGCGTGATGGCGTGGCAGCGTGCGGCGGAGGTTTCGGCGGACCGGGCGGGGCTGCTGTGCTGCGGGTCGGCGGAGGCGGCGACGAGCGCGCTGTTCAAGTCGCTGAGCGGGCTTTCGCTGGCGGGGCGTCGCGTGGACGGTGCGGAGTTCGCGGGGCAGTGGTCGGAACTGGCGGGCGAGGTGGCGATGGGCGAATCGACGGGCGAATGGGCGGCGACGCACCCGTTCGCGCCGCTGCGGGCGCGGGCGCTGCTGCACTACTGGGAGAGCGACCAGGCGGGCGCGATGATCGCGGAGTGCGGCGGCGCGCGCCCGCTGGAGGAGGCGGACCGCGCGGTGTCGTCGATGCTGGCGATGATGGACCCGCTGGCGGAGGAGCGTCGCGGGCTGGCGGACCCGGTGCTGGAGCCGTTCGTGCTGTGGGGCGGGCTGGCGGTCGCGCTGGCCGACGGGACGCTGCACCGGACGGAACTGGAGAACCTGCGGTCGATCGTGGAGGAGGGCGCGCTGCGGAGCGCGCTTGCGGAGCGTCCGACGGTGGACTCGTGCTGCGAGCGGTTCGCGGAGGCGCGGGCGCGTCGGGCGAGGCCGCTCTCCGCGCTGGACCTGACGCGGGTGTTCGGCGCGCTGAGCGCGGTGGCGGGTGCGGACGGGATGGTGGCGGCGGAAGAGACGGGCGTGATCGAGCGTCTGGCGTCGGCGTGCGGCGTCAGCGGTGTATTCGTGGAGCGCGTGCTGGCCCGGGCGGCGTGAGCGCGAGGAGACGGACCATGAGCGTGAAGTCGTGCACGGACGTGCTGTCGAAGGTGGAGGAGATCGCGGGGCTTGCCGGGTACAAGGTGACGCGGCATCCGAGCGGGGGCTTGCTGGTGATCGCGTTCGACATGGGGCGGGGGCGCTCGCAGAACGTGTTCATCGTGCCGTGCGGGACGACGCCGGACGGGAAGAACGTGGTGTCGTTCTCGTCGCCGTGCATGGCGGTGAAGAAGGGGATGTTCAAGGGGATCGGGAAGTCGCAGGCGCTGGACCTGCTGCGTCGGAACGCGACGCTGAAGTTCGGGCACTTTGCGATCGCGTCGGCGGGGGACTGCGAGGGGATCATGGCGTGCGCGTCGCAGATCGTGGAGACGATGGAGATCGAGGAGTTCGAGGCGCTGGCGAACACGGTCGCGATCATCGCGGACGAGTACGAGCGGGAGCACGGGCAGGACCAGTTCTGACCCGCGACCGCGCCCGAAGACCGATCGAGGCCCGCCCGCCCCCCGCTCGCAACGGGGGGCGGGTGTTCTTTCGTTCATCCGGGATTTGCAGGAAGCAGGCGTCGTTGGGGGCGGCTTCCGTGGGGCGGGATGCGGGAGACACGACGACCCTTTCAGGGTCGGAGAAGGGAGAAGGGAGCCTGGTCCGGGGGTTTCGCGGCTCGCGGACTCGCCGCTCAACCCCCGGCTACTGGCGTCCAGCCCTTCGGGCTGATGAAGTGTGCGGCGGTTCTCCATGCGAGTCCGGGTTGAACCTGTTGTTTGAGCGCGGAGTGCGGGGACTGGGCTGGCGGCGGCGTGCCCTATAGTTGGCCCCGCATCGGAGGGCGCGCATGACGACGGCGAAGAAACCCATGGACGACATCATGGCGCTCTGCAAGCGCCGTGGGTTCGTCTACCAGGCGAGCGAGATCTACGGCGGGATCAACGGGTTCTGGGACTACGGGCCGCTGGGCGCGCAGTTGAAGAAGAACCTGCGCGACGCGTGGTGGGAGGACATGGTGATGCACCCGTGCCGCGGCCGGCGCGGGCCGGACGGCGAGCGGGTGCGGTGCGTGCCGCTGGAGACGTGCATCATCCAGCACCCGAGGGTGTGGGCGGCGAGCGGGCACGTGGCGGGGTTCAACGACCCGATGGTGGACTGCCGCGAGTCGAAGATGCGCTACCGGGCGGACCACCTGCGTGCGTTGAAGGCGTCGGGGGAGCAGGGGCGGATGTTCGCGTTTGTGGAGGGGGACGAGGCGACGTTCGAGCAGGCGTTGAAGAAGCTGGGCAAGTACGTGAAGCGCGACCTCGGGGCGCACGACTCGGAGATCGTGTCGCTGGTGGGGCTGGACGCGCAGGATCTGGCGCGTGTCGTGGGGCCGCACGCGAAGGAGCCGGGGACGCTGACGGAGCCGCGGCAGTTCAACCTGATGTTCCGGACGTACATCGGGGCGACGGCGACGGAGGACGACAGGGCGTATCTGCGTCCGGAGACGGCGCAGGGCATCTTCGTGCAGTTCAAGAACGTGGTGGACACGACGCGGGTGAAGGTGCCGTTCGGGATCGGGAACACGGGCCGGAGTTTCCGCAACGAGGTGACGCCGCGGAACTTCACGTTCCGGTCGCGGGAGTTCGAGCAGGCGGAACTGGAGTTCTTCTGCCATCCGGAGGAGGCGGCGGGGTGGTACGCGTTCTGGCGGGACTTCCGGCTGGAGTGGTGGCGGTCGGTGGGGCTGGGGGGCGACAACCTGCGGCTGCGCGAGCACGAGCAGGACGAGTTGAGCCACTACTCGACGGCGACGTGCGACATCGAGTACCGGTTCCCGTTCACGGCCCCGGACTTCGGGGAACTGGAGGGCGTGGCGCACCGGGGGTGCTACGACCTGACGCAGCACACGGAGCACTCGGGGGTGAAACTGGACTACTTCGACACGGAGCGGGGCGAGACGCTGCCGAACGGGTCGAGGAAGGGGGAGCGGTACGTGCCGCACGTGATCGAGCCGGCGGCCGGGCTGGACCGGGGCGCGCTGGCGATCGTGTGCGAGGCGTACACGCGGGACGAGAGCCGTCCCAGCCCTGAGATCATGCGGTTCCACCCGCGGGTCGCGCCGATCAAGGCGGCGGTGTTCCCGCTGGTGAACAAGGACGGGATGCCGGAAGTGGCGGAGCGGCTGCACGCCGAGCTTCACAAGCGGTTCGGGCGGACGGGGTTCGTTGAGACGGACGCCAAGCAGACGATCGGCAAGCGCTACGCCCGCATGGACGAGGCGGGGTGTCCCTATTGCTTCACCATCGACGGGGACACGCTGAAGGACCAGACGGTGACGGTGCGCGACCGGGACACGGGTGCGCAGGAGCGGGTCGGGATCGACGGCGCGGCGGAGTACCTGGCGGAGCGGCTGGGGGCGGAGTCCGCGTGAACGACGGGCCGCGATGGTGAGGGAGCGGCTCGTGACGCGAGGGTCAGAAGAACCACACCCTTACGGTCGTGGCTCGTTCGGGGCGTGCGCGTTCGCGCGCTGGGGGTCGGGGAAGTCGCGGTAGAGGGCGGAGCGGAAGTCGGTGACCATGGAGTAGACGGGTCGGTGGAGGGCTTCGATCTCGCCGGCGCGGGTGGCGACGAGGGAGAAGGCGGCGTCGAGTTGGGCGAGGTCGCGGGTGGCGACGGTGATGCAGAACTCGCCGAGGTCGGGGGGGCCGAAGCCGAGTTTGCGGCGGGTGAGGGACCATGACTCGATGAGGCCGCGGGACTTGAGGTGGTCGAGGTAGGCGGTGGCGTGGCGCGAGAACTCGGCGTCCTTGTGCGAGTCTTTGAGATTGAACCACATGTGGTAGTGCTGCACGCGGGGTCTCCGGCGTCGGCTGGGACTGTGCCGCGGCGAGAGGGTAGGAGACCCCGGGCGGTTGTTCGTGGGAGGAGTGCGCGCGCGGGAGCATCACCTTCGGCTCAGAGCAGCCGAAGGTGATGGCACAGTAGGTGACAGAGCGGGTTGGGGAGACTCAGCGGCGTCGGCGCGAGGCGACGAGTGAGCCGAGGCCGAGGAGGGCGAGGGAGGCGGGTGCGGGGACGACCTGGCCGCGGATCTCGCCGCCTGGGAAGACGGAGGAGTGGACGTTGACGTAGGTGAGTCCGTCGAGGAGCCCCTGGAGGTTGGCGTCGCTGAGGAAGCCGGAGCCGGAGAAGGTGCCCGAGGTGGAGCCTGTGGTGGTGAAGCCGATGAGGATGCCGGCGTTCTCGCCGTAGTCGGCCAGGCCGTGGAGGTGGGCGCCGGATACGCTGCCGAGCAGGCCGTCGAAGGTACCGGTGACGTCGACGAAGCCGGTGGCGATGTCGACCTCGACGTGTGCGGTGCCGGTTGCGGGGGAGGCGTTGGGAGGAACTTCCTCAAGCCCCGAGAGGTTGATGTCGTAGATTTTGATCTGGGCGGAGGCGGAGGCGGCGAAGAGGGCGGAGGCCGCGAAGCAGACGGATCGACGCATGGTGATCTCTCCTATTCTCTCTTGCACGGGCGATCCCTCGAAAGCGGGTGCGGCCCGAGCGATCCCGGAATGCGCTGAAACCCCGCGGGCCGTCGGCCCAAACAAGGGACAGCGACCCTGAGGGTACCGGCGGTCGGCGTGCGGGCGAAGACCGAACCGGGCGGGAGTCCGCTTCTGAGCCGTGGTCAGGGCAAGTGGCGAAAGATTCCGCCGGTTCTGCGGCGGTGTAAGGGGGCCGATCGGTGTGGAAGGCTCTGATCATCGCGGGTGTGCTGGGGGTCGTGGGGCTTCTGGGCGCGGGTGTGTTCGTGGTGGCGGCGACGCCGATCGGGGAGGGGATCCGCAAGTCGTTCAAGCGTGAGCCGGCGGCGGTGGAGGTGCGCGTGCACGAGGCGTCGCGTGGACGGCTGGTGCGGACGGTGAGCGCGCCGGGGACGATCGAGCCGCGGACGAAGGTGGAGATCAGCGCGCAGGTGTCGTCGCGTGTGGTGGCGCTGCCGTTCCGGGCGGGGCAGCGTGTGCGGCAGGGGGACGTTGTGGTTCGGCTGGACGCGCGCGACCTGATGGCGCGGCTGGAGGCGTCCAGGGCACGTCTGGCGGCACAGGAGGCGCGGCTGCGCGGGGCGGAGGCGACGCTGGCGGTCGCGCGGTCGGAGTTCAACCGGCGCAAGGAGCTCTTCGAGAGCGGGGACGTGAGCCGGTCCGAACTGGAGCGTTCGGAGAACGACTACCTGCAGGCGGTGAGCGCGGCGGAGATGGTGCGTGCGGAGATCGACACGGCGCGGGCGCAGATCATCGAGGCGGAGAAGGACCTGGAGAACTCGGTGATCGAGTCGCCGATCGACGGGGTGGTGACGAAACTGAACGCCGAGGTCGGGGAGTTGGTGGTGATCGGGACGCTGAACAACCCGGGTTCGGTGATCATGGAGATCGCGGACCTGTCGGACATGCTGCTGCACGCGCGGGTGGACGAGTCGAACATCGCGGACGTGGCGGCGGGGCAGGAGGCGGCGATCCACGTGAACGCCTACCGCGAGACGCCGTTCCGGGGCGTGGTGGAGCGGGTTGACCTTGTGCGGCAGACGTGGCGCGACGGGACGAACTACTTCCTGGTGGAGATCGTGGTGGACGCTGCGGCGGCGGGGCGGGAGTTGCTGTCGGGGATGAACGCGACGTGCGAGATTCACGTGCAGGAACTGACGGACGTGCTGGTGGTGCCGAGCCAGGCGGTGCTGGACCGGCGCGTGGACGAACTGCCCAAGGCGCTGGTGGAGAGCAGCCCGCAGATCGACGCGCGCAAGACGTTTGCGCGGGTGGTGTTCGTGCTCGAGGAGGGGAAGGCGGTGGCGAGGCCGGTGGAGGTGGGGCCGAGCGACCTGACGGACACGGTGGTCCTGAGCGGGCTGCGGGAGTCGGACCGGGTGATCACGGGGCCGTACAAGGCGCTGATCAATCTGAAGCACGAGGGGGTGGTGAAGGAGGAGGGGACGGGGGAGGCGGCCGGGGGTGAGAGTGAGGAGAAGGGTGAGGAGGCGGCGGGGGAGTGACGGGTTGGGCACAGGCGGGACGCCTGTGCCACCGGGGGGGGTTGAGGGCGTGGACCTGTGACGATCCGGATCAGGAATCTGCACAAGGTGTACAAGCTCGGCGTCGAGCGGGTGCATGCCCTGCGCGGGGTGGACCTGACGATCGACCGGAACGAGTTCGTGGCGATCATGGGGGCGTCCGGTTCGGGGAAGAGCACGCTGATGAACGTGCTGGGTTGCCTGGATCGGCCGACGCGGGGGACGTACGAGTTGAACGGGAGGCCGACGCACCGGATGGGGGGGGCGTCGCTGGCGCGGGTGCGCAACGAGGAGATCGGGTTCATCTTCCAGAGTTTCGAGTTGCTGCCGCGGGCGTCCGCGCTGAAGAACGTGATGCTGCCGCTGATCTACTCGCGTCGGCACTGGCGGTCGGCGCGTCGGCGTGCGGTCGAGGCGCTGGCGCGAGTGGGTCTGGCGGACCGGATGCGGCACGGGCCGAACCAGTTGTCGGGGGGCCAGCGTCAGCGGGTGGCGATCGCGCGGGCGCTGGTGAACGGGCCGAGCCTGCTGCTGGCGGACGAACCGACGGGGAACCTGGATTCGGCGACGACGGAGGAGATCATCGGGCTGTTCCGTGCGCTGCACGCGGAGGGACAGACGATCGTGATCGTGACGCACGAGGAGGAGGTGGCGGGGCACGCCTCGCGGATCATCCGGCTGCGTGACGGTCGGATCGTGAGCGACAACCCGACGGCTTCGGACCCGCTGCACCGTCAGTACCGGGAGACGATGGCGGCGGCGGCGCGCGAGGCGGGGGTGGGGGCATGATCGTCGTCCGGATCATCGTGCAGACGTTGGGGCTTGCGCTGGGGCAGATCTGGGCGAACAAGGTCCGGTCGATGCTGACGACGCTGGGTGTGATCATCGGCGTGGCGTCGGTGGTGGCGGTGATTGCCGCGCTGCAGGGGCTTCAGCAGTCGGTGCTGACGCAGTTCGAGAAGATCGGGACGAAGCGTGTGTACATCGACGGGACGCTGCCGCGGAGCATGTGGAACCGGATGAGTTGGCGGGACGTGCAGTTGAAGTTGGAGGAGGTGGAGGCGATCGCGGAGTTGTGCCCGTCGATCGAGTCGATCACGCCGGAGTGGTGGGGCGGGTATCGGGCGGAGCACGCGGACTCGCTGCTGGAGAGCGTGGCGGTGGTGGGCATCTGGCCGACGTGGCACGGGATCGTGGGTCGGCAGGTGCTGATGGGCAGGCCGTTCAGCACGATTGACGAGGAGGAGCGGCGGTTCGTATGCCTCGTGAACGAGGCGGCGATCGACGACCTCGGGCTGGACCGGGACCCGGTGGGGCAGCACATCCTGCTGGCGGGGCGGCGATTCCTCGTGGTGGGGGTCGTCGAGACGATCCAGTTCTCGGCGATGTTCGGGGGGGGGGACAGTTCGACGGAGATCTTCATCCCGTTCGGGACTGCGCAGATCATGAACCCGAACGGGTGGATCAACCAGGCGTGGGGGCAGTTGGCGGGGGCGGACAAGGTGGACGACGCGCGGGCGGAGGTGGCGAGCGTCCTCCGACGCATGCGGGAACTGAAGCCGAACGACGAGGACACCTTCGAGGTGCAGGTGATTCAGCAGTTCATCGACCAGTTCAACGCGATGGCGGCGGCGATCACGGCCGGGGCGAGCGGGATCGTGGGGATCAGCCTGCTGGTGGGCGGGATCGGGATCATGAACATCATGCTGGTGTCGGTGAGCGAGCGGACGCGGGAGATCGGGCTGCGCAAGGCGGTCGGGGCGAGGCCGGGCGTGGTGCTGGTGCAGTTCCTCGTCGAGGCGGTGACGCTGTGCCTCGCGGGGGGGGGGCTGGGCATCCTGATCGGGCAGGGGCTGATCCTCGGCCTGCGGCAGATCCCCGACTCGCCGATGGAGCAGGCGTCGGTGCCGGCGTGGGCGGTCATGCTGGCGGTGGGGTTCTCGGCGGGTGTGGGCGTGGTGTTCGGGATGTTCCCCGCGCTGAAGGCGGCGCGGCTGGACCCGATCGTGGCGCTGCGGCACGAGTGAGGCGGAACGCAGAGGGCGCCGAGCAGGAACGCAGAGAACGCGGAGCGAAACGGGAATGGTCGTGAGAACGGAACGAGCGGGAGAAGCACCTTGAGGCCACATACACCCCCGGCGCGCGTGCCGCGGAACATTGTTTGCGCTCTGCGTTCTCTGCGCTCACTCTCCGCGGCCTCTGCGTTCCTCTTTGCGGGGTGCGCGGCGAATCCGCTGTTTCCGCACGGCAGCGACTATGCGCCGGGCGGGCTGCGCGAGCGGCTTCGGGCGGCCGAGCCGATGCGTCTGGAGGAGCACCGTGCCGCGGAGCAGTCGGACGCGGGGGAGGCGGGCGTGCTGCGCTCGCGTTTCGAGGGCGTGGAGCGTGTGGACCTGACGCTGGAGGAATGCCGGGCGGCCGCGCTGGAGGGAAACCTGAACCTTCGCGTCGCGCTGCTGGAGCCTTCGATCGCGAACGAGAGCGTGTCGGAGGAGGAGGGTCGTTTCAACGCGGTGTTCACGACGCGGGCCCTGTGGTCGGACACGGACTCCCCCACCGCTTCCGACCTTGACTCGGCGCAGCGGGAGTTCGGGCTGCTGGAGCCGGGCGTGACGATCCCGCTGCGGACGGGGGGGACGGCGACGGTTGGCCTGCCGATGACGCGCACCGAGACCAACAACATCTTCAGCACGCTGAACCCGGCGTACACGTCGGACCTTGAACTCTCGATCAGCCACAACCTGCTGCGCGGGGCGGGGCGGCGCGCGACCACGCACGGCATCCGCATCGCGTCGTACGGTCGGCAGACGGCCGAGGCGCGCACGAAGGCGGAGGTCATCCGGCAACTGGCGGCGGTCGATCGGGCGTACTGGCGGCTGTACCGGGCGCGGGGCGAACTCGACGTGCGCCAGCAGCAGTACGAACTGGCGGTGCGGCAACTGGAGCGGGCGCGGCGGCGCTTCGGGGCGGGGCTTGCGCCGGAGATCGAGGTGATCCGGGCCGAGGCGGGGGTGGCGGAACGGCTGGAGGCGATCATCGTGGCGGAGAACGCCGCGCTGGCGCAGCAGCGAGAACTGAAGCGGCTCGTGAACCTGCCGGACCTGGGTCCGGAGTCGGCGGCGCAGGTGCTGCCCGCGTCGCCGCCGGACCCGGTGCGGTACGAGTTCGATCCGGCGGCGCTGGCGTCGGCGGCGGTGGCGAACCGGATGGAGATGCTGGAACTGGAGTTGCAACTGGCGATGGATGCGCTGAACGTTGAGTTCAACCGCAACCAGGCGCTGCCGCTGATCGTGCTGGACTATACGTACCGGATCAACGGGCTGGGCGAGGACGCGGCGGATTCGTTCCGGACGCTGCGCGACAACCGGTTCGAGGACTGGCAGGTGGGCCTGCGGGCGGAGGTGCCGCTGGGCAACGAGGAGCGTGAGTCGCGTGTGCGTCGGTCGATGATCCAGCGATTGCAGCGGCTGGCGACGCGGGACGCTCGTGAGCAGGCGATCCGGTCGGAGACGCTGGACGCGATCGACGCGATCGAGGCGGGGTGGCAGCGGGTGCTGGCGTCGCGGCAGGCGGCGATCCTGGCGGCGCGGACGTTCGCGGCCGAGGAGCGGCAGTTCGGCGTGGGGGCCTCGACGACCAACGACGTGCTGGACGCGGCGGCGCGGCTTGCGGACGCGCAGAGCGCGGAGTTGCGCGCGATCGTGGATTACCAGATCGCGCAGGTGGACCTCGCGTTCGCCACTGGCACGCTGCTGGGTGCGAACCGGGTGAGTTTCGAGCCGGCGGACCCGCTGGGGCGGGTCGAGCGGCGCGAGCGGCGCTGGGGCGAGTGAGGGTGCGCAAGAAAACGCCCCGCCGGCGGGGCGGGGCGTGAGATCAGGCGATCGTACCGATGGGGCTTACTGGCACTGGTTCCAGGAGGTGAGGTAGGCGAGGACGTCGAGGGTGTTGATGGTGCCGTCGTTGTTCCAGTCGGCCTTCTTGTCCTTGGCGTTGTAGAGGTTGAGGAACTCGAGGAGGTCGAGCGTGTTGGCGACGCCGTCGCCGTTGAGGTCGGCGGTGCAGGCCATGGACTTGGCCAGTTCGACGGCGGCGTAGATGTCGACGAACCCGTAGCCGTAGGTGTTGTCAGGCCCGGAGGTGCCGCGGTCGATGGCGGTGTCCTTGAGGATCTGCTTGACTTCGTAATGGTCGAGGTTGGGGTTGGCCTTGAGGATGAGGGCGATGCCGCCGGAGACGTGGGGTGTGGCCATGGAGGTGCCGCTGGCCTGGGTGTATCCGTTGCAGAAGTTGTGGGAGACGGTGCTGACGCCGGGGGCGGAGATGGTGGGCTTGAGCTTTCCGGGGGGGTAGGGCCAGTCGTTGTATGGGGCGACGTTCTGCCAGGTGACGGGGCCGCGGCTGGAGAAGGAGGCGATGTTCATGGAGCAGTCGGTGGCGCCGACGGTGATCATGTCGGGGACGTCGCCCGGGGTGCGCACGTTGTCGAAGGGCGGGAAACTGTTCCCCTCGTTCCCGGCGGCGAAGACGACGACGACGCCGGTGGCGAAGGCGTTCTCGCAGGTCTGTCGCCAGGTGGCGCGGGCGGGGTTCCAGGCGTGGAGCCAGCCGAGGCTGGCGGTGAGGACGTCCGCGCCGTTGGCCAGGCCGTACTGCATGCAGTTCCAGACGCTGGCCTCGCCGGAGAGGTTGTTCCAGAACTTGAGGGTCATGATCTGGGCGTCGGGGGCCATGCCGCACTGGGTGCCCTGGGTTCCGTCGCCGGCGACGGTGCCCGCGACGTGGGAGCCGTGGAAGTTGTTGTCGTTGACGTTGTTGTTGTTGTTCTCGAAGTTCCAGCCGTAGACGTCGTCGATGAAGCCGTTTCCATCATCGTCGATGCCGTTGCCCGGGATCTCGCCGGGGTTCTTCCAGAGTTGGTTGGCGATGTCGGGGTGGCCGAGGCAGGTGCCGGTGTCGATGACGCCGACGACGACGCCCTGGCCGGTGTTGCCCTCGGCCCAGACCTGCGGGGCCTTCATGAGGCTGACGCCGCACTCGATCGCGGCGGTGACGGGATCGTCGCCCTTGATGACGGGGAAGACTTCGGGGCCGACGAGCGCCTCGCGGTGAACGAATGCGACGTCGTCGCGCGCGGCGAGTGCGGCTTCGACGTCGGGTGTGACGTGGACCGCGACGGCGTTGGTGATCCAGAGCGGCCAGATGTTGTCGGCCTTGCCTTCCGCGCTGGCGGCCTGCAGGTCGGCGAGCACGCCGCCCTGGGTGTTCTGGGCCACCTGCTTGAGCGTCGAAATGACGATCTGGCGGCGCAGGTCCTTGTTGTTGAGGTTGCGGAGCAACTGAACGTCGAACGGCGGGGCCTGCTCCTTGAGGACCACCACCACGGGCGTCAGCCCGTTGATCTCGACCCGCTCCAGTTGCTGGCCGCTCACCAGCGCGGGCGCGCCGAACGCGGCGCACAGCCCGACCACTCCCAGCAATGACGTCTTCCTCCGCATGGCATGCTCCTGTCTTCGTGTCGCGCGGGGCGGAACCCGATGGCACGGTATCGCGTCCTCCCCGGAATCCGCCGGGTGAGTCGTCCGCTCCGTCTGGTGCCACTGTACCGGATCGACGCGGGGGAAGGAACGCCTATTTCCACACTCGGCGACTTTTCGTTCTCGACGCCAGCCCATGTCCCGGCGGTAAAGAGGTTCCGGCAAGGGAAATCCCCTTCCCTATACTCCCGGCCCCATTGCGGGCACCGGAGCCGATCGGCCATGCTGAAGCGAACCCACTCCTGCGGGCAACTCCGCGAGGAGCACGTCGGACAGACCGCCACTCTCGCGGGGTGGGTGAACTCGTACCGGTCCCACGGGCAGGGGCTGGTGTTCATCGACCTGCGGGACCGCGACGGCGTCACGCAACTGGTCTTCGAGACGGAGGACGCGCCGCCGGAGGTGGTCCGGGCTGCGGACAAGGCCCGCAACGAAGACGTGATCGCGGTGCGGGGCGAGGTTCGGCTGCGCAAGGGCGGGCCGAACCCGAGACTGGCGACGGGGCGAGTGGAACTGGTCGTGAAGGACCTGGAGGTGCTGGCGAAGACCGACAACCCGCCCTTCCTGCCGAGCGACGAGGAGAACCTGCCGGCCGAGGAGACTCGCCTTCGTTATCGGTACCTCGACCTGCGCCGGCCCCGGATGCAGCAGATTCTCCGTCTTCGGCACCGTGTGGCGAAGGTGACGCGGGACTACTTCGACGAGCAGGACTTTACGGAGGTGGAGACGCCCATTCTGTGCAAGAGCACGCCGGAGGGGGCGCGGGACTTCATCGTGCCGAGCCGGCTGCAGCCGGGGATGTGGTATGCGCTGCCGCAGAGCCCGCAGTTGTTCAAGCAGATTCTGATGGTTGCGGGCTTCGAGAAGTACCTGCAGGTGTGCCGGTGCTTCCGCGACGAGGACCCGCGCGCGGACCGGCAGGCGGAGTTCACACAGATCGACCTCGAGATGTCGTTCGTGGAGCGTGAGGACGTGATGGAGGTGATGGAGGGGTTCGCGCGGCGCCTGTGGGGAGAGGTCGCGGGGATCGACGTGCCGCAGATGCAGCGGATGACGTACCACGAGGCGATGGACCGGTACGGGATCGACCGGCCGGACACGCGGTTCGGGCTGGAACTGACGGACGTGTCGGACCTGGCGCGGCGGACGGAGTTCAAGGTCTTCCACGATGCGCTGGCGAAGCGCCGGGGCGTGGTGAAGGCGATGCGCGTGCCGGGGGGGGCGGAGAAACTGACTCGCAAACTGACGGACGGGTACTCGGAGTTCGTCAAGCAGTTCGGGGCCGGGGGCGTGCCGGTGGTGAAGTTGACGGGCGCGGGACTGGAGACGGGGATCGCGCGGTTCCTCGAGCCGGTGAAGGACGAGTTGATCGCGCGGCTCGGGCTGCAACCTGGCGACAGCGCGCTCTTCGGGGCGGACTCGTACGCGGTGTGCACGAAGTCGATGGGCGAGTTGAGGCTGCGGGTGGCGCGCGATCTCGGGATGATCCCGGAGGACAGGTGGAACTTCCTGTGGGTCGTGGACTTCCCGATGTTCGAGTTCGACGAGAAGGAGGGGCGGTTCTTCGCGATGCACCACCCGTTCACCGCGCCGAACCCGGACCAGGTCGAGGCGTTCCTGGCGGCGAAGGCCGACGACCGGGACACGATCGAGGGGATCGTGTCGGCGGGGTACGACCTGGTGCTGAACGGGTCGGAGATCGGGGGGGGGTCGATCCGTATCCACCGGCGCGAGGTGCAGGAGAAGGTGTTCGGGCTGCTGGGCATCACGCCGGAGGAGGCACAGGTCAAGTTCTCGTTCCTGCTGGACGCGCTGCGGTTCGGCGCGCCGCCGCACGGCGGGATCGCGTTCGGGCTGGACCGTCTGGTGATGCACCTGGCGGGGACGGACAACATCCGCGACGTGATCGCGTTCCCGAAGACGCAGATCGGGGCGGACCTGATGACGGGCGCGCCGGGGCCGGTCTCGCCGGAGCAGCTCGAGGAGTTGCACGTGCGGGGGACGTATGAGGGGGAGTGAGGGAGTGGGGAAGTGACGGAGTGACGGAGTGGCAGAGTGGCAGAGTGGCAGAGTGGCAGAGTACGACTGTATCTGTTGTCTCTTCATCCCTTGATCGCTTTCGCCGGCCCCTGATGCCTGGTGCCCGGTGCCTTCCAAAGGAGCAACCATGCGTGTCCGAATGACGACTTCGATGGGCGACATTGTGCTCGAACTCGACGGCGAGAGCGCGCCCGTCTCGACGGAGAACTTTCTTTCGTACGTGGACGATGGGCACTACGACGGGACGATCTTTCATCGCGTGATCGACGGGTTCATGATCCAGGGCGGCGGGTTCACGCCGGACATGAAGCAGAAGCGGACGCGGCCGGGCATCGCCAACGAGTGGCGCAACGGGCTGAAGAACGTGCGCGGCACGATCGCCATGGCGCGGCTCGGCGGCAGCCCGGACTCGGCGACGGCGCAGTTCTTCATCAACGTCAAGGACAACGCCTTCCTCGACCAGCCGCAGAGCGACGGCGCGGCCTACGCGGTCTTCGGGAAGGTGGTCGAGGGAATGGACGTGGTGGACCGCATCAAGGGCGTGCGCACCGGCAACAAGGGCGGGCACGACGACGTGCCGGCCGAGCCGGTTGTCATTGAGCGAGTGTCGCGGGACTGAACGCGGTCGCGACAGTGGGCAGTGGACAGTGGACAGTGGACATTCGATCCACTCACCCACTCCGTCTGGTCGTCACTCCGCCACTCTGGCACTTCGCCACTACGCCACCTCGCTACTTCAGCCCGTACTTGAGGATGCACCAGACGGCGGCGACGCCGTCGTGCCAGGTGATCTTTTTGCCCTCGGCGTAGGTGCGGCCGGCGTAACTGACGGGCACCTCGTAGATGCGGGCGGGGCGCGTCTCGCGTTCGCGGTCCTCGTGCGGCAGGCGGAGCCGGGCGAGTTTGGCGACGAGTTCCGGCTCGACGCCGAAGCGGTCTTCCTCGACGCGGATGCGTTCGAGGGCCTCGCGCCGGAAGGCCTTGAGGCAGCACTCGACGTCGGTGAGGTTCAGGTTGGTGAGCATGTTGCTGAGCGTGGTGATGGCGCGGTTGGCGACCGAGTGCCAGTAGTAGAGGACGCGGTGGGTCTGGCCCTGGAAGCGGGTGCCGATGACGGCGTCGGCGCGGCCGTCGAGGATGGGGCGGAGGACGGCGGCGTGGTCGGCGGGGTCGTATTCGAGGTCGGCGTCGTGGACGAGGACGACATCCGCGCCGTCGGCGAGGGCGGCGGCGAAGCCGGAGCGCAGGGCCGCGCCCTTGCCCAGATTGCGTTTGTGGATGACGGTGAGGACGTCGGGCCGCTCGCCGAGGAGGCAGACGATGCGCGGGGTGTCGTCGGTGGAGCCGTCGTCGACCAGGATCAGGCGGCGTTCGAGGGGCCGGGGGCCGCCGGGCACGGCCGGGGGGGGCACGGCGTCGAGGCGCGCGACGGCCTCGGCGAGCGTCGCCTCCTCGTTGAAGACCGGCATGACCACGGCCAGGCGCACGGGGGCAGCGTATCGCGGGGATGGCGGCCTTGCCCGAAACCCCGGCGCACGCGACCCGTACACTGAGCCGGTGTCCGCACGACCCCGCCTTGCCGCCGTCCTGCTGTTGTCCGCGGCCGTCGTCGTGGGGGCGTGCCCCCCCCCTGCGTGGGCGCAGCGTCTGGACCTGGGCGGGGTGCGCGTGCCGGAGCCGGGGGAGGGGAAGGCCGCGCTGGCGGTCGCGTCGCTGATGGAGGAGCAGGCGCGGGCGATCGAAGCCCGCGACACGTCGGCGGCGGCGCGGGTGCGGGCGGCGGCGCGGCGTCTGGCGGCCGCGTTGATCCGCTCGGGCGAGGAGGCGGGCGAGCGCGGGAGCGTGCGGGTGCTGACGGGGCGGACGGTGGCGGGGAGGATGGCGGACCTCGATTCGCTGCTGACGAACCAGACTGCGCTGGCGGATCCGACGCTGCACGCGGTGGCGGATGAACTGGCGTTGCTGAGCGCGGCGGCACCGGCGGACGACAACGAACTGGACCGGTCGATCCGCGATGCGTTCGCGCCGGTGACGACACTGGCGGGCGCGCCGGTCGGGGCGGTGGGTTGGTTTGTCGAAGGTGAGCGCGGGCTGCCGGACGGCGCGACGCTGGGCAGGCTCGCGGATGCGCTCGACGCGCTCGTGGCGGGTGGGTCGCTCTCGGACGACGCGGCGCGGGCGGTTGGTGGGCTGAGCGAGCGGACGCGGCTCGCGGCGGGGTGGCCCGCGTACGCGCGGTCGGCGGAGGCGGTGGCGGCGGGCGCGCTGGAGGCGCACGCGGCTGTCGAGTCGCTGCCGGCGTGGGCGACGGGGGCGGCGCGCGAGCGGCTGCGCGAAGAGTTCGACCGCGCGCTCGTCGCGCTGACGAGCGGCTCGCTCGCGCCGTCGGCGATGTCGTCGCTGCGTGATCTGCGCGTGCTCGCGTCGATCGGGGCGAGGCTGGACCGCATCGACGCGGCCCGGGCGGGATCGCGGCAGGCGCGCGAGGCGTGGCTTCGGCTCGTCGCGGCCGACGCGAACGATCCGAGGAGGGTTGGCGCATCGCTGGCGCGGATCGGGGCGGCGATGGACCGGGCGCTTTCGCTCGTGGAGGCGCGGGCTGGGCTGCCGGATGAGTCGGCGGTGGCGCGTCAGGTGCGCCCCGCGCTGCGATCGCTGGCCGATGCGGCCCGCGATGGTGAGCCGCGCGTGCTCGCGGTGCTGGCGAGCGTGCTTGAGCAGCCGGACCCCGCGACGGACCCGGCGATCATGGCTGCGCTGAACGCGCAGCAGCGTGCGGTGGACGATGCGTGGATGCTCGTTGCGTTGAACCGGCTGCTGTGCGAGTGGGTCGGCGCCGGCGCGCCGGGCGAGTCGCCCGCGCCCGAGACCGAGCCGCGCACGCGCGAGCCGACGCCGGTGCGGGCGATGCTGCCGCTGGCGGAGCGGGTGCGCGTGCTGGGCGTCGAACTCGGGCGGCCGGCGTCGCGGGACAGCGCGCTCGCTGAGTTGCGGACGCTCGCCGAGACCGCCCCGCTGCTCTTCGTCATCCCGGGATTGGCTGAACTGACGGCCGATCCGAACGAGCGAGGGTGGCGCGACGCGACGGGCGGGCGGGGCGAGGAGGTCGTGCGGGCGGCGGCGGCGGCGCGAGCGGCGTGGGTCGAGTCCGCGTCGTCGGATCGGCTCGCGGATCGGCGCGGCGCGGACACGGAACGCCTGCGGACGCTCGCGGCGACACTGGCGGTGCAGCGGGATGCGGCGTCGTACCTGCGGCTGGTCGCGTCGTCGCCGCCGACGCCGGGCGCGGTGCAGTCGTGGCCGGGGTGGGAGATGTCGGCGCGGGGGCTGAGGGCGCTCGGGCCGCGGGTGCGGGCGGAGGCGGCGTCGCGCGCGCTCGCGCTGCGGGACGAAGCGCCTGGCGCGCTGCTGGCGGGGCGGCTCGAACGGCTGGCGGCGGCGCGCGGAGTGGGCACGCGGCGTGATCTCTTCCACGAGGTTGCGATCGGGCCGTCGCGCGAGGGTTCGTGGCTCGCGGATCGTCGCGGCGCGCTGGCGGCGGTGTGCCGGTACGCGGAGGAGGCGGTGCACGCGGCGGCGTTGAACGAGCCGGGGCGGGCGGAGGAACTGCTGCGTTATGTCAACGATCGGGCGAAGTCGCTGCTGGCCTCGCTGCCGGAGGAGTGACCGTAGACGCGGTGGACGCGCAGCCCTTGGCGCTCGTAGACGGCGCGGCGTTCCCAGACCGCGTTCTCGTGCAGGAAGGTGCTGATGAGCACGTCGGTCGCGCCGGAGAGCGCGGCGTCGGTTGGCGCGACGACGGGCACCCCGCGGATCGCCCCCCCCTGGCGGGCGGGGTCGTCGTCGGTGAAGGCGACGACGCACGCGGGCGACTCGGCGAGCACCTCGGCGAGTTCGGTCGTGTGCCGGCCCACGCCGTGGACGACGATGCGCCGGCCGGCGAGGCGGTCCAGCACGGCGCGCATGCGCTCGGCGGCGTCGGCGGGAACGGTGGTGAAGGCGACGGGGCGATCGTCGGGCCAGCGGCGGGCGGGCGCGACGGCGCAGGTGTCGATGATCCCGGCGTACGCGGCGGCCATGCGATCGACACTGAAGGCCTCGCGGGCGCGCTTCGCCGCGGCCGCGCCGGCGTGGTGCGGGCCGACGCGGATCGCCCGCTGCACGCCGTCGGCCATGGCTTGGCCGATCGCGGTGTCGTCGGTGTCGTCGTCGGTGTCGATGAGGAAGCCGGTGACGCCGTCTGCGATCTGCTCGCCCGCGCCGGAGGCGGTGCGCGTGATGACGGGCGTGCAGCCGCGGGCCATGGCTTCGAGGACGGAGACGCTCAGGCCCTCGTAGCGCGAGGCGAGGACGAAGAGGTCGGCGGCGTCGAGCAGGGCTGCGATGCCGGCGGGGGAGCGGGGCGGGAGTCGGCGCACGCACGGGCGGGTTGCGCAGGCCGCGTCGATCTCGGGGCAGGCCGGCCCGTCGCCGACCATGGCCAGTTCGTGCGCGACGCCGCGGGCGGTGAGGGCGTCGGACATGGCGACGAGGGCACGCACGCGTTTCTGCTCGTGCTCGATGCGGCCGGCGTAGAGCAGGCGGATGGGACGCCCGTCGAGCGGCGCACGCGGCGCGGCGATGCCCGCGGCCTCGACGCCGTGGGGCACGCGGTACACGTCGGCGGCCCGCGCGGGCAGGCGGCGGCGCAGGCGGTCGGCGATCCGCTCGCTCACGCCGACGAAGGCGTGGACGATCGGTTCGAAGTGGGCGCACACGGCGTCGTTGTAGGCGAGGTCGGCGTGGTGGACGGCGATGGTGCGGATAGCGTCGGCGTCGGTGCGCGTGAGTTCGGCCGCGACGGCGTAGCACTCGCCCACGAGGTTCGGGCTGAGCACGGCCGGGTGGCCTGGTCGCGCCCCGAGCGAGCGGGCCGCGGCGAGATATGCGGGGGCGAACGCGGCCCCCCCCCCGGCGTCGAGGCGCGGCAGGCGGCGCAGGTCGAAGACGCGCACGGCGGGGTGGAGGGCGGCGTCGATGGGCCGCTGTCCGGGCGGCTCGGGGTGGAGGATGAGGCCGCTGGAGCGACCGGAGGCGGAGAGGGCGGAGGCGAGGCGCACGGCCCAGGTGGTGACGCCGCTGGCGTTCAGGCCGTCGGGGAGCGCGATGAGAAGGGGCGAGCCGCGCGTCATGCGCCGGCCCTCGGGGCGAGGAGCGTGCGGAAGGGGCGAGCGTGGCTCGATCTCATGGGCGTCCTCCGGGTTGGCACCCTCATCGGCCCGGGAGGGGGCGCGGGTGCAGGGAATGGGGCGGGGGCCAGCGGGCACAACCGGGAGCGCGGCCGAAGGGCGGAGGCGACCGTCAGGGCTGCTGCTCGTGGAGCGGCTTGCTCTGGGGGACGGCGCCGGGCATAATTGCTCGCATGGAGTGGCCTCTTGACACAATCCGCGCCGCACAGGCGGCCGCCGTGCTGTTGCGCGACCGGCCGGGCCGGCGGGACAACTACATGCGCGTGCTGAAGCTGCTGTACCTCGCGAACCGGTCCGCACTGCGGGAGGCGGGTCGGCCGATCTTTACCGATCGATTCGTGGCGATGCGTCGCGGGCCGCTGCCCGGCGGGGTGTACGACCTCATCAAAGGCGTGCATCGTGACGTCGGCGAATGGGCGCGCTCCTTTCGCACCGAGCGCTACGACCTTGTGCTGCTCGACGACGCTGACCCGGGCGTCGGGTCGCTCACGCGCTTTGACGTCGAAACGCTCCGGCGGGTCGCGGCGGAGCACGCGGACCTCGACGAGTGGGCGCTGGTGGACGAGACGCACCGGCTGCCCGAGTGGATCCGGAACGATCCGGGCGATCCCTCGCGGACGATCCCGCTGGCGGATGTGCTGGACGCCCTGGGCCTGCGCGACCGGGAACAGAGCATCCGCGACGAGATGGCGCGGCGCGGGCGCGTGCGGTCGGCCCTCCTGGGCCGCACGGCGTGAAGCGCGGTGAGTCATTCCGGTTCGCTGACACGCGGCCGTTTTGAGCGCGGACCTGAGAATAATTGGCGGGGACAAGCATGGCTCGGACTCTTGCAGATCAGTATGCCGATGATCTGAATGTGTATCGACGCATAGAACAGTGGAGCGCCGGGCTTTTCACAGCGGGCATTGGCGGAGTGACATACGTGCTCGCTACACCTGTGCCGTCCGAGGCTGGTGCAGTAGCCGCATCTCGATTCGGCAATCTCGTGGGATGGTCCGCATATGGACCTGCAACGGTAGGTGTGTTTGCTTTTGTGTTTCTACTCACCGTGAACTGGCGCGGTCGTCTATCGCGAGCCAGACTTGACTATCTTCTTGTGCATGACGACCATCGGGTTCTTCCCGCTCATTTGCATGTTCGTCGAAGGGGATTCCTGGGTTGGCTCTTCGCGGCCATGCCGCTGGTCTTTGGGATTACGTGTTCATGCGCCTTGGATGCCAACCGGCTTGGTGTAATCGTAATTGCCGTGCTCGCACTCGCTATTATGGTGTTTTCGATGATCTGGGATTCTCGCCGGGCACCACGCGACATCAAACAAGAATTCTGACCGCACGGAGGATGCCGCGTTTCCTCCGTCGCATTACCCGTCGACTCCGAATGCGGCGAAAGGGGCATCTGCCCCGGCACTCACGAAGGAAGCCACGCTGATCGGGACAAATAAAGTCCGGTATCGCCGCCCGGAGTGCGGGGAGGTGATTGTGGGGATGCGCCGCGACAGGCTGCGGCCTTGAGGAAGTGATGCGGAACGTGTGAGGTCTGTGCGCTTCGGGCGCCCCGCGCTTGTGGCGGCGTTTTCTCTCCGCCCTCTCGACCCACGCGGGCCTCGCGTTCTCCGAAGAGCAGATGACCCGACGCTCGCTGGCAACCCCGAACGGCCCTCTCAACCACACCAAAGGCGTGAACCAGCCCGAGCCAGGGACAACGCTCCTGGACCGCAACACGCCACCACAAAGCCCTGAATGGGCGTGCCAACCCATCGCGCGCGGTCCGCGTCGCCCCTGCTCGGCCGCCGCGATGCGGCTCGCAACGCATAGCGCACCGTCCCAGGGGCGTTGCCCCTGGCTTTGGTTATGGCACGCCTTCGGCGTAGCCACGCCTCATACGTCTCCCGCGATACGCCGCGCCTCGACTGTCATGCTCACGGGTCGAGGACGCTTCCCTCTTCACCCCTTCAGTGCGCAACGGCTTCTCACAATCCGTTTGATTCTCGCAAACTACGCCTGCTTGCCGGGCAACTCAGGCTCGGGATTTCGCGTATCTTCCCTCGGGAACGCTCCCATGGTGATCCGCGAACCGAGCAAGGCTCCGCCCCGACCTGCGAACGTGTGGTGGTCGGCGGTTGTTGTGCTGGCCATCGTCTACCTCTTCGTGGCCGCGCCTCTCTTGGGCGCGAGGGGCGGGTGTATCCACATCCGGAACTACCCGATCTTCGACGACGGCGGCACGCTCGCCGTGCCCGCCGACCCCGACGATCCACGCTGGCGCGACCCGACGGGCGCACCAGGCTCGATCGCGTTCCGCTCCATCGTGCGCCGCCCGGGCTTCTTCGCGCCCACCCGCGAGCGCCGCGAAGTCCTGATCCTCCGGATCACGATGTACGACGGCTCGACGCCGACGCCCGCGCAGGAGAGCTCGATCCGTGCATCGCTCGCCGACCTCCTCGACGCGACGGGCCACCACCCGTTCGACGGCGGGGTGCTGCGCGGCGGGCCGACCTCCGTCTCCCGGGTTCTCTGGTCCGGGTACGTCATCAACGCGCTTGTCTTCCCTGCGCTCGCCGTCGTGGGCGTCTCGCTCTGGCGTGGTGTCCGGAGCGGCATCGTCTCGCCCTGGATCGAGGACATCAGACAAGGCCGCACCGCCCGGGGCCTCTGCCCCAGGTGCTGCTATGACGTCTCGGCGGTCGCGTCTCCCGTCTGCCCGGAGTGCGGGGAGGTGATCGTGGGGGTTGTGGGCAACGGGCCGGCGACCTTGAGAGAGTGATTCTCACGCTTGGCTACGCCGAAGGCGTGCCTTCGCCGGAGCCAGGGGCAACGCCCCTGGGTGTGGTGGGATGCGCGGCGCGAGCCGCATCGCGGCGGGTGAGCGGGAGCGCGGTGGATCGCGCGCGATGGCCTGGGTCGCTCTGTCAGGGCTTGCAGGTGGTGTGTCGCGGTCCAGGGGCGTTGCCCCTGGCTGCGGTTGGTTCACGCCTTTGGCGTTGGTCCGGAACCGCGCCGGTGCGGCTTGCCTGCGGCTCACGCCTCGGCGGTGCCGACGGCGACTTCGGCGGGGGGGAGGTGCCAGACGGCGTGCTGGGCGCGGCCTTCGGCGAGGTACCACCTGACCATGCGGTCGATGCCCTCGCGCAGAGGGACGCGGGCCTTGAAGCCGGCGGCGATGACCTTGTCGGCCTCGAACTTCGTCTGTGTGGAGAAGAGTTTGCGCACGCGTGCGCCGGAGATCGGCAGGTTCCGGCCCGTCAGCGCGATCACCGCGTCGAAGGGCAGGGCGAGGGCGAGGCCCAGCCAGAGCGGGAGGCGCGGCGGGCGCTTGCGGGCGAGCGAGTGGCAGACGGCCGCGGTGATCTCCGCGCTGGTGAGATCGGGCTTGTCGATGTAGTTGAAGACGTCGAACGGGGCGCGCTCGGCGGGAGCGCGCTCCCAGAGGAAGAGCGTGGCCTCGACGATGTTCTCGATGTAGGAGAGGCTCTTGACGTTGGTGCCCGCGCCGAACTCGAGGTAGCGGCCCGAGGCGGCCTGGCGGATGAGCGAGTACATGTTGGCGAAGTTGCGCGGGCCGAAGGTGACGGTCGGACGGATAACGAGGCAGCGGCGTCCTTCGCCGCGGGCGGTCCAGGCCTCGAAGACGCGCTCGCCGGCGAGTTTGCTCTCGCCGTAGGGGGAGTTGGGGCGTTTCTCGGAGTCCTCGAAGTGCGGCTCGGGGGCATCGCCGTAGACGGCGACGGTGGAGTAGAAGCAGCACTCGCGGACGCCGGCGCGGTCGAGTTCCTCGCACATGACCTTGGAGCCGATCTCGTTGACGGAGAAGTAGGTGTCACGGGCGATGCCGAAGTCGTGGTGGGCGGCGGCGAGGTGGAGGACGCGGTCGCAGCCGGCCATGGCGCGGCGGACGGCGGCGGGGTCGCGGATGTCGCCCTTGATGAAGGAGCCGCCCGAGGTGTCGAAGGGCGGATCGACGAGGTCCAGGATGACGTAGGGCGTGCCGGTCCGGCGGAATTGGTCGATGAAGAACGACCCGATGAACCCTGAACCCCCCGTGACGAGCACCTTCACGCCGCCGCTCCCGCGCTTTGCGCCGCTGACGCCTTTGACCGCCCCCACGACCGCCCCCACGACCGCCCCTGCCCCGCCCGAGCCTTCCATCGGCCCGGGGCGCGGCAGGCGTGAGTGTACTATGCACGGCGCGCCGGGGCCTGTTCGCCCCGAGTTGCGACTCATTTCCTCCGCGCGCTACCGGACCTGCCCGATCGCCGATCCCAGACCGGACCGAGCCACCCGACCATGCGGCCCACCTTCCTCGGCATCGGCGTCCCCCGCGGCGGCTCGACGTGGCTCTACGAGGTGCTGGACGCGCACCCGGATGTGTACGTCTCGCAGCAGCGCAAGGAGGTCCACTTTTTCGATCGCTCCTTCGACAAGGGCTGGGCGTGGTACGAGTCGTTCTTCCCGCCGGACGCGGAGGCGGGGCGGTACAAGGCCGTTGGCGAGGTGACGCCGCACTACCTGTTCTCGGAGGAGGCGATGCGTCGCATCCGGGAGACGCCGTCGGTGACGCGGCTGATCACGACCTTGCGTGATCCGGTCGAGCGGGCGTTCTCGCACTACACGTGGCGCATCCAGCACGACAACTACCGCAAGGACTTCCGGTCGTTCCTGGCGGACTACCCCGAGGCGGTCGAGTGGGGTCGGTACTCGGGGCACCTCGAGCGGTGCTTCGGGCTGTTCCCGCGCGAGGCGGTGCTGGCGCTGGTGTGCGAGCACGCGTTCGCGGACGTGCCGGGCGCGCTGCGGCGCATCGCGGAGCACCTCGGCATCGACGCGGGCCGGTTCCCGCCGGGGACGGGGGAGACGAAGGTGAACACGGCGTCCTCGCCGCGCTCGGGGGGGGCGTACAAGGTCGCCTCGCGCGTGGGCGCGTTCATGCGCCGGCACGACCTCTACTGGATCAACGAGTTTGCGGTGAACCGGCTGGGGGTGAAGAACCTGCTCGGGCGTGGGGGCAGGCCCAAGCCGAAACTCACGCCCGAGGACCGCGCGTACGCGAGCACGCTCTTCGAGGGCGAGACGGAGCGCGTGGAGTCGCTGCTGGGCGTAAACCTGGACGTGTGGCGGCGTTGACCGGCGTTCAGGCGCGGGCGTGGGCCGCTTCGCTGGTGGGGACGCTGGTGCGGTGCTGGCGGTTGTATTCGCCGACGATCCAGTCGTAGGTCTTGCGCATGCCCTCGCGGAGGCGGATGCCCGGCTCCCAGCCGAAGTGCTGCTTGATGAGTGTGTTGTCGGAGTTTCGTCCGTTGACGCCCTTGGGGGCGTTGAGGTTGTACTTGCGGTTGAGTTTGACGCCGGCGATGTTCTCGACGATGTCCACGAGGCCGTTGATGGTGACGAGTTCGTTGGAGCCGAGGTTGAGCGGCTCGACGCAGTCGCCGTCCATGAACATGCGGATGCCCTTGATGCAGTCGTCGATGTACATGAACGAGCGTGTCTGGTGGCCGTCGCCCCAGATTTCGATCTCGTGCTTGCCGGTGGCCTTGGCGTGGATGACTTTGCGGCAGATGGCGGCGGGGGCCTTCTCGCGGCCGCCGTCCCAGGTGCCGTAGGGGCCGTAGACGTTGTGGAAACGCGCGACGCGGGTGTAGGTGCCGTAGTCCTCGCGGAAGTGTCGGCACATGCGTTCGCTGAAGAGTTTCTCCCAGCCGTAGCCGTCCTCGGGCATGGCGGGGTAGGCGTCCTCCTCCCTGAGGGGGACGACGTCCTCGGACTTCTGCTTGTCGGCGTTGTAGACGCACGCGGAGGAGGAGTAGAAGAAGCGCTTGACGCCGGCGTCCTTGGCGGCGAGGAGCATGTGGGTGTTGATGAGGACGCTGAGCATGCACAGGGCCTTGTTGTTCTCGATGAAGCCCATGCCGCCCATGTCGGCGGCGAGCTGGTAGACGTCGGCCGCGCCGGCGCAGGCACGTCGGCAGTTGCCGAGGTCCTTGAGATCGGCGACGACGTTGTCGACGCCGTCGTGGACCTGGTACCACTCGTCGAGGGGCTTGATGTCCACGGAGCGGACGTTGGTGTGTCCCTGCTCGAGGAAGTGCCGGACGAGCCAGCCGCCGATGAACCCGCCGCCGCCCGTCACCACGATCAGCCCGTTCTTCCCAGCCACGGCTCACTCCTCTCGGGTCAGATGCACCTTGTTGATGTCGCCTCGGGGTGGACGCGGGGCGGGGCCTTGCAGGCCCCGTACAAAGCCCCGTGCAGTCCCGGCCACCGCAGTACGGACTCTACGGCCGCTCGGTTCACGGGGAGTATCGGCCCCCCGGGGGGCGGGATTGAGGGAGGTCGCGGAAGGGGGAGGGCGGAGGGCGGAGGAAGGGAGGCCGGAGGGGTGTGGGGACTGAGGCTTGGGGCTGAGATCGAGACTTCGGCCTCTGCCCTTCGGCCTTCGGCCTGCCTCATGTCCACGTTCAACTGTCCACTGTCCACTGTCGCTCATTGAGCGACGAGCGGCCAGACGAGCGGCGCGAGCGCGACGCAGACGATGCCGCAGAGGATCGTGAGCGGGCCTCCGAAGCGTGTGTAGTCGGTCCACTTGTACCCGCCCGGACCCATGACCATGAGGTTGGTCTGGTAGCCGATGGGGGTGGAGAACTCGCAACTGGCGGCGACGGCGATGACGACGGCGAAGGGGAGGAAGTTCAGCCCGGCCTCCTGGGTGATGCCGAGGGCGATGGGGAACATGAGCACGGCGGCGGCGTTGTTGGTGATGACGCAGGTGAAGAAGGTGGTGACGGCGAAGGTGACGGCGAGGAGCGCCCACGGGCCAAGGTCGGCGGTCGCGTCCACCACGCCGTGCGCGATCCAGGAGGCGAGGCCGGTGGTGCTCATGGCGCGCTCGATGCCGAAGGCGGCGGCGATGACGATGAGCACCTGGAAGTCCACGGAACGCCTCGCCTGCGGTCCGGTGCAGCATCGGGTGAGGATCATCAGCCCCGCGCCGGCCATGGCCGCGACCATCGGGTCGAGCCAGCCGGTCGAGATCGCGACGACGACGGCGAGCACGATGCCCATGGCGATCCAGGCCCGTTCGTGTCGGAGCGCGGCGGTCTGGGCGGCCTCGCTGACGAGCATGAAGTCGGTCGAGTCGCGGTACTGCTTGGCGAATCCCTGCGGGGCTTCGAGGAGGAGCGTGTCGCCGGGGCGGAGCCGGATGTCGCCGATCTTGCCGCGGAGGCGGTAGCCCTGGCGGTGCACGGCGACGACGACCGCGCCGTAGCGTGTGCGGATGCCCGCGCCGCGGACGGTGCTGCCGACGAGCGGGGATGCGGGCGAGACGACGGCCTCGACGAGGCGGAGGTTGGGTCTGTAGCCGCCGCCGCCCTCCTCGTCCGCGATGGGTTCGAGTCCCTTGAACTGCTGGAGGTCGACGAGCGAGTCGAGTCGGCCGACGAAGACCAGCACGTCGCCGGCGCGCAGGGTTTCCTCCGGGCCGACGGCGATGACGGTGGAGTCCGGCCGGTCGATGCGGCTGAGGAAGAGGCCCGGGAGCGAGCGCAGGCCCGCGCCCTCGACCGTCTTGCCGGCGAGCGGGGAGCCTTCGGTGAGGCGCATCGCGGCGAGGTACTTGCGGCTCTGCTCCTGCCCGGCCTGCTCGGGGCTGGAGCGGTCGGGCAGCAGCCACTTGCCGAAGAGGAGGATGTAGGCGACGCCCGCGATCGCGATCGGCACGCCGACCCAGGTGATGGTGAACATGCCGAGCCGGACGGGGTTGCCCAGGGAGTCGCGGACGTCGGCGTGGCTCATCATGCCGGCGACGACGACGTTGGTGCTGGTGCCGATGAGCGTGCAGACGCCGCCGAGGATCGAGGCGTAGGAGAGCGGGAGCATGAGTTTGCTGGCGGGGATGCGGGAGCGTTTGGAGAACCCGTCGATGGCGGGCATGAGCATGGCGACGATGGGGGTGTTGTTGATGAAGGCGGAGAGGCCGACGACGGGCAGGACCATCCGCGTCTGGGCGGAGACGACGGACTTCGCTTTCTTGAGCATGGGTCCCGTGATGAGGTTGATCGCGCCGGTCTCGCGCATGCCGGCCGCGACGACGTAGAGCATGGCCACGGTGATGACGCCGCCGTTGCTGAAGCCGCGGACGGCCTCGCCCGCGTCGATGACGCCGGCGAGCAGGAGCGTGACGAGGACGCCCATGAGGATGATGTCCGGCCCCCACCGCCCCGCGACGAGCGCGGCGAGCATCCCCACGAGCAACGCCCCGGTCAGCCAGGCTTCCCACCCCATCCCGTACACCCTCCACACGCCCCGCGGGGCCGCATCGTACCCAAACTCCGGGGCGGGGCTTTGCAGGCCCCCTCCACTACTTCGCGCCCACTACGCTTGTTCGTGCTGCGCCCCCTGCTGCTGCTGGCCGCCCTGTTCTTCGTCCATCCGACGCTCCGCGCCCAGCCCGTGCTGGAACTGTCGCTGCTGACGTTCAACATCCGGTACGCGACGGCGGCGGACGGGCCGAACGCGTGGGAGCACCGGGCGGACTTCGTGGCGGAGGTGATCCGCGAGACGGACGCGGACGTGGTCGGGTTGCAGGAGGCGCTGCGGGGGCAACTGGACCACCTGGCCGCAGCGCTGCCGCGGTACGCGGAGGTGGGTGTGGGGCGCGACGACGGGCGCGCTCGCGGCGAGCACTCGACGATCCTGTACGATTCGGCGCGGTTCGCCGTCGCGGAGTCGGGGACGTTCTGGCTGTCGGAGACGCCGGAGACGCCCGGCTCGATGCACTGGGGGAACCGGATCACGCGGGTCTGCACGTGGGCGCGGCTGGTGGAGAAGGCGACGGGCCGGGCCGTGTACGTCTACAACACGCACCTGGACCACGAGTCGCAGCCTTCGCGAGAGCGGAGCGTGCGGCTGATCGCGGAGCGCGTCGGCGCGCGCACGCACGCGGACCCGGTCGTCGTGATGGGAGACTTCAACGCGGGCGAGGACAACCCGGCGGTGCTGTACCTGCTTGGTGGCACGGGCGTCCCGACTGTGCCGATGTTCCAGGACTCCTTCCGCGCCTTGCACCCCGACGGCGCGGAGGTCGGCACGTTCAACGCCTTCCGTCTCGGAAACACGGGCGGGGCGAAGATCGATCATATCTTTGTGCCCGCGGATGCCGAGGTGGTCGAGGCGGACATCATCCGCACGCAGCGCGAGGGCCGGTACGCCTCGGACCACTTCCCGGTGTTCGCGCGCATCCGGCTGCGGTGAGCGTGTGCCATCACCTTCCGCTGCTCTGAGCCGAGGTGATGCCCTCGCGATCCTGAGTTATGCTCCCCTCGTGCCCACCACCCGCCTCACGCGCGAGGAACGGCTGCGGCGCGTGCGCGAGTACCTCGCGACGCGCGACGTGCCGTGCCCGATGTGCCGGTACAACCTCCGCGGGCTGGAGGACCCGACCTGCCCGGAGTGCGGCTTCGGGTTCGACGACGTGACGATCCGACTGCTCGACCCGCTGAACCGGCACGGGCCGATCCGTGCGCTGCATTCGGACCTGATGTTCTGGATCGCGGTCGCGCTGAACGTGATCGTGGCCGTGGCGATGTTCTGGGGGAGGCACGACACGCTGCCTGCCTGGCTCGTGCCGATGGACTGGACGAATCAGGTGTTCACGGTCATCGGGATTCTCTCCTTCATCGAGACGGTCCTGCCCGGCTCGGTCGCGAGCGAGGAGGACTCGTGGGAGATATTCGTCGAGTACGGGACGACGTTGTACGTGGTGATCTCGCTGGTCACGTGCGCCATACTCGCGGGGTACCTGATCTTCTGAACGCCGGTGTTCGCGGCGCCTTGGAGCAGGCCCTCCGCTCAGTGTGTTCTTCGGATTGAGTGAAGTTCCCGCGCGTATGGCGGAGGGAACAGGAGACAAGGTTCATCCGGGACGTGCGGGGAGACAGCGTTGTCGAAAGGATGGGCTTGCGGAACACGGGAGGCACGGCGACCCCTTCTGGGTCGGGGAGTGGGGTTGATGGGCCTGGTCCGGGGGTTTCGCGGCTCGCGGACTCGCCGCTCAACCCCCGGCTACGAGCGTCCAGCCCTCCGGGCTGAAATCGTTCAGCGAGTTCCCGCGCAGATCCCGGTTGGACGGGAGATAAGACGGATTGTGTGAGTTCCGGGCACCCGAGCGCGGCAATGTCACACAATCCGCGTTACACTTTCGCCGTGCTCCTGCTTCGCGCCGTGCTCGTCGTGGTTCTCCTCCTCGCGCCCTCCCTCTGCCGCGCCCAGCAGCACGCCGGGAAGTACGCGCACGGGGCCGTTGCGGCGGCGCACCCGGTCGCGTCGGAGGCCGGGGCGGCGATGCTTCGGGCGGGGGGGAACGCCGTCGACGCCGCCGTGGCGGCCTCGTTCGCGCTCTCGGTGGTGCGGCCGCAGTCGTGCGGCGTTGGCGGGGGCGGGTTCATGGTGGTCTACCTGCCGAGCGACCCGGTGCGCGGGCGGGTGGTGACGGCGATCAACTACCGCGAGACCGCGCCCGCCGCGGCGACGCCCGACATGTTCGAGCGAGCGAGCGACGAGCACGCCAGCACGCGCACGGGGCTGGCGGTCGGGGTGCCGGGGACGGTGGCGGGGCTGCTGCACGCGCTGGAGCGGTACGGGACGATGGAGTGTGCCGCGGCGATCGCGCCGGCGATCGCCGCGGCGCGGGACGGGTTCGTCGCGGACGGGGCGTACGCGGCCGCTGCGCGCGAGGCCGCGCGGAGCATGAGCGACGAGGAGAAGCGGCGCAGCCCGTTCCTGTGGCGCACGCTGCTGCGCGAGGGCGAGGTCCGGGCGGGCGATCGCATCGTCAACGAGCCGCAGGCGCGGCTGCTCGAGGCGATCGCGGAGCGCGGGGCGGCGGCGTTCTACGACGCGCCGGAAGTCCCCGGGGCGGCCGTGGCGGCGGGGGGCATCATCACGCGCGAGGACATGCTCGGGTATGCGCCGGTCGAGGTGTCGCCGCTGGTGTTCGAGTTTGCGGGGCGCACGTTCCTGTCGATGCCGCCGCCGTCGTCGGGTGGGCTGGCGATGGCGCAGACGCTGCTGATTCTGGAGCGGCTCCCGGGGGCGATGGACGGGGCGCGCCCGCTTGACGCGGAGTTCGCGCACCTGCTGGTCGAGTCGTTCAAGCACGCCTTCGCGGATCGGGCCGAGTGGCTGGGCGATCCGGCGTTCGTCGATGTGCCGGTGGAGAGGCTGCTCTCGCCCGCGTACCTCGACGACCGGGCCGGGGCGATCGACCGTGGGCGGACGCGTCCGGCGGAGGTCTACGGCACGCGCGAGGCGTCGGGCGAAGCCCCCCCCGCGCCGCCGCCGGACGACGCGGGCACGAGCCACCTGTGCGTGGTGGACCAGTGGGGCGGGGCGGTGGCGTGCACGGAGACGATCAACCTGTCGTTCGGCTCGCGGATCACGGTCGAGGCGTGGGGCATCTGTCTGAACAACGAGATGGACGACTTCACGGCCCGCCCGGGCGAGCCGAACGCCTTCGGGCTGCGACAGTCGGCGCGCAACGCGCCCGCGCCGGGCAAGCGGCCGCTGAGCAGCATGAACCCGACGATCGTGCTCGACGCGGAGGGGCGGGTGGAGGCGGTGGCGGGCGCGGCGGGCGGGCCGCGGATCATCACAGCGACGACGCAGTGCCTGCTGAATGCGCTCGTGCACGGCATGGACGCGGGCGACGCGGTGGCCGCGCCGCGTCTGCACCACCAGTGGCTGCCGGACCGCGTGCTCTACGAGGCGAGCGGGTCGGCGGGCGCGGAGCGCGATGCGCTGATCGTCGCGCTGTCGGCGCGCGGGCACGAGGTCGAGCGGACGGGGGGCATCGGCGTGGCGCAACTCATCGTGCGCACGCCGACGGGCTGGGACGCGGCGTGCGACCCGCGCCACGGCGGGCGACCGGCGGGGCACTGACGACGCGAGACCCCGCCGTCAGCAGGGCGGCGGGCAGGGCGGGTCCATGAAGAGCGACAGGAAGCAGAGGAAATCGCGCGAGTCGATCACCGTGTCGCCGTTGCAATCGGCCGCCGGCCCGCCCGCGGCGTAGTGGTTCAGGAAGCAGAAGAAGTCTCGCGTGTCCACGGCCGTGTCGCCGTTGCAGTCGACGTAGCAGGATGCTGACCCGCGCGGCCCCCAGAACGCGATCGTGCTTCCGAGCGGATCGGGGCAGAGACCGAGGTCGTAGAAGTGGCACTCGTCGGGCATCTGGTGTTGGGCGTCGGTCGGGCTGTCGTCGTCGTGCTGCTGCGCCTCCTGCCGGCCCGGTCGGCCCGGCAGGCCGCCGCCGTCCGACGTTCCCCAGAGCAGGAAGTGGCACGGGAACTCAGGCAGGTAGAACCACGAGCCGTCGAAGCGATCGGAGAGGAAGTGCATGTTCGAGCCGGGCTTTGCCAGCGGCATGAACCAGCCGTCCTTACTCGTCTCGCCGAAGTCGAAGTTCGCCCAGTATGCGCCGGCGGGCAGAATACCGAAGTCGAAGATCCAGCCGTCCGCCGTGCTCACGGCCTCGTCGCACGCCGGGGAGACCCACTCGTCCGACGTGAGGATTCCGACGTAGCACTGCGCGGTGTTCGCCCACCACCACATCCACCCGGCGCGCGTTGCCCAGGTGTAGACCGCGTCTGCCATGTCGTTCGCCGAGAACGGGTTGAGGTACGCCGTGGAGAACTGCCATCGTTGCCCCTCCGCAAGCCCGCATTCGGGGCCGCCGATCGGCTCCCCAGTGGTCGAGTCGGGCTGCATGCAGTCCCAGATCAGTTGGCAGGAGACGCCGCTCTGCGTACCCGGCGCGTGCTCGCGCCACTCGCCCGCCTGCGCCAACTGCCCGTCGACCAGCGCGGCGGGCGCGTACCGCAGCGCCAAGGCCTCGCGTGCCGGGGGCGACGGCCGGAGTTGCGGCTTCTCCTGCGCGAACGCCGATCCCGCCGCGCCGGCCGCCGCCGCTACGCAGATCGCTGCGCGAAACCGAAACCTTGGTGTCATGGCTGGGCTCTTTCGGCTCGACCACCCGGCGCCGCCCCGGAAGCCCACGAGACCCGCGAACGCCGCTCGCTTCGGGACGGCCCCGCGCCCGAACTGGCGCACATGCCAGTCTACGGATTGCCCCCCACCGTCAAGGGTCTTCCGCACGCCGCCGGCCGGCCGCGCGGCATGTTGTTCGATTTATGGTTCGTCCGAGACTTGCGGACAGACGGCATCGGTGAGACGGGAGGCACGATGACCCATTCAGGGTCTTTGAAGGGAGTTGGTGGGCCTGGTCCGGGGGTTTCGCGGCTCGCGGACTCGCCGCTCAACCCCCGGCTACGCACGAGCATCCCTTCGGGATGGAGCGGCGTGCGGCGTTCTCCCCGCAAGGCCCGGATGAGCGCGCCTGACGATGCCGCACTTGAGCCATTTGGCCATTTGGTCCTTTGGCCATTTGCTACCCTCCCCCCATGCCCACCATCTTCTTTCTGAACGGCGCGTTCTTCGAGCCGGGCGCGGCCCGGGTGTCGGCGTTCGACGCGGGGCTGCAGCACGCCGTGGGTCTGTTCGAGACGCTGGCGGCGGGGAACCGGGGCGGGGAGGCGTGGGCGGAGCGCCTGCCCGAGCACGTGGACCGGCTCTGTGCGTCGGCGCGCGAGTTGGGGATGAGCGATGATCTGCGGCGCGATGCGCTGATCGACGCCGTGCTGCTGACGGTGAAACGGAGCGATCTTGCGCGGGCGCGTGTGCGGCTGACGGTCACGGCGGGCGACATGAGCGCGGCGCCGCGGCCCGCGCCGGGGACGACGCCGCCCCCCACACACTCGCCGACGGTGATGATCCTCGCGCAGCCGGCGACGGACTACCCGGAGGCGATGTTCGAGCGTGGGGTGCGGGTGGCCATCGCCGACGCGCGGGCCAACCCGTTCAACCCGACCGAGGGGCACAAGACGCTGAACTACTGGTGGCGGCTGCGCGAACTGCACCGCACCTCGGCGAAGGGCGCGGCCGAGGCGCTCGTCTTCCAGATCACCAACCACCTCGCGGGCGGGTGCGTCTCGAACGCCTTCGTCGTGAAGGACGGCGTGCTGCTGACGCCGTTTGCCCGTGGGGACGAAGGGGCGACGCTGCCCAGCCCCGTGCTGCCCGGCGTGACGCGGGGCGCGTTGCTCGAACTGGCTGCGGAACTCGGCGTCGAGGCGCAGCGGCGGATGATCACGATCGACGACGTGCTCGGGGCGGACGAGGTCTTCCTGACGAACTCGAGTTGGGGCGTGCTGCCGGTTGTCGCGGTGGAGCGGGAGTCCATCGCCGATGGAAAGCCCGGACCGATGGCGGTGCGGCTGCGCGGGGCGCTCGCGGCGGAACTGATGCAATGAGGCCGAGAGCAGCGCTGGCACACGCAGCGCTCGCGCGAGCGGGCGCTCGCGGCCCTGCCTTGCGGACCGAACTTCGAAGTCGTGGGAGCGGCACAGGCGGGACGCCTTCTCCACCGTTCAATCGGCGCGAGTGGTGCGTCTGTTCGTGTTTGGTTCGCCCTTGGACTTGTTTATCCACTGCTGGTTGTATCAACGCCATACGGCTCGCTAGCATGGCTTGTAGAATGCAACTCGCCGCGTCGCGCGCCCGGCACAACACATGACTTCATCTCTGTGCCACGTGGGCCAGACAACGGGCGTGCGAGCGGGGCAAGCGAGGTAGAACACCGATGGCGAAGAAGAGGAAGGTCCGTCGCAAGAGAGTGATGCGCAAGGCGGTTCGGCGTGCGCGCAAGTCCGCCGCGCGCGGGACGGGCGCGCTGGCGTCGATGAGCACGGAGGCCATCGCGGCCGAACTCGCCCGCCGGCAGAACGCGGCGCCGGCCCTGCGCGACCGCGAGGCCGAACTGATGGCGGAACTCGACGACGTCCGCTCGCAACTCGCCGGGCTGGACGTCGCTCCGGCCCGGGGTCGCCGGCGCGGCGGGCGGAAGCCCGGACGCAAGCCGGGACGGCCCGCGGGCAGCGGGGTCGGGCGCAAGCGCCCCCAGAACGACGCGAACCTGGAAACCTACCTCGCCCGTGTGCTCAAGGGCAAGACGATGGGGGTGACGGAGGTCGCCAACGCCGTCAAGCGCGCCGGCTACAAGACGACCTCGCCCAACTTCCGCACCATCGTCAACCAGACGCTCATCAGGAGCGAGAAGATCAAGAAACTGTCGCGCGGCAAGTACACCGCGGCCTGATCGGGCGCACCGGCACCGTCAGCAGGTCAACAACAAGGCCCGGGGAACCGTTCCCCGGGCCTGTTCGTTCGAATCGGCCTGTGCTCGTCGGTCACGCCCGCGCGGGGGCGGTACGCCGGATCACCACGGGATCGGCTCGCGGGTCAGGCGGCTCGGGCGATCGGTGTAGAAGACGCGCCCGAGGTCCTGCAGGAACATCCGCTCGTTCTCGTTGGCCATCACGGTGAGCGTGTTGTCCACGTCAACGTGGCGCTGATGGAGCGTGGCGAGTTCGGGCATCGGGTTGGCCCGGATCTTGGCCGCGTAGCGCGATGAGGGCGTGGACGGGCCGTAGGAGCAGGCCCCCAGGCTGGCGGCGCACAGACCCGCGGCGGACACGGCAATCAGACGGCGGACACGCATGGGAGCCTCCTTCCGGCGGGCAGTGTTCTACCGGCCCCACCCCGGGGCGTCAAATTCGGGCCGGCCGCGAGGGCGTATTCGGCCGGGTGCCGGGGGTGGATGCAGAAAGCGAAGAACGGCGGCAGCCCCCCTCCCCAGCCCTCCCCCGCGGGGCAGTAGGGGAGGGGGCACGAGGGCGAAGTGGGAGAGTAAAAGAAGAAGGGGATGTGCCAGAACGGCAGGAATCCGGGGATCGGGGGCCGCCCCGGCCGCGCGGAGGGCCGCAGGGATGCCCGAACAGGCGGGGATCGCGGGCGTGAGGCTTGCACATAGCAGAGCGGATACTGCCAGGAAGGAAGGGTTCTCATGCGCCCCGACAGACTCACGAACGCCGCACAGCAGGCCCTGGCCGACGCCCAGTCGGCCGCGCTGTCCGCCTCGCACCCGGAGGTGAGTGCGCTGCACGTGCTGCAGGCGCTCGCGGAGGACCGCAACGGGCCGGCGGCGTCGATCATCCAGCGGGCGGGTGCGGACGCGGCGCGTCTGTCGCAACTGGCGAAGGCGGAACTCTCGCGCCTGCCGACGACGAGCAGCGGCGCGGGCACGCCGGGGCGAGAACTGATGGAACTGCTCGCGCGGGCGGAGAAGGAGAGCACGTCGCTGGGGGACCAGTACGTGTCGAGCGAGCACCTGCTGCTCGCGCTGGCGGACCTGAACACGAAGGCGAAGGACGCGCTGGGCGCGCTGGCGCTCGACCGGCGGCGCCTGCTCGAGGCCGTGAAGGCGATCCGCAAGGCGAGCGGCGTCGAGACCATCACCGACCAGGACGCCGAGAGCGGGTTCGAAGCCCTGAAGAAATACGGCATCGACCTGACCGAGAAGGCGCAGCAGGGGAAACTCGACCCCGTCATCGGGCGCGACGAGGAGATCCGCCGGTGCGTGCAGGTGCTGAGCCGGCGGACCAAGAACAACCCGGTGCTGATCGGCGAGCCGGGCGTGGGCAAGACGGCGATCGCCGAGGGTCTGGCGCTGCGGATCGTGAACGGCGACTGCCCGGAGAGCATGCGCGACAAGCGGATCATCGCGCTGGACGTGGGCGCGCTGCTGGCGGGCACGAAGTTCCGCGGCGAGTTCGAGGAGCGGCTCAAGGCGGTGCTGCGCGAGGTAACGTCAAGCGACGGGCGGGTGATCCTCTTCATCGACGAACTGCACACGATCATCGGGGCGGGCGCGGCCGAGGGGGCGGTGAGCGCGGGGAACATGCTCAAGCCCGCGCTGGCGCGCGGCGAACTGCGGTGCATCGGCGCGACGACGCTCGACGAGTACCGCAAGCACGTCGAGAAGGACCCGGCCTTCGAGCGGCGCTTCCAGCCGATCTACGTGGACCAGCCGAGCGTCGAGGAGACGGTGGCCATCCTGCGCGGGCTGAAGGAGCGCTACGAGGCGCACCACGGCGTGCGCATCCAGGACGGGGCGATCCTGGCCGCGGCGCAACTGAGCCATCGTTACATCGCCGACCGCTTCCTGCCGGACAAGGCGATCGACCTGATCGACGAGGCGGCGAGCCGGCTGCGCATCGAGATCGACAGCGTTCCGACGGAACTCGACGAGTTGCGGCGTCGGATCATGCAACTCGAGATCGAGCGCGAGGCGCTGCGGCTGGAGGAGGGGGCCAAGACGCCGAGGGACCGAGGGACCGAGGCAAAGGAGTTGGAGCGCGTCGAGCGCGAACTGGCCGAACTGCGCGAGCGCAACGGCGCCCTCACCGCCCAGTGGGAGGCCGAGAAGAAGCAGTACGACGAGGTCAAGCGGCTCAAGTCGGCCATCGACCACAAGCGCACGGAACTGGAGCAGGCCCAGCGGCGCGGCGACCTCGAGACCGCCGCCCGCATCCAGTACGGCGAACTGCGCGACCTGGCGGCGCGCCTGGAGGAGGCCGAGCGGGCCATCGACGAGCGCCAGGCCCGCGGCGACGCGCTGATGAAGGAAGAAGTGGACGCCGAGCAGATCGCGGAGGTCGTGGGCCGCTGGACGGGCATCCCGGTCTCGCGGCTGGTCGAGTCGGAGCGCGACAAACTGGCGCGGATGGAGGAGCACCTGCGTCTGCGCGTGGTCGGGCAGGACGACGCGCTGCGGGCGGTGTCGGACGCCGTGCGCCGCTCGCGCGCGGGGCTTGGCGACCCGGCGCGCCCGATCGGCAGTTTCCTCTTCCTCGGCCCGACGGGAGTAGGCAAGACGGAGACGTGCAAGGCGCTGGCCGAGTTCCTCTTCGACACGGAGGAGGCGCTGGTGCGCATCGACATGAGCGAGTACATGGAGAAGCACGCGGTCGCGCGCATGATCGGCGCGCCGCCCGGGTACGTCGGCTACGAGGAGGGCGGCGCGCTGACCGAGGCCGTCCGCCGGCGCCCGTACTGCGTCGTGCTCATGGACGAGATCGAGAAGGCGCACCCGGACGTCTTCAACGTCCTGCTCCAGATGCTCGACGACGGGCGGCTCACCGACGGGCAGGGACGCACCGTGGACTTCCGCAACTCCATCGTCGTGATGACGAGCAACCTGGGCAGCCAGAAGATCCAGGAGATGACCGAGCGCGGCGCGGAGGACTGGGAGGTCGAGGCCGCGGTGCGCGACCTGATCCGCCGCGGGCCGGGCGCGGACTTCTCCGCCGAGGGCCTCGGCGCCGAGGAGATCGCCCGGCGCGGGCGCATGGACGCCCGGCTCGACGTCGGCATGCGCGAGCAGTTCTTCCGGCCGGAACTGCTCAACCGCATCGACGAGATCGTCGTCTTCCACCAGTTGAAGCGCGAGCAGATCGCGGCGATCGTGGACATCCAACTGGAGCGCCTGCGGGCGCGGCTGCGCGAGCGCGAGATGGACCTCGAACTGACGGCCGAGGCGAAGGCGCTGCTGGCCGCGGAGGGCTGGGACCCGGCCTACGGCGCGCGCCCGCTGAAGCGGACGATCCAGCAGCGCATCGAGAACGCGCTGGCGAGCCGCATCCTCGCGGGCGAGTTCGCCGCGGGCGACCGCATCCTCGCCGACGCGCGGGGGAAGAGCCTGGTGTTCGAGAAGGTCGGCAGCGGCGCGGCGGTCAACTGACGGGGGGTCGTCCGGCGATCTCCCGCGAACCGATCGGGCCGCGCGTTCGTAGACCGGACCATGCGACGCGCCGACAGACCCGCTCGCACTCGCCTGCACCGCGTCATCTGGGCGCTGGGCATCGCCGGGATCGGCCTCGGGTATGCCGCCCTTGCGTTCGCGCGGCTGTATCGGCCCGAGCCGGCGGACGGGTTCGGACGGGGCGAGGCTGCGCTCACCTGGCTCTCGCTCATGGGGACGACGTTCCTGCCGCACGCGGGGATCGGGCTGATGGTCGGGCTGGGGGCGCTGCTCGTGCTGCGTCGGTGGCGGACGGCGGCGGTGGGCGTGCCGCTGCTGGCGCTGTCGCTGGGACCGTGGCTCGTCGCGTTCACCCCGCAGCGGGGGGCGGGCAGCGGCGGCGCGCCCGACTCCGCGGCTGCGTCCGACGGCTCGATGCTGGTGCTGAGCGTGAACCTGCTCTCGACCTCGAACGCCGACCGCGCGATCCTGGAGCAGATCGATCGCCACCTCCCGGACGTGATCCTCGTGCAGGAGATCACGAACGCGGCGTACGAGCGGGTGCGCTCGACGCTCGCGGAGGACTATCCGCACGCCGTCGGCGCGCCGCGTGAGGATCACTTCGGGCAGGCCGTCTTCAGCCGCGTGCCGTTCTCGCGCCCGGCGCGGCTGTACCCGCCGCGCCCCGGCTGGGACGTGCCGCAGATCATGGCGTTCGTCGAACTCGGCGGGCGGGAAGTCTGCCTGTGGAACCTGCACCTGCTGCCGCCGGTGAGTTTCGACGCGGTGGCGTGGCAGGCGGCGCGCGGGGCGGAGTTGGCGGCCGTCGCGGCGGAGACGGGCGTGCCGACGCTCGTCTGCGGCGACTTCAACAGCCCGTGGACGGGCCAGCCGCTGGACTCGCTGCGCAGGGGGGGGTATACGGAGGCCCACCGCGCCGCCGGTCGCGGCCCCGGCAACACCTGGCCGCGACGCACCGTGCTGCGCTTCGCGCCCGGCGTCCGCATCGACCACGTCGCCGTGCCGCCGGAGATGCGCTGCGCGGAGGCGTGGACGGGCGAGGACACCGGCTCGGACCACAGGCCGGTGTTCGCGCGGGTGCGGTGGCGGGAGTGAGGGCGCAGGGTGGCACGGGCGTCGCGCCTGTGGCGTTACGGGGCGGGCTTGGCGCGGCTACGGGACTGCGTGCGCACGCGGTGGAGGCGCTCGGTGAAGCCTCCCTCCTGCTCGAAGGCTCGTGCCTGGGCCGCGAGCTGGCGGTCGAGGAGCGAGACGGCCACGGCGATGAGGGTCAGCGCGGCGTTGGCAGCGATCTCGGGGTAGGTGGAGGGAATGGACGGAGTGGACTTGGTGGACGGCGTGGACGTGCGCGCATGTCCACTCTGTCCATGCCGTCCATGGACCTCGGCCACCCACGCCGCAACCTCGTCGGCGGTGCGACAACGCCGCGCGATGAGCGACGCCCGCCTGTCGTCCTCCCGCGGCCACAGGCCCAGCCCGCGCTGGCGCAGAAAGTCCTCGTAGTCGAGGCGCAGTTCCTCCAGGCTGGCGCGGGCGACGTTGGTGAGTTTCATCTCCATCTTCTTTGAGGTGGCCGACGCCTGGCTCCCCTCGGCGATGTTCTGCACGCCCGAACGAGCGGCCTGCACCATCTGGTCGTGGGTGCGGCTGCGGCGGTCGATGTAGCGGTCGCAGAAGCGAACGGTGACGTCGTACACCAGTTGCGCGACCTGGAAACTCTTGAGCCTGCGGTAGCCGCCGTGCTTGGGGATCAGGGGTGTGTCGCCGCTCATGGGCGTTCCTCCCGCGCAGGCCTACGGACCGACGCAATCCTCCGTCACCATACCCTCCGGCGACGGATGGCCCGGCGGAACGCCCCCGGCCGCCCGTCCACTCTGTGTTCATGCCGTCCAGGAACCCCGGCCACCACCCGCGCGGCCAACATCGCTCGACGTGCTGGCTGGGACAAGCAACTCTGAAGATTTTCACGCCCCGATGCAGTCCTCCGTCACCAGGTCGTCCGGCGACGGGTAGTCCAGCGGGATGCCGGGGGGGGTGGCGGGGTCGCCTTGGGCGAAGGTGGCGGCGAGGGTGAGGTTGAGGTCGAGGAGTTGGGCGAGGAGGTCCGCGGCGGGGTCGAAGCCGTAAGCGTCGAGGACGGCGGCGTCGAGGGCGGCGTGGGCGTCCTTCAGTTCGCTACGGCCGGGGAGTTCGAGCGTGCGGTAGAGGGCGCGCAGGCCGCCCTTGAGCGTCGGCAACGCCGCGGCCCGGATGCGGCGAATCTCCCGCCCCGCTTCCGCGACCGAACGGTGCCGGCACAGGCGGGACGCCTGTGCCACCGTGCCGGGGGGGGGGTGACGGCCTTGTACACTCCCCCCATGCCCGCCGACCTGCCCGCGCCGAACTTCGATCCGGACGCCGTGCTGCGCGGGTGGCTGGCGGGGCGCGACGAGGCGTGCCCGGCGTGCGCGTACAACCTCCGCGGCACGGACGGGCGCGCGTGCCCTGAGTGCGGCGTCGAGATCGCGGCGGCGATCGTGCTCGGGCGGCGCGCGGCCGACGACGACGGCCGGTCGCCGACGCCGGAGCCGGGGGCGGCGTGGCTGGTCGCGCTGGCGTTCATGCTGGGAAGCGCGGCCGTCAATCTGCTCATCGCGGGCGCGATCGCGGTGCGCGGCGGGTGGATCGTGCTGTTCGATCCGCCCGATCGCGGCGACCGTGGCCTGGCCATCATCCCGCTGGCCGCGTTCGGACTGCTGCTGCTGGGCGCGCTCAACGGGGCGATGATCTACGGCTGGATCATGCTGCGCGGGCGCTGGGGCGGCCGGCCGCGCGGGGAGCGGATCGCCTTGGCCGCGCTGGCGGTCGTGTGCAGCGGCTTGCTCGTCTCCTGGCCGCTGCTCGGAGCGTGAACGACACGATGCAATCGCGCACGACTCATGTCGGCATCCGGGGCGAGCGGGTGGCGATCGCGCGCCCGCCGGAGTCGGGCCTGTGGTTTCTGGCGGGGCTGATCGGGCTGGCGACCGGCCTCGGGGCGGGCGGGGTGACGATCGCGCTGGCGATCTCATCCTGGCACCCGACCGCCCTTCACTTCAACACGACCGCCGGGCTGCTCGGCGGCTTCGCCTTCTTCTCGTGCCAGGTCTGCTGGTGGCTCCAGTGGTCGCTGTGCTTCGGCTGGATCGTGCTGCGCCATCGCGTGGCGCGGCTGCGCCCGTGGCTTCGGTGGCTGGTCGCCGCGCTGCTCACGGTCGCGTCGTGGGTCGGCGCGGGGGCGATCTGGGAGTTGGGCTTCTGGCTCTGGTAGAGCATCAGAAGCCCTTGAGCCGTTCGAGGAAGGCCGCGCGCTGCTTCTCGTTGAGCAGGGCGATGACGCCGAGGAACGCCTCGGCCTGCTCGGCTTCGGTGGCGCCGCGCATGGCGCGGGCGTCGTATTCGCCGATGATGGCGCGGATGCGCTTCTCCTGGTGCTCGCTGAGGTCCAGGCCGCGGAGCAGGTACTCGACGAAGAACGACTCGCTGGCCGAGAGGCGTGCGTAGGAGCGTTCGAGTTCGCGTCCGAGGGCATCGAAGCGTTCCTGGCGCATGGCTTCGCCGGCGCGGACGGTCGCGCCCTCGGCCTTCGCCCGTTGGACCCGCTCGGCGGCGGCGGCGCGCCAGTAGTCGCTGACGAGCCTTTCGAAGCGGGCGCGCACGCCCTCTGGCAGCACGGCGCGCAGTTCCTCGTCCAGCGTGCCGCGCTGGCGCAGCGGCTCGGTGATGCGCACGAACTCCATGAACAACCGCAACTGGCCGAGTCGGTCGCCCGCCTGTTCGGCCGCGGCGAACTGCGGGAAGAGTTCGAGATTCTCGAGGACGATGCGGTCCAGCACGGCGGCTCGCTCCGAGAGCACGCGCCGGGCGGCGGCGAGCGTGCCCGCATCCAGCCCGAGCAACTCGAGCGCGGCCTCTTCGGGGGGCACCTCCAGGCGGCGGACGCGGCCCTCGTAGTCCACACGCACGAGCGACGGCTCGCGCTCGGCCCCCGCGAGGGCAGGCCCCGCGAGCGGCGCATCCTGGGCGGACGCGACCCCCGGCGCCCCCCCCACCGCCGCGACCGCCAGGATCGAGAAGAAACGCAGGTTGGCACGCCGCATCGTCGGCCTCCTTCCCGTTCAGACTACCACCCGAGGGGTTGTTGGCGAAGACCGGGCCTTTTATTTCGCGCCCCGAGTTCAGGCCTCGCCGGAGATCCATGCCCACTGGCGGCGCAGACCTGCTTCGAGGGGCGTCGCGGGGGCGTAGTCGAGTTCCGCGCGGGCGCGGGTGAGGTCGGCCCAGGTGCGCTCGACGTCGCCCGCGAGGGGGGGGGTGTGCGTGATCCGCGGCTCGACGCCGACGACGCGACCGATCGCCGCGATCAGTTCGTCGAGGCGCACGGGGCGGTCGCTGCCGAGGTTCCAGACGCGGTAGCCGAAGCGCGGGACACGTTCGTACGCGCTGATGATGCCGGCGACGACGTCGTCGATGTAGGTGTAGTCGCGGCTGGTGGTGCCGTCGCCGTAGACGGAGAGGGTCTCGCCCGCGGCGAGCCGGCGCATGAACGAGCCGATGGCGAGGTCCGGTCGCTGGCGCGGTCCGTACACCGTGAAGAACCGCAGGCAGCAGGTGGGCATGCCGGTGAGGTGGTGGTGCGTGAACGACTGCAGTTCGCAGGCGCGCTTGGTGGCGGCGTAAGGGCTGATGGGGCGATCGACGGGATCGTCCTCGGCGAACGGTGTCTTCGGGTTGTTGCCGTAGACGGAGGAGGAGGACGCGACGACCATCCGCGAGACGCCGGCTTCCCGGGCCGCTTCGAGGACGCTCGCGGTTCCGAGCAGGTTCGCGCGGGTGTAGCCGACGGGGTCTTCGACGCTGGGTCGCACGCCGGCCTTCGCGGCGAGGTGGACGACGCCCTCGGGGCGCTCGCGCGCGAGCAGTCGGGCGAGCCACGCGAAGTCGCAGATGTCGCCCTCGGCGAGGGTGAAGCCCCCCCCCTCGGTCAGCCCGCGCAGGTTTTCTTCCTTGAGGGAGCGGTCGTAGAACGGGTCGAAGTTGTCGATGCCCACGACGCGGTGGCCGCGCGAGACGAGCGCGCCGGCGAGGTGGGAGCCGATGAATCCTGCGGCACCGGTCACGGCGATGGTGGAGGGCGCGGTGGTCATGGGGGGGGCGTCGGGGGGGGCCTGGCGCGATCAGCCGCGACCGGCGTGGTCGGCGCAGAAAGCAGGGCGCCATCGTAAGACAGCGCCCCGCTGGAGGAGAGAGAGATCAATGGAGTCTAGTGCGATATCGGGTGAACTGTTCCAAATCCCATCAAACTTCGCGCCAGTTTTCACGACCCGGGCTTGACAAACCCAACCTCTAGGGATACCGCCAATCCCACCCACCGGCTCGTTGCCGACAGGTTGTCCACAGATGACATACGCAGCGGCAGGCCGCAAGGTTTGCGCGATTTTCGGACCCCCAAACGCCATAAAGCCCGCCAGGGGCAGGCTCTAGGGCATCATCCGATCGTGCTGAGGCGTTCCCGCGGGCCTAGCGCGGCTCGGGAATATCCACGCTTTCCATGGGCGGCGGCGGTCGGCGCTGCCCCGGCGCGGGCTGCCCGGGCCGATCTTCGCCGAACCGGCGCTCCATGAGCCGCCCGATCGCCTGTCGGCGGTCCTCGGGGGACATGGCCAGCAGCCGCTCGCGCGCCCGCTCCGGGAGCCGTTCGAGCAACTCGGCGGGGAGTTCGCCGCGCTCGACGGCTTCGAGGACCGCCCGCCGACGGTCGGGATCGACGCCGCCGGGCCGTCCGCCCTCGATGCCGCGCGCCTCGCGTTCGGCGCGCAGCCGGTCCGTCATCATCTCGCGGTAGGCCTCGTCCCGCCGCGCGTCGATCTCGCGCCGGGCCTCCTCCAGGCGCGCCCCGACGTGCGCGTGCTGCTCCTCGGTCAGGAGGTTCCAGATCTTCGCCTCGACATCGGCGATCTGCGGCCCGCTGCGCCGGATCTCGGCGATCCGCTGCGCCTGGACGCGCCGCTCGCCCTCTTCCATGGGCGGGCGCACCGCGCCCGGCTCCGCGCGTTGCGGCACGGGCCTGGCTTCGGGTCGAGCCTCGGGGCGCGCGCCGGGTTCGTCCGGCCTGCGCTGAGGCGGCCTGGCCTCGGGGCGATGGCCGGGCGCGACGCCGGGGCGTGCATCGGGGGCTGGTCGTGCATCGGGCCTGTCCTGGCGAAGGGCCTCCGGCCGCTCGCCGGGCTGCCCCGGCCGATCGACAGCGCGATCGCGTCGCATCTGGCCGCGCAACTCGCCGGCGTGCTTCTCGATGTGCGCCCGCATATCGCGTCGGAAGGCGTCCTCCAACTCCTGGATCCGCAGCCTCTGGCCATCGGTGAGGCGGAGGTGCGCGGGGGTCTCCGGCGCGTCGAGCGAGAAGACCGCCCGCATGAAGAGGTCGTGCGGAACGCGGGCCTGCTCCATGCGGGCACGGCCGCCCTCTTCGCCGGTGAAACTCGACTGCGTCCCGGGGGGCATCCGGTCGACCACGGGTGGCCCACCGAGGGGGGCTTCAGGCCGCGATCCCGGCTGTTCCCCCTGCCCCATCGCCAGGCCGCTGATCGCCGCTACGCACGCCGCCGCAAGAGTCTGCCGCATCATCATCGACGCTCCTTCAAGGGTCATGTCCGGTCCCCGGCAGAACGCCCCTTGCATCGTCGGATTGCCGGCGATGCGTCCTCTATGGTTCGGACGAGCCGACCCCCCCACCATACCCCGCCCCACCCGCAAGGCCCCACCAGATGACCCAGACGCCGAACACCCCGCCCGACCCGCAGTCCGTCGCCCCCGCCCTGCCGGGCGTTCGCCACGCGATCGCCGTGGGAGCGGGCAAGGGCGGCGTGGGCAAGTCCACAATCGCCGTGAACCTGGCGGTCGCGCTCGCGCGGCGCGGGCACGCGGTGGGGCTGCTGGATGGGGACATCTACGGCCCGTCGCTGCCGACGATGCTGGGCCTGCACGCGCTGGAGCAGGCGGTGGTGGCGGGCAAACTGTCGCCGCACGCGGTGCACGGCATCAAGGCCATCACGATCGGCAAACTGGTCGAGGCCGAGAAGCCGCTGATCTGGCGCGGTCCGATGGCGCACGGCGCGTTCAAGCAACTCGTCGAGCGCACGGACTGGGGCGAACTGGACTACCTCGTGATCGACCTGCCGCCGGGCACCGGCGACGTGAGCCTGACGCTCGCCCAGACGCTGCGGCTGACGGGCGCGGTCGTGGTCTGTACGCCGCAGCGGGTGGCGCAGGATGACGCGGTGCGAGCGGCGCGGATGTTCCAGCAGCTGGGCATCCCGGTGCTGGGCGTGGTGGAGAACATGTCCTGGTTCATCGGGGACGACGGGAAGGAGTACGACATCTTCGGGAGGGGGGGGGCGGAGATGATGGCGCAGCGGCTGGGACTGCCGTTCCTGGGCGCGGTGCCGATCAACATGGCCCTGCGAGCGAGCAGCGACACCGGCGAGCCTCTGAAGAACTTCGACCCCGACGCCGCGGGCGGGCGCGCCCTGCCCGACGCGCTCGAAACGCTGGCCGGCAACCTCGAGGCCCAGGTCGCCCTGGCGGCGATGCGGACGCGCGGGCCGGAACTGCGGGTGAGTTGAGGCCGCGGCGGGATTGGCTCGCACGCGCGGTGCATCGGCGCGAGTTGCGTTCCTCGCCGCTCTGTGGGAAGATGCGCCCTCGGCGCCTCGCGCCGAGAGGAGCGATCCACATGACCGAATCCACACGAGTCGAACCCGCCGAGTGCACGCGGCGCGTGTTTCTGCGATCGGCGGCCGCGGCGGGCGCCGGATCGCTCGTCCTGCCCGCCGCAGCGTCCGCGCTCGCGTTCCCTTTCGTGCGCACGCGCGACCGCTCGGGCCTGCAGCCGGTCATCCTCGGCGAGGGCGAGCACACCTACGAGTGCATCCACGACTGGGCGAGGGTTCCGCCGCACGTCGCCTTCGGCAACACGCACGGCGTCTGCGAGGACTCGCAAGGACGCATCTACATCAAGCACACCGTCCACGCGTCGAGTTCGTCGCCGGACGCCGTGTGCGTCTTCGACCCCGACGGGCGGTTCGTCGAGAGTTGGGGCGCGGAGTTCCGCGGCGGGGCGCACGGGCTGCACATCGCGAGCGAAGGGCGCGACGAGTTCCTCTACCTCTGCGACTTCGCGCGCGGCGTCGTCGTGAAGACCGACCTCAAGGGCGAGGAAGTCTGGCGACTCGGCGTGCCCGACGCGTCCGGCCTCTACGACAGCGCCGCCGAGTACCACCCCACCAACGTCGCCACCGCGCCCAACGGCGACTTCTACGTCGCCGACGGGTACGGCAAGAGTTGGATCCACCACTACAGCCGCGACGCCGAGTACATCCGCTCCTTCGGCGGACCCGGCAACCAGCGGGGACAGCTCTCCTGCCCGCACGGCCTGATCGTCGATACGCGCGGCCCGCGACCCGAACTCCTCGTCGCCGACCGCTCCAACCGACGCCTCCACCGCTTCGACCTCGACGGGCGCGTCCTCGGCCTCGTCACCGACGAACTCCGCCTCCCCTGCCACTTCCACACCCGAGGCACGGACCTGCTCATCCCGGACCTCGAAGCCCGCGTCAGCATCTTCGACCGCGAGAACCGCGTCATCGTCCACCTCGGCGACGGCGGCAACACCGCCCTGCGCGACAAGCCCCGCGACGAGTTCATCCCGGGCCGATTCATCGCCCCCCACAGCGCGATCTTCGACCGCGAGGGGAACATCTTCGTCGTCGAGTGGGTCGAGGTCGGGCGGGTGACGAAACTGAGGCGTATGGCGTGACCAGGGCCGATCGAGTTGCGCCGCCCGGCGTTGTGAGGTCGGTGATAGAATCCGCTGATGCGGCTCGCGCCGTGCGCCCCTTTGGGAAACGAACCATGAACTGGCAGGATCGGATCACCCTTGACCCCGCGGTCCTCACCGGCAAGCCAGTTGTGCGAGGCACGCGGATCGCGGTCGAGTTCGTCGTCTCGCTGCTCGCCCAGGGTTGGACTGAGTCGCAGGTTCTCGAAAACTATCCCGGTCTCACCCGCGAGGACATTCTCGCCTGTCTTGCCTATGCCAGCGAGCGGCTCGCAGCCGAGCGAGTCTACCCGCTCTCCGCGTGATCCCTGATGCGATTGCTCGCCAACGAGAACGTCCCGGGTCTGGCCGTTCGCGCGCTCCGTGATCGCGGCCATGACGTTCTGTGGGCGCGCGAGAGCATGCAGGGCGAACCTGACCATGCCATCCTGGCGCGAGCAAGAGGCGATCTGCGTCTCCTGATCACGCTCGACAAGGACTTCGGCGAACTGGCCTTCAATCGAGGTGGCGACGCCTCGTGCGGAGTCGTTCTCTTCCGGATACCTACTCCGGACCCACAGGCGACGGCGCACGCTGTTGTCACCGTGCTCGACTCCCGGACGGATTGGATGGGGCACTTTGCGGTCGTCGAGCCTGGGCGCGTCCGGCTCAGCCCGCTTCCGCAGCGTGACAATCGCGCCTGATGTCGCGGCCACGTTGCCGGGTTCGCGGCGGATCGTGAGTCATCGACCGGACCATGGCATACAGACAGACCTGTCTACATTCCTCCGCGAGCGTGCTCTGGCTCTCATTGCCGCGACCTGATCTCGCTGAAAACAGAACATTCTGGCCGTCACGGACCGATCATTCCGTCCATGACCACCGTCGCCGATCGTCTGCTCAGCCACGCCTCCACCATCTTCGAGGCCAAGGGGTTCAACGCCGTCGGGATCGACCTTCTCCTCGCGGAGGCGGGGGTCGCCAAGATGTCGCTCTACAAGCACTTCAAGTCGAAGGACGGCCTGGTGCTGGCGGCCCTTCGGCGGCGGGATCAGCGGTTCCGCGAGACCTTCGCCGCGCTGGTCGAGGCCCGGGCGTCGGAGCCGCGGGCCCGGCTGCTGGCGGTGTTCGACGTGCTGGGCCGGTGGTTCGAGCGGGACGACTTCCGGGGGTGCATCTTCCTGAACGCCGCGGCCGAGTTCCCCGAGGCGGACTCGCCCATCCGGCGTGCGGTTGCCGAGCACAAGGCCTGGCTGCGCGAGTATCTGCGGTCGCTCGCCCAGGCGGCGGGGGCGCCCGACCCCCCCACTCTTGCCGCGGAACTGGCGGTGCTGGTGGATGGCGCGATCGCCCGCGCCCACGGCGCGGGCGAGGCGGACGCGGCGGCCTCGGCCCGGCGCGCGGCGGAAACGACCGTGCGGTCGGCGTTGGCCGCCGAGATCGCCGCCTAGGCCGCCTTCTCCCGAGACGGTTCCGGTTGGGCGCGTTGGCGCTTGGGCGCTTGGGCGCTTGGGAGTTCCACAATCACCGTCGTCCCCCCCCCTTGGCGTGGCTCGGCGCGGATGCTCCCCCCCACTGCCTCGACGAGCGCCCGGCAGACCGCGAGGCCCAGGCCCGTGCCTCGGCCGGAGACGAACGGCTCGAAGACTCGATCCCTCAGTTGCAAGGGAATACCCTTGCCTGTGTCGCTGACTTCGATCGTGGCGTGCGTGTTCCACGTGGAACACCCCCCCACTCGGATGGCGAGTTGGCCGCCGCCGGGCGTCATCGCTTCGCGGGCGTTCAGGAGCAGGTTCAGCAGCACCTGTTCGAGAGCGGTAGCCGAGATTGCCGCTCGCATCCCCTCGGACGCCTCGATCGACAGTGCGATGCCGTCCTGGCGCAAGTCTCGACCGAGGGATTGCACCGCGGCCGATATGCACGCCTCGATTTCGCAGTCTTCGGGCGCCGCCCCCCCACCCTTGGCGATCGAGAGCACAGCCTCGGCGATGCTGCTCGCCCGTTCGACAGCAGAAGCCGACTGTTGGAGTGCCTTGCGAACCAGCGCAGCGTCGTCCGGCCTGGCCAGCGCGGCCTTGGCGTATCCCAGCACCGGGGTCAGGATGTTGTTGAACTCGTGAGCGATCATCCCGGCCGCGATGCCGAGCATGGACAGGCGGTGAGAATCCGTCAGTTGACCCCGGAGGCGATCGATCTCTGCCTGCAGCCGTTCGAGCTGCGCGTGCGGGTCGGTCGGCGTGATGGGTTCGGTTCCGGGCATGGTGTGCGCGGCCTGAACCTGGTCGCACTGGGGCTATCGGTCTGATCGGGCGCCCACTTGGGGCTGGCTCAGGGATCGCGGCGCCAGACCCAGCCGTCCGGCCGGCATCCTGCGACGATCCAGGCCTTGATGGTCGCGGGGCGAAGATCCGCGTCCACTGCGGCCGCGACGTCGAGCCAGCGGAACTCGATGCCGGGTTCGAGGCTCGGCACCTCATCGGGCCAGGTGGGGGGGTGTTCCACGTGGAACACCAGGTTGATCTCATGCCGCAGGCGGCCTCGCTGAGTGAATGCGTTCTCGCTGACGAGCATGAGTCGGCCGGCCTCGACGGTCAGGCCCGTCTCCTCCCTGAACTCACGGACGAGCGCGGCGGAGGACGATTCGCCCGGCTCGACGTGGCCGCCGGGCAGGTAGAGATAGCCGTGCTTGCGGCTGGCGCAGACGAGGACGTTCTGCCCCCGCACGGCCAAGCCGCGGGCGATGATCTCGATGTGGTGGGGGGTGTCGGTCATGGATGGCCGGGGTGGAGTTGTACACGAATCGTGGGGTGGCTGCAGGCTGGGCGTGCGTGGCAGGCTCGGGCGTGGCATAATGCCGGCCATGAGCACGAAGCCGCGACGGTTGGGACGGGGCCTGAGTAGTCTGTTGGAGGCTCCTGCGCCGGTCCGTATTGAGACGCAAGTGCCTGTGACACAAGATGTTACGCCAAGTTCCGGCGTCGTTTCGGTGTCTGTGGACGCGGTCTCGCCCAGTCCGTTTCAGCCGCGCGAGCGATTCGACGACGCGGGGTTGGCGAGTCTGGCCGAGTCGATCCGGCGGTCGGGGGTGATGCAGCCGATCATCGTTCGTCCGGCCGCGCGGCAGGGGGGGGGGACGGTTCGTTACGAGCTGGTTGCGGGTGAGCGTCGGTGGCGGGCAGCGCGGCTGGCGGGGCTGGCGTCGGTGCCCGCGCTGGTGCGCGATCTGGACGACGAGTCGGCGGCCGAGTGGGCGGTGGTCGAGAACGTGCAGCGTGAGGACCTGAACCCGATCGAGCGGGCGCGTGCGCTGCGCGGGCTGGTAGAGCGGTTCGGCCTGACGCACGGCGAGATCGCCGAACGGGTGGGCCTGGAGCGTTCGAGCGTCGCGAATCTGATCCGTCTCACCGACCTCGATGCTCGGGTGCAGGAACTGATCGCGACGGGCGCGCTGTCGGCCGGGCACGGCAAGGCGTTGTTGACGGCCGCCGACGCCGTGCGAAGGGTCGCGCTGGCTGAACGGGCGGTGCGCGAGTCGTGGACGGTCCGTCGGCTGGAGCGCGAGGCCCGTCGCACGACGGCGGTGGGGGGGGGGGCGGACACGAAGGGGGGGGTGGCGCGCGAGGCCGTGATCGTCGACCTCGAGCGCCGGCTCTCGCAGCACCTGGGGACGAAGGTGACGATCGTCACGGGCGCGAGCGGCGCGCGGGGGCGGATCGTGGTGGAGTTCTACGACCTGGACCACTTCGACGGGTTGATGGCGAGGATGGGGGTGAGCAAATAGCAAATAGCAAATGGCAAATGGCAAATAGCAAATGGCCAAATGGCCAAATCGCCAAGGGACTGGCGGGGTCAGGCGCGGGCCTGGGCTTCGGGTTTGGGGGCGGCGGTTTTGGGCTGGGGCTTGGCGCCGGCGGGGTAGGCGATGCGTCCGTGGTAGATGGAGGCGACGGTCTTTGAGATGGACTCGACGATGGCGGAGAGTTCGCGAAGGGTGAGATCGCACTCGTCGAACTGGCCGTCCATGAGGCGCTTGTTGGCGAGGGAACGGACGAGCGCGTCGATGCGGCTCGGGGTCGGCTCGCTGAGGGTGCGGGTCGCGCTCTCGACGGCGTCGGCGAGCATGAGGATGGCGGTCTCCTTGGACTGCGGCTTGGGGCCGGGGTAGCGGTACTCGATCTCGCTGGGCATGTCCTTGTCGTCGGCGGCGCCGGTCTGTTCCTCGGCCTGTTTGCGGGCGCGGTGGTAGAAGAACTCGACGAGGGTGGTGCCGTGGTGCTGCTCGATGAAGGGGAAGAGTGAGCGTGGCAGGCCGTACTCGCGGGCGAGTTCCACGCCGTCCTTGACGTGCCCGACGATGACGAGGAGGCTCATGGCGGGGCTGAGTTTGTCGTGCTTGTTGATTCCTCCGGACTGGTTCTCGACGAAGTACTCGGGCTTGTTCATCTTGCCGACGTCGTGGTAGAGCGCGCCGACGTAGGTTCGCAGGGGGTCTGCTCCGACGGCGTCGGCGGCGGCCTCGGCGATGCTGGCGACGTTGAGCGAGTGGTTGTAGGTGCCCGGGGCGCGCTGCTGGAGTTCGCGCAGCAGGGGCTGCTTGGGGTCGCGCAGTTCGATGAGCGTCATGCCGGTGGTGATGTCGAAGGCGCGCTCGATGACGGGGAGGAGGAAGAGGACGACGCCGCCGACGACCAGCCCGCCGATGCCGGCGAGGGCGGCGTCGCCGAGGGCCTCGCGGAGGGAGTCGGCGACGATGGGGCGGTCGGCGAGGCCCGCGAGCAGGGTGGCGGCTGCGAGTCCGACGGCGGTGAACGCGCCCATTTTGACGAGCGCGTTTCGCTGACGGATCTCGCGGAGCCGCCAGACGGCCATGGCGACGCCGGTGACGATGACGGCGAACATGCCGATGGACTGGTCGAGCGCGACGCAGACGAGGATGCCGTGCAGGCAGCCGACGGCGAGCGCGACGCGCTGGTCGTAGGCGATGACGACGATGGCGGCGACGAAGACGGTGGGGGCGACGCCGGTGAAGAAGAGCATCCACGGCTCGGCCACGGTGGCGACGCAGGCGATCGCCTGGGCGCCGACCAGCAGGCAGGCGATCCAGGCGATGCGCGAGACGTTGCGGCGCATGCGCGGGCTGAAGAGGGCGGCGTAGAAGGCGACGCCCGCGGCGACGGCGAAGACCGCGCCAGCGATGCTCGCCCTTCGCAGCGAGATGCGCCAGGTCGGCGCTTCGGCGGCGAAGTGTTCGAGTTCCGCGCGGGCGACCTCGTACTGCGCGGGGGTGAGCGCGTACCCGCGGCTGTAGATCACCGCGCCGACGGGCCACTCGTTGACGATCGGCTCGACCGCCTCGGCGGCGGCGTTGCGCTTGGCCTCGGTCGAGGCGGCGTCGTAGCGGAAGGTCGCCCGGGGCGAGGACGAGAGGCGGCCGACGATGACCTGTCGCATCGGGCGCGCGAAGCCGGCGAGTCGAGCCGCCTCGTCGATCGCCGTGCGCAGCATCTCCGCGTCGTCAACGTTCACGGCGCGGTCGGCCTCGTGCTCGATGCGCCCGCCCGGGCCGAGGCGCAGTTCCATGCGTCGCGTGATGCTCTGCGACCAGCGCTGCCACTCGTCGCGCCCGAGCAGCGGCGTGCGTTCGAGGATCGCCATGAAGGCGTGCACGCGGTCGAGGTAGTCCGGCGACGGCTCGCCGGCGACCGCCTCGGCCTGCACCGCCGCCAGCCCTTCTTCCGTCAGACGGAACCGCTCGCGGATGCCCGCCTCGACGTCGGCGAGCGTCGTGACCGACGCGAGCGTGCGCGGCAGGTTCTCGAGCGACGAGCGCAGCTCCGCCAGCACGGGCAGGTCCGCGACGTACACGCCCGGCACGGAGAGGCGCACGCTCTCTCGCTTCTTCTCGGTTTCGAGCGTGTCCACCAGGGCGAAGGGGACGCGCACGAGGCGCGTCTCGTTCATGACGCGCCCGACGCTCACCAGGGGCTGCTCGCGGGTCCAGATGGCGATGCCCGCGGCGACCGTCGCGGCGACAAGGGCAATGATGATGCCCCAGCCGGCGACGGGCGACCGGTAGAGGTCCGCGAGGCGTTCGCGGAGGGTGGCATCGCCGCGCCTGCGCAGCCCGGAGCGGACGCGACCGCTCCGGCGTGTGCTCGGCGAGCGAGATCCCGTCTTGGGGGTGTCCTTGGGCATGGTGGGGGCCCGGCTTGGTCAGCCGCCCTGGAAGGGTACATCGTCCCGACCGAGGGCCTGCTCCAGCATGACGCGGTGCCGCTCGGAGTGGTCTTCCTCGCCGTAGGCCTCGATGACGCGCTGGACGAGCGTGTGCCTCACCACGTCGGTGCTGTCCAGCCCGACGACGCCGACGCCCTGGACGCGGCGCAGTCGGCGGGCGGCGTCGATGAGGCCGCTGTCGGTCGGCTCGGGGAGGTCGATCTGGGTGACGTCGCCGGTGACGATCATCTTCGAGCCGTGGCCCATGCGGGTGAGGAACATCTTCATCTGTCCGCGGGTGGTGTTCTGGGCCTCGTCGCAGATGATGACGGCGTTGTTGAGTGTGCGGCCGCGCATGTAGGCGAGCGGGACGACCTCGATGACGTCGTTGTCCATGAAGCGTCGGATGGTGGGGAAGTCCATCATGTCGTGGAGGGCGTCGAAGAGGGGTCGGAGGAAGGGGTTGACCTTGGCCTCGAGGCCGCCGGGGAGGAAGCCGAGTTTTTCGCCCGCCTCGACGGCCGGGCGCGCGAGGATGATCTTGCTGATTCGTCCGGACTTGAGCAGGTGGACGGCGGCGGCGACGGCGAGGTAGGTCTTGCCCGTGCCCGCCGGGCCGATGGCGATGACGAGGTCGTGATCGCGAATGCAGTCGATGTAGGCCTGCTGGTTGGCGGTCTTGGGTCGGACGGGTCGGCCGGCGGCGTAGACCTCGAGCCGGCCGTCCCAGTCGCGGATGCCGGCGATGGGACCGTTGGCGCGGGTCGCGCCGTCGGCGGCCATGCGCGCGCTCTCGTCGGCGATGAGGCCGAGGACGTCCTGGCGGGAGCGGACGGTCGCGCCGCCGGAGCGAGCCGCGCCCTCGCAGAGGCGTTCGAGTACGCTGCGCGCGACACCGACCGCGCCCGGCTCGCCGCTGACCCGGATGAGGTCGTTGCGTGCGGCGACATTGACGCCGAGAGCCTCGCGGATCATTTTGAGGTTTCGCTCGCCCGAGCCGACGACGGCGAGCCTTTCAACCCCTTCGGGGACACGAACCGTGGCGTCCAATCGAGTGATGCTCCTGGATGCGTGGGCGGAAAGGCCGCCCGGTGCCGGGAAGTCTAGTCGGGAGAGGGAGGGACGCCCGGGCGACAGAGGGCAGTGGACAATGGACAGTGGACAGTGGGAAGCCCGGGGGACGAGGGGAGCGGCAGAGCAGCAGAGCAGCGGAGCAGCAGAGCGAGGCCGGAGGCTGGGGGGTGAAGGCCGGAGGAGGAGTGTTCGGACGCCAAGCCTTCTGCCTCAAGCCCCAGGCCTCGGGCCTCAGGTCCCAGGACTCAGGACTCAGGACTTCTTGAAGACCCTCCTCTTTCTCATCCTTGTTCTTCTGCCCGCCTGCGGCACGGCGGGTCGGCCCGCGAAACCTGCGCTGGCGGGCGAGGGGCCGGCTGTCGTGGTGGGGGACTGGGACGATGTCGAGGCGGCGGTTCGGGTTGCGCTGAGCCGGCATGAACTGACCTTCGCCCGGCGCGAGGGGAGGCTGAGCGACCCGGCGCTGGTCTACATCGTCCACGGCGTGCGCGACGAGCGGGGCACGCTGCGGGTGGAGCGCTCCGGCGACCCGGGCGCGGGCCAGGTGGAGATCACGATCGCGTGTCGCCTTGATCCCGCGACGGGGGAGGCGCGAGCGCGGGCTGTCGAGCGGGACGTCGCGCGGCGCATCGAGCAACTCAGGGGCGAGGTGGCGCGTCCACGTGCGTGGTGACGGCCCGCACTCCGGTTGGCAGTGGGGGGGCGGAGGCAGACGCGGAGCACGGGATCGCGCCGGGGAGTTCGACGGTCACGGTCGTTCCCCGCCCCCAGACGGAGCGGAGGGCGACCGAGCCGCCGAGGGCGCGGACGGCGTGCTTCACGATGGAGAGTCCGAGTCCCGTGCCGCGCCGCTCGCGCGGTCCTGAGCGGGCGGCGTCGGCCTGGTAGAAGCGTTCGAAGACTCGTTGCTGCTGGGCGAGCGGGATGCCGATGCCGCGGTCGATGACTTCGAAGCGTGCGGCGCGTCGCGTGCCGCCGTTTGGCGCGATGCCGCCGACGACGCGGACGGGCGTGCCCTCGTGGGCGAACTTGACGGCGTTGTCGAGGAGATTGCGCAGGATGAGCGTGAGCAGGCGCGGGTCGGTCTCCATCGTTTCGAGCGCGGGATCGAACTCGAAGGAGAGCGTGAGGTTGCGCTTCGCGCAGGCCTGCTCGAAGTCGGCACGGAGGGCGCGGGCGATGTCCGAGGCGGCGCACGGCTCGATCGCCGCCGGTGTTTCGGGCGATTCGAGGCGGGACAGGTCGAGCAGATCGGCGACGAGTTCCTCGAGCCGGGCGGCGTTGGACGCGGCGAGGTGGAGCATGCGCTCGCGGATCGATGGGTCCTCGTCTCCGAACTCTCGCAGTGTTTCCAGTGCGGTGCGGATCGAGGCCAGCGGTGTTCGGAGTTCGTGCGAGGCGTTGGCGACGAAGTCGGTCTTGAGTTGCACGGTCGCGGCCTGCTCGGTCACGTCGCGCAGGGCGAGCACCGCGCCGGGCGTGGCGCCGGGTTCCGGCGCGAGGTTCGCGGGCGCGGCGAAGGCCTCGAAGATGCGCACGTTGTCGCCGTCGGCGATGCGCACCGTCTCGCGCCCGGCGTGCCCCGTCGTCGCGTTCGCCACAAGCGATACGAGTTCGGGCTGCGGGAGCAGGTCCTCGACGGGTCGGCCTTCGAGCGAGCGCGTGCCGGTGGCGAGCAGGGCGGTGGCGGCACGGTTGGCGATCGCGACGGTGCCCGCGCCGTCGACGCCGAGGATCGGCTCGTCGAGAGCGTCAAGCAGCGCACGCAGGGCCTCGCCGCGTTCGCGGGCGTCGCGCAGTCGCGCCTCGTCGTCGTGCGAGCGTGTTTCCCGTGCGGCGCGAGCCGCGGCCGAGGCGTGCAGTCCCCATGCCGCGGTGACGGCGGCGATGAGCGCGGCCGGCGAGGCGAGGGCGGCGACGAGCGCGGGCGGTGCGCCCATCGGCACGGCGATCCATGTCGCCATGAGCAGCGTCAGCGCCACGACGAGCCAGACCCACGCGGATTGTCGCGTCGGGCGTGCGGGGGTCATGCGGTCAGCCCGTCCGTTCCGCTCCCGGGCCGGTCGCGGAGGGTTCCGCGCGCTGCGGCTCGGTGGAGAAACGGTAGCCGACGCCGCGCACCGTCTCGATCATCGCGCCGTCCTCGCCGAGTTTCCTGCGGAGGGCGGTGACGTGGACGTCGATGGTGCGGGGCGTGACGGTGATTCCCGGCCCGATCGCGCGGCGGATCAGGCCCGCACGCGACACGACGCGCCCCTCGGACTGCACGAGGGTGCTGAGCAGACGGAACTCCGTGATCGTGAGGCGGATCGGTTGCCCGCGGCAGGCGACGCGGTGGGCGTCGATGTCGATCTCCAGCGGGCCGGCGCGGAGGACGTTCGTGGTGGGAGCCGCGCCCGAGGCCCGGCGGAGGACGGCCTCGATGCGGGCCAGAAGCACCTTCGTGGAGAAGGGCTTGGTGACGTAGTCGTCCGCGCCGACGGCCAGGCCGACCAACTGGTCCACTTCTTCCCCCTTGGCCGTCAGCATGATGATGGGGGTCGAGGCGGTGGCGGCGTTGGTGCGGACGCGGCCGGCGACCTCGGTGCCTGAAAGTTCCGGGAGCATGAGGTCGAGGAGGATGAGGTCGGGTTTGCGCTCCGCCAGGGCCGTGAGGGCCTGCCGCCCGTCGTGGGCGGTCGTGGTCTCATAACCCGCCTTGCGGAGGTTGAAGGCCAGCAACTCGGCCAGGTCGCGTTCGTCCTCGACGATCAGGATGTGCCTGTTCGGCTGCATGTGTCTGCCCGGCAAAGACTTAGAGTTGTGTCCGCGTGGGCTTGACGGAAAGGACGGCCCGAGAAATGTAGCGGTCCCGGGGGTTGTCGGCCCGTGTGGAAGGGTTGTGTTTGCGCGAAGAAAGCGCCGGAGCCGCCCCCTGAAAGGCACGGGAGGGTGAGGAAAAAGGTGTTGGACGGGGGGTCGGGTGGACGAAGAGCGGGAGGAGTTTGCAATCGCTAATGAAGCCGGGTAGACTTCCGGCGGTTGCGAGTGAATACTAGCGTCCCGTGCGGAAGGCCCGTGCGGGGCATGACGAGGGTCGGGGAAGTCTTTCGGGACTTCGGGTGGATGGGTTGAGTGGTTCTGGCGAGTCGTGGGAGTAAGCACTCACTCTGCATGAAGAAGGCACGATTGCCCGAACGAGGGATAACGAATCCGGCCTCGTGGGCCGGCGTGAACGAAGGACAGAGTTTTCGGTTACGGGACGCAGGCATTCGACGCGTTCCAAACCCCTAGCAAGGAGTCTCAGATGAGTCAGTCCAGGAAGCTTGCTTTGCTCGCGGGTGCGGCTCTGAGCCTGAACGCGTTCGGCGTTGCTTCGGCTCAGACCGCCGATCAGGACCGGGCGTACCAGGCCGAGATGCTCGCGGACGCGAGCAGCCGGACCAGCCTCCTCCAGCACGGCGGGGGCGGGCACGACGGTCAGTTCCACATCGGCGACGGGACGGGCAACTACCGCCTGAACATCGGCGGGTACACCCAGTTCCGCTACGTCCTCAACTTCCGTGACGACGATTCCGTCAGCACGGACGACGAGGACTTCGCCAACGGGTTCGACCTCGTCCGCGCCAACCTCGTCTTCTCGGGCAACGTCATCAACCCCGAGACCACCTTCTACATCCGCGGCGACTTCGGCAACGGCGAGACGGGCGAGGACGACGGCTCCTTCAACCTGCTCGAGGCGTGGGGCAACTACCAGTTCGACAACGGCGTCGGGCTGAAGTGGGGCCAGTTCAAGGCGCCCGTCCTCCGCGAGTGGATGGTCTCCGACACCTACCAGCTGGCGGCCGACCGCTCTGTCACACACTCCGTCTTCGGTCCCGGCTACACCCAGGGCCTCGGCGTCCACTACCGCGACGAGTCGTGGGGCATCATGCTCTTCGCCAACGACGGCCCGAGCGCCGGCAGCACCTCGTTCTTCAGCCCTGCTGAGTCCGACGTCGGTCTGACCGGCCGCCTCGAGATCAAGTGGGCCGGGGACTGGGAGCAGTTCGACGACTTCACCAGCTTCCGCGGCAGCACCGAGGACTACGCCGGCATGCTCGGCGCTGCGGTCCACTGGTCGCACTACGGCGATACGGCCGCCTTCGCGGGCGGCGTTCCCGTCGCCGTCGCCGAGATGGATCTCATCCTCTACACCGTCGATCTCTCCATCGAGGGCGACGGGTGGAACCTCTTCGCGGCCTTCATCGGGCAGCACAACGATCCCGATGCCGCCGATAGCTGGGACGACTTCGGATTCGTGGTCCAGGCCGGCTGGTTCATGACCGAGCAGTTCGAGCTGTTCGGCCGCTGGGACGCCGTCTTCCCCGACGAGGACGGCTACGGCCCGGGCTTCGACGAGGACTTCCACACCCTCACCTTCGGCGCCAACTACTACTTCGTCGAGGGCAGCCACGCGGCCAAGTTCACGGCCGACATCCAGATCTTCCTCAACGAGGTCGCCGAGAACACGCCCGTCGCCATGACGGCTCCCAACGCCTACACCACCCTCCTCCCCGACACCGACGACGGGCAGGTCTCCCTCCGCTTCCAGATGCAGCTGGTCTTCTGATCCGCTGCTGACGGACAGCATCGCACTGTGATCGACCGGCCGTCCCGCGAGGGGCGGCCGGTTTTTCTTCGATTGATTCCAGAGAGCAACTGCGACTTATCCACAGCCGCCGCTCTCTCCTCTCTATGGCGTATAGTGCGACTTCGCGCAACATTCATGGAGCATGAACATGTCCGCCCGATCAATCGTTCCCGTCGTGGTCGTTCTGGTCGGATCGACTGCGGTCGCGTCGAACGACGCCGCGAGCTCGGTGGAACTCGATCGGTCACCTGCACTGTTCTCGGCCGGCGCGGCGGCGTCGGCTGCGGGGCCGTTCGAGATCGTGGATGACGAGGACGCAGCGTTCCGGCTGCGGGTCGGCGGGCAGGTGCAGTTCCGCTACATCGCCAACTTCCGCGACACCGACGACGCGACGGACGACCACGACTTCGCGGGCGGGTTCGAGACGCGGCGCACCAAGATCAACTTCTCCGGCACGACGCTCTCGAAGGACCTCTCGTTCCGCATCGTCGCCGCGTTCGACCGAACCGGTGATGGCACGTTCAGGGTCGAGGAATCGTGGCTCCGCTACAAGCTCGGCGACGGGTGGTCGGTCCGTGCCGGGCAGTTCAAGCTGCCGTTCCTGCGCGAGGAGAACGTCTCGTCGTCGGCGCAGCTCGCGGGCGACCGCTCGGTGTCGAACGAGGTCTTCAACCAGGACTTCTCGCAGGCGGTCGAGGTCGCTCGCGAGTCCGAGTGGTGGCGAGTCCTTGCCGCCGTCTCGGACGGGTTCGCCTCGCGCAACACCTCGTTCTTCAGCCCGAAGGAAGCGGATGTCGCGCTCACGGGGCGCGTCGATCGCCGGATCGGCGAGGCGCCGTGGAAGTCGTACGACGATTTCACGTCGTTCCGCGATTCGCCCACGGGTTGGATGGTGGGGGGGGCGTTCCACTGGCAGCACTCGGGGGACACGGCCGCGTTCTCGGGCGGCGCGCCCGTCGCCGTCACCGAGGCCGACATGATCTCGTACACCCTGGACCTCTCGGTCGAGGGGGGGGGCTGGAACCTCTTCGCGGCGTGCGTCGGGCGGTGGACCGACGCGGCGGATGTGGAGGCGTGGAACGACTTCGGCGCGGTCGTGCAGGGCGGCTGCTTCTTCACCGAGCGGACCGAGGGCTTCGCACGCTGGGACGCGGTCTTCCCCGACGACGACCGCGGCGACGCGGATGATGACTTCCACACGCTCACCGCCGGGCTGAACCACTACTTCATCGAGGCGAGCCACGCGGCGAAACTGACCATCGACGTGCAGGTCTACCTCGACGACCAGACGGGGAGTTCGTCGGTGGTCTCCGCGCAGTCCGGCCTGGGCATGCTGCCGTCTTCCGAGGAAGGTCTGGTCGCGGTGCGCGTGCAGATGCAGTTGCTGTTCTAGGCTTGGGGCTTGGGGCTTGGGGCTGGGGGCTTGGGGGCTTGGGGTGGGAGTTGGTTGACAGTCTGGGAGGCTCTGGGGCCATCCGGAGTGCGCCATGAGCCGCGACCACAGAAAGCCGAGAGCGTTCGTGCTGGCAGACGAACTGACCCTGAAGGTGTACGAAGTCACGGGAGCGTACCCCAGAAGCGAGGTGTACACTCTCGTCTCCCAGATGCGCAGGGCCGCTCTCTCTGTTCCCGCGAACATCGTCGAGGGATGTGCACGCGAATCTCAGGCTGACTACGTCCGGTTTCTCGTGATCGCTCAAGGCTCGCTCCGCGAACTCGGCTATTACATCGGCCTGTCGAGGCGCCTCGGATATCTGAGTCCGACCGTCGCGGACAGCATCGTTGCGCTGCACGAAACGACATCCAGGACGCTCGGAGCTCTCGTCCGATCTCTGGGGACGCGCACGCCTCCACGAAGCCAGGATCCCCCGGATGCGTAGCGGGACACAAGGGGCAAGTGACTCAAGCCCCAAGCCTCAAGTCTCAAGTCTTCCTCACATCCGCTCGACCGCCGGGATTCCCAGCGTGTCGAGCGCGTCGGCGAGGACGCGGGCGGTGAGGTCGCACAGGCGGAGGCGTGAGCGTCGCGTCGCGTCGTCGCCCGCCGCGAGGACGGGGCAGGCGTCGAAGAAGACGCTGAACGCGCCGGCGAGGTCGTAGAGGTAGGCGCACAGCCTGTGCGGTTCGAGCGAGTCGCCGACGCTCCGCGCCGTGCGCGGATACCGCAGCAGGGTGAGGGCGAGGGCCTTCTCGGCGGGGTGCTCGGCTGCGAAGGGGGCGGCGCGGTGGTCGAGGGCGACGCCTCGCTCCGCGGCCTTGCGGAAGATGCTCCGGATGCGGACGAGGGCGTAGAGGAGGTACGGCCCGGTGTTGCCCTCGAAGGCGAGCATGCGGTCGAAGGAGAAGACGTAGTCCTTGATCCGCTCGCCGGAGAGGTCGGCGTACTTCAGGGCGGCGACGGCGACGGCGTGCGCGATCGCGCGGCGCTCGTCCGCCGGCAGGTCGGGGTTCTTCCCGGCGACGGTGCGCTCGGCGCGGGCCTCGGCCTCGTCGAGCAGGTCGCTGAGTTTCACGTTCTCGCCGGTGCGGGTCTTGAAGGGGCGGTTGTCCTCGCCCAGCACCATGCCGAAGGGGGCGTGCTCGAGTCGTGCCGGCTCGCTCGCGCCGGGGCGCGTGGCGTACGAGGCCTTGCGCGCCGCGGCGAAGACCTGGCGGAAGTGGAGCGACTGCCGGGCATCGACGGCGTAGACGACGCGGTCCGCGCCGAACCCCTGGACGCGCCGCCGGATTCCCGCGAGGTCCGTGGTCGCGTAGAGGTACCCGCCGTCGCGCTTGCGGACGATACACGGCTCCGCGATGCCCTCGTGCTCGAGGCGCACGACGAGCGCGCCGTCGGACTCGACGGCGACGGCGCGGCTGACGAGGTCGTCCACCAGCGGCCCGAGTTCCTCGGCGTAACTGCTCTCGCCCGCGCTGTCGGCTGCGGTGATGCGGGTGTGCAGGCGCTCGCAGGTGTCGAGGCAGGCTCGCATCGTCACGTCGTAGATGCGCCGCCAGACGGCGACGGTCGCCGCGTCGCGGCTCTGGAGCGCGACGAGCGTGCGCTTCGCCGCGGCGAGCCGCTCCTCCGCCTCGTCGTGCTCGGCTTGCAGTTCCGCCTCGGCCTTCGGCCCCATGCGGTAGCGGCGCACGATCTCGAGGGCCTTGCCCTGCCCGGCGCACTCGCGCTGCGCGTCGCGGTAGAGCCGGTCGAGGTCGTCGAGGTTCACGCGGTCGAGGTCGATGCGCCCGACCTCGGCCTCGCGGCGCAGGCGGTCGGTGACCATGGCGATGGGCAGGCCCCAGTCGCCGACGTGGTTCTGGCGGATGACTCGCTCGCCCAGCCGCTCGAAGACGCGGGCGAGGGCGTCGCCGATCACGGTCGAGCGCAGGTGCCCGACGTGCATCTGCTTGGCAAGGTTCACGCCGCAGAGGTCCACGACGACGGTTTGCGGCGCCGCGGGGGGTGCGATGCCGAGTTCGGGGGTGTCGAGACGTGAGAGGAGCGAGGCGATGGCGGCGTGGCGCAGGCGGACGTTGATGAACCCCGGCCCGGCCACGTCTCGCTCGGAGAGCGGCTCGGCGAGGTCGCCCAGGTCGGCGTGGCGGACGATCGCCGTCGCGATCTCGCGGGGCGGGCGACCGGCGGCCTTGGCCAGGGGCATCGCGGCGTTGCACTGGAAGTCGCCGAGTTCAGCACGCTTGCTCGGCGCGATCATCGGATCCACGTCGGCGGGTGTTCCCGGCACGGCGGCCACGATCGCGGCCCGAAAGCGGTCGGCCAGCGCCTCGACGGGATCGAAGGTATCGGTGATCTGCGGGCGAGCGTCCGTCATGGGGTGGGATGGTAGGGTGCGCTCGATCGGCGGAGCGCAGCGCCGTGAACGAGCGCGTTCACGGCCGGCGGCGTGCGACGCGCACGGGCAGCGACGCGTCGGCGCATCCGGTGGACGCGCCGTTCACCGCTGCGTGCGAGGAAGAAGTGGGAACTGGGGATGGAGGATTCGAACCTCCACTAACTGATCCAGAGTCAGTCGTGCTACCGTTACACCAATCCCCAATCGGCGTCGGACGCCGGGGCAATCGTACCCCTCGGGTCTGGGTGGGCAAGCCGGGCCGGTCAGGCGGTGCGGCGGGGCTGCTGGTGGTGGTCGTGGCCTGTGCCGTTCAGCGGGCGGATCGGTCGGGCCTTGCCGTATTGGGCGCGCCGGGGAGAGATCGACTCCTCCGCCGCCTGGCCGCCGATCGCGAGCTCGTCGTCCGGCGTGGGGGCGTTCGAGTGGGCATGGCCGTTGCCGTTGCGGGCGTGGTGCGGGTCCTGGCCGGGTGCGGGCGGCGTGCGGGAGGGCTGGGCGTCGCCTGCGTCGGCGTGGTCGCCGAGTCGCCGTCGGCGTGCCTCGGTGATCGACTCGTCGAGCCGACCGAGGATCGAGCGGACCTCGTCAAAGGCGTTCCTGCCGCGCATAGGCCGACCTCCCTGCTCCGGACACGGGTGCTATCGGCCCGAGGGGTGCGGCTCTTGCCCGGCGGGGTGAGGGCGGGCAGGATCGGGCGGCAAGGCGTGCGGGCTGTGCCGGTTGGTCAAGCGGCCGCGGTGGCAAGGACCGCCCGCGACCCGTAGTCTCCCCCCCGGGGCGCGGCCCCAGGGAGCGTGCGAAGGCATGGCGAGCGTCTCGCTGGACAGGGTCCGCAAGGTCTACGACGGGGGCGTCGAGGCGGTCCGCGACCTCACGCTGCACGTCCGCGACGGCGAGTTCGTCGCGCTCGTCGGGCCGTCCGGCTGCGGCAAGAGCACGACGCTGCGGATGATCGCCGGCCTCGAGGAGGCGAACGGGGGGACGATCCGCATCGGCGACCGGGTCGTGAACGCGGTCCACCCGAAGGACCGCGACGTGGCCATGGTCTTTCAGAACTACGCCCTCTACCCGCACATGACGGTGGGCGAGAACATGAGTTTCGCGCTGCGGCTGCGGGGGACGCCGAAGGGCGAGGTTGAGCAGCGCGTGCGCGAGGCGGCCCGGATGCTGGACATCGAGGGCCTGCTGAACCGGCGGCCGCGTCAGTTGTCGGGTGGCCAGCGGCAGCGCGTGGCGGTGGGCCGGGCGATCGTGCGCGAGCCGAAGGCGTTCCTCTTCGACGAGCCGCTCTCGAACCTCGACGCGCGCCTGCGGCTCTCGACACGGGCCGAACTCAAGGCCCTGCACCTGCGCCTGCGGACGACGACCATCTACGTGACCCACGACCAGGAGGAGGCGATGACGCTCGGCGACCGCGTGGTCGTCATGCACGGGGGCGTGATCCGCCAGGCGGGGACGCCGTTCGAGGTCTACAGCGAGCCGGCGGACAGGTTCGTGGCGGGCTTCGTGGGGATGCCGGGGATGAACTTCCTCGAGGGTCGGTTCGAGGCCGGCGAGGGGGGGGTGTGGTTCGCGTCGCGCGGCGGGGCGCGCCTGCGGTGCGCCGAAGCGCACGCCGACCGGCTGGCACGCACCGTGCCGCGCGAGGGCGTGCTGGGCGTGCGGCCGCAGGCGATCTCGCTCGGGGCGGGCGGGCCGGGTGCGACGCTGGGCGCGCGCGTGCGCCTCGTCGAGCTGCTCGGCGACGTGATGGACGTTGTGTGCGACCTGGACTCTGGCGAGGGCGTGGTGGCGCGCGTCGCCGCGCGGCCGGGGCTTGCGCCCGGAGACCGGGTCGGACTCTCGGTCGAGATGGAGCGGGCGCACGCCTTCGAGCCGGGCGAACTCGGGCGCAGCCTGCTGCACGGCGGGAACGGAGCGGTGTGATGGCGAAGCGAAAGGCGAAGGCGCCCGCGAAGAAGGCCGGAGCGAAACGCAAGGCGATCGTCGCGCCCCGCGAGCCGGACGCCCCCGAGGCGCGCACGCTGGCCGACGTGGCGCAGGCGCGGGAGATCTTCTGGCAGAACGTCATGCGCGAGATGCTCACCTCGCTGGCGATGGAATCGGCGATGCGGCCCGCGCCGAGCGAGAGAGAGAACCCGGCGAACGGCGACGACGGCGGCGACATGCTGGACGGACGCCTTGCCGTCATCACCGCGCAGGGCCAGCGCATCCCGATCGCGGCGGTCATCCCGCTGCTGGCGTGCAGCATCAGTTCGTCGCAGCGGGACCGGCTGCTCTCGACGGACCTGCAGTGCAGCGTTTACCAGATCGCCACGCCCGCCGGCGAGGTCTACACGCTGCCGCTGCACGAAATCCGCGGGTTCCACGCCCTGAGCGAGGAACTCATGCAGCAACTCGAGCAGGCGGCCGTGGACCAGGGCACGCGCGAGAAACCGGCGATGCCCTTCGGGTTCGAGGCGTTCACGTCGGTGGCGCGGTCGCGCCAGCGTGCGGAGGCGGAACAGCGTGCGCAGGGCCAGCTCCCATCCGTCCCGCAGGGTCGCGGCTCGCTGGGAGCGGGATCGCGGCGTGAATAGACTTCCCCCACCGGGCGGGAGGCCCTGGGGAGGACCGATGCGCACGCTGGTCGCCATCCCTGTCTACAACGAGGAGCGGTACGTCTGCTCCGTCATCCGCCGCGTGGTCGAGCACGGGCACGACGCCCTCGTCATCGACGACGGCTCGACCGATTCCACGCCGAAGAGACTCGAGTGCATGCCCGTCCGCGTCATCCGCCACGCGACGAACCTCGGCTACGGCCGCTCGCTGCGCGACGCCTTCGACGACGCCATCGCCCGTCGCTACGACTGGATCATCACGATGGACTGCGACGAGCAGCATGAGCCGGACGCGATCCCGCTGTTCGTCGAGGCGGCCCGCGAGGGCACGCACGACGTCATCAGCGGCTCGCGCTACCTCGTGCCCGCGCCTGAAGACGACGCCCCCCCCCGCGATCGCCGCGCCATCAACGCTGAGATCACCCGCGAGATCAACCGTCGGCTGGGCGGTGTCTTCCGCGAGGCCGGCGGCGAGGAGATCACCGACTCGTTCTGCGGGTTCAAGGCCATGCGCGTCGAAGCGCTGCGCCGCCTGCGCCTCACCGAGAGCGGCTACGCCTTCCCGATGCAGTTCTGGGTGCAGGCCGCCGCCTCGCGGCTCCGCGTGCGCGAACTGGCCGTGCGACTGATCTACAACGACCCGACCCGCACCTTCGGCGGACAACTGGACGACTCCGCGGTGCGCCTCGCCCACTACCGCCAGGTTCTGCACTGCGAACTGGAACGCTGCGCCGACCGGCTCCCGCCCGCGGCCCTCTGCGGCGTCGAGGCGGGGTGCGCGTGAAGGCTGACGGTGCGCAGCCGCCCGTGGCGGAGGTCCGCATCGAACCGGACGCTCGCGCGTGGTCGGGGCCTGCGGCGGGGCACGCCGCGCGAAGCGGGCGCACGGAACGTCCCGTCGTCATGTCCGGGCACCAGGCGGAGGTCTGGCACGCCGGCATCCTCGCCAAGTGGTTCGCGTGTGCCGCCGCCGCCCGCGCGGTCGGGGGCAACGCGGTGTGGCTCGTCGTCGATCAGGACGAGGGCGAGCCGACCCGCCTGCGATTCCCCGCCCGCGGCGAGCACGGCGGGACCGTGCCCGAGGAGATCGACCTGCGCGCGACGAGCGAGGAAGCCGCGGGCGTGCCCACGGGGATGAGGCACGCGGCGAGGATCGACGCGGACCGAGCGGCCGGCGCAAGGGCAGCGACGCCGGCCGTCGGTGCGGGATTGCACCGTGCGGCCGGGGCGTTCGCACGCCGCGCGGATGCGCCGTCGCTCGCGCGCCAGGCGGACGCGGCCGTGCGGGACCTGATCGGCGGCGGGGAGTCGCCGCGTGCGATCTTCGCAACCGAACTCACCGCGACCGAGGCCTTTGGTGAGATGCTCGATGCGATGCACGCCGATCCCGCGCTGTGCGCGCGGACCTACAACGAGGCGGCGGCAGCGCGCCCGGGCGCGGGCGTGCGTCCCCTCGATCGCGTCGGCGAGCGTGTCGAGTTGCCCCTGTGGCGGATCTCGCCGGGCCGACCGCGCCGGCCGGTCTTCAGCGACGAACTCGGCGACGTTGACCCGGGTTCGCTCGCGCCGCGCGGGCTGCTGATGACGGGCCTCGTCCGTCGGCGGCTGTGCGACCTCTTCATCCACGGCACGGGGGGGGGCGCGACCGGTACGGGCGAGGGGTACGACCGCGTGACCGAGGCGTGGTTCGCGGCGTGGCTGGGCGACACTCGCCTGGCCCCCGCCGTGCTGGCGACGGCGACGCTGCGCCTGCCCCTTGGCGAGAGCGAACGCCCGACCGAGGCCGCGGCGGCGGCGGCGCGGGCGCTGGCGCACCGGGCGCGCCACGACCCATCCATCATCGACGACGGGGCGACGGCCCGCGCCAAGCAGGCGATCCTCGACCGCGTGCGCACGACCAAGGAAGCGGGCGGCGACGCGGCCCTGCACTTCGCCGAGATGCAGTCGCTCCTCGATCGCTACCGGGCCGAGCGTGCGGACGACCTGCGCCGGCTCGACGAGGAGGCGGAGCGGCTGGCGAGGCTGGCCGCGCTGCCCGCCGCGGCGGACGACCGCACCTGGCCCTTCGTGCTGCACGACCCCGGCGCGATCGACTCGCTGCGCCGCGAGATCGACGCCCGCTTCGGCTCGCCCGTCGCCGGATAGGCTGTGGCGATGCGGAGGCTCCGTGCGATGCTCTCACTCCTGTCGGCCGCGCTGTTCGCGGCGTGCGCGGAACGCTCGCACCCGCCCGCCCCCGCGTCGCCGGACGAAGCGACGGGCGCGCCCCGCATCGTCGCCCTTTCGCCGGCCGTCGCCGTCACGCTGCGCGACCTCGGCCTCGAGGATCGCATCGTCGGTCGGCACGGGTGGGACCTGGTGCTCGACCGCTCGCTCCCGGTCTGCGGCGACCAGTCGGGCATCAACTACGAATCGCTGCTCGCGGCGCGGCCGACGCACGTCATCCTCGAATGGGGCTCCCGCGACCTGCCCGCACGCCTCGTCCAACTGGCCGACGCGAACGGATGGAGCGTGCGCACCGTGCGCCTGCTCACGCTCGCGGACATCCGCTCGTTCACGGCCGGCGCCGCGGCCGAGTTCGCGCCGGGCGATCCGCGGGCGGTGTCGGTCGTGGCGTCGCTGGACGGCATGGCGGACGGTGTCGATCGGAGCGGCGCGGGCCGCGTGCTGCTGTTGCTCTCGGCGTCGCCGCCGGCCGCGCTGGGGCCGGGGTCGTACCACCACGAGATTCTCTCACTGCTCGGCGGCGCGCCCGCGCTCGCGCAAGGGCAGCCCTACGTCACGCTGAACGCGGAGGACGTGCTGCGGCTCGCGCCGGACGGCATCGTGCTGATCTCCCCGCGCTCGCCCGGGACGGCGGAGGCGGGCGAGCCGACGTGGGAGCGGATCGCGGCGAGGCTCGGGCGACTGGCTGAGTTGCCCATCCCCGCGGTCGAGCGGCGACGCGTCGCGGTCATCGATGATCCGCTCGCGCTCATCCCGAGCAGCGCAGCCGTCGAGTTCGCGGCGAGGCTGCGGGTCGTGCTGGACGCGTGGGCGTCGGAGTAGAGAGGGCGTTGAGCCAGCGCCTTCGTGCGATGGCCGGCGCGTGCAGCGTTGGCAGGGGTGAGAGATCGGCGCCATCGCGTTACGGGAGTCTCGCCGACCACTCGGCGGCCGTCTCCGGGCGTTCCCACGCCTCGTAGAGCGAGACCAGCAGCCGGATCGTGTCGAGCGTGCGGGCGTGGGCGGGGCCGAGGGCCTGCTCCAGCGTCGCGTGTCCGGCCAGGAGCGCGGCCTCCGCTTCGTCGTAGCGGCCGAGGGCGGTGAGCGACCGCCCGTGCAACACACCGAACCACGCGCGGCTGAGAGGGGGCAGAGTCGCTGCGCCGTCGGCAAGGATGGCGGCGTACTCGCGTTCGGCGTCGGCGGCGCGGTCTGCCGCTTCCATGAGCGAGGCGGCCTGGGCGCGCGTCGCCAGCGTGTCCGGGTGCGACGCGCCGAGCGAGGCGGTCATCGAGGCGGCGGCCGCGGCGAACTCGCGCTCGGCCTCGTCGGGGCGTTCCAGCCGCCGCAGCAGCGAGCCGAGGCGGACGCGGGCACGGGCGGTGTCCGGGTGGTCCGGGCCGCTCGCGCGGGCGAGGGCGTCCACCGCGCCGCGCAGCATCGGCTCGGCCTCGTCGGCGCGGCCGGTGGCTTCGAGCAGGGTGGCGTAAGTGGCGCGCACGATGGCCGAGAGGCTCGCCGACGGGTCGGCGGTCGCGTCGAGGGCGGCGATGGTCTCGAGCCAGAGCCGCTCGGCATCGTCGGCGCGACCGTCCTCGAAGTGCAGTTTCGCCAGGTTGTGGGCGGTCGTGAGGGTTTCTTCGTGCGCAGGGCCGCGTGTCGCGCGAAGTCGGTCCAGCGCCTCGTCGAAGAGCGCGGCCGCGCGGTCGGTCTCGTCGAGGGCGTAGAGCGCGACGGGCAGGTTGGCCAGCGCGAAGAGGTGGTCGTCGTCGTCGTCGGGGAGCGTGCGCCGCGCCAGGGCGAGCGCGGCCTCGAACTGCGCCTTGGCCGCCTCGACGTGCCCGAGGCCGTAGAGGGTGCGCCCGAGGATGTTCCGGAGCGCGACCTCGACCTGCGGCTGGCCCGCGAGGTCCTCGCCGATGGTGGCGGCGGCGTGGTCGAGGACTTCGGCGACGGTGATCTCGCGGTCCTCGCCGCGGGTGGGGTCGGCGGCGGCGAGCCAGCCTTCGAGCGCATCGACGACCTGCCGCCGCGTCTCGGACTGCGCCTTGGCCTGCGTGAGCCGGTCCTCGGCCAGCAGTTCGGCGGCCCGCGCCCGATGGTAGAGCGCGGTCATGGCGATCGAGAAACCCACGAGCAGCACGAGCAGGAGCGCGCCGACGGCCACCGGCCCGCGGTGGCGGCGTGCCATCTTCGACAGGACGTACCACCCGCTGTCGCGCTTGGCCTCGATCGGCTCGCCGCGGAGGTAGCGCTCGAGGTCGCGGGCGAGTTCGCCGGCGTTCTGGTAGCGGCGTTCGCGCTGCTTGCTCAGACACTTGAGGACGATGGTCTCGACCTCGTCGTTGATCTGGCGGCGGATGGTGCTGGGGCGGGCCGGCTCGGCGCGGAGGATGTTGTCCAGCACGTCGCGCATCGCGCCGATCACCTGGTACGGGAACCGGCCCGTCAACGCCTGGTACAGCACCACGCCGAGCGAGTAGACGTCGGTGCGCACGTCGATCATGGACGGCATGCCCTGCGCCTGCTCTGGGCTTGCCCACGGCAGCGAGCCGATGAACTGGCCGGTCATGGTCATGAGGCGAGGCTGGGCCTCGTCGCTCATGTCGCCCGTCGCCACCTTCGCGAGGCCGAAGTCCACGACGTGCGGCTCGCCCTTGGCGTCCACGCGCACGTTTGCGGGCTTGAGGTCGCGGTGGATCACGCCCTTGAGGTGGGCGGCGTTCACCGCGTCGCAGATCTTCACGAACATCGCCAGCACTTCGGGCACGCTCAGGTCGTGCTGCGAGAGGTAGACGTCGAGCGTCTGGCCGGAGACGTAGTCCATCACGTAGTAGAAGCGTCCCTCGGCGAGGCCCGAGTCGTGCACCGCGACGATGTTGGGGTGGTCGAGTTGAGCGAGGATCTCGACCTCGCGCTCGAAGCGTGTGCGCTCGCGCGGGCCGGCGAGCGCGCCCTCGAGCAGCACCTTGATCGCCACCTTCCGCTTGGTGCCCTTGTGGATGGCCTGGTAGACGACGCCCTGCCCGCCGCGGTGGATCTCGCGGACGACGATGTAGCCGGGGAAGAAGTCCGGCGGGGGCAGGTCGGGGTCGGGGGGCAGGCCGTCCGAGCGGGCCTGGGCGGCGGCCCGGGCCGCGGCGATCAGGGCGTCGTCCGAGCCGGAGCCGCCCGAAGGGGACGGCACGGCGTCGTTCGGCCCTGGCTCGTTGGGGCGTTCGGTCAAGGCGCGGCCTCCCTGCGGCCCGCGTCGGGCGGGCGATGCCTCTTCAGCGACGCCGGGCGGTCCGGCTCACGCCAACAGCCTACGAAATGCTGAAGAACTGCGATTCGGTGCCCATGGTCTCGCGCAGCCAGTCGTGGGCGCGGGCGCGGAGCATGTAGACCGCGCCCTCGGAACGGCCGAGTTCACGGGCGACCTCGGCGATCGGGCGGCACTCGAGATCGTAGAGCCGCACGACCTTCGCGTAGTCGGTCGGCAGTTTGGCGAGGGTGCGTTCGAGGATTTCGACGGCCTCGCGGCGGGCGGCCTGGCGGCTGGGCGTGGTCGTGGTCATGCCGAGCACTTCGACGAGGCCGACGTAGGAGTCTTCGTTGACGGGGCCTTGGACGCGGCGCTTGGGGTCGGGGCGTTTGGCGCGTTCGAGGCCGCGCACGGCGTCGCGGACGTTGTTCTCGGCGATGCGCGTCATCCAGGCGAGGAAGGCGCCCTCGCCCTCGGGGGCGAAGCGGGTGATGCGCGTGAAGGCCTCCATGTAGGTGACCTGAAGGACGTCGTCGGCTTCGATGACGCCGTTCCATTGCCGGCCGATGCGGCTCTCGACGCGGCGGCGCAGTTCCGGCCCGTTGCGGCGGAGGAGTTCGGTGAGGGCGTCGGCGTCGCCCGCGCACGCGCGCTGCACGAGGGTCGGGTCCGCGTCGGGCATGGTGGGCCGCCGTTCTCAGCCGCAGCCGGCCGTGTAGGCGTTCAGGAAGGCGAGGACGTCGAGGGTGTTGAGGATGGTGTCGCCGTTGAAATCGGCGGCCGGGTCGTTGGCGACGTAGGCGTTGAGGAAGGCGAGGACGTCGAGGGTGTTGACGACGGTGTCGCCGTTGAAGTCGGCGGGGCAGAGGGGGGGGACGAGGAAGCGGATGGTCTCCTCGGCCGAGTCGCCTTCGAGAGCGATGGCGTTGAGCGAGTCCATGTTGTCGGTGGGCAGCAGGCCGAGGTCGCCGTGCTGCGCGAAGAGGGCGACCACGCCCGGGACGTTGCACACCAGCACGTCCGCGGCGGAGAGGCCGAGGAGGGCGAGGGTGGGCGAGCCGGGGGCGAGGGTGAAGTAGACCTCGTCGCCGGGGCTGAAGACGGCGTTGTGGTCCTCGTCGAAGACGATCAGGCCGTCGATGTCGTCGCCGAACTGGAGGCCGAGTTGGATGAACTGGGCGTAGAGGTTCTCGCCTCCGCCGATGGTAACGTCGAAGTCGACGTAGACGTCGGCGGCGCTGCCGGTGCCGGGGAGGAAGGCGAGCGAAGGGCTGCCGTCGGCGAGGGTGAAGAAGGTGGCGGTGCCGGGGATGGGGAGGCCGGTCATCGCGGCGTTGACGTCGTCGAGGTCGTCGGGCGGGACGTGGTCGGAGGGCGAGGCGACGGGCAGCAGGCCGAAGACGGTGGGGTAGACCGGCGACTGGTTGGTGCGCAGGACGTTGTTGAAGAGGTTCATGCTGAAGGGGGGGGGCAGGATGCCCGTGCCCTGCTCGAAGGCCTCGGTGGAGAGGAAGACGTCGCCGGCGGCCTGGTTCTTGTTCGCCTGGTCGAAGACGTTGAACGAGGGGATGCGCAGGCGCGACACGCCCACGGAGAGCGGATCGACGGAGAAACAGATGATGAACTTCTTCTTGGCGCGGAGGAGGGCGGCGTTCATGGAGACGCCGTTGAGGTCGTCGCCGGGTCGGCCGAGGCCCATGCCCACGCCGCCGCCGACCTGCACCGGGAAGCCGCCGAAGGACTCGAAGAGGAGGTCGGACGGCAACGCTGACGGGCCGTCGCGCGCGACGCTGAACACCGGCTGCGCGGCTGCCGCCGAACCAAGCCCGGCCATCACCAGCGCAATCCAAGTCCAGCGCGCACGCATACCCGGCTCCGATCGGGGGTCTCCTCGGCACAGCATCCCAGAAACCGGCCGCTGGATCAAGGGCGATCTTTCTCGACGCGGATCACGCCATCGCGGGGTTTTCGCCTCTGGGGGCGGGACGGTGGGCATTCGGCGTCGCCCACCCCTCCCAACCCCCCTCTCTCACCCCCCGGCTTCACCCGCTCCCACTTCCCCCGCGTCGGCGTTCGCAACCGTCGGAGAGGCCGGCGCGTGCTCCAACTGGCGTGCGAGGAACCCGGCGTAGCGGCCGCCGAGCGCGAGGAGCGTGTCGTGGGTTCCCTGCTCGACGATCCGTCCGCCGTCGATCACGACGATGCGGTCGGCGTCGCGGACGGTGCTGAGGCGGTGGGCGATGACGAAGGTGGTGCGCCCGCGCATGAGCGTGGCGAGGCTCTCGCGGATGAGGGCCTCGCTCTCGGCGTCGAGGTTGCTGGTGGCTTCGTCGAGGATGAGGACGACGGGATCGGCGAGGACGGCGCGGGCGATGGCGATGCGCTGCTTCTGCCCGCCGCTGAGGCGCACGCCCCGCTCGCCGATGACGGTGTCGTACCCGCGTTCGAGGCGTTCGACGAACTCGTGGGCGTGGGCGATGCGGGCGGCGTCGATGATCTGCGTTCGGGTCGCGCCGCGCCGCGCGTAGGCGATGTTCTCGGCGACGGCGCCGTCGAAGAGGAAGACGTCCTGCTCGACGATGCCGAGGAGCCGCCGGTAGGAGGCCGGGTCGATGGTGCGCAGGTCGATGCCGTCGAGCAGCACGCGCCCGCGCTGCGGGTCGTAGAAGCGCGCGACGAGGTTGCAGAGCGTGGTCTTGCCCGCGCCGCTCGGGCCGACGAGCGCGACCACGCTCCCCGGCGGCACGTCGAGCGAAACGCCCTCCAGCACCCAGCGCTCCTCCTCGCCATCCCCCTTCGCGCTCGGCCCGCGCGGGTAGGCGAACCAGACGCGCTCCAGCGTGACGCGCCCGGCCACCAAGCCCCGATCGAGTGTGCGCTCGGGCTTCTCGTCGGCGAACTCGGGCTTCTCGGCCAGCAGGTCGAGCACGCGGTCGAGCGCGGCGAGTTGGGTCTGCACGCTGGTCGCGCTGGTCGTCAGCATGGCGATCGGGCCGAGGAGCATGGTCACGTAGGCGACGAACATGACGAGGTCGCCGGTGCGCAGGCGCTCGCCGAGCACGGCGTACCCGCCGTAGAGGACGACGCAGGCGGTGGCGACGGGGATGAGGAAGTCCCACGCCGCCTCGATGCCGCGCGACCACCACCAGGCGAGGATTTCCTGGCGTGCGGCGAAGTGGTTGCGCCGGGTGAAGCGCAGGGCCTCGCCCGTCTCGCGCGAGAAGGCGCGGACGATGCGCATGCCGGCGAAGGCCTCGGTGGCGTGGGCGTCGGTCTGCTGCTTGACGGCCTTGATGTCGCGCTGCACGGGGCGGATGCGCGCGATCCACGCCCGGTGCGTCACCCAGACGATGGGGAGCACCAGCAGCCCGCCCGCGAGCATCCGCCAGTCGACGATCGCAAGGATGATGAGCGTGCCGGTCAACTGTACGAGCGCGCCCCACGGGTTGTAGACGAGGTTGAAGGTGAGGTCGGAGACGGTGCCCGCGTCCTCGCGCAGCAGCGCGGTCACCCCGCCGGACTTGAGCCGCTGCACGCGGTGGAGCGGGAGGCGCGCGGCGTGCTCGAAGACGCGGCGGCGGACCGCGGCGTGCATGATGCGCGTGGCTTTCGTGAGTTTCCACCGCCCCCACAGGCCGACGATGGTCGCCGTGAAGGGCAGCAGGGCCAGCCCGCCCGCCACGAACCAGAGCAGTTCGACGCGGTCGTCGGGCAGCGGCATCCACGCCGGCAGCGGGTCGGCGCCCAGCACGCTGTCGAAGAGCGCCTTGAGGAGGACCGGGGGCAGGAGCGCGATGAGCGTGCCCAGCGTGCGCGTGGCCAGGGCGAGGGCGAAGATCGGGCGGGCGGCGTCGGCCAGCCGCCAGAACGCCGCGAGCAGCGACCAGAACGAGCGCGAGCGCGCCCGCCCCTGCTTGGACCCGTCCTCCGCGCCGATGACGCGGTCGCCCTCGTCCGCCTTCTTCCGCTTGCGCCGGTACTCCTCGAACCATGCGCGGCTGCTTCGCCCGGTGCCGATCATCGACGATCCTAGCGGCCCGTTGCGACCCCCCGGCCTTCGCGGTACCGTGTGCGGATGCCCCGCCGGAAACTCGCCCTGCACTGGCAGATTCTGCTCGGTCTCCTCCTCGGCCTCATCGTGGGTCTGGTCGTGAACGCCGCGTGGACGCCCAGCACGTGGGCATCGCTGGGCGTGGACAACCCGAAGGCCTACGTCGCCCGCAAGGCGGCGGAGGTTCCGGCGCTGCCGGCTGGCATCTCGCGCGTCGCAGATCTCGACCCGGGCGACGCCTCGCTGGCGGGGCTGCACCCGTACCAACTCAGCAAGGCGCAGGTCGAGCGGTTCGATCTTGAGATGCGCCCCGCGAATCAAAGCCCGTCGTTCGGCGCGCGGGCGGCGAGGTTCGTCCGCACGCTCAACACCTTCGTCGGCGATCTGTTCATTCGCCTGCTCCGCTTCATCGCGGTGCCCATCGTGCTGTTCTCGCTGATCGTGGGAGTCAGCAGCCTGCACGACCTGAAGAAACTCGGGCGCATCGGGGTCAAGACGCTCGCCATCTACCTCTGCACCACCGCGCTCGCCATCACGATCGGGCTGTCGATTGCCAACGTCGTGCAGCCGGGCAGCGCGCGGTTCGTGCCTGTGGAGACGCGCGAGCGGCTCGCGGTGGCGGGGGGCGAGGAGGCCGCCGCGAAGGTCGCCGAGGCCGCGGCCGCGCCCAACGCCTGGCAGGTGATCCTGAACATCGTGCCCGTGAACCCGTTCGAGGCGCTGGCGAAGGGCGAGATGCTGCAGGTCGTGTTCTTTGCGCTGATGATCGGGATCGGGCTGACGTTCATCCCGCGCGAGAAGGCGGGGCCGGTGGTCGCCGTCTTCGACGCGCTCACCGACGTCATCATCCGGATCGTGCACTGGATCATGCTGGCTGCGCCGTACGCGGTGTTCGCGCTCATCGCGCGTGTGCTTGCGGACCTCGGGCTGGACGTGCTCCGCGCCCTGCTTGCCTACAGCGGCGTGGTCATCGCGGGCCTCGTGCTCATGGCGTTCGTGGTCTACCCGTCGATCCTGCTCTCACTCGCGCGCGGTCGCATGGGCTACCGCCGGTTCTTCCGCGGCATCGCGCCCGCCCAGCTGCTCGCGTTCTCCAGTTCCAGCAGTTCGGCGACGCTCCCCGTGACGATGGAGTGCGCCCGCGACCGCCTCGGCGTTTCCGAAGACGTCACGAGTTTCGTCCTCCCCCTCGGCGCGACGATCAACATGGACGGCACCGCGCTCTACCAGGGCGTCGCCACCGTCTTCATCGCGCAGATGTTCGGCATTCCGCTGGACCTGGGCGCCCAACTGATGATCGTGCTGACGGCGACGCTCGCCTCGATCGGCACGGCGGGCGTGCCCGGCGTCGGGATCGTCATGCTCGTGATCGTGCTGCAGGCGGTGCGCATGCCGCCGGAGGTGATGACGACGGGCATCGCCATCATCCTGGGCGTGGACCGCATCCTGGACATGTGCCGCACGACGGTGAACGTCACGGGCGACTGCATGGTCGCCACGCTCGTCGCCGCGACCGAGAACGAACTCGCGAGCGCGGAGGAAGTGGTGCGTCGTCGCGCCGCGGATTCGGGCGAATAGCGGGGGCTTACGCCTCGATCGCCATGGCGACCGCGTTGCCGCCGCCGAGGCAGAGCGTGACCACGCCGCGCCGTCCGCCGGTGCGCCGCACCTGGTGCACGAGGGTGGTCAGCACGCGAGCGCCGGACGCGCCGATCGGGTGCCCGAGGGCGATGCCCCCGCCGCAGATGTTGAGTTTGTCCTCGGGGATGCCGAGTTCCTTGACGTTGGCGAGTACCTGGGCGGAAAAGGCCTCGTTGATCTCGAAGAGGTCGACGTCGGCGAGGGACCAGCCGGCCTTGGTCAGCACGCCGCGGATGCCTCCGACGGGGGCGTCGAAGATCTCGCGCGGCTCGACGCCGTGGGTGTGGTAGGCGACGATGCGGGCGAGGGGCTTGAGTCCGAGTTCCTCGGCGCGGGTCGCGCTCATCACGATGGCGGCGGCCGCGCCGTCGGAGATCTGGCTGGCGTTGCCGGCGGTGATGTACTCGTGCCCGGGGACGGTGCGGAGTTTGGCCAGCCCGTCCGCCGTGGTTTCGGGGCGGATGCCCTCGTCCTGCGAGAGGCCGCCCTCGGGGCCGGGGTTCTTCTTGTTGCCGAGCTGCTCGCCGGTGAGGGCGGCGATCTCGGCCTTGAACCAGCCCTCCTTCGTGGCCTTGGCGGCGCGCTGGTGCGATTGTGCGCTGAAGCGGTCGAGGTCTTCGCGGGCGAGGCCGTGCTTGCGCGCGGTGTGATCGGCGGCGTTGGTCATGCCCCAGCACTCGAAGGCGCAGCAGAGGCCGTCGTGCTGCATGTGGTCTTCGAACTTCGTCTCGCCGAACTTCACGCCGTCGCGGATGAAGGCGTAGTGGGGGGCGGCGGTCATGTTCTCGAAGCCGCCGGCGATGACGCACTCGGCGTCGCCGGCGCGGATGGCCTGTGCGGCGAGCATGACCGCTTCGAGGCCCGAGCCGCAGACCTTGTTGATGGTCTTGGCGGAGAGTGTCGCGGGCAGGCCGGCCTTCAGGCCCGCCTGTCGTGCCGGGTTCTGGCCGAGGCCAGCCTGAAGGACGCAGCCGAAGATGCACTCGTCGATGGCGCCGCGCGCGGCGGGGGCGTCGTCGAGCACGGCGCGGATGGCGAACGCGCCGAGTTGCGGTGAGGGCGTCCTCGCGAGCGAGCCGAAGAACTTGCCGACGGGGGTGCGGCGGGCGGCGACGATCACGGGCTGCGCGGGCATGGCTGTCACTCCATCGTGCTGTGCGTCGATCGACACGGCGCGGGCGAGCGTGTCCGCGCGTCGCGTGCGCCGCATCCGCCCGATCGTAGGCCGGGCCAGGATGTTCGGGAGTTGTCGGATGGCCCGCGGAAGGCCGAGGGGTACGATCAGGCATGACAGCCCAGGAGAACGGGGCGGGCGCGTCGCCGCTCGCGGAACTCACGGACCTTGCCGGAGCGATGACCGAAGGGTGGCCGGCGTGGGCGCAGGCCTCGGCGACCGTCGGGATCGCCGTCGGCGTGGCGCTCGCGGTGCACGCGGTCGCCTTCTGGATCGCGGCTCGCTGGGCGGCGCGCACGAAGTTCGAGGGCGACGAGGCGGTGGTGCGGCGGATGCGAGCGCCGATGCTGCTGCTGCTGCCGCTGATGGCCGTGCTGGCGGTCCGCCCGGGCCTGTCGCTGCCCGAGGGGCCGGACGAGGCGCTGCGCCGCCTGCTGGCCGTGCTCACGATCATCGCGGTGACGTGGGTGACGGTGCGGCTGATCGGCGCGGTCGCCGTCGCCGTGATGCGCAAGCACCGCGTGGACGTGCCCGACAACCTCGAGGCGAGGCGGGTGCACACGCAGTTGCGCGTGATCGCACGCATCCTGTCGTTCGTGGTGGTGATCGTCGGGGCCTCGACGATCCTGATGACCTTCCCCAGCGTGCGGCAACTGGGCGCGAGCCTGCTGGCGTCGGCGGGGATCGCGGGCCTCGTGATCGGCCTGGCGGCGCAGCGCGTGCTGGGCAACTTCATCGCGGGCCTGCAGATCGCGCTGACCGGGCCGATCCACCTCGACGACGTCGTCATCATCGACGGCGAGTGGGGGCGCATCGAGGAGATCACCACCACCTACGTCGTCGTGCGCATCTGGGACGAGCGGAGGCTGATCGTCCCGCTCTCGCGCATCATCGAGCAGCCGTTCCAGAACTGGACCCGGCGCACGGCGCAGATCCTCGGCACGGCGTTCGTCCACGCCGACTACTCGGTGCCGGTGCACCGGGTGCGCGAGGAACTGGAGCGCATCGCGCGCGAGTCGCCGCACTGGGACGGTCGGCTGGCAAAACTCCAGGTCACCGACGCGAAGGAGCGCACGCTGGAACTGCGGGCGCTCGTGAGCGCGGGCGACGCCTCGAAGGCGTGGGACCTTCGCTGCGAGGTCCGGGAGAAACTCATCGACTTCATCCGGCGCGAGTTCCCGCACTGCCTGCCGCGCGTGCGGGCCGAGATCGGCGGCGAGCCGGACGCCGCGCCCGCCGCGCCCGCCGCCTGAGCCACGCCCATGCCCACAGCCCGCGCCGCGGAACTGCTCGCCATGTTCGTCGCCGGGCCGGCGATCTACGCCGCCCTGGACCCCGGGCCGGGGTGGCTCTTTCCCGCGCTGTGGGCGTGGGCGGGCGCGTGCCTGTGGCTGCTGCTGCGCGATCCGACCTTCGACCGGCGGCGGCTGTGGAACGCGCGGGCCGCGCTCGGGGCGCGCGGGCGGGTCTTCGCTTCGTTCGTCCCGCTGGGCGTGGGGATCGGCCTGGCGGTCGCGGCGTTCGATCCCCAGGCCCTCTTCTCGCTGCCGCGGCGTCGGCCCGAACTGTGGGCGACCATCATGCTGCTCTACCCGCTGGTGAGCGTCTACCCGCAGGAGGTCATCTTCCGCGTCTTCTTCTTCCACCGCTACGGCACGCTCTTCGCCATGCCCGCGATGACAATCGTCGCCAGCGCGGCCGCGTTCGGCGTCGTCCACGTCGTCTTCCACAACTGGATCGCCGTCGCCATGACGCTCATCGGCGGGCTGCTCTTCGCGGCGACCTACGCCCGCACCCGCTCGGCCTTCGCGGTGTCGGTGGAGCACGCGCTCTACGGGTGCCTCGTCTTCACGATCGGGCTGGGGGAGTACTTCTACAGCGGGCGGGGGGGATGAGGCGCGGTGGCACAGGCGTCCCGCCTGTGCCAGGTGCGCGCGGTGGCACGGGCGTCCCGCCTGTGCGAGGTGCGTGCGCCCGAGCCTCCGCTCGGGGCTCGTTGGCGTCGCGTGCCGTCGGTGCATCCCCGCTACCCCCGCCCTATCCTTCCGCCCTTTCGCACCTCCACCCACGGAGACCCGTCCTCATGCCCGCCGAGCAGCAGTTTGTCACGCTTCCCGCCGACACGAACCAGGCCCGGGGCCTGGGTGAGTACGCGATCGCGTTCATGTGGGGCGGGCCGGGCGAGCGCGGCGAGCCGGACGCGAGCGTGCTGGAGCGGACGAACCTGTTCTTCACGGACGCGTGCCTGTGCGGCGTGAGCGCGCTGGCGATGGGGTGCAACGCGCCGAACGTGCTGCGGCGCGAGGCGTTCGAGTACGCCGTGCCGGAGGGGCACGCGGGCAGGCCGCTCGGTCGATGCACGCGGCACGGGGCGACGGTCTTCGGCTCGCCGACGCGCGTCAAGAGCGAGAAGGCGATCGTGGCAAACTGCGCCGCGGTGCGCGAGTGGGACGCGAACGGGACCAACTTCGGCTACAACCCCGAGCGCGGGCACACGGCCGGCGAGTTCGGGCACAACGACTTCTACGCCGTGCCCCTGGCCGCGGCCCAGATGCTCGGGGCGGACGGCGCGACGGCCCTGCGCGGGATGGTCCTGCACGACGAGATCCGCGGGCGGCTGGCCGAGGTCTTCAGCCTCAAGGACTGCAAGATCGACCACGTGCTGCACGGGGCGATCGCGTCGGCGTGCGTGTTCGGCGCGATGGTCGGGGCGACGGCCGAGCAGATCGAGAGCGCGGTCGGCATGGTGGTGGCGCACTACGTGCCGTTCCGGGCGATCCGCGCCGGCAAGCAACTCTCGGACAGCAAGGGGGCGTCGGCGGCGATCAGCACCGAGGCGGCGATCCTGAGCCTGAAGCGGAGCATGGCCGGGTTCCAGGGGCCGCGCGACATCTTCCGCAACCCGGAGGCGGTCTTCCGGCTCTTCGAGGGGCCGGGGCAGATGTTCGGTCGGCTGGACAAGGGCGGCGCGCCGGCCGCGAAGCCGAACACCGAGAAGCGCGACGCCTCGCCGTTCGACCTCGTGCTGGCGCGGGCGGGCGGGGACTTCGCGGTGATGGGGATGCACTTCAAGCTCGCGCTCTACGAGCACCAGTCGGCGGGCGCGGTGCAGGCGGTCGTGGACCTGGTCGCGAGGCACCCGGGGCTGGTCGAGCGTGCGGACGGGTCGGCGATCCGGCACATCCGCATCGTGGCGTACGAGCCGGCGTTCGGGATCATCGGCGACCCGGCGAAGAAGGACCCGAAGACGCGGCAGAGCGCGGACCACTCGATGGCGTACATCATCGCCACGCTGCTGCGCAAGGCGCTGGAGAACCGGGCCGCGGGCAGGCCGACCGACTGGAGGGGGCTGATGCTCGGCCCGCTGGACTACTCGAAGGAGGCGGTGTTCAACGCTCGGACGCGGGAGTTGATGGTGAAGATCGACTTCGTGCACGGCGGGGCGGAGTACGACCGGCGCTACCCCGACGGCATCCCGACGAGCGTCGTCATCACGGACGACGCGGGCGCGCGGCACGACTCCGGGCTTGTGATGTACCCGGCGGGGCACGCGCGCAACACGACTGCCGACCTGCGCGGGCTGCTGGACCACAAGTTCAACCTCATGGCGTCGCTCGCGACCGACAGCCCGAGGCCGCTGATCGAGCGCTTCGAGGGCCTGGCGGGCAAGAGCGCGGACGATGTGCAGACGATCAACGACTTCGAGTACGCGACGAGGGGGGGGTTTGAGGCGTTCTGAGGTCGGGGCCGGAGGCCGGAGGGGAGAGGCCGAAGGGAGTCGGGGGAGAGGAAGGGCGCGGGCATGGGGCGTTCCGTGGCGGTGTTCTGTGGGTCGGGGCTGGGCACGCGGCCCGAGTACGCGCAGGCCGCGCGGGACGTGGGACGATCGCTGGCGGCTCGCGGCGTGGCGCTCGTCTACGGCGGGGGGGGCAAGGGGATGATGGGCGCACTGGCCGACGGCGCGCTCGAAGCGGGCGGGCGTGTCGTCGGCGTGATCCCGCACTGGATGATGGAGAAGGAGGCGGCGCACACGGGCGTCGCCGAGATGCGCGTGGTCGAGACGATGCTGGAGCGCAAGACCGTGATGGCGGAACTGGCCGAGGCGTTTCTCGTGCTGCCGGGTGGGCTGGGGACGATGGACGAGATGTTCGAGGTGCTGACGTGGTCGCAGTTGCGGCTGCACGGCCGGTCGAAGCCGACGGGCGTCCTGAACGTCGCGGGCTTCTACGACCACCTCCGCGACTGGCTGGCCCGGGCGACGCAGGACGGCTATATCCGCGAGTCGTCTGCGGGCCTGCCGATCATCGGCGACGATGCGGAGCGTTTGATCGACGCGCTGCTCACTTGATCCCAGCCAGTCGGCGGACGATGAAGTCGAAGTTCTTCACGGTGTAGGAGTGGACGCCGTAGACGATCGCGGCGTAGAGGCCGGCGGCGCAGACGCTGCCGACGAGGAGCGTGACCCGCGCGGCCTGCACGCCGGAGCCTCGCACGGTCGAGTCCATCGCTTCGAGCGGCGCGACGAGGGCGAAGACGGCGGAGGCGGGGCTGAGTCCGGCCATGATCGGGCCGATGAGGCTGGCGTCGACGCCCGCGCGCCACCCGCACAGCCCGATCACGCCGCTGATCGCGCCGACGACGCCCACGGTCGCCACGACGCTCGAGATCGTGCCCTTGCTCTTGAGCGACCAGTGCATGCCGACGATGGCGCAGAAGGCGACGAACGGCACGACCACGAGCGACGCGACCAGCCCGGCTTCCGGCAGCACGATCGGCGCGATGATCGCGGGCGCGCCGCCCGCCTGTTGCACCGTCTCCATCACGCCGCCCGCGCGCCCCAGACCGCCCGCCAGAACGTACACGCCCGCCAGCGCGAGCGTGCCCAGCGGCACGGCCATCAGCGGCAGCAGGTACGCGATCAGCCCGCGCAGTTTGCCCGAGAGGTACTCGGCGGGCGTGATGGGCGTTGTCAGCAGCAGGTCCAGCGTGCCGTCCTCGCGCTCGCGGCTGATGGAGGTGGCGGACATGTTGACGGCCACCAGCGCGACGACCGCCAGTTCGCCGATGGTGGTGAACAGGAGCGCGAGCCGGAAGTCGGCGTTGGTGAACCGCCCCGCGTGGAACATCCACACCAGCCCGACGCCCCAGATCGCGCCGGCCGCGATGAACGACCAGCGGGCGACGATGCGTCCGAGCGTGCTGTTGCGTGCGGCGGCCTCGCGCCAGGCGATCGGGTTCGTCCAGACGTGGCGCGGCGGGCGGTGCTCCGCGCCGCTGGCGCCGAGGCCGAACATGCGCCTGTACCACGGCACGCCGCCGGACTGGCCGGCGATCATCTGCAGGCCGCCGGTGCGCACGGTGAGCGTGCTGGCGAGGGCGAGGGCGACGCTCAGGAGGACGCTCCCCCAGCACCAGGCGTTCACGGGGTGTCGCAGCGCCCACGGGCCGGTCTCGTCGGCGCGCGGGTAGGCGGTCGGGTTCAGGAGCGCGTGCAGCGTGAGGAAGGGGTTGACGGGCGTCATCCAGGTGACGCCATTGCCGCCGCCCGCGCCGCCGCCGGAGAGGCGCACCCACGAGTCGATCGCGGCGGTGATGGCGAGGTAGGAGACGACGGAGACATAGAACGCGAAGACGGCCCTGCGCCCGACGAGGCGGCTGACGGAGAGGGCGATGGCGATGGTGCCCACGAGCACGGCCGCGCACGCCGCCACGAGGTAACTGGCGAGGATCGTCCGCCCCGGCACGCCGCCGAAGTACTGCACGAGGGCGAAGAGCGGCAGGCTCGCCATGAGCAGGGCGATGATGAAGAAGAGCCGCCCGAGCAGGTTGCCGAGCACGATCTGCGTCGCGCTGAGCGGCGTGGTGAGCATGACCTCCCAGGTGCGCGGGTTGGACTCCTGCGCGATCGCCCCGGCCATGAAGACCGGTGCAAGGATGCAGATGAGGCCGATCTGGAGGTAGGCGATGGAGGTGAAACTCATCGCGCCGGCCCGGGCCAGTTCGCGGTAGTCGAGGTTCCCGCCGCCCGCCGAGACCAGCAGCAGCCAGAGCAGCACCACGATCAGCACCGCGAGGTACGCGGCCCGGATGAAGAGGTGCCGCGTCCGGCGCGACCCGTTCTGGACCAGGCGCACCGCGATCGGGTTCGTGGGGCCGAGGCGCAGGAACCAGCGGAGGAAGACGGGCATGGCGGATTCTACGACGAACCGAGTTCCGGTGGCACAGGCGTCCCGCCTGTGCTCGCCCGCGCGACCTCGTGTGGGTTCCGGAGAGCCCTTGCGACCCGGGCACCCCGTCACTCCGTGGCGGCTCCGTTTCTTCCCCTTCTTGCAACGCGAAGGGAACTCCCGCAATCCGTATCACACACTCATTCACCGCCCCGCCTGGAAGTACCGCGTCACCATCTCGAGGTCGCGGGCGTCGACTGCGCCGTCGAAGTTCGCGTCGGCGCGGAGGCTGCCGGCGCGGTACCAGTCGAGGTAGCGGGCCAGTTCGTGCGCGCCGACCCAGCCGTTGGCGTCGAGGTCGAGCACGCGGAGCATGAGCCGCTCGTCCCGCGCGTCGAGCAGCGTGTCGATGCGGCGTTCCCACTCGTCGGGGGAGATGCGCCCGTCGCCGTCGAGGTCGCCCTGCCGGCGGGCGTGCTCGAACTGCTCGCGCAGCGCGAGGGCCGTCTGCTGCGCGCCCCAGTCGCGGATCGTGTTGTTGTATTCGGTCAGCGCGGCCTGATACACCGCGAACTCCTCCTGCGTGAGGCTGCCGCTGCCGTCGGCGGAGAACTCGCGCGCGTCGGGCATCTTCGGCATGTCGCGCATCATCGCCGCCTGCAGTTCTTCGTGGCCGAAGTCGTCCACGCGCATGTCTGTCAGCAGCGGCGTCAGCATCGCCTGGCCGCGCATCATCTCCCAGTGGGAGTCGAGCGTCTTCACGTACTCCTCGCCGAACCGCTCGGCGAGTTCGGCCCGGACGGCGGCCTGCTCGGCGGGGTCCATGGGCGGACCATCCTGCACGAACTCGACGTGCCCGTCCGGGTGCAGGCGGATGCGGCCCTCCGCGGCCCGCAGCCCGGCCTCGCGCTCCGCGTCGCTGACGATCCCGTCGTTGTCGGTGTCCCAGGCGTCGATCTGCGCCCGCTGCATCGCGCCGGCGAGCGCGCCCTCCATCACGCGCGCCGCGCCGACCGCCTCGAACTCGCCGGGGCTGAGCACGCCGTCGCCGTCCTGATCGAACAAGGACGCGAGGTACGGGTGCTCGGTCGGGTTCATCATGCTCATCCCGCTCTCGATGAAGGCCTGCACCTCCTCGTCGGTGACCGTGCCGTCGCCGTCCGCGTCGAGGGCGCGCGCGATCTCGATCTCGATCAGCGACGTGCTCATGAGCCACTGGGCGGACCGCTCCTCGCCGTCGAACGCGGCTTCCATGAGCGCGAGCATCGTGGCCTCGAGTTCGTTGTAGGGGCGGTCCGCGGGGCGGTTGGCACGCACCCACGCCCACGCGTCCGCCAGCCGCTGCTCGTCCGACCGGGCGGCGACGGGCGCGGCCCGGCTCAACTCGGCCCTCAACTCGGCGAGCACGCGCTCGCGCTCGGCCGCATCCCCCGCGGCGATGCCGGCGCCCGCGCGTGCACGCTCGGCGGCCGCCGTCTCAGCGGACGTGCCCTTCTCAGTGCCACCCCCGCCACGAGCCGCGAACAGCCACACCGCGCCCACGCCGACCACCAGGCACACGCCCCCGACGACAGCCATTGCCCGCATGAGATACCTCCCGCCCGGCCCGGCGTCCGATGCCCACGCCCACCAACCTTTTTCCCCGGAACCCCGCTGCGGTTTCACCCTGCGACCCAGATGCACTCGTCGATGCCGCACTTCTCGCACGCTCGGACGTACTTCGGGCCTTCCTTGCGAATCTTCACACCCTTGCCGCGAGTCCCCTCAGCCCCACACACGCCGCACGTCGTCGGCATGGGCGTGTTCTTGCCGCACCCGTCGCACTTCCAGTAGTAGCCGTACTGTCCCCAGTGAGCGGACAGCCCGGCGCCGCCGCAGTGCTTGCAGGCGGCTGCCGATGTGGCCCGTGGCGGTGCCGACGCCGGCGACACCGCTGCGGTCTCTGGAGAGGTGCGTTGCTCTCGGGTCCCACGCGGTCCGCGCGGCGAGTGCTGTCGCGCGAGGAACTCCGCGACCTTCACGGCCTCGTCCGGCGCCATAGCCCACATCCCGTACTCGCCCTTCGGCTTTCCGAGCAGGCTGCCCGCTGCACGGTGCGAGGACACTTCGGCCTGGATCTTGTCCGCGACCGTGTCCGCCTTGCCCACGAACGTCCGAAACGGCTCCGTCGGCGGCTTCCATCCGGCGATCTTCTCTATCCGCGCCGAATCAGAGAAGGCCACGATGACCTGGATCGGCATGTTCCGGAATCCACGCTGGTCGTCTCCCTGTGTCAGTCTTGCGATCGCACGAAGACCTACTGACACCTTCCCCAGCAGGTGCTCGCGGTGACGCTGGAGGAAGCCTCTAAGCAACTCTGCCTGAAGGTGGGCCTGTTGGATCGGCGAGGGGATGCCCTCTATGTGCCTGCCGGCCTTTCGAGTCCACTCGTCACCGCCGCCGCCGTCATCGCGAACAGACACGACACCGTGGACCGACTTGCTCTCGACGATGAACGCCCCCCACCGATGGAGGATGAGGTGGTCGACCTGGCACACGCCCGGCGTACCGTCGTGTTCGGGCTGCTCGGGATCGACGAGCCGCAGGTCGTGCAGAACGTACACTTCTGTGTCGTGTGCAAACGCACGGTGCAGGTAGTGCGCCATCTGGCGTTCCGCGTCCACACCTGCCTGCTGCCGTTTGTCAGACGAGATCGACGCCTTCACGAATGCCTTCACAATCACTGCATCTGACCTCCATGGACACGTTTCGCTCTCAATGAACCGGCGTCGAGGCCGGCGATTCCGGCTCATGCCCCGCCGCTCGCCCCCGCGTCGCGCGAGCAGCGCAGCTTGTGCTCCACACGCTTTCGGTCCTCGGGCGCGATCCGATTCCCTTGCCCATCGTGGTCGCCGGATTCACGCGGCATCAAGAAGTCTCGCACCAGCAAGCACGGCCCCGCGCTCCGAGTCCGGCACGCCCCCCAGCAGCGTCAGATGAACGGTGCGCCCCAGAAGTTCGGAGAGGTCCATCTGGAGGCCGCCGAGCGCCAGCAGCCCGGGCGGGCTGCTGTGATCCGTCTCGACCAGCACGTCAATATCGCTCGCGGGACCGAAGCGGTCCGTCAGGATCGAACCGAAGAGATACAGACGCACCACGCCCGCACGCCTGCTGAGCGCGCCGATCTTCGCCCGGTCGAACTCGATCCCGTGGAGCATCATGCGCGGCTTGATTATACGCCCTACGCCACCGCCGCCCGACCCGTCGCGGCCAGGTGCTCCGCCTCGTCCTCGCCGCCTTCGAGCACCAGCTGGTCCGCCGTCTGCGCGTCCGCGAGCGGTTTGCCCCTCTCGTCCGTCAGTGCACGGCCGTCCAGCGTGCGGATGATCGGGATCGGGTGCGCCTTCTCGTGCGCCGTCAGCGCCTTCTCCAGCGCGGCCCGCTGCGCCTCGGGCAGCCCGGCCCACTTCCCGCGACCGCGGCACTTCGGGAACCGCGAGCACCCGAGCCACGGCCCGCGGATCCCGCCGCGCAGGTTCAGCGGCGACTCGCACTTCTCGCAGAGCAGGTCCGTCACCAGGGGAGGCGGCGCGGGCGCGGTCACGTGCCCCTTCTTGTCGATGTTCAGGATCATCCCCGCGTCCTGGCTCTCGCCCTTCTCCAGCGGCGTCGCCAGGAACGGCCCGAACCGGCCGGTCTTGCGCACCATCGCGCGCCCCGTCTTCGGGCAGCGCACGTTCACGTACTCCGCCGTGCGCGGGCGGCCCTGCCGGTCGATCGGCGCGGCGTACTCGCAATCCGGATACCGCGAGCAACTGAGGAACCGCCCGTTGCGCCCGAAGCGGTAGACAAGCCCCGCACCGCACTTCTCGCAGCGGTACTCCGGCGGCGCGGGCTGCACCTCGGCCTTGGCGTGCGAGAGTTCCTCGTGCGCGCGTTCGAGGCTCGCGCTGAACGGGCCGTAGAAGCGTTCGAGCATCTCCACCCAGTCGAGGTGCTCCTCCTCGACCTTGTCCAGTTCCGCCTCCATCTCGCGCGTGTAGCCGACGTCCATGATGATCGGGAACGCCTCGACCAGTTTGTCCGTCACGACCTCGCCCAGGTCGGTCGCGTGGAAGGCGCGCCCGAGCAACTCGACGTACTTGCGGTCCTGAATCTTTGCGATGATGTCCGCGTAGGTGCTCGGCCGCCCGATCCCCTCGGCTTCGAGCGTCTTGATGAGCGAGGCCTCGCTGTACCGAGGGGGGGGGCTGGTGAAGCGCTGGAGCGCGTCGATGGACGCGGGGCGCAGCGCGGTCCCCTCGGCCAGGCGCGGCAGGGTCGCCTCGTCGCTCCCCGTCGGCACGCCCGCCACGCGGTAGAACCCGTCGAAGGCGAGCGTGCGCCCCGTCGCGCGGAAGGTCAGTTGCTTCGACGCGTCCCGGCCGCCGACGATGCTCACGCTCGTCGAGTCCCACTCGGCGGGCGTCATCTGGCAGGCCACGAAGCGGTTCCAGATCAACTCGTAGAGCCGGAACTGGTCGGGCTTGAGCGCGCGCCGGACGCGCTCGGGCGGGTAGTCGAGGGATGCGGGACGGATGGCTTCGTGCGCCTCCTGCGCCGCCTTGTTGGACGAGGTGTAGACGTTCGCCTTGCCGGGCAGGTACTTGGAGCCGAAGGTGCGCGAGATGTAGTCGCGCACGCCCGCGACGGCCTCGGCCGCCAGGTGCGTCGAGTCCGTTCGCATGTAGGTGATCAGGCCGACCGGCCCCTCGCCGGGAATCTCGACGCCCTCGTACAACTGCTGCGCGGCCCGCATGGTGCGGCTGGCCGCGAACCCCAGCCGGCTCGACCCCGCCTGCTGGAGCGTGCTCGTGATGAACGGCGCGGGCGGGCGCACGCTGGTGCGCTTGGTCTCGATGCCGGCGACGGAGTACGGCGTTGACGGGTCCGCCGTGCCGCGCACCGTGCGACGCCAGCGCGCCGGCCCACGCCCCTCGGCGTCCTCCTCGGTCGAGGCCTCGACCTGCCGCAGCCCCGCGGCCTCGACGATGGCGCGCACGCGCGCCGTCAGGTCCGTGCCCGCCTCGCCCGTGCGCACCTCGAACTTCTCACCCGCGACCTCCACCAGTTCCGCCCGGATCAGCCTGCTCTCGGCGAGCCAGGCGTTCTGGGACTTGATCGTGGGCGGGTTGCCCCTGGCGTCGCGCTCGTCGAGCAGGGCGCGCCACGCGGGGCCGAGGCGGCGTGCGTCCTCCTCGCTCAGCGCGAACACGCCCTCGACCTGCCAGTACTCGTCGGGGACGAACGCCCTGATCTCGCGCTCGCGCTCGACGATGAGCCGGACGGCCACGCTCTGCACGCGCCCCGCGCTCAGGCCGCGGGCGACTTTTTTCCACAGCAGCGGCGAGACCTGGTAGCCGACGATGCGGTCGAGGATGCGCCGGGCCTGCTGGGCGTTAACCTTGTCCACGTCGATCGGGTGCGGGTGCTGGAAGGCGCGGTCGATCTCGGTCTTGGTGATGGCCGCGAACATGACGCGACGGGCCTGCGCCGGGTCGATGCCCAGTTCCTCGGCGAGGTGCCAGGCGATCGCCTCGCCCTCGCGGTCAAGGTCGGTAGCGAACCAGACGTCGCACCCCGAGGCGCGGGCGTCCCTGGCGGCCGCCTTCAGGTCGCGGATCACGCCCTCCTTGCCGGAGAGCACCTCGTAGGTCGGGCGGAACTTCTTCGTCAGGTCCACGCCGGGGACGGGGCTTTTATCGCCCTTGGCCGCCTTGCTCGGCAGGTCGCGGACGTGCCCGACGCTCGGCAGCACGATGTAATCCGGGCCGAGATACTTATTGATGGTCCTGGCCTTCGATGGGCTTTCAACGATGACGACGTGGCGGCCCGTGGCGTCGCCGGCCTTGTAGCCGAGGCCCGAGCCGCGCCGACGCCCGGATGCGCCCGCGCCGCTCCGCGCACCCGACCGCCCGCCCGCACTCCCCGCTCGCTTCGCCATCGTAGTTTCCGCGTGGTTTCCCTCGGCCCGCTCGACCCTCCCCTCAGGAGACCGACAGGCCGCTCGGGGGGGAGGGAATGGCCGACCCGGAGCAGAGTCAAGCGGGATGCCTACGCCACCCGGCCAGATTCCTGTTCGGACGCCCGGGCACAAAGCCTGCAAAGGTGGAGGGGACCGGGTGAGTCCCCCGGGCCGGGCAACTACGGCGCAAGCACAGCAACAACAACGGCTTGCGCGAGTCGGGCGGGCGTCTCGCCGTCGGCATTCAGCCACAGCGATCCAGGGGTTCCCCGCAATCGACGCAGCCATGTCCTCTGGTTCTTGGCAAAGCGACGGGTTTCGATCTTGACGGCCTCGACAGCCTCCTCGAGGGAAGTGCGGCCTACGAGGTGGGTCAGGAGCTGCTTGTACCCAAGGGCTTCGCGGGCCTGGGGGCCGAGCTGCGGCGAGAGGGCGCGGACTTCATCGAGCAGGCCGCGGTCCATCATCTCTTTCACGCGCGCGTTGATGCGCCGGTTGAGGGCTTCCGTGGGCCACTCGAGGCCGACGAGCATGGCGTCCTGCCGCGGCGTGCGATCCCACTGCGACTGGTGCTCGCTGATCGGTCGCCCGGTGAGCCGAAAGACCTCCAGGGCACGGATCGTGCGGCGTTCATCGTTGGGATGGATGCGGGAGGCCGCGGCCGGGTCGGCGTGCTCCAGTTCGAGCCGGCGTGCGGCGGGGTCCATGGCGCGGAGTTCGGCGCGGAGGGCGGCGTCCTCGCCCGGGCCGTTGAACAGGCCGTCGAGCAGGGCCTTGACGTAGAGGTGCGTGCCGCCGACGACGATGGGCGTGACGCCGCGCGCGCGCAGGTCGTCGATGAGCGCGTTGGCGAGGGTGAGCCAGCGGTGGAGGGTGAACGGCTCGGGGTCGTCCGGCTCGACGAGGTCGATGAGGTGGTGCGCGACGCCGCGCCGCTCGTCGGGCGTGGGCTTCGCGGTGCCGATGTCCATGCCCCGGTAGACCTGAAAGGCGTCGGCGGAGACGACCTCGCCTCGAGGCATGCCACGGGCCTCGAGGGCCAGCGCGACCTCGACCGCGAGCGCGGACTTGCCGGAGGCGGTGGAGCCGACGATGACGGGGAAGCGGGCGGGCACGGGGGAGGGTATGGGGACTTCGAAGCACGACCGTCGGGGGAGAGTTGGGAGCAGAAATGAAGGGATCGAGATCGACGGTCGTGGCACGGGAGGCGCGGGCGATGCCGAGCGCGTCGCGGGTCAGTTGTTGGCGTTGTCTTCGCGAAGGCGGTAGGTCGGCGGGTGCGTTCGCTCGGCGGTGTTGGGGAACATCTCTTCGGTGTAGAGCATGGCGTCCATCTGGTCGGGCCAGACGGCGTGCATGGGGACGTAGCCGAGGGGGCGGGCGCAGAGGCGGGTGCGCAGCGGATGGTTCGGGGGGGCGGAGCGGAAGTCGATCCAGAGGAATCGGCGGCCGGTGCCGAGGGCGGCGGCTTCGAGCGAACCTTCGCGCGGCGGGTCGAGGCGCGTGGCCGCCATGCCGAGTCGGGCGGCCGTGCCGCGGGCGGCGGTGAAGCCGACAGTGAAGAGGTCGTCGCCGAGGATGGAGCGTGCGCGTTCGCCGGCAGTGAGGACGTTGTCGTAGGTGAAGGGGAGGCCGGTCTCGATCTCGCACGCGCGGTGGACGGCGTGCATGGTTGCCTCCCAGACGATGAGGCGGCGCCCCTTGTAGCACTCGTCGGCGAGCCAGGCGAGGTTGTCGCCCATGCGGGCGTCGCGGATGTTGTTCATCGCCGCGCCGCGCACGTTCGCTTCGGCGAAGCGCACCCACTCTCGCATGTCGTCGATGACGCGGGCGAAGAACTCGGCCTCGGGTTCGCCGTGGCGGGCGATGCGGGCGGGGCGCGAGGCGGCGGCGTCCATGGCGAGGGCTTCGAGGCCGCGCTTCGTGTCGGCGTCGATCTTGCCCGCGATCACCGCGCCGAAGGCCTCGACGCCGGATGGGGCGAAGAAGCGGAGGGCGGCGTCGGCGTCGGGGGAAAGGGGCGCGTCGGCATCGTCGAAGTGCGCGCGCACCCGGCGCGCCCACTCGCCCGTGCCGTGGTCGGACGTGAACTGCGTGTCCATGCCGGCGCTGGCGATGGGGCGGTCGGTCGCGTGCGTCTCGGCGACGTAGTCCAGCAGCGGACGGACCTGTGCGCTCTCGCGCCAGATGGCGAAGACGCCGTGGGCGTGGGCGTCGATGGTCGGCACGCCCTCGCGGAGTTTCTCGTCCACGATGCGGCAGTCGAACATGCCGGACTCCCAGACGAGCACGTCGAAGCCCATGCGCTGATGGAGGAACCTGACGAGGCGGACCTTGGCGAGGAAGGCCGCCCCGTCGCCGTGGGTCTGCTCGCCCAACTGGACGACGCGGGCGTCGCCGATGAGGGGGATGAGCGGCTCGAGGTCGGCGAAGTCGTCGTCGTTCGGGTCGATGGAGCGGATGGGGATGGTTTGGCCGGCGAGGAGGTCGGGCTGGGCGGTGGCGGGAAGCGCGGCCGGCGCGGTGAACGCGGCGGCGAGCGAGATGAGACGAATCAGAAGCATCGGCTTGAGTGATGATACGTGAAGATGGTGGAATGGACTCGGGGGTGGGAGCACCACAGTCGGGAAGAGAGAGGAGAAGATGAAGGCCGACGGTGGTGGCACATTGGTGCGGTGGGGGTGGCTGCTCGCACCTAGGATTGGCCATGCCTGTGCCGCGGATTGCCATCGTGGGTCGCCCGAACGTCGGGAAGAGTTCCCTGCTGAACATGATCGCGGGGGCGAAGGTGTCGATCGTGGACCCGACGCCGGGTGTGACGCGGGACCGGGTGAGCGTGGTGGTGGACCTGCCCTCGCCGGACGGGTCGGAGCCGGCGCGGGCCGTCGAGTTCGTGGACACGGGGGGCTACGGCGTGTACGCGGCCGAGGGGGCGCGGTACGACGAGGTGGGGGCGGACCTGTCGCGGCTGACGCCGGAGATCGAGCGGCAGATCGGCGAGGCGGTGGCGAGCGCGGACCTGGTGCTCTTCGCGGTGGACGTGCAGGCGGGCGTCACGGCGCAGGACGAGGAGATCGGGCGGATGCTGCGCGAGGGGCGGTTCGTGTCGAGGCGGACGGAGAAGAGGCTCACGCAGAGGCGCGGAGACGCGGAGGGAGATGCAGGCTCCGTCACCCCGTCACTCCGTCACTCCGTCACTTCCCCCCGAGTCCGCGTGGTGGCGACGAAGGTGGACGGGCCGAGTTGGGAGTCGCACGCGCACGAGTTGGCGTCGCTGGGGTTCGGCGAGCCGCTGATGGTGAGCGCGAAGAGCAACTACTTCCGTCGTGACTTCATCGACGCGCTGTACGGGATGCTGCCGGAGGCGACGGAGGAGGCCGCGCCGCCGCCGGCGGACCTGCGGGTGGCGATCATCGGCAAGCGGAACGCTGGGAAGAGTTCGCTGGTCAACGCGCTGGCGGGCGAGCCGCGGGTGATCGTGTCGGAGATCGCGGGGACGACGCGCGACGCGGTGGACGTGCGGTTCGAGATGGACGGGCGGGCGATCGTGGCGATCGACACGGCGGGGCTGCGTCGCAAGCGGAGTTTCCAGGGGCAGGTGGAGTGGTACGCCTTCGACCGCGCGAAGCGCGCGGTGGATCGGGCGGACGTCGTGCTGCTGCTCATCGACGCGACGGAGCCGGTGAGCCAGGTGGACCAGCAGCTGGCGATGCTGGCGCAGAAGGCGTACAAGCCGGTGGTGATCGTGGTGAACAAGTGGGACCTGGCCGAGGGTCGGCAGGGGGCGAAGGGACGGCGCGTCACCACGGAGGACTACGAGGAGTACCTGCGCCGCGAACTGAAGGGGCTGGCGTTCGCGCCGGCGGCGTTCACGTCGGCGACCGAGGGCACGAACCTGCGCGGGCTGATCGACGTGGCCTTCGACCTGCACGAGCAGGCCGGGCGGCGCGTGACGACGGGCGAACTGAACCGACTGGTGCGCGGCATCATCGAGACGCGCGGGCCGACGAGCAAGGTCGGGACGCGGGTGAAACTGTTCTACGTCGCCCAGGTGCGCACGAACCCGCCGACGATCGCGCTGGTGGTGAACCACCCGGAACTCTTCACGGCCAACTACGAGCGGTTCCTGCTGAACCGTTTCCGCGAGGAACTGCCGTTCGAGGAGGTGCCGATCCGGCTGCTGGTGCGGGCGCGCAAGCGCGGCGAGCGCGTGGACGAGCCGGGCGAGAGCGCGGTGGACGCGGCGGTCGAGGCGCGCACGGACGCTGCGGAGTGGTTCGAGGACGAGTGAGACGGATCGCGTCAAGCCTTGCGCGTCGCGAGGAGGGGGAGGGGAGATGCCGCCACGGAGTGCCGGCGTACCCGGGGCGCCAGGAGTCCAAGCGTTCCGTATGAAGCGGACCGGCCCCGGTCAGAGGAACTCGACGATGTCGATTCTGAACCAGACGTGCTCGGCTCGGCGAACGAAGGCCGCTTGAACGCGGTCGTCGGTTCGTGCGGCGAGTGCGCGCCCCCACGGGCTGGAGCCGTGCGGGTCGGCGGGTGACCGCGGATCGGTCGGGCGCGTCATTGGGTACAGTGTGACACGGCGACTGGGGGCGCGTCAGGCATCCGGGCCAGAAAGCAGAGCCGTTCGGCGGGAGGTTGCGGTGCCGGGCCATGCGGTGCTGATCGTCGTGCTGGTGATCGTGGCGGTGGACCTGATCCTGGTGCCGCTGATCCTGCGCGCGTTCGTTGCGTCGTCGTGGGGTCCGATCTCGGCGCGCTACCCGGCGGTGGGGCCGTTGCCGGACGCCGTGCGCCGGAACTTCCAGAGTTTCAAGGTCGGCATGGCGAACTTCGGGTTCAGCGTGCACGTGGCGGCGGACTCGGCGCACCTGCACCTGCTGCCGACGCTGCTGATGCGCTGGTCGGGCATGAAGCCGGCGAGCGTGCCATGGCCGGCGGTGCGGGCGGAGGGTCGGCCCGGGCGGAGGTACGCGAAGGTGCGGATCAATGGGCAGCCGCAGGTGGTGGTGGGGCCGGCGTGGGCGCTGTCGCTGGCGGGGGAGGGGGGCGGGGGCGAGGGGAAGGCGTGAGGGGGCGGTGCGGCCGCTTCAGCACATAGAATGTGGGCGATGGTGTCGCTGGGTGACATACGAAGGATGGCGGAAGTCATCGTCGGCGAGTTTCGGCCGGAGCGGATCATTCTGTTCGGCTCGCACGCTTCGGGGCGGGCGGGTGAGGAGTCGGACGTGGACCTGCTTGTCGTTCTCCCGGTGACGGGGCCGCGGTATCGGCTGGCAGCGAGGATCCGGGCCGCGTTGCCGGCCGGGGTTCCGATCGACGTCGTCGTGCGTTCGCCGGAGGATGCCGCCAAGGCCGCTTCAAACGGCGGAGACCCCGTGGTTGCTGAGGCGATGCGGCGTGGCGTCGTGCTGTATCCTGCGGCGGCGTGAACGGGGCGTCCTACAACCAGCCCGGCGCGGGGGAGCACGGGGATGCCTCCGTGGCTGATTGGCTGCGCAAGGCGGCCGCGGACCTTCAGACAGCGGAGCGAGAGCTCGGCGTGGAGGACAATCCGAACTATGACGCGGTCTGTTTCCACGGGCAGCAGGGTGCGGAGAAACTCATGAAAGCCGCGCTCGTGTACCGGGGCCGCACACCACCGCGGGTCCACGACCTGGTGCATCTCGGCTCATTACTCCGGGAGCAGTTCCCGACATGGTCGTTCCCGACCGAAGAGCTGAGCGAGTTGAGCAGCGCTGCCGTGGAGACGCAATATCCCGGTTCCTCGGCGGGGCGTGAGAACGCCGTGCGCGCGCTGAACATAGCAACGAGACTCTGGGATTCGCTCAGGCCGAGACTGTGACGGCAACACCCATGCGCATCCTCCACGTCTCAACGCGGCTGATCCTCGGCGGATCGCAGGAGAACACCGTGCTCTCGTGCGAGGGGCAGGCGCGGCTGGGGCACGAGGTGCACCTGGCCTTCGGGCCGATCTACGGGCCGGAGGGGTCGCTGCTCGGGCGCGTCGAGGCGTTCAACGAGCGGTGCGCGCGCGGCGAGGAGCGGACGGCGGGGGGGGGGGCGTGCCGACCGATCGGCGTGCACGTCGTGCCGCACCTGGT
>JBDIVY010000011.1:0-128427 GCA_039794165.1 Phycisphaerales bacterium
CGCCGAGCCGCCCGCCGCGCCCGCGCCCGCGCCCGTGCCCGAGCGTCAGGCCATCGACCCGTGGGCCGGCCGGGACACCGGGCCGCCGGCCGCCGCGCCACCGGCGCCGGCCCCCGGACACGCGGGCCCCGTCGAGGCGCAGCCGCCCCCCCCCGACCCGCCCCCAACGCCCCGTCCCCCTCGCCTACACCCCCATCACCCCTTCTCCCCCTCAAGACTCAGGACTCAAGACGCTCCCGCCCCCCCCCTCAGTCCGGCAGCGCGGGCTGTTCCTTCGGCGCGCGGACGGTGATCGGCACGACCGCGCACCGGCCGGCGGGGCCTTTCATCGGCTCGCGGGTCAGCGTCATCTCCAGCACGCGATTCGCAGCGTCGGTCTCGGGGTTCAGCCGGAAGAACTCGACCGTCATCGCGTCCTTGCCGGTGCGGCGTTCGATCCTGCGGAGCGTCGTCGGCTGCTTCGTCAGCGGGGAGAGGAACGTGATCGTCCAGGTGAGCGTGCCCGCGTCGGCGTCGAGTTCGCCGGTCCCGGTGAGCACGCCGGAGTGCAGCGAGTCGATCCACGACCCCTGGAAGCGCCGCGTCGCGTTGTCGTAGCCGTGGATGCCGAGGCCGACGAACGGGCCGATGCCGGGGATGTCGCCCGAGGTCTCCACGCGGATGAAGCGGCCTTCGAGCATCGACGAGACCGTCATCGTGCACTCGCTCTCGACGGGCGGCGAGCCGGGTCTGGGCCACGAGCGCATCGTGCCGGTCCACTCGCCGATGTGCTGCGCGAGGAACTCGTGCTTGTTCGCGGGGCCGGAGGTGTCCAGCCCCCCCCGCGCGAACCGCGCAATTCCGACCGCGGGTGTCGGGTTCTCCACGGGAGGGCCCGCGCCGGGCGCCGCCTGCCCGCACGCGCCTGCGGCGGCGAGGCAGAGCGTGCCGGCACAGACAAGAATCGGCGGGATGCGCATGGGTGGTGCTCCAATCGCCGCGCGCGGGCGCCGCCGCACGCGCAACGAACCCGAGTGTACCAACAACTCGCCCCGACGAGAAGCGACGCGCGCGATCGGCAACCGCGAGCAGACCCTCCTTCCGGGCATCAAAATGCCGACACAACTGGTCGTCTATGCGTTTCGGCGAACCGGCGCGAGCGGCTCGTGTCGTCGGCGCGGTCAACGTCGCCTGCGTGCCGCGACGCCGAGGGCCAGGCCGAGCGTGGCGAGCGTGCCGGACGTGGGCACGACGATGAAGTCCACGCCGGGGTCGATGGGCACGAGGTAGAGGAGCGTGCCGAAGTCGTCGGCATAGACAGCCGTGTCCCGATGGTTCCGGTCCTTGAACATGATCGTCCGAGGCGTGAAGCCGACGGTGCTGAACGTCAACGCGCCGAGGAGGAGCGGATGGGTTGCATCGAAGTACGGGTTATAGAACGGAGGCAACTGGAACAGGTCGATGTCGATGACGTCGCCGTTGGGCTGCGGAGAGCCGAAGCCGTTGGTGTACGCACTGATCGTAGGGTTCGGCGTCCAGACGACGGAGTCGGTCGTGCCGTCGAAGTTCGTGGCGAGAACGTCCAGAAGGTCCTGGGCGAAGCCGACGTCAGGCGGACCGTTCGTGTTCCACTCCGCCCAGAGCCAGGAAGTGCCGGACGGGTTCGCCGGACTGATGGTGATGCTGTTCGGACTCCAAAAGAACGCCATCGTCTGTCCGACGGCCACCGCGCCGAACGCGCCGAGGGCCGATGCGGCCGCGATCCCGAACGTCTTGCTCAGCATGATGCTCCTCCCGCCTTGACCGTGCGCGCACGAGCGGGGCAATCCCGCGTGTGGTATCCGCCTCCCGCCGTGCACGCGACGACGGGTCGGACACGGGGGACTTGGCGCACGCACCGGTCTTCTTGCAGGCCCGAGCCGGGTTGCACGCCGATTTTCGGGCAGACGGCCCCCGCGCGCCACTCCCGCCGGGGGTGGCGTGAACTCCCCAGGCGTACAGGGCGCCGGTCAGCCGGTGCGGAGGAAGGTCAGCACCCTCCCACCCACGCGTTCAGGAACGCCAGCACGTCGAGCGTGTCGATCGTGCCGTCGCCGTTCATGTCCGCCGAGTCGTCCTGCGCCACCCAGGCGTTCAGGAACGCGAGCACGTCCAGCGTGTTCACGCTCGCGTCGTCGTTGAAGTCGGCGGGCGGCCTCGCGCCCTCGCGCGCCCACGCGGCGAGATGCACGAGCGCGGGCAGTATCTCCTCGCCGTTCGGGATGATCTCCTCCGGCGGCAGGATGAAGCCGCTGCCCCGCAACTCGAAGAGAAAACTGTGCGCGTCGCGGTCGCCCCAGAACCAGTCGGTCGCGCCCCCCGAGATGGCGTACAGCACGGTGTAGGTCGGGCCGTGGACGTAGGTGCGGTTGTGGACGCTCTTGATGATCTGCTGCATCTCCGCGCCGAGCATCTGGAACGTCGCGTGCCCCGGCGGCAGGTCGGCGGTGTAGCCCCACGGCGCGAGCAGCAACTGGCCGTAGGAGTGCAGGTCCACGTGCGCGGCCAGCCGCGGGCGTGACTCAGCGAGCGCGCGCACCACGTCGGTCTCCGGCTCGGAGAACGGGGCCGTGCCGCGGTAGGTCTCGCTCGACCCGCTCCCCGACGAGCCGCTGTTGAGCCCCCAGCCGACGCCCCAGTTGCGGTTGAGGTCGACGCCGAAGGTGCCGTTGCCGTTGTTGCGCCGGTTCTTGCGCCAGAGGCGGTTGGTGGTCCAGGTGTACTCATACCCGTCGGGATTCACGACGGGGACGATGATGATCTCGGCCCTGTCGATGAGCGCGGTGAGGTCCGGGTCGGCGCCGTGCGCCGCGACGAGCCTGTCGGCGGCGTACATCGCCACCATCGGGCTGATCCACTCGCGCGAGTGCTGGCAGGCGTTGTAGAGGATCGTGGGCTTGCAGTCGGGGTCGCCGAAGGCGTCGTTGGCGATGCGCAGGCCTCGGATCGTGCGGCCCTGGATCGACAGCCCGGCGTCGAAGACCGAGGCGATGTCCGGTCGCTGCGCGGCGAGCGTGCCCAGGTAGGCGTCGATCTCGGCGAGAGCTCGGAAGTCGTCGAACCAGCCGCGCTTGCCCCCCCCGCCGCCGCGCAGGCGCTCGTTCTCGGCGTCGATGAGCGACTGGACGTCGTGGATGGCGACCTCGTAGCGAACGCCGGCCTCGTCCAGCGCTGCGAGGGCCTCGGGCGAGACCATGAAGTCCGCCGGCGTGCCGGGTCGGATGCTGTGCGACCACTGGTCCGCGCCGATGGCGTCCATGAGGCGCAGGTCCGCGAGGGTTCGGACCTCGACGCGCACGACCTTGTGCCCGTCCACCCGCTCGACCGGCCCGGTCGCCAGAGGCTGGGCGCACGCCACGCCCGACCCGACCACCAGAGCTACCCCGATCGCCGTCCTGCGCATGACGAGCCTCCTCCCCCGCGAGTGTCAGGGTACCTGGCGGGGTCCGCGCCCACCAGCGGAAACCGGGGCGTGCGGGGAACGGACACCGACCCGAATCCGTATAAACCGCCTTTGGATGCTATAATCCCGAATCGCGGCCCCGGAGCGTTCCCCGATGTTCAACCAGACGACCGAGTATGCACTGCGAGCGATGGCGTGCCTGGCGTACCAGCCGGAGGAGATGGTGCCGACGGCGGAGTTGGCGCGGCTGACGAAGGTGCCGCCGAACTATCTGGCGAAGGTCTTGCAGGAGTTGGCGGGGGCGGACCTGATCGTGGGGCGTCGCGGGGTGGGCGGGGGGTACCGGCTTGCCCGGCCGCCGGGGTCGATCCGGCTGCTGGACGTGATCAACGCGATCAGCCGGGTCGAGCGCATCCGCACCTGCCCGCTTGGTCTGGAGACGCACGGCCCGAACCTTTGCCCGCTGCACCGGCGCATCGACTCGGCGGCCGAGGCGCTGATCAACATCTACGGCGGGGTGACGCTGCAGGACGTGGTGAGCGATTCGAACGTGGCGCAGCGGCCGCTGTGCGACACGGGGACGAGCCTGCGCATTTCCGCACCGTCCCGCCGCTGACCGGGCCGGGCGTACCATCCCCGCGTGTCCGAGCAGCCGACGCCGATGAACACGGAGAGCCTGCACGAGCAGGAGTTGGCCCGGCGTGCCAAGCGCGAGCAGGCCCGCGCGCTGGGGCTTGATCCGTACGGCTCGCGCACGCCCGGGATCGTGCCGCTGCGCGAGGCGCGGGCGCGGTACGACGAGCGAGCGGACGCGGAGCACCAGGGGGGCGGGGCGGACAATCGGCCTTGTGTGAGGGTGGCGGGTCGCGTGGTGCTGCTTCGCGACACGGGCAAACTGGTGTGGCTGAACCTGCGCGACGAGACGGGCGATCTTCAGGCCGCGGTGAGCCGGAAGGACTGCGACGAGCGCGGGTTCGAGGCGGCGAAACTGACAGACCTGGGCGATGTGGTCGTGGCCGAGGGTCCGCTGATGCGGACGCGGACGGGCGAGGTGACGGTGTGGGCGTCGTCGCTACGACCGGCGGCCAAGAGCCTGGTGCCCCCCCCCTCGAAGCACGAGGGGCTGACGGACACGGAACTTCGGTACCGGCAGCGGTACGTGGACCTGTGGGCGAACCCGGAGACGAAGGGCGTGTTCGCGTTGCGCTCGCGGATCGTGTCGCGGGTGCGCGAGATCATGGACGGGCTGGGGTTCCTGGAGGTGGAGACGCCGATGCTGCAGGCGCTGGCGGGCGGCGCGGCGGCGCGCCCGTTCCAGACGCGGCTCAACGCGCTGGGGATCGACGCCTTCCTGCGGATCGCGCCGGAGTTGTACCTCAAGCGGCTGCTGGTGGGCGGGTTCTCGCGTGTTTATGAGATCAACCGGAACTTCCGCAACGAGGGGCTGGACCGGCAGCACAACCCCGAGTTCACGATGCTCGAGGCCTACGAGGCCTTCGGCGACGTAACGACGATGATGGACCTGACCGAGCGGCTGGTGCGCGAGTCCGCGCGGCTTGTGGCGGGCGAGCGGGGGACGCCGGACGACCTGCGCCTGCCGTTCGGGGAAACGACGATCGACTACGGCCCGGCGTTCGAGCGGCTCGCGTACGCGGACGTGTTCGAGCGGGCGCTGGGGTTCGCGCCGACGGACCTCGACCGCGTGTGGCGCGAGGCTGAGCAGCGCGGCGTGACGGCGAAGTACGCGCGGCATCTGGCGGAGGAGGGGCGAGCGCCGGGGGGCGGCTCGCTGCGGGGGCGGGTGGACGACGCGCTGGTGGTGAACGAACTCTTCGAGGCGTTCGCGGAGCCGACGCTCGACCCTGGGCGGCCGACGTTCATCACGGACTACCCGGCGGCGATCTCGCCCTTGACGCGGCCGAAGCCTTCGAATCCCGCGCTGGCGGATCGTGCGGACCTGTTCATCGGGCACATGGAGATCGCGCCGATGTACACGGAGTTGAACGACCCGGACGTGCAGGCGGAGAAGTTCCGGGCGCAGTTGGCGGGGCTGGACGAGGAGGAGTCGACGTTCCGGACGTTCGACGAGGATTTCGTTCGCGCGTTGAAGGTGGGGATGCCGCCGGCGGGGGGGATGGGGCTGGGGATCGACCGGCTGGTGATGCTGCTGACGGACCAGCGTTCGATCCGGGACGTGCTGCTGTTCCCGTTCATGCGTCCCGAGGGGGGGGCGTCCGGCGCGTGAGACGGATTGTGTGAAGAAGTTCTCTCGCGGAAGAGAGGAGGGGTAGAAGAGAAGCCGCCACGGAGTGGCGGGGTACCCGGGGCGCGGGTCAGTTGACCCTGCGACGCGGGGCGTCCGCGGGCAGGTTCTCGATGAAGGGCGAGATGTCGAACGGCTGCCCTTCGAGGATCGACCAGAGGATTTCGTGGCGGTCTTCGGTCGTGATGGGCATCATCGTGTCGGTCGGCCCCGGGGCGGCGACGAGGTGGGCGGCGTCCACGGCCGGACGCGCGGCGATCACCGCCCGCAGCGCGGCCTTCTGTTGGTCGGGCGTGAGCATGTCCAAGACCTGCCTGATGAGGCCCATGCGTTCGTCGATGTCGTTGGCCGCGGCGAGCGAGCGGCCGAGGGGCTCGATCCCGGCGCGGACATCGGCCGACAGGTCGAGGCCGGTCAGGGCGGTTTCGAGATTGTCCGCGGCTTCGAGGAAGAGGCGATTGCGCCAGTACATGGCTTCTGACACGGAGTCGTACAGGGCCTGGCGTGTGAGCAGGTCCATCGGCTCGGCCTCGCCCTCGGCCTGGGGCGTGGCCTGAATCTCCGCGATGACCTTGGACTGGTAGTCGTTCTGGATGCGCTGGTTGAGCGCGACGGCCTGGCGTCCCATGAGGCCCCGGCGCTCGAGGTACTGCGTGAGCATGCCTTCGCTGTTCACGGACTGGATGGCGGTCATGACCTTGGTCAGGGCGCCCGCCGCTTCGATCTGGTCGCCGCCGAGACGGACCGTGTCGATCAGGCCGCCGGGCTCGAGTTGGCGGAGCATCTCCAGTTTCTCGATCGCGAGGTTCTCGACGCTCAGCCGGCGCTCGTAGAGCGCGGGGGCCATGCGCGCGAGGGACGCGAATCCGATGAGCGGGTTGTGCGCCAGCGCGGCGTACTCGATCGGCTCGTCGATGCGGATGATGCGACCATCCGGGCCGGGCACGGCGATGGGGTCGAAGTCCACGCTGGGGGCGCGGGTCACGGCGGGGCGTGGCGGGCGCTCCTCGACCGGGTGGCTTCGGACAGGCGGGGCGGGCGGTTCGACTGCCGGGCGCTCCTCGGGGGGCGCGGGCGGCGGTGGCGCGACCTGCGCGAAGCCGGCCGCGCTCACCAGGGAGAGAGTCAGGAGTGCCGCAATGGCCTGTCGCATGGCACGATCTCCGCAGGCCCGGCGGGTTGATGTCCGGGCCGTTCGTTCAAGTGCATCGTCCGTCCCCCGAGCCTCCCAAAGCCGGGGCACCCAATTTATGCACGCCGGGGTCGGTCGGGGACAGAATCCTCGGGCGGCGGCCGCCTCTCGGTGGCGCACCCGGGGTATACCGGCCTCTTCGGGATCGGTGGAGCGGTTCTGGACGGGCCGGGGGGATTGAATTCGCGGAAAAGAGGACGGCCGGGTGGTCCCGGGGCGCGAGGCGGGCACTATTCGGCGGCCGGGGCGAGTGTTGCCCGGCGCCAGGAGTCCAGACGATGGCAGAGACGATCCGCCGGAAGATCAAGTGGTCGACCGGGAAACGGCGTGGAAAGACCCGCGTGTGGAAGTCGAAGTGGGTGGTCGTGAAGGGAGGGGAGAAGAAGTCGCAGAAGGGGTGAAGTATCGCCCGTGTCACCCGCGGCGGGTTATGGGGCACTCGCGCTTCGATGTCGGTCTGTGCCGCGTGCGAGAGGCCTCGCGAGCCATAACGCGCGAACACGCGACGAACAATCCGGGTGTTCATCCGCGAACACCTTGCGAATCAAGGACAACGCCGCGAATCGCTTTCTCTTGATTGCCGCGGAGGGCGAGTTTTTCGTTGCTCGGGCGGGGCCGTCCGGGCTACGATGTGCGCGAACAGGAGCGAGGCGCTGCGAGATTTCGCGGCGTTCGGAGATCGAGAGACGAGTGCAGGCTTTTCGTTGATCCCGCAAGGGACTTGATGCACGCTCGGCGTGCCGACCGCGGCCAGGGGAGGCCGGCCGCGGGGGAACCACACCGGCCTCCGCGCGGCGAATGGTCGCCGCACACCCGAGACGCGGCGTCATAGACCGCGTTCGAGGTAACAGAGGGAGACAGACAGATGAAGAAGATGATCGCACTTGCGGCGCTCGCCGGTCTTGCGACCAGCGCGGCGGCCAACCACATCGTGAAGCCCCCGGACCTCGGGCCGTACTGGCACCCGATCGACGGCGGGACCGGCACGTTCGTTTACGCGAGCGACTTCGTGCTGAGCGGCTCGGACACCAAGGTCGATACGCTCGGCATGTGGCTGCTCTCGCAGACGGGCGGCACGCAGAGCATCCGATTCGAGGTGTGGGGCGACACCGGCGGGGCCGGCCCCGATCCGACCAACGTGCTCGCCGGCACCGGATCGATCAACCCCGCCGTCGGCGGCAATCTCGACTACCACGAGGCGCCCGCGTCGTTCAGCGCGAACCTCGTCCCCGGCAACCGCTACTGGTTCGCCGCGACCGTGGTCGGCGAGGGCGGCGGCGCGGCCTACCAGACCGGCGGCCACACCCAGAACAGCGTCTACAACGACAACGGCACCTTCTGGTACTCGAACGACCCCACCGGGATGTTCTTCGACGGCCAGAACCTGACGCCGCAGATCGCGTTCGGCGTTCACATGGTCCCGGCTCCTGGCGCGCTGGCGCTGATGGGCCTGGGTGGGCTGGTTGCGGCGCGTCGCCGTCGCTGATGCTCGACCTGTCCTGATCTCATGCCGCCGCGGGCCGAACACGCCCGCGGCGGTTTTCTTTGGGCTCTTGCCTTCTCCGGGGCGGTGAACGAGGCGCGCGGGCTTGGTTGCGTATGATCGTGCTGATGGATGGCGAACGCCAGGACGAGCAGCGGCCCCGGCCTTTCACTCCGTTCCTGGAGCAGGACGAGAACGGCGTGGACCTGACGCTTCTGCGCGAGAACCTGAGGCTGACGCCGGAAGAGCGAGTTCGTCGAGGAGACATCGCCCGCCGCCAGGCGTTACACTTGATGGACATTGGACGCCAGCGCCGAGAGACTGCCCTTCGCGGCCTTCGTTGAGGCGTTCCGTCGCCACGGCGTCGAGTTCGTTGTCATCGGCGGTCAGGCAGAGATTCTGCACGGCGGCGCTCGGGTGACGTTTGACTGCGACTTCGCCTATCGGCGCACCCCGGAGAACGCTGAGCGTCTCGCGGCCGCGCTTGAAGCACTCCACCCTCGACTTCGTGGAGCGCCTCCCGACCTGCCGTTTCGCGTCGACGCCAAGGCCCTCGCCCACGGCTCGAACTTCACCTTCGAGACAGACTGCGGGCCGCTCGACCTGCTCGGTTGGGTGGAGCCTTTCGGAGAATACGACGTGTTTGTCGGCAGAGCGGAAGCCTACATCTACGAAAGGAAGCCGCTTCTTGTGATGGCACTCGACGACCTCATCCGCATCAAGCGGCACGTCAACCGTCCGAAGGACCAGGCCTCGCTGGTGGAACTGCTGGCGATCAAGCGGGAGCGGGAGCGGGGCGCGGGGTGAGGCGTCGGCGGATGGCGTCGCGTGTCACGGTCCCTGCGGGGCGAGCAGCAGCATGGCGAGCGCAGCGGCCAGGCCGGAGTTGATGAACGCGCCGACGACGTACGGGTTCGCGTCGTCGCCGAGCAGGACGACCCAGGCCATGCGGGGGTAGATCAGCGGCAGCAGCCCGGCCTGCGACACGGCGTAGCCGAGGACGATCAGGCCGCCGGCGGCCGCGGCGAGCCGGAGCGCTTTGAACGCTTCGACCGTCTCGTTCGGCCCGCTCTGCCCCCAGGCGAAGAGGACGAACAGCGCGGCCGTGGTGAGCAGGCCGACGATCCACGGCACGAGCCTGGCCGCCGAGCCGGCCTCGCGCCGCTTCTGTTTCTTCGCCCGTCCTCGTTCGCGGAGTTGCTCGACGCTGGTGCGGAGGCGTCGTCCCTTGCGGAGGTGGGAGCCGCAGGCGACGCAGACGGCCGCGCCGGGTTGGAGCCGAAGTCCACAGGCTGGGCAGGCGGGGGGGGGCATCAGCCGGATTCCATGTCGGCGTGCGCATGCTCGCGCACGAGCAGGGTGGGCGTGAAGACGTACTTCTTGCCCGATCGTCTGCGCTTGAGGAATCCGAGACTCTCCAGTCCCAGGAGGTCCGCTCGCGCGGTGAAGTACGAGATTCCGTGGCGGACCAGATGTTCCTCAATCGTGTAGTCTGCGCGCGGCCGATCGAGTGCGTCAAGCAGCACGGCGCGCTGACGATCGTTGACCTCCAGTGAACCGAAAGCATCCCTGGCCAACCGAACTTCCTGGCGCTTGAGCGCGAGATAGTCGCGAAGATCGTTCCTCGCCATGGCGATGATCCTGGCGTGGTAGTCGAGGAAGTACGTCAGGTCGAAATCGTCTGTTTCCACGTATTGAAAGGCGCGCGCGTACTTTCCCGGCCCGCGGTAGATGAGGCGCGAGATCGGGAGGAACTCGAACAGCCAATACCCAGAGCGGAGCATCGACCAGTAGAAGAGGGCACGTGCCGTCCTGCCATTGCCATCGCAGAAGGGGTGGTCGTAGCCCAACTGGAAGTGGAGCGCGATGGCGCGAATCACGGGATGAATGAAGCCGGAGTCTCCGACGGGGCGGGCGTTCGCGAAATCGCACAGCCCCAGCAGCCGATCGGGGAGCGTTGAGGCGGGTGGCGGCAGGTGGAGTTCTTCGCCGTACTGGTCTTCGACGGTGACGTTGTCACTGTCCGTGCGCAGTCGGCCGCATTGCCCCGGGTCGTCGAGGGTGCCGTCGGTCAGGATTCGCTGGAGTTCGATGAGCATCTCAGTCGAGAGAGCGGTGTCTGCCTGGTCGCGCATGAACATGATCGCCCGGTAGTTGTTGACGATCATGCGCTCGCTGCGGTCGCGGGGCGCGCGGTTGCGCCGGAGCATCTCCTTGGCGACGCGGTGGATCGTGGAAGCCCCTTCGAGTTGGCTCGACGCGATGGCCTCCTCCATGAGCGAGCCGATGATGAAGCGTTCCTTCTGCGACTCGGTGATCGGCACGTCATCGCCGATCGTCAGGAAACCGGCGAGTTGCTGGTCGGTCAGCATGAGTTCCTGCTGCACCGAATCGGGAACCGTGTACGTGAGCGGTCGGCCGCCGGCGTCCTTCAGCGGCAGTTCGCGCAGCAGCGGCTGGCGGACGAGTTTGATCCTCGCCCAGAGCAGCTCGGGATCGATGCCTTCGGCACGGGCGACGAACCGTGCCTTGTGCCAGTGCAGGCAGCGACTCTGGCATCGGCGAGTGGCATCGACATACCTCGTGTCCCTGAATGTCTCAGCAATGTCACCCGCGCGTCGCGAGAACAAGGCGGCAAGCGTGGGCGGAGCCTGAACGTGCGGCATTCCGATTCGCCAAAGTATTGAGTCAAGACAAATCTACAACAAATCAATAGCAGACCGATTTTATTGAATCAAGGCAAATCAATACAAAATCAAGACTACCAGTAGGGTCAACAGGGGCTCTACCCCTAGATATAGACCCAAACAGACACAGGTCATCAGGGCCGGAGGGTCGGGAACACCGGCGGTCTGCTTCGGGTGCGCAGTTCCCATGCAGGGGGTACGGTGGGCGGGCGACGATCCGCCAGTCCCCGACCCGATCGCATTGGTCGATCGGGTCGAGGGGCCGGCGTCCGCGCCGGCTCCCTACCCCTTCGCCGCCGCGCCGATGGTCATCTTGACGGGGACGGCGGTGCGTTCCACGCGCCGCTCGAACTCGTCGCGGAACTTGTTCATGATGGTGCGGACGGCCCAGTTGTTGCCGTCGGCCAGGCCGCAGATGGTCGTGCCGGACATGGTGCCCATGCTGGTGGCGATCTCGAGGGCGAGGTCGAGGTCGCGGGTTTTGGCGTGGCCCTCCTCGACGCGGCAGAGGAGTTGGTAGAGCCAGCCGCTGCCCTCGCGGCAGGGGGTGCACTGGCCGCAGGACTCGTGCTTGAAGAAACGTGCGATGTTTCGTGCGACGGCGACCATGTCGGTGTCCTCGTCGAAGACGGTGGGGCAGGCGGTGCCGAGGCCGAGGACGTTGTGCTTTCGTCCGATGTCGAAGTCGAGTTCGGCGTCGTACTGGTCGGTGTCGAGGATGCCCATGCTGACGCCGCCGGGGATGGCGGCCTTGAAGCGCTTGCCGCTGCGGATGCCGCCGCAGTGCTCCTCGACGAGTGTTCGCAGGGGGATGCCGAGTTCGAACTCGTAGCATCCGGGGCGGTTGACGTGCCCGCTGACGCCCATGAGTTTGGTGCCGTAACTGGGCGGGCCGCCGACGGTGCTCTCGACGCCCATGGCCATGAAGGCGGGCGCACCCTCGTCGATGATCTGGGGCAGGTGGGCGAGGGTCTCGACGTTGTTGATGATGGTGGGCCGGCCGAAGAGGCCCTTGACGGCGGGGAACGGCGGCTTGATGCGTGGCCAGCCGCGTTTGCCCTCGATGGCTTCGAGCAGGCCGGTCTCTTCGCCGCAGATGTACGCGCCCGCGCCGCGGTGGAGGTGGCAGTCGACGACGAAGCGTTCGCCGCCGGTGTTGGCGGCGGAGTTGATGAGTCCCTTGTCGCCGAAGATGCCGTTGGCGTAGGCCTCGCGGATGGCCTCCTCGACGACCATGGCCTGGTGGTGGTACTCGCCGCGGATGAAGATGTAGGCGGTGCTGAGTCGGCAGGCGTAGCAGCAGATGGCGATGCCCTCGAGCATGAGGTGCGGGTCGTAGTCCATCAGCAGTCGGTCTTTGAAGGTGCCCGGCTCGCTCTCGTCGGCGTTGACGGCGAGGTAGCGCGGGCCTGGGTCCGCGCCCGGCTCGACCTTCGGCAGGAAGGTCCACTTGAGGCCGGTGGGGAATCCCGCGCCGCCGCGGCCGCGGAGCATGGACTTCTTCACCTCGTCAGTGACGGCCTCGGGCTTCATCGAGAGGGCTTTGCGCAGGGCCTCGTAGCCGCCGGTGCGGACGTATTCGTCGTAACGGACGACGTGGCGGTCCTCGAAGCGGCCGAATGGGGGCGTAGGGATGCGTTGGCAGAGGACGTGTCGCGGCGTACCGTCGTACTTCGTTTTGCCCACGGTGAACTCCTGCGCGGCCGCGGGGCGGCGGGACGGGAAACAGTCGGGTCCAGAGTGTAGGAGCGGGGCCGGGCGTGCTCGCCGGGCTTCGGAGAGGTCACGCGGAGGCGCGGAGCGTGCTGCGGGAGAAGTGATTGGGGAACGGGATCGGCACAGGCGGGACGCCTGTGCCACCGGCTCTGGCTTCGCTTTCGCTCCGCGACTCTGCGTGGGGCGGGTTCAGCGCACGGCGTCGCCCGGGACTCTGGGCGGGGGGCGGTCTCGGATGTCCGCGGCGGTTGGGGGTTCGGATTCGGGGCCGACGGTGAAGCGGAGGTCTGTGGGGATGCCGTAGGCGCGGACGCGGAAGGGTGGTTTGTAGAGGGCGAGTTCGTAGGCGTCGCCCGTGCCGCGGGGGGTGATGGGGGCGATGAGGACACGGACGCGCGGGCCTTGCCAGTCGGGGTCGGGGGGGGCGTCGAGGGGGACGGAGATGGAGCCGCCGGGTCCGACGAGGGGGGCGTCGAGTGTGGTGGTGTCGCTCTGGCCCTCGTAGACGCGCAGGGCGAGGTCGGCGGTGGAGTCGTTGAGGAAGGTGAACTGCGGGCGCGACGTGCCGCAGGCGCCGAGGAGGAGGGAGGCGGCGGCGAGAAGTGGGAGAGGGATACGGGAGAGATGCTTGGAGGGGTGGAAGGGGACGGAGCCGCCACGGAGTGGCGGGGTACCCGGGACGAGTGCGCGTTGCGCGAGTCGCGTCATGGCGATGGCTCCTTCGGCGGGGGCGCGGGCGGCTCGATGCGCATCTCTTCGACGACGGTGCGGCGGAGGGTGACGCGGCCGGCGGGGGTGTCGCGTGTCTGTTCCTGCGTTTCGTGTCGGAGGGTTTCGGTCTTCGGCGCGGCGGGGTCGTGGCGGACGCCCTTCCAGACCTCGCCGAAGAACTCGCCGAGGGAGCGCATGAGGGTCTTGCGGGAGTCGCCGGGCATCGGGAGAAGGATAGAGCGGCCTGTGGCTTCGGGGTACGGCGTTCGACCGACGCCGATTGTCGGCCCGGCCCGGCGTCAGGCGCCGCCGAGGTCCAATCCTCCCTGGACGATGGCCATGCCCAAGAGGATGCCGCCGATGATGAGAATCAGGAGGTGCATCTTGAGCGCGCCACGCGCGTTAATGAACAGGACATAAAAGAGCATCGCAAGGCCGATAAACGGTACGATGAACGATGCGATGCCCAAGGCGCCCCATATCTGATGATCGTCAAGAAACGCCGTAACGATGACCATCACCTGGTATGTGATGCTGTACAGGCCAAGGACGATGAGGTACACCAACATGAAGGTCTCGTCAACAAAGGCCGCGGTGCCCAGCCCTAGGACGACCAACAGCCCAAGCACGACGCCGCCGTTGCCCGAGATCAACTCGCCGATGCCGGGCCCGGACCGGACCTTTGGCGTCTTGATCCCCTTCTCTTTCTCAGGCGCGGCCACGTGTGTGCGAGTCGCTTTTCCTGTATGTGTGTTGAAGCCGCAGTTGGTGCAGACGATGCCGTCGGGCGGGATGGGGTTGCTGCACTGGGGGCAGGGCGTGGACTTCACGGCGACGGAGCCTTCGACGAGGCGCGCCATGACGGGGTCGGTGCCGCCGGTCTGCGGCTGCTGCGGGGCTTTCGCGGCGGCGGTCTTGGCCTGCTTCTTCTCGACGCACGCTCTGCAGGCGTATCGGCCCTGCTTGTCCTTGACGTGCGGGCGCGTGGAGCAGTCCTGCTTGCAGATGACGCAGACTTTGGGCTGTCCCTCGGCCATCGCCGGCTCCGGTCGCGTGTGTCAGTGCCCGTGGGCGTGCTTCGCCTCGGCGAGGAGGCGCGGGACGTCTGCGGGGGTGAGGTTCTCGTGGAGGGTGTGGTCGATGAGGGCGGCGGGGGCGGTGCCGCAGGAGCCGAGGCATTCGAGTTCGATGAGCGTGAACTCGCCGTCGTCGGTGGTTTCGCCGACGTCGATGCCGAGGGCGTCGCGGACAGCGTCGGTGATGGCCTGCTGGCCACAGAACTCGCAGGCGACGGATCGGCAGACGGCGACGACGCGGCGTCCCTTGGGTCGAAGCCAGTATTCCTCGTAGAAACTGGCGGTGTCGAGGACTTCGGCGGGCGTGAGGCCGAGGTGGCGGGCGATCTCCATCATCGCCTGGTGGGGGATCCAGCCGTAGTGCTCCTGGACCATGTGGAGAGCGGGGAGGAGGGCGCCGGCGCGGCGTTCGTAGCGCGGGAGGATGCGCTCGTCGAGGTCGCGGCGCATGTCGGCGGTCAGGTACGGCTCGTCGCGCCGTTCGACCTGTGCGCCGGCGGAGTCCTTGGTGATCCACGCCATCGTCAGCGGTCCTCGTCGGCCGGTGCGCTCGCCTGTCGGCCGCCCGGCGGCGTGCCGGGGCTGAACCGTAGGCCGGCGACGGTGGGGTGCGCCGTGAAGGGCGATGCGGCAACGGGCTGCGTGCGCTGGACGCTGCCGGAGGAGGTGTTCGGGGCGCGCTCGACGACGGAGTCGGGGAAGGGGGGCGGGGTGTCGGTCTTGCCCCAGGTGACGCAGGAGACCGGCTCGCCCTTGGGGTCAAGCAGCACGACCCAGTCGCCGTCGTTGGCGAAGCCGGTGCTCTTGGAGGTGTTGCCCATGGTGAAGACCCATGCGCCGTCGAAGTCGTCGTGGGGCTTGTCGGGGGCCTTGGCGGAGTCGCCGACGGGGCCGGTCCAGGCCTGGTTCACGCCGTTGAAGACGACGACGACGGCGCGGGGTGGGAGTTCGAACTTCGGGAAGACGAAGGAGACCTGGTTGCTGCCGGGGGGGTTTCGGTCGTTGATGGTGTAGCCGTCGAGGCGGATGGGCTTGTCGTGGGGGTTGTAGAGTTCGACGAACTCGTCGCCGAGGGCGTCGCGCAGGCCGTCGCGGTTGGCGTCGCCCTCCGGCCCGCGCGGGACGGCGTAGAGAATCTCGGTGATGATCGGGTGCGAGGGCGCGGCGGCGGCGCGCGAGGGCTGCTGCGGCTGCTGAACCTGCGCGGGCACGAGCAACGCGACGAGTGCGAGTTGGAGCATGGGGTTCTCCTTCGTCGATCAGTCCGGGATGACGGTGAAGCGCGGCGAGCCGTAGGTCGCGTCGCCGTCGGAGACGACCTCGATGCGCTGGTAGCCGCGGCGGACGTAGAACTTGCTGGGCGGCAGGCCGGCCTCGTCGGCCTGGACGACGTAGAGGCGCATGGGGTCGGTCCAGACGGCTTCGACGGGGCCGAGGGCCGCGCTCTCGCCGGGGGCGAGGCGCGTCGAGGCGAGACGGACCGGCTCATCGACGAGGCGGTCCTGCGAGAGCCACGCGGTAATGGGGACGCTCATGCGGTTGGTGAGGTCCACGGTGTAGGTGGTGTTGCAGGCGCCGAGGGTGAGCGTGGCCGCGACGGCGACGCCCGAGCACGCGGCGAGGCGCGTGGCGGACCGTGGGAATGCACGTCGCGGCATGGGTGACTCTCCTGCCCCCGTCGCGGCGGGGAGCCGCGTGCGGGAGGGCAGGATACTCACTCCGGGGCGGACCCGGCGAGTTCGGCCTTGAGCCATTCCTTGGCGGCTTCCCAGTCGCGCTTGACGGTGCGGGGGGAGCAGTCCATGGCTTCGGCGATCTGCTCGATGCGCAGGCCGACGAAGAAGCGGAGCATGACGACGCGGAAGGTTCGGGCGTCGGTGCGTTCGAGTTTGTCGAGGGCCTCGTTGAGGGCGAGGAGTTCGCCGGCGGACCCGGGGCGGGAGGAGAAGCCGGTGTCGAGTGGGACGCGCTTTCGCCCCCCCCCGTGCTTGAGTGCGTGCCGGCGTCGGGCGTCGTCGATGAGGATGCGTCGCATGGTCTGGGCGACGGCGGCGAAGAAGTGGCCGCGGCTCTCCCACTCGGTCTCGGGCGTGGAGAGGACCTTGAGGTAGGCCTCGTGGACGAGGGCGGTGGGCTGGAGGATGCCGCTGGCGCGCTCGAACTTCATCTGGGAGTGCGCGTAGCGGCGCAGGTCGGCGTAGAGGCGGTCGAACATCTCCTCGGAGTGGGCGCGCACGGCCTCCTCGGGATCGCGGCCGTCGGACGGCGGCAGCGGTGCGGTGGTCCCCTCCATGCGCAGCAACCCTAGCCCCCGTGCGGGGGTGGCCGCGACGCGGGCGAGCGGCGGGCCGGCGGGGGGTAGGATGCACGCATGGGGCGCGGGGCGCTCCACGGTTTTGCGGGCGGGGAACACATGGGGCAACACCACGCACGTGCAGGCATGGCGATTCGGGTGGTCGTCGCGCTGGTGGCGTGGTGCGTGGTCGCGCTGCCGTCGGGCGCGCAGCCGGTCACGCCGACCGAGGCGCCGCGGCTGGAGGATGTGGAGCGTCGTCTGGCGGCGGTGGGCGAGCGGACGGACCTGCCGGAGTCGGCGCGCGCGGAGTTGGCGGGGCTGTTGCAGCAGACGGTCGATGCGTTGCGGGCGGCGCAGGGGTTCGAGGCGCAGATCGCGGAGTACGACCGTCTGATCGCGGAGTCGCCCGCGCTGCTGGAACGGATTCGGGCGGAACTGGCGGAGCCGGCGCCAGCGCCGGCGGTGGACCTGCCCGCCGGGGCGACGGTGCAGGAGGCGGAGCAGCGGCTGGGGCAGGCGCAGGCGGAACTGGCGGCGGCGCGGGAGGAGTTGGCGCGGCTGGAGGCGGAGCCGGAGCGTCGTTCGCAGCGCCGGACGGAGATCGCGCAGCTGGTGGCGCAGGGGCGGGCGCGTCTGGCGGAACTGGACGAGCGGATCAGCCTGGCGCCCGCGCCTTCGGACGAGGTGGAGCGGGCGCGGCTGGACCTGCTGCTGGCGCAGCGGCGTGCGCTGGCGTCGGAGATCACGAGTTACGAGAGGGAGCGCGGGCGGTACGACGCGCGGCGCGAGGTGCTGCCGGAGCAGCGCAACCGGGCGGCGCGGCGCGTGACGATCCTGGAGTCGACGGTGGCGGCGTGGCAGGCGGAGGCGCAGGAGCGCCGGCGCCGGCAGGCGGAGGAGCAGGCGCGTGAGGCGCAGCGTCTTCGGCGCGAGGCGGCGGCGTTGACGCCCGCGCTGCGGGAACTGGCGGAGCAGAACCAGGAGATCGCGGACGCGAGGACGGGGCGGGACGGGATCGCGGAGCGGCTGGCCGAGGCGCGGGGGGAACTCAACGCGCTGCCGCAGGAGATCGGGCGGTTGCAGCGTGAGTTCGCGTCGGTGAGCCGGAAGGTGGACGCGGCGGGGCTGACGAGCGCGGTGGGTCAGTTGCTGCGTCGGCTGTTGGAGCGGCTGCCGGACGAGTCGCTGCTGCGGCAGCGTTCGCGCGAGCGTCGTGCGGCGGTGGCGGACAGCCAGGTGCGTCTGCTTCAGGCGGAGGAGATGGCGGCGGAGATCCGCGATGAGGACGTGTACATCGCGGGGCTGATCGCGGGGCTGTCGCCCGCGCCGGGCGAGGGGGAGGCGCAGGCGATCCGGGAGTTGGCGCGGGAGTTGCTGGCGCAGCGTCGGGCGCTGCTGGACGCGCTGAGGGACGACCACGAGTTGTACGTGGAGCGGATCGCGCCGGAACTGGACGCGCTGAGCCGGCAGTTGCTGCTGGCGACGGAGCAGTTCCGGGGGTACGTGGAGAGGCGGATTCTGTGGCTGCGGAGCGTTCGGGGGGGGGTGATTCCGGACCCGGCGCAGGCGGCCGCGGCGGGGCGGTGGCTGGTGGCGTCGCCGGAGTGGCCGGAGGCGGTGCGGCGGGCGTGGGGGCGATCGACGACGGACACGCTGGCGTCGGGGCTGTCCGCGATCCTGCTGCTGATGCTGGGGGGCGCGTCGCCTTGGGCGTCGCGTCGGCTGTCGAAACTGGCGGAGTCGTGCCGGCGGTTCACGACGGACTCGTACCGTCTGACGATCAAGGCGGTGGGCCTGACCGCGTTGAAGGCGGCGCCGATCCCCGCCGCGCTGCTGCTGCTGGGGTGGTGGATCGCCGCGCCGGCGGACCAGGTGGAGATCGGTCGGGCGGCGGGGCCGGCGTTGCGGCGTTCGGGGTACGTGCTGTTCGCGCTGCTGATGGCGTGGCACGCTTTGAGGCCGAACGGGCTTGCGGAGGCGCACTTTCGTTGGCCGAGCGCGACGGTGCGTCGGGTGCGCCGGCACATGCTGTGGTTCCTGTGCGCGGCCGGGCCGATCGTGTTCGTGGTGGGGACGCTGGACCGGCAGACGGCGAACGAGGCGTGGAACGAGTCGCTGGGGCGCATCGCGTTCGTTGCGGGGCTGATGGCGCTGGCGGGGGTGATCCAGCGGCTGTTCCGGCCGTCGGGCGCGATCGGCGTGTATTTCACGGCGAGCAACCGGGGCGGGTGGATGGACCGGCTGAAGTGGGTGTGGTACCCGCTGCTGGTGGGCGCGCCGCTCGCGCTGAGCGTGCTGTCGCTGGCGGGGTTCCACTACACGGCGCACGAACTGGCGGTGCGGCTGGTGGATTCGATCCTGCTGCTGCTCTTCCTGGTGCTGGTGTACGCGATGCTGCTCCGGTGGCTGTTCGTCGAGCGGCGGCGGCTGGCGATCGCGCGGGCGAAGGAGCGGCGTGCGGCGGCGCAGGAGCAGGCGGAGAGCGGCGGCGAGGCCGGTCCGCTCGTGGACGAGCGGGAACTCGAGGTGCCGGTGATCGACGCGCAGACGCGGCAGTTGATCCGGGCCGTGGTGGCGGTGTCGGTGGTGGTCGGGCTGTACTCGGTGTGGGCGGGGACGCTGCCGGCGTTGCGCGTGCTGGATCGTGTGCAGGTGTGGCCGACGGTGAGGATGCTGGACTCGGCGTATGTGGACGACGTGTCCGCGCTGGTCGGGGCGGTTGCGGCGGAACCGGCGCAGGGCGCTCAGGCTCCGGCCGCCGCCGCGACGAGTCCCGGAGCATCATCGCCGAGCCTCCCGGGCGTTCCGCCCCTGACGCCGTCGCAGGGATCATCCGAGAGCGAGAGCGCGGCGGCGATTCCCGCGTCGGTGACGCTGGCGGACCTCGGCGCGGCCGTGCTGCTGGTTCTGCTGACGACGGTGCTGGCTCGGAACGTGCCCGGCCTGCTGGAGATCACGCTGCTCAAGCGGCTGCCGATGGACGCCGGCTCGCGGTACGCGGTGAGCACGGTGGCGCGGTACCTGATCCTGATCGTTGGCGTGACGGCGGTGTTCTCCGCGCTGGGGATCGGGTGGTCGAAGGTGCAGTGGCTCGCGGCCGCGCTGACGTTCGGGCTGGCGTTCGGGTTGCAGGAGATATTCGCGAACTTCATCTCGGGCCTGATCATTCTGGCGGAGCGGCCGGTCCGGGTGGGCGACGTGGTGACGATCGGGAACGTGTCGGGGACCGTGGCGCGGATCCGCATGCGCGCGACGACCATTCTCGACTGGGACCGCAAGGAACTGATCGTGCCGAACAAGGCGTTCATCACGGACCAGATCATCAACTGGTCGCTCTCGGACCCGACGCTGCGGCTGACGACGACCATCGGCGTGGCGTACGGCTCGGACACCGCGCTCGTCGAGCGAACGCTCCTCGCCGTCGCCAACGCGAACGAGAACGTGCTGAGGGATCCCGCGCCGACGGTCGTGTTCCAGCGTTTCGGCGAGAGCAGCCTGGACTTTGAGTTGCGGGTGTTCCTGCCGTCGATCGAGCGGCTCGTTCCGACGCGGCACCAGTTGCACCTGGCGATCGACGCGGCGTTCCGCGAAGCCGGGATCGAGATCGCGTTCCCGCAGCGTGACCTGCACGTCCGCTCGGTCGAGGGCGTGTTCACGGTGGCCAAGGACAGCGCGGCGCGGGGCGGCGCGGGCGGCGGGGCGTCATGAGCGCGGGGCTTGCTCGGGCGGGTCGTCGTCGGGGAGCATCCGTGCGGCTGGGGTTTCGAGGTCGTCGAACTGGCCCTGGCGCGCGGCGCGGATGAACGCCCACACGCCGAGCGCGGCGAGCACGATCGCGAGCGGCAGCACGAGGTAGATCACGCTCACGTGCCGCCCCCGAAGGTCCGCGACCGGTACGAGAGGAAGACGACCGTGAGGGAACTGAGCGGCATGAGCACCGCCGCGAGGAGCGAGGAGATGAGGCCGGCCATGCAGAGCGCGACGGCGACGGCGTTGTACGCGAGCGAGGCGCCGAGGTTGCGACGGATGACGCCGACGGTTCGGCGCGAGCCGCGGCAGAGTTCGACGATGGGCGCGAGGCCGGGGGTGCGGAGGTAGGCGTCGGCTGCGGCGAGGCTGGCCTCCGCGCCGCCGCTGACGGCGACGCCGACGGTCGCGCGGGCGAGGGCGGCAGCGTCGTTCACGCCGTCGCCGACCACGACGACCGTGCCGTGCGAGAGTTCGTGCTCGACGACGCGGAGTTTGTGCTCGGGGGTTGCGGCGCCTACGCAGTCGCGTTCGTCGAGGCCGAGCGAGCGGCCGACGGCGCGGACGACCTCCGGGTGGTCGCCGGAGAGCAGGCGGACGCGCCAGCCGTCGGCGCGGAGCGTGTCGATGGACGCACGGGCGTCGTCGCGGACGGGATCGCCCAGGGCGGCGAGCGCGACGGCGCGCCCGTCCACGGCGACGACGACGGGCGAGAGCGCGTCGGCGACGGCGCGGGCGATCGCCTCGACGAGCCAGGCTGGACGGTCGGCGACGAACGAGACGGAGCCGACCTCGACGAGCCGTCCGTTCACTGTGCCGCGCACCCCCGCGCCGAGCGACTGCGAGACGCCGGAGGCCGACGGAGTGTCCGCATCGCCCGCGTGCGCGACGATGGCGCGGGCGACCGGGTGCGACGAATGGCTTTCGAGGGCGGCGGCGAGGGGGATGGCGTCGGCGTCGCCCTCCCACCGGACGACGGCGAGGCGGCCCTGGGTGACGGTGCCGGTCTTGTCGAGGAGCATGACGCCGGGTCGGGCGAGGTGTTCGAGGGCGGCCCCCCCCTTGACGAGGATGCCGCGGCGCGAGGCCCGCCCGACGGCGGCGGTGATCGCGAGGGGCGTGGCGAGGCCGAGGGCGCACGGGCAGGTGACGATGAGCAGAGCGAGGGCGGACTCCATCGCCTTGGCGGGGTCGTGGCGCACCCAGAGCGCGAAGGTGATCGCGGCGAGGGTGGTGACGACGAGGACGAACCACCCGGCGATGCGGTCGGTGAGGGCGACGATGGGGGCGCGCCGCCGGGCCGCGTCCTCGACGCCCGCCATGAGCCTGCCGACGCGAGTTTCCGCGCCTATGGCCTGCACACGCACGAGGACGCGGCCGGAGAGGCTGGTCGTCGCGGCGTGGACGGGGTCGCCGGGACCGACGGCGACGGGGCGCGATTCGCCGGTGAGGACCGACGCGTCGATCTCGGTGCGGCCGGACTCGACGACGCCGTCGGCGGGGAAGGTCTCTTCGGCGCGGACTTCGACGGTGTCGCCGGGGCGGAGGCTCGCTGCGCCGACTCGGCGGCTCGTGCCGTCGGGCGTGACGAGGCGCGCCCAGGCGGGGGCGAGGGAGTAGAGGAGTTCGACGGCGTCGGCCGCGCTGCGCTGCTGGCGGTGCTGGAGCCAGCGTCCGGAGAGGAGGAGGAAGACGAGGACGGTGAGGGCGTCGAAGTAGACGTCGCCCTCGCCGCGGAGAACATTGACGACGCCGACGATTCCCGCGGCGGCGAGGCCGATGGCGATGGGCAGGTCGAGCCGCGGGGCGCGGGCGACCAGGGACGCGATCGCGCCGCGGAAGAAGACGCGCCCCGGCCAGGCGAGCGAGAGCAGCCCCAGACCGAGGCTGATCCAGCGGAAGAACTGGCGGAACTCGGCCTCGATGCCGCTGACCATGCCGCTGTAGAGGGCGAGGGCGAGGAGCATGCAATTGCCGGCGATCGCGCCGGCGACGGCGATGCGGACGAGGAAGCGGCGGTCTTCGCGCCGGGCGGCCTCGCGCGCCCGGGCGTCGCGGGCGGGGTGCGGGGCGTAGCCGAGGCGGTCGAGGGCGCGGGCGATCTCGCTGAGGCGCACGCGGGACGGCTCCCACGAGACGCGCACGAGCGATCGCCCGAGGTCGAGGCGTGCCTCGGCGACGCCAGGGACGAGGCGCGGGAGTCGCTCGACGAGCCAGACACAGGCCGCGCAGTGAACCCCTTCGAGGAAGAGTTCCGCGCTCAGCAGGCGGGCGTCGCGCTGGCGGACGAAGGCGCGGGTGAAGGCGTCGTCGTCGAACTCCTCGTAGTGTGCGCCTGTGGAGCGCGCCGGGCCGCCGGATCCCTCGGCGAGCGAATCGCGCAGGGCGTAGTAGCGTTCGAGGCCGCAGCCGTGGATGACGGCGTAGACGGTTCGGCAGGCCTCGCAGCAGAACTGGCGATCCGCTCCCGGCTCGAACAGCCCCGCGGGCACGGGCAGGTTGCAGTGCGCGCACGGCGGTGTGGGCGCACTCGCCGCTCTCGCGGTCTCGCGCTCGGCGGTCGCGGGGGTCACGGCTCGCCTTCCGAGCCGGCGCAGCAGGGCAGGTCGGCCTGGTCGGCGGCGCGAACGTGGTCGATCGCGCCCACCACGCCCACGACGTTCGCGTCGGCGGCGTGCATCGGGGGGAGGCGCACGCGGCCGAGGACGGAGCCGAGGCCGACGGCGACGAGCAGCATCGGCATGAGGACGGGCAGGCGTCGGCCGAGCGGGCCGGTGACGGCGCGCACGCCGACGCCGACGATGACCATCATCGGGAGCGTGCCGAGCCAGAACGCGCCCATCGCGGCCGCGCCGAGGAAGGGGTCGCCGGTGCCGGCAGCGGCGATGACGAAGGCGTAGAGCCAGCCGCAGGGGAGGAGCGTGGTGAGGAGGCCGATCGCGCCCGCGCGGGCGACGGGGGGGAGGGCGAACGCGCCGCGGTGTGCCGCGGTGAGCGCGCGTTGGAAGGGGGCGGGCGGCCGGAACCGGGGCAGACGCACGCCGCGGAGACGGAGGAGTTGGCCGAGGCCGAAGGCGACCATGAGCGTGCCCGCGAGCGCGGCGGCGGCGCGCTGCACGCCGACTGCCGACGCGCCCAGGTCGAGGGCGGAGCCGGCCAGTCCGGCGAGAGCGCCGAGGGTGAGGTAGGTGGCGAGTCGGCCGCCGTTGTACGCGGCGTGGAGGAGCGAGCGCGGCACGGGCCTGGCGTCGTCCGCGCCGACGGCGAGGGCGACGAACGCGCCGCACATGCCCGCGCAGTGTGCGCTGCCGAGCAGGCTGGCGGCGAGCACCGCGCCGATGAGGGCGAGTGTCATCGCGTCGGTCCTCCCGCGACGCGCACCTCCGCGGAGCCGGCGAAGGCGTCGCTGTCGCGCCGGACCTCGAAGCGGACCTCCCAGACGCCCTGGCGCTCGATCGGCAGTGAGCCGACGAAGACGCCGGGAGTGGACTCGGCGAGGGTCGCGCTGAGGCGCTGCGACGAGCGGGCGTGGTGGAACATCTCGACGCTCGCTGTGGCTCCTTCGAGGGGACGACCATCGGCGTTGAGCGCGGTCAGGCGCGCCTCGCGCCGTCCGAGCGGGTCCGGCGAGCGCGAGACTTCGATCTCGACGCGCCAGCCGAGTTCGCTGTTGCGGACGGCTTGCTCGCACTGCTCGTCCCAGCGGAGGGCCTTGTCGTAGTAGTCAGGCTCGACGGCGAAGGAGGGGTCGGTCAGGGCGACGAACGCGGTGACGCCCGCGAAGCAGAGGCTGATGGAGATGAGGGCGACGACCATGCCGGGCCAGAAGAGCCGTGCGGGGATGCCGCCGACGCGGCCGGTGTCGCTGCCGGCGGTGCGCTCGTTCATCGCTCGTCTCCCGGCGCTCGCCCGGTGCCGAAGAAGCGGAACACGGTTTCGGTCGTGAAGCCGTCGGTCCCGGTGATGCGGACGGTGATGTCGGTACGGCGTTGGGTGGAGGCTTCGGCGGGCAGGACGATGGAGACGGCCTCGCTGCGCAGCGCGCCGGGCGCGACGCGGAGGGGGCTTTCGACGGCGATGACGCGCGCGCCTTCGACGCCCGGCACGGCGACCTCGTAGCCGACCTCGGCCTGCGTGCGGTTGCGCACGCGCACGATCGCCTGGTTCGAGACCTCGCCGGAGGGGAGGACGTTGAAGGGCAGGCCCGGCCCGCGCAGGACGGTGACGTCGGCGGCGTCGATGCGCGAGAGGGCGACGAAGATGCCCGTGACGACCGCCGCCAGCAGGATGGGGTAGACGACCACGCGCGGGCGGAGTCGGCGGACGCGCTCGCCCTCGATGCCGGCCTGCGAGCCGTAGCGGATCAGCCCGCGTGGTCGGCCGAGGCGTTCCATGACCTCGTCGCAGGCGTCGATGCACTGGGTGCAGTGGATGCACTCCATCTGGAGTCCGTCGCGGATGTCGATGCCGGTGGGGCAGGTGGCGACGCACTTGAAGCAATCGACGCAGTCGCCGGTGGCGCGTTCGGCGGGCGTGCCGTTCTCGGCGACGACGGGGAGCGGGACGTTGGTCGCGGCGCGCTTCGCCCGGCCGCGCGGCTCGCCGCGCCTGGGGTCGTAGGCGACGATGAGCGATCGGCGGTCGAGGAGGACGGACTGGAACCGGCCGTAGGGGCAGGCGACGATGCAGGTCTGCTCGCGGAAGAAGCAGAAGTCGAACATCATCAGGGCGGTGACGGAGGCCATGATGAGGAACGAGGCGGGGTGCTCGGCTGGCGAGCGCCGGACCCACCGGGCGAGTTCCTCGACGCCGACGAAGTACGCGAGGAAGGTGTGGGCAAGGAACATGGAGACGAGCAGGTAGGCGGCGTACCTGGCGGGCGTGCGCCACGCGCCGCGTTTGCGCGTGCGCCCCGGCTCGCCGCCGAAGAGCCGCTCGATGGGGCGGTAGACGAACTCCATATACACGGTCTGCGGGCAGGCCCAGCCGCACCAGACGCGTCCGAAGAGGGCGGTGAGCAGGAAGATCGTGAGGAAGACGCCGACGACGAAGAGGGCGAGGAGCAGGGTGTCGGTCGGGTAGAAGAGGCCGCCGAGGAGCGAGAACTCGCGGTGTGCGACGTCGAGCAGGATGACGGGCCTGCCGTTGATCTTCAGGTAGGGCAGGAGGGTGAAGAGGGCGATGAGGAGCCAGGCGACGGCCCAGCGCCTGCGCCAGAAGCGGCCGCGCGAGGGCCTGGGCCTGAGCCAGCGCCGGCTCCCGTCGGCGTTGAGGGTCGAGAGCACCCGCTCATGCTGTCGATCGACCGCTGTCATCGGACTCTCCCCGGAACTCGCGACGCCCCCTTACGGCGTGTTGCCCTCGACGCCGGGCCAGGGCGGGATGGCGTCGCCTTCGGGGCCGCGCGGGCCTGAGAGGTTCTGGCCGCGCAGGCGCGCGACGTAGGACGCCACGAGGATCATTTCGTTGGTTGAGAGTCGTCGGTCCCAGGCGGGCATGGCGCCGACGGCCGCGCCGTTGGCGACGGTGCTGTAGACGTCCTCGACGCGCTTGACCCACTTGTAGTTGTCGTCGGTGAGGTTGGGTCCGACGAGGCCCTCGCCGCGCTGTCCGTGGCACTGGGCGCAGTTGGCGGTGTAGACGCCGGAGGCGACGGCGCGCCAGCGTTCGTCGGCGGTGACGGTGAGCAGGGTCTTCTCGTCGGGCGTGAGTTCGCCCAGGTCGGCGAAGAGGCGTTTGAACTCGCGGGTCACGGCGGCCTCGTGCGCCTCGTGGACGGAGTACGCCATCGGGCTGAAGTGCCAGAAGGTGAAGTAGACGATCGAGAACAGGACGGTGCCGATGAAGATGGCGTGCCACCACCCCGGCGTCGGGTTGTCGTACTCCCGGATGCCGTCGTATTCGTGCTCCATCAACCGGTCTTCGTGGCTCATCGCTTCTCTCCTGGCGCGGCGTCGTCGAGGGGGATGGAGGCGTGTCGGCGCATCTCGTCGCGCGGGCGAGTGAGGACGCGGAGCGCGACGAGCAGGAACGCGCCGAAGAAGATCACGAGGCCCGCCTCGGCCCAGACGGCCAGGCCCGCGTTGCCGACGACATCCGAGAGGCTCACGGCGTGGCTCCTTGCTCCGGGTCGCGGGAGATGTCGGTGCCCAGCCGCTGGAGGTAGGCGATGAGCGCGATGACCTTCTTGGTCTCCATTCCCTCGGGTCCGCCCTGCTGGACGAGTTCAGAGGCGATGTGAGCGGCCTGCTCGCGCGCCATGGCCGGGGCGTGCTGCACCGCGTCGCCGTAGGGCACGCCGAGCATCGCCATGGCGTCGACGCGGGCCTGGATGCCCTCAAAGTCGGCGTCTTGTTCGAGGAGCCAGGGATAACGTGGCATGACGGACTGGGGGACGAGTTGCTGCGGGTTCTCGAAGTGCAGCAGGTGCCAGAGGTGGGACTGCTTGCCGCCGACGCGGGCGAGGTCCGGCCCGATGCGCCGGCTGCCCCACTGGAAGGGGCGGTCGTAGACGAACTCGCCGGGCTTGCTGTACTCGCCGTAGCGCTTGGTCTCGGCGAAGATGGGGCGGATCATCTGCGAGTGGCAGTTGTAGCAGCCTTCGGAGACGTAGATGTCGCGCCCGGCCAGCTCGAGGGGCGTGTAGGGGCGGACCGAGGCGATCGTGGGCACGTTCGAGCGGATGAGGAAGGTGGGCAGGATCTCGAAGAGCGACGCGACGGCGACCGCGATGATCACCCAGACGGAGAACCGCAGCGGGAGGCGCTCCCAGCGGCGGTGCCACGCGCCCTGCATGAAGCGGTCGATGGCGTTCCCCGCGGCGATCACGTTGGTCAGGCGCGGCGGGGGGGGCGGCTCGTCCTGGTAGTCGCGCGTGAGGCGCGGGGCGTGCTGCACGGCGTCCTCGTAGACGGCGGGGCGGGCCTTCCAGGTCATCAGGACGTTGACGGCCATCATCACGAAGCCGGCGATGAAGAGCAGGCCGCCGGCGACGCGGATCCAGTAGAAGGGCATGAGGCGGGCGACGGTCTCGGCGAAGTCTGGGTAGGCGAGTCGGCCGGTCTCGTCGAAGGCGCGCCACATGAGGCCCTGCGTGATGCCGGCGGTGTACATGGAGATGACGTAGAGGAGGATGCCGACGGTGCCGGTCCAGAAGTGGGCGGTTGCGAGGCGCTTGGACCACAACTCGGCGCGGAAGAGTCTCGGGGCAAGCCAGTAGATCATGCCGAAGGTCATGAAGCCGTTCCAGCCGAGCGCGCCGGAGTGGACGTGGGCGATGGTCCAGTCGGTGTAGTGGCTGAGGGCGTTGACGCTCTTGATGCTGAGCACGGGGCCTTCGAAGGTGGCCATCATGTAGAAGGTGATGCCGACGACGAAGAACTTGAGGACGGGGTCGGTGGTGACCTTGCTCCACGCGCCGCGGAGGGTGAGCAGGCCGTTGATGCCCCCGCCCCAACTGGGCATCCAGAGCATGAGTGAGAAGAGCATCCCGAGGCTGCTGGCCCAGGCGGGCAGGGCGGTGTAGTGGAGGTGGTGCGGCCCGGCCCAGATGTAGATGAAGACGAGCGACCAGAAGTGGACGATGCTGAGCCGGTAGGAGAAGACGGGGCGGTTGGCGGCCTTGGGCATGAAGTAGTACATCAGCCCGAGGAAGGGGGTGGTGAGGAAGAACGCGACGGCGTTGTGCCCGTACCACCACTGCATGAAGGCGTCCTGCACGCCGGCGTAGAGGGGGTAGCTCTTCAGCAGCAGTTCGGCCGATGGCATCTCGCCGGTCCTGATCCAGTGCGTGAGGCCGACGGGCACCCAGAGGTTGTTGAAGACGTGGAGGAGGGCGACGGTGACGATGGTGGCGATGTAGAACCAGAGGGCGACGTACATGTGCCGCTCGCGCCGGCGGGCGAGCGTGCAGAAGAAGTTCACGCCGAAGAACCCGACCCACACGACCGCGATCGCCAGGTCGATGGGCCACTCGAGTTCGGCGTACTCCTTGCTCTGGGTGATGCCCAGGGGCAGGGTGAGCGCGGCGGCGACGATGATGAGCTGCCAGCCCCAGAAGTGCAGGGTACTCAGGAGGTCGCTGAACATGCGGGCCTTGCAGAGGCGCTGGGTGGAGTAGTAGATGGCAGCAAAGATGGCGTTGCCCGCGAAGGCGAAGATGGCGGCGTTGGTGTGCAGCGGGCGCAGCCGCCCGAAGGTGAGCCAGGGCAGACCCAGGTTCAGCGCGGGCAGGGCGAGTTGGATGGCGAGGATCAGCCCGACGAGCGTGGCGACCAGCCCCCAGACGATGGTGGCGAGCATGAACTTGCGGACGATGGCGTCGTCGTAGACGAACGCCTCCATGGTGCCCGCCCCCCCGGCCGCCCCGGCCCCATCGGCCAGCCCCCGATCCGTACTGCCCGGCTCGCTCATGCGAACAAACCCCTTTCGAACGGGGCCGGATGACTAGGCCCACGAAATCTCGACCCACGGGGGTCGGTACAGCGGATATACTTATCGTCAAATGCGATATAGTCAACCACCCGTGTCCACGATTTGAGAAACCCCCCCGGCCTTCGAGGCGGTGCGATCCAGAGATGCTGTCCCGAACGACCGAGTACGCGTTGCGAGCCGTGCTCTACCTGGCCAAGTCCGGGGGGAGGCCGCACACGACCCAGGCGATCGCGGAGGCGGTGCAGGTTCCGGAGGGGTACCTGGCGAAGGTGCTGAGCACGCTGGCGCGGGCGGGGGTGCTGAACGCGCAGCGCGGGCCGTCGGGTGGGTTCACGCTCGCGCGTCCGCCGGAACGGGTGACAATGCTGGACGTGGTGGATGCGCTGGATGCGTTGCCGGAGATCAAGGAGTGCCCGCTTCGGCTGCCGGAGCACACGCCGGTGCTGTGCCCGCTGCACCGTCGTCTGGACGAGATGGTGACGACGATGCGTCGGACGCTTGCGGCGACGACGGTGGCGGAACTGTTGGCGGAGTCGGTCGAGCCGCGAGCGTGTGAGTTCCCGCCGGTTGCGAAGCCGACGGTGCGTGGGCGGGGCTGATCATGCGGCGCGTGTGTTCCAGGGCATCTTGCCGAGGAGGGCGGCCATGCCGCAGGTGTTCGTGACGCCCGCGAAGACCAGCCCCGCGCCGACGAAGGCGCTGAGCAGGTAGAACCAGGGCGAGACGAACCGTCCAAGGGCTATGCCCACGACGACGAGCGAGCCGGCGGTGATCTGCACCTGCCGCTGGATGCTGATGGTCGCGCCGGGCGTTCGCTCGACGGAGAGTCCGGCCTTTTTCCAGGCCTCGATGCCGCCCTCGAGTTGCGTGACTTCGGGCCAGCCGCACGCGAGGAGGCGACCTGCAGCGTCGGTGGATCGCTTGCCGCTGCGGCAGTGGAGGACGACGCGCTTGCCCTCGGGCGTCGGCACGCGGGCGGGATCGAAGGAGGAGAGCGGGACGCAGACGGAGCCGCGCAGGTGTGCTTCGCGGTGTTCGTCCGGCTCGCGGACGTCGACGACGACGGCCTCGCCGCGCTCGATCCACGAGCGGAGGGTCTGGGCGTCGACGTTTCGGATCGAACCCGAGCGTGCTTCCGGCTGTGCGGTCGTCATGGTTCGGCTCCTTGCGATGTCCGTGGCGCCGGATTGTTGGCGGGTTGGGCGGTCCAGTCGCGGATGGCGTGTGGCGCTTCGCGGTAGAGGACGAAGGCGGCCATGGCGAGGAGGAAGAGGCCGAAGAGTTTGCGGAGTGTGGTCTGCTTGAGGCGTCCGGAGATGGCGCTGCCTGCGAAGGTGCCGGCCGCGCCGACGGCGACGAAGAGGCCGATGGTCGTCCAGTCGGTTTCGAGGCCGAGGGTGGGGAGGACGCGCTGGTGCTTGACGAAGCCGACGGCGCAGTTCATGACGATGACGGCGAGGCTGGTGCCGACGGCGTGCCCCATCGGGAGGCCCATGAGGAGGACGAGGGCGGGGACAATGAGGAACCCCCCCCCGACGCCGACGAAGCCGGTGAGCGCGCCGACGGCCAGCCCCGCTGCGATGGTGGGCGCGGCGGCGCGGAGGCCGCGCCTCGGCTCGGCTCCCGGCGCGGGCGCGGGCGAGGCGATGCCTACGCCGCGGACCATGAGGGTCGCGGCGGCGAGCATGACGCCGGCGAAGATGGTGAGTTGGAGCGCGCCGCTGACGTACTTGGAGCCGAACGCGCCGAGGAAGGAGCCGATCATGCCGGGCACGCCGAAGAGGAGCGCGCTGTTCCAGCGGACCGCGCCGCGGCGTGCGTGCAGGGCGGCGCCCGCGGCGGCGATGCCGCCGACGATGGCGAGCGACTCGGCGATGGCGGCCTTCTCCGGTCGGCCGAGGAGGTAGACGAGGACGGGGACGGTGAGGATGGACCCGCCCGAGCCGAGCAGCCCGAGGCTGACGCCGACGGCGAGCGCGCCCAGCAGGGCGTAGATCACCGGCAGCGCCTCCGGAGATCGGACGTGGGGAGTGTGAAAGCGAAAAGCGAAAAACGAAAAGCGAACATGAAGCGGGAAGCGGGGCCGCACCCATGTTCGTTTTTCGTTTTTCGTTTTTCGCTGTTCCTCATCGTGCCGCCATCCGTCCCGGCGTGACGGTCTCGCCGCCTGACTTTTCCCACGCGCCCATGCCGCCGGCGAGGTTGGTCACGTCGTTGCCGAGGCGTTGGAGGAGGGAGCAGGCGGAGGCGGAGCGCACGCCGCCTGCGCAGTGGACGACCATCGGCCCGCGGGGGAGTTCGTCGAGGCGGGCCGGGAGTCGCGTGTGCGCGATGTTCACCGCGCCGGGGATCGCGCGGGTCTCGTGCTCGGCGGCGCGGCGGACGTCGAGCACCGCCGGGCCCGCGATCTCGCCGGAGCGCAGGCGCGCGCGGAGCGTGGCCGCGTCGATTTCGGGTGTCGTCGCGAGGTTGCGCAGGCCGGCGAGGTCTTCCGGCGCGGCCCAGCCCTCGACGCGGTCCAGGCCGATGCGGACGAGGTCGCGCGTCAGTTCCTCGACGCGGCCCGGCTCGCAGACGAGCACGATCGCTTCCTCGGGCTTGACGTAGGAGCCGGTGACCATGGGGAACTGGCTGTTGGTGGGCGTCCAGATCGAGCCGGGCACGTGGCCGTCGCGGAAGGCGGGCCACGGGCGTACGTCGATGACCGCGGTCGAGCCGCCGTCGATGCGCGCCAGTTCGTCCGCGGTGAGGCGGCGCGGTGCGGGCAGTTCGCCGAGCAGCGGCACGCCGTCGCGGTTCTGGACCTTCATGCGAGCGAAGTAGAGGGGCGGCTCGGGCTGGCCTTCGAGGATGAACTCGACGAAGCGAGGTTCGTCGGCGGCGAAACTGAGGGCCTGGTTGAAGCGGCGCTCGTAGCCGACGGTGCTCTGGGGGACCGCGCCGAGGGCCTTGCCGCACGCGCTGCCAGCGCCGTGGGCGGGCCAGACCTGGAGGTAGTCGGGCAGGCTGTTGAACTTGCGGAGGGAGGCGAAGAGGGTGTGCGCGGAGGCTTCCTTGACGCCGGCGATGCCCGCGGCGGTTTCGAGCAGGTCGGGGCGGCCGAGGTCGCCGACGAAGACGAAGTCGCCGGTGAGGATGCCCATCGGTTCGGATGCGCCGCCGCCGTGGTCGGTGACGAGGAAGCAGACGTGCTCGGGGGTGTGGCCGGGGGTGTGGAGGGCTCGCAGTTCGATGTTGCCGACGCGGAAGGAGGCGCCGTCCTTGAGCAGCACGGCGTCGTAGCGCCCGCCGCCCTGCTTCTTGTCGAGCCAGGCGTACTTCCAGTCCGGCCCGCCCTCGTCGGAGAGGTAGAGGCGTGCACCGGTGCGTTCGGCGAGCTCGCGCGACCCGGAGAGGAAGTCGGCGTGGATGTGGGTCTCGGTGACGGCGGTGATCCGCAGGCCGTTGGCCCGGGCGAGGGTGACGTAGCGGTCCACGTCGCGCTCGGGATCGACGACGACGGCCTCGCCGGTGCGCTGGCAGCCGATGACGTAGGCCGCCTGCGCGAGTTTCTCGTCATAGACCATTCGCAGGAACATGCCTCACTCCTCTCGGTGTACCCCGCCGCTCCGTGGCGGCTCGGTGATCCGCGACTCCCCTCGCGCCGTCTTGCGTGCATCAGGATACGCCTTCGGGTCATCGCGGTACCATCCTCACCAACCGGCCCCGGAGGCGTTCGATGGTGCTCGGCATTCTCGGCGGCGGACAACTGGGACGGATGCTCGCGCTCGCCGCGCACCCGCTGGGCGTGCGCTGCCGGTTCCTGGACCCCGCGCCGGATGCCTGCGCTGCGCCCTTGGGCGAGCACCTGCTTGCGCCGTTCGACGACGAGGGCGCACTGGCGCGCCTGGCGGCCGGCGCGGCGGCGGTGACGTGGGAGTTCGAGAACGTGCCCGTCGCCGCGCTGCACCGGCTCGGCGGGCGCGTCCCGGTGCTGCCGGGGCCGACGAGCCTGGCCGTGTCGCAGGACCGCTTCGAGGAGAAGCAGGCGTTCGAGCGGGCGGGGTTCGCGGTCGCGCCGTACCACATTGCTTCGTCGCTGGGCGAACTGCGCGGCGCGGTCGAGCGCGTCGGCACGCCGGGACTGCTCAAGACGCGCACCGGCGGTTACGACGGGCGCGGGCAGGCGAGCGTCGATTCTCCGGAAGACGCCGCGGCGGCGTGGCAGGCGCTGGGCGGCGCGCCGGCGACCTACGAGCGGCGCGTCGCGTTCCGGCGCGAACTCGCCCTGCTCGGCACGCGAGCCGGCGACGGGACCATCGCGTTCTACGCGCCCGTCGAGACGGTCCACCGCGAGGGCATCCTGCACACGGCCCGCGCGCCCGCGCCGGGGATCGACCGCGCCACGCTGCTGCGGGCGGAGCGGCACGCGGCCGCGCTGCTCGAAACGCTCGGGCACGTGGGCACGTTCGCGATCGAGCTCTTCGACGACGGCGAGACGCTGCTGGCGAGCGAGATGGCGGCCCGCGTGCACAACAGCGGGCACTGGACGATCGAGGGCGCGGAGACGAACCAGTTCGAGAACCACGTCCGGGCCGTGCTCGGGCTGCCGCTGGGCGACACGGCGACGCGCGGGCACGCCGTCACGGTCAATCTCGTCGGGGAGGCGCCGGCTCGTGCGGACCTGCTCGCCATCTCCGGGGCGCACGTGCACTTCTACGGCAAGCAGCCGCGTCCGCGCCGCAAACTCGGGCACGTGACGCTGCGGGCGGATACGGCGGAGGAACTCGACGCTCGCCTTGGACGCCTGCGGCAACTTCTCGCGGGGGGTGTGGCGTCCTGATCCCGGTGGCACGTGCGTACCGCCTGTGCCGTGCAACCGGTATCGAAGCGAGTGCTTGATCCTGCGGAGCGTTGGAGGTGTGGGAGGGACGAAGCCGCCACGGAGCGGCGGGCTACCCGGCGCGCTGCTCAACGACGCTCGCGCCGTCCGCGGCCTCGACCGCCATCCATTGCGATCGCTGACCCGTGCGCCGCTCGTAGTTCTCGACGATGGCGCATCCCGCTGCTTCGGCCCGGGTTGGCTCGACGAGCGCGACGACGCACCCGCCGAAGCCGCCTCCGGTCATTCGCGCGCCGAAGACGCCCGGCGCCGCGGCGGCGATCTCGACCAGGGCGTCGACCTCGGGGCACGAGACCTCGTAGTCGTCGCGGAGGCTGGCGTGCGATTCGAGCATGAGCCGGCCAACGCAGGGCGCGTCGCCCGCTTCGAGCAGGCGGGCGGCTTCGAGCGTGCGAGCGTTCTCTCGGACGACGTGCAGGGCGCGCCGGCGCAGCGTCGGCTCCAGCCCGGCCCGCTCGATCGCCCCTTCCGTGGCGTCGCGGAGCGAGCGCACGGCGGGGTCGGCCTTCGCCAGTTCGGCGACGGCGCGCTCGCACTCGCGCCGGCGCTTGGCGTACTCGCCGGACGCGAGTTCGTGGCGCACGCCCGAATCGACGACGAGGACGGTCGCTCGGGCCGGGTCGATCGGCACGGGGCGGACTTCGACGGAGCGGCAGTCGATGAGCAGGGCGTGGCCCGCGCGCCCGAAGACGGCGGCGAGCTGGTCCATCAGGCCGCAGGGGACGCCCGCGAACTCGTGCTCCGCGCGCCGGGAGAGGAGGGCGAGCGACATGGGGTCGAACGTCTCGCCGGCGAGCGTGCCGAGCGCGACGGCGAAGGCGACCTCGACGGCGGCGGAACTGCTCAGGCCGCCGCCGGCCGGGACGCTGGACGCGAGCGCGGCGTCGAACATGGGGACGGCGACGCCGCACGCCCGCATGAGCGAAACAACGCCCTCGGCGTAGCGCGCCCATTGGGGGGTGTCGTCGGCGCGGGCGCGGCCTGCGAAGGACGCGATCTCGCCGGCGCGGTCCAGGGCGACGACGCGGCAGCGATCCCCGGCGTTCGGGGCGACGGCGACGGCAGCCGAGCGGTCGATCGCCATGGGCAGGACGAAGCCGTCGTTGTAGTCGGTGTGCTCGCCGATGAGGTTGACGCGGCCGGGCGCGCTCGCGACGACGGCAGGTTCGCGCCGGAAGGCGGCGCGCAGGCCGGCGCGGGCGCGCTCGGCCGGTACGCCCTGCGTGTCCCGGCGATCAGTAGCCCTGCGCATCTCGCGCCGCCGTCGCCTCGACGACCCCGTCGTCCATGACGTACAGCCCGACGAGGAAGTTGTTGACGAGGTACGGGTCCACGGAGAAGGTGCCGCGGATGGAGCCGTAGTTGATGGCCTGACGGGTGAGGTCGAGCGGAACGCCGAGTTTCACCTCGACGGCGTCGTAGGGCGTGGGGGGCACGCCGATGCAGCAGCCGTCCCACTGGTTCAGCATGAGGAGGCACTCGCCGGCGGCGTCGGCGACGAAGGGGAAGGCGACGAAGCCGGTGATGCGGACCTGCTTGCCGTTGAGGAGCGCGGCCCACTCGGGCAGTTCGAGTTTGCCCTGCTTGGGGCGGTAGACGCGCGACGCGGAGACGAGCATCTCCCAACTGACCTCGAAGGGTTTCTCGACGGTGCCCTCGCCCGTGACGACGTGCGTGCCGCCGATGAGGTAGGCGCCGTCCTCGCGCCGTTCGACGGCGTCGGGGCGGACCTCGCCCTCCGCGGGCGCGGCCTGCTTCGCCGGAGCCTCGCGCGGCGTCAGATCCTCACGCGTCGTCACGGCCACGGCCGGCGCGGGCGCCTCGGGTGGCGGGGGCGTCTCGCCCGTGCCGACCACCGCTTCCTCTTCGGGGGCGACTTCCGTCTCCGCGACGGCGACTTCAACCGGCTCGGGCGACTCGGCTTCCTCCGGTTGCACAGGCGGTGGCACAGGCGTCTCGCCTGTGCCCAGCGCGACTTGAGCGTCCTCCGCGATCGCGGGCTTCGCCGCCGCCTCGACGGCGATGTCCTCGGCCTGAGGTTCCTCGACAACCGCGGCTTCCTTAACTTGTGGCGCGGGCGTCTCGGCCGTGTCTTTCTTCTCTTCATCCGTTGTCGCGGGTGGTGTCGTGGGCACGGGAGAGGTCTGCACCACGGGCGCGGGCCGGGCCGCGGTCTCGGCGACCCTCGGCGCTCCGGCCGTGGCCGGGCGTTCGCGCATGAAGAGCACCGCGCCGCCGGCCAGGATCAACGCGGCCATCAACGCCCAGAAGACCCGCATCGTCGCCTCCTGTTCCGTCGGGCGATACTCCGTCGCCGCCTTCCTCGTCTGCAACGTAATCCTAGCCCCGATATTGCGCCACGGTGCCCGGGTGTGGTCGTTGTACGAAGTCCCAGTCTCGGCCGGCTCTTCCATTGCCACGCCAGAAAGACGGGGAAGCCAAGGGCCGTCGCTCTGAACAGAGTGTGCCACGGACGGGTGCGCCTCGCACGTCAGGGGCGGCGGGTGTTCCGGGTTCGGTTCGGCGTCGGGACAATCGCACCAGATCGCGGCGTGCTGCTCCTGCACATCAACGCTCAGCCGCCCGGAAGACCCGGGCCGCCGGGGATGAAGTGGTTGCCGCGGGCTGATAGACTCGCTGCACAGAAGCGGCGTGTCGGCATTGACCATAAACCCGTTTTAGGATACCCTGCGCCGATGCAGCAGAATGGGACACTCTTCACGGAAGCCGATCCGGAAGGCGTGCGTCGGCGCGTGGCCGGCGGGGTCACGACGTCTGACGTGGTGCTGAGCGCGCATGTTGGCGGCAACGCGGACGTGTTCCCGCTGGTGCTGGGGCTGCACGTGCCGCGCGGGGCGACGGTAGCGGACGTGACGTGGGGGAAGGGGGTGTTCTGGGAGAAGGTGCCGCGGGGGAAGTACAAACTTCTGGCGACGGACCTGAAGACGGGGACTGACTGCCGCGCGCTTCCGTACGGTGACGGCACGATCGACTGCGTGGTGCTGGACCCACCGTACATGGAGGGGCTGTTCCGGCGGTCGAAGGGGCATCTTGCGGGGGGGGGGAGCCACTCGGCGTTCCGTGAGAACTACAGCAACGGAGAGCCGACGGAGGGTGGAGGGCCGAAGTGGCACGCGGCGGTGCTTGACCTCTACTTCAAGTCGGGGCTGGAGGCGAAGCGCGTGCTGCGGCCGGAGGGCGTGCTGATTGTCAAGTGCCAGGACGAGGTGAGTGCGAACAGGCAGCGCCTCACGCACGTCGAGATCATCAACGAGTACGAACGGCACGGGCTTTACTGCAAGGATCTCTTCGTGGTGGTGCGGACGAACCGGCCGGTGGTTTCGCGGCTCAAGAAGCAGGAGCACGCGAGGAAGAACCACTCGTACTTTCTCGTCTTCGTCAAGACGACGAAGAAGCGGCTCAGTTCCGGGAGCGCTTCCGCTTCCGCTCGCGGTACAGCCTCTCGACCAGCGGGAACGGGTCGGCCACGAACGGCGGCTCAGGGGGCCACGTCACGGGGACGAGCGAAGCGATGAGATGTTCGCGCTGCGCCGGCGTGTAGCCGCGGTAGGTCGAACAGGGCAGGTCCCGGTTGAGGGCGAAGGCGAAGTCCCAGCGCTCCTGGAAGGCGAAGCAGTTGACGGCCAGGATGTCGAACTGGCCACGGAGCAGGAGGGTCGTTTCGAGTCGTGAGCCGTCCGGAAAGACGACGGTGCGGCGGTCGCTGGCGTCGACCTGGGCGCGCCCGTGCCATTTTCCGTCGCGTTCCCGGATCAGGTTCGTCTGGAGCGACTTGACCTCGACGGAGAACTCGCGGTCCTTGTAGACGATGACGCGATCGCTCTTGCGGGTGCGGTCGTGGTCGTCGTGCTTCCTGGTCTCGGAGATGAGGGGGTGGCGTTCGATCAGTTCGCGGAACTTGTGCTCGGCGACGTAGCCGAGGAGGATGCCGCGGAGGCTGGGGTTCTCATCCACGAGCGCGGTCAGCTCGCCTGCGGAGATTCCCCAGCGGCGGAGAATGGACGGTCGGCGGCGGTCAGAGTTTCCTGATCGTCCGCGCGGGGTCGATCCCGAGGGCATCGGCAACCTCCAGAAACTCGACGACGTCAAGCCGCCGCTCGCCGCGCTCGTACTTCGAGACGAACGACTGCGGCCGCCCGAGCCGCGCGGCCAGATCCTGTTGCGTCAGCCCGGCGGCCTTGCGGGCCTCGACGAGGAGCGCGCGGAGCGCCTGGGCACTGGCTGAGAATGTGGACTTTCGAGCCACGCGGGGTTCCGATGCGTCGAGTGACGGAGGGATTGTCACCCCGGAACGGGATAAGCCCAAGTTGGGTTATTCAGTTTGCCGGGCGTGTGGTGGACTCGAAGCGTGAACAGGGGGATGTGCGGAGGAAGTGTGGCATGGGTCTGCGGCTCGGCACCGCGGCATCTCACACACGACCGTACAGCGGCCGCTCGGGGGGAGTCCAAGCCGGGGATCAATGTCGATCAGCCGATCGGCCGCAGGTTGCGGGCGACGCTCGTCCGATACGCCATGACTGCGGGGACGAGGCCGGCCAGCGACGCGAGGACGACGGTCGCGGCGGCCATGACGATCATCCAGTCCAGGGGGAGCGAGGGCTGGACGACGAGGCCGAGGCGCTCCTTCATCACGCCGGCGGCCGCCTGGGCGCCGATCAGGCCCAGGCCCAGCCCCGCCGCCGCGCCGAGCGCGCCGAGCACCGCCGACTCGGTGAGGACGAGGCCGAAGATGCGCGGTCGGCTGGCGCCGAGGACGCGCAGGACGGCGATCTGTCGGCGGCGCTGCTCCATGGAGTTGTAGAGGGCGAGCATGATGCCGATGCCGCTGGAGACCATGACGACCGCCGCCATCGCCAGCAGCACCTGGTCGACATTGGAGACGATGGCGAAGAGTTTGTCGATCTCGGCCTTCGGCTCGGCGACGACGATGGAGGGATCGCTGCGCAGTTCGCTCGCCACCACGGGCACGAGGGGCGAGGTCGCCGCCCCACCCCTCGTGACGCAGCGGAGGTAGATGCCCGTCACCAGGCGGTCGGCGTCGGTGAGGTCTGCCTCGGTGGGGCGCGGGGAGTTCGGGTCCTCGGCTCGGCGGCGGTCGTGGGCGTGGATGATCCACGACGCGCGGAGGTCGGAGAAGAGGGCGCGGTCGTGCGCGCTGCCGGTCGGTTCGAGGATGCCGGCGACGCGGTAGGTGAAGTCGTAGTGGACGTGGGCCGGCGCGCCGCCCGCGCGGGCGTCGCTGCGCCCGTGCGTCAGGTGGATCTTGTCGCCGACGCGCAGGCCGGTCGCGCGGGCCGCCCGCGCCCCGAGCACGAGGTCGAACGGCCCCTCGAAGAACGTGCCCTGCGCCAGCCGCCACGGCTCGCCGGGGGCGGGCGTGAAGTGCGTGAAGAACTGGGGCGTGGTCGCCAGCACGGGCAGGCCCTGGAAGGAGTCGCCCTGCTGGTTCGGGATGGCCCACTCGACGCGGCCGTCGTCGGCGATCTGCTGGAAACGCTGCCACGAGATGGGGCGGGCCGGCGCGTTGGCGTAGAAGACGCCGTTGAGGACCGAGACCAGCGGGCTGGAGTCCATGCTGACGATGAGGTGCATGTTGCCGGAGCCGCGCTCGAAGGCCTGCCGGCCCGCGTCTCGCAGGCTGAGGAGGACGAACATCAGCCCGACCGCGACGGCGACGGTGACGACGGTGGTCACGGTCGAGAACATCCGCCCGGTGAGGCTCCGCCCGATGATGGTCAGGTCGCTCATCGCCATCGGCCATGCACTCCAGGAAGAACGCAGAGGTCGCGGAGAGGAACGCGGAGAACGCGGAGGGGACTGGGGATTTGGAGTGGAGTTCGAGGGTATGGCTCAGGATTCGTGGCGGATTGTGGGTCGAGAAGCGTTCGTGCGAAGGCGGTCCAGTGGCGCCCGCATCCACAACCCACGCGCTCTCTCTCTGGGTTCTCTGCGTTCATCTCTGTGCGCTCTGCGTTCGCTTGGCCAGTTCGTCCAGCGACGCGCGTCGCTCGAAGCGGTCGGCCATCGAGGGGTCGTGGCTTACGCAGAGCAAGGCGGCCCCGGCGTCGCGGCAGGCGTGCTGGATCAGGTCCATGGCGTTGGCGGCGTTCTCGGGGTCGAGGCTTGCGGTCGGCTCGTCCGCGAGCACCAGCACGGGTCCGCACGCGACCGCCCGCGCCACGGCGACGCGCTGCTGCTGCCCGACGCTCAACTCCTCCGGCACGGCGTTGGCCCGCTCGACGCCGAGGCGCTTCAGCAGCGCGCCTGCGCGCTCGCGGTGCTCGCCCCTGGGGACGGTCGAGAACATGAGCGAGGCCATGACGTTCTCGATCGCGCTGAAGCCGTGGAGGAGGTTGAAGGTCTGGAAGATCATGCCGATCGCCCGGCCTCGGAAGAGGTCGCGGCGCGCGCCGCGCAGGGCGTGGACCACCTGGCCGTCGACGACGACGTGGCCGGCGTTCGGCTCCATGAGGCCGGCGACGAGCATGAGCAGGGTGCTCTTGCCGCGCCCTGAGCCGCCGGTGAGGAGCATCTGCTCGCCGCGGGCGAGGACCAGCGACCCCACGTCGACGACGGCCGGCCCGCCCGCTCCGTACGCAAACCGCAGGCCGTCTATCCGCAGGGCAGGTGTTTCACCCATCGACCGGAGCCTCCCGTTGCACGCGGCGTGATCGTAGACTATGGCAAGAATCTCCTCTGTGCCTCGGACGTGTGTCTTTCCCGGAGCCGAACATGAGCGCGTTCATAGCCGCCGTGGGGAGCCTTGTCATGGCCGCGCAGCCTGCCGACGCCTCGGGGTATCGCCTCGAAGCCGTGCCGTTCACGAGCGTGCACGTCGCGGACGGGTTCTGGACGCCGCGGCTGGAGACGAACCGGACGGTCACGATCCCGTTCGCCTTCGAGCAGTGCGAGGCGACCGGGCGGCTGGCGAACTTCGACCGGGCGGCGGGCGCGCCCGGCGAGCACGAGGGGTTCTTCTTCAACGACTCGGACGTGTACAAGGTGATCGAGGGGGCGGCGTACTCGCTGGCGATCCACCCGGACCCGGAACTGGACGCGTACCTGGACGCGCTGATCGAGCGGATCGCGGCGGCGCAACTGCCCGACGGCTACCTCAACACTTACTACACGCTCAAGGAGCCGGGGAAGCGGTGGACGAACCTGCGGGTGATGCACGAACTCTACTGCGCCGGGCACCTGTTCGAGGCGGCGGTGGCGCACCACCAGGCGACCGGCAAGCGCACGCTGCTGGACGTGGCGACGCGGTTCGCGGACCACATCGACGCGACGTTCGGCCCCGGCAGACTGGGCGGCACGCCGGGGCACCAGGAGATCGAGATCGGGCTGATGCGGCTGGCGCGGCACACGGGCGAGAAGCGGTACGCGGAACTGGCGCGGTACTTCCTCGAATCGCGCGGGCGGGCGGAGGGGCGTGCCGAGCCGCTCTACGGCCCGTATGCGCAGGACCACGAGCCGGTGGCGCGGCAGCGCGAGGCCGTCGGGCACGCGGTGCGGGCCGGGTACCAGTACGCGGCGATGGCGGACGCGGCGGCGTACCTGGGCATGGACGACTACCTGCCCGCGCTGGACGCGCTGTGGACGGACGTTGTGTCGTCGAAGATGTACGTGACGGGCGGGCTGGGGGCGCGGCGGTCGGGTGAGGCGTTCGGCGACCCCTACGAACTGCCGAACGACTCGGCCTACGCGGAGACGTGCGCCGCGATCTCGGGCGCGCTGTGGGCGCACCGCATGGCGCTGCTGCACGCCGACGCCCGCTACGCCGATGTGCTGGAGCGCATCGTCTACAACGCGTTCCTGGCGGGGGTGTCGCTCTCGGGCGACCGCTTCTTCTACCCCAACCCGCTGGCCTGCGACGGGCACACGAACTTCAACCAGGGCACGCCCGACCGTGCCCCGTGGTTCGCCTGCGCCTGCTGCCCGGTGAACGTCGCGCGCTTCATCCCGTCCATCCCGGGGTACGTCTACGCCACGTCGAAGGACGCGGTGTTCGTCAACCTCTACATGGGCGGGACGGCGGAGATGCGCGTCGGCGACACGCCCGTCAGCATCACGCAGCAGACGGACTACCCGTGGGACGGGGTGATCCGCCTCACCATCAACCCTGGGCGGCCGGTCGCGTTCGACCTCATGGTGCGTGTGCCGTCGTGGACCGGAGACAAGCCGCTCGGGGGCAGTGTGCTGCCGAGTCACCTCTACTCCTACGCCGAAGGAACTGACGAACCGCACGAGTTGCTTGTGAACGGCGAAACCGCGCCTGAACGCTGGTCGCCGGGCGGCTACAGACGCCTCACACGCATGTGGCAGCCGGGCGACGCCGTCGAACTCCGACTCCCCATGCCCGTGCGCCGTCTCGTCGCCGATGAGCGCATCGAATCGAACCGCGGGCGGGTCGCGCTCGAGCGCGGCCCGATCGTCTACTGCGTCGAGGGCGCGGACAACGAGGGCCACGCGCTGCACCTCGTCCTGCCGGACGACGCCCCGCTCAGCGTGCAGCAGCGCCGCGACCTGCTCGGCGGCATTGTTGCCCTGACCGCTCCCGCGCGTGTCGCGTACTACGACGAGGCGACGGACTCGGTCGCCACGCGAGAGCAGACGCTCACCGCCGTCCCCTACTACGCCTGGAACCACCGCGGCCCGAACGAGATGGCGGTGTGGATCGCCCGCGAGGCGAGCGTCGTGCCCAGGCCGCTCAGGCCCACGATCGCCTCGACGGCGCGGGCCTCGGCCTCGCACACGTGGTCGTCGGACACCGTGCGCGCGCTGAACGATCGGGCCGAGCCGAAGCACTCGAACGACGGCTCGGTCCAGCGGCACACGTGGTGGCCTCGGCGTGGCAGCACGGAGTGGGTCCAGTACGACTTCCCGCGCCCTGCCACGGTTTCCGCCGCGGAGGTCTACTGGTTCGACGACACGGGGATGGGGCACTGCCGGCCGCCGCGCTCGTGGCGGCTGCTCTACCGCGAGGACGGCCAATGGAAGCCGGTCGAGGCGACGACCCCATACACCGCCCAGACCGACCGCTGGAACACGGTCGAGTTCCGGGCGGTGACGACGGACGGGCTGCGGATCGACGCGGACCTTCAGCCGGAGTTCTCGGCGGGCATCCTTGAGTGGCGGGTTCGCTAGGGTTGGGTGAACCGGGATCATTTCGCTTGACAGGGGGTCCGGATTGTGCAACACTACAGCCGTCCATGAGCACCCCAAGCCTCAGTTTGCAGCACCATCCCCATCACCATCGCGTCCCCCACGCGAACCGGTGACGGTGCAGCCGAACTGAGGCCCGCCGATCGACGCCGGTTCCCCCCGGCGTCGATTCCTTTTTGGCGGGATCGGCGGCGGAGGGACGGCACACCAAGGAGCCTTCCCGTGCCCGCGAATCCAGGCGAACCCCCCCCCGCGACGCTCCGCCTCGGCCTGCCGAAGGGCCGCATGCACGAGGGCGTGATCGAGCTGCTCGCCGACGCGGGCATCCGCGTGGCCGTCTCGCCGCGAGGCTATCGGCCCGTGGTGTCGCTGCCTGCGGTGGAGGCGAAGATCCTCAAGCCGCAGAACGTGGTCGAGATGCTGCACGCGGGGACGCGCGACCTGGGGTTCGCGGGGGCGGACTGGGCGGCGGAACTGGGCGCGGACCTCGTCGAAGTGCTGGACACGGGCCTCGACCCGGTGCGGCTGGTGGCGGCCGCGCCGCGGGCGATCCTCGAGGACGGGCGCCTGCCGGCGCGCCGGCTGGTCGTGGCGGCGGAGTACGAGCGGCTGGCGACGCGCTGGATCGCCGGCCGTCGGCTCGACGCGGCGTTCGTGCGCTCCTACGGCGCGACGGAGGTCTTCCCGCCGGAGGACGCCGACTGCATCATCGACGTGACGGCGACCGGCTCAACGCTTCAGGCGAACGACCTCGTGATCGTGGACGAGGTGATGCGATCGTCGACGCGGATGTACGCGAGCCGGGCCGCGTGGGACGACCCGGCCCGGCGCGGGCGCATCGACGACCTCGCGCTGCTGCTCCGCAGCGTGCTGGACGCGCGCCGGCGGGTGATGCTGGAACTGAACGTGCCGCGGGAGAGGCTGGAGGAGGTGTGCGCCGTGCTGCCGTGCATGCGTGAGCCGACGATCTCGCCGCTGCACGCCGACTCGGGGTACGCGGTGAAGGCGGCGGTCCCGCGGGCGGACCTGCCGCAGTTGATCCCCGCGCTGCGGGCGCGCGGGGGGACGGACATCGTGATCTCGCCGATCGCGCAGGTGGTGCCGTGAGCGGTTCCCCGCGACCCGCGCCGGCCGCCCGCGTCCGTGCCGTCACCGCTTACGCGCCGCCGGCCTCTCCCCCATGTCCACTGTCCACTGTCCGTTGTCCACTGTCGCTTCACGCCAACGAGGGCCGTGCCCCCGACGCGGCGATCGTGGAGCGCCTTCGCACGCTCGACGCGGAGACGCTGCGCCGCTACGCGAAGCCGAGCGCGCTGGAGGAGCTGCTCGCGGCGCGGTTCGGCGTCGAGCCGGGGCGGGTCGTGGTGACGGCCGGGGCGGACGACGCGCTCGAACGCCTGTGCCGGGCCGCGCTTGAGCCTGGGCGCACGGCCGTGCTGACGGATCCCACCTTCGAGATGCTGCCGCGCTACGTGCGCCTGGCGGGCGCGTCGCCGGTCGAGATCGCGTGGCTCGACAGGCCCTTCCCCGCGGCGGAGTTCGAGCGTGCGATCGACGCGCGGACCGGGGCGGCGTTCATCGTTTCGCCCAACAACCCGACCGGTGCGACAGCGACGACCGCCGAGATGCTCCGCATCGCCGAGCGCCATCCCGGGTGCCTCGTCGTCGCGGACCTGGCGTATGTCGAGTTCGCGGACGAGGATCCGACGGCCGAGTTGCTCCGGCTGCCGAACGCGGTCGTGACGCGCACGTTCAGCAAGGCGTGGGGCCTCGCGGGTCTGCGTGTCGGCTACGCGATCGGCCCGGCGGAGGTGATCGGATGGCTGCGCACGGTCGGGCACCCGTTCCCGACGTCGGGCGTGAGCCTCGCGCTTGCTGCGGGCGCGCTGGAGGCCGATCAGGCGGGCACGCGCGACTATCTGGATCGCGTGCGCACGGAGCGTGCTGAACTGGCCTCGCTGTTGCGATCGCTGGACGCGGAGGCGCAGTCGTCGCAGGGAAACTTCGTGCTCGGGCGGTTCGCGGATGCCTGGGCGGTCGCGGATTCGCTGGCCGCGCGGGGGATCCGTGTGCGGCGATTCGAGCGGGGCACGCCGCTGAGCGATCGGCTGCGCATCACGTGCCCGGGGGACGAAGAGGAGTTCAAGAGGCTCGCCGCCGCGCTTGGGGAGATCCTCGCGTGAAGGGCCTTCTGAGCAACAAGAGCGGAAGCGGGAACGCGAAGGTAGCGAAGAGCGCGAAGGGGGTTAGAACTGAGGGAGACGGTACGATCGTTTCCTTCGCCACAAAGGAATGACGCATGACCCGCACCTCCACCATCAATCGGAAGACCCGGGAGACCGAGATCGCCCTGACGCTGTGTCTCGACGGCTCGGGTGCGGTGACGGTCTCCACGGGCGTCGGGTTTCTCGACCACCTGCTCAGCGCGCTCGCCACGCACGCGGGGTTCGGCCTGACGCTGACCTGCACGGGCGACCTGCACGTGGACGACCACCACACGGCGGAGGATTGCGCGATCGCGCTCGGGCAGGCGATCGACAGGGCGCTTGGCGACCGCACGGGCATCGCGCGGTTCGGGTCGGCGTATGCGCCGCTGGACGAGGCGCTGGCGCGGGCGGTGGTCGATCTGGTCACGCGGCCGCACGCGACGGTGAACCTGCCGCTGAACTACGACCGCATCGGGGGGCTGGCGTGCGAGAACATCCCGCACGTGCTCGTGTCGCTGGCGACGGCGGCGCGGCTGTGCCTGCACGCCGACCTGATCCGCGGCGACAACGACCACCACAAGGCCGAGGCGGCCTTCAAGGCCACCGCGCTCGCCCTGCGACAGGCCGTGGCCCGCACGGGCGCGGCGGGCGCGCCGAGCACGAAGGGCGTGATGTGAGGGGAAGCAGCAGAGCAGCAGAGCAGCAGAGCAGCAGAGCAGCAGAGCAGCAGAGTGTGTAATCGTACAAGCATCATTTCTTCCTTCGCGATCTTCGCGTCCTTCGCGTTCCAGTTGGTGGCCAAGCCATGACAGCCGTCGTCGTCATCCGCACGGGCACGGCGAACCTTGCGTCGGTGCTTGCTGCGCTGGGGCGTGCGGGCGTCGAGGCGCGCGTCACCGACGACCCGCGCGACGCGGAGCGAGCGGAGCGGCTCGTGCTGCCGGGCGTCGGCTCGTTCGGGGCGGCGATGCACACGCTCAACGCGCGCGGTCTCGCGGAGCCTCTGCGCCGGCGCATCCTCGAAGGCCGGCCGACGCTCGCCGTCTGCCTCGGCCTGCAACTGCTCGCCGAGTCGAGCGATGAGTCGCCGGGCGTGAGCGGGCTGGGCGTGATCCCGGCTCGCATCACACGCTTCTCCGAGCGCGTGCGCGTCCCGCAACTCGGCTGGAACCGCGTGGCCGCGTCGCCCGAGTGCCGGCTGATCGGGTCCGGGTGGGCGTACTACGCGAACTCGTACCGGCTTGAAACCCCCCCCTCGGGCTGGGCGAGCGCCGCGACGGACCACGGCGGGCGGTTCGTCGGCGCGATGGAGCGGGGGCGTGTATTGGCGTGCCAGTTCCACCCGGAGCTCTCGGGGGCGTGGGGAGGGCGGCTGATCGGGCGATGGCTGAGTGGCGGCCATAGGTCCTCTGGGTCCTCTGGGTCCTATGAGAGCACGGCTCGTACGCCGTTCCCGCGCGTGATTCCGTGCCTGGACGTGCGCGACGGGCGGATCGTGAAGGGCGTTCGGTTCGCCGACCTTCGCGACGCGGGCGACCCGGCCGAGCGGGCCGCGCTCTACGAAGCGCAGGGCGCGGACGAGATCGTCATTCTTGACGTCTCCGCGACGCCAGAGGGGCGCAGGACGGCCGTGGAGACGGTGCGTCGCGTGCGAGCCGTGCTGCGCATCCCGCTCACGGTGGGCGGGGGCGTGCGCGCAGCGGACGACGCGGCCGCGCTGCTCGACGCCGGGGCGGACAAGGTGAGCGTGAACACCGCGGCCGTCGAGCGCCCCGCGCTCATCGCGGAACTGGCCGAGCGGTTCGGGGCGCAGTGCACGGTGCTCGCCATCGACGCGGCGGGGAGGAAGAACGCAGAGTGCGCAGAGAAGGAACGCAGAGCACACAGAGAGGAAGTGGATTCAGAAGATACTGGTTCTGACTCTCCTTCACACTCTGCGATCTCTGCGTTCCTCTCCGCGCCCTCTGCGTTCTCCTGGGAGGTCGTGACGCGGTCCGGCTCGCATCGCACGGGTCTGGACGCCGTCGCGTGGTCGCGGCGCGGGTGCGAACTCGGCGCGGGCGAGGTGCTGCTCACGAGTTTCGACCGCGACGGCACGCGCGAGGGCTACGACCTCGACCTGCTGCGCGCCGTCAGCGCGGCCGTGCCCGTGCCCGTGATCGCCAGCGGCGGCGCGGACACGCCCGAGCACCTGAAGCACGCCCTGGACGCGGGGGCGGACGCGGTGCTGGCGGCGTCGATCTTCCACGACGGGCAGCACACGGTCGCGGACATCAAGCGTGCCCTCGGCGCGCTGGGCGTGGCGCTGCGGCCTGTCGATTGACCGCGTTCACAGCCGCTCGTAGAGCGGGAGCGTCCCGATCAGCGGCCGGCAGTAGTCCATGAACGTCTGGCTGACGTTGTTGTGCCCGTCAAGAAAATCGGGGGGCATGTGGCGTGTCTTCGCGGCGACCACGCTCAGGTCGAGCCTGCGGAAGCGTGCGGCGTAGGGCTGGGCGGAGCCGATGGGGCTGACGCGCTCGATGGCGACGGTGCCGTCCAGGTCGCCGCTCGTTGCGAGTTCCGCGGCGAATCGCCCGACGCCGCGGGCCTCGCTCGCGTCCACGGGCGAGGCGTCGGGCCAGCACCGCTGGATGTAGCCGAAGGTGTCGGCGCGGACGCGCGGAGGCTTGCCGCCCGCGGGTGTCAGTTTCGCCTTGAGGAGGTCCGCGAGCGCATCGCCCAGCGCGCCGGAGCCTGAGAGCTGGACGTTCCCGTGCGCGTCCACCTGCGCGCTCTTGATGAGCGTGGCTCCGATCGGCGTGCCGTCGCGGTCGCAGATGCCCTCGCTGACGGCGACGTGGCAGCGGCCCTTGGCGTCGTAGACCTCGGCGACGTCCTGCACGAACCGCTCGGTGTCGAAGGGGACTTCGGGCACGTAGATGAGTTGCGGGCCGTCGGTGGACGGCTCGAAGGGGCGGTCGGAGCGTCGTGCCAGCGCGCTGGCGGCGGTGAGGAAGCCGGCGTGCCTGCCCATGACGACGTTGATCTTGATGCCCGGCAGGGAGATGTTGTCCAGGAAGTCGGCCATGCACGCCATGGCGACGAAGCGGGCCGCGGAAGGGAAGCCGGGCGTGTGGTCGCTGCCGACGAGGTCGTTGTCCACGGTTTTCGGGACGTGGAAGCAGCGCAGTTCGTAGCCGGCCTTGTTGCTGACCTCGTTGACAATGCGGCAGGTGTCGCTGGAGTCGTTGCCGCCGACGTAGAAGAAGTAGCGCACGCCGTGCTTCTCGCAGGCCTCGAAGATGCGTTTGCAAGAAGCCTCGTCGGGCTTGTCGCGGGTGGAGCCGAGGGCGGCGGAGGGGGTGACGGCGAGGCGTTCGAGGTGCGGGCGGTCGAAGTCGGTGAGGTCGACGAGGTCGCCGTTGGTCAGGCCGCGCACGCCGTGGCGCATCCCGAGGATCCGCCGGATGGGGTTGCCGGGTCGGCCGGCCCCCGCGGCGAGCAGGCCCTGGACGACGCCGACGAGGGACTGGTTGATGACGGCGGTCGGCCCGCCGGACTGGCCGATCACCGCGTTGCCTTCCACGAGCCTCGTCATCGCCGCTCCTGACTCTCGGTCTCTCTGTGGCTCTCTCGGGCCGGTGGGGCGGGCGTCTCGCCCCCCGCTCACTCGATGATACCCAACGGTTGCAACCATCCCCTCCGGGCGCGTTACCCTGTTCCTGCCATGACACGCCCACTTCTGCCGTCGCTGGTTTCGGTCGCGCTCGCCGCGGCCGCCCTCGCCCAGCCCTCGACCAACAACCCGCTCGACCCGCAGCCGAACAGCCCGCGGAAGGTCGAGCCGTCGTACCACGCGCTGGTCGGCGCGACGGTCCATGTTCGGCCCGGCGCGTCGATCGAGCGGGGCGCGGTTGTGATCCGCGACGGGCGGATCGTCGCCGTCGAGGACATCACGGGGCGCGACTACACCGCTCCGGCCGGCGCGCTGGTGTGGGACTGCGACGGGCTGCACGTCTACGCGGGGTTCATCGACGCCCACGCCGAGATTGATGCGCCGCTGCCGCCCGTCGATGCGCCGGGCGTCCACTGGAACCGCAAGGTCACGCCGCAGCGGTCCGCGCTCGAGGGCCGCGGCCTGCCGGAAGCGGAGGCGAAGCGACTGCGCGGGCTTGGTTTCACGGCGGCGGCTATCGCGCCGAAGGGGGGCATCTTCGCGGGTCAGGCCGCGCTGGTGAGCCTCGCGCAAGCGCCCTCCGACCCGTCGGACGGGCGCCCGCCGGTCTACCGCGAGCGGGTCTACCACACGCTCTCGTTCGAGACGGCGGGCGGCGGGAACCTCGGCGAGTTCTCGAACTACCCCAACTCGCAGATGGGCGCGATCGCCCTCATCCGCCAGACCCTCAGCGACGCCGACTGGCTCGACTCGTTGACGTTGTTGAGCAGCGAGACCGCCCGCGACGCCGCGATCGCGCCGTCGTGCCTCAAGACGCTCACGACAACGAGTTTCGACTACCTCCCGTTCGCCTTCCGCACGCGCGACGAACTCGACGCCATCCGGGCGGTGAAGATCGCCGGCGAGTTCGGGCGGCGTCCCGTGGTCATCGGCAGCGGGGTCGAGTTCCGGCGGCTGGACGCGATCGCGGCCCACGACGCGCAGCGCGAGCATCGGCCCACGTACATCGTCCCGCTCACGTTCCCGAAGACCCCCGACGTGAAGTCCGCGGGCGCGGCCGACAGCGTGGGCCTGCGCGACCTGATGACCTGGGAGCAGGCCCCCACCAACCCCCGGCGGCTCGACGCGGCCGGGGTCCACGTCTCGCTCACCGCGAGCGGGCTGCGCAAGGGCGAGAAGTTCGAGGACAACCTGAACAAGGCGCTCGAAATCGGCGGCCTGACGCCCGAGCGCACCCTCGCCATGCTCACGACCAACCCGGCCGAGACGCTCGGCGCGAGCGACACGCTGGGCACGGTCGAGCGCGGCAAGATCGCCAACCTCATCGTCGCCGACAAGCCGCTCTTCGACCACAAGAAGAAGGCGACCATCCACGACCTCTGGATCGACGGTCGCCGACACGAGATCGCGCCGCGCAAGCCCGCCATCGCCGGCACGTGGGCGTACTCGTTCGGACCCGGCGCGGAGCCTGCGGGCACGATCGTCATCGAACAGGACGACAAGGGGAAGATCGGCGTCACGCTCCCCGGCGCGGAGGGCGAGGAGCCGACGAAGGCCCGCGACGTGAAACTCGACGGCGACCGGCTGACCTACCTTGTTGACTTCCCCGACGGCGACGTCGTGCTGGTTACGCTCACGATTGTCGGCGATCGCATCTTCGGCTCGCTGCTCACGCCGGGGGGGGCGCAGGTGCAGTTCACGGCGGCGCGCGCGGCGGCGACGCCCGAGGCCGACGGCGCGGGCGACGATGGCGAAGGGAAGGCGTCCGAGGACGACGCGCCCAAACTCCCGCCGGAGGACCTCCCCGGCTATCCATTCGGCGCGTACGCGGTGAAGGAGCTCCCGCCGCAGCGGGCCGTGGTGCTGCGGAACGCCACCATCTGGACGTGCGGCCCGCAGGGCGTGATCGAGCGTGGGTGGGTGTTCATCAAGGACGGGAAGATCGACCACGTGGGCGTGGGCGGCCCGCCCTCGACCGCCGGCGACGTGCTGGTGATCGACCTGGCGGGCAAGCACGTGACGCCGGGCCTGATCGACGCCCACTCGCACACGGGCATCTCGCGGGGCGTGAACGAGTCCGGGCAGGCCGTCACCGCCGAGGTCCGCATCGGCGACGTGACGAACCCCGACGCGATCAACTGGTACCGCCAACTCGCGGGCGGCACGACGACCGTCAACTCGATGCACGGCTCGGCGAACCCGATCGGCGGCCAGACGCAGACGAACAAGGTGCGCTGGGGCGTGCCGCACCCCGACGACATGCACGTGCAGGGCGCGAAGCCCGGCATCAAGTTCGCCCTCGGCGAGAACGTCAAGCAGTCGAACTGGGGCGAACGCAACACCACTCGCTACCCGCAGACGCGCATGGGCGTGGAGACGATCATCCGGGACCGGTTCACGGCGGCGCGGGAGTACGCGGCGGCGAGCGGCAAGCGCCGCGACCTCGAACTCGAGGCCATGGCCGAGATTCTCGCGGGCGAGCGGCTCGTTCACTGCCACTCTTACCGGCAGGACGAGATTCTCATGCTCTGCCGCGTGGCCCGGGACTTCGGCTTCACGATCGGGACGTTCCAGCACGGGCTGGAGGTGTACAAGGTCGCGGAGGCGGTGAAGGACCACGCGATCGGGGCGTCGCTCTTCTCCGACTGGTGGGCGTACAAGGTCGAGGTGCAGGACGCGATCCCGCACGCCGGGCCGCTCCAGGCCGCGGTCGGCGTGCTGACGTCGTACAACTCCGACTCCGACGAACTGGCGCGGCGGATGAACGTCGAGGCGGCCAAGGCGCTGCGCTACTCGACCCTTCCCTCCTCCTCCGATTCGCCCTTCGGCCTCACCCCGGAGCAGGCCCTCCACTTCGTCACCATCAACCCCGCCATCCAACTGGGCATCGCCGACCGCGTCGGCTCGGTCGAGAAGGGCAAGGACGCGGACCTGGTCGTGTGGTCGGGCAACCCGCTCTCCACGTTCTCGCGGGCCGAGTCGGTGTGGATCGACGGTCGCGAGTACTTCTCGCTCTCCCGCGACGCGGAACTCCGCGAGCGGAACGCGGCGCACCGCTCGCGGATCGTCCAGAAGATCCTCGCCGAGGGCGCGAAGAAGAAGCCCGACAAGAAGGACGACGAGCCGAAGGAGAACGGCGAGGCCGAGGAGAAGCCCCCCGAATCGCTCCGCGAGCGGATGCTCGCCGACGCCCGCCGCCGGCACTACCTGAGCCTCTACCTCCGCGGCATCGACCCGGCCGACCACCGCTGCGGGGACTGCGGCATCACCGAAACCGAACTCGGAGGCGCACGATGAACACCCGAACGCTTCTTCGCCTCATGCCCCGGTGCCTTGCTGCCTCGGTGCCTCTCTTCGCGTCAACAACGCTCGCGCAGGACCTCGGCGTAAAGGCCCCGCCGCAGACGCGCCCGGTCTTCATCCACAACGCGACGATCCACACGGTCTCGGGCGAGACGATCGAGGCGGGCGGGATCGTGTTCGAGGGCGGCGTCATCACGGCGGTGCTCCCCGCGGGCATGACGCCGGGGTTCGCGCCCGGCTCGAACCCGATCGAGATCGACGCGGAGGGGCTGCACGTCTACCCCGGGCTGGTCGCGCCGTACACGCAACTCGGGCTGACCGAGATTCAGGCGGTGCGGGCGACGCTCGACTTCCGCGAGGTCGGCACGATCGCGCCGGAGGTTCGTGCCGCGGTGGCGATCAACCCGGATTCGACGCTGCTGCCGGTGACGCGATCGTCGGGCATTCTGACGGCGGGCGTGTTCCCGGGGACGACGTACGAGATCTTCGGCGACGCCGGGCCGCGCGGCCTGATCCCGGGGCGGGCCTCCGTCGTCCGCCTCGACGGCTGGACGTGGGAAGACCTCGCCATTCTCGACGACGCGGGGCTGGTGGTGAACTTCCCGCTGACGCGGCCGGTCGTCGCGTGGTGGATGGACGAGCCGCCGGAGGGGCAGAGCGAGAACATCCAGCGCGCGATGGCCGCGCTCGACGACGCGTTCCGCAACGCCGCCGCCTATCGCGACACCCGCGCGGCGAGGCCGGACCACCCGACCGACCTGCGCTATGAGGCGATGCAGGGAGCCTTGCCCTCGGCGGGCTCGGGTCAACTCCCCACGTTCTTTATCGCCCACGATGTCGACCAGATCACCGGTGCGCTCGCGTTCGCGGAGCGGCACGGCCTGCGCCCGGTCATCGTCGGCGCCCGCGACGCCGACCGCTGCACCGACCAACTCAAGGCGGCGGGCGCGGCGGTGGTCATCGAATCCTCGTACCGGATGCCGAAGCGCGACGACTCGCCCTACGACGAGTTGTTCACGCTCCCGCAGCGGTTGGCGGCGGCGGGGGTGTCGTGGTGCTTCGCTTCGGGCGAGGAGGCGGCCCACGAGCGCAACCTGCCCTACGCCGCGGCGATGGCCGTGGCCTACGGCCTGCCGCCCGACGCCGCCCTCCGCGCCGTCACGCTCAGCCCCGCCACGATCCTCGGCGTCGGCGACCGCCTCGGCTCGCTGGACGCCGGCAAGGCCGCCACCCTGATCGTCACCGACGGCCACCCGCTCGAGGTGACGACCCAGGTTCACCTGGCCTTCATCGACGGGCGGGCGATCGACCTGGAGAACAAGCACACCACCCTGGCCCGCAAGTACCTGGAGAAGTACCGGCAACTGGGGCTGGTCGAGAGCGAGTAGGCGGCACGCGGCGCGTTTCGCGTCCAAGCCCCGTACCTGCAGCGATCCGCGAGCGGAGACTCACTGCGCGTCGCCGTGAGACTTCTCTTCGGCTGCCGTGCGCGTCGCCATCTTCATCGGGTTGAACACGGGCACCTCGAACGCCGGCAGCCCGGCGCGAACGAGCACGTTGTGGAGGTACTCGCGCCAGTAGGGGACCGCGTTCAGGTTTCCGTTCACCCATGCGAAAGCCGCAAGGTCGGCCGGCGATGCGGGCTGGTCGGAGTCCAGCCTGTACGTAATCCTGAATGTCCCATGGGCTTCGAACAACGGCTCTCGACCGGCTTCCGCGGCTGAGTCCTCATCGGCATCCAGCCAGACCGGCACTGCCCGGAAGACAAAACGCAGCGTTGCGGTGATCTCGCGTCCCCGCTGCTCCGCGCTCGACTCGCCAAGAAGATGCTCGGGCCTCGCAGTCGGGTGATCGCCTCGCATTCCCGACAGCCGGAACGTGCCCGATTCCTGCACGATCGACTCGATTCCCTCGACGCGCATCGAGACCGCCGCAGGGTTGCCGGGTGTGGATTGCCGTCGTTGTGCCACCATTGCCTCTGATCCGACTGGGCTTCATGCCGCGAGCGCGTAGGTGTTGTTGCCAGCCAAGCCCGCCGGTGGAGGTGCGGCGTCGGCTGTGGCTGACTTGCTCGCCTGAACGACGTCCTCGACCGGCGCCACGATCGTCGTGGACCAGGGCACGTCCCGCTCGACGCGGATCTCGCGCCCCGCCGACCGGTCCCGCATGGCTCGCAGGAATGCCCTCGCCTCCGGAACATGGAGGAACACACGAAGCATGGTATCCGCGAGTCGGCTCTGCACGACGTGCCCGCGCAGCCATCGACTCAGCGACTCCGGCGCGACGCCGATTAACTCCGCGAGTTCGGACTGCCTCCGAATCCCGATGCGCCGACACGCTTCCCGAATCTCCGCACCCGTCAGCAACCCCGCCGAACGAAGCAGCGCCTCCGTGATCTGCGCATCGGCGCGATTCCCGAAGTACTGTTCGCCGCACGCGCCGCACCTGTTGACATGGAGATCAGGGACGAAGACCTCTCGCTCCCTGCGATCCAGCCTGTGCTTGAAACGGTACTCCACGACAGCGGGGCGGACCTCCCGCTTTCCGCAACTCACGCAGAGGGCCGGCTGACTCGGGTTGTTCTGGTTCTCGCTCATGGCTCGTAATCGCGATCCTGCTTGAACTGTCCAACCTTCACAACGTCGGCACCGGACTCGCTAATCAGATAGAAGTACAGGTAGATGCGATGAGGATCGATGCCGATTCGGATCTCGTACCTGTCCCCCTGCTCGCGATACTCCTCCATCACTTCTTTGACCACGTTGACGTGTCTGCTCTTACGAACCCAAGCGCAGATGATCTTGTTGATCGAGCCCTGACTTCGATTCGATCCGTAGAGCGACTCAAGCCCGCGTCGCGCGCTCGAACTCCACTGGACGCGCTCGTCCCCTCGGGGCGCGGATAGTGCTTCCACGATCCGTCGTCGGATTCCCTCGTCTTCGAGCGGCGGCATCCGTCCCGGTCGCTCCTGTGCCACCCCGCCCCTGTACGGGGTGCGTTCTTCCCCTCCAGACTACCGGGCCTCCCTGCCTTGGCGTCGCCAATGCGGTCAATGTAGACATTCCATTGATCATAATCAAGTATCGGTATTCTGCCAGACGCTTTCCACAAGACGCGCCAATTTGGCGCACACGCGCGTCCGATACGCCGCAAACTCGGGTGTCATTCCGGGTTCTCGGGCACAACCGTCGGTGTCCGCGGGCCGTAGAACACGGTTCCCTTGGCGGTGGCGGCGTGTTTGCCGCCGACCTCAGGGAACTTGCCTGCCCATTGCGGGTCTAACCCCTTCCGCACGGCCCCTCCCCGAGCGAACCCCCATGAGTCCACACACCATGTCCAGGTCCCCGACCTCGCCGTTTCGGAACCACCCCTCCGAACAGCCCGGCGGCCGGGGGAGGAACCCGTTCCACAACGGCACCGCACGGCTGCCCGACTGGGCCTCCGGGGCTGAGGCGTGTTGGGAGGCGCTCGTTCAGGATGCCCGGGCGCTGGTCTCGGTCGTGGACGAGGCGGGCAGGTACCACTTCATCAACGCACCGCTCGCGGGCCTGCTGGGCCTTTCGGACCCGCAGGCCGCTCTCGGCCGAACGATGCACGAGTTCCTGCCCAAGCCCTTTGCGGACGAGTGGCTGGCGTACATCCGGCGCGTGGCGGACTCCAACACCCCGGTCACGATCGAGGGCGTCTGGGCCGGCCGGTGGGTGCGGTCCACGATCCGCCCCATCACCCCCGGCGACGACGGGCTGCGGCGTGTCCTCCTCGTCACCGTCCCCGTCGCGGGCGATGAGATGACGGCCGACCGCTCACCGGCCATCCGCACGAAGGTGGACGACCTGGGTCCGCTCGCCGCGCTCACGCGGCGCGAACTGGACGTGCTCCGGCTGATCGGTCGGGGCCTCTCCACCGCGGCCATCGCGGCGCGGCTGTTCCGCTCCGTAAAGACGATCGAGGGTCACCGGGTCTCGCTGGGCAACAAACTCAAGGCCTCCAACCGCGTCGAACTGGCCCGGATCGCCATCCGCGCCGGGCTGGTCACGCTCGACGATTCCGTCGAAGACGAGATCAACACAGACGACGGGGCGAAGTAGACCTCCCGCGTCCGAGGGCGCGTTGCGAGGTACGCTGGCGGTTCCATGCGCCCGGCTGTCTTCCTCGACCGCGACGACACGCTGATCGACAACGCGGGCGATCTTGCCGACCCGTCGCTCGTGCGCCTGCTGCCGGGAGCGCTCGAGGCCTGCGAGCGGCTGGCCGGCGCGGGGTTGACGCTCGTTGTCGTCTCGAACCAGGGGGTTGTTGCCCGCGGCGGGGGGACGCTGCGCGACGTTGAAGCGACCAACGACCGCGTGCGCGCGCTCCTGACGCCGCCGCACGCGCGCCGCCCGCTGGCCGAGGCGTTCTACTTCTGCCCGTTTCACCCGCGGGGCACGGTTGAGCGGTTTGCGAGCGAGCACCCGTGGCGCAAGCCCGCGCCGGGGATGATCCTCGCGGCCGCGGATGAACTCGGCCTCGACCTGCCGCGCTCGTGGTTCGTCGGCGACGCGGAGCGGGACATCCGGGCGGCGATCGCCGCGGGCATTCCCCCCCCTCGGGCGATCCTCATCGGTCGCGATCGCCCCTTCGCCGACCTCGCCGCGGTCGCCGCCCATGTTCTCGATCCGGGCTGAGCGATGGCCGGGCGGGTCCCGGCGTGAGTCCGCTCGGCGCGGGGCCTTGCAGGCCCCGCGCCACATACCCTTTGCTCGCCCATGTCCCAGGCCACGGCCACCCCGCTCCGCCTGCTCGTCGTGCTTCCCTCGTGGCTCGGGGACGTGGTGATGGCCACGCCCGCGCTGAGGCTGCTCCGCGACCGGCTGCGCGGCTCGTTCATCGCGGGCCTTGTGCGCCCGGAGATGATCGCCGTGCTCACGGGCACCGACCTGCTGGACGAGGTGCACGCCGATCGCAAGGGGGGCGTGATGGGTCCGAAGCACGTCGCGGCACGGCTGCGCCCGCGGCGGTACGACTCCGCGCTGCTGCTGACCAACTCGTTCTCGAGCGCGCTGGCGGCTCGCGTCGCGGGCATCCCGCGGCGGATCGGGTACGACCGCGACGCGCGCGGGCCGCTGCTCACGCATCCGATCCGTGCGCTCGAGCGAGAGGGGAGCAGCGCGCTTCGGCGGCGCTGGGCGCCGGTCCCGGCGGTGCGCTACTACCTTGACGCCGCGTGCGAACTGCTCCGGTGCGCCGGCATCGACCCGCCCTGCATGCCCGATGATCCGGCCTCGCTGCCGGCCGGCATCGCGCTCGAACTCGCCACGACGCCGGAGGAGGAGCGGGCGGCGGACGAGTTGCTCGCTCGCGCGGGCCTCGGACCGGACGCGCCGTTCGCCGTGCTGAACCCGGGCGGCAACGACCCGGCCAAGCGCTGGCCCGCGGACCGGTTCGCGCGCCTCGCCGAGCACCTGGCGAGCACGCACGGCCTCGCGGTGCTGGTCAACGGGTCGCCCTCGGAGCGGGATCTCGCGGTGCAGGTCCGCGACGACGCCCGTGCCCGCGCGGTCTCGCTGCCGGAACTCGGGGTGGGCATCGGCTCGCTCAAGGCGATCGTGCGTCGGGCGCGGCTGATGGTGACGAACGACACCGGCCCTCGCCACCTCGCGGCGGCGTTCGGCACGCCGCTGGTCTCGCTCTTCGGCCCGACGGACCACCGCTGGACGACCATCCCGACGCGCCCGCTGTCGGGCGGCGAACCGTCGGAGGTCGTCCTGCTCGCCGACCCCTCGCTCCCGCTGAACGAACTTGCCAACGACCACCCCGAGCGGTGCCGGATCGAGCGGGTGGAGTTGGACGCGGTCCTTGAGGCGGTCGAACGGTTGCTCTCGCTCAACGAACCGCGACTGTGAAGGAGCGCTTCAGTCCGCACCGATCCGCGTCACGGAGGACCGCTTGCCCACGTGCGCGTCTCGTTCGGCGCGGCCTTGTCCTCGCACGGCTCGATTCGTGCATCCATGACAACGGCCGCCCCGAATGACTCGGAGCGGCCGTCCGTGTGCAGTGGATGTCTCGCCGGATCAGGCGGCCTTGCGAACGCGCCGGCGGGCCGACGAGGAGGGCGACCACGCGATGAACGCCGGGGTCGCCGAGGCCGTCGTGGTGCGACGCCGGGTCGTGCGCTTGGCGGCGGGGCGCTTGGTGGCCGTCCGCTTGGCGGTCGTGCGCTTGGCGGCGGGGCGCTTGGTGGCCGTCCGCTTGGCGGTTGTGCGCTTGGCGGCGGGGCGCTTGGTGGCCGTCCGCTTGGCGGTTGTGCGCTTGGCGGCGGGGCGCTTGGTGGCCGTCCGCTTGGCGGTTGTGCGCTTCGCGGCGGGCCGTTTGGTGGCGGTGCGCTTGGCCGTGCGACGCTTGGTCGCGGTGTGGCGGGCGGTGCGCCTGGTCGTCCTGCTGGTCCTGCGGGTTCTGGTTGCCATGTGCTGTTCTCCTGGCTCGTGTTCCGTGTTTCGGCTGGTCCCCGGGGGAGCGACGCGCTCCGCCTGTCGGGTCGCCATCAGGCCGGGCCGCGCGGGCCGCAACGCCCGCCGCACCCGACGCCGCGGCCCGAACGAGAACCGTCGGCGGACTTGCCCATCGACACTTCAAACCCCCGGCATGAGAATTTGCGCCCGGATTCGGCCGACATTCGCTCCGACGCGCCGCCTTTCTCTCGCCAACAATCACCTTCACGCCCCGCAGGAGCCGCTTCGTGACCTCCACCAACCAGCCCTGGACACCCGATTCCTGGCGATCCAGGCCCACGCAGCACGGGTTCGACTACCCCGACGCGGGCGCGCTCGAGGCCGCGCTGGCCAAACTCCGCTCGCTCCCCCCCCTTGTGACCTCGTTCGAGATCGAGCGGCTCAAGGCCCAACTCGCCGAGGCCCAGGAGGGGCGGCGATTCCTGCTCCAGGGCGGGGACTGCGCCGAGACGCTCGCCGACTGCCGCCCCGAGACCATCACGAGCAAACTGAAGATTCTGCTCCAGATGTCGCTGGTGCTGGTCCACGGGCTGAACAAGCCGGTCATCCGTGTCGGGCGGTTCGCCGGGCAGTACGCCAAGCCGCGGTCCAGCCCGACCGAGTCTCGCAACGGACCGGACGGCCCGTGCACGCTCCCGTCGTACTTCGGCGACCTCATCAACGCGGCGGACTTCGACGAGCGTGCCCGAACGCCGGACCCGCACCTGATGGTGCGCGGCTACCAGCACGCGGCGATGACGCTGAACTTCATCCGCTCGCTGCTCGAGGGTGGCTTTGCCGACGTGCACCACCCCGAGTACTGGGACCTCTCGTTCCTGCACCACGCCGACCTGCCCCCGGATCGCAAGGCGGACTACGAGCGAGTGAGCGTGAGCCTGGCGCAGGCGCTCAAGTTCATGGAGGCGCTGGGCGAGGCGCGGATCGAAGAACTCACCCGCGTGGAGTTCTACACCAGCCACGAGGGGTTGAACCTGCTCTACGAGAGCGCGCAGACCCGACGCGTGCCGCGCCGCGCCGGCTGGTACGACCTGACCACGCACATGCCGTGGATCGGCGACCGCACCCGCGCGCTCGACGGCGCGCACGTCGAGTTCTTCCGGGGCGTGGCGAACCCGGTGGGGGTGAAACTCGGGCACGGCACGAGTCCGGACGACGCAGCCGCCATCGCCCGCGCGCTCAACCCCGCGGACGAGCCGGGCAAACTCGCGCTGATCACGCGGATGGGGGCGCACCGCGTGCGGGAGACACTACCGCCCATCCTCGAGGCCGTGCGGCGCGAGGGCTTGCGCGTGCTGTGGGTCTGCGACCCGATGCACGGCAACACGATGACGACTTCCACCGGCGTCAAGACGCGATCCTTCGACGCCATCGCCGAGGAGATCGAGCGGACGATCGACGCCCACCGCGAGGCGGGGACCTGCCTCGGCGGGGTCCACTTCGAACTCACCGGCGAGGACGTGACCGAGTGCCTCGGCGGCGCGGGCGGCGTGACCGAGGAGGCTCTCACACGCAACTACGCCTCCCCATGCGACCCCCGGCTGAACTACCAGCAGTCGCTCGAACTCGCCTTCCGCCTCCGCGCCCGTCTTGCCGGTGCCTGACCGTTGCGCGGTCGCCTCCCCCCCTCGGGGCATGGCGTGCCCATCCCGGGGCGGGGCCTCGCAGCCCCCTTCTTCCCATCCTCGACTCTCCGGCGATCAAGTCGTCCGCTCGAAAGGCCGATCCACGCCTCGGGCCACGTCGCCCGTGTGGAGGCCTCCGTGCCACGCCAGAGAACGACCGGCACTGTCCCCGAGCGTCCGGCAGCGGGCGCGGAGGGCGCGACCCGCACCCGGCGTGCCGCCTCGCGCCCCGACGAACGGCGGCCCCCCCCCCCCGCAGCCAAGCCCGCGCCCGCTCGCACGCGGCTCCGACTCGTCCGCGACACTGTCGATCCGGACGCGCCGATCCCCTTCAACCGCCGCACGTCCGAACGTGCTCCCGCGCTGGGCGAGGCGATCGCGACGTTCACCGGTCCGCACGGCTTCGCGGCGTTGGCCCGCGTGCGGCTGCGCGAGAGAAGCGCGGACGGCCTCGGGGTTCGTTCGCCGCTGGCTGTCGATCCCGGGGCCATCGCGACACTGACGCCCGTGCAGGCGGGCGGCACGCCGGAGTCGGCGATCGTCGTCCGCTGCACGGGCCGGGCGGGCGCGTACCACCTCGGCCTTCGGCGGCTGAGCACGCCCGCTGCCTGACCCCGCGCCTCCGCGGCGGCGCCTCTCAGGCCCCGGCTGTTCCCCTCACCCCTTCAACCACATCCCTGAACCGCTCCGCCATCGCGTCCAGGGCTGCGGGGATGACGCGCACGCCGCCAACGACCTCGATGAAGTTCACGTCGCCGTTCCAGCGCGGGACGAGGTGCACGTGCAGGTGCTGGGGCACGCCCGCGCCGGCGGCGCGGCCCTGGTTGATCCCGATGTTGATGCCCTGCGGCTCGAGCGTGCGTTGCAGCAGGTCCGCGGCCAGTTCCGTCAGCCGCCAGAGCGAGACCCGCTGAGCCGGTTCATAGTCGAGCAGCGTCGGCCTCGCCTCGCCCAGCGCGACGAGCAGGTGCCCGTTGGCGTAGGGGAAGGCGTTGAGCAGGATGATGCCGTCGGCGTCGCGATAGACGACGTGGTTTCGCCGGTCGCCGCCCGGGTCGCGCCAGCAGTCGAGGAGGAAGGAGCCGGACCCCGGCGCGGGGGGGCCTGCGGCGCGCTCGCGCGCTTCGATCGCTTCGAGATACTCCAGCCGCCAGGGGGCGTGAAGCCCGCGCCGGCCCGTGGTGCCTTCGTCGGCCATGCCGCAACGCTACTGCCCGGCCGCGCGCGCCGCCACCCCGGATACACTCCGCCCACAAGGAGTTCCCGATGTTCAACACCATCAAGGCGGGCGGCACGGGTCGCGCCGCCGCGCTTGTCCTCGCCCATTTCAAGGGTCAGCCCCTCGACGCCGCCTCGAAGAAGCGTGATCCCGACGGTTCCGCCGCCGCCGCCCTGAAGCGGGGCGAGGCGACGGGCGACCTCGGGCGCGTGGTCGAGGCGTTCCCGTCCGGGCGCGGGGCGCACGGTCGGGTGCTCGTGGTGGGCCTGGGCGCGAAGGATTCGTTCGACTCGGACGCGCTGCGCACGGCGGCGGCGGCCGTCGCGCGTCGGCTCGCGGTCACGCGCGATCCCTCGGCCGAGATCGACGTGCAGGGGACGCTCTCGGGCGGGCACATCGACGCGGAGCGGGCCGGGTCGGCGTTCGGCGAGGGCCTCGGCCTCGTCGCCTGGAACGCCGACATCCTCAAGGGCGCGGCGGGCATCAACAACAACGGCCGGCCCAAGCCGACGCTCGCCGTCCGGTCGGCGCACGCGGCCTTCAACCGCGGGCTGAAGCGGGGCCTGGCGCTCGCGGAGAGCGCGAACCTCACGCGCACGCTGAGCCAGACGCCCCCGAACGTCGCCACGCCGATGTGGATGGCGGATCATGCGCGCAGGCTCGCCCGCAAGACCGGCATGACCTGCACGGTTGTCTCAGGCAGGCGGCTGAAGGACGAGCGGTTGACGGGCATCGCGACGGTCGGCGCGGCGAGCGAGAACGAGCCGTGCCTGATCCGGCTCGAATACAGGCCGAAGGGGGGGCGCGCGGGCGGCAAGCCGGTGGTCCTGATCGGCAAGACGATGTGCTACGACTCGGGCGGGCTGAGCCTGAAGATCAACAATACGATGGCGGGCATGAAGCGCGACAAGGACGGCGGGTGCGCCGTGCTGGGCGCGATGCACGCCATCGCCACGACGATCAAGCCCAAGCGACGCGTCGTCGCCTTGCTGGCGGCGGCGGAGAACTCGATCAGCGACGAGGCCTACCGCCCGGACGACGTGCTCACGTTCCGCAACGGCGTGACGGTCGAGGTGACGAACACCGACGCCGAGGGGCGGCTGGTGCTGGCCGACGCGCTCTGCTGGGCGTGCGAGCGCGAGAACCCGGAGTACGTCATCGACCTGGCGACGCTGACGGGCGGCGTGGTGGTCGCGCTCGGCTCGACCTACGCGGGCCTGTGGTGCGACGACGACGCGTTGCGCGCCCGCATCGAGGCCGCGAGCGCGGCGAGCGGCGAGCGAGTCTGGCGCCTCCCGCACCACGCCGAGTACCGCGAGATGATGAAGTCCACGGTCGCGGACATCCTGAACAGCAACCCGAACCGCAAGGCCCACCCGATCCAGGGCGCGGCGTTCCTGTCGTACTTTGTCGAGAATGGCGTGCCGTGGGCGCACATCGACATCGCGGGCGTGCACGTGGCGGACACGGACAAGGGGCCGTTCGTGGCGGGGCCGACGGGGTGGGGAGCGCGTCTGCTGGCGGAGTTGCTGGACGGGCGCTGACCCTCCCGTGCGCGCCGCCGGGCCGCCGCCCGGCGAGCGGGTCGGCTATCGTGTGCCCGCGGCGCGAACGCGGGGGCCGGACGCGCTCCCGTGCATCGGCGTGTGAGGAGGTCTGGGGTGCGAGATCGGTACGTCGAACTGGCTCTGCCGTACATCCCGCGCCTGCTGCAACTGATCGACCGCAATCCGTACAGCCCGACGTACGGGTCGTTTGACCGGGCGTTCTGGCACTATCGCACCATGGACTTCCCGTGCGGGATGGCGCAGGAGATGGTGCTGCCGCTCGCGCTGGTCTTCGCCCGCCGCTACCCCGGCAACCGGTTCTTCGGCGTGGAGCGCGTGCGCGAACTGGCGGAGGCGGCGGTGCGGTACACGGCCCGCTCCTCGCACTCCGACGGCACGTGCGACGATTACTTCCCGTTCGAGCGCGCGATGGGCGCGCTGGTGTTCAGCCTCTACTCGGCGTCCGAGACCTACCAGGTGCTGGGCATGGACGATCCCGCGGTGGTGGACCTGTTCCTCAAGCGGGCGCGACACCTGGCGCACGAGAACGAGACGGGCCGGCTGAGCAACCACCAGGCGCTGGCCGCGCTGGCCGCGTACAACGTCTACCGCATCACGGGCGACGACGGCGCACGGCGCGTCGCCGAGGACCGGATCGCCCTGACGCTGAGTTGGCAGCACGAGGAGGGGTGGTTCCAGGAGTACGAGGGCGCGGACCCCGGCTACCACACCTGCACCATCGACTTCCTCGCCAAACTCGTGCAGAAGATGCGGCAGGCCGGGCACGCCGACCGCGCCGACGAACTGATCGACCCGCTGGTGCGCGCGGTCGGCTTCGCTTGGCACTTCATGCATCCGGACGGGAGTTACGGCGGGGAGTACGGCAGCCGCAACACGTACCACTTCTACCCGCACGGGTTCGAGGTCCTGGCGCCGCACACCGAGAAGGCGGGCCAGATCGCGGACGCTTTCCTGTCCGGCGTGCCGGGCGACAAGCGGTATCACAACGACGACGACCGCATGACCGCTCACTACGTCTACGACTTCCTCCAGGCGTGGGAGGACTACCACCGGCCGCGCCCCGCGCCGATCAACGAGGCGCGGAGTCGGCCGGCGACGGCCTGGATGCCCGGCGCGAAGATCGCCGTTTCGTGGAACGGGCGCGAAACCGAGCCGACGGGCGGGCGGTACGCCGTGGCGAACCTGAGCAAGGGGGGGGTGCTCAAGGTCTTCGACGCGCACGGGCCGATCGCCTCGGACACGGGGCTGATCGGCGAGACGACGGACGGGCGTGTCGTCGTCACGCACCTCGTGCAGCACGACTCGGCCGTCCGCGCCGACCCCGAGGCCGGCGTCTTCGAGGTCGAGGGGGATTTCTGCTTCCGCCGGCGCAACCAGATGACGGTGCTCAAGCAGTTGATCCTGCGCGCGTGGGTGCTGGTGATCGGGCGGTTCAACGCCAACCTGACACGGAGCCTGGTGCAGAAGGTGGCGATCACCGGCAAACCCAAGGCGCCGTTCCGCTTCGCCCGCCGCATCGAGATCCTGCGCGACCGCGTGGTGGTGACGGATCGGTTCCCCGCGGACATGCCGCTGAGGCGTCTGAGCGTCGGTTCGGACGCGACGAGCATCTACGTGGCGAACAGCAACGTGTACCAGGAATCGGTGCTGTGCCCGTGGCGTCACGCGGAGTGGGCGTCGTTGCCGGTGGACGGCGGTTGGCGCGTGTGGCGTCGGGAGTACGCGCGCACCGCTCCCCCGACGAAGGATCGCGGCCCGGCCGAGGAGTCGGACCGGCCCGCCGCGATGGAGGCAGTCACGTGAGCAACCCGACGGCCGGCGCACCGTCCGCACCGCACCCGCACGGCGAGGCCCCGCCCGCCGGGGTGATGGACGCCAGCTACGCGGCGGACCGCCGGTCCAAGCCGCACCTGGAGTTTCGGTACAAGTCGCGTGCGCTCAACGCCGCCAACGCGTACCGGCGTTTCGGGCCGGGCGTGTCCTCGCCCCGGGTGCTGGACCTGGGCGCGGCGGAGGGCGTGACGATGGCCGGCGCAAAGGAGGGCGTCTTGTGAGCAAAGCCAGCGAAGGGAGCGCTTCGCACGCGTCTCCCGAGCACGCTCGCGACACCGCAGGCACAGGAGCGTCCGCCGCTGCGGATCGTACGGGTCGGTCCGTTTGCGTCGGGGTCGGTCCCGATGAGGCTTCAATCCAGCGAGCGTACTGGTCCCGAGACCAGGCCGATCGACGCTCGCCCGAGCACCACAGCGTGCGAGCGCTCTTTGAGCCACGGGCGTCGTACATTGCGTCGCTGGTTCCCGATCCTTCGCGTGCCTCGATCATTGACGTCGGTTGTGGGAACGGATTCCTGACGTACTGGCTGGAACAGCACTTCCGCCGTGTCGTGGGGGTTGATTACAGCCAGACGATGCTCGACGCGAACCCGTGTGCGGAGAAGGTGTGCGCTTCGGCCACGGCGTTGCCATTCGGCGACGACGAGTTCGACCTCGCCGTTGAGAGCCACCTTCTGCACCACCTTGAGCCGACCGACCGTTTGACCGCGATCCGTGAACTCGCGCGCGTGGCGAAGCACGGCATCGTGCTCTATGAGCCGAACAGAAACAACCCCCTCATGTTCGCGTTCGGGCTGCTGGTGCGAGAAGAGCGGATGTCCCTGGCCTTCAGCGCGGGCTACATGCGAGAGGTGCTCGGCACGCTGGGCTGGTCCTGCGTCGATGTCCGCGCGGAAGGGCTTATCGTGCCGAACAAGGCCCCCGCGTCATGGGCTCCTCTCGCCCGCCGACTCGAGCGGACGCCGCTGCGCCGTCTGGGGTTCTACACGCGGGCGGTTGCTCTCAAGCATCGCGGGGGGTGCGCGTGAGCGCCGCTCCCGACGAAGACGCGGTTGAGCAACGCAGGCTCCAATCGTGCGGGGCGCGCCGTGGGACACCGCCCGTCGCTGATCGTGGTGGGAGCGCGGGGCGCATGAGAGTGCTCGCGGTCGTGATCCCTCCGGTCGGCATGACGATCGCGCTCCTCGGTCTGGCCGCCGCCGTTGACCTCAGCGCCGTCGTCCGCGCGATGACCGGAGTGCATCCGGGCTGGATTGCGATCGCTCTCATCCTCTGCCTGCTCAACACGCTCATCGCGTCGCTCAGGCTCCGGTTCTTTCTCGCGGCCGCCGGCACGTCGCGGTCGCTTCGCAGGTGCTGGTCCGCGGTGATGGCGGGCCTTACGCTCAATGCGTTTCTTCCCAGCAGGGCGGGCGATCTCGTCAAGGGCGTCTTTCTCGCCGACGGTCCGGATCAGAGGCGAACCCTGCTCGGCGTGGTGCTGGTGGAGAGAGTGTTCGACGTTCTGATTCTCGGCGCCCTCGCATGCACGGCGGCGATCCTGATGGCGTGGCATTCTGCCGCGCTCATGGCTGGTGTGCTGACCGCGCTCCCGATCGGCGCGTTCCTTCTCCTCCGCTATGCCCATCGGCTGCCGGCGTTCCGTGAGACCTTCGAGCGACTCGGCCGCGGCGCGCGCGCCGTCACGTCGCGGCCCGGTCCGCTCTTCACGGCCATCGGTTTCGCCGCATGGCTCTGGCTGAACAACACCATCGTGATCTGGTGCCTGCTCAACGCCACCGGGTCAAGCGTCCGACCGGGTATCGTCGCCGCGGCAGTTCCTCTGGCGATCTTCATCGGCCTCCTCCCGGTCTCAATCAGCGGCATCGGAACCCGCGACGCGGCGCTCGCCGCCCTCCTTCACGGGGTGGCCGAGCCGGAGGCGGTCGTCGCCGCCGCGATGCTCTACACCGTGCTGGGGTACTGGATGCTGGCGGCGATCGGCGCGCTCACGCTCCGGGCCGAACTCGCCCGCGCCCTGCTCGCGCGGCGCGAGCGCGTTTAGTCGGCGTCGCCGCGGTCGCCCCCCGTGCCCGCCGGAACGCGGCGCAGCGGCCTGACCTCGACCTGCGGCGCGGGGGTCTGCGTTCGCGGGGTCGCCGGCGCGGCGGGGCGGCCGTCGCCGTCGTGCCCGGCGCGGAGGCGCACGTGCGCGGGAGAGCCGACCATGCGCGCGTTGATGAGGTCGCCGATCAGTCCGAGGCCGAAGAGGATCAGTCCGGTCGAGAGCAGTGAGGTGGTGCTGACGTTGGGCACCGTGCCGAGCTTGATCTTGCCGATGACGCCCACGACGACGGCGAGGACCATGAGCGCGACCGCGACCGAACCGAAGACGGGCAGGGGCTTGAAGTACATCACGGTGCGGAAGACGAGCGAGAAGAAGCCCAGCGTGTCGCGGACGGGCCGGATGGAGCTCTTCCCCACGCGCGGGTGGTAGTCGATCGGCACGTAGGCGACGCTCGCGCCGTCGGTGTGGAGGGCGAGCGTGATGGTGGTGGTGAAACTGAAGGCGTTGGGCAGCATCGACCAGTAGCGCTCGACGTGGATGCGCCGGATGGCGCGCAGGCCGGAGTTGATGTCCTTGATGTCCGCGCGGGACATCCAGCGCGCGTAGCGCAGCAAGGCCCACTTGGCGGGGCGGCGCGCCAGCGGGATGCGGACGGCCGACCCGGTGCGCGCCCCGACCACCATGTCGTGCTCGTCCAGCAGGGCGACCAGTTCGGGGATGCGATCGTTGGGGTAGGTTCCGTCCGCGTCGGTGATGACGATGCGGTCGAAGCGGGCCTGCGCCACGCCCCGCTTGAGGGTCGCGCCGTAGCCCGCGTTCACGGGGTTGTGGTAGACGCGCAGGCGCGGGTACTCCGCAACGAGACGGTCGAGCATCGGGCCCGTCCCGTCGCGCGAGCCGTCGTTGACGAAGATCATCTCGGAATCGCACCCGAGCCGCGAGAGCGCGTCGTTCACCTGGCGCACGGTCTCCGCGACCGCCCCCTGCTCGTTGTAGCAGGGCACGACCACGGTGACGCCGGGCTCGCTAGTCGGGATGGGCGGGGTGAGGCTCTGGTGCATACCGGGATCGTCCCGGGACGCCGATCGACGCCCGGATGTGCGGCGATGATAGGCGAATGCCGGGGCGGGCGCGCGGGGAGAGTCCGGTGGTGGGCACAAACAGACACCAAATACTCCGGTGGTTGCCGTTCGGGTGGCGCGGTTTGGACCGCGCGCCGGCGCGGCCTGTGCGTCGGCGGCCGCGCATCGCCGGCGCGCGGATACACTCGGCCCTGCGCCGATGACGCCGCCGCTTGTCACTCTGAGTTCCTCACCCGCTTCGTGGTCGGCGTTGCTGAACCCGGCGCGGTTGGCGCGGGACTTGTGGCGTCACCGGGACCTGATCCGGCAGTTCACGGTGCGCGAGTTGGCATCGCGATCCAAGGGGACGCTGCTGGGCGTGGGGTGGGAGGTGCTCAAGCCGCTCGCCACGATCCTGGTGTTCACGTTCGTCTTCTCGATCGTGCTGCGGGTGCGGTGGAAGGCGGTTGGGATCGAGTCGGAGACTACGGGGTTCGTGGTGATGATGCTGTGCGCGATGATCCCGTTTAACGTCTTCTCGCAGGCCGTTCTGGCCGCGCCGACGCTCGTGCTGAGCCGCCCGAACCTGGTGAAGAAGGTGGTCTTTCCGCTGGAGGTGCTCGCGGTGTCGGCGACGCTGGCCTCGCTGGTCACCGCCCTGATCTTCGCCGCGCTGGTGCTGATCCTGCTGCTGCTGACGACGGGGCGCGTGCCGCCGACCGCCGCGCTGCTCCCGCTGGCGATGGCGCCGGTGGTCATGCTGACGCTGGGCGTGACGTGGTTCCTGGCGTCGCTGGGCGTGTTCCTGCGCGACATCGGGCAGTTGCTGAACGTGGTCGTGAGCAACATCCTGTTCTTCTCCGCGCCGATCTTCTACCCGATCGAGGAGGTGCCGGAGCATCTGCGGTTCATCCCCTATCTCAACCCGTTGACGTACCCGGTGCTGGACGCTCGGCGCGTGCTGGTGCTGGGCGAGCAGCCGGACTGGCCCGTGCTGGGCGCGTTCACCGTCGGGTGCGCGGTCGTCATGCAGGCGGGGTACGCGTGGTTCGTGAAGAGCAAGCGCGGGCTGGCGGACGTGATCTGAACCATGACAGGGCGTCGATCATGAGCGCAGCAGGCCCGGCCATCGCGGTTGAGAACCTCGGCAAGTGCTATCACATGTACGCCCGGCCCGAGGACCGCCTCAAGCAGGCCGCCTTCCGATGGAGCCGCCGCTTCTACGCCGAGTTCTGGGCCTTGCGCGAGGTCTCGTTCGAGGTGCAGCGGGGCGAGTCCTTCGGGATCATCGGGCGCAACGGCTCGGGCAAGAGCACCCTGCTGCAGATCGTCGCGGGCACGACCGCGCCGACCGAGGGCGTGGTGCGGCGTGCCGGGCGCGTGGCCGCGCTGCTCGAACTGGGGAGCGGGTTCGACCCCGAGTTCACGGGGCGGGAGAACGTCTACCTCAACGGCGCGATCGTCGGGCTGTCGCGCCGGCAGATCGACGAGCGCTTCGACGCGATCGCGGGGTTCGCCGACATCGGGCAGTTCATCGACCAGCCCGTGAAGACGTACAGCTCGGGGATGCTGGTGCGGCTCGCGTTCGCGGTGCAGGTGCAGGTCGAGCCGGACATCCTGATCGTGGACGAGGCGCTGGCCGTCGGCGACAATCTCTTCCAGAAGCGGTGCTACCAGCGTCTGCACGAGTTGCGCGAGCGCGGCGTGACGCTGCTGTTCGTGTCGCACGACCAGGAGACGATCCGCACGCTGACGAGCCGGGCGCTGCTGCTGCACGCGGGGCGGGTGCGCGCGATCGGCCCTTCGTCCGAGGTGCTGCTCGACTATCGCCGGCTGCTGCACGAGGAGGAGCGCCGCTGGATGCTGACCGAGGCGGCGACGGCGCACACCCCCCGATCCGACGCCGCAGGGCCTCAGGCGCCGGGCGACGACGACGACCGCGCCCGCCGCTCGTTCGGCGACCTGGACGCGGAGATTCTCGGCGTGGAGGTTCTCGACGGCGCGGGGGGGGCGTGCGCGGCGTTCCGGCCCGGCGAGACGCTCGTGATCCGGGTCCGCTATCGCGTGAACCGCGAGATGACGGGGCTCAGCCTCGGCGTTCGCATCCGCGACAAGCAGGGCGTCAAGGTATACTCGTGGGGCACGCTGAACCAGGACATGGCCGTCTGGGCCGGGCGGGCGCAGGGCGACGTGCTCTGGGACCGCCGGCTCCCCGCGGGGCACACCGAGGAGATCGACTTCGTCTGCGACTGCCCGCTCGGCGCCAACTTCTACGAGGTGCAGGCGTCGGTGAGCGAGGAGCGCGACCGGCACTACAACGACCAGCGCATCCTTCACTGGATCGACGAGGCGGCCTTCTTCAGCGTCCTCGTCGACCGATACGAGTACTTTTTCGGCGGCGTCGCCGACCTGCGGATGAGGGCGCATGTCAGGCACTGACTACGCGGCGATCTACGACCAGTACTGGTCCCGCGCCGACCGGTGGGGATCGTCCTCCTTCGAGGACGCCTCCGAACTGGCGATGCGCGTCCTGGTGGCCTGCGGCGGCGGAACCGCGCTCGACGCGGGCTGCGGCATGGGCGCGCTCGTCCTCGCCCTGCTGCGCGAGGGCGTGGATGCACGGGGCGTGGACTGCGCCCGGCGCGTCGTCGAGCACGGCAACGCGCTGGCACCGGGGCGGTTCGCCGAAGGCTCCGTCCTCGACCTGCCCTTCCCCGACGGCGCGTTCGACACCGTGGTCTGTGCCGACGTGCTCAACCATCTCGCCCCCGACGACGCCGACCGCGCGATCGCGGAACTCGTCCGCGTCGCGCGCTCGGGCGTTTTCGTTACGGTTGCGACGGCCGCCGACCGCGACGGGACGTGGCACCTCACCGTGCGGCCCCGGGGCTGGTGGGAGGCGCGTTTCATCGAGGCCGGCGTCCGCAAGCACCCGCTGATGCAGCGTGTCGTTCCCTATGGGCGTGGCGACACGGTCGCCGGCCAGGCCACGCTCGTGTTCGAGAAGGTCCCGCCGCGCGCACGCGACGCCTACCCGCTCGCCTGGCTCGCGCGGGAGCGCGATCTGCACATGGACATGCTGCGCGAGGCGGGGGTTCGATCCGAGGCCCACGTTGCCCGCTACACCCTCGCGGCGTCGTTCGTCAGGCCGGGCGACACGGTCCTCGACGCCGCGTGCGGCATGGGGTACGGCGCGCACGTGCTCGCCCGGGCGGGCCGGCCCGGGCGGGTGATCGGCATCGACGCCAGCCCGGCCGCGGTCGAGTACGCCGCCGCCAACTTCGGCGAGGCCCGGGCCAAGGCGCGCGCCGGGCGCGCGGCCGTCGAGTTTCGCGCGGCCGACGTGGCCGACCTCTCCGCGCTCGGGGACCGCTCGGTCGATCTCGTCGCGTCGTTCGAGACGCTGGAGCACGTGGCGGAGCCGGAGCGGTTCCTCGACGAGGTCCGGCGCGTGCTCCGGCCGGGCGGGCGGCTCGTCGTCAGCGTGCCGAACCGGTGGGTGGACGAGACGGGCAACGATCCCAACCCGCACCACCTGCACGTCTACGACTGGGCGACGCTGGCGCGGCAGGTCGGGTCGCGCTTCGTGCTCGAACGGGCCTACGCGCAGGACGCCGACGGCGGCGTGCACCGCTCCGGCGTTTCCCCTTCGCTCGCCGAGGCGCCGCTCGGCGCCGCCCCCCCCCCGGCGACCCGGAGTGGTGGATTCTCGTCGCGATGGCCGATCCGATCGGCGCGGACCGCGAGGGCTATGCCGAGTCGGCGTACCCCGACTATCACGACCTCGACGGCTACAACCTGACGGCGTTCGAGCGCGACTACCACAACCCGTGGCTGGTGCGCGCCATGGTCTCGATCGGCGCTCGAACGGAAAGCCCCGCGCTGCTGCTGCGGCTGGCCGAGCGGACGCTCGACTCGGCCCCGGCGGGCAGCGCGGACCACGGCGCCGCGCTGTGCGTGCTCGGGTACCGGCTGCTCGAGTGCGGCGACGCCGGCAAGATCGCTTCCCTGCTCGCCCGGATCGACGAGTACGACGGCGCGGCGGACGGCACGTCCCACGCCTGGCGGTGGCGGATCAGCAACCAATACCTCGCCGGGCTGCTGCTGCTGCGCACCGGGGACCGCGAGGGCGCGAGGCGCGCGTTCCTGGCGTGCGCCGACCTCGACCCGGTCCGCTTCGCGCCGCTGCTGGCGACCAAGACCGTCGATGCGCTCTTCCGCGCGGGCCTGCTCAGCGCGTGCGACGGGCGCGCGGGCGAGGCGCGCAAGGCGTGGACGCGCGGCGTTGAAGAGGCGCGGCGCGTTCTGGCGGGTGAGTGGACCAACGTGGTCGGGCGCACGGACCGGCCGGTCTCGTTCGGCCTGCGCGAGGCGGCCCAGGTGCTCGACATGGCGGTTCGCTGCGGGGACGGGCTGGAGATGCTCGACGAGTGGGCGTCGAGGCCCGGCGTGTCGTGGGAGCGCACCGCCACGCTCAACTGGTCGAGCCAGCTGGCGTGGACGCGAAGGATCGAGCGGGCCAAGGCGTGGCTGGAGCGGGAGGCGACGTGGTGGCGCGCCGAATCCGAGAGGCTTGACCGGGCCGTGCGCGAGCGCGACGACGAGGTCCGGCGCCTCGCGGAAGCCCGCGACTGGGAGCGGTCGCAGCAGGAATCGTGGCGTCGCCTCGCCGAAGAGCGGGACGCGATCGTCCGCCGGCAGTCGGAGTGGATCGCGCGCCTGGAGGAATCGCGGGACTGGGCCGAGCGCCAGCGCGCCGATTGGGAGCGAGAGGCGGAGCGGCTGCGCGAGATGGCCGGCGAGTCGTCGCGGTGGGCGGAGGACAGGGAGCGAGCGGCGGAGTGGCTCGAACAGGAGGCCGAGCGCGTCCGCGCGTGGGCGGCGGAACTGGAGCAGGCCCGCGCGTGGTCCGAGGAGCAGCGCGCCGAGTGGGAACGCCGGTGCGCCGAGCGCGAGGCGAAGATCGAGGAACTCCGCGGGTGGATCGACGAACTCGACCGCGCCAAGCGGTTCATCGAAGCGGAGCGTCTGCGGGGCGAGGAGGAGCACGCCGCCGAGGCGCGGCGCCTGCATGCCTTGACTGAAAGTCAGCGGGACCGGATAATCGGGCTTGAGGCGGAGCGGGAGCGTCTGCGCGCCGAAGCCCACCGCGACGGCGAGCGGATCCGCGCGATGCGGGCCGAACTGGCGCGACTTTCCGCGGTGCGTGGCCTGGTGCGGGCCGTTGTCAGGAAGGCGCTCGGGCGTGCCGTGGTGAACCCCGGCGTGCTGGCTCCCCTCGACGCCACGCCTCCGCCTGCGCGCCCGAACGAAGGAGCGTCGGCGTGAGGCCGGAGAGTCGGCGCGCCCGCGTTCGTGCGCGGGGCGACGGAAGGCCCCCGCGGAGAGGCGGACGATGATCGACCCCAGGCGTCCCGACTTCGAGAACACGCCGGCCGACCCGCGCCGGGCGGGGTTCGTCTACCGCCCCGAGGGCGAGCCGGGGCAGCCCGCCGTCAGCGTCGTCACGCCGTTCTTCAACACCCCCCCCTCGGTCTTCGAGCAGACGGCGTGCACGGTCTTCCGCCAGTCGCTGCAGAACTTCGAGTGGATCATCATCAACGACGGCTCCACCGACCGCGAAGCGCTCGCGGGGCTGGACCGGCTCCGGGGGTCGGACCCGCGCGTCCGCGTGCTGGACCTGGCGAGCAACAGCGGCCCCAGCGCGGCCCGGAACGCGGGCTTCGCGGCGGCGCGGGCCGAACTCGTCTTCCAACTCGACGCCGACGATCTCATCGAGCCGACCGCCCTCGAGAAACTCGCCTGGTTCCTCCACTCGAACCCGCAGTACTCGTTCGCGCACGGGTTCGAGGTCGGCTTCGACGCGCAGCGGTACCTCTACCCGCTCGGTTTCAACGACGGGCCTGCGTTCCTGCGCGAGTGCCTCTGCGGCGGGCACGCCGTGATGGTGCGGCGCGACGCGCACGCCTCGGTCGGCGGCTGCGATGAAACCATCCGCGGCGGCATGGAGGACTGGGAGTTCTGGCTCCGATGCGCCGACGCCGGGATGTGGGGCGCGACCGTGCCCGAGTACCTCAGCTGGTACCGGCGCCGCGAGAACCACGGGGCGGCGTGGGAGAACTGGGACGGCGCGGAGCGGCAGCAGCGCTTCACGCGCCTCCTGCGCGAGCGCTTTCCGGACCTGTTCGCGGGGCGTTTCCCGTCGCCCGACCCGCAACCGCCGCTGCCCTACGAGTCGATCCGCGAGCGCGCGCCCTTCGTCAACCCGCTCGCCCGCGCCGCGCCGCGCGTGCTGATGATCCTCCCCTGGCTGCGGATGGGCGGGGCTGACCGATGGAACCTCGACCTGACGCGGCTTCTGGCGCAGCGCGGGTTCGAGGTAACGATCTGTACGACGCTCGAGAACGAGGATCCCTGGCTCCCCGCCTTCGCGGAGTTCACGCCGGACGTCTTCTCGCTGCATCGGATCGCGCGTCCGGCGGACCACCCCGCGCTGGTGCGGCACCTGGTCGAGTCGCGCCGGCCGGACGCCGTGCTCATCAGCAACAGCGAGTTCGGCTACCGCCTGCTGCCCTACCTGCGCGCCCACTGCCCCGGGCCGGCCTACCTCGACTACAACCACATGGAGGAGGAGTACTGGAACAATGGCGGGCACCCCCGGAGCGGCGCGGGCTGGCAGAGCCTGCTGGACCTGAGCGTCGTGTCCAGCGATCACCTGCGCGGCTGGATGGCGTCGCGCGGCGCGGAGCGCGAGCGGATCGAGGTCTGCTACACCAGCATCGACGCCGACGCCTGGCGCCCCATGCCGGACGAGCGGCGGCGCATCCGGCGCGAACTGGGCGTGTCCGACGGGCAGTGCCTGATCCTCTTCTCCGGGCGGCTGTGCGCCCAGAAGCAGCCGCGAGTGCTCGCGGGCGCGATCAAGCGGCTGGCGGCGCGGACCTCGGCGTTCGTCGCCATCGTCGTGGGCGACGGCGAGGACCGCCCGTGGCTCGAACGCTTCATCGAGACGAACGGACTGGGCGATCGGCTCCGCCTGCTCGGGGAGCGCCCCGCCGACGAGATGCCCGCGATCAACGCCGCGTGCGACGTCTTCTTCCTGCCGTCGCAGTGGGAGGGGATCGCGCTCTCCGTGTACGAGGCGATGGCGACGGGGCTGACGGTGGTGGGCGCGGTGGTCGGCGGGCAGGCGGAACTGGTGACGCCGGACACGGGCATCCTGATCGAGAAGGGGACCGAGGAAGAGGAAGCCGAGCGGTACGCCGACGCGCTCGAGCGGCTGGTGCGCGATCCGGCCGCCCGGGCGCGCATGGGGTCGGCGGCGCGCGAGCGCGTCCGCGAGCGGTTCCGGCTCGAGGACGCGGGGGACCGCATGGTCGAACTGTTCGAGTTGGCGCGCCGGCGTCGCGCCGAGTCGCCGCGACCGGCCATCGACGCCGCGCTGGCGCGTGAACTCGCCACGCAGGCGGTGGAATCGACGAGGGTCGCTCGGCTCGCCGAGTGGCTCTGGCGCGAGCGAGAGCGGATGCTGGACGAGGCTCGTCGGGCTGCCGAGCCGGCCGCCGACCGGCGCCGGGCGGAGGAGCGGGCGATCGTCGAACTCAAGAGCATCGAGTCGTCGCGGGCGTGGCGACTGGTGCAGGCGGCGAAGCGGACGCTCGCGTACCGGCTGGTGGCGCGTGCGCGGTACGGCGCGGGGTGGGACGCCGCCGACCACGCCGGCACGCCCTCGGAGCGGCTCGCGCGCATCAAGTGGAGCCGGAGTTACCGCGTGATCGTCGCCGTCAAACGATCCGCGCCGTACCGGTGGTACACGGCGATCAAGCCCTCGGGCGTGCGCCCGGCCGCGCAACGGCCGGCTTCGCCCGCGCCGGAGACGCCCGCGGCGCACGCGGAAACCGGCCGGTGACGCGAGCGGTCAGTGCGAAGGCGGTTCGGCTCGTCCGACGCAGCGGGCCGCGGTCGCCACGCCGTAGACGGCGGTGACGCCCATCAGACCGGTGTACACCACGCGGTAGCGTTCGATCGCGCCGAGCATGATGATCGAGACCGCCAGCACGCCCCCGAGCACGATCATCCCGAGCGAGAAGAGGCCGTACCGCCGCGCGAAGAACGCCCCGATGACGCCGACGAGGAAGAACGCGCCGATGAAGGGTCGCAGCAGCCGCCAGCCCGTCGCCCACTCGTCGAAGTATCGCGCGGCCGTGCTCGTTCGCAGGTACGCGATGTCGCGCTGCATCCGCGGGCCGAGGTCGGTCGCCGCCCAGTTGCGATTGACGCTCGGATCGGGGATGTTGGAGGAGCCGTGCGGGTGGCCGCGGAAGGGCGCGGTGAAGGTCTCGACGGTGATGTTCGAGCGATCGTGGTTCCACTTCGTCCACAGCCCCAGTTGCGTCGTGAGCGCGAGCCACACTGCCCCGGCTCGCGCGTAGGGCCGGCGTGCGAACGACTCCTCGACGATCTCGCCGTGCAGCGCCTCGCGCCGGTTGAGCCACGTCTGCCCCTCGGCCTTGGGGAAGGCGTCGCCCGAGCGGACCTCGTTGGCGAACGTCCACGGGCTCATCTGCCCGGCATCGATTCGCTCGCGTGCGCGCTGCCAGTCCGACGCGGTGAAGACGCCGGTCTGGTTGGCGTCGATCGCGCCCGACATCTGCGCCATCTGGAGCCGCGAGAAGTTGTACGACAGGGCCATCCCGTACCGCCCGTGCTCGCGCTTGGCGAGCGACATCCAGGGGGAGAGGGCGGCGAGGGCCACGAGGGCGACGACCGCGGCCTGGACCGCGTGCATCGGGCGAAGGCGGGGCAGACGCGCGCCGATGAGCATCGCGGGCACGAGCACGAGGAGCGTCTGGAGCGCGGAGCGGGCGTAGATCGCGGCCGCACAGCACAGGCCGAGCAGGACGGCACGCACGACGCCGGCAAGCGAGCCGCGGACGCCCTCAGCGGGTCGGCGCACCTCGCGGACCGCGAGCCAGCCGATCAGCGTCACCAGGAACAGCGAGATCGTCTCGGTGAGCACCCACCGTTCGTACGCGATCGCGTCCGGGTCCAGCCCGACGAGCAGCATCGCCACGACGGGCCACGGGCGCGGCAGCACCGGCCGGAGCATGAGACAGCACATCCACGCCGTCCCCACGCCCATCGCCGACTGCGCGATCCCGAGCGGCAGGGAGAAGTCGTCGAAGAGCCAGATGAAGGGAGCGAGAAAGACCGAGTACCCCACCATGAAGTGGAAGTCGGCGAGCACGAACCGCCCCTCGTTCAGCAGCAGGTGCGCGTTGTAGAGGTAGTGGGCCGAGTCCGTCCACATCATCATCGGCGTGAACCACAGCACCCAGACGCGCACACCGACGATCGCGCCGAGCGCGATCGATTCGGGGCGGAGCAGCCAGGTCGGCGTGAGGCGTGCAAGGCGGCGCGCCGATTCGACCAGCCCCGCCATCCCGAGCAGCAGGGCGAAGCACGTGGCGAAGCCGGCCAGGTGGTCGCGCACCCGGAGCGGTCCGCTCCCGACCACACCCGCCGCGCCGACCTCGGGCCGACCCGCGAACCGCAGGCTGTCGATGGAGGCCGACTCGGGCAGGGGGGCGAGCGAGGTTCGACGGATCGGCAGGCCGAAGAGCAGCGTGCGTTCCGACCCGCCGTCGGCCCGCACGCGCTCGACGCGCGGATCGAGCCAGCGCAGGGCGTAGAAGTCGGTGGCGTAGTTCGGCGCGGCGAACTCGACGAGCCGCGGGGCATCTCCGTCGGCCGGATCGAACGCCGCCGGGTCGAGCCACGCCCCGTTCACGATCCCGTCGCGAGCGCGGCGCCACTCGACGGCGTACTCCGCCCGCCGCTCGGCATCCGGCTCGTGTTGCGACGCCGAGACCCGAACCTCCAGCGTGATGTGACGCACGACGAACCACTCGCGTCCGAGCCACCAGGCCGCCGCGGCGAGCAGCACCAGCACGGGCAGCAGAACGCGAAGCCTCCAGCATGAGGCGACGAGTGTCGCAGGGTCGAGCCGGCGCGATCCGGCGTCGGGTCCGGCTGCGGGCGTCGGGCCGTTCGTTGTTGGAGGGTGCGTCGTCGGCACGGGTGCGTCGCGTGATCGGGCGTGGGTCGAACGAGCCGGAGTCGCCCAGTATACGAACCGGCGTGCCCGACCCCTCCTCCGCCCGGTTCGCTCGCTTCGGCCTTCCTCCTTCGGCCTCCGCCTAAACTCCCGCCCCAGGGAACCACGCTATGCCGTACACGATCCGTCCCGAGCAGGGCTTCACCGTTGACGCCGAGAACACCGACTATCTCTCGCGCCACGTGGACACCGGCGACCGCTGGGTGCTGAACTTCGGCCCGCAGCACCCCGCCACGCACACCACGCTGCGGCTCGTCCTCGAACTCGACGGCGAGCGGATCGCCCGCTGCACGCCGCACATCGGCTACCTGCACTCCGGGTTCGAGAAACTCGGCGAGCACCTCGACTACAACCAGTACGTCACCATCGTCAGCCGGATGAACTACCTCTCGCCGGTGTCGAACGACATCTGCTGGCACCACGCCGTCGAGACGCTCTTCGGCATCGACATCACGCCCCGGTGCAAGGTGCTGCGCACCATCATGGCGGAACTCGGGCGCATCCAGGACCATCTGCTCTGCGTCGGCGCGGCGGCCCTGGACCTCGGCGCGTTCACCGGCTTCCTCTACACCTTCAATCCCCGCGAGAAGATCTACGACCTGTGCGACTTCATCTCGGGCCAGCGATTCCACCCCGACTGGACCCGCGTCGGCGGGCTGATGCAGGACCTCCCCGACGAGCGCGTCTTCAGGACCATGGTCAAGGACTTCATCCACAACGACCTGCCGCGCGCCGTGGACGACCTGGTCAAACTCGTCGAGCGCAACCGCATCTTCATCGACCGGACCCGCGGCATCGGCGTGCTGACGAAGGACCAGGCCATCGCGTGGTCCATCTCAGGCCCCGTCGCCCGCGCCAGCGGCGTGCGGCACGACCTGCGCAAGGACGCCCCCTACCTCTGCTACGCCGACAACTGGGATGGGCAGGGCGCGCCGGCCGTCAAGTTCAGCGTGCCGATCGCCGAGGAGGGCGACGTCTACGCCCGCTTCCTGGTGCGCGTCGAGGAGATCAAGCAGTCGGTCCGCATCATCGACCAGTTGATCGACGACATCCCCGCCGGCCCCGTCAACACCTTCCCCGACGGCAAACTCGTCAAGCCCCCGAAGGCCGACGTCTACGGCTCGATCGAGGGCCTGATCCAGCACTTCGAACTCATCATGACCAACCGGGGCTGGGAGCCGCCCGTCGCCGAGGCCTACGGCGCGAACGAGACCGCCAACGGCGAACTCGGCTACTACGTCGTCTCCGACGGTTCGCCCCGCGCCTGGCGCGCCTCGACGCGCCCGCCGAGTTTCATCAACTACCAGGTCATGGCGATGCTGACCGAGGGCCACATGCTCGCCGACGTCGTGGCCATCCTCGGCTCGCTGAACATCGTGGCTGCGGAACTGGACCGCTGAGTTCTCCTTGGCCCTGTGGCCCTTTGGCTATTTGGCCCTTTGGCCATTTGTACCTGGCCACTTCCCGTGACCCCCGCCCTCCTTCGTCGCTGGCCCCTTGACGGCGATCCGGTCGCCGCAACGCCAGCCACCCGCAACCACGAAGGAGAGGCCCATGAACGCAGCCCGAACGAACCGCACCCCGTCCCTCCGTCCCCTGGCCATGGCCGCGGCCGTCGCTCTCGCCGCCGGCTCGGCGGCCGCCCAGGACTTCAACGGCGACGGCTTCGCCGATCTGGCCGTCGCCGCCCCGGGCGAGTCCATCGGCGCGGCGGCCGGGGCGGGAGCGGTGACGATCATCTACGGGGCAGGCCCCGGCATCGGCCTGAGCGCGTTCGCCCCGCTCCCCGCCGTGCAGATCACCCAAGCCACCTTCGGCCTCGACCCCGCCGAGGCGGGCGACGGCTTCGGGTTCTCGATGGCCTGGGGCGACTTCAACGGCGACGGCTTCGACGACCTCGCCATCGGCGCGCCCAACGAAGATGTCGCAGGCGCGGCCGACGCCGGCCTCGTCATCGTGCTCTACGGCTCGCCGACCGGGCTTGCCCCGCTCGGCCCGCCCGTGCTCATGCAGGGCCTCGGCGGCATGCCCGATACGCCCGAGGCCGGCGACCTGTTCGGCTGGTCGCTCACCACCGGCGATTTCAACGGCGACGGCTTCGACGACCTCGCGATCGGCGCGCCCGGCGAGACCATCACCTTCGCCGAGCAGGGGATGGTTCACCAGGTCTTCGGCTCGCCCGGGGGGTTGATGCCCGCGGGCGCGCCCACACCGGTCTTCATCCAGAGCATGCTCGGCGATCCGGACGAGGCCCACGACATGTTCGGATACTCCCTCGCCGCGGGCGACTTCAACGGCGATGGGTTCGACGATCTCGCCATCGGCGCCCCCTTCGAGACGGTCGGCAAGAAGGGCGCGTGCGGCATGGTCAACGTCGTCTACGCCTCGCCCGGCTTCGGACTCGACCCGGCCGCGACCACCGTGCCCCAGGCCTGGACGCAGAACTCGCCCGGCATCCCGCAGACCGCCCACAGTTTCGACAACTTCGGCCTCACCCTCGCCGTCGGGGACTTCGACGGGAACGGTGCGGACGATCTCGCCATCGGCGTCCCGTACGAGAACATCGGCGCGAAGGGGAGTTGCGGCGTGGTGAACGTCATCTACGGCGTGCCGATGCCGGGCGTCGGGCTTCACGCCTCGCTCGCGGTCCCCGCCGAACTCTGGCATCAGAACGTCATGGGCATCCCCGAGGTCAACGACTCGAACGACAACTTCGGCTACGCCCTCGCGGTCGGCGACTTCAACGGCGACGGGTTCGACGACCTCGCCGTCGGCGTCCCCTTCGAGGACGTCAAGGCCATCAACGACTGCGGCTACGTGAACGTGATCTACGGCGCCGGCCCGGGCTTTGGGCTGGAGACCGCGGCACCGGTCGTCGCCCAGGGCTGGCACCAGAACTCCCCGTCCGTCCCCAACACCAACGAGGCCGCGGACTACTTCGGCTTCGCGCTCTCCGTCGGCGACTTCGACGGCAACGGCGCGGACGACCTGGTGGTCGGCGCCCGCGGCGAAGACCTCGGCGTCGTCAGCAACTGCGGCGCGGTCTTCGTGATCTACGGCAACCTCGCCGCCGGCGTGGGCCTCGACGGCGCGACGCCCGTCGCCAGCCAGATCTGGCACCAGAACTCCCCGGGCATCCCCGACTCGAACGAGAAGGACGACCTGTTCGGCGGCGGACTCGCCGGCGACTGATGCCCGCGAGCCAATGTGGTTTCACACGGGGCGGGGCTTTGAAAGCCCCGCTCCTTTGTCAAGAGGGGCCGCCCCCGCCCAGTTGATGCCGCACCAGTTGCCGGTACGTCTCGCACCGCCCGATCAACTCGCCGTGCGGCCCCTGGTCGACGACGCGGCCGGCGTCCAGCACGACGATGCGGTCGGCGTTGAGCACGGTGCTGAGCCGGTGGGCGACGATGAGGCAGGTGCGCCCGCCGTGGAACTCGGCGATCGCCTCGGCGATGCGGGCCTCGCTCTCGGCGTCGATCATGCTGGTCGCCTCGTCGAGGATGAGGATGGCGGGGTCGCGCAGGATGGCCCGGGCGATCGCCAGCCGCTGGCGCTGCCCTCCCGAGAGCGAGAGGCCCTGCTCGGCGAGTTCGGTGTCGTAGCCGTCGGGGAGTTGGCGGATGAACTCGTCGGCGCGGGCCTTGCGAGCGGCCTCCTCGACGCGCTCGCGCGTCACGCCCTCCGCGCCGTAGGCGATGTTGGCCGCGACCGATCCGCGGAAGAGCACGACCTCCTGCGTGACGACGCCGATGTGCCTGCGCAGGCTGCGCACGCCGACCTCGCGGATGTCGCGCCCGTCGATGAGCACGCGCCCCGCGTCCGGGTCGAAGAGGCGCGGCACCAGCGAGAGCAGCGTGGTCTTGCCCGAGCCGTTCGGCCCGACGAAGGCGACGCGCTCGCCGAACGGGATGCGCAGGTCGATCCCGCGCAGGGCCGGCTCGCCCGCGCCGGGGTAGGCGAACGCCACGCCCTCGAACGCGATCGACTCGCGGTGCCGGGGCAGTCGCGGGAGGCGGCTGTCGTGCCCCGGCTCCGGCTCGGCGTCGAGGAGTTCCGCGATGCGCTGGGCCGCGGGAGCGGAACTCTGGATGTCGTTCACAAGGCCCGTGAGGGGCTTGAGCGACGCGCCCGCCGCCCCAAGCGCGATCAGGGCGGTGATGAAGCGCTCGGGCTCCAGCTGGTCGTCGATGATGGCCTTGGCGGCGATCAGCGCGAGGAAGCCGAGCACGACGATCGAGACGACCTCGACCAGCGGGCTGGCGATGGCGCGGGCGGTGCGGACGCGCAGCATCTCGCGCATCACCCGCTTGTTGATGCGGTGGAAGCGTCCCGCCTCGTAGCGCTCGGTGGTGTGGACCTTCACGACGCGCAGCCCCTGCAGGGCCTCGCTCGCCGCGCCGTACAGGCCGGCCTGCGAGCGCAGCGCCTCGCGCGACGCCCGCCGGATGCGCTTGCCGAGGCGCCGGATGATCGTGTAGAGCAGCGGCGCGACCGCCACCGACACCAACCCCAGCCGCCAGTCCGCGATGAACGCGGCGGCGAGGCCCGCGATCCCCTTCGTGACCTGCGCCACCGCCCGCGAGAGGAGCGCGGTCAGCCCCGCGCCGAGCGCGGCGGTGTCGTTCACGATGCGGCTCACGATGTCGCTCGCCCCCCCCGCCACCACGCGCTTCAGGGGCAGGCGGATGACGGAGTGGAAGGCGTCGCGGCGCACCCGCGTCACGGTGCGCTGCACGACCGTCAGCGAGAAGTAGGCGTGCAGAAAGTTGGCGGCCCCGCCCAGCAGCGTCAGCACGCCCAGACCGGCGATGATGATGAGCACGGTCTTGAACCGGTCATCGGTGAGCGTGGCGATGAAGGCGTCGGACATGCGGAGGGCGGCGGGCATCCACGGCTCGTCGTTCGCCTCTTCCGCGAGCGTGCGCAGTGTTTGCCCATCCTGCCTGAGGATGTTCCGGAGGACGGGGATGATGCCGACCAGGCCCGCGCCCAGACTGCCCGCCGACAGGACGGCGAAGAGCAGCGCGAGCGCGACCGTGCCTCGGTAGCGCAGGGATTGTCGGGCGAAGCGCCGGAAGTCGCGCATGAGCGTTGAGTATGGCACCCGCGACGGCTCCCGGCCAGTCGGGGCGTTGGTCGGGTCCTGTCGGTGTGGATAGGCTGGGCGACCCGTGCGGGGGCGGCGCGGGCGGAGGCGACCATGGGCGCGCCGAGCGTCACCTTCGTCATCCCCTGCTACAACCACGGCGCGTTCGTCGCCGAGGCCGTCGCCTCGGCCCTCGCCCAGCACGACGCCGACACGCGCGCCGTCGTGGTGGACGACGGCTCCGACGACGGCACGACGCCCGCCGCGTGCGACGCCCTGCTCGACCGGTTCGGCGCGGACCGCGTCCGTGTCATCCACCAGCCGAACCGCGGCCTGCCCGCGGCGCGCAACGCCGGGGCGCGCGGGGCGAAGACCGACTATCTCGTCTTCCTCGACGCGGACGACTGGGTGGAGCCGGCGTTCGTCCGCACGCTCGCCGCCGCGCTGGACGCCGAGCACGCCGCAGGACGCGACGACGCCAGCCACGCCTACTGCCAGGAGCGGCTGGTCGGCCTGGGTGACGGCGTCTGGCGCGTCCCCGAGTGGGATCCGCTGCTGCTGCTCATCACGAACCTGCACCCCGTGACCTGCCTGGTGCGCCGCGAGCGGTTCGAGGCCGTCGGCGGGTTCGACGAGACCATGACCGGCGGGTACGAGGACTGGGAACTGTGGGTGCGGATGTCCGCGCGCGGGTGGCGGGGCGTGCGGGTGGCGGAGCCGCTCTTCGTCTGGCGAAGGCACTCGAACTCGACCATGATCTTCGACGCGGTCGCACGCCACGACGAGTTGTACGCGAAGATCGTCGAGCGCAACCGCGCCCACTACCGGCGGCACATGGAGGCGATCGCCGCGCGGTCGAACTCGATGCTGCGCAAGTTCGACTGCAACTGGCTCGACGAGTCCGGGCTGCCCATCCCCTTGATGCACCTGCGCGAGGCGTGGGCAGCCCTCGGGCCGGCGCAGGCTGCGGCGGCCGAGGCCCAGGCCCGCGCCGCCTCGCTGGAGGCGGAAGCGTCCGGCCTGCGTGCCGAACTGCAACAGGCCCGCGAGAGCGTCGCACGCTTCGAGTCGATGGCGACGGTTCGCGTCAGCCGCGCCATGCACCGGATGATCGACGCGATGCCGCGGCCGATCGCGGGCGGGACGCGATGGGTGCTTCGTACGGCAAAGAGCGTGCTTCCGCGTCGTAACGAGCCGCGGCCGTGAGGGAGCGGTTGGTATCTATCGAACGCGACGGAACCGCTCCCTCACGGTCGCGGCTCGTAGGAATGCCCCTACACTCGCCCGTGGAACCGGGCCTGGCCAGCACGCCGCGCGTCGTGCCGCTCGACCGCCCCGTCGCGGTCGATGCGCGGGCGGTGCGGGCGCGCGCGATCCGCGTCGCGGCGCTCGTGCCGTGCTTCGACCGGCCCGCCGATCTTGCCCTGCTTCTCAATGATCTTGCCCGCTGCGAGACCAGGCACGAGCGCGAGGGCGGGGTGCGGTCGATCGACCTGCGCGTGCTCGTCGTGGACAACGCCTCGCGCGAGCCGCTGGAGCGCGTCGGAGCGCCGGGCGATCTGCGCGTCGAGTGGGTGCGGCTCTCGGTGAACACAGGCGGGAGCGGCGGGTACAACGCGGGGATGGCCGCCGCGCTTCAGGAGTCGGGGGACGAGCCTCCCGACTTCCTGTGGCTCGTGGACAGCGACGCCAGCGTGGAGCCGGGCACGCTCGGCGCGCTGCTCGACGCGTTGGAGCGCGACGACGGCCTCGTCATCGTCGGCGCGGCCATCGCCGACCCCGAGACGGGCGAGGTGTTCGAGATCGGCGGGCGCGTCTGCCGGCGCACCGGCTCGTTCGTGCCCGCGCTCGCGTCGCTCCCCGACGATCCGGCGGGCGTCGTGCCGTGCGACTACGTCGCCTCGTGCTGTGCGCTCGTGCGTGCCCCGGCCGCAAGGGCGGGCCTGATGCCGCGCGTGTTCCTCAACGGCGACGACGTCGAATGGTGCATCCGCCTTGCGCGTGCGGCGGGCGGGCGCGTCGCCGCCGTGCCCGCAGCCCGCGCGCGGCACCCGCGCTTCGACCGCTTCCCGCTCGGCCAGCGCTCCTACTCGGCCCGCAACGCCTTCGGGCCGCTCGCGGCGATGGGCCTCGGGCCTCTCGTCCGGCTCAGGCGTGCCCTGCTCGAAACGGCCCGTGCCGTCAATCAGGAACTCATGGCCCGCCCGGACCTGGCCCGCCTGCACCTGGCGGGCCTGGGCGATGCGGGGCGCGGACGCACGACCGGGCCGATGGCGGCGAGCGTGCCCCCCCCCGAGCCGATGCGCCCGTGGAGCGACCTGCCCGGCGCGCTGGCGGACGCCGCTCGAAGCACGCGCGACAGGCGCTGCACGCTCTCTCTGCCGACCGACCTCGGTTCGGAGACGGCGCGCGCGGTGATCCACGAGACCCGTGCCGCGGGCTTCACGCCCGTCCGTACCGCCACGCGCAACCATCGTGCCGAGCGCGCCCGCGCCGGCCTGGGCGCATTTGTCCGGCGCGCGCTCGTCGGCCCGCCCGTTGATCTTGCCGTCGTGCCGGCGAAGGGCAGGCCCGTGGACTGGCTCGCTGGGAGGACGCTCCTTGCCGTCACGCCCTGCGGGTTCTCGATTCGACGCGTTACGCGAGCGCGGATGCTCGCCCGCGCCGCGCTCACCGCCGCGCGTGGCGGCGTTCTCGCGGCCCGGATCGCCGTGCGGCCGCCGCGCCCCGCGGGACTCCCGCCGACGGACGCCGTGCTCGCTTTCACGCCGCGGGCGTCGCGACGGCAGCGCCCCGCACTCTCCGTCGTCGTGCTGAGTTACAACCGGCGTGACGCGCTGCTCGAGACGTTGCGCCGCCTGCGCGCCGGCCACGCCACCCACGACGCCGAGGTCATCGTGGCAGACAACGCCTCCGCCGACGGCACGCCGGAGGCCGTCCGCGAGCACGCGCCGTGGGCGCGGGTCGTCGAACTGCCGACGAACGGGGCCATCGCCGGCTTCAACCGCGGCGCGGCCGCGGCGCAGGGCGACGCGCTGCTCATTCTCGACGACGACGCCCGCCCCGACGACGACGCCCTCGCGCACGCCCTCGCCCTGCTCGGCGAGCGCCCGGACCTCGCGGCCGTGACCTTCCTGCCCGTCCACCCCGCGACCGGCGCGTGCGAGTGGCCCTTCGCCGAGCGGCTCGAAGGCCCGCGCGACGACTGGCCCGTGATGGGCTGCTGCAACCTCGTGCGCACGGCGGCGTGGCGCGCCCTCGGCGGCTACGACGAGGCGTTCCACCTCTACCGCAACGACGTGGACCTCGCCATGCGACTGCTCGCGGCGGGGGGGGGCGTCCACGTCAACCCCGCCTGGCGGTGCGAGCACGACTCGCCCGCCGCGGCACGCAAGAGCGACCGCTGGTTCCGCACCGCCACGCGCAACTGGGTCTGGCTGGCGCGACGCCATGGGCGCGGGCGGTGGAAAGCGGTCGGACTGATTCTCGGCTGGCTCTGGGCGCACCGGCTGGCGGGCGCACGCCCGCGCTCGCACGCCGCCGTCGCCCGCGGCGCGCTCGAAGGGCTTTCGCACAGGCCCGGCGCGCTGCCCGCGTGGCTCGCGCCGGACGGGCGCGCGTGGGAGCGGTTCATCCGCCTGCACCTGGCGTCGCGCCGCCGTCCGAGGCCGTGAGCGACGCGAGGGCGAAGAGCAGCGACCGCCACTCGGCGTAGAGGTACGGCACGCCGTGCCGGTCGTGGATGTCCCGCACCTCGCGGAGCATCCGCTCGCTCAACGCCCGCTGCCAGTCCTGGGCCGTCGGGTCGCAGTAGTAGACGCGGCAGCCGAGCGGGCGGTGCGCGTGCACCTCGCAGAGCGTCGCCGGCTGGAACGGGCACCCCCCCCTCGCCAGCGCACCGGCGACCCCCGCCTCGTCCGGCACGAGCGCGGGGTCGATCGAGACCACCGTGAACGCCGCTTCCAGCCCGGTGGTGTAGAGGCGGTGCCCCCACGCCTCGAAGCGGCAGCAGCGACCCGACGCGGTGCAGACCGGGCGTCGGCGAGCCGCCTCGCGCGCCAACGCCGCGTAGACCAGTTCCAGTTCGCCCGAGACCTGCGCGTCGCGGGCGGCGCGGAGCCAGGCCTCGGCATCGGCGCGCGCGGGCGCGGCGGCGCGGAGTCGGGAGAGCGGGTCCGTCGGGGGGGGGACGCTCATCGCGGATGCCGATCGCGGATCACCCGCACCTGCTGCGGCGCGTGCAGCCGACCGGTGTCGATGCCGGGACAGGTGCGGCGTGCCCGGATCCAGTCGTCGCGGCTGCGGAGCAGTTCCGGCCAGAACGGCCACGAGCGGCACTGCGCGGGGCGGTCCTCGTACACGCCGCAGACCGCCCGGCCCGGCACACGCTCGCGGTCGAGGAAGACGCAGTCGAACCCGCGCGGGCCTTCGCGCTCCACGAGCGATCGGCCGTGCGAGGTCATCTCGGTGTAGCGGGCGATGAACGCCGCTCGCCCGACGCCCAGCCGCGCCGCGAGGGCGTCGCACTCGGCGTCGCTCACGAGGACGTACCCCGGCGGCCCGGAGCAGCAGTTGCCGCACATCGTGCAGGCGAAGCGGAGGCCGACCTCGCCGGCGTCGGGGTCCGGGCTGTCGAACCAGTCGTGGGCCATGCGATGGTCGCCGTGTCAGGTGCGAAGTGGCAGAGTGGCAGAGTGATACGAGAGCACAGAACTGTAGAATGCAATCACTCCGTCACTCCGTCACTCCGTCACTCCGTCACTCCGTCACTCCGTCACTCCGTCACTCCGTCACTCCGTCACTCCGTCACTCCGTCACTCCGTCACTCCGTCACTCCGTCACTCTGCCACTTTGCCACTCAGCCACTCAGCCACTCTCTCACTCGCCTCCCAGATACCGCAACGCCACCAGCGTCTGATCGTCCTCGCGTGTCCGCGCCCGGGTGTGCTCGTAGAGGGCGGTGTGGACCGACTCGACGACGCACTCGGGGTGGCCGGAGCACTTCTCGAGGGCGGCGTCGAGTCGCTCGACGCCGAACATCTCGCGGTTCGGGCCGAAGGCCTCGGTGATGCCGTCGGTGTAGAGAATGAGGGTGTCGTCGCGTTCCAGCCGCACGGAGTCCTCCTCGCCGTCGAAGTCAGGCGAGAGGCCCAGCGGCAGGCCGCCCCCCCCTTCGAGGGGCGTGACGTGCCCTTCGGGGCCGTGCTTGTGGCGGGGGGGGTTGTGCCCGGCCCGCGAGAAGCGGACCTCGCCGGTCGCCGAGTCCACCGTGGCGAAGAACGCCGTCACGAAACTCCCCTCCAGCGCGGCGGCGTGCAGGCGCCGGTTCGCGTAGCGCATCACCGCCACGGGCGAGAAGTCCGGCCCCTCGTACCCGTGCAGGATCGCGTGGAGCATCGCCATCACCGTGGCGGCGGCCGCCCCGTGCCCCGCCACGTCGGCGATCAGCACGCCAAGCCGCCCGTCGGCGAGCCGGAAGAAGTCGTAGTAGTCCCCGCCCGCCTCGTCGGAGGTCAGGTAACTCGTGGCGATCAGCAGCCCCGGCACGCTCGGCACACGCTTGGGCAGCAGCGACTGCTGCACCCGGGCCACCTCCTCCAGTTGTCGCGTCAGCGCGGCGTTCAGCTCGTCCACCCGCGAGGCGTGCAGGAGCGTCCGCGTGGTCGCCCCGACCATGTTGGTGATCAGCACGTGCTCGGCCAGCCCCGCCTTCGTGAAGCCCTCGGGGTCGCGCCGGAACGTGAACGTCCAGTTGAGCGGCTCGCCGTGGTCGAAGACCGGGCTGGCGATGCAACTGCCCATCTCGCTCAGTTCGTCGCCCAGCACCTCGTCGCCGCGCAGGTCCAGATGCTGGAACAACTGCGGCTCGGGGCGTTCCAGCACGCCCCCGACGAACCCGCCCGAGTGCGCCGGGATCGTCTGCCAGTCGCGCCACGGGTCCGGCGCGCCGGGCGGCTGCTTCGAGGCCGGGACGATCCGGCGCGTGATCTTGTACTGCCCGCGCGGCAGCCCCCGCACCGAGACCGACAGCAGGTAGTCGTAGGGGCGGACCTTCCAGAAGTGCCGCCCGAACGCCGCGGGCACGTCGTGCGGACGCGTTGCCCGGCTCACCTCGCGGAGCAACTCCGTGAGGATCGGCAACTCCGCCACCCCGGATACGTCTACGGCGGACATGCCCGAGTCTAGGTCGGTTCGGGCGGTGTTCCCCGGCGGGTCAGTCGCGGCAGCGGTCCTCGACGCGGCGGGCGCGATTGGTCAGGTCGGCCAGCGTCGTCACCGTGTCGCTCTCGATCTCGTCGCGCCGCTCGGCATCCGCCACCAGAGGCAGGTTGATGGAGACGTTCCACGCCGCGGCCCGCGACGAAGACGCCGAGAGCACCGCCGCGATGGCGAGGTCGCTCCGCAGGTTGCGGTTCGAGATCGGCTCGACGGCCTCGAGCAGGCGCAGCACGTTCGAGCACGCGGCCAACGCGGCCCTCGGCGCGGCGATCGCCGCCTCCAGCGCGCCGGGCAGTTCCGCCTGCCGCTTCGGGTCGTTCTCGGAGAGCCGCAGCAGCGGCGCGAGCGCGCCGTACGCCTCCGCGTCCTCGTCCGCCAGCCGCAGCAGCACGACCCGCGCCGCCTCGAAGCGCCGCGCGGCGTCCTCCAGACGGTCGCGGTGCGGCTCGGCGTCCCTGCGCCCCAGCGTGTACGCCACCACCATCCCGGCGAGCGACGCGGCGACCGCCCCCGTCAGGCACGCCGCCGCCCCGCCGCCGGGCGTAGGCGTCCGCGACGCGAGCGCGTCGAGGAACACGCCGATAGGTTGTGCAGCGATCGGGTCGGCCATGCGCCGCCGAGTCTACCAGACCTCGCCGCCTACGCCCGCGAGTCCAGCACGAGTGTGACCGGGCCGTCGTTCACGAGGCGGACGTGCATGTGCGCGCCGAAGACGCCGGTGGAGACGGGCACGCCCCGCGCCCGCAGGGCGTCGGCGAAGGCCTCGAACGCCGCCGCGGCCTCCGGCGGGCGCATCGCCGCGTCGAAGGAGGGGCGGCGGCCCTTGCGCGCGTCCCCCGCCACCGTAAAGTTCGGCACGAGCAGCACGCTCCCGCCGGCCTCGACGACCGAGCGGTTCATCTTGCCGGCGTCGTCCTCGAAGACGCGCAGGTGGGCGATCTTGTCGGCCGTCCAGTCCCGGTCGCGGTCGGTGTCGCCCTCGACGACGGCCGCCAGCACGACCAGCCCCGGCCCGATGGCGGCGTGGGCAACACCGTCCGCGTCCAGCGACGCCTGCGAGACTCTCTGGATGACGCACTTCACTGCGGGTTGCCCCAGGCACACAACGCGCTGTCGTTCGGACAGTGGATGGTACCTCACTTCCGGAACGCTTGGCCCCGCACACACGCCGTTCTCGCATAGGCCATCGGTGGGATGCCCCCGGTTCGTGTGCGCTGGTCGATGGCACGCCCGCCAAGTGGGAGGTCAGGCCATGAGGCGTTCCCGGCACGGATCTGGTCGCGGCGTGATGTTCGAGTCGATGGAGGCGAGGGTTGTCCTCACCGCAAGTCCCGGGGCGGCCGTCCTCGCCTACGCGGGATACAACAACGACGCCGACGCCGCGATTTACGAACTTGCACCAGGCGGGGAGTGGAGCGAAGTCTCGTTGCCGCTGGTCCCCGGCTCGCCCGACTTTCTTTGGGAGCATGTCGGGTGGGTCGATCCCGACAATGGCCGACCCTTCGCGGCGGGCCTGTCGGATGAGGGCCTGATCCTCTACACAAAGACGGATGACGGCATCTGGGGCCAGCGCAACCTGACCGACTCGATCCCCGGCGCGGAGCCGATCGACTACGAACTCAAGGCCATGACAGACGCGGGCGGCGCGTTCCACCTCATCGGCTTTACCGAGGGCGACGACGCCGTCCGCTACAGCCTGATGAACGGCTCCGACCGTTGGACTTTCCGCAACATCACGCGCGCGGACCTCGCCGCTACCGGGCAGTTCATCCCGTACATCGAGAGCGAGCTCACCGTGTACGCGACCGGCTGGAACGGCCTGAACGCCGCCGGCATCGACCCCTCCGGCGAGGTCTGGAGCATCTGGTGGGCGCCCGGCCTTCAGAACTGGATGTCGAGCAACCTCACCGAGGTCACCGGCTCCTCTGCCCGGTTTACAGGGCGCCTTACGGTCTACACCACGCCTTGGAACGGCATCAACATCGCCGGCGTCGGCGAGGACGGCCGCCTGCGCGTGGTCTGGTGGGTGCCCGAGTTCGGCGGCGAGTGGCGAGAATCGAACCTCACCGATCTCTTCGGCGGCCCGCGCCTGAACCCCTGGTCCATCACCAGTTACGTCACCGAATGGGGCGGCCTGAACGTCGCCGGCTTCGACGACCTGGCGGGGGAACTCGTGCAGTACTGGTGGGCGCCGGGCATGGACCTCTGGGAGGTCGCTCCCATCGGCGACGTGGCGGGCGTCGAGCCGGTCCGCGACCCGGCCGACGTGCGCGGCGTGAGCGGCCTCGACGGCAGCCTGAACCTGATGGTCATTCATGTCGAGGGCGACGACATCGTCGTCGATCGCGCCTTCTGGAAGCCCGGCATGGCCGCGTGGGACGCCACAAGGGTCTCCGACGTCGCGCGTCCGATCGCGCAGGACTTCGGCGTCGTGTCCGATCATGGGTATGCCTACGCCTACGAGTACGAACAGGAGCACGGCGACACCGTCACCGGAGCATCGGGCGACGATGCGCTCTCCGAACTCTTTCAGATGTTCCAGGACTTCTGGTCGCGGTTCGGCGCGGGCGTGCCCGGCGGTGGTGCGTTCTGGTACGATACCGGCTACTCCGCCCGGTATGTGCCCGAGCAATGGGCTGCGCCGTCGCACACGATGGACTTCGGGAACTACGGTTCCTCCGGCCCGAGCGACTGGACGAGTTTCAACGCCGGGCGGGAACTGACGTTCGACCTCGGCTTCGAGAACATCGCGACCGGGTTCCAGAGCAGCTGGCACTGATCGGATCAGGGTCTTACCCCGGCGTCGGGCGCGCGTGCAGGGCCGGCATCACCTCGAGGTACTCGCGCGCCGGCCGGCAGTCCGCGCGCCCGAAGCCCTCGTACGGCCCGTCGTAGCACACCCCCCCCTCGTGCAGCATGACGACGCGCGGCGCGAGGCGGCGCAGCAGTTCGCGGTCGTGCGTGATGACGAGGGTGGTGCGGCGCGCCCCGTCCGCCCTCGGCGTGTGGTGCAGGTTCCAGATCAGTTCGTGGATGCCGCCGGAGACGACCGGGTCCAGCCCCGTGGTCGGCTCGTCGTAGAAGATGGCGATGGGGTCGAGGGCGATGGCGCGGGCGATGGCGACGCGCTTGGCCATGCCGCCCGAGAGGTTGTCGCGGTCCTTGTGCAGCACGTCCTCGACGTCGAGGGCGCACGCCGCCAGCGCGGTCCGCGCCCGCCGCTCGATCTCCTGTTCGCTCGTCTCTTCGTGCTCGCGCAGCAGCAGCGCGATGTTCTCGTAGACGCTCCCCGAGAAGAGCGCGTTGCGCTGGAAGACGACCGCCCAGTGCCGGCGCACGGCGTCGAACTCGTCGTCGTCCAGCGTCGCGGGGTCCGCGAGCGGCGCGCCCGGTCGGCTGTGGTCGGCCACCAGCACCCGCCCCTCGCTCGGGGTCAGCAGCCCGATGATCAGGTCCAGCAGGACGGTCTTGCCCGACCCGCTGGCGCCGACCACGGCCACGATCTCGCCCGACGCGACCTCGACGTTCACGCCGCGCAGCACGACGTGGTCGCCGAACGACTTGCCGAGGGCCTCCGTGCGCACTTCGAGGGGCGCGTCGCGTTTGGAATCCGTTCCGGGCGGCATGGGGGCAGGATACGCCCCGCCGACCCGGGCGGAGTCCCCGTTTGCGGCGTTCCGCCTCCATCGCGGTTCGGTCGCCGGGGTTCTGCCCGGTAAGATGCGGGCGTGATCTACCTGGACAACAACGCCACCACCCGGCCCAGCCCCGCGGTCGTCGAGGCCGTCTGCCGCGCCCTGACCGACCTGTGGCCGAACCCGTCGAGCATGCACCGCGCCGGGCAGGCCGCGCGCCAGGCGGTGGAACTCGCCCGGCGCGAGGTCGCGTCGCTCATCGGCGCGCGCGCCCGCGAGATCACCTTCACCTCCAGCGGCACCGAGTCGATCGACCTCGCCATTCGCGGCGCGCTCGAAGCGAGCGAGCGCCGCACGCTCGTCACCACGCGCGTCGAGCACGGCGCGGTGCGCGAACTGGCGCACGATCTCGAGCAGCGCGGCCTCGCCGGCGTCCGCTGGGCGCCCCTCGACCGCCACGGCGCGGCCGACCCCGACGCTCTGGCCGACCTGCTCGACGACTCCGTCGCCCTCGTCAGCGTGCAGTGGGCCAACAACGAAACCGGCGTCGTCCACCCCGTCGCCCGCATCGGCGCGCTCTGCCGCGAGCGCGGCGTCCTCTTCCACTGCGACGGCACGCAGTGGGTCGGCAAGATGCCCACGAACGTCGGCAGCGCGGCCCGGATCGCCCGCACCGACCCGGCCTCGAACGGGCACGCCCGATGTACCACCGGCGACGGCACGCCCGGCGTGGAGGCGACGCCGATCGACGTCCTCACCTTCAGCCCCCACAAGTTCCACGGACCCAAGGGCATCGGCGTCGTCTGGACGCGGCGCGGCGTGCGGCTGCGCCCGCAGATCCACGGCACGCAGGAACTCGGGCGACGCGGGGGCACGGAGAACGTCCCGGGCATCGTCGGCGCGGGCGTCGCCTGCCTCGAGGCCGCCGAGTGGCTCGCCGACCCCGCCAATCTCGAGGCCTGCCGCGCGAGGCGCGATCGGTTCGAGCGGACGGTGGCGCAGCGCGTCGCCGGCGCGGTGGTCAACGGTCCGAAGTTCCCCGAGGGGCGCGTCTGGAACACGGCCAGCATCGGGTTCCCGCGCCTCGAGGCCGAGGCCCTTCTGCTACTGATGAGCGAGCGCGGCCTGTGCGCCTCGGCCGGGTCGGCGTGTGCCTCAGGCTCGCTCGAAGCCTCCCCGGTCCTGATCGCCTCGGGGATCGCCCCCGAGGTCGCCCACGGCACGATCCGCTTCAGCATCTGCCGCCACACCACGGACGACGAGATCGACCGGGCCGTGGACCTGATCGCCGAGTGCGTCGAGGTGCTGTCGCGCTCGATGGCGGCGTCGGGGCGTGGGGCCTGAAGCTGGAGGCCTGAGGCCTGGGGGTATGAGCGGGCGGGCTGTCCGAGGCTCGGGTAGGCTTGGGGCCATGAGCCAGTCAGACTTCAACCGGGGGTTCTCCGACTTCGGCCCTGGCGATGAGGTCATCGCCCCAGAGCGCACGAGCCTGCTGGCTGTCGGCTCGCTCATCGTGTCGATCCTCTCGCTGGTCGTCTGCTGCGTGCCCGGCCCGGGCGTGCTGGGCGTCGTGATGGGCGTCGCGGCGATGCCCGGCATCTCGCGGTCGCAGGGCCGCGTCGGCGGCAAGGGCATGGCGATCACGGGGATCGTCATCGGCCTGTTCGCGACGCTAATCTCGCTGTTTCTCTGGATCGGCGTTTCGATGGGTTTCTCGCAGTGGTCGTCGAGAATCGACGGCGTCTTCAGCCAGGATCCTGCCGCCGTGCGCCCCATGATGGCCCGCTCATTCACCAATGCCTTCACGGACGAGGACCATGCGCTCTTCCTCGCCGAGGTCGAGTCGGAGTGGGGCGCGTTCAAGGGCAGCGAGCGCTCGCTGGCGTCCGTGTTCGGTTACTACTTCGGAAACTTCGAGTCGCTCGAGATCGTCACCCAAGCACCCGCGTCGTACCAGTCGCGCGTCTGGCCGATGCCCGCCGATTTCGATCACGGCAGGGTCATCATCATTCCGGTCATTGTTCAGGGACAGTCCGCGCCGGATGGATTGCCCGCGCTCGAGAACTTCGGCGTCGTGTCGCGCGACGGCTCGCGCATCATCTGGCTCATCGACCCCGTCGTCACGCCGACGACGCCGGCAACCCCCCCCGCGACGCCCGCGACTCCGCCCGGCGACACTCCGGCGGATACGGACAAAGAGAACGGCGACGGCGGCTGATCCCCCCTATAGAGGCTATCCCGTAATCTCGGAGAACCGATCTCACCACAGAGGCACAGAGGGCACCGAGGCAGGAATCCTGGGTTTTTTTCTCGGTGCCCTCTGTGCCTCTGTGGTGAGTCGTGGGTTTGGGGATAGGTCCTATTCCCCCTTCAGCCTTCGTCCTTCCCCCTCCGGCCTCTCCGCCGTATTCTTCACCCGTGCCCGAATCGTCGCCCGAGCCTGTGATCTCCTGCCGCGGCGTCTGCAAGCGCTTCGACGGCCTGACGGTCCTCGAGTCCTTCGACCTGGACGTCTATCCGGGCGAGACGATGGTCATCATGGGCGGCTCAGGCTCGGGCAAGAGCACCTCGCTGCGCCTGATGATCGGCACGTTCCGCCCCGAGGAGGGGAGCATCTGGATGTTCGGGCGCGACGTCGCCTCGCTCGACCCCGAGGAGATGAACGAGGTCCGCAAGAAGTTCGGCATCCTCTTCCAGTCCGGCGCGCTCTTCAACTCGATGACGATCGCCGAGAACGTCGCCCTGCCGCTGCGCGAGCACACGGACCTCGACCAGGACATCATCGACATCCAGGTGCAGATCAAACTGGAACTCGTGGGCCTGCGCGAGCACGCGGACAAGTACCCCGCCCAGATCTCCGGGGGCATGAAGAAGCGGGCCGGCCTCGCCCGCGCCCTCGCCCTCGACCCGCGCATCCTCTTCTACGACGAGCCGAGCGCGGGCCTCGACCCCGTCACCAGCGCGCAGATCGACCAGTTGATCGTCGCGCTCTCGAAGCAGCTCGGTGTCACCAGCGTCGTCGTCACCCACGAGATGGACTCGGCCTTCACCATCGCCGACCGCATGGCGATGCTCGACAAGGGGCGCATCCTGCGGGTCGAGCGGCGCGAGTGGTTCGAGCGCCTCCGCGACACCCCGCGCGATCAGGCCCACGACCTGCCAGAGCACGAGCGCCTCATCCGCCAGTTCCTCCGGGGCGACCCGGAAGGGCCGATCACAAGCCGGCGCGACGAGACCGCCTTTCAGGCGGCCCTCTTCGGCCACGACCTCTGAGCGGCGGGCGGCAGACCCGTTATACTCCGCCGCGTGCGGTCGCCGATCCGATCGCCGCTCCGCGAAAAGGGCCGGATGGGAGAGGCCTTGGGGGCGTGTCGGGCATGAGTTCACGCAACAACCCTCGCAACAACCTGATCGCCGGACTCTTCCTGCTCGGCGGGGTGCTGCTGGCCGTGGTCGCGAGCTTCGTGCTCACGGACTTCGCGGGCGTGCTCGCCCGCACCAACACCTACGCCGTTCGCTTCGACATCCGCCAGGGCGCGACGGGACTCGACCGCGACGCGGAGGTGCGCCTGGGCGGCCAGCCGGTCGGCACGGTCGCCGACATCGACTTCGACGGTGAGGCGGGCTACGCCGTGATGGTCACGATCAAGATCCGCAGGGACATCCCCCTCTACGCCGACGCCCGCATTCATCTCGAAGTGCCGCTCCTCGGCTCGGCGAGCGTCATCAACATCGTGAGCCTCGGCACGGAGCAGGCCGGACCCGCCACCGGGCCGATCGAGGGGCGGCTCGCCCCCCCCGCCCTGCTCGCGCAGGCCGGCTACGGCGACGAGCAGCGCTTCCAACTCCAGAGCATCCTCGAGCGCCTCGACAAGGGCACCGAGAAGATGATGAAGTTCGTGGACGACGCCGACCCGGACCTGACGAAGAACGTCAGCCAGATCGTCGCCGACGTGCGCGACGTCGTCCGCGACGCCCGCGAACGCTGGCCCGAATGGAGCGCCTCCATCACGACGACCATCGAGCGCAGCAACGAGTTCAGCGCGAAACTCCGCGACCTGGCCGACCGCGCCGGCCCCGTCCTCGACAAGGGCGAGGGGCTGCTCGATTCGGCGCGGAGCGCGATCGACGACAACCGCCCGCGCATCGACCGCATCGTCGAGAACGTCGAGTCCGTCACCGCGAAGGTCAACGACGAGTGGATCCCCCGCGGCACGCACCTGCTCGACAGCGCCACGGCCGGCGTGGACCGCTTCACCGAGATCGGCGACGAGGCGTACACGCTCGTCCGCGCCAACCGGCCCACCATCGACGGCATCCTCGCCGACTCGCGCCTCGCCGCGGACCAGCTCAAACTCGCAACCGTCGAGATCCGCTCGCAGCCCTGGCGGATGCTGCACCGCCCGAACACCAAGGAACTCGAGACGCAACTGCTCTACGACTCGGCCCGCTCCTACGCCGCGGCGGTGAGCGACCTGCGCGCCGCCAGCGAGGCCCTCGACGCCCTGCTGGTCGCGACCCAGGCCCGCCCGACGCTCAGCGCTGCCGAGGCCGAGCAGATCGCGGGCTGGCGCGACCAGCTCGTCCGCGCCTTCGCCCGCTACGCCGAGGCCGAGCAGAGGCTCCTCGACCAGATGATGCAGAGAGCGCCATGACACGTCGGCGCAGGCTCGCGCTCGCGGGGTGCGTGCTCGCGTTGGGCGCCGTGGTCTGGACGGCGGGTCACCGGGCCGACCGCGCGCAACCGGAGGACGCGAGCGAGTTCGTCCGCGCCCTGGACGATCTCGACGCACGCCTCGACGCCCTGCTCGGCGGGCCGGCGCCGCGCCTCACGCCCGAGCCGGGCCTCTACCTCGTCGGCGACGGCGGCGCGCTCGAGCGTCTGAACGCGGCGAGCCGGGCATCCCCCTCGGTCGTCGTCCTCGTCCACGGCCTCGACGACCCCGGCGACATCTGGGCCGACCTCCTGCCCGCCCTGCGCGACGCGGGCCTGCACGCCGCGGTCTTCGAGTACCCCAACGATCAGGGCGTCGCCCCATCCGCGGACCTGCTGCGCGAGAGCCTCCGGCTGCTCGGGTCCGCCGGAGCGGGGCGCGTCGATCTCGTCTGCCACTCGATGGGCGGCCTGGTCGCGCTGGACTGCCTCACCCGCGCGCCGGAGCACGGTTCCCCCCCCCTGCCGGAGGTTCGACGCCTCATCACGGTCGGCACGCCCATGGGCGGCTCGCCGTGGGCCCGGGTCCGCGCGCTCGCCGAGGTCCGCGAGCACGCCCTGCGCTGGCTCGAAGGCCCCGGCTGGGACCCGCGCTCGCTGCTCGGCTCGCTGCGCGACGGGCTGGGCGAGGCGGGCGCGGACCTCATGACCGGCTCGCCGTTCCTCGAATCGCTGCACGCCCGTGCGCTCCCCGACGCCGTGCGCCTCACCGTCATCGCCGGCCGCCTTACCGCCGAGGAGCGCACCGACACCTCGTGGCTCGCGTCGTCGTGGCTGGCGCGCCGGCTGCTCGGGGCGGGCGAGGCCGAGCGCCTCGCCGACGAGGCCCGGCGCGCGGTCGAATCCCTCGGCGACGGCGTGGTCCCGCTGGACTCCGCCCTCCGCCTCGGCGCGCCGGACACCGTGCTGCTCGAAGCCTCGCACCGCGGCCTCGTCCGGCGTCTCTCGGGCGAGCAGCGCGTCCGTGCCGTTCTTGAGGGCGCGGCCCAGCCCGAGCCGCCGGCCATCCCGGTCATTCTCGACCGTCTGCGCGACTGACCCGCGCCCCGCTACCCCACGCGCTCGAGCGCCATAGCGATCCCCTGCCCGACGCCGATGCACATGGTGCACAGGGCGCGGCGCAGGCCGTTGCGCTCCATCTGGTGCATCGCCGTCGCGACCAGCCGCGCCCCGCTCATGCCCAGCGGGTGCCCGAGGGCGATGGCCCCCCCCTGCGGGTTGACGCGCGGGTCGTCGTCGGCCAGGCCCAATGCGCGTGTGCACGCCAGCGCCTGGGCGGCGAACGCCTCGTTGAGTTCGATCAGGTCGAAGTCGTCCAGCCGCAGCCCGAGCCGATCCAGCAGCCGGCGCGTTGCGGGGACCGGCCCGATGCCCATGACGCGCGGCTCGACGCCGGCCGTCGCCGCTCCGAGGATGCGTGCCCGTGCCCGCAGGCCGTGGCGCGCCGCCGCGTGTTCCGACGCCACGAGCAGCGCGGCCGCGCCGTCGTTCACGCCGGACGCGTTGCCCGCGGTGATCGTCCCTCCCGGCCGCACGATCGGCCGAAGTTTCGCCAGCGCTTCCGCGGAGGTGCGGCGCGGGTGCTCGTCTGCGCGGACTTCCGTCGCCTCGCCCTTCGGCCCCGGCACCCGCACGGGCACGATCTCCACGGCGAGCGCGCCACTCGCCTGCGCGGCAGCGGCCTTGTGCTGGCTCCACAGGGCGAAGGCGTCCTGGTCCTCGCGCGAGATGCCGTGCGTCTCGGCGAGGCGCTCGGCGGTCTCGGGCATCGAGTCCGTGCCGTAGGCCTCGCGCGTGCGCGGGTTGACGAACCGCCATCCGATGGTGGAGTCGTGCAGTTCCGCCTCGCGCGAGAAGGGCGACGCCGACTTGGCGAGCACGAAGGGCGCGCGCGACATGCTCTCCACGCCGCCGGCGATGGTCAGGTCCACCTCGGTGCTGGCGATCGCGCGGGCGCAGGCCGCGACCGCCTCCATCCCCGACCCGCAGAGGCGGTTCACCGTGACGCCGGGGACGCTCGGGGGCAGGCCGGCCAGCAGGAGCGCCATGCGAGCCACGTTGCGGTTGTCCTCTCCCGCCTGATTGACGCACCCGAGCACGACATCGTCGATCGCGGCCCAATCAACACCCGGGCTGCGGCGCACGAGAGACTCGACGGGGAGGGCGGCGAGGTCGTCCGTCCGCACCTGGGCGATCGCGCCGGCGTAGCGCCCGATCGGCGTGCGGACAGCGTCGCACAGGAAGGCGGCACGCATCGCTCACCCTCCCCGCGCCGCGGCGTGCGGCGCGTCGAGCAGCGGGGCGACGCCGCGCAGCGCGGGGCGCAGCGCGTCGCACAACGCGTCGATCTCGCGCTCCGTCATCGGCGTCGAGAGCGAGCCCGTGCAGGTGCCGATCAGCATGACGCCGTCGCGGAAGAGCGCGTTCACCAGCGCGCCCGCGGCCCCGGCCTCGCGGGCCGTGGGGTACGCCGCCCGGTAGTCGCGCGGCGGCTCGGGCTTCATGTGGAGGCGGAACATCGAGCCGCCGCCCATGACGCACGCGGGCACGCCCGCCTCAGCGATCAGCCCCGCGATCCGCTCGCGAGCGAGTTCGCCGAGACGGTTGAGCCGCTCGACCTCGGCGCGGTCGAAGAGGCGCATCGCCGTCAGCCCGGCGGTCATCGACACGGGGTTCGCGGAGAAGGTGCCCGAGTGCGGGAAGAGCACCGGCGAGCGCAGCGGGTTGAGCACGTCCATCACCTCGCGCCGGCCGGCGATCGCCCCGATCGGGAACCCCCCACCGATGATCTTCCCCAGCGCGGTCAGGTCCGGGCGGACAGCGTACCGTTCCTGCGCCCCGCCGTAGCCGCACCGGAAGGTGATGACCTCGTCGAAGACGAGCAGCGCGCCGTTGGCCCGCGTCCAGCGGTGGAGCGCGCCGACGAACGCCTCCGTCGCCGGCGAAAGCCCGACGCGGTGCGGCATCGGGTCCAGCAGCACGCACGCGACCCGCTCCGCGTGCCGGTCCAGCAGCGCGACGGCGCGCTCCGCGTCGTTGAACGGCAGCACGACCACCTCGGCGAGGGCGGACGCGGGCGTGCCCGTACACACCGGCACGCTCGCCGGGCGGTCGGCGTCGCCCCAGTCCACCGGCGTCGCGGTCTGGCTGACCTCGGCGTAGTCGTACAGCCCGTGGTACGCCCCCTCGACCTTGGCGATCATCGGCCGGCCCGTGAACGCGCGGGCCGCCTTGATGCAGCACATGATCGCCTCGGTCCCCGAGTTCACGAACCGGACCATCTCGAAGGCTTCGGATCGACCGACCATGTGCTCGGCGAACTCGACCTCGACCTCGGTCGCCAGCGTGAAGGCCGTGCCGCGCCGCACCTGCTCCTCGACCGCGCGCACGATCGCGGGGTGCGCGTGCCCGTGGATGAGCGAGGCCATGTTGTTGGCGAAGTCCAGGCGGCGCACGCCATCCACGTCCGTCAGGCGGCACCCCTCGCCGAACGCCGCGTAGACCGGGTGCGGGCGGCGCAGCACCGCGTTGCGGCTCACGCCCCCCGGAAGCACGCGCACCGCACGCCGGTACAGCGACTCGCTCCGCGACGGCTCGCTCACGGACCCTCCTCCTTCCCGTCGCGCCCGTCGATGAGCGGCGCGCCGGTGCGCGCGCGCACGCTGTCGAGGCCCACGCCCGGCGCGAGCCGGCGCACGACCAGCCCGCGCGCCGTGACGTCCACCGCGGCGAGGTTTGTGTACACCCGACTCACCACGCCCACCCCCGTCAGCGGGAGCGTGCAGCGATCGACCAGTTTCGGCTCGCCGCGGCGCGTCGTGTGCTCCATCAGCACGAGCACGCGCCCCACGCCCGCGACGAGGTCCATCGCGCCGCCGACGGCCGGGATCGCGTCCGGCTCGCCGGTGGACCAGTTCGCCAGGTCGCCCGTCGCCGAGACCTGCATCGCGCCGAGCACGCAGACGCCGATGTGCCCCCCCCGGATCATGGCGAAACTGTCGGCGTGGTGGAAGTACGCCGCGCCGGGCAGGGCGGTGACCGGCTTCTTGCCGGCGTTGATCAGGTCGGCGTCCTCCTCGCCCGGCGCGGGCGGCGGGCCGACGCCGAGCAGCCCGTTCTCGGTGTGGATGACCAGTTCGCGCCCCGCGGGCACGTGCCGCGCCACCAGTTCCGGGATGCCGATCCCGAGGTTGACGCACGTGCCGTCGGGGATGTCCAGCGCGGCCAGCGCGGCCATCTCCTCGCGGGTCCATCCTGGCTGCACGCTCACGGGTAGCGCCTCCCCTCGCGCACCAGCGCGGACTCGTCCGCCGGCTCGCGCACCTCGACCACGCGCTGCACGAAGACGCCCGGCGTCACCACGACCTCGGGGTCGATCTCGCCAGGCTCGACGACCCGGCGCGCCTGCACGATCGCGACGCGCGAGGCCGTGCACATGATCGGGCCGAAGTTTCGCGCGGTCTTTCGGTAGACGAGGTTCCCGTGGCGGTCCGCGCGCTCCGCCCTGACCAGCGCGAAGTCGGCTGTCAGCGCGTGCTCGAGCACGCACTCGCGCCCGCCGAACGACCGGCGCTCCTTGCCCTCGCCCAGCGGCGTGCCGACGCTCGCGGGAGTGTAGAAGGCCGGGATGCCCGCGCCGCCGGCGCGGATGCGCTCCGCGAGCGTCCCCTGGGGCACGAGGTCCAGCGCGATCCGGCCCGCGCGGTACATCGCGGCGAACGCCTCCGAGTCCGCGCTGCGCGGGAACGAGCAGACGACCCGCTCGACGCGACCCGCCTCGATCAGCGCGGCCAGGCCGACGCACCCGCACCCGGCGTTGTTGCTGATGACCGTCAGCCCGCGGGCGCCGTTGTCGATCAGCGCGTGGATCAGTTCGACCGGGCTGCCCGCGCTGCCGAAGCCCCCGATCATCACCGTCGCCCCGTCGTGGACGCAGGCGACGGCCTCGAGCGCCGAACTGCACCGCTTGTCGATCATCCCAGGACCTTGAGCGGCGTGCGCCGCTCGATCGTCGCCTCCAGCGCCCGCTCGATCTCGCGCAGTTCCTCCTCGAAGAAGAACCCGCCGCCGTCCAGCGGCACGAGCCGGTCCACCCGCGTCTCCTTCTCGTCGTACACCGCGAGGAAGACCCGGTCCATCCAGGCCATGTTGCGGGCCTCGTTGAACTTCAGGGCGAGCGCGCGCCGCCCCCCCACCGTCGCCTCGCCCAGCAGCGAGAGTTTGCCCGCCGAGGTCGTCATGGTGATGTAGCGCGAGGGACGGTTGAGCGAACTGAGCGAGCGGAAGACGAGGTTCGATATCTTCTCGACGTCCGCGAGCGGCGCGGCGAAGTAGTGGTGCTCGCCGGTCGCACGGGCGCAGTACATCGAGTGGAACCGCACCAGCAGCGTGCCGAGCACGTTCGCCAGGTCGATCCAGTTCCGCGCGGATCGCTCGACGTCCGTCGTGCCGTCCTCGCGAGTGAACAGGCTGATGTGGTTCATGATCGGGCTTTGGCTGCGCACCACCACGCCGTGGGCCTGGAGCCGCCGGATCGCCGCGATCGTGCTCGGGTTCAGCAGTTCGCGCGGCGTCGAGAAGTGCGCCATCCACGACAGCTGCACCCCGTTGGCGTGCATCTCGTCGAAGAGGCCCAGGGTCCGCTCGTAGCGGCGCGTCAGCAGCATCTCGGGCTGGTAGGTCAGCGCGCGGGAGGCCAGCCGCACCGTCCGCACGTGCAGCAGCGACGGGTCGTCCATGATGGGCTGGACGTACTGGCGCAGCCGCTCGGAGGGGATGTACCCCGCGTCGCCCCCGGTGATGAGCAGGTCCGTCACCTCGGTGTGCCGGCGCAGGTAGTCGTGGACCTGCGCGATGTCCTCCTGGATGAACATGTCATCGTCGCGGCGCAACTGCGCGTGCCGGAAGCAGTAGGTGCAGAACGCGAAGCACGTCTGCGTCGTCTTGTCGAAGATCAGCTGGCACTGCGGGTATTTGTGCTGGCTCCCCTCGACGATGTCGATCCCGCCGTCGTCGCGCTCGATCCACGGCTTGTTGAGCAGCTGGTGCCCGTCGTGCGGGTTCGTCTCCTCCTTGTACGCCTCGGCCACCCGCGACCGCGCCGCCGCGTCCGGCGCCGCCTCGTAGCGCGCCACGACCTCGGGGCGCATCATCCCCGGCTGCGGGAACATCAGGTGGTACATCGAGTCCGTCTCGTACGCGCCCCAGTTGATCGTGTTCAGCGCGTGGCTCGTCGCCTTGAACCGGTACACCTCGACGAACAACTCGCGCTCGACCATCGCCCCGAGCCGGATGCCGTGCTCCTCCAGGATCCCCACGACCTTCCGGAACCCGCCCAGCCCCTCGTACTCGCGCCGCGCCGGGAACAGGAACGGGGCACGCTCCATCAGGCCGCTGTGCTCGGGGTAGGTCCGATGCAGCCGGCTGAGCAGCCCGAGCGGCAGCAGCCCCTCGGACTCGACGATCGCCCGCGTCTCCTCGGGGTAGCCGTACCGATCGAGCAGCGCTTCAACATCCGCAGGGGTCATGGCGGGAGGAACCACGCGGGGCGTCGTCCCCGGCTCGGCGGATGAGGCAGACACGGTCACGGCATGGCTCCAAGAGGGAGATGTACTCCCACAACGGTATATTCGGATATGTTACTCCTAAAATACATCCCGGCAAGGTACCCCGCCCATCCCCGCCTCCGGCAACGCATCAGTCCCGCCACCCCCAACCCGATAACACTCCGATCACCCCGTCCAGCTTCCGCTGTCCACTGTCCACTGTTCCGCTGTATCCTCTCCCCGTGGCCCAGCGACGCCACCACTACGAGACGGCCTTCGAGCGGCTGCTGCGCGACCGGCGCATCCCGTACGTCGCCGTCGACGAGGCCCGCAAGGCGCTCCTGCCCGACGGCGCGCCGCTGCGGCTTGCCTCGGGTGAAGGCCCCGAGCGCTCGCTCAAGTCCTTCGACTTCGTCCTGTACGGCGAAGGATCGAACCTGCTCGCCGAGGTGAAGGGCCGGCGGTACGTCTCGCCTCGTACTCGCCCCGGCCCCGGCCGCCTCGAATCGTGGGTGAACGCCGAGGACGTGGACTCGCTCCTGACCTGGCAGCGGCTGTTCGGGCCGGAGTTCGCGGCCGCGTTCGTCTTCGTCTACTGGTGCGTCGAGCAGCCGCCGGACGGCCTGTTCGAGGACGTCTTCGAGCACCGCGACCGCTGGTACGCCCTGCGTGCGGTCATGGTCGAGGACTACGCCCGCCTGATGCGGATCCGCAGCCGCCGGTGGGGAACGGTCGATCTCGACGCCGCCTCCTTCGGCCGCATCAGCCGCCCCTTCGCCTCGGGCGCGGGCCTGTTGCCTCCCCCCGTCGCCCCCGCCTTCGAGCCGCTTGGCGTCGTCGCCTGAGCCCCCGCTTTACTCGTCTTTCCGGCACCGGTACGATGCCCGCGTGAAGCAGGTCGCCCTCATCGTCGCCCTCGCGGTCTGCCTCCTGGCGGTCTCGGCCGCCTTCGGCCAGCCGAGCGGCCCGCAGCCGCCCACGCCCACCAAGGCCGACACCCCGCCGGTGGTGATGAACTATCTGTGCCTGATCGTCATCGTCGCGGTGGCGATCGGGGCGAACCTGATCCCGAGCAAGCGCGGGCACCAGGACTGACCCCCTCGTGGGCCTTGGAGGGAAACACCCCATGCGCCGGAACACGCGCGGCACGCTCATCGCCGTCAACGCGGGGTTGGCTGCCCTGCTCCTCATCCTCACGCTCGCTCCCGACGGGGCGATCGGGCAGCCCGCCCAGCGCGCCCGCGGCGAGTACACCGTCGTCGGCGGCAAGATCCGCGGCGGGCCGGGCAACGCCATCTGGGTCGTCGATTCGGCGAACCAGGAACTCGTCGCCCTCCGCTGGAACGATGCACGCAACCAACTCGAAGGCATCGACTACCGCGACCTGAACGCCGACGCCAGGGAGCAGCCGGGACGATGAATACCAACCAGACAAGCGACCAAGGAATCGAGGCGTCGAGGGATCAAGGGACTGCGTTCCTTCGGCCTTCCGCCTCCGGCCTTCCGCCTCAGGACTCACGACTCAGGTCTCAAGTCGCCCCCACCTCCACCCGCTGGCTCCAGGCGAGCGCGCTCGTGCTGCTCGGCCTCGTGATCGCCAGGGCCGCGCCGCTCCTCGGCGGCGAGGCCCGGGCCGACATGGTCGCGCGCAGCGGGTCGTACATCGTGATGACGACCGACGGCGGGAACGAAGAAGTCCTCGTCGTCATCGACGAACGGGCCGAGACCCTCTCCGTCTACAAGGTCGTGAACCAGCAGAACGTCCAACTCTTCCAGCGCGCCGACCTGCGCGAGATCTTCACCGCCGCCCGTGCCAAGCGGCACGGCCGCGGCTGACCTCCGCCCCGCGAAGGCGGGCGCACGCACCAGAACCGTTCGCGTCGCCGGGCGCGCGGACGGGCCGAACCCCTCGCCCGGCGACAACCGACCCTACGACCGCGACCGGCGCAGCGCGCGCCGGCGCCCTGTTGTGCGTCCGCCGCGAGGCCCGGAGGTGTCATGTCCATCCTGCCCCTGCCCCAGTTCGAGGAGGACCTCGCCGCCTGGGAGGAGGACCGCAAGGCCTACGAGCGGCTCAATGCGCCCAAGACCATCGTGGTCCGGTTCGGCGTGATGAAACTCGTCGGCGAGTACCCCTACGACGGCGACGCCAAGCCCGGGTGCGGGAGCAAACTCGTCGTGCGCACGCACCGCGGCGTGGAACTGGGGGAGATGCTCACGAGCACGTGCCCCAACTCGGGATGCTCCAAGAGCGTCTCGCGCAAGGACATGCTCGAGTACGTCGAGAACTCCGGCGGGCGGGACTACCCGTTCTTCGACCAGGGGCGTGTGCTGCGCGTGGCGACGGGCGAGGACCTCGACCGCCAGGCCGCCCTCGAGCAGCGGGCGAACGAACTCCGCGCCGAGGCCCGGGCGGAGGCCGAGCGGCTCAACCTCCCGATGAAGATCGTGCAGATCGAGCCGATCCTCGGCGGGGAGAGGATCACGGTCTACGGCATGTCCGAGGAGCGGGTCGACTTTCGCGAGTTCGTCCACCGCGTCTCGGAGCGCTGGGGCTCTCGCGTGGACGTGCGCCAGGTCGGGGCGCGCGACGAGGCCAGGCTCGTCGCCGACTACGAACGCTGCGGGCAGTACTGCTGCTGCAAGAACTTCCTGAAGGTGCTCAAGCCGATCTCGATGCGCTCGGCCAAGACGCAGAAGGCCACGCTCGAGCCGCTCAAGATCTCCGGGCGGTGCGGGCGGCTCATGTGCTGCCTCCGCTACGAGGACGAGACCTACGAGGACCTCAAGAAGCGCCTCCCCCACCGCAAGAGCAAGGTCGGCACGCCCGAGGGCGACGGCATCGTCATCGACTCGCAGATCCTCACGCAACTGGTGCGGGTGCGCCTCGACGCCGACGGGCGCGACATCGCCGTCCCGGTCGAGGAACTCGTCCCCGTGGGCACGCCGCCGACGCGCGAGCCGACCACGCCCGCCCCGCGCCCGGGCCGCCCGGCGCGCCCGGAACGCCGCCCGCCCGGTCCCGCGCCCGCGCACGTCCGCGACCGCGAGCGTGCCCGCGACGCCGACCGCGAGCCGATGCCAGCGCGCGAGGAACGCGCCCCCGAGCCGGCCGCGCCCGCCGAGGGCGAGCCGCGCCGGAAGAAGCGCCGCCGGAAGAAGCGCAAGCCCGGCGCGGGCGGCGCGCCGCCGACGGGCGGCGCCCCGGACGCACCCGGCGCGTCCGCGCCCCCCCCCGCCGCGAGGACGGAAGGCACGCGCCCGCCGGACGCCGACGGTGCGCAACCCCGCAAGCGCCGCCGCCGGCGCAAACGCCAGGGCGGCGGCCCGCAGCAACCGCCGCCAACCTGACGCGCGGAGCGGAGCGCGCGAACGGAGCACGAAGCGCACGCGAGCGCCACCGCCCGCACACCCCCGCTACGCTTCCCCCATGCCCGAAGCACCCGCCCCCGACCGTCCCGCCTCATCCTTCAAGGAGACCGCGATCTCCGTCGTGATCGCGTTCGTGCTCGCGTTCGTCTTCCGCGGCTTCGTGGTCGAGGCCTTCGTCATCCCGACCGGGTCGATGGCCCCGACGCTCCTCGGCGCGCACACCCGCTTCCACAGCCCGGAGTCCGGGGCGGTCTGGACCGTCAACCCGCGCGACACGGGGCAGACCCGCTCCGGCGACACGATGCCCCTGCCCATCCAGGGCGAGAGCAGGCCGCTGCGCGTGACCGACCCCATGACCGGCGCCCGCGTCGGCGAGCAACTGCCCGAGAGCCTCGGACGCAGCAAGCGGCTGCTCGGCGGCGACCGCATCTTCGTTCTCAAGTACCTCTACTCGGTGTACGACCCGTCGCGCTTCGACGCCGCCGTCTTCAAGTACCCCGGCCGCCCGCAGGAGAACTACATCAAGCGGCTCGTCGGCCTGCCGGGCGAGGAGATCGTCCTCGTCGACGGCGATGTGTTCGTCCGCTCCGCCGCCGACCGCGGCGCGGACGCGACGCAGAGCGACTGGACCGCCGACGACTGGACCATCGCCCGCAAGCCCGAGCGCGTGCAGCGCGCCCTCTGGATGCCCGTCTACGACAGCCGCTACGCGCCGCTCCGGCCCGAGCGAGACCTGCGCCGCTGGTTCCGCGCCCCCTGGCTCGGCACGACGCCGGAGGGCGGGGCCGACGGCGCGTGGCAGATCGAGGATCGGCACGATTACGTCTACTCGGGCGCGGGCCCGACCGTCCTGCGCTGGGACCACGAGAACTGGCCCGTCACGGACCGCTACCCCTACAACGAGTTCGACCCGCTCGGCCCCAACCCCTTCGGCGGGCGGTTCGACGTGAACCAGGGCATGGCGATCTTCCCGGTGTGCGACGTGCGCGTCGCGTTCGGCGTCCGCCCGATGCGCGAGGGGCCGGGCGTTGCCGCCGTGCTGAGCGCACGCGGGCACGAGTTCCGGGCCGAGATCGAGGGCGACCGCGTCACGGTGCGCATGCGCCCCGAGGCGGACGGCAGCACGGCGGAGTCGTGGCGCGAGATCGGCACGGGCCGCCTGCCGCACGCCCTGCCCGCCGGCGAGGTCACCAACCTCGAGTTCTGGTTCGTCGATCAGAGCGTGCAGGTCTGGCACGAGGAACGGCGCGTCGTGATGGCCGAGTACGCATGGTCGCCGGCGTTGCGCGTCGCGCACGCGACCGGCCGACCCTTCGCCGAGGTCATGCGCGCGCAACGCAGCGGCAATGTGCTGGCCGACTACCGGCTCTTCTCCCCCCCCCGCGTGCGCCTCGAGTTCTCAGGCTCGCCGGTCACGCTCCACCGCGTGCGCCTCGACCGCGACGTGCACTACCAGGCCTCGGCGTACGACCGGCGGCACAGCGCGCGCGGCACCCACGTGCGCGACGGGCAGCCCGCCCTCGGCACGCACCCCGCCCAGCCCTGCGTGCTCGGGCCGCACCAGTTCTTCGCCTGCGGCGACAACGCCGCCTCCAGCCTCGACGGCCGCCTCTGGGACACGCCCGATCCGTGGGTCGCGGCGGAGTTCGACCCCACGCCCGGCGTCGTGCCGCGCGACCTGCTCATCGGCAAGGCGTTCTTCGTCTACTTCCCCGCCGTCAGTTGGGAGAAGCGAGCGCCCGTGCCGGACTTCGGACGCATGCGCTTCGTGTGGTAACGCGGACGACAGTGGACAGTGAACAGTTGACAGTGGACATCAAGGCGGCAGTCATCGGGCGTCTCCGTGTCCGAATGTCCACTTTCCATTGTCCATTGTCCATTGTCCGCTGTCGCGCTCAGCGCCACGCTTCGGCCGCGTCGCGCCGCGACTCGTCGCCCAGGTACAGGTCGTCGTAGTACACGCGGGCCTTCGCGGGCGGCTCGTCCGCGGCGCGGCCGTCGTAGCGCACCTCGAAGAGCACGCGCAGGCACTCGAAGTCGCGCGGCTCGATCCCCCAGTGCCGGCGGAAGTCCTCCCGCAGATCGAACTCGAAGAAGACCCACTCGTTCTGCACCGGGTCCGGCGAGTCCTCGAGCAGCGGCCCGCGCCGGGCGTGCGTGAAGATGAACTTCCGGTTCGTGATGTTCAGCGGCGCCGCGTCCACGCCGCCGAGGACGTACGCCATCTGGTAGTTCCCCACGCTGCGCACGCCCGAGGGCAGCCGGCGCGCGTTCCACACGATCACCACCACCTGGAGGTACTGCTTGGCCGTCCCGCGCTCCCACCCCTCGGCGCGGTACCACCCGCTGAGTTTCTCGGGCGCCTCGCCCGACGCGGCCTCCTGGATCACGCCGTAGATTCGCACCGACGGATCCTCGTAGCGCGTGCTGTCCATGTGCAGCAGCGCGCTGCGACGCCCGCTCCGCGCCCGCTCCTCCGTGACCGAGAAGTGCGACCACGCGAAGGGGTTCTCGGCGGCGAACGACCACCACGGGTCCGGCCCGTCCTCGAACCCCGCGTTCACGAACCAGTTGCCGTCCGGACCCGGCTCGACCGAGGGGGGGGGGCGCGTGGCGCCCGCTCGCGCCGGCTGCGCCGCGGGACGGTCGGGCTTCGCCGGCTCGGGCGGCAACTCCTGGGCCGCGAGCGGCGCGCCGACGAGCAGGGCGAGACCGACGGCGACGGCGTGCGCGTTCATGCCCAACTGTAGCCCGTGCCACCACCGTCGGTCTTCCTTCTCTCCTCTTCTTCCCCATCTTCCCGACGGTGGTGCATCGTGTCGCTCGCCTCACGATGGTGGTTCGTGGACCAGGCTCGTCGTCTCCGCCGGCAGCGCCGCCCGCCCCCCCCCGTCGAGGGCGAGCGTCACGCCGCCGTCGTGCGAGATCGACTCGACGACGCCGGTGCAGGAGCGCCCGTTGTGCGTGAAGGTGCGGCGCGTGCCGCGGAGCACGTCCGCGCGCCGTGCGGCGTCCGCGAGCGCGTCCGTGCTCATGGAGAGCGCCTTGTGCATCGCGCCGACGACGAGGACCGCAACGCCGATCCTGGTGGACGACGATCCGCACCGGCGCAGCGACGCAGCGCGCCCGCGCAACTCGTCCGGCCAGTCGGCCTCGGTCTGGAGGACGTTTATCCCGACGCCGACAAGGGCGAGATTCTCTCTGACCTCGACCAGCACGCCCGCGACCTTTCGCCCCGTCGTCCGCTCGACGGCGTCGTTCGGCCAGCGCAGGCCGAAGGTTCGGAAGTCATCGCCCCCGCCGATGGCGCGATCCGCCGCGAGGCACGCCGCCAGCCCGGCGGCCAGCGCGAGCCGCCCGCGCCACGCCGTGCCGAGCGGCGTGGGGTCGAGCACGAGGGTCATGGCGAGTCCGAGGCCGCGCTCGTCGATCCATCGGCGTCCGAGCCGGCCGCGCCCGGCGGTCTGTCGCCCGGCGACGAGGATCAGCCCCGGGCGGCCCGCGCACGCCGCCCACGCCGCGTCCTGCGTCGACGCCGTCGCCGCAAGCACCATCACGCGGCCGAACCACGGCGAGCGCAGCACATCCACCGCCGCCTCCAAGGCATCAGCCCACTCTGTCAATGGCGGTTCACGCATGGCGACAGTGGACAATGGACAATGGACAGTGGACATTCAGAACGCCGACCGTATCCCCCGACATGCGCCTCAAGACTCAAGACTCAAGCCTCAGGACTCCCCTTCCCCCTCCGGCCTCACCCCACATCCATTCCCACGTCCAGCCACACCGCGTGGTGCGTGATCGAACCGGTGCTGATCCGCTCCACGCCCGTCGCGGCGATGTCGCGTATGGTCTCCAGCGTGACGCCGCCGGAGGCTTCGAGTTCGATCCGCGAGCCTGCGGCGTCGCGCCGGCACACGGCCTCGTGCAGCGTCGCCGGCGGCATGTTGTCGAGCAGCACGAGGTCCACCAGCCCGGCCTCGACGCCGAGCACCGCCTCCAACTGCCCGAGCGAATCGACCTCGACCTCGACGAACCGCACCTGCCGCCCCGCCTCCCGCATCGCCCGCGCCCGCAGCGCGGCCTCGCGCACGCGTTCGCCCACCTGCCGCGCCGTCAGCCCGGCAAGATGGTTGTCCTTGATGAGCACCGCGTCGTGCAGCCCGATGCGGTGGCAGAACCCCCCCCCGCAGCGCACGGCGTACTTCTCCGGGCCGCGCAGCCCGGGTGTCGTCTTGCGGGTGTCGTAGAGCCGCGCCCGCGCGCCCTCCCCCATCGCCCCGACGAACGCCGCCGCCCGCGTCGCCACGCCGCTCAGTCGCCCGATCAGGTTCAGCAGCGACCGCTCGGCCGCGAGCAACTCCCGCGCCGGCCCGGACAGGCGAGCCACCACACGCCCCGCCTCCACGCGGTCGCCATCGCGGGCCGACGGCTCGAACCGCGCTCCCGGCGCAAACACCCCCAGCACGGCGGGCGCGGCGGCCAGCCCGCACACCACCCCCCCCTCGCGTGCCGCGATCACCGCCTCCAGCCGCGCGCCCTCGTCCACCGTCGCCAGGCTCGTCAGGTCCACGCCGTCCGGCCCCAGGTCCTCGCGGTGCATCGCCCGCACCAGCGGCCCCAGGTCGGCGCAGAGCGCGCCGAACAACTCCGGCAGGGAGAGGGCGTTCAGGTCGGTCATCGCGGCATGGTAGAGGCGGGCGGGACGCCCGCCCCACCCTCCTTTCGCCGGCCCGCCCCCGGAGGGTTACAAAGCGGTTGCGCCCCGGACGCCCGTCCGATGGTACAGAAGAGCGTGCGGCCGCCGCACCAACCGAAGGAGCCAGCCATGCAGCGTTTCCTCGTCGGCCTGCTCGCGCTCGCCATGTTCCTCGCGACCCCCTTCCCCGGCGTGGCGCAGCAGGCCGATGGAGGGCCGCACAACGTCATCATCCCCCAGCGGCGCGTCGTCCTGCCGCTCCCCGACGCCCCCGTCCGGCTCGAGTCCGTCGGCGTCGAGGCCGACATCCGGGAGCAGATCGCCACCACGACCGTCACCATCGTCGTCCGCAACCCCGGCCCGCGCCCGCAGGAAGCCCAACTGCTGCTGCCCGTGCCGGACGGCTCGGCCGTGCGCCAGTTCCGCCTCGAGGGCCTGCCCGACGAGGGCGTCGCCAAACTCCTGCCCCGCGACGAGGCCCGGCGCATCTACGACGACATCGTCCGCCGCACGCTCGACCCAGGACTCGTCGAGTTCGTCGGCTACAACCTCATCCGCACCAGCGTCTTCCCCGTCCCCGCCAACGGCACCCAGCGCCTGCACCTGACCTACGAGCAGGTGCTGCCCGCCGACGGCGAGCGCATCGACTACGTCTTCCCGCGCAGCGAATCCCTCGAAGCCAGCGACGTGAAGTGGTCGATGGGCGTCACCATCCGCGCCGAGCGAACCGTCACCACCGTCTACTCGCCCACGCACGAGATCGTGACCGAGCGCTCGGCGGGGCGCATCCGCGTCACGGTGCCCGAGCGGGCCGCGACCGAGCCGGGCGCGTTCCGGCTCTCGTACCTCTTCGCCCGACCCGAGGCCGGGGGCGCGAGCGCGTCGCTCATCGCCTACCCCGACCCGCGCATCGGCGCGACGGCCGCAGGCCCCGGCAGCGGAGGCTACTTCCTGCTGCTCGCCGCCCTGCCTCCGCTGGAGAACGGCAAGGAGCGCACCATCCGGCGCGAGGTCACCGTCGTCATCGACCGTTCGGGCAGCATGCGCGGCGAGAAGATGGACCAGGCGAAGGCCGCCGCTCTGATGATCGTCGAGGCACTCGACGAGGGCGAGGCCTTCAACATCATCGACTACTCGGACACGATCGAGGCCTTCGCCCCGCAGCCCGTCATCAAGAGCGCCGAGACGATCGCCAGGGCGCGCGAGTATGTCGGCGCGATGCAGGCGATGGGGGGCACGAACATCCACGACGCGCTGCTGACCGCCCTGCGACCGCCCGTGACCGAGGGCTGCCTGCCCATCGTCCTCTTCCTGACCGACGGCCTGGCGACGGTCGGCGAGCGGCGCGAGGGCGCGATCCGCGAGGCCGCCAACGCCGCCAACACCCACAAGCGGCGCATCTTCACCTTCGGCGTCGGCTTCGATGTGAACACGCCGCTGCTCTCGGCGCTGGCGCGATCCTCACGAGCGACCAGCACCTTCGTGCTGCCCAAGGAGGACGTCGAGGTGAAGGTCGGGCAGGTGTTCAGGCGTCTGCGCGGCCCGATCCTCGCCTCGCCTGCGCTCACATACCGCGCCGCGGACCCGTCGAAGGTCGCGGGGCAACCCGTCCGCCAACTCATGCCCGCGGAACTCCCCGACGTCTTCGACGGCGACCAACTCGTCATCCTCGGCCAGCACCTCACGAACCAGCCGGTGACGTTCGTGCTCGGCGGCACCGACGCGACGGGCGAGCCGCGTTCGTTCGAGTTCACCTTCGCCCTCAACAAGGCCAGCCCGCAGAACAGTTTCGTGCCCCGCCTGTGGGCGAGCCGGCGCATCGCGGTGCTGCTGGACGAGATCCGTCAGTCCGGCGCGGACGCGGGCCTCCCCACCCGCGAACGCCCCGAGGACGACCCGCGCACCAGGGAACTCGTGGACGAGGTGATCCGCCTCTCGATCGAGTACGGCATCCTGACGGAATACACGGCGTTCCTGGCGGCGGAGCCGGGATTCGACAGCGCGCCGGAGATCGACCTGGGTCTGGTGCTGCGCTTGTCGGGCGGCGGCGGCGATACGCTCGGCGGAGAGGGGCTCGTGCCATACTCGCGAGCCAGACGGGAAGTGATTGAGGGAGCGCAGCGCGACCGTGCGGGAAGCGGCGCCGTGGCCAAGGAATCGAACCTGAACACCCAGAGGGAGCAGAAGGCACTCAACCGAAGCAACCGGTTCATGCTGCCGGGCGACGCGCCGGGACTTGAAGGACGCGCCCAGTCCACCTCATCCCAGGCTTCCACCGTCAAGCAGGCCGCCGACCGCACGCTCTACCAGCGCGGCACGCGCTGGGTGGACGCCGAGATCCTCGAACAGGAGAACGAGGAGGCCGAGGTCGTCGTCGAGTTCGGCACCGACGCCTACTTCGACCTCGCCCAACGCTTCGCCCGCGAAGGCCGCCAGAGCGTCCTCGCCGTCAAGGGCGACCTCTACCTCCTCCTCGACGGCAAGCGCACGCTCATCAAGGGTCCGGCGTGATGGGGAGAGTGACGGAGTGACGAAGTGACGAAGTGACAGAGTGGAGGTCAGATTGACGGTGGCACAGGTGTACTGCCTCCGCGAGAAGCCGGGAAGCACGAACGAGAAAGCCTCACTCCACCCACGTTTGCGGTGCGGTCCCTCTCCGCCACTTCATCACTCCGTCACTTCGTCACTTCGTCACTTCCCACCGCGTACACTGACCAGGGAGGCGCCATGCCCTTAGCCCGCGTGCTTGTGGTCGAGGACGACGACGCGATCCGCCGCGGCGTCTGCGACGCGCTCGCCTTCCACGGCTACGCCGTCCTCGAAGCCGCCGAGGGCGTCTCCGGCCTCGAAACCGCCAGCAGCGCGGAGGTGGACCTCGTCCTGCTCGACGTCCTCATGCCCGGCCTCGACGGCATGACCGTGCTCGAACGCCTCCGCCGCGTCCGCCCCGCGCTCCCCGTCATCTTCCTCACCGCCCGCGGCGAGCAGGAGGACAAGGTGCGCGGCCTGCGCCTCGGCGCGGACGACTACGTCGTCAAGCCCTTCGGCGCGTCCGAACTCATCGCCCGCGTCGAGGCCGTGCTCCGCCGAAGCGCGGAACGCCCGCAGCCCCTGCGCACGCTCAGCATCGCCGGCTGCACCATGGACTTCGAGCGCCGCGAACTCACCCGCGCCGACGGCTCGCGCGCCGTCCTGCCCGAGCGCGAGGCGGAACTGCTCGCCTACCTCGCCCACAACCGCGGTCGGGCCATCTCGCGCGATGAACTCCTGCTGCGCGTCTGGGGCATCGACCCGCGCGGCATGCAGACCCGAACCGTGGACATGGCCGTCGCCCGCCTGCGCGAGCAACTCCGCGACGACGCCGCCGAGCCGCGCTTCATCGTGACCGTGCGCGGGCGGGGCTACATGCTCGCCGCCGCGCCCGACGGGGCAGAGGCTTCGCCGTGACCGGATCGCGCCGCCTGACCTGGATCGTCTACGCCGTCTGCGTGCTGCTGGTCATCGACGGCCTGGGCTGGGTCACCTGGCAGATGCTCGGCCTCGAACGGCGCGAGGCCGAGGCCCAGCGCCACGCCCGCCAGCAGGAGGTCATCCGGCTGGCGCTGTGGCGGATGGATTCGCTGCTCGCGCCCATCATCGCCGCCGAGGCCGCGCGGCCGTACTTCCAGTACCGGGCGTTCTATCCCGCCGAACGGGCGTACACGCGGATGTGGGAGGAGGTGCTGCCGGGCGAGGTGCTGGTGCCCTCGCCCCTGCTGACCGGCCCGGCGGCGCCGATCCTGCTGCACTTCGAGGTCTCCGACGACGGGTGGCTCGCCTCGCCGCAGGTGCCGACGGGCAACATGCGCGACCAGGCCGAGGCGGCCTACGTGCCGGCGGCGCAGGTGCTCGAGGCCGAGCGTCGTCTGCTCGCGCTCACGGCGATGGTGCGCGGCAGCACGCTGGCCGAAGGCAACCTCGACGATCTCGTGCCCGCACGCGAGCACGTTGAGGGACTCCACACGAACGGATTCTCCGAGGAGAGGGGCGCTCGCCTGCGCTCGCCCCTGGCCCCGCTCTCGAAGGCCGACGCCGAGTACGAGGCCCGCCAGCAGGCCGCCCAGATCGCGCGCGGCGCGGCCCAGCAGCAGCGGTTCGAGGACGCCGACAGAGCGCAGACCGCCACCCCGCCGGCCGCGGGCTACCTCGTCAAGCCGGACGCGACGCGGCCCGCTGCTGAACCGCTCGCGCTCGGCGCGCAGATGCTCGACCCGCTCGTCCCCCCCGCCGTCGAGACCGGCCCGCTCACGCCCCTCTGGCTCGCCGACACGGCCAACGCCCGCCCGGAACTGGTCTTCGTGCGGGCCGTCCGCGTCGAGGGGCGTGAAACGCTCCAGGGCTTCTGGATCGACTGGCCGGCGATGCGCGCGATGCTCCTGCGATCGGTGTCCGACCTCTTGCCCGCCGCCCAACTCCGCCCCGACCTCGAAGGCTCGCCCGACGCGCGCCTCGCCGGCGATTCCGCACCCCCCCCGGAGCCTGGCCTCATGCTCGCGGGCATCCCGGCCGGCCTCGTCCCCGGCTCGTGGCTCGCCTCGGGCGCGCCCGTCGTCACGCCCACGCGCATCACGCTCGTCGTCTCCTGGATCGCCGTGCTCGCGGCGGTCGTCGCCATCGGACTCGTGCTGCGTGCCTCGCTCGCGCTCTCCGAGCGCCGGGGCCGATTCGTCTCCGCCGTCACACACGAACTGCGCACGCCGCTCACGACCTTCTGCCTCTACTCCCAGATGCTCGCCGACGGCATGGTGCCCGAGGGCGAGCGCCGGCACGGCTACCTCGCCACGCTCAAGGCCGAGTCGCAGCGGCTCGCCGCCATCGTCGAGAGCGTTCTCGAATATGCGCGACTCGGCGCGCGCAGGCGCGCGCAGGCGTCCCCCGCCGCGGACGCGACCGACGCCGCCGAACTGCTCGGCGAGATTGTCCCCGCCCTCGCCGAGCGCGCCGCCCGCTGCGGGCTGATGCTCCAAGCGAACCTGAACCACCTCAACGGCGCCCGCCTGCGGGCCGACCGGGCCTCCGTCGAGCGCATCCTGACCAACCTCATGGAGAACGCCTGCAAGTACGCCGCCGGCGCGGACGACCGCCGCCTGCTCCTGCGCGCCCGCCGTCGCGACCACCGCGTCGAGGTCCGCCTGCGCGACTTCGGCCCGGGCGTGCCCCGTGCCGAACGCCGGCGAATCTTCAGCCCGTTCGTCCGTGCCGCCCGCGACGCCGACGCCGCCAAGCCGGGACTCGGCCTGGGCCTCGCCCTCTCCCGCGGGCTGGCCCGGGCCGCCGACGGCGACCTCCGCCTCGCCCGCACCCGCGGGTCGGGGGCGGAGTTCGTGCTGATCCTGCCTGCGGAGGGGTAGTTCGGAGATTCCACCATTCAATGGTCAAAAATCAGCCATTGAATGGTTGAAAATCAACCACCAAATGGTCGATAATACGCCATGTTCACCCGGCACGCCGAAGCAGGCGTCCGCGCCGCGCTGGCCGACACACCGGTCGTGCTCGTGCATGGCCCGCGCCAAGCAGGCAAGACGACGCTCGTCAGGCACCTCTCGGCGGGGACAGGTCGGCGGCAGTACGTGACCTTCGACGATGCAGGTGCACTGGCGTCCGCGGATCGAGATCCGGACGGGTTCGTGGCCGGGTTCGACGGGCCGGTCACGCTCGACGAGGTGCAGCACACGCCGGCCATCTTCCGCGCCATCAAGGCGTCGGTCGATCGCGACCGCCGCCCGGGCCGGTTCCTCCTCACCGGCTCTGCAAACGTGCTGATGCTCCCGACGCTTTCCGAATCGCTCGCGGGGCGAATCGAGATCGTCACGCTCTGGCCACTCTCTCAGGCGGAGATCCAGGGTCGGTTGCCTCGGTTCATCGACGTGGTGTTCGCGAACGGCGTGCCGTCGATCCGGGTGCCGACAGACGCCGGGACGCCGCTCGAAGAGCGGATCATCCGCGGGGGGTACCCCGAGCCGATCGAACGCGGCGGGGCGGACCGAAGAGATCGCTGGTTCGCGTCCTACGTGACGACGATTCTCCAGCGCGACGTCCGCGACCTGGCAAACATCGAGCGGGTGCACGACATCCCGAGGCTGCTCTCCCTGATCGCGACGCGCGTGGGAGGCCTGCTGAACTACTCCGATCTCTCGCGGAGCCTCAGCATGTCCGCCTCGACGCTCAGACGGTACTTCGTTCTGCTCGAAACCACGTTCATGGTCGTCACTATTCCCTCGTGGTCGAACAACCTCGGCCTCCGCGTGACGAAGTCGCCCAAGATAGTGCTGGCGGACACGGGTCTCGCGTGCCACCTCATGCGGGTCGATGCCGAGCGCCTGGGAGTGGACGGTCGCATCCGCGGCGCGCTGACCGAGAACTTCGTCGCGATGGAGATCCTCAAGCAGGCGCCGTGGAGCGCGGCGCGACCCAGCCTGCATCACTTTCGCACGCCGTCGGGACGAGAGGTGGACCTCGTTCTTGAAGAGCGTTCCGGCCGCATCGTCGGCGTCGAGGTCAAGAACACCGCCGGCGTCAACTCGGACGACTTCACGGGCCTCCGCGCTCTCCGCGACGCCGCCGGAGCACGCTTCCACCGCGGCGTCGTCCTCTACACCGGAACCCACACCCTCCCCTTCGGCGACCGCCTCTGGGCCATGCCCATCCACTCGCTCTGGGGCGAGTGAACCCGTGCGACGGTGCGCCGGCGGGTGACTTCCTTCGGACCCCCGTATACTCTCCACCCTGCCGCCGGAGCGCGGCACGTGCGGGCCTATAGCTCAGCTGGCTAGAGCGCGCCCCTGATAAGGGCGAGGTCACAGGTTCGAGTCCTGTTAGGCCCATTCCAGGCCTCATTCGCCCGCGCAACGACCCGCGCCCACGCCGCCCGCCACGCCGCGACCCGCGCACCGCACCCCTCCACGCACGGGCCACACGCCATGAGCGAGCGCAGAACTTTCACCGGCGATTTCAGACGCTTCTTCGGGCGCGGGATGGCCATCCTGCTCCCCTCCGCGCTCACGCTCTGGATCCTGGTCCAGTTGTTCAACTTCCTGATGAACAACGTCGGGCAGCCGATCAACCGCGGCGTTCGCATGGCCATCATCGAGATCACGCCGCGCGTCGTGCCGGACTCGCGGCTCCCTTCCTGGTTCCGCGTCACCGACGCCGAGATCACCGAGGCCCGGCGCGTCCGCATGTTCCGCGGCATCGCGCAGATGTCCGACGAGCGCGTCCGCACGCTCATGCGCCGCGAGAAGTTCCGCGAGGCGTGGGACGACCACTGGTATCTCGAAGCCTCGGGCCTCGTCGTCGCCATCATCCTCATCTACTTCGCCGGGCTGCTCCTCGGCGGCTACCTCGGCCGGCGCGTCTACGAACGCCTCGAGGCCCTGCTCGCCAGGATTCCTGGATTCAAGCAGGTTTACCCCCATGTCAAGCAGGTCGTCCAGATGATCATGGGCGACACCCCCATCGCCTTCAACCGCGTCGTCATGGTCGAGTACCCCCGCAAGGGCATCTGGACCGTCGGCCTCATGACCAGCAGTTCCCTCCGCGCCGTCCACGAGCAGACCGGCGAGCCGGCCATCACCATCTTCATCCCCTCGACCCCCACCCCGTTCACCGGCTTTACGATCAACGTCCCGGCGAAGGAGGTCGTCGACCTTCCCATCACCGTCGAGGAGGCCATCCGCTTCTTCGTCACCGGCGGCGTGCTCATCCCCGACTCGCAACTCCCCCCGGGCGTCAAGCCGCGCAACCAGGGCAACACGCCGCCTTTGCCCGAGCCGTCCGCCGAACCTCCCGCCGAGGACCGGCCCGACGACTCGGCCAAGCCCCCGCCGGGCGTATGATGGTCCCCGCGCTCGCCCCCGCATCCCGCGAGCGCCCGGGAACGAGCCGCAGAGGAGAGGCCATGCGCATCGATGTCGTGGGTCGGGGAGTCGAGGTCACGGACGCCATCCGCACCCACGCGGAGTCCAAGTGCGCGAAGCTCCCCCGCTACTTCGACGGCACGCAGAGCGTCACGCTCACCCTCGCCCGCGAGAACCACCACCGCCACGCCGAGTTCGACGCCGAACTCGTCGTGGACGTCGAAAAGCACGACAACTTCGTCGCGCACGCGCGCGACGAGGACCTCTACGCCGCGATCGACCTCGTCATCGACAAGGCGACGCGGCAACTCACCGACTTCAAGGAGCGCCTCAAGATGGGCAAGAGGTGAGCGCACGCGCCGCCCGCTCAGGCCCCTCCCACGCCGCGGACCACACGCATGAAACTGACCGAAATTGTCGTTGAAGGCGCCATCGTTCCTTCCCTCGCCTCCTCCGAGCGCGACGACGTCGTCGCCGAACTCGTCGCGGCCCTGGTCGCCGCGGGGTCCGTGCCGGCGGGCGTTCAGCCCGACCTCATCCGCGCCATCCTCGAGCGCGAGCAGAAAGGCTCCACCGGCTTCGGCAAGGGCGTCGCCGTCCCCCACGTCAAGCACAAGTCCATCGCCGGCATGGCCGCCGCCATCGGCCTCTCCCCGCGCGGCGTGGACTTCAACGCCCTCGACAAGCAGCCCGTCTACTCCGTCTTCCTCCTCCTCAGCCCCGACGACCGGCCCGAGGAGCACCTCCAGGCCATGGAGGTCATCTTCAAGAACCTGAGCAAGGACACCTTCCGCAGGTTCCTCCGACAGGCCGCCTCCGTCGAGGACGTCAAGACCCTGCTCGAAGAGGCCGACAGCCAGCAACTCGCCGGGTGATCAACAGCGCGCCGCGCGGGAGCCTGCGCCGCTCCGCGGGCGCGGGGGGTCGGGTGTGCCGAACCGCTGCTCAGTCACGGTCACGATCGTCAACCGCCTCGGGCTGCACGCGCGCCCCGCGATGTCCTTCGTCGACGCCGCCTCCGCCTTCAAGGCCGCCGTCCGCGTCCGCAAGGGCGACCAGGAGGTCGACGGCAAGTCCATCATGCAGATGATGATGCTCGCGGCGACGAAGGGCACGAAACTGGAGGTCACCGCCGAGGGCGACGACGCCGAGCAGGCCTGCAAGGCCCTCAGCGACCTCGTCGCGTCCGGGTTCGAGGAGGAGTGACGCCGCGCTCCCACCGCGGCCCGATGCAATCGGTACGCTCACGCGGATGCCCCGCCCCTCCCTCTCACGCCTCAACCCCTTCCGCGGCCTGCCCAACCCCCGCGAGGTCTGGGCCTGGGGGATGTACGACCTCGCGAACCAGTCCTTCACGCTCATCATCATCACGCTGCTCTTCCCCGTTTATTTCCGCGAGGTCATCTCTCCCGACCCGCGCCGGGCCGAGGCCCTCTGGTCCGCGCTCGGCTCGGGCAGCCTGCTGCTCGTCGTCGCCGTGTCGCCCTTTCTCGGGGCGATCGCCGACGGGCGCGGCTGGAAGAAGCGGATGCTGATCCTCACCGGCGTGCTGGCCGCGGCCCTCACCGCCGGGCTGGCGGCGACCGGCCCCGGCACGGTCCTGCTCGCCGCCTCGCTCTTCCTGTGCGCGAACGTGCTCTACCAACTGGGCGAGAACTTCCTGGCGAGTTTCCTTCCCGAGGTCGCCACGCCGCGGAACATCGGTCGCGTCTCGGCCACCGGATGGGCGATGGGATACGCCGGCGCGCTGATCCTGCTCGTCATCAGCGCTGGCGCGATCCTGCTCTTCGGCCTCGACAAGACGCAGTGGTCCGCGCTCTTCCTCTTCGCGGGCGTCTGGTTCGCCCTCGGCATGGTCCCCGCCATCCTCATCCTCCGCGAGCGACCCCCTCCCTCCGACCCCGGCCCGCTCTCGGACCTGCTGGGCCTGGCCGTGCGGCGCATCCGCGACACGCTCGCCGACGCCCGCCTCTTCTCCCAACTCGCCCGCTTCCTCACGGCCTTCTTCGTCTACGGCTTCGGCGTGCAGACGATCATCTACTTCGCGGGCATCATCGCCAACGACTTCGGCTTCAAGGAGGTCAAACTCGTCCTCTTCGCCCTGCAACTCACGGTGACGGCGGGCGTCGCCTCGGTCGCCACGGCCGTGGTGCAGGACCGCATCGGCGCGCGCACGATGGTGCTCATCTCGCTCGGCGTCTGGATCGCCACCGCCGCGGGCATGCTCGCCCTCACCGCCGCGAGCGACCCGCCCGAGTGGCTCTTCTGGCTGGTCGGCAACGGCGTGGGGTTCGGCCTGGGCGGGATCGGCACGAGCAGCCGGTCTCTGGTCGGGCGGTTCACGCCGGTCCAGAAGAGCGCGGAGTTCTTCGGCCTCTGGGGCATGACCTACAAACTCGCGGGCGTCGTCGGCGTGCTCACCTTCGGCCAGATGAAGGCATGGCTCGGCGACGTGTACGCCATGATCGCCCTCACGGCCTTCTTCGTCGTCGGCCTCGTGCTCACCCTGCGCGTCGACGAGAGCGCGGGCGTCCGGGCCGCGCGACGCGCCGAACGCAAGGCCGGCGGCCCGCGCGCCCTGCCCGAATAGACTTGCCCATGACCACCGCGCCCGCGCAGGCCCCCGCCCCACGCATCGGCGAAGTCCCCGACGAGCGCGGGCGCTTCGGCCCCTACGGCGGCAGTTACGTCCCCGAAACCCTCGTCGCCGCCCTCAAGCAGCTCGACGACGTCTACCGGCGCGTCTCGCGCGACGAACGCTTCTGGGAGGAACTCCGCGAACTCGAACGTACCTTCACCGGCCGCCCCACTCCCCTCTACCGCGCCGACCGCCTCACCGCCCACGCGCGATCGGCGGGCGGGCGCGGGCACGGAGCGACCATCTGGCTCAAGCGCGAGGACCTCGCTCACACCGGCGCGCACAAGATCAACAACACCCTCGGCCAGGCCCTGCTCACCCAGCGCATGAACAAGGGGCGCGTCATCGCCGAGACCGGCGCGGGGCAGCACGGCGTCGCCACCGCCACCGCCGCCGCGCGCTTCGGCTTCGAGTGCGACGTCTACATGGGCGCGGAGGACGCGCGGCGCCAGCGGCTCAACGTCGTCCGCATGAGGGCGCTCGGCGCCCGCGTCGTCGAGGTCGAGTCCGGCTCGCGCACCCTGAAGGACGCCACCAACGAGGCCATGCGCGACTGGATGGAGAGCGTCGAGCACACGCACTACATCCTCGGCTCCGTCGTCGGCCCGCACCCCTTCCCCATGATCGTCCGCGACCTCCAGAGCATCATCGGGCGCGAGACCAAGGCCCAGTGCCTGCGCACGCTCGGGCGCCTGCCGGACGCCGTCGTCGCCTGCGTGGGGGGGGGGTCGAACGCCGCCGGTATCTTCTACCCCTTCATCGAGGACGACGCGGTGCGCCTCGTCGGCGTCGAGGCGGGCGGGCGATCGAACGAGCCGGGTCAGCACGCCGCCCCGCTCGCCTTCGGCGCGCCCGGCATCCTGCACGGGTCGCTCAGTTACGTCCTGCAGGACGAGCACGGGCAGACCGCCCCGGTCCACTCCTGCTCCGCCGGCCTCGACTACCCCGGCGTCGGGCCCGAGCACTCGTACTGGAAGGACGCCGGGCGCGTGACCTACGCCGTCGCCGACGACCGCCAGGCGCTCGACGCCTTCACGCTGCTGGCGCGCATGGAGGGGATCATCCCCGCCCTCGAGACCGCGCACGCCGTCGCGCACGCCGTCCGCCTCGCGGGCACGATGAACGACGACCAGCACCTGATCGTCAACTGCTCCGGCCGCGGGGACAAGGACGTGGAGGAGGCGGCGAGACTGCTGGGCCTGTGACGCCGACCGCATCTACGCGGCGCGTCGTCCGGGCGTGCCTTCGCTGATGAACGCGGTCACGGCGGAGACCAGGTCGTCGCGCGTGATCGGCTTGGTCAGATACCCGTCGCACCCGGCGTCGAGGCACCGCTGCCGCTCGCCCTCCATGGCGTGCGCTGTCAGGGCGACGATCGGCGTTCGTATGCCCCGCGCGCGCAACGCCGCTGTCGCCGTGTATCCGTCCATCACCGGCATCTGCATGTCCATGAGGATGAGGTCGAAGGCGTGCGCGGCGGAGGCGATGATGTCGAGCGCGACTTGGCCGTTCGACGCCACCGCCACCTCCGCGCCCGCTCGGCGCAGGTGGTGCTCGATGATCCGCTGGTTGTCGGGGCCGTCCTCGACCAGCAGGACGCGCCGCGACGTAAGGGGCGCCGGTTCAACGCTGTCCGACCTCCCGGATGCCGCCTCGGTCGCCTCGCCGGGATCGTTTATCGAGGCCTGCTCGACGGGAATCCAGAGCGTGAACGCCGAGCCTTCGCCCAGCGTCGAGCGAGCGAAGACGTCGCCGTGCATGAGCCGTGCCAGCGACCGCGAGATGGAAAGCCCCAGCCCGCTCCCGCCGAACCGACGGGCCATCGACTCATCCGCCTGCACGAACGGCGTGAAGAGGCGATCCACCTGGTCGGCGGCCATTCCGATCCCCGTGTCCTCGACCACGATCACGAGCCGGTCGGGGGCGCCCGGTTCCATCCCCATGGTCACGCGCACCCGACCGTGCTGCGTGAACTTGATCGCGTTGCCGACGAGGTTGATGACGATCTGCTTCAATCGCAGCGGGTCCGCCAGCACGTGCTCGGTCGTCGCCCCGTCCGTCTCGACGTCGACGGAGAGCCGCTTCTCCTCCGCCTTGGGGCGCAGCAACTCGACCGCCTCGCGCACGATCTGCCCCGGTGAGCACGACCGCTTTTCCATCGTCATCTTGCCGTCCTCGATCCGGGAGAGGTCGAGGATGTCGTTGATGACGCCGAGCAGGTGGTCGCCGTTGCGGCGGATGCCCTCGATCGCTTCCGCCCGGTCGGGGAAGTCCGGATCGGCCAGCAGGTCCGTGTATCCGATGATCGCCGTCATGGGGGTGCGGATCTCGTGGCTCACGTTGGCGAGAAAGAGCGACTTGGCGCGCGAGGCCGCGAGCGCCTCCTGCATCGCCGCCCTCAGTTCGTCGGACGAGACCGCCAGCGCCCGCTCCAGCGTGTACCTGTCCTCGTCCGTCTGGTCGTACGCCGCGCTCACGCGGTCCAGCAGCGCACGCCACGTGGCCATGTCCGGTGGAGCGTCCGCCGACGCGCCAAGGCGCTTGAGTTGGCGGACAAGGACGGGATTCATGACGCTCCCCCGCGCTTGGCGGTTACTCCTCCGTGATCGTCGTGAGCGTCATGGTCTGGTTGTGAAGGTCGCACGAGCCGGACACGTACGGGCTGATCTCGCCGTATGAATAGAAGCCGACCATCCCGCTGCCCTCGGGCAGCGCGTCCTGCACCGCATCCAGTTCCTCCTCGGTCCGCTCGCCCAGCACCAGCCGCCGGCCCACGCAACTCACCGCCACGGCCAGGCAAGGCGTGGAGCGCTCCAGCGCGCCTGTCAGCGACGCCGCGGAGCCAGCGCCCGAGATCAGCCGGTCGAAGTTCGCGCGCATCAGTTGCGCGCACGACCCCTGCGCGACGTCACCCGCGAACGTCATCGACTGGTCCTTCTCGTCCACCGCCAGCAGCGTCCGCACCAGCACCTTCTGGTCCTGCGGGTTTGAACGCAGCGCGAGCGGGAAGAGCAGCCCGGTCGCCGGCAGTCCACTCGCCCGATCGCCGAGGTACGTCTTGTACAGTGAGAGCGCGGGCTTGCCGTCCAACTCGTACAGCACGTTCCCCTTCGAGCGTGTCACCACACGCTCCGGGCCGAACGAGTCCCAGCCCCCCATCGAGCCGTGGCCCACGCGCACGGATTCCCCGTACAGGCCCGCCGCCACGACGAAGCCCTCGCGCGGCTCGCCGTTGCGCAGCACCCACGTCCGCTTGAACGCCGTCCCATCGCCCGCCAGCCCGCCCGTCACCACGGCGCGGCCTTGAAGCACGCCGTTGATCCCGTTCGCGAGTTTCGTTCCGTTCACGTTCAGCCCGTCGGAGTAGACCAGCACCGCCACCAGGTCCGGCGCGTCGAGTTGCTCGGCCAGCAGTTGTCCCGCGCGGCACGAGTCCTCCGCCGAACGCACCGGCGCGGACGCCGAACGCACCCTCGCCCGGCTGAAGCGGAACGCCGCCACCGACAGCCCGCCGTCGTGCAGTTCAGCCCCGTGAATCTCCCCGCTCGTCGAGCATCCCAGCACGTGTCCGTCCGGGAACGCGGCCGCGACCTCGGCGAGCGGCGCCGGGTTATCGTGCAGATTCGTGCCGCCGAACGCGAGCACGAGCGTCGAAGGGCCGTCGAGTTCCTTCGGCAGAGGCGTCGCCCAGCCTCGCGCCGAGTCGAAACGGGCAAGTCGGAACGATGTTTGTGAACCCTTGAGCATGGCGAGTCCTCCTCGGATCGCTCCTATCGACCGAAAGAACGGTCCGCATCATCCAGAGCGCTCGCGGGAAGACCACGATAACGAACGCCAAGCCGCGAGTCCGATAGAAACGACCGGGCACCACGCCAATCCGTGGCGGCACGGTGTCCGACCGGACTCCCACGCGGGAAGATTCGGTATGACCCGAGTCATTCGCGATCCATTCCGACGCGAGTAAGCCGGAATCTCTCCGGCATCCAGCCGGGACAAGGCCACGAGCGACGCGGCCTCCCCGGTTGCGACTGCGCTCTTCCATCACCTCCGGCCGGCCGATCCAGGCCCTTGTGTCGCGCTTCGGTACACCCGCTCCAACTCCCGCACCATCCGCTCCGCGCTGAACTCCACGCGGCACATCTCGCGCCCGCGCTCCGCGAGCGCCCGCCGCTCCTCCGGGTTCTCGTACAGCCGCACCACCCCCGCCCGCAGCGCGCCGAGATCGCGCAGCGGCACAAGCACCCCCGTCTCGCCCGGGCGGCAGACCTCCCGCGTCCCGTCCACGTCGTACGCCACCGGCGCGACGCCGCACAGCAGCGCCTGCGGCACCGTCCGCGGCAGCCCCTCGCGGTACGACGGGTGCGCCAGCACGTCCATCGCCCGCATCATCGCGGGCACGCGCTCCTGCGGCACCAGCCCCGTCGTCACCACGCGCTCGCGCAGCCCCATCGCAGCGACGCGCGCCAGCAGCCGATCCCGCCACCACCCGTCGCCGACCCAGAGCAACTTCCAGTCCGCGTGCGCGCGCAGGTCGTCGCCCAGGGCGTCGAGGATGTCGTCGTGCCCCTTGTGCTCCGCGAGCCGAGCGACCGTGCCGATCGCGAAGTCGCCGGGCGCGAAGCCGAGTTCGCCTCGAACCTCCTCGCGCGTCTCACCGGGCCGCGCGTGCAGGAACGACTCCACCTCCATCCCCGACCGCACCGTCACGTACTGCTCCGGCCGGCCGATCCCGTGCGAGCGGAAGAGCGATGTCATCGCGTCGGCGACGGAGATGATCACGTCGCACCGTCGCGCCGCGTACCGCTCCGCGAGCACGTACAAGAGGTTCGCCGCCCGAATCTTCGCCCGACGCACCGGCGACCCCTCCACCGGCATGAACGGCGGGCCGTGGATGGTGTGGCAAATGACACGGCACGCTCCTCTTTCCTCTCCTCGCTCTCCCCTTCCCATTCCCGGATCTGCTATCTCCTCATTTGCCATTTGCCCATTTGCTATTTGCCCATTTTCTCCGCATCTCACCGCCCACGCCGCCGCTCTCCCCAGGATGCCCGCCTTCGACGAGTGCGTATGCACCACGTCCGGGCGCAACGCGGCGATCAGCCGCTTCAGCTCGCCGGAGCACCGCGCGTCGGCGATCGGGCGGACCTCCCTCACCAGGTGCGGCACGACGTGCACGCCGATCGGTCGGCACGCCCCCCCCCCCGCCGTCCGCTCCTCGCCGCGCGCGCACCGCTCGTTGAACGCCTCGACGCGCCCGAGCAGCGACCCCTCCGGCCCGGAGATCGGCCCGAAGGCCCGGGGCCCCCCGTGCCCCAGCCCCGCCCGCCCCCCCCACGAGAGCACGCGGTTCTCCTGCGATCCGCCGAGGATCAGCCCCGTTGAGCAGGGGAGGATGGGCAGGGG
>JBDIVY010000012.1:0-109809 GCA_039794165.1 Phycisphaerales bacterium
ACTGGATCACCTGCCGCGAGGTCGTGAAGGACGCGGCGGGCAACGCCGTCGAACTGCGCTGCACCTACGACCCTGCCACTCGCGGCGGCGAGAGTCCCCCCCCCGGTCCCGACGGCAAGGTCCGCAAGGTGAAGGCCACGCTGCACTGGGTCAGCGCGACGCACGGCCGTCGCGCCGAGGTCCGCCTCTTCGATCGCCTCTTCGTCGCCGACGAGCCGGGCAAACGCACGGGCAACTTCCTCGACGACCTGAACCCCGCGTCGCTGGAGACGATCCGCGACGCCGCGGTCGAACCGTCGCTCGCCGACTGGACGCCCGACGAGCCGGCCTGGCCGGACGGCATCCGGCGTTTCCAGTTCGAGCGGCTCGGCTACTTCTGCGTCGATCCGGACTCGACGCCCGACAGCCCCGTGTTCAACCGCACGGTTACGCTGAAGGACACATGGGCGAAGGTGGCCGCGAAGGGCGGGTGACCGCCGCCCAGACCACGGTCTCGGGCTATCCTCCGGCCCATGTCGCTCACCGTCACCGGCACCATCGGCATCGACACCGTCTTCACCCCCGACGGCCAACACCGCGAGAACGTCCTCGGCGGGTCATGCACGTACTTCGCCGCCGCGGCCTCGTTCTACGCGCCCGTACGGATGGTCGCGGTCGTAGGTGACGACTTTCCCGCGGAGTTCCGCCGGACCATCGCCGGGTTCGCCAACGTCGATGCCGCCGGCCTGGAAACCCGGCGTGGCAGCAAGACCTTCCGCTGGGGCGGCCGCTACCAGCCCGACATGGACCACCGCGACACGCTCTACACCGAACTCAACGTGCTGACCGAGCCCCCCCCCCCGGTGCCCGACGCCTACCGCGACTCGCGCTTCGTCTTCCTGGCGAACACCCACCCGGCCGTGCAGATCGGCCTGCTGGATCAGTTCCCCGACCGGCGGCTGGCCGTCGCGGACACGATGGACCTCTGGATCAACACCGCGAGGGCGGAACTCGAACTGCTGCTGTCACGCGTGGACGGCCTTGCCCTCAACTTCGACGAGGCCGAGCAGTTCACCGGCCTGCGCAACACCGTCGCCGCCGGACGCCGCCTGCTCGACTTCGGCCCGCGATTCGTCGTCGTCAAGAAGGGCGAGCACGGGGCGATCCTCGTGCACCGCGACGGCATCGCCGCCCTGCCCGCCTACCCCGCCGAGCGGGTCGTCGACCCGACCGGCGCGGGCGACTCCTTCGCGGGCGGCCTGATGGGGTACCTCGCTTCATCGCACGACGCGGCCGAGCCGGGTGCGTTCGACGCCGTCCGGCGCGCGATGGCCCACGGCACTGTGATCGCTTCGTTCACAATCGAGGCCTTCAGCCTCGACCGGCTCGCCTCACTCACGCGCGCCGAGATCGACGCTCGTTTCGCCGAGTATCAGCAGATGCTGCGATTGCACTGAGATGCGCCGACCGTCGCGAAGTGCGGACGCTATGCGCAGGCGAACCGGAGGCGATTGCCGTCGGGATCGATGACGAGCATCTCCCGGGTCTTCCACGGCGTGTCCTCCGGTGGCTCGGCCACGCGCAGGTTTCGAGCGATCACTTCGCGGAACAGCGCATCCACGTCGTCGACGATCAGGTAGGCCGCTCCACCCGGCCGGCAGTCGCCGGTGTGTTCTGTCAGAAAGAGCGACAGCCCATCGCGCGTCACCTGCGTGAACACCGGAAACCCCGGCTCAAACCGGTGCTCCCAGTCCACTCGGAACCCAAGCCCGTCCACGTAGAAACGGCGGCTGCGCTCCCAGTCCGTCATCCTCAGTTGAGGAAAGGCTCGTTGTCGCGTGTCATATTCCGTCATGGCGACTCCCTACTCGTAGGTCGGTCGCTGCGGCCAGCCCTCGGGCGAATCCTCGAAGTCCTCCTGCCTGCCCCACGGCGTGAGGTCGAGCAGGCTGTACGCGTCCGTCATCCGCTCGACGCCTCGCCCGTAGGTCGAGTACGTGTGGAACACCCCGCCGTCCACGCGGAAGAAGACGCTCAGCCCGTGCTGCTCGCCGCGCAGGAACCAAGGCTCGTGGGAGCGCCGCTCCAGTTCCGTCTGGTCACGGTAGTTGTATTCCACCGGGGCGATTCGCGCGTCCTGCGTGACGTGGAAGTCGTAGTTGAAGTCGCTCCCGAACGACGAGAACCACCGCCAGGGCCAGCCCTTCGTCGCGCGGAACGCGGCGAGTTTCGCCAGCGGAGCGCGCGACACGAGCGTGAACGAGGTATTGCGCTGGCCGAGCATGGAGAGGTCGCCGAGCGCGCCGACGAACCCGGTGCAGCCCGGGCATCCCTTGTCCCATTCGGGGTCGAACATGAAGTGGTAGACGATCAACTGCCGCCGGCCCTCGAAGAGGTCGAGCAGCGTCGCGCGTCCGTGCGGCCCGTCGAACTCGTAGCGCTTCTCCAGCCGCACCATCGGCAGCCTGCGCCGCCTCGCGTTCACCGCGTCGTAGCGGTGCGTCAGTTCCTTCTCTTCTTCGAGCAGTCGAAGCCGCTCGGCGAGCCACTCTTCGCGCCCCACGATCCGCGGGTGCGCAGCCACGTCTGTCTGCACGATGATGCTCCTTCCGTCACGTCGATCACTTCTTGCGCCGGCAGTCGGCCCGCATGAACTGCCGCCACTCGCCGTCGTCGCCGAGTTTCCACGCGGTCAGCACGCGATGGTCGTCGCTCTTGAACTCGTGCACGTCGCGGTACTTGGCCATCTTGCCTTCGACGCAGAACTCGGGCCCCTCCGTGCTCAGCGTGAGGATGCGACCCGCGGCGTCCACCTCACCTTCGTACACCCACATCCAGTCCATCATCGAGCCGACCCAGGTGCCGACGAACCGTCCACGACGTGGGTCGTAGCCGAGCGTCGTGATCATCGTGCCCTCGCACGCGCCAGGCATCTCCATGCGCCCCTCGCCGATCATCCACATCCCGCCCATCGAGCGGAATCGCTCCGATCCCGTGTGCTTCGCCTTGGGCTGGTCAGGCCCCATGTCGCACTCGCCCTCGACAGTCCACTCACCAAGGAAACGCTCCAGCCATTTGTGCTGCTCTCCCGGATTCGCCATCATCGTTCACGCTCCTTCATTGAGGTCATGCGCTCCGGCACGCGGGCGGTCGTTCGCCCGCCCGCACTCATCGAATACGCTCCTCCGCAAGCCTACGCACCCGCTCCAGTTCGTGCCCCCATCCCTCGACCACGCCCTCGCGGTGCTCGTCGCTGATCTGCCCGATCGCCTTGTGGATCACCTTCAGACGCGTCCCGCTTCCCTCGGCCGTCAACCGGTACTGGACGAAGTTCACGGCCGGGTACGACATGAACAGCGGGCCGCAGATCTCCAGCAGCCCCGGCGGCTTGATCACCTGGACGTGCCCCCAGAAGTGCCCAGTGCCGTTGCCCAGGTCGCGGAACCACCGCCCGCCCGGCCACGGCTCGATCTTCATCGGGAACGGCGTGCCGTCCGGCATCTCGCTCATCGGACCCATCTGGTCCAGCAACGCCGCGAACACGGCCGCTGCCGGGGCAGCCACCACCACGTCCTTCGTCACCTCCAGCGACCGCACGACATCCTCAGTGTTGCTCGTCAGCATGTTCCGCTCTCCTTTGACTCGGTTTCGCTCGCCGCCTGCCGCTCGGCCCGTTCCTTCACGCGGTCGAGTTGATGGCCCCAGAACCGCTCGAATGTCTTCGCCCAGTCGTGCACCGGCTTGAGGCGCTCGCCTTCAAGGCGGTACAGGCGGTGCCGGCCACGCCGCGTGACCGACACGATCCCCGCGTCGCGCAGCACGCCCAAGTGCTTCGAGACCGTCGGCTGCGGCAGTCCGAGCGAGGCGACCAACTCGCCGACCGCGTGCTGCCCACCGTCGCGCAACGCGCCGATGATGTCACGCCGTCGCGGCTCCGCCACCGCACCGAACACGTCCGCCGGATCACCTGCCGCGACCATGCAGGCAATATATTCCTCAGATGGAATATGTCAACCTGAGAGTCGCGGATTCTCCTGTGGGTCGGGCACGTGATTCGAGAAAAGAGGGGTTCGGACGCAACTCCGCCACGATTCGCCGGAATGTTAGTATGTGCTAGTTTTCGGCGCCGGCAGGGGGGGTACCGCCATGGACACAGATCCGGATGCTTCGGACCGACGCCCGGGCGAGGGCGATCCGCACGATCTCGTGAGCCGAATGGCCGCGCTCGAAGCCCGCGTCGCTGCTCTCGAATCGTCCGCAGGTAAGGCCGGGCCGCCGGCGACCAGAGCGCCCCGTCCTGCCGAACTGAAGGCCGACCCCGCGCCGACACCACGACCCACGCCGCCATCGACGCCTTCGCCGCAGGCACGCTCCGCTCGCCAGGCGAAGCCCGTGATCGAGCGTCAGATCGGCGGGCGGGTCTTCGCGGCGGTGGGGGCGCTCGCAGTGATCGTCGGCCTCGCGCTCGGCGTCAAGGTCGCGCTCGACGAGGGCTGGTTCCGCCTCCTCCCACCGATCGGCCGATGCCTGGCGACGGCGGCGTTCGGCGCGGCGCTGCTCGTGGCTGGTGAGATCGCACGCCGACGCATCAACGCGCTCGCTGCCGCCGGGCTGAACGCCGCGGGCGTTGGCGCGCTCTACGTTGCCGCCTACGCGGCCTACGGCTTCTTCGGCCTGATCGACAGCCCGCCCGTCGCGTTCGCGCTGATGGCGGTCGTCTCGGTGGTCGGCATCGCGGTGGCCATACGCGGCAATCTCGCGTCCACGGCCGTTCTCTCGCTCCTCGGCGGCTATCTCATCCCGATCCTCCTCGCCGACCGCGAGCCGGCGCCGCTCGTGCTCCCCCTGCACCTGCTCGCGCTCGCGGTTGTCGCGCTCTCGCTCTCGGCGTGGCGACGCTCGCCGTTCGCCATCCTCAGGCCGCTCTCGTGGTGGGCGACCGGCATACTCGGCACGCTGTGGACGGCCGTCCAGGGCGCCGACCACGCGATCATCGCGCTCGGGTTCTGGGCCGCCGCGTGGTCGCTGTACCAGGCCGAACTGGTCCTTTCCGCCCGGCGACACGGCATTTCGCCGGAGGAGTCGCCGCGCCGCCGACGCCTCCGCCGCGCCCATCCGATCGTCATCAGTCTCGCGAGTTCCGCGTGGGCGACGCTCATGGCGACGCTCATCATCCGCGAGTGGGGGACGCTCGAGGCCTGGATGGCCCCCGCGGCCGGCTTCGTCGCCACGGCCATGGCGTCGCTCGTCCTCGGGTCGAGCGTGCGAGTGCTGCGCGAACGCCCGCGAACCGACACGGAGTCGCTCGCGGCGTGCTTCGCCGTGCAGGCGGGCGGCATGCTTATGGTCACTGTCACGCTCGCGCTCGCGGGCTGGACGGAGACGGCGGCGTGGCTGGCGATGGGCGTCGCCGCGGTCGTCGCAGGCCGGTGGATCGCAGCACCCGCGCTCGACCGCTACGGCCTGGTCCTGCTCTCCGTCGCCACGGGCCGGCTGCTCATCTGGGATCACACCTTCGGCGGACTTGCCTCGCCGTGGGTCGCGGACCGCGTTGTCGCCGTCTCGCCTTGGATGGCATTGACGCTCATCGGCGCGGCAGCATGGGCGGCTTCCGCCAGGCTTATGCTCGTCGTCGTTCGTCCGAGCGAGGAGAGCCACGAGGCGGCCTTGCTCGCGCCGCCGACACGGCGCACGAACCCGGCGCAGCCGGATCCGGCGCGCCGGCTCGGGGTCTTCTGTGCGTCCGTCGCTGCGCTGCTCTGGCTCGTCGCGTTCCTTCACGACCAGACGCACTCCGGTGCGGTCTGCATCGCATGGCTCGTCGGGGCCGCGCTCGTCTTCGCCGCGCACCGCATCGAGCCTCGCCTCGCGCTGCGCCGGATCGGCGCGGCCATGCTCGGCGTCGTCTTCGCCCGGCTTCTCGTCGTCGAGACCGTCCAGTCCGACCTGCGATCGGGCGGCCTCGACGCGCTCGGCCTGCGGCTCACGCCGTGGTCCGCGCTGCTCGTCGCCTGCGGCGTGCTCGCCTCGCTGATGGGACGTGCCGCGTGGGCCGGCCAAAGCGACACGGCGTCAGCCTCCGTCTCCGCGGCATGGGCGTTGCGCTTCGGCGCATGGGCCGGCGTCGGGGCGGCGCTCGCCTCGCCCGCCGCGCAGCAGAGCAGCGCGGCATCGCTCGCCGTGTTCTGGTCGATCGGTGCATTCTCGCTTGCGTTCGTGCATGGCCGTGCGTCGATGCTCCGGCTCGACGCCGCGGCCGCGCTCGCCGCGTTCTCGGCGACCATCGCCTGGTTCTGGGCATATCAGCCGCAGTCATGGCACGCCGACGCTTCCGCGCCGCTCCTGCATCCGGGCCTGTGGCGGTCGTTCGTCGTTGTCGCCGCGCTCATCGCTTCGGCACGCGCGCTGCGCCGCAAGTTCGCGCCGGGCGCGGCGTTGGTCGCGTGGATCGCCGCCGCGGTCGCGCTCGCTTCGACGACGCTCGAGGTGGCCCGCATCGCGGAGGTGATCGCCGCCGATCCGACCGCGCGTCGCGCCGCCGTCTCGATCTGGTGGGGCTTTGCGGGCGCGGGCGCTGTCGCGTGCGGCTTCCTGGTGCGTCGCGCCTCGCCGCGCTACACCGGCCTCGCTCTCATCGCTCTCGCCATGCTCAAGGTCGCCCTGCTCGACCTTCAGGGCGTGCCGCAGGTCTGGCGGGTCGCGAGTTTCCTCGGCCTCGGCCTGCTGATGCTGGGCGTCGCCGTGCTCTACGCCCGGCTCTCGGCGTCGCTCGGCCCCGGCGCTGCCGGCGCGAACCCGCCGCCCGACGGTTCCGAATCACACCCGTGAGCCGCACGCCTCCGGGCTAGCATGACGCTCCGGGGTGCAACACGAGGATGGAGCGCATAACCCCATGAAGACCACCACCGAGTCCACTCCCTGCGCCTGTTCCGGCGGCGCGGAGCGCGTCGCCGCGGGCGCGGACGCCGTGCTCTGCCAGTGTCGCGACCTGCTCCACGCCGTCACCGACGACGCCTACCGGGCGGAGTCGCGCGTGCTCGCGGGCGGGACGATCGGCAAGCACCTCCGCCACACGCTGGACCACTTCGCCGCAGCGCTCACCGCGCGCGACGGCGGGACGATCGACTACGACCACCGCGAGCGGGGCGTGCCGGTCGAGACCGACCGCGCCGAGGCCTCGCGCGTCATCGACTCGCTGCGGGCGAGCCTCGCGGAGATGTGCGGCGGCTCGCTCGACGCACCGGTGCGCGTGCGCGTGATGACCGACGCCGACGGCAGCGAGGCGGAACTCGGTTCGACGCGGGCGCGCGAACTCGCCTTCGCCACGCACCACGCCGTGCACCACCAGGCGATGATGAAGGCGATCGCCGCCGAGTTCGGCACGCGGGCTTCCCACGACTTCGGCCGCGCGCCCTCGACCCTGAACCACGACCGCACCGTTCGCTGACGCCCGCATCCTGTCCACTGTTCACTGTCCATTGCCCACTGTTCCCGGTGTGTACCGTCTCCGTCATCCCGCTGCCCGGCGCCGGGTTCCGGCTCGTCACGAACCGTGATGAGAGCCGCGGCCGCGCCGCCGCGGACCCGCCCGAGTGGCGTGGCCCGCCGACGTTGCCGGTGCGCGCCCTCTGGCCGACCGACACGCACGCCGGCGGCACCTGGGTCGCCGCCGCCGAGACGGGCCTCGCCCTCGCGCTGCTGAACGTGAACGTGCCCGGCGCGGAGTCCGCCACGCCGCGTGCGGGTCGGCGTTCGCGCGGCCTGCTCATCCCGTCGCTCATCGACGCTCGCTCCACGGCCGAAGCCGCGGATCGGCTCGCCGCTGCGGACCTCGTCCGCTTCGACCCGTTCCGCCTCGTCGCCGTGCAGCCGGACGCCGAGGGCGTGCCGCGCTCGCTCGACGCGCGCTGGGACGGCGAGCATCTGCACCTGACCGCCCACGGGCAGGCGGCCATCTGCTTCGCGAGTTCCGGCCTGGGCGACGAGGTGGTGCTGCCTCGACTGCCGTTGTTCGAGGAACTCGTCGTCTCCTCCGGCCCGACGCCAGACGCGCAGGATGCCTTCCACGCCCACCGCTGGCCGCACCGCCCGGAGATCAGCGTGCTGATGTCGCGCGACGCGGCCCGCACCGTGAGCGTGACGGCCGTCGAGGTCGTGCCTGCTCCCCGCGTCACACCGCGCAGCGGGCCGTGGTTGGTACGGATGGCCTATCGCCCTGTGCCGGAGGCGGTGGTCGTGCGGGGAAGGCCAAAGGCAGGAGTCGCGAGGCCGTCGGCGGGCGGCTGAAGGGAGACGGCCCGAGGCCGGGACGGGAAGCCCGGAGGGCGAGAGCCTCGGTCCGGAGTGCGGGCAGAAGAAAGACGGCGGATCACCGCCCGTCGAAGTGCTCACCCCTGCTTGCTCTCCGTGCCCGCGGCGTTCCCGTCTCCACCCTCCGCGTTCCGTTCCCTTTCCCTCCCCCGCCTCCCTCACTACAGTTGGCCCCGTGCTGAACCTTGCCGACATCGTCACCGCCCAGTTCGTGGTCAGCGTGGTCCTGATCGTGGTCGTGATCCATGTGATCCTGATCACGGTGGCCTACCTGATCTACCTCGAGCGCAAGATATCCGCCTACATCCAGGACCGCATCGGCCCCAACCGAGTCGGGCCCCTCGGCCTCCTCCAGCCCATCGCCGACGGCCTCAAGTTCCTGCTCAAGGAAGACTACACGCCCGAGCGCACGGACAAGGCCCTGTTCACGCTCGCCCCGATGGCCGTCATCATCCCCGCCCTCATGGGCTTCGTGCTGATCCCGTGGGGCGGGATGTGGGACGTGCCGACCTTCACGCTGCCGCTGCTCGGCGTGGTCGAGGGCGGGCGGGTCTATGTCGCGGGCGCGCCCGTCAACGTGGGCATCATCTACATCCTCGCCGTCGCGTCGCTGGGCGTGTACGGCGTGACGCTCGGCGGCTGGGCGAGCAACAACAAGTACTCGTTCCTCGGCGGCCTGCGGGCCACGGCCCAGATGATCTCCTACGAGATCCCGCTCGCGCTCTCACTGCTGGCTGCCCTGCTCCTCACCGGGGCAGTGATGCCCGAGGCGATCATCCGCCACCAGGTCGAGCACGGGTGGCTGATCCTGGCCCAGCCGATCGCCGGGGTGATGTTCTTCTGCTGCGCCCTGGCGGAGGCGAACCGCGCCCCCTTCGACAACGCGGAGGCCGAGCAGGAACTGGTCGGCGGCTACCACACCGAGTACTCGTCGATGCGGTTCGCGCTGTTCTTCCTCGCCGAGTACGCGCACATGATCACCGGGTGCGCGTTCTTCACGCTGCTGTTCCTCGGCGGCTACCACCTGCCGCTCGGCTTCATCAGCGAGGCCCACTGGCTGCACCCGGACAATGTCACGCTCGCGGGGGTGCTGGCGAAGTTCGCCGTCTACTTCGGCAAGGTTGTCGCCCTCGTCTGCTTCATGATCGTGATCCGCTGGACGCTGCCGCGCCTGCGCTACGACCAGGTGATGGTGCTCGGCTGGCAGGCGTTGATCCCGCTCTCGCTGGCTGTCGTCGTGGTCACGAGCGTGATGGTGCATCTCGGCTGGACCGGCCTGCTGCCGATGCTGCTGGCGAACCTCGCCCTCGTCGTGCTCGCCGTCACGCTCCTGCCCCTGCTCCCCAGCCACGAGCCGAACCGCAAACTGCCGCTCTACGGCTCGCGGTTCAACCCGATGCCGGGCGAGGTCGTCAGCGCAGCACCCACGCACCCGATGGCGGTCGAGGACCGGCCCGTCGAGGGCACATCCCCCGTCGCCTGACCGCGTCCCGACTCACTGCATCGGCGTGGTCTCGGTCGGCGGCAGCGTCACGTACATCGTCGGCAGCAGGTGCGTCCGCCCGCGGAAGCGGAGCAGGCGACCGCTGACCTCGAACGACCACGCGTCCCCGAGCCGGATCGCCCGCTGCTCCATCGCCTGCACCGTGCGGCAGGGGGCGAGCGGCATGAGCGTCCGTGCCTCGCCCGCCGGGCCGTTGTCCAGTGCGACCGCCCATTCGCCGCCCGCCGTTCGAACCATCCGCCCGCGACGCCGGAGCAGCAGGTCGCCTTCGCGCACGGTGCCGTCGTCTTCGACGGCCTCGGCGGTCTCACGCCCGAGCGTGCGCGGCGTGCCGCGCTGCTGCTCAAGGTCGCGGATGAGCTCCTGCACGCGTGGGTCGAGCTCGGGCTGCGGCGTGCCGTTCGCGCCGTTGCCGTTCGCCGCGCCGTTGGTCTTGGCGTCCGAGCCGCCGGCGGCGAAGGCGGTCACAAGCAGGTGGTTGCGCCCGAGATGGACGAAGACCTCGCCCGTGAGCCGCACCGGCGTGCCTTGCCGCTCCGTGCCGAGCGTTGACTCCAGACGCTCGCGCATCCGCGAGGGCATGAGCAGCAGGGCGTTCGGCCCGTCGCCCGTCGCCTCGTCGGGGATGAAGACGATGTCGTCCGTCTCGCTCAGCGGGTACAGCCGGCCCGGTGCGGCCCAGAGGAAGGTTCCCTCCGCGATCAGGCGCCCCGTGGGTTGCGGGGCCTCCGTCACGTTCAGTCCCGGCAGCAGCGATGAGTCCATCGGCCTGCCCGGCACAACGGGCTGCACCGTCGCCCTGGGACGAGGCAGGATCAGACGCCCGGGGTCGGCCCGCCGTTCGAGTTCCCGCTTCATCTCGTCCACGCTCGGGTCGTTGAGGCGTGGGTCGTCAGCGAGGTCCGTCGAGCGCGGCGGCGGTGGGGGAGCCTGCTCGTCCTGTCCCGGAGCACGACCACTCAGAAGCGCGACGACGCCCGCCGCCAGTCCCGCCGTCAGTTTCACGCGATTCGTCATGTGTGTCTCATCGACCGGCCCAGGCCCGGGCATCCTACTTCGCCGCCGGCACCCCCTCAATTGACCCCGGCCCGGGCAACTCGTACCGTCCCCGCACGGGCCACCAAGGCCGTCGGCCGCGTACCCAAGTGGACCAAGGGGACGGATTGCAAATCCGTTATTCGTGGGTTCGAATCCCACCGCGGCCTTTGCCCGCCGGCGTCCGCGACGCGCCGGTGACGCCTCCCCGCTACCATCCCCCCCCATGACGACCCTCCAGGCCGCGACCGGCCCACGGCGCGCCGGCCACAGGCTCGCCGGGATGGCGTGGCCCCTCCTTCGCACGCTCCTCGTCGCCCTCGCGGCGGTCGGGGTTGCGCTGGAGCACGGCTTCTACGAGCCTCCGCTGACCACCGCCATCGTCCGCGTCGGGCAGGCCGCCTGCCTGCTCGCGTACTTCATGCTCGCCTACCGCCTCGCACGCTCCTCGTCGCGGCTCACGGAGCAGTTCCGCTTCGGCCCCGCGGAGTGGGGAGTCGCCGTCGCGGCCGCGCTCGGCGCGGCCTTCGGCGCGATAGACGCCGACGGCCCGGCGTGGCGCGTCGTCGAGGCGGTTGCCGTCCTCCGCTTCGCAGCCGAACTCTGGGGCCTGAACGTCGCCCTCTCGCGCGTGCTCGAACGGCCGGGCGTGCTGTTCCCCATGTCGTTCCTTGTGCTCATCGTCGTGGGAACGCTCGTCATCAAGACGCCCGTCGCCACGCCCGCCGACAACCCGATCTCCTGGCTCGACGCGGCCTTCACGATGACCAGCGCGGTCTGCGTGACGGGACTCGTGGTGCGCAGCACCGCCGAGGGCTTCACGCCCTTCGGCCACGCCGTCATCGCAGTCTTCATCCAGCTCGGCGGCCTCGGCATCATCCTCTTCGGCTCGACCCTCGCGATGCTGATCGGGCGCAGCCTCTCGCTGCGCGAGAACCTCAGCCTCAGCCAGATGCTCAACGACATGCCCATGAACCGCCTCCTGAACTTCGGGCGGTTCGTGCTGCTGACGACGCTGGGCATCGAACTGGTCGGGGCGGCGTTGATGTACCCGCTCTGGGAGGCCGCCCCGGGCGAAGCGCTGACGCCGCTGCGTCGCGCCGGCCTCAGCGCGTTCCACAGCATCAGCGCCTTCTGCAACGCCGGGTTCGATCTCACGGGACGCAGCCTCGAAGGCGTCCGCTACGGCCTCATCGCGCACGCCGTCATCCTGCCACTCGTGGTGCTCGGCGGCCTCGGCTTCCCGGTGCTCGCGGACGTCACCGGCGTCGTGCGGTACCACCTCCTGCGGTTCATCGGCCGCGTGCGCGGCACGCCCATCCCCGCGCGCCGACCCGGCGAGGGCTGGCTCGCCCTGCACAGCAAACTCGTGCTCGTCACCACGCTCGTTCTCTTCCTCGTGGGGGCCTCGGTGTTCATGACGGGACAGCTCCTCCCCAACCCGCGCCACCCGGACGCGACGCCCGAGGTCGGCGTCCTCGAAGCCGTCTCGGACGCCACCTTCATGTCGGTCGCCGCTCGCACCGCCGGCTTCAACACCATTCCGATGGACGAGGTTTCGCCCGTCGGCCGCACGACGCTGATGACGCTGATGATCATCGGCGGCGCGCCCGGCTCGACCGCGGGGGGCATGAAGGTCACCACGCTCGCCGTGCTCGTCCTCTCCGTCGTCGCCACCCTCCGACGCCGTGAAGAGACCGAGGCCTTCGGACGCGCCATCTCGGATACGCTCGTGCGCCGCGCGGGCACGCTCGGCCTCTGCTACGCCGCCCTCATCACCACCGTCACGCTTCTGCTCACGCTCACCGAGAGCGCGCCCTTCGAGGTTGTCGTTTTCGAGGCCGTCAGCGGCTGCACGACCACGGGCCTCTCGCTCGGGCTTACCCAGGAGTTGACGCCCGCTGGCCGCGTGGTGATGATCGCGGCGATGTTCCTCGGCCGCGTCGGCCCGCTCACGCTGCTCGGCGCGCTCATGCTCGGTGCGAGCGTCCGCAGGCCCTACGCTTACGCCCACGACAGCGTCCTCCTCGGCTGATTCCCACGGAGCCACGCATGGACCGTTTCGCCGTCATCGGGCTTGGACGCTTCGGCGGCCGCCTCGCCACCAACCTCGCCGCCGCGGGGCACGAAGTCCTCGCCATCGACAAGGACCGCGAGATCGTCGAGGAGTTCAGCGGCCGCGTCACCCTCGCCGTCTGCCTCGACTCGACCGACGAGGAAGCCCTCCGCTCGCAGGGCATCCAGAAGTTCAACGCGGCCGTGCTCGGCATCGGCGCGGACTTCGAGGCCCTCACGCTGAGCACGGTCATCCTCAAGCAGATCGGCGTGCCGCGCGTCATTGCCCGAGCGTGGTCGCCGACGATCGCCCGCATCCTCGCCCGCATCGGGGCGGACGAGGTCGTCAGTCCCGAGGAGGAATCCGCCGACCGCTGGGCCAACCGCCTGATCAGCCCTCGGTTCCTGAACCAGATCGAGTTCCACGAGGGGTACAGCGTGGTCGAGATCAAGGCCCCGAAGAACTGGGTCGGCCAGACGCTCGTCGAACTCAACCTGCGTGCGAAGGCGGGCGTCCACGTCGTCGCTATCCGGCGCGAGGGGGCGGGCGACGCACGCGCCGCCGGGCCGCGCATCGAGATGCCCCGCCCGGACGAGCCCCTCCGACCGAGCGATATCCTCGTCCTCATGGGGCGCGACGAGGACCTCCGCCGCCTGCCGCGCGACGACTGACCGCTGCGCGTACCCTTCTGCCGCATGGACACGCTCCTGCGCCACCTCGACGCCTGGCGGCCCTTCCGGGCCCTCGTCGTCGGCGACTTCATGCTCGACGAACTCGTCTACGGCGACGCCGAACGGCTGTCCGCCGATGCCCCCGTCCCCGTCCTCCGCGTCCGCCGAACCGAACGCACGGCGGGGGGCGCGGCGAGCCTCACGCTGGACCTGGCCGCGATGGAGGGCAGAGTGGCTGTCTTCGGCGTGACCGGCGACGATGCCGAGGGCCGCGTCCTGCGCGATGCCCTCCAGCAGGCCGGCGTCGAGACGGCGGGCCTCATCGCCGATCCCTCGCGTCCCACGACGCTCAAGCGCAACCTCGTCGGCCTCGCCCAGCAGCGTCACCCGCAGAAGATGTTCCGCGTCGACCATGAGTCGCGTGAAGCGCTCGGGCCTGATGCGCGACGCCGCCTGCTCGCCGCCTTCGACGCCGCGCTCGAATCCGTCGATGTCGTCTGCGTCGAGGACTACGACAAGGGCGTCTGCGACGAGGCGATCTGCCGTGAGGTCATCCGGCGCGCGAGCGTCGCGGGCGTGCCGGTCTTCGTCGATCCCGCCCGCGTCGCGGACTACTCGAAGTACGCCGGCGCGACGGCCATCACGCCGAACCGCAACGAGGCCGAGTTCGCCACCGGCTTTCCGACCGCGGCGGCAGCCACGCCCGAGCAGTGCGTCCACCTCGCCCACGACCTTCTCGGCCGGCTCTCGTGCGAGGCCGTGGTGCTGACGCTGGACCGTCAGGGCGCGCTCCTGCTGGAACGCGACGCCCCCCCCCTCGCCGTGCCGACGCTCGTCCGGCAGGTCTACGACGTGACGGGGGCGGGGGACATGTTCCTCGCCGCGCTGGCCGCCGCGCGGGCGAACGGGTGCTCATGGCCGGATGCCGTCCGCTTCGCCAATGCCGCCGCTGGCCTGGAGGTGGAGGTCTTCGGCACGCGTCCGATCCCGCTTCGCCGCATCCATCATGAGCTGCTCCTGCGGGCGGGCGTGCTCGTGGGCAAGACCCGATCCCTCGAACAGGTGGCCGTCGAGGTCGCCGCACGCCGGGATCAGGGGCAGACGATCGTCTTCACGAACGGCTGTTTCGACGTTCTGCACGCCGGGCACGTCACGCTGCTGGAGCGAGCGGCGGAGATGGGCGATTTCCTGATCGTGGGTCTCAACGACGACGAATCCGTCCGTCGGCTCAAGGGCGAGGGCCGGCCGGTCAACGCGCAGGACGACCGGGCCCGCGTCCTCGGGGCGCTCGCGGCCGTCGGGGCCGTCGTGCTCTTCGCCGACGACACGCCGATGCGGCTGATCGAGTCCATCCGCCCGGACGTCCTCGTCAAGGGAGCGGATTGGGGACGCGACGGCGTCGTGGGGCGCGAGTTCGTCGAGTCCATCGGGGGACGCGTCGAACTCGTCGATCTCGTCGAGGGCCGGTCCACGACGGCCACGCTCGAGCGCATCCGGGGCCGCGACGGGTGACGCCCCCGCGCCGTCTCCACGTCGCGATCGTCGATCCCCGGTACGTCCCGCTCATCCTTTCGGGAGCCAAGACGATTGAGTGTCGGCTGACCCGCTCGCGCGTGCCGCCCTTCGAGTGCGCCGAGCCTGACGAACGCGTCTACTTCAAGGCCCGCTCGGGCATTTTCCGGTGCGCCGCCGTCATCTGCAAGACCGACTTCATCGCGCTCGCCGGACCCGACTCCGTGACCGCGCTCCGCGCCGAGCACGACCACGCGATCCGGGGCGACGAGGCCTACTGGCCTTCGAAGGCCGACGCCCGGTTCGCGTCGCTCATCCATCTTCGCGACCCCGAGCCGATCGAGTGCGGCCCTGACCTCGCCCCGCTGGTGCGCCCGGGTGATCGTCGCGCGTGGCACGTTTTCCCCGTCGAGGTCGGGCCTCAGCGTGCGCCCGGCCTGTTCGACCGCTGATGGTCCCTCAACGCTTCCTGCTCCCCGGCCTCGGCTCGATGATGAGCAGGCTCGCGTCGTAGGTCAGCACGCCCAGAAGGATCGACGCGACCAGCCGTGGCATGCGCACCCAGTACATGTGCGGCTCGAAGGTCGGGTTGTCGCCGAGCGGGTCGGCGATGAGCACCTGCCGCCGCACCTTGTCGTACCCCGCCAGCACCACGAAGTGCCCCGCCGGCTCGCCGAGAAGGTCGTCATACTCGTTCGTCTCGCCGACCTCTCGGGCGCAGTTGTACAGAAAGGTCGAGTTCAGCCCCGCGAGTATCGGGATGCCGCGTTTCAGGTATCCCCGCAGCAGGCCGGTGGTCAGGTCGGTGTGCCGCACGCGGCCTCCGAGCCGGAGGAACTCGAGGTAGCCTTCGGTTGCCCAGCGCAGTTGCTGGTCGTCGGGCTTGAGTTCTGCCTGCCGCCCGAGTTTTGCGGCCAGGTCCACGCCGCGCCGGAACCAGGTGGGGTCGAAGACGTTGAGGTTGTACGCGTAGATCGTGGCGATGTACCCCCGCTCGAGGGCGTGGCAGGCGAGCATGACCGCGAGCGTCCCGCCTTTTTCGAGCATCTTCGTCCGGGCGATCACGTCCTGCAGAGGGATGCTGTCGTCGTAGTAGCGGTAGACCGCGTGCAGCGCGGTCGGGCCGCACGTCACGTCGTCGGGCTGGGGCTGAATCTCGAGGCGGAGTTTGGCCATGCTTCGTTCGTGAGTGGGGGCCTGCCCGCGAATCCTATCATCCGCCCACGGTTCTCGCGGAGGGACGCACATGAGCGAGGGCGTATCGGCATCGGGTTCGGTCAACGATGCGGCTGTCCGCGTTCGAGGCGCCTGCCACGTCTTCTTCGCCTACGACGTCGGGCTTTCGGTCGATCTCGAGGCCGCGTCGAGGCTCATCACCGAGGTCGCCCTGCGCCAGTTGATGCGGCAGCGACGCCGCGCCGCGACCTGGTTCCAGTACGAGCCTGCCCCGCTGCTCGTCTCGCACAAGGCCCCGCCGATCCGCGTCGGGCGCTTCGAGACGGACGTGGCGGCCGACTGCACGCTCTACGACTTCGGCGGCGTGTCCGTCTGCTTCCGGCTGCCGATCGACGGCCCGCTCGGCGACCTGCCCGCCCTGAGCGACGACCTCTACGACAACGACGCCCTGCTCGCCGAATCGCGCCGCCGCGTCGAGGAACTCCTCGCCACCGTGCGTCCCGCGGTGACGAAACCTGGCATATCGCCCATCGTCGAGGACTACGCCGTCTTCGCGTTTACCGCGTGGGAGCCGGCCCTCGCGGCGGAGGACGTCATCGACCGCCACGCCGACCTGATGGGCCGGATGTTGCTGGGCGAGCGGGGGGAGTTGTCGCCCCGCCAGGTCGCCGAGTGCCTGGCCAGTCGGGTCGCCTTCGGGCGCACCGACGCCGCGGTCGTGGACTGGCACGCCGCAGCCGTTTTCGACCCCGAGCCGGCCGACGCCCTCGCGGTTCTCGAGCACGCGAACGTCGAACTGGCCGAGATGCGGCTGCTCGACGGGAAGCTCGACGTCGTGCTCGAACGTGCCCACGCCATGCTCGCCGGGCGTGGCGAGCGTCGCCTCTGGCCCATCCGCCCCAGTTCCAGCGACCTTCGCCGCCTCGCCGTCCTCCAGATGGACGCCGCCGCGCTCTTCGAGGGCGTCAATAACGCCATCAAACTCGTCGGCGACCAGTACCTGGCCCGCCTCTACCGCCTTGCCGCCGACCGCCTGCACCTGCCGGAGTGGGACGCGAACGTGCTGCGCAAGCTCCAGACAGCGGACAGCATCTACCACAAGATCGCCGAGTACCGCACCCACCGCCGCATGGAGGCGCTCGAGATCGCCATCGTCATCCTGATCGCGGTGTCGATCGTCATCGGGTTCCTACCGTGGGGCGGGAAGTAGGGCGGAATCCCGGGATTCGCTCGCGGACTCGCTCATCCCCGGCGTCCGAGCGTTGGGGCTTCTGAGAGTTGGGCCGGTCGGCTATCCTGATCGCCGACGATGCCAGACCCGCGCGAAACACCCGCGATGCGCCAGTACGCGCGCTTTAAGCGGCAGCACCCCGACTGCCTGCTTTTCTTTCGCATGGGCGACTTCTACGAGCTTTTCTTCGAGGACGCCGTCACCGTCAGCCGCACCCTTGGCCTCACCCTCACCCAGCGCACCGAGGGCGTGCCGATGGCCGGCGTGCCCTACCACCAACTCGAGAACTACCTCCGCCGCGCCGTCGGGATGGGCTTCCGCGTCGCGGTCGCCGAGCAGGTCCAGGACCCGAAGGAAGCGAAGGGCGTGGTGGACCGCGCGCTGACGCGCGTCGTCACCGCGGGCACGCTCGTGGACGAGTCGCTCCTCGACGACGCCGCACCGAACCGTCTCGCCGCGCTCGCGTTCGCCGACCATGCCGTGGGCATCGCCGTTGTCGAGGTCTCCACCGGCGCGTTCACGGTTTCGGCGTGCCCGCCCGAGAGCGTCGCCGACGAACTCGCCCGGCTCGGCGTGCGAGAAGTCCTCTACGCCGACACCGCCAACGGCCAGCCGCCCGAGCGTGTCCGTTCCGCCGTGCAGCCCGTCGGCGCGGCGCTCACGGGCCGCCCCGCGTGGCAGTTCCGCGCCGACGAGTCCGCCGAAGCGCTCCGCGAGCAGTTCCGTGTCGCCACGCTGGCGGGCTTCGGTCTTGACGAAGGCTCGCCCGAGGTCCAGGCTGCCGGCGCGATCGTGCGCTACCTCCGCGAGACGCAGACGCCGGAAGGGGGGGGGCGCCGCGGGGCCGCCGCTTCGCTCGCGCACCTCAGGCCGCCGCGACGCGAGCCGACCACGGGCGTCTGCGTCGTGGACGCCGTCAGCCTCCGGGCCCTCGAGGTGGAGCGAACCCTCCGCGGCGGCGACGACTCCGACGGCTCGCTCCTCGGGCTCTTCATGCGCGGAGTCCGCGCCGGGCTTTGCCGCACCGCCATGGGCCGTCGGCTCCTGCGCGACTGGCTCTGCCGACCGCTCGGCGAGCGCGCCGCCATCGAGGCCCGCCAGCGCTGCGTCGCCACGCTGGTCGAGGACCGCCGCGCCGCCAAGGAACTCGGCGAGGCGCTCGAGCGTGTGCAGGACGTCGCCCGGATCGGCGGGCGGGTCGCGCTCGCCCGCGCCACGCCGCGCGACGTGGTCGCCATTGCGCGCTCCGTCGAGATGCTCGCCGCGATCGTCGCCGTTGTCGATGCCGCGCCCGCCTTCGCCCTCCAGGCCGCCGCGCTCTCCCGCGTCCGCGGCGGCCTCGAACCGCTCGCGGAGCGCATCGCGGAGGCCTGCGTCGAGTCCCCCCCCCCGCATCTGCGCGAGGGCGGGCTGATCCGCGACGGCATCGACGCCGGGCTTGACGAGGCCCGCGCGCTCCAGCGCGACGCTGGCGCGTGGCTTGCGCGATACCAGGAACGCATCGCCCGCGACACCGGCATGCCCGCACTCAAGGTCGGCTTCAACAAGGTCTTCGGCTACTACGTCGAACTGACCGCCGCCCAGGCGCGCGACTTCGGCGACGCCCTCGCCTCACACGGCTTCGTCCGCAAGCAGACGCTCAAGAACGCCGAGCGCTACGTCACGCCCGAACTGCGCGAGTTCGAGCACAAGGTCACCACCGCCGAGGCCCGCGCCGTCGAGCGCGAGCAGGAGCTTTTCCGCGACCTCTGCGCCGCCGCTGCGGGCCGACTCGACGCGCTGCGCGAATACGCCGAGACCGTCGCCGAACTGGACGCCCTGCTCGCCCTCGCCGACAAGGCCGCCCAGCGAGCCTGGGTCCGGCCCGCCATCGACGACGAGCCACTCGTCCGCATCCACGGCGGCCGCCACCCCGTCCTCGACGAGACCCTCGGCCACGACTTCGTCCCCAACGATGCCGAGATCGGGGGGGGGAACGCCTCCCTCGCCCTCATCACCGGCCCGAACATGGCGGGCAAGAGCACCTACATCCGGCAGGTCGCGCTCATCGTGCTCCTCGCGCAGGTCGGATCCTTCGTGCCCGCCGACCGGGCAACCATCGGCGTCTTCGACCGCATCTTCACGCGCGTCGGCGCGGACGACGCGCTTCACCGTGGCCAGTCCACCTTCATGGTCGAGATGGTCGAGACCGCCCACATCCTCAACCACGCCACCGCTCGCTCGCTCGTGATTCTCGACGAGATCGGCCGCGGCACCGGCACCCTCGACGGCCTCTCGCTCGCCTGGGCCGTCGCGGAGTGGCTCGGAGGAAGTGAGCGTGCCGAAGCCGCGCCCATCACGCTCTTCGCCACGCATTACCACGAGTTGACCGACCTCGAATCTCGGCTTCCCGGGCGTGTGATGAACCTGCGCGTCGCCGTGCGTGAACTCACTGGTCACGACGGCCACCCCGAGATCGTCTTCCTCCACCGCATCGAACCGGGCCGCGCCGACCAGTCCTACGGCATCCATGTCGCCCGCCTCGCCGGCCTGCCTCGACCCGTCGTGGAACGCGCCCGCGAAGTCCTCGCCAGCCTCGCCGTTCATTCCGCCGACCTGACCTCGCACAACGGGCGGCCTTCCGCCCCGCTCGCGCCGCCCGACGGACAACTCAGTCTGTTCACCGAGTACCTGCCCCATCCGGCCGTAGAGGAACTGCGGGAGCTCAAACTCGACGCCCTTACGCCGCTCGAAGCGTTTGACGCGCTGCGCCGCCTCAAGCAGCGGGCTGTCGCCGCCAGCGACCAGTGCTGAGAGGGGAAGCCCGGGGTTGGTGGTTCCGACCCGCCGTGGTATGCTCAATGTGGTATGGCGATCGTGCAGTCGATCTCGCGCCGGGCGTTCACGCTCATCGAGGTGTTGGTCGTCATCGCGGTCATCGCTCTCCTCATCGGCATTCTCCTGCCCGCGCTCGGCTCCGCCCGCTCGCAGGCTCGCCTGACGGCCTGCATTGCCCGCGTCCACCAGCAGGGCATCGTGCTCTCGTCCTACATAACCGACCACAGCGACTCGCCGCCCGCCCGGCGCATCGACTGGAACCGTCAGCAGGAGGACGGCGGGTATCGCCTCTCGTACTGGCTCACCGACCGCCTTCTTGCGGACTACGCGGGCCGACCCTTCCCCGAGCCGGAGTTCGGTTATCCCTTGCCGCGCGACGAGTGGCGTTGCATCGAAGTGGCCCCCGAGGACGACCTCGACCAGCGACTCTCACACGGCGGGATCATCCATTTCGCCCCCAACCGATGGCTCTTCCCCGCCGCGTGGCTCGACGAGGATCTCGGCACCCTCCGCATCGAGTCCGCGATGCTTCCCGGCTGGGACAAGCGGTGGCCCATGAACCACTGGCGCACGCTCGCCGGCGTCACCCAGCCCGAGGCCCGTTTGGCCCTCACGGACAATGTCCGCTTCTACGACCCCTCGCACAGCCACTTCGATGCACGCGAGTACGTCGAGTACTCCGTTGACATTGTCCGCGGTCCAAACCCGCTCGGCTACGACAACACCGGCAGCCACGACCGCGTCGGCAGGCGACCCACCCTCTTCCTCGACGGGCACGCCGCGGGGCTGGACTCCTCGGGAGGCGAATGGCTCGGGCCGAAGACCAACTACCGCTCCCCATGGGGCGGTTCGGCCGACCTCTACGCCGGCGAAGTCCGTCGCCTCATGTGGTTCGTCAGCGCCGCACACGCCGGCGGTGGCGACGACTGAACGTGAGTCGGCGAAGCGCCGGAACGGCAGCCCCCCGATCCCGCCTCTCCGGTGTAGACTCGCCCCGATGACCACACACGGCACGACCACCGAATCCGCCGACGCCGGCGCCCGTCGCGTCGCCCTCGACGAAGGCCTGCGATGGGTGGACGTCATGGCCGGCGCGAGCCGAATCGAGGTCCCCGTCCTCGACCACGGCTTCATCGCCCTCGTCGACGTCATGCCCCGCCTCGTGCCCGAGGGGCAGACCGCGGACGCGGCGATCGTCCAGGCGGCGCGCGTCTCCTACGGCCAGGGCACCAAGCGCGTCAGCGAGGACCGCGGCCTCATCCGCTACCTCCTCCGCCATCGCCACACCACCCCCTTCGAGATGGTCGAACTCAAGTTCCACGTCGCCATGCCCATCTTCGTCGCCAGACAGTGGATCCGACACCGAACCGCCAACGTCAACGAGTACTCGGCACGCTATTCGATCGTCCGCGACCGCTTCTACACGCCCACCGTGGACGCCGTCCGCAAGCAGTCGCGCTCGAACCGCCAGGGCGGCGAGGACACCTTCCGCGTCGACGAGGCCGCCGAGGTGCGCACCGCCGAAGAGTTCGTCGAGTTTCTTCGCACCGTCGAGTCCGCCTACGAGAAGTACCTCGGCCTCACCGAGCGCGGCGTGAGCCGCGAACTCGCCCGCATCGGCCTGCCTGTCAACGTTTATACCGAGTGGTACTGGAAGTGCGACCTGCACAACACGCTCCGCTTCCTCTCCCTCCGCATGGACCCGCACGCGCAGCAGGAAATCCGGGCCTACGCCCGGGCCATGCACGACCTGATCGTGCCGATCCTGCCGCTCACGATGGAGGCCTGGCGCGACTACGAGATGGAGAGCGTCCGCCTCAGCCGACTCGAAGCCGACGCCCTCCGGTCCATCGCCTCCGGCGGCGACGGCGAGATCGCCACCGAGAACAGCCGCGAGCGTGCCGAGTGGGAGGCCAAGCGGGCGTCGCTCGGCTTCGGCGACCGCGCCTGACCGAGCCGCGTCTCACCGTTCCAATCGCCGCATCCACCGCGTCATCGCTCGGTCCGCCAGCCCCGGCGCTGCGCACCCCACCGCGAACAGCAGCCGCGCCGGCAGGCTCGTCCACACCTCGCCCCGCGGCCGGCGCAGGCACCGCACCGTCGCGCCCGCCACCACCGACGCGTCCTGCATCAGGGGCGGCCTCGTCGGGGGATGCTCCGGGTTCATCTCGCTCTTGCGGGCCGTGAACTCCGTCCGCGTCCCGATCGGATGCACCGACGAAACGAACACCCCCCGCCCCGCCAGTTCGATCCGCATCGCCCGCGCCACGTGGTCCTGCGCAGCCTTGGTCGCCGAGTAGAACCCGTGCATCGGCGTCCCCATCTTCGCCAGGCAACTCGAGCACACCAGCAGGTGCCCGCGCCCCGCGTCGAGCATCGGCGGCAGCGCGGCACGGAGCGTGTTCAGCGTTCCCCAGAAGTTCGTCTCGAAGATCGCCCGCGCTTCAGCGTCCGTTGTCAGGTGGATCGGCTTCTCCAGCCCGTACCCCGCGTTCGCGTACGCCGCGTAGATCGACCCGAACGCGTCGATGGTGCGCTCCACCAGCCGCCGGCAGTCGTCCGGGTCGTCTACGTCCGTCCGCACGGCGATCGCGCGCCCGCCGCCCCGCTCGATCTCCGCGACGACCTCGGCGAGCCGGTCCTCTCGGCGTGCGGCCACCGCGACCGGCATCCCCGCCCGCGCGCACGCCAGCGCGGTCGCCCGGCCGATCCCGCTGCTCGCGCCCGTGATGGCGATCGGCAGCCCGCGCAACTCGACGCGACGCACTCGCCTCAGTCCTTGTCGTTCTTGTTCCCGGTCAGTACGTCTTCTCCCGCCTGGCCGACGGCTTTGATGTCCTCGCCCGCTCCCTTCACCGTATTGCACCCCGACAGCACGCACGCCGCGATCCCGAGTACTCCCGCGGTCAGCAGAACAGGAACAGCCCGAACGACGCTCCGAGTAGTCATGGGTTCGATCTCCTGAGGTCCGATCATGGTACTGGGCACGCCGCTGCCCGGCGAGCAGCCCGAATCCTACTTCACAAGCCAGCGCATCTCCGGGCACCGGAGGGCTACGGCGGCGATGGGGTACACCACCCCGCCGACCGCCACCGCCACCGCGACCGTCGCCAGCCTGCCCGACCACGACTCGGGCGAGCCGATCAGCAGCAGCACGCCCCACACCAGCCCCGCCATCACCAGCGACGCGGCCAGCACCTTCCCGCACGCCGCCAGCGTCTCCCCGTCGAACGCGGGCGCGTGCGTCAGCCGCTTCGACAGGTGGATCAGCGCCAGCAACTGCACCGTCGCCGAGACGCTCGTCGACCACGCCAGCCCCGCCTCGCCCAGCGGCCAGATCAGCGTCACGTTCAGCAGCAGGTTCAGCCCGACCACCCCGATCGCCACCCGCATCGGCGTCGTCGTGTCCCCGGCCGCGTAGAACGCCCGCGTGACGACGTGGTTCAGCGAGTACGCCCACACGCCGGGCGCATAACCGAGCAGGACCGCCGCCGCCCGGCGCACGCCCTCGTCGCTGAACGCGCTGCCTGGCCCGCCGTACATCACGCCCGTCAGCGGCTCGCGGATCAGCAGCAGCCCAAGCGACGCCGGCAGTCCTATGAACAAGGACAGCCGCAGCCCGCGCCGCAGCGTCGCGAGAAACGCGTGCGGGTCGTCCGAGGTCCGGGCCAGCATCGGGAAGACGGCCGTCGCCACCGCGATCCCGAACACGCCCAGCGGGAACTGGTACAGCCGCTGCGTGTACGCCAGCACGCTGTTCGACGCCGGGTCGAGCGGGTACGCCATCCCGAGCACCGTGGGCCCGAGCCAGACCGGCCACATGGCGATCAGCGTGTCGATCAACGAGTTGAGTTGGATCGTCCCCATTCCGACCACGACCGGCAGGAACTTGCGCATCATCCGCCGCGCCGGCTCGGCCGCCCGAGCGAACCCCCGCCGCCACGTGATCCGCCCCCTCAACGCGAGGAGCGACCACGCGACCTGCGCCGCCCCCGCCAGCACCGCCGCGATCCCGATGAAGTAGGCCGTCCGCACAGGGTCCGCATCGCGCACGAAAAAATGCGGCACGCCCGCCGCGATCACGAACACGTTCAGCAGCACGGGGGCGGCCGCCGTCGGCCCGAACCGGCCGTGCGCCTGCAACATCCCCCCGAGGATCGCCGCCACGCACACCATCGGCATGAACGGCAGCATCAGCATCATCAGCCGCAGCGAGAGCGCCCGGTCCGGGTCGGGCGGCGCGAGCAGCAGGATCGCCAGCAGCACGCCCTCCCCCACGAGCAGCAGCCCGCCGGTTGCCAGCGCCAGCACGAGCACCGTCAGCGTGGCGAAGCGGTCGGCCGTCTCCGGGTCGTCGCGCGAGGCGCGGGCGTACTCGGGAAGAAACGCCGCGGCCAGCGCGCCCTCGCCGAACAGCCGCCTGAACAGGTTGGGGATCGCCCACGCCGCCATGAACGCCGATCCCAGCGCGCTGTCGCCCACGATGCGCGCGGTGACGAGGTCGCGGGCCAGCCCGGCCACGCGCGACACCAGCGTCAACGACGAGATCACGCGAACCGCCGACGAAAGGCCCTTGTGCGCGCCGTGATCGTCGCCCTGCGGCTCCCGTCGTTCGGCGGTCGCGTCCTGCGGGTCGGTCACGCCGGACAGCCTAGCAGAGCCGTCGCCCCGCGCGTCAGCGGATGAACACCAGCCACATCACGGCCAGCACCGGGAGCAGGATGAGCACGGCCCGGGCCGTGTACCCGAAGAACGACGGCATCCGAAGCCCGGATGCCTCCGCGATCGCGCGAACCATGAAGTTCGGCCCGTTCCCGATGTAGGTCATCGCCCCGAAGAACACGGCCCCCAGCGAGATCGCCGTCAGCAGGTGTACGCCCTCGGAGCCGCCGAGGAAGCCCGCCACGGTTCCCTCGTTGATCGGCGTGTTCCCGAACGCGACCTGCAGGAAGTTCAGGTAGGTCGGCGCGTTGTCGAGGACCGCGCTCAGCCCGCCCGTCCCGAAGTAGAACGCGGTGGGCGAGGTCAGCCCCAGCGCGTGCCCGTGCGCCGCGAGGTATCCCAGCGCGGGGGCCATCGTGGCGAAGATGCCCACGAACAACAGGCCAACCTCCTTGACCGGGAAGAACGTGAACTCGTTGGCGAGGTGAATCTCGCGGTTCGCCAGGAAGTACGCGGCTGTCGCGACGAGGATCTGGAACGTCGGCCCGACCGGCACGTCCTCGACCTCGAAGAACGCCTTGAGGAACGGGTCGATGAACACGCCCGCGATGATCAGCCCGAGGCAGACCATGCCGCTCGTGCCCGTCACCCGAACCCGCAGCGGCTCGTCCGCCGCCAGCACGGCCTCCGGATCCGCGGCGCGCTGCTTGTGGTCGATGAACGTGTCGATCGCGAAGAAGACGGCCAGCAGCGCTCCGCAGCACGCCAGCCACATCGGCCACAGGTGCACCAGCGTCCATGAGAACGGCACGCCCTTCAGGTAGCCCAGGTACAGCGGCGGATCGCCGATCGGCGTCAGGCACCCGCCGCAGTTCGACACGATGAAAATGAACATGACGACGTGGATAGGGCGCAGCCGGCCCTTGTTGATCCGCATGAAAGGCCGGATCAGCAGCACCGACGCCCCCGTCGTCCCCATCACGTTCGCCAGCACCGCCCCGACCGCCAGCAGCGCGGTGTTCACCGCCGGCCGCCCGCGCCCGCGCACGTCGATCAGCACGCCTCCCGACGCCACGTACAGCCCGCCGATCAGCGCGATGAAGGCGTAGTACTCCACCCCCGTGTGCAGCATCACGTACTGCCCGTACGACAATCCGTGGTGGTAGTCCCCCGAGCCGTACCCGAGCAGGTAGTACGCGACCGTGATCCCCGCCAGCCCGAACGCGAAGTCCGGGAAGTGCTTGTGCCAGAACCGCTCGTTGACGAACGGCATCAGCGCGATGCTCAGCAGCAGCAGAGCGAACGGCGCGCACAGCCACAGCGGGATTGTCGGCGCTGGGCCGTGGTCGTCGTGGGCGTGGCCGCCGTCATCCGCGTGGTTCGCGTGCTCGGGATCCTCGAGGTCCGGCCTTTCAGACCCCGAGTCTTGCAGCAGCCCCGGATGCAGCGCGAGCGCGTCGTCGCCTCCCCACACGATCGTCACCGGGTCGGGCAGGTCGTCCGCCTCGCCGTGCGGCTCCCCGGTCGCGTTCCGGGCCGGCTCCTCGGGAGCGGGCGTCGTCGCGTGGTTCTCCGGCCCGTGGCCCGTCTCATACTTCGCGGGGATGAGGAACGTCAGCACGGCCCCTAGGGCGGCCCCCGCGGCGAGGCTCGCAAGCCACGCCCTGGGGCCGTGAAAGCCGTGCGTGTCATGCTCCGTCTGTGCGCTCATGGCGTCTCTTCGTCTCGGAGAACGGCACAGCCGCCCTGTGGTAACTCGGATTCATCTATCGGCTCAGCGGCCCGCACACTCCGGGGTGGGTCGGCTCTTCCCGACGGCATCCACAAGGCCCTCTCACGGTTATTCACCCGCCTGCGCGGGTTCGTTCGGCTTCCGGTCTCCCCGGCTTCCTGCCGCGATGAGCCACGTGCCGGCGGCGGCCACACCGCTCCAGTTTGCGAACAGATCGGACCACAGTACCGTCCTGTTCACGCCCGGCAGCCCTTGGGTCACCTCGTCGAGGGCAGCGTAGGCCGCGGCGATCGCCACGCAGCGTTCCGTGTTCCGTCGCGACGCGATCGGTCCGAACCACTCGCACCCCGCGAGCAGCAGCGTCCACGCCGCGAACACCGCGAGATGGACCAGCAAGTCCAGCCGGAACCCGGGGTCGGGTCCGAGCGTCAGGGCGGGCCAGTGCGTTCCGGTCGCGAGCGCGACGGCGTACACCGCAAATCCGACGCGGCGGCCACGGACCGGGAAGGCTCGAAGGGCACGGACGATCAATCGGGCCGCTCCGTTGCAACCGACGACGCCGGCGTCACCACCACCCGCACTTCCGGCTGTCGGGCCTCGGCGCGGTCGCCGCCCTCGGTCCAGGTCCGAACGATCGCCTCCGCGAGCGCGAGGTAGTCCGCCGCGCCCGCCGCCCCCGGCGCGTAGTCGAACACCGTCTGCCCGAAACTCGGGCACTCGGCCAGCTTGATGTTCCGCCGCACCGGCGGCCTGAAGACCCGCGCCTGCGCCCACGGCGACGCTGTCCCGCGATGCTGCTCGAAGAACGCGTCGAGGTCCGCCACGACCTCCTGCGTGTGCGTGGTGTTCGCGTCGTGCATGCACAGCACGACCCCCAGCACGCGCAGACGCGGGTTGACGGACGCGTTGATCGCCGAAACGGTTTCGAGCAGTTTGCTCACGCCCTGCAGGGCGAGGAAGTGGGCCTGCATGGGCACCAGCACCTCGTGGGCCGCCGCGAGGGCATTGATCGTCAGCAGGCCGAGGGAGGGCGGGCAGTCGATGAGGATCGCGTCATACGCCGGAGCGAGGCGGTGGATCGCCGCCGCCAGCCTCCGCTGCCGGTCCGCCAAGGTCGCCAGTTCGGTTTCCGCCGCGGCGAGGTCCGTCACCGACGGCAGCACGAACAGGTTCTCCGCCACCCGATGCACGAGCGACAAAGGGTCGATGGAAGGGTCCAGCAGGGCGTCGTAGACGGACCCGTCGAGCGTCCTCGGATCGACGCCGAGGTGCAGCGTCGCGTGGGCCTGGGGGTCGAGGTCGATGAGGAGCGTCCGCAGCCCTGTCCGTGCGAGAGCCGCGCTGAGGTTCACCGCGGTCGTGGTCTTCCCCACGCCGCCCTTCTGGTTCATCAGCGCGACGACTCGACACCCCTCGGGCGGTTGCATGGCCCAAGTATACCGATCAAGGCCCGCCGGCCTCATAGCCTCCGGCGCTCCGAGCCGCGGGCTTCAGCCCGCGCGCCCTCCCCGAGCGATCACTCCGCCTTCGTGGCCGACGCGACGCTCTCGACCGAGGCCCGCGTTGCCCCGCCCGACGGTCTGGCCGCAAGCCGGACCGCCTCCTCCTCGATCTGCTTTCTCCGGGCGAGCTTGATTGCCGTGACCGCGATGTACGCCGCGCACAGCAACGCGAGGAAGTACACGAGTCGCGCCCGGAACAGGCTCATCGCCACGCCCAGCGACGCGAACGCCAGCCCGATCCCGTAGAGGGTCAGGACCGCTCCCTTCACGCCCAGCGATCGCTTGAGCATGTGGTGGAGGTGGTCGCTGTCGGGGTCGCTCAGGCGCCGGCCGGCCAGTTTCCGCCTGACGATCGCAAGCACCGTGTCGATGATCGGGATCGCGTAGATGAACAGCCCGGCGATCACGAGGTACGTCTTGCCGGTGTCGCCCAGCGAGAGCACGATCACGATCGTTGTGAACCCGAGCAGCAGCGAGCCGCAGTCCCCCAGGAAGATCGTCGCGGGGTTGAAGTTGTGGGGCAGGAATCCCAGGCACGCGCCCAGCAACGCCAGGCACAGCACGATCCGCTGCGCGTCGCGCTGACCGTCGTCGTGCAGCGCGAGCGTGAGCGCGACGATCAGCAGGCCGGCGGCGCAGATCGCCGTCGTCCCCGTCAGCAGCCCGTCCAGCCCGTCGATCAGGTTCGAGGCGTTGCACGCACCCAGCACGAAGACCGCGATGATCACCGTTCCCGTCCAGTAGATCACGTCGATCGTCAACGCGGTGCCGAAGAGCGGCACGTCGATCCCGAGCGGAATCTGGTACACCAGGTCGCGGTTGCCCACCAGTTCGCCCAGCGTCGGCGCGAGCACCCCGTGCGCCACGCGCACCCCGACGTCCTCGTACGCCAGCGCGGCCGCCGCCAGCAACTGCCCCCCGACCTTCAGCCGCGGCGCGATGCCCACCACGTCGTCGATCAGCCCGATCAGCATGATGACCGTCATGCCCAGCAGCACCGAAATCGGCACGGGCGTGTGCACAGTCCCGAAGAGAAGTTTGGTGCTCTTGTGGTACTCGATCAGCCCCAGCGACGGGAACGCCGACGCCGCGTAACTGAACGCGATCGCCGCCATCATCCCGAGGAACACGGCGACGCCGCCGAGGTACGCCACCGGGATGCGGTGCACCTTCCGCGGATCGTTCGGACGGTCGATGATCCCGTTCGCGACCGCGAGTTTCCGCATGAGCGGCGTCGCCACCAGCGTCACGATGAACGCCACCGCCAGCACGCCCACGTACCCGTGGAAGATCCCGAGCCGCGACCCGGCTTCCACCGCGTCGCCCGCGCCCGCCGTCGCGATGGAGTCGAGCAGCGCGGCCTGCTCCTGCTGCAGCGCGTCGAGTCGGCGACCCATAGCCTCCAGGTGCGCCACCGTCTCGGGCGGGATGGCGATGCTCTCGGGAGGCGTCGTCATGCCCGCGCTCCCGCTGCCCGTGAAACCGCTGTTGCCGCCGCCACGTCGCGGATCGTCTGCTCAAGCCCGATGCGAGGCTCGAATCCGATCGCCTCGCGGATCCGTCGCAGGTCCGGCCGACGCCGTTCCAGATCCTCGAATCCCTCCGGATACGCCTCGGCATAGGGCACCAAGACGATCGGCGACGACGACCCGAGCACCCGCACCACCGTGTCCGCCAGTTGCCGGATGCTGATCTCACGGTCCGAGCCGAGGTTGAACACCCGTCCGTGGCACGCTCCGCTCGCCACCATGATCGGCAGTGCGCTCACCACGTCACGCACGTCGCAGAAGCACCGCGTCTGAGACCCGTCGCCGAACACCCGGATCGGTCTGCCCCCCAGCGCTGCTTCGACGAACCGCGGCAGCACCATTCCGTACGACCCCACCTGCCGCGGCCCGACCGTGTTGAAGAACCGCGCCACCACCACGGGCAATCCGTGCTGGCGATGGTGGGCGAGGGACAGGAACTCGTCGATCGCCTTGCTGCACCCGTACGACCACCGGGCGATCCCGGTCGGGCCGTACACCACGTCGTCGTCCTCGCTGAACGGGCTGCGGGACCCCTTCCCGTACACCTCCGAACTCGACGCCAGCAGCGTGGGCGTGGGTGCGCCGCCGCCCGCCTCGCCGGAGGCGGCGAACCGCAGCAGGTCCAGCGTCTGCACCACGTTCGTCTGCACGGCCCGGATCGGGTCGTCCATCACCAGTTGGACGCCGACCGCCGCCGCGAGGTGATAGACCTCGTCGAAGGGGCCTTCCCGGGCCAGCGACGGGATTGCCTCAGTGAGTTCCGCGTCGATCAGGCGGAGGGAGGGATGCGAGTGGGGGAGGTTCTCGGTCCTGCCCGTGGAGAGGTTGTCCACGATGGTCACGCGGTCGCCGCGTGCGAGCAGCAGGTCGGTCAGGTGCGATCCGATGAACCCTGCGCCGCCCGTGACCAGCGCATGGCGACGGCACGGTGATGCGTCGCCCGCGATGCGGTTGGTGGAGGCGTTCATCGGCGTACACCCGGTCCGAGAGCGGAGGGTAGCGCCGCCCGATCCGGGGCGGCGCCGTTCTCCGTCAGGCCGCGGTGTTCTGGTACTCGTGCGTGGCCTTGATGTTCTTCCGCATGTAGCCGCCCGCCGCGGAGCGGACACCGTTGATGACGACGCCGAGGAACTCGCTCTTGGACTCCGAGAGCTGGTCCCGCAGGCGAGCGACCATGCCGCGCTTCTCGTTGAGCGCCCGCACCACCAGCAGCGTCGCGTCGCACCGGTTGGCGATCGCCATGCCGTCGCTCGACACGATGGCCGGCGGCACGTCGATGAGCACGAGGTCGTAGCCCTGCTGACGGGCCGTGTCGAAGACGCCCGACATCGCGTCGGTGGAAAGCGTCTCGAAGGCTCGCTTCGCCGCGGTTCCCGCCGTCAGCACGTGCAAGGTGTCGGAGACCGCCTGCACCGTGCCGGCGAGCGTGCCATCGCCCGTGAGCACGTCCGCGAGGCCGGGCGATTCCTGGAGCCCGAGCGCGCGATGCACGCCCGGACGCCGGAAGTTGGCGTCGATCACCAGCACGCGCTGGCCCGAAGCGGAGAACGCGAGACCGAGGTTCGTCGCGACCGCTGTCGCTCCCGAGCCCGGCATTCCGGCCATGACCATCACGGTCCGGTGTCCCTTCTGCTTCAGTTGCTTCGCGAGCGGGGCGCGCAACTGGCGCACGCTCTCCGCCGTCACGCTCCGCGGGTGGTCGCGCAAGACGGTCGCGATCGACTTGGGCTGGTCCGGGTCCTCCGACGCGTCCGGCAGGATGCCCAGCAGCGTGGTCCTCGGGATGATCGTCACGTCCGACGGCCCCTTGACGCGCTGGTCGAGCATCTCGCGCAGGAAGACCGTTCCGCCGGTCAGGCCGAGGAGCAGGAACATGCCGCCCGGAATCATGATGAAGATGTTCGGGAACGCGGGCTTGTCGGGAATGCGCTCGATCTGCGCCACCTTGATCCGCGCCGCGCTGGCCAGCGGGTCGAGCTGACGCAACTCCTCGAGCGCCGCCTGCTGAGCGCCCCTGGCCGTGATGAACTCCGTGATCTGCTGCTCGATGTTCGTCAGCTCGGCCTTCAACCGGGTCAGGTCGACGAGCCGCTTGCTGTAGATCTCGCGCTGGGCGAGCAGGTCGGCCTCCTGCGCCCGCAACTGCGCCATGCCCTTCACAAGCGTCTCGACCATCGAGTCGAAGCGCTGGCGGAGCAGCTTCTCTCGCTCGGACTGAAGCGTCTGCTTCCACGAATCGATCATCGACTGCGCCGCCTGGTAGTTGCGGTGCTCCGGCGTGATGCCCCGCTGGAGCATCGCGGCCTGGCTCGCCTCGAGCGTCGTGATCTGCTGGATGATGCCGCGGATGTGCGGGTCGTTCTCCACCATTTCCCGGATGTCGTCAGAGTACACGATCCCGCCCGGCGCGTTCAGGATGTCCTGGTACGCCCGGACCTGCACCTCCACCGCCTGGATGTTCATCCGCACGCCCGTCAACTGGCCCAGCACGTTGTAAAGGCCCTGCATCGCCTCGCTCGTCCGCTCGTCAAGCGAGTCGATCTGCTCCGAACGAAGGCGGAGGTCGCGCGTGTCCTGCAGGTCCTTGATCCGCCGGTCCAACTCGCGGATGCTGCGCTCGATCGCCTCGCGCTGAGGCACGTTCAGCATGTTCCGCTGCTCATTCAGCACGCGCAGGTACGCCTCACGCACGAGACCTACGAGCGCGTGCGCATCCTTCGGATCCTTCCAGCCCACAGACAGCTCGATGATGTTCGTACCCGGCAGCGCGCGGGCGCGCGTCTTGTCGATGAGCCAGTCGGCCGCGTCCGAAGGCTGAAACCGCCCGGACTTCTCGAACTTCTTCGACCACTTCGGCGCCTGCGCACGCAGGCGCGGGTCGTTCACCACCGCGTGCATCACCGTCTCCGACTTCATGTACGCCGTCTGCGTGAGCATGAAGCGCTCCATCTCCTCCTCGCGCGTCCCCGTCGTCCCGATCACTCCTATCAGCGATTCCTGCACCGGCAACGCCTCGAACAGCGCGGCCGGACGGAAGATCGGGTACGTGATCCGCAGCACGAAGAACGCCCCGACCCCGAGAACCGCGCCGGCGACCACCGACGCGGCCAGCAGCCACGAGTACTTCTTCAGCAGCTTGATCGGGTCGATCGCCGTCGCTCCTCCCAGCGGGCCGCCGCCCGGAGCAGACCCGGGGGCGGGAGGGGTGAAGGGCGCGGGCGGGCGGGTAGGCGTGGCGCTGGTCATGGTGTCTCACCTTGGCCCGGGCTGCCCCGGGGCGATTCGAGTCTTACGGCGGGCTCTCCGTCCAGGTTCATCGGTCCGAGAACACTACTCCTTGACCCACTCGATCAGATCCTGCAGCTCCCGGTGGTATTGATCGTTCAACTTCAACCCCTGGTCCAGCAAGGACTGGAGCTCACGCACCAACTCCCTGGCTCCGTCCTTGTCCCCCAGGTCGAGCCTCGCCAACGCCAGGTGGATCGAAACCGCCGCTATCGCCGGCGTGCCCGCCGCGAACTGCCGGGCCTGCTGCAGAACCTGCGCGGCCTCCTCGGAACGCCCGAGAGCCAGCAGCGTCAACCCCAGCGTATCCATCACGTCCGGGTTGCCCTGCGCCGAGCGGACCGCCTCCTGCGCGTACGGGAGCGCCTCGGCGGGCCGGTTGAGGTGCTTGGCCAGCGTGAACGCCAAGTTGTTCTTCAACTGCCAGTTGCCAGGATCCATCTGCAGGGCCTGCTCCCACGCGCCCAACGCGTCCTGATAACGACCGGCGTCGTAGAGCACGCCGGCCCGCGCCCGCAGGGCTGCGAATCGCAGCGGCGCTTCCGGATTGCGCGCGAGCAGGGCGTCGAGCAGCCGCAGACCCTCGGCCGACTGTCTCGAGTCCGCCAGCACCGCGCGGGCGCGGAACAGGGTGGCCCAGTCCATCAGCCCCGGTTGACGAGCGACCTCGTCGAGGAACCCGAACAGGTCGGAATCGTTCTTGAAGATGTTCCGGACGTTGCTGTACCACGTCACCATGAGGTCCGGCTGACGATCGAGCAGCGTCAGCGCACGCAACGCATCGCGCCGGGCGCCCGCGAGCTGCGCGCGTTCCGAGAGGACACGAGCCCGCGCCAGCAGCAGGCCCGCGTCGCCCTCCACCAGAGCGCGGTGCTCGCCGAGGACCTGCTCCGCCTCCGCAAGCGCGGGCGGCTGCTGCGCCAGAAGAATCTCGAGCAGCCGCTGCGCGAGCACCACCTCGCCCGAGCGGGCGAGCGCATTCCTGTAGATCTGCGCCGCCTGCCCCAGCGCGTTGGCGCGCACGAACTGCTCCGCCGCGCTGACCCGCAGCGGCAGGTCGTTCGGCCGGGAGCGGAACGCCTCCTCCGCCACGCCCATCGCCTCCTCCAGCCGATTCAGGCGCAGGAGTTCGGCGATGAGCGCGGCACGGAGTTCATCCAGCGCGGGGTTCACCCGGATCGCATCGCGCAGATCGCGCAGCGCCTCGTCGGTCCGGTCCTGCTGCATCAGCAGCTGGGCACGCACCCGCATCGCCTGCCAGAAGTCCGGGCGCAGCTGCAACGCCCGGTCGAGGTCCGCCAGGGCATCGCGCTGGAGCGCCGGCTCGATCGCCAGGGCCTGGGCGCGCTTCAGGTAGATCATCGCCTCGTCGGGCCAGCGCGACACGGCCCGTTCGAGCACCTGCCGCGCCTGCGCCGCCTGCCCGCGCTCGAGCATGACCTCGGCGCGCAGCAGCACGATCTGGTAGTCCGTCTCCGCGTCCGGGATCGTGGCCAGCAGGGACTCGGCCTCCTCCAGCCGTCCCGCGCGCGTGAGCGCCTCGGCGTACCGCTTCCTGTACACGCCACCCTCGTCCGCGCCCGCGTCGATGATCCGCTTGTACACCTCCGCCGCGTCGTCGCTCCGCCTCGCGAGCAGCAGCGCGTTCGCCAGGGCCTTGTCCGCCTCCATCTCGCCGGGGGACTGGTGCTCCCGCGCCTGGTCGAACGCGCGGAGCGCCGTGTCGGTGTGCCCGCGCTGCATCATGAACTGCCCCAGCGCGAGGTACCCCTCCAGCCGGCTCTCCAGCGGCAGGTCGACGATGAAGTCCACGAACGCCCGCCGCGCCGCCTCGATGTCGCCCTGGTCCGCGTGCCACCGCGCCTGCAGCGTGACGAGCGTGCGATCGTCCCCTTCCGTGCGCAGCGCGTCGAGCAGCGCCTTCGCCTCGTTCCAACGCCCGGCATCGATGTACAAGCCCGCGAGAGCCTGGCGGTTCCGCCGATCCTCGGGCTTCTGCCGCAGCAACGCCTCACGCCGCTCCAGCGCGATGGCGCGATTCCCGACCGCGGCCTCGAGGTCGAGCAGCAGTTCGACGAAATCCTCCTCGCCGCGAGCGTACGCCTCCGCGCGCCGTGCCGCGTCCAGCGCCTCGTTCAGCCGCTCCATCTGGATCATCACCCGCAAGTGCTCGAGGATGATCGGCACGTCGTTCGGGCGGATCTCCAGGGCACGCGTGTACGATCCCAGCGCGGCCTGGCTCTGCCCCATCGCCAGCTGCTGGCGCGCCAGCAGCCGCCACACGCTCGCGCTCATCGGATTGCGTCGCGACGCTTCGGTCAGCGTGACGAGCGCGGCGTCGCCGTTCCCTTCGAGCGATTCGAGCCGGGCGCGGAACGTCAGCCCGTCCACGCGATCCGCGTTGATGCGCGTCGCGATCTCCGCCAGACGGCGCGCCTCGTTGACGTTCCTCGCGACGAGCGCACGCATGAACTGAATCTCGACGATCGTGGCGTCCTCGGGCTCCAACGCCGCCGCTAGACCGATCTCCACGTCCGCCTGCTCGGTGCGTCCGTGCGACATGTAGATCTGGTACTTCGCGACGTGCTTGCGGACCTGCGGACGGTCCGACTGATCGATCAGAGAGGCGAAGACCTCCACCGGGTCGTCCCCCGTCATCGCCTCGGCCATCCGCCGCAACGGCGGGTCATCGGGCGATTCACGGAGCGCGGCCTGGACCGCCGCCCGCGCGCCCGCGACGTCGCCCATTCCCACGCGAAGCCTCGCGATCTCCGCGCTCAGCATCGGCTTCGGTCCGTGACGCTCCACGGCGCCGACCAGCACCGCCAGCGCGCCCGCGGGGTCCGACGGTTGCAGCGCGCTGCCCTCGAACAGCTGCGCAGCGCGGATCAGCGCGGCCTCCACGGGGTCGTCCGACTGCTGAATCCCGATCTGCTTCTCGATCGCGGTGATTCTGTCCGCGACCGCGGAGTTCTGCGGCGCTCGCTTCAGATACCCCCTGTACAGGTCCAGCGCTCGCTCGAAGTTCCGCAGGTCCACCTCGACGTCCGCGAGCAGCAGCATCGCGTTCTGCGCTTCGGGTGCAATCTCCAGCAGACGCTCGAGCCGCTGCTTCACCACGCCCGGCTGATTCAGCTCGCGCGCCGTCACCGCGGCGAGCCACAGCCCCTCCGGGTCGCTCGACGCCGTGGCGTCGTTGTACCGCTGCAGGACCGCCTGCGCCCCCGCGAAGTCGCGCTCGATGACCCGGATCTTGCCGTCGATCATCATGAGCAGCGGCGCGTCGTCCGGCACTTGCATCGCAAAGGCCGCCCGCCGCTCGCGCGCACGAGCGATCCATGCGTCACGATCCGCGTCGCCCGTCGCCAGGTCAGCGGCGCGGAGGCACAGGTTCGTCTGCGAGTGCAGCGCATCCACCTTCCTCGCCATCAGGACGTAGCCATCGAAGGAGACAGGGCGGTTCGGGAGGTCCAGAATCCGGTCGTACGCCGCGATCGCCTCGTCGAACGCCTCACGCGACGCGAGCAACTCCGCCCGCAACGCGAGCAGGCCCGTGTCGCCGGGCTTGCGAGCCAGGCCGTTCTCCACAAGCGCGGCCGTGCGCGAGCCCCTCGTCTCCGGGGTGATGCCCAGTTCGAGCCGCCTCAGCCGGTCGAGCGTCCACACGTCGAGGTGCGCCGGGTCCATCTCGCTCGCCTCGGAGAACACGTCCTCGACCTCCGGCGCGAATGTCGCGGCGAGGTCCGTCGCCCCGCTGGTCCCTTCGGACCCCGCGGCGTTCCGTGCCGCACTCAGGCGGACTTGCGTCCGAAGCGCCAGCGCGCTCAGCCGGGCCGTCGTGCCCACGCCCGCGTGGCCCAGGAACTCTTCGATGACCCGCAGCGCGGTCGCCTCGTGCGCCGCCGCCAGATCGGGGCGCCCGGCCTGGCGGCTCCGTCTCGCGTCCTCCAACGCCAGGATCACCAGGCCCTCAGCCGCGTCGTAATCGTCCGGGTCCGACGCGATCGCCGCGTCAAGGTCGATCCGGGCCTGCTCGACCTGCTCGACCGTCGGCAGCCCTCCGGCCGCCATGTTGCGCACCACGGGCATCGCACGGTACCGACGCATCCACTGCCACGTAAGATCGTCGGGCCGGCGCGACTGGTGGTACTTGATGAACGTCTCCGCCTCCGCGGCCAGCCCCTCGTACCCCTGCCGCGAGTAGCGCCCGAACATCAGCTGGTTGTAGATCAGGTCGAGATAGTCGCGCTGCGCCTGCGTGTCGTCGAGGTCCGCGAGCGCGAGCTGACGGTGCAGCATCCGGTAGTTGACGTGGTACTCGTTCTCGAACTCGCGCTGCGTGGCGGGAACCCACTTTTCGAGCGCGTCGCGCCACTTGCGCAGCCAGTCCACGTTGTACGGATCGTGGTTCACCGCCTTGCTGTAGAAGTTCTCTGCCGCTGCGTAGTCGCCCTCCGCCATCTTCGCATCGCCCAGCCGGGCAAGATCGTCGCCCGACTTGAAGATGATGAGCGCGGCGAGCGTTCCGACGCCGGCCGCGACCGCGACCAGAATCACCGAAAGGATCACCACGAACTTGACGTTGACACGGCCTGCCATGATCCACCTCGTTCGGGCGCGGCCGAGCCGCCGCCCCGTCAGTATCTCGTTCCTATGCGCCGGGCTGCGGCTGACGCGGGTTCTCCGGCGGGTACTCGCCGGTCTGCACCGTGATCCAATCGGGCACGCAAAGCATCAGGTCGCCGAAGAGTTCTCCGATCAGGCTCGCCGCAACCTCGGCAAGTTCCTCGCCCGAACCGACCGACGCCGAGTTGACCTGCACCTTCAGGTAGTACGCGTAGTCGTCGTGCAGGTTGAACGCGAGCAGGCGCACGCCCTCCGCGCTTGAAACCCAGCCGCCGTTGGCGATGAAGAAGTACCCCGCGAACAGCCGCCGGTCGCCCGGCAGCGTGTACTCGCTCGTTCGCATCGACAGCGTTTCGGCGTTCCGCGGAAGCCGAACGCGACGGTTGTCCGACGAGCGAGCCCGGTAGATCGGGCCGAACTCCTCGGGCACGTCCGGGTCGAGCGTCCAGCCCGAGGTGTCGAACGGCAAGGGGATCGTTCGCGCGCCGCGCGCCATCTGCAGGCCGCCCCCGACGAAGCACCGCTCCGGCACGTGGGGCACCGTGTCGATCATCCCCGTGTAGTACGCCACGTGCAGCTCCACCTCCACGCGTCGGCGCGGGTCGGCCGGCGAACGCTCCGCATACAGCCTGGTCAGGTAGTTGTCGGTCCCCAGCGTGCTCTCGACCTCCACGGACTCCACCCGATCGGCAGCGATCCGCACCCACGACGGCGTCTCCAGCGGCAACGAGCCCAGGGTCCGTCCGTCGGCGGGATGGATCGGGAGTTTCCGCAGGTGCAGCCCGAGGCTCGAGATCATCGCGTGCAGCGACGCGGCCCCAGCGCCCAGCAGCGCCGCCGACACGAGCGCGGCCATCGCCACGCCCCGACGCGAGCCGGTCGCTCTGGTCCCCGGACGCACGCTCATGCCGCAGCCTCCCCGGGATTCCGGACCGTCCGATTCAACGCCCACACCATCCCGAGGAACAGGAACAGCGACGGCACCAGCAGGATCGTGCCGATCAGCGTGTGCGCGTCGCCGGACGCCAGGTTCGGATCGATCAGCGTCAGGATGCCCAGCACGGCCACTCGGACCACGTTCATCAGCACCGCCACCGGACCCGCCAGCAACACCACGGCCACACGCTGCCACCACTCGCGGCAACTCAGCAGCGCCACCGCCGCAGCGAGCGCGAAGAACGCGATCAGCATCCGCATGCCGGAGCACGCCTCCGCGACGTTCAGCGGGCTGAGCTCACGCCCCGCCGAGTTGATGAGCGTGAGCGTGTTCCCGTCGATGTCCGCTTTGAAGCCGAAGAGCGCGCCGACGAGGTTCAGCAGCACCCAACTCCCCTTGGCCGCGATGATCTGGAGCGGGAACGTCAGCCGGATCATGATCTGCTCGGAGACCGTCACCCCGAACGCAAGAAACGCGATCGGCAGGAAGGCCAGGCGCATCGTCCACGGGCCCAGCACGAACAGCGCGACGCCGAACAGCGCCAGCAGCATCGACGCCCCCTGGAGCATGTGGTTCGGCACCTGCACCAGGAAGAACACGTAGCAGGCCATTCCCGTGAGCAATGCGCCAAGCCCGGGAAGGTACGGGCGCACAGGCGTCCGCGCGAGATCGCCGCGAGACTTCCACAGCATGTACCCGCTGATCAGCGGCACCACGAACGCGTGGCCCCAGTCCTCAAGGTGGTTCCAGCTCAGCAGCGCCTGGCGCGCGAACCAGGCGTGGAACAACGCCACGAACGCGACCGACACCAGCGCGGCCGCGATCAGCCCCTCGCGCCCGGAGACCACGCTCCGCGTGGTGGCGCCCTCTCGGGACGCGGCCGGGATGTGCTCGGAGGCGGTGCTCATCGGGTCTTTGCGCCGTTCGCTCGGGTTTCTACGCCCCGGCGTGGGCGTGGTTCACGACGAAGTCCGCCCCTTCCCCCCAGTCAGTTCGACCGACGGACAGGCGGGGCGCCGAACACGTCGTTGCCGAAGTTCCGGTCCAGGAAGAACCCGAATCCGTACGACGCGCGGAACCCGTTCCGAACCACCGCGAGCGGCAACGCCCAGAAGTTCGTCCCCACGTTGATGCGGTCATCCGGCTTCAGGAAAATGTCCGGCTGCGTCCCCTCGTTGATCGCCCGGTAGTTCAACTGGATCGTCGCCTGCCGATCCGGACCGACCATCCGAGTCACGTCCACCCGTTCGGGAATCGCGATCGGACCCAGCCCGCCCGCGGCGTCGATCGCCCGCATCAGCGTGATGCGGCCCGAGAACGGGAGGTTGTACACGCCCGGACGCTGAACCTGCCCCGCGATGTAGATCTCCCCGCGATCCGGGAACGGAACCCGGATCACGTCGCCGGGTCTGATGATGATGTTGTACCGCGCGTCCCCGTTCATCAGCGGCTTCACCGGCACGCGGATCGTCCGCTGCGTGACCAGCGGCTCAGGGCCTGCTTCCGCGCCCCCCGCCGCCGCCTGCATGCCCGGCGTGCGGACCTGCACCCACTGCCCGTTGAGGAACATCCAACTCGAACCGTCGGCGGCCACGGGCTGCCCCGCGGGACGAGCCGGGGCCTGCGTCGAGTCCACAAGGTCGATCGGCGGGGTCTCGGGCTGCCCCGTCCGGCGGGCGCCGGTGACCGCGGGCGCGCGTCCCCCGCTCGTCACGCCCGGCGAGCCTGCGCCGTCGCCGGTCAACTCGTCGATCAGATCGATCAGACCAGCGCCGTTCCCGTCCCCGGGCGGCCGGTCAACGGGCGTTGCGGGCGCGGCCGGCGAAGCCGACTCCAGCGGGGCCTGCCGGATCACGTAGATGTACGACGCAGTCTCGGCAAACCCGCTCGCCGCCGTCAACGCGTCCAGCAGGCGGTGCTCCGTGTCGGGCACCAGGTACGGCCCGGGACCGTTCACAGCCCCCAGCACGCTGTACGAGCGCTGCCGCGGCTGCGCGACCGTCACCTGAATCAGCGGGTTCCGGATCAGCCTCGACGCCGCCTCTTCGATCTTCCCCCGCGCCTCCGGCATCGTCATGCCGTTCACGTAGATCGAGCCCAGCTGCGGGATGTCGATGTACCCTCGGCTGTCCACCAGCAACAGGTACTGCTCGCGCTGGTTCTCGACCACAAGGTCGAACGCGATCACGTCCAGGCTGTCGCCGGGGCCGATCCGGTACTCCTCGGTCTGCGGCGCAAGGTCCGCGGCCGTCACGTCGCTGTACTCGACGAAGCCCTCCTCGACGTCCTCGATGCTCGCGAGACGCTCGAGAATCGGCACCACCGTCGGCGTCGCCTCCCACCGCCCGATCACGCTCGGATCGAGGTAGTTGTCCAGCGAGCACCCCGACTGGGCTGCACACGCCAGGCCCGCGAGGAGCGCGAGGGCGAGCGCACGCCCGTTGGTACGGCAACCGGAAGACCTGGCGGACGTTCTCACGCTCACGCTCCTTGACCGTTCGCCGCGTCGCGGGCGAACCGGAGGCCGACAGTGAACCCACCCCGACATCGCCTCAGGGCGGATCGCGGGGAAACCTAGGGCCTTCCGACGGGGTGTCAAACGCTCGTGCCCGTCGTCAGGTTCGCGGACCCGCAACGAATCGTCCGCTCCGAACGGGAGGATCGACCGAAAAGGTGGGGTCGGTTGAACCGGCCTTGCCCTTTCAGCGCGGCTTTCGCCCCGCTGCGGGCTTGATTATTGGCCCGTCATACCCCCCGAGAGCGCCCTGTTCTGGTTCCGTCGATACCTACAGTCCAGCCCATGTCCCCGCAGGACGCGACAAGCCCAACCCCGGCCGCACGCCCCCGACACCCGCGACCTCCCGGCGGCGATCCCCTCCGCACCGTTGACCGCCCACTCCTCAGCCTCACCGGGATGGTCCTCAACAACGCCCAGGCCCACACCATTGCCCCAAAACGCAAGCCCCCCTGGCTCCGCGCCAAGGTTCCCGGCGGCGAGGGCTACCAACGCCTCAGGGGCATCCTCGGCACACACCGGCTCCACACCGTCTGTGAGGAGGCCGGCTGCCCCAACATGGGCGAGTGCTGGTCCCGCGGAGTCGCCACCATCATGATCCTCGGCGACACCTGCACCCGCGCCTGCGGCTTCTGCAACGTCAAGACCGGCCGGCCCCCGGCCCTCGACCGCGACGAGCCTCGACGCGTCGCCGAGAGCCTCGCCCTCATGGGCCTCCGCCACGTCGTCATCACCAGTGTCAATCGCGACGAACTCCCCGACGGCGGGGCCGGCATCTGGGCCGAGACGATCATCCGCGTCCGCGAGGCGTGCCCCGACATGTCCGTGGAGGTACTCATCCCCGATTTCGAGGGCAACTGGGCCGCCCTTCAGATGGTGATCGACGCCCAACCCCACATCATCAACCACAACCTCGAGTGCGTGCGGCGCATGTACCCCGCCGTCCGTCCCAGTGCCAAGTTCGACCGCTCGCTCGAACTCCTCCGCCGCGTCAAGGAGCAGGGCCGCGTCGCCAAGACCGGCATCATGGTCGGCATTGGCGAGCGTGACGACGAAGTCCTCGCCCTCATCGACGAGGTCCAGTTCGCCACCGGAGTTTCCCTCCCTCCGCTCGATCCAACCCCTTCACTCCGTCACTCCGTCACTTCCCCACTCCCTGATTCCTGCGACATCCTGACGATCGGCCAGTACCTCCAGCCCACCCGAAACCACCTGCCCATCGATCGGTGGGTGACCCCCGAGCAGTTCGCGAACTTCAAGGAGGAGGGGCTTCGCAGGGGGTTCAAGGTGGTCGAGAGCGGTCCCCTGGTCCGTTCGAGTTATCACGCGGATCATCAGGCCGATGTGCTCAGCACGATCGGCGCGAGCAGGGCTGAGCGGCTTTAGGCGGTGTTTGTTCGCAAGGCCCGGTTCGATCAGGCATCCGGTTCGGACTCGCCCATCGAATGCCCAAGTTTGTGCTTGAGTCGCGGATTGAGATCGGGTATATCTGGGGCCAGAGAGACAGGCTGCCCGATTCCGGGCAGGATCAGCCGTTGCGCCGGCTGGCCGTAGGAGGAGTCTTCCGCCTATCCGAATGCCGCGATGTCCCTGCCGCGCAGGCACCCGAGGTGTCGCGGCGGGTGATCTGGTTCGGGATGCTCGGATCGGCAAGTGTGTGCCGAGCGAGGCCGAGAGAGAGTGACACAGTTCCCCGAGTCGGGGAACGCCTTCTGAGGGAGACACAGGAATGCGTGGAATCATCGGACTCATTGCCGTCGCGGGTATCGCCGCGGGCGCATCGGCTCAGCTCGTCGAGCAACTGCCCGACTACGGCGGCTGCCTCGGCTGCGGCTACTTCTCCGACGGTCAGTCGGGCCAGTACTGGTCGCAGCGCATCGCCGACAACTTCAACCTCGGCGGCACCAAGACCGTCGACCGCGTCAAGTGGTGGGGCTTGAGCGAGTACTACATCTTCCCCGACCTCACGAACTTCTCCGCCTGGACCATCGCCTTCTACGACGCCGGCTTCGGCGCGATCTCGTCCGAGATGATCGCCAAGGCCGACATCACCATCACCCCGGACGCCAATATCTTCGGCAACTACTGGGTCTACGAGTTTGACGTCAACATCACCCCCGTCGCCGTCGATAACGGCTGGATTTCCATCGGATCGCACAACATCAGCCCGGGCGATGACGGCTTCGCCTGGCACTTCGGCCTCGGGGGAGACGGCACCATCGCCGCCGACTTCTTCGACGGAGCCGGCTTCCAGGTCTTCCCCGGCGCGGGCGACGTCGCCTTCGCCATGTACGAGATCCCTGCGCCCGGCGCGCTGGCCCTCATGGGCCTCGGCGGCCTGGTCGCGGCCCGTCGTCGCCGCTGACGACACCACGGCTCGGGCTTCCCGCCCGCGCCCGACCACGCTCGTGACGCGTGCCTGCCTGCCGGTGGGCACGCGTTTTCTTTTCCGCGCCGGTCTGCTCTCGGATTTGCCGCCGTCACGCTGCGCTGCGGCTTTGCGCATCGGCCTTGATTCCTGCCGTGCCGTGCCGGTACGCTTGCAGGCTCGCCCGTACACCGTGCAGGAGGCGGCGTGGACCCGGCGACCGTCCACCAACTCGTCAAGGCCATCGAGGTCAAGGACCTCTCCACCGCCGCCCACACATGGCGCGTGGTCCTCTACTCCCGCGCCATGCTCGAGGCCGTCCGCGCGGACAACGCCACGATCCACGCCGTCACCCAGGGCGCTGCGCTGCACGACGTCGGCAAGATCGACATCCCCTCCGCCATCCTCACCAAGCCCGATCGTCTCACCCCTGAGGAGTTCGCCGTCATCCAGCAGCATCCCGTCACGGGCTACGCGCGCATGGTCGCCATGGACGTCGAGGACGAGCACATCCTCGACCTCATCCGATTCCACCACGAACGCTGGGACGGCCTCGGCTACCCCTACGGCCTCAAGGAATCAGCAATACCCGTCGTCGCGCGCCACTTCGCCGTCATCGACGCCTTCGACGCCATGACCAGCCTTCGCCCCTACCGCCACGAAGTCGGCGAGCAGGCCGCCGCGCGGGCGCTGACCGAACTCCGCGACGGCGCGGGCACCCGATACGACCCCGACGCCGTCGGCCTCTTCGCCGACCTCTTCGAGCGAGGCAGCCTGACCTGGATCCTCAACTACTTCAACGACGGCACGCCGATCCCCGATTTCACGCCCGACCAGTCCGCCATCGCCCTCATCGGCCCGTGAAAGCCGTGCCACCACCGTCGCTTCCTCTTCATCTTCGGCTCTTTCTCCTCTTTCGACGGTGGTGCTTCTCCGCCTACGCGCTCCTTTACGCGAGTTCCACCCGCACCACCCACTCCACCTCGAACGACTCCCCCGGTTCCAGCACGCGCACGCCCGTCCCTTCCCAGCCTTCCTCCAGCAGGTTGAAACCGTCGTTCACCATGCTCACAGGCTCGGCGCAGAAGAACGGCAGCGGCCTCCCCGCCGCGTCGTGACCCGCGTAGATGACCGTGTGCCCAAGCCCGGCCGAGCATTCGAGAATCGCCCTCACGCCACTCGCCGGCCACCCGATCGCACCCCCGTCCAGCGATCCCGCGAAGACGTCGTCCAGACACTCCGTACCGAGAGGCGTGCCCGCGCACAACCGCTCCACGACATCGTCCCGAACCGCCCGACCGACCGGCAGCATTCCCTCGCACGGGTACCGCCCGCGCAGCCCGCGCTGCGCATCAGGCCCGAACGCACGGCACGCGATCACAACCTGGTCCCGCTCATCCCACAGCCGACGCGGGAAGAACGGGTGAAAGCCCAGCCCGACCGGCGCAGGCCCCTCTGCCCCGGCATCGATGGTCACGCCCAGCGAAGCCCGGAACACCGACCCCTCGAGTTCATACCGCGCCAGGCACGAGAACGCCGCCGGATACCCGGATGGTGCATGATCTCTACTGTCGAACCCCAGCCGCACCGAGACCGGCGATCGGTCCAGCACATGCCACGGCTTGTCCTTCACCAACCCGTGAATCGCGGTTCCATCCGGCCAGTCCGGCGTCATGGCGTGCTCGCGCCCCGCGAACCGGAACCTCCCTTCGCGAACTCGATTGCTCCAGGGCGCGAGCGGGTAGCACGCGAGCGAGTTGAAGCGGTCCGGCGACGAAGGCGCAGCCCGCAGCAGCGGATGCCACGTCCCATCGTCCCGGCGCAGCGACAGATCCTGCACGCCCGCGCCAAGCCCCGGCAGCACGCGCAGACGGAGCGCATCACTCTCGATCACCACCGCTCGCACACCGCCATCATGCCACAAAACGACAAAGCCCGGCGCGGGTGAGCGCGCCGGGCTTGAAGTGGGACTCTGGATGTCCGGTCGGCTCAGCCGCCCGTGGACTCGCCATCCGTCGCGGGCTTGGCGGCCTTCATGGTCTCGCAGGCCTCGCGGCAGGCTTCCTCGCACCCCTCGGGCGAGCAGCCGCAGCAATCCGCTGCAACCTTCTCGCCCTCGCAGGCGGTCGTCTCATGGCAGGCTTCCGTGGCCTTGTCCTCGCACGCCGCCTTCATCTCGTCGGAGCAGGCGGTCTCGCAGACGGCCTCCATCGAGCACTCGGTCGCCTCGGCCTTGTCGCCGGAACACCCGCCCAGCGGGCACGCGCCGTCAGTTCCCGGCCCGGCTGTCTGCACGATGTTCGCGTCCGACGTGCCGTCAAGGCAGCCACCCAGCGGGCAGCCTGTGGTAGCGAGGTTGTATCCGCCCACGCCGACGGCGACGAGGCCGACGATCGCGATGACGGGCTTGAAGAACGACAGCGGGGTGCCGCAGCAGGACATGGTGGCTCCTTCCTCAGGGGTCGCGCCGGGGGACAACACCCGGGCGTTGGGTTCACATCGTCCATTGTACCTCACTCCGGCCTGCGGTGTTCCGCTCTTCCCGCCGGAATCCTGCCACACGGCCCGTCAGGAAACCCGGCGGCAGCCCCGTTCTCGGACCGGCCGGTTCAGTGGCCGACCCGATCTGCCGATACTGCCGGACGGGTCCGGCCGGGCTGGGCGGTTTCGGTGCCATGGGAGGACGACAGGGATGGGCGTGAAGGACGGCCACTCAGGGCCACCCGACGGGGGCGCGCCCACCGTGCGCCACCCCGACGCCCGTCCGAAGGACGACGTGCTTCGCGTCATCGAGGATGTCGAGTCCCAACTCGCCCGCCTCAAGCGAGCGGGCGAGCAACGCAGGTCGGCCCCGCCTCCGCCCGCCCCACGGCCGGCGCCAGGCGCCGCGACGGATCGAGAGGGCGAGATTCAGGCACTCCAGGCCGAGATCGCGTCGCTCCGTGTTCGCGCGGATGAGGCCGATAGCCTCCGAACCGAGACGGACGGCCTGCGCGAGCGGGCGGCACTCGCCGACCGCCTCGATTCGGAGATCGAAGGCCTGCGCCGTCGTGCCGAAAGCCTCGAGGCCGAACTCAATGCGCTGCGCGAGCGAGCAGCCCTCGCCGATCGGCTCGAAGCCGAGATGGCCCAGGCCCGGTCGCACGACGCGGACACCGAGCGCCTCCACGCCGAAATCGCCGCCCTGCGCCATCGCGCCGAAGAAGCCGGCCGACTCGAGAGCGAGATCACTTCCCTCCGCGACGTCGCCGCCGAAGCACAGCGGCTGCGGGACGAGATCGAGGCCCTCCGCCCTCGCGCTGACGAGGCAGAGCGCCTCCGAGCCGAAGCCCAGCGCCTCGGCGAGCGAGCGGCACACGCCGGTGCGTTCGAACAGGAAATCAACCGCCTCCGCGCCGAGCACGGCGAAATCGACAGCCTGCGAGCGGAAGTCGATGCCGTCCGCGCCGCCGCCGCTGAACAGGCGCAGCGAGTCGAGGCGCTCCGGCGCGAAGCCGAGGCATCTCGCGAGCGAGAGGCCCAACTGATCGCCGACCTTGAACGGGCTGCCGGGGAGCAGTCCTCCGACCGCGACGAGCGAGAGGCGGTCCAACGATCGCTCGCCGAAGCCACGCGCCGCGCCGACAACGCGGAGGAGCGTGCGTCCAAGGCTCAGGCCGAAGCCGAGCACAGCCGGGCCTCGGCGGCCGAGTACGAGGTCCAACTCCGCGAGGCGGTGGATCGGCTCGCGGAGGTCTCCCGCCTCGTGCGCGAGCAGGCAGCGAAACTCGAACGCGCCGAGGCCCATGCCGCCGATGCCGATCGTATCCGCCGGCAGATCGGGGAACTCGAAGCGAAACTCCGCGTCGCCGAGAGCGAGCGCGCCCGGCTGCGCGAAGCTCTCCTGAGCGCCCCCGGCGCGGAGGTCGCGACGACCGGACCTCGCCCGACCGAGCGTCTCGCACGCCTGCGCAACTACCGCGCCGCCCTCCGCCGCCAGCGCGAGCGCCTCGAACGCGCCGATCAAACCCTGACCGATCGCATTGACCGTTGCGAGCAGGTGCTCGCCCAGCGGCGCGACCTCGTCGAGGCCAGGGTCTCCATCGAAGCCGTCGGCAAACGCGTCAACGCGGCGAAGGCCCGCACGAACACCGCCGCGGCGAGTTTCTTTCTGGTCGGGCTCGTCGCCGTCCTCGGCCTGCTGTCCTGGGTCATCGCGGGCCAGTTCGTCCAGCCCGTCTATGCCGCCCGTGCGGTTCTGACCGCCCAGCAGCGTGCGACGAACCCCAACCCCGCCGAACTCGAAGGCTGGCACGCCTTCCACGTCGAACTGCTGACCGATCCACGACTCCTGGACCGCGTCGCGGAGCGCATGGAACGCCGCGGGATCGCGGACCTCGCGCACCCCGCCCGCCTGGCCGTCGCCCTCGAAACCAACCTTGTCTGGAGCTCGACCGCCCCGGGTCGGCTGGAACTCGAACTCCGCGGCCCTGGCGCGGAACGCACCCTCCGCGCCCTCGACACCTACGTCTCCACGCTCGTGGCCGAGGCCAATACGGCGCGTTCCCGGCGGGCCGACGCCGCGGTCACGGTCGTCGAGTCGCAGCCCCGGCTCGGCGGCGAGCCAATCGAGGACCGGCGTCCGCTCTACGCGGCCATCGGTCTCGGGGTCTCCGCGCTTCTCGCCGTCGGTTTCTGGAGCGTGATCTGGCGCCGACTCTCCAAGGCGCAGAGCGTCTTCGAGCAGGCGGACCGCCTCGACCAGTTGCTCGAAGAACGCCGATGGGTGGACCCGATCGAGCAGCTGATCAACCGCCAGGACTCATCGAAGAAGGCGGCATGATCACGCCGGCGGGATCCGGAACTCCGACGTCAGCATGATCCGCGCGGTCTGGTCGCCCGCGCCCGTCGCCAGCACGCCGAGCCGCGATCCCGACGCTGCAATTTGGATCGGGATGTCACGGTGCAACAGCAGGCCCCGGAAGTCGAACTGGGCCACGTCCTGCACCACGTTCCCCTGGTCGTCGAGCACGACGAGCCTGTAGGTCGTGTCGGGCGTCGAGACGGGCAGGTCCACCACGAAGAACCGGGCCGAGTCCCAGTCCGGGTGGTACCACACCGCCGCGCGCCCCTGCCCGCCGGTCGCATCCGGCCGGAAGGCCACGCGCCGCGTGTCCGCGTCGAAGATCGCGTCCATCACGTACCGCGAGCCGAACGTCTCGATCAGCTGCGACAGCAGCACATCGCGTTTCAGGTCGTGCTCCAGACGCTGGTAGTCGCTGTGCAACTGCACCAGCAGCGCGCCCAGCACCACCGCCGCCGCCGTCGCGCCCAGCGCGGCCGCACGCCACCACGGCGTCACGCGCCGACGATGCCCCTGCCCGCGGTGCTCGGTCGCGCGGGCGCTCTGCGCCAGGTGCAGCGCGGCCGCCTCGCCCGGGCTGGAGGACGCGCTGATCGCCGCACGCACCGCGGCGAGCACGCGCGCGCGCAGCGTCACCGGCGCCTCAACGTCCGGAAGCAGCGCGTCGATCCGCGCCAGCCTCGTCTGCTCGCGCCGAATCTGCGACTGCACCTCCGGGGTCGCGGCCCTGAACGCCCGGTCAAAGGCGGACTGCTCCTCCTCGTCCAGCAGGGCGAGGACGTCGAGCAGCGCGAGTTCCATCAGTTCTGCGGTGGTCATGTGGTCGGTTCCTCGCCCGATCGCTCGCGCAACCGCACCAACGCGCGGCTGAGCGCGGACTTCACGGTTCCAAGCGGCGTGTTCAACTCCTCACCGATCTGCCGAAGCGTCTGCCCCCCGAGATACGCCCGCGTCACCACCAGCCGCTGCAACTCCGGCAACGCGTTGATCCGCTCGATCAGCGTCCCAAATCGCTCGTCGTGCTCCAGGCCCGCCGTCGCCGCGGGCGTCGCCGACGGCGTCGGGATCGGCGTGCACTCGTCCAGACTCGACGCCTTCACGCGTGCCCGCGTGCGACGCAACTTGTCCACCAGGTGCCGCCGAGAGATCAGCATCACCCAGGTCACCAGCGCGGCACGCTTGGGATCGAACCGGTGCGCCGTCCGCCAGAGGCGCACGAACACCTCCTGCACCGCGTCCTCCGCCTCCGCCCGTGTTGGCATCGCCTGATACGCCATCCGATACACCAACGATCCAAAGCGGTCGTACAACTCCGCGACCGCGGCCTCTTCGCTCGCCGCAACCCGGCGCATGAGCGCAAGGTCGGCGTTCTCCTGTTCGCGACTCGCTGCCATGACCGGGCTCAGAAAAACTCGGGCCGAGCACCCCCGCGAGCGACCGTCGCGGTTCATTCCCGGCAATCTTCCTCTACGCAGACCTGGCCCTTTGGATGCCCTGCCCCCGCATGATCGGGAGGAACACCCTACCTCCCTCGCTCGATAGCAGGAATGTTTTATAAGTGTTAGGGTAAAAAACATGGGGGCTCACGAGGCGTCAGGGGTTGCACGGACCGGGGCATTCCGATACGCTCTCGTGCGGGGGATTGGCTTGGGGTTGGGCCGCTCCCGAGGAGAAGGCCGCATGCCGGACGCCGCAGAGCAGCCCGTGCGGAAGTCGCATTGCAGGGGGATGGCCTGCCGCGCGTCGTCGCGCGCCGGGTTCACCCTCGTTGATGTCCTCGTCACCATGGGGGTCGTCGCCCTGCTCATGGGCATTCTCATGCCCGGATTCGCATCGGTTCGTGAGACCTCTCGTCGCGTCGTCTGCGCCTCCAACCTCCGCCAGATCGGTTTCGGGCTGACGCTCTACGCCGACATGAACCGAGACTACCTGCCGGCGAGCGCGTTCCTCCGTGGGTACAAGCCCGAAGGCGGCGATGGCGCGTCGGGCAACGACCTCTGGCTCCCCAGCGAGATGATGACCCTCCGCCTGCCAGGTCCGCCGGTCTACGGTCTCGACAGAATGTGGGACGGCCTCGGCATGCTCTACAGCAATGACTTTCTTCCCGCCGCGGAAATATTCTACTGCCCGTCGCACTGGGGGAAGCACCCGTTCGCGAGGTACATCCCCTACTGGAAGGGGCAGAACGGCGCAATCGTCGGCAACTACCACTTCCGCGGCGTCGGTCCGAACGGTTCGCGCCGCCTCAGCCGCATTGAGCCGAGCCGCGCCGCGATTGTCACCGACGGCCTCAAGACCCGACAGGACTTCAACCACAAGGTCGGCCTGAACGTGCTCCGAGCGGACATCTCTTTGTCGTGGCTGTCGGACGGCAGCCGCCTCTACGACTACCTTCCCGCCGACGGCGAGTCCTCACTTGGCGCGGAGGACTTTGAAGTGCTCTGGGAGCAGATCGACCATCCCGACTCGGACGTCCTGCCCGATTCGGGCAGCTGACCGCGCCCGGTCCCGCCTCTCCCGCGACGGTGATACAGTCGGGGCATGAACAGCACAACTGCCGCCCTTCCGATCGTGGCATCCGCCTCCACGCGTGCAATGGCGCGTCCGGCGTGCGTCATCGCTGGTGCGATCAGCCTCGGCCTCACTCTCGCCGCGGCCTCCGCACAACTCCTTCCCGAGCGCACCTACTACGGCCACGGACGGACCATCCCCATGCAGGTGGTCGTCCCCGGATCGCTCGCCGGCGAAGTCACGATCGAACTCCTCGCCCCGGTGACGGCCGAGAAGGTCGAGTCCGCCGCCGCCGCCGCGGGCGCGGTGGACCTCGCCGGACTGTTTCCCTCAATCTGGACGAACGAACGCCCAGGCCTTCTGTACGCGCAGCTGCGAATCGGTGAGGAGCCGGTCGGATCCGCCGTCGTCCTTCAGCCGCTACTCGGCGTGCCGTACGCCGAGAGGGCCGACCAGACGGGTCGGCCGCAGTTCGCATCCCCTCCGCAGATCGTCTACTCGGGCCTGCGAGCCTACTCCGAGAAGCACGTGATCTTCGAGACCGACCACGGCGACATGGAGTTCAGGCTCCGCCCCGACCAGGCGCCGAATACCGCGTGGAACTTCCTCCACCTCGCGGAGGGCGGTTTCTACACCGGCATCGTCTTTCACCGCATCATCGGTCCCAGGCCCGGTCAGCAGCCCTTCGTCATTCAGGTCGGCGACCCCACCGGCACGGGCATGGGCGGGCCTGGATACATGATCGACCTCGAACCCAGCAAACTCCGACACGACTTCGGCGTCCTGTCCATGGCGCGTTCTTCCAACCCCAACTCCAACGGCTCGCAGGTCTTCGTCTGTCTGAGCCGGGCCGCCACCCAGGCCCTCGACGACCGCTACACAGCCTTCGGCGAGCTTGTCGCCGGCGCGGAGACCGTGGCGAAGGTCTCTCGCGTGCCGACCGGGCCGCAGGACCGCCCGCTCGACCCCATGCCCCGGATCGTGCGCGCCTACACCGTCGATGCCCCTCCCTACGGTACCGGCCCGAAGCCGGAGCAAAGCCCCAGCGAAGGCGCTGGCGAGCGGTAGTTTCACCGTGCCACCACCGTCGGCTCGCTCTCTCCCTTTCCTACGCCCCCTCCTCCGACGGTGGTGCCTTGCTCCGCAACGCGGGGCGGGCAGTTCTCAGAACTTCAACGTCAACTGCACGCCCGCCGTCAGGTGTGCGTCCGTTTCCGTCTCGGCGATCGTCGTCCCTGCGCTGTTGATGAACTCGTATTCGTTCCAGACGACCGCGCCCACGAAGCCGTCCACCGTGATCGTGTCGTTCGGCCGCCACGTCGCGCCCAGCACGATCGGCACGCGCTCATCCCGCGCCACGCCTCCCGGCAGGGGGCCGTCCTCGTCCAGCCGGAACTCGCGCGACTCCCATCGCCCCGCCGCGTACACCGTGAACGCGGGATCGGGTGTGTAGGCGAGTTTCAGTCCGGGTCCGTCCGTTGACAGTCGCCATTCGTCGGTGATCCGGAAGTCCACCACCGGGATCGGAATGAACCGCGCGTCGTCCTCCAGCCGGGTGCGCACCGAGAGCCCGATCCCCAGCGTCAACCGATCCGAGACGTCATAGGTCACGCCGCCGAACCCGCCTCCGGTTACCGAGTCCCCCGCGTCCGCGCCATGCTCGCCCGAGAACCGCACGTCGCCGCCCACGAACATGCCCCACCCGTCCTCGAGCGACCGCGAGTACCGCGCGCCGATCCGGTAGTCGTAGGTGTCGTCCAGCGGGGAGTCCGTGCCCGGCACAAGGCCGGTCGCCCCGTCGAAGTCGTAGAAGGAGAACTCGCTCGAGAACTGGAGCGCGAAGCGCGACCGCGCATCGACCCGGAAGTCCGCCTCGAAGGCCGAACGCACCCGCGCCACCGATACGTCCCCCGGCGAGTCGTCGAGGTCGGCCGTGCCGTCGAAGGTCGCGCCGCCGTCGAGCCGGAACCGAACCGGCGGCTCTTCGTTGTTCTCCTGCGCCCACGCCCCCGATCCTGCGCCGGCCAGACCTGCGAAGGCGACAAGGGCGGCGATCGGTCTGCGCGAACGGGTGCGGCTTGTCATGGCGGTCTCCTGCATCGGGCCTGGTGTGCGGCCGGACAGCATACGGCCCCGCGGCGACCCTCGCCTACACTCCCCCACGGCGTCCGTCGACGCCGGCTGGGGCGGTAACTCAACTGGTAGAGTGCCAGCTTTGCAAGCTGGAAGTTGCCGGTTCGAATCCGGTCCGCTCCACTTCCACGCCCCCGAGGAGCGTCCGCCTACAGTCGCCTCCGCCGCGTATGGCCTCTCCCCCCTTGAGCGTGGCTTCGTCATCGGGCCCGCCCGCCCGCTGGGTCGGCGTGGTCGCGATCGTCCTCACCCTCGTCGGCTGGTCGAGCATCCCGCTCTTCCTCCGCCACTTCGCCGACTCCATCGACCTCTGGACCAGCAACGGCTGGCGCTACGGCTTCAGCGCGCTCTTCTGGCTCCCGGTCCTCATTTGGGGCCTGGCCCGCCGCGACCTCCCCGCCGGGTTGTGGCGCGCCGCGCTCTGGCCCAGCGTCATCAACTGCGCCGCGCAGGTCGCCTTCTGCTGGGCGCACTACAAGATCGACCCGGGACTCCTCACCTTCGGCCTGCGTTCCAACATCGTCTTCGTCACCATCGGCGCGGCCGTCTTCTTCGCCGCCGAACGCGTCGTCATCAAATCCCCCGGCTACCTCGTCGGCGTCTCGATGGTCGTCGTCGGCACCGTCGGCACCATGCTGCTTGGCGAGGGCCTGCCCCGAGGCGCCACGCTCTTCGGCGTCATTCTTGCCATCGCCTCCGGCGCGGGATTCGCCGCCTACGCCCTCGCGGTCCGGCACTGGATGCACGGCATCAACGCCATCCAGTCCTTCGCCGCCATCAGCCTCTACACCGCCGTCGGCATGGTCGCCCTCATGCTCGCCCTCGGCGACCGCGCCGGCCTCACCGCCCTCGACCTCATCGGCCGGCCCGTCGGCTCGGGCGACTCGCGTCTCTGGCTCGACCAGTTCTCGCTGCTGCTCATCTCCGCCCTCATCGGCATCGCATTCGGGCACGTCGCCTACTACTTCAGCATCGCCCGGCTCGGGCTGGCGGTCTCGGCGGGCGTCGTGCAGTTGCAGCCCTTCTTCGTCAGCATCGGCTCGCTCATGCTCTTCGGCGAACGCCTCACCATCCCCCAGTGGCTCAGCGGGGGCGTCGCGGTCGCGGGCGCGGGACTCGTCCTCGCCATGCAGCACGTCCGCAAGCAGGCCGAGGTCGAGCGCGCCGGCGAGCCGGATGCCGCCGAGTTCGATCAACTCCCGCCCGACCACGTCGCCGCCGCGGCCGCCGCCGAAACCCACGCAACCGAAGGCGCGCGCTCAGGCGACTGACACGACGCTCACGACCCCGGCCGAAACTCATGCCGCGTCTTTGGCGCGGGCAGGCCGTCGCAGAACCACAAGAACGCCAGCGGCCCGCGCAGGCGCGGCGGAAGCAGCGCCCGCACAGTCAGCCGCGCGATCCGCCGCCCCAGCGCCATGCCTACCAGCAACGGCAGCAGGCTGAACACAAGCGTCGCCCCCAGCGCCAATGCGCCGAACTCCCGGTGCGCGACGTCGCTCGCCAGGACAGCGCCCCACGAACTCGAATCGGAGAACGCCATCCAGTCGAACAGGCCCGCCAGCGCGACGATCGCCAGCGCGGCCGGCAGCCGCCCGCGCCATCGCACGTGCAGCAGCGCGACCGACCAGAAGCACCCGATCACGAACGCCGCGATCCCGACGCCGATCCACCCCTTCGCCGCGCGGAAGTCGTACCGATCCGCCAGCCCGCCGGACCCCGCGGTGAGGGCGTGCAGGTTCTGCTCATCGAGCCACTGGTCATCGAGCCACGTGTAGTGGCTGACGATCTGATTGGTCGCCCAGGAGTTCCGCGCGGTCAACTGCGCCTGCACGTCCTCCGAAGACGCCCACGCCACGAACGCCTCCGCGATCTTGAGCGCGGCGGGGCGCGTGAACGCCTGGGACACCGCGAACGACGTGCCGCTGATGATCCCCGCGCTCGCCGCCCACAGCCCGAGCAGCAGAAGCAGCCACAACGCCGCCAGCGCCCCCGCCCAGCGACCCGCCCAGCGCCCGAGCGCGGGGTACTCCTGCAGCGAGGCCACCCCCGAGCACTCCGGGCAGCGCACGATCAGCATCCCGTAGTGCGGCTCGCGCACGATCGTCTGCCCGTGCAGGTTGAACCCGCACGCAGCGCACAACCGATCGCCCGTCAGCATCGCGACGCGCTGCGCCTCGGCGGTGGGGGAGGTGTCCGTCGTCATGCGCTCGCCCTCTGAATGCGCCTCATCCTTGCCCGTCGCCGCCGGAGCCGCCGCGCCGCCCGGGCCGCGGCTCCCCGTCGGAAGGACGTGCCGATCGGCGTCGCGCAGACCGCCACCACGAGAGCGCCCGCGACGCCGCTCGCCGCGTGGACCGTGGTGAGCATGTTCGGCGAGTATCGTTCGACTGCGCGCCACAGCGTCGTCGAGTCATCGAACGCCCACTCCGCAAGTCCCGCGATCGCTGGCCCGGCGACGAGCGCCAGCCCGACCGCGCCCGCCCACGCCACCGCCAGCGCGCGCGGCCGCCAGTGTTCCAGCATCGCCACCAGCGCGCTCCCGGCGATGGTCGCCGCGATCACGATGCCCGCCAGCGCGTACGCTCCGCCGGAGTCGAACCACACGCCCAGCCCATGCCTCGCCCGGCGGTCCAGACCCGTGAGCCCCGCCGCCAGATCGACGGGAAGAATCTGATAACGATCCAATCCCGACGCGACGTACGCGATGCACACCGCCGCGACCAACACGGTTGACCCCACGCCCGCAGCGCGCCACGCCAGGCCCAGCACGCTCCGCACGAGGTGCCGTGCCGCACGCACGTTGCCCATCCCCGCGTGGGCCCGGCGCACGCACGCACGCCGGCACGACGGGCACACCACCACAGCCAGGCCGTAGTGCGGGTCCGGTCCCGCGCGCACACGCGCCAACTCCGTTCCGCACCCGAGGCAGATGTGCGACCGTGCCACCGCACCAGCATACGGAAACCTCCCGGCCCGGTTTCGCCGCCGCCCGTAGACTGCCCGCACCTGACGATCGGAGGCCACCGTGCGGCTGAGATTCCTTGGAGCGGCGGGCGAGGTCACCGGCTCCTGCCACCTCTTGGAGACCGACCGCGCCCGCGTGCTCGTGGACCTCGGCCTGCACCAAGGCGGCCCGACCGCCGAACGACGCAACCGCCGCTTCCCGCCGATCCGCCCCGCCGACCTGAACTCGGTTGTCCTCACCCACGCCCACATCGATCACTCCGGCCGGCTGCCGCTGCTCCCCCGCCACGGCTTCACCGGCCCGATTTTCGCCACGCCCGCCACCATCGACCTGTGCGATGTCCTGCTCCGAGACTCGGCGAACGTACAGGCCATGGACGCCGAACGCTGGACGCGCCGTCGCCAGCGCGAGGGCAAGCACGGCGAGTCACCGCTCTACGGCGTCGCCGAGGTCGAGGCCGTCCTGAAACTCATCCGCCCACTCCCCTACGACACGCCGCGCGAGGTCGCCGACGGCGTCACCATCCGATTGACCGACGCGGGCCACATCCTCGGCTCGGCGAGCGTCGAGATGCGCGTCCGCGACGGGGAGGTTGAGAAGACCGTCGTGTTCTCCGGCGACATAGGCCCCGCCGGCGCGCCGCTGCTGCGCGACCCGGTTCCGCCCGGCCGCGCCGATGCCCTTATCCTCGAATCGACCTACGGCGACCGCGACCACCGCCCTCTCGACGCCACGCTGGAGGAACTCGTCGGCATCGTGCGCGAGGCCCGCACGCCCAAGGGCAAGGTCCTGATCCCTTCCTTCGCCGTCGGTCGCACGCAGCAACTCATCTTTTTCTTCGGCACGCTCCGGCGCGACGGCCGCCTCGACGACCCGCGCGTCTGGGTGGACAGCCCGATGGCCCTCGCCGCCACCGACCTCTACCGCCGGCACCGCGACCTCTTCGACGACGAGTCATGGAAGATCATCGACGCCGGCGACAGCGTGCTCATGTTCCCGGGCCTGCGCTTCGCCCGCTCGATCGACGAATCGATCGCCCTGAACCGCATGGGCGACGGCGTCGTCGTCATCTCCGCCAGCGGCATGTGCAGCGGCGGCCGCATCCTCCACCACCTCAAGCACGCCCTCTGGATGCCCGAGACCCACCTCGTTTTCGTCGGGTTCCAGGCGGAGGGCACCACCGGCCGCCGCATCATCGACGGCGCGGAATACGTGAACATCATGGGCGAGCGGATCAAGGTCAACGCCAGGGTCCACACCCTCGGCGGGTTCAGCGCGCACGCCGGACAGACCGGCCTCGTCCGCTGGGCCGAGGCGGTGGTCGGGGGCAGGGCCGCTGATGACAGCCGCCCGCGTATCTTCCTCAACCACGGCGAAGACAAGCCCCGCCGCGCCCTCGCCGAGCGACTGAATGCCGACCTCGGCGTCGACGCCGAACTCCCCGGGTTCGGGGAGATCGTTGAGGTATGAGCGCCAACGCAAAGGCGGAACGCGGAGGACGCGGAGCGGGGTGCGGAGTTCACGGAGAAGAGAGAGGCATGGGTCGCCGCTCTCGAAGCCCTCGTGATGGTGCCTTGTCCCAACTCCGCCCTTCTCCTTCGCGGCCTCCGCGTTCCCCATCGTGTGCTCCGCGTTCCGCTCCGATCTAATCCTCCGGCCGTTCGCCCCCGGGCGCCATCTTCACGAGCCGCGGCTCGAAGCCGGCGATCGCCTCCACAAGGTCGCTCTGGGCGTGCATCACCTCGTGGATGTCCTTGTAGACGCCGGGCGCCTCGTCAATCCCGGCCGACAGCAACTCGACGCCGCGCTCGCGCAGCGTCCGGTTCACGTCCAGCCAGTTCAGCGTCTTCTTCGCCTGCGTGCGTGACATGACGCGCCCCGCGCCGTGGCTGGCCGAGCGGAGCGACTCGGGGCCGGCGCGCCCGCGCACGATGAACGTCGGCGACGCCATCGAGCCGGGGATCACGCCCAGGGTTCCCCCGCCCGCCGGCGTTGCGCCCTTGCGATGCACCACGACCTCCTCCGGCCCGTGGCCCAGGTCGTGCGTTTCGAGCCAGGCGAAGTTGTGGTGGTTCTCGACGCCCGCGACGATCGTCGCTCCCAGGCGCGTCGCCACGTGCCGGTGGATGCAGGCGTGATTGGCGGAGGCGTACTCCCCCATCAGGTTCATCGCCTCCCAGTACTCGCGCCCCGCTTGCGAGCGGAGGTCCAGCCACGCCAGCCGCTTCAACGCCCCTTCGAGTTCGGGGTGCGCTGCTGCCGCCAGTTTCGAGTAGCGATCGCACACGGCCGCGCCCGTGCCGCGGCTGCCCGAGTGGCTGAGCAGCGCGAGGTAGTCGCCCGCCTCCAGCCCCAGTTCCGGCCTGTCCAGGGTCAGCACACCGAACTCGACGAAGTGGTTGCCCGAGCCGCTGGTGCCCAGTTGTCGCCAGGCCTTGTTCTTGAGTTCGGCGGTGACGGGCGAGATTGTCCAGTCGCGGTCCATGACCTCGTGCTCGCGCGGCGTGCGGAACTCCGCGCCCACGCCGAAGCGGGTCTCGCGTTCGAGCGCGTCGCGCAGCAGTTCCCGCCCGCGGTCGTCGTCCAGCGTGGTCGGGGGCAGGTCGAGCACGCTGATCTTCACGCGGCACGCGATGTCCACGCCGACGGCGTAGGGGATGACCGCCCCGCGCGTGGCCAGCACACCCCCGATCGGCAGCCCGTACCCGACGTGCGCGTCAGGCATCAGCGCGCCGGCCGCGGCGATGGGGAGCGAGCAGGCATCGCGGAGTTGCTGGAGCGAAGCCTCATCGAAGTGCTCGCCGACCCGCCCCCAGGTGCGGAACGGCGCGTGGGTGTTGTCCTGCGGGTCCGACATGCACGAGCGTAGGGGGGAGAGTTCGTACGGGGCGCTCAACCGGATGGTCGTCGGTTCCAGCCGCATTCGGGGCACCCCTGCGACAAGTTGTTGAGGAGGTCGTACCCACACTTTGGGCAATGACCGCGTGCGATGCGCCTGACGCTCGGGCGGCGATGCTCAAGCCAGGATTTCACGGTTGCCGAATCGGGCACGAGCCGATCGAGCAGGAGCACGATGGGGGCGAACACGATGGCGTTACCGAGCAGGCCGACAGGGATGATGCCGGCGATCCGTCCTTGCGAGGCGCTTCTGTGGTAGATCGACCTGAGCGGCCACCCGTAAGCCACGGACCAGGTGCGAGAGTCGTACGATTGAGGGGGCGCGAGATCAGGCCACCAGAATGGAACCGCTGCGGCGTCGATGTGATCCCATGTATCGGCGCGATAAGTCCGCCGGAGGGCGGTCAACTGTTGCGCGCTGATCGGTCCGGTCGAGTATCCTGAAACGCTCGTCCATGTCACGCCGCGAGTGACCTGGAATCGTCCCAGGGCGTCGGTAGACGTGACAACGACGCGGGAGGAGGGTGCGTTTGCACGAGAGCGGGCCTCGACTTCAGAGGTCGCCGAGCACACGACGGCGAGAACAACGCTGAAGGCCGCGCCGCCGACGAGGCCTCGCAGGGCGAGAACCGCGAACTTCCGATATGGAAAGGGCTGAACCATGACGCTGCCGTGCTCCGCTACGAATCGGGCGTGAGGCGGTTGCGGCTGAGTTCCAGTCGTTCGTTGGAACAGGCGTTCACGCGACTGCGGGGCTTTGCTGTGCGGGCCGTCGGGGATGTGGGCGTCTTCGGGTCAAGCCTGAGCGGCGGGCGTGGGTGGGGCCGGGGAGTCGGGCGTGGCGGCGACAGGGGCGGGGTTTACGCCGTCGGGGTAGAGCCGACGGTTGTGGCGGCGGGGGGGCGATCCGCCTCAATCGTTTCTCGTCGGTAGGCGGCTCGCGTCGAGGCAGACCACGGTCCACGTCACGCCGATCCAGGCGAGGATCGCGGGGTACTGGTGCCAGTTCGGGAGCGACTTGTCGTGCATGGCGAACATCGTGAGCATGAACGCCCCGTAGAGCAGCATGGCGCCGGCGAGGCCGGTGTGGGCGAGGGCCTGCCGCCGGCGCGGGATGAACACCGCCGCGAGGAGCAGGATGCCGATCACGCCCTCGACAGTCCCGATGACGAACTGTGAGACGACGGCCAGCGCATGGATGACGCTCTCGTTGGGCGAGTCGCCGTAGATCGGTTTGGTCAGGAACCGCCACGTAGGCTCGAACTGCCTCGGCACGCGGTCGTGGACGAACGAAGGGATGAAGCAGGCGAACGCCGCCGTGATCTGGAACAGACCCATCACAAAGAGCATCACCGCCGACACGCCGGGAACCCTTGTCGTCATGCGTACTTCCCGCAGCACCATACTGATCCGGGAGGAAGCCCGCAGGAGAATGCACTGCGCATCCGGATCCTCCGGTTTGCGACCTTCCTCTCGTCCACAGTCCACTGTCCGCCGTCGGCGGTCGGCCGCGCCGCTACCCCTTCAGCCGCCCCCTCGCGCTCGCCCCCCCGCCGCCGATCACGCCGAGGTCCGACATCACCGCGAGCACGACCAGCAGCAGGTAGATGCCGCTGACGGAACCGTTGCTGTGAATGGAGAAGGCGTAGGCGAGTGTCGTGTAGGGGGCGAAGAAGAACCCGAGCAGGGGCCAGAGGACGGTCTGATAGGCCTGCCCGATGTAGTCGCTGAAGATCACCAGGAGGATGATCGCCAGGCGGGGGAAGAAGAACGCGATGGCGGCGACGAGGCAGGGCATGGCAGGAGCGTAGTCGGAAATCGTTCGTCTCGGTTTCGCCAACCCGCACCCCCGCGCGAAAGCGAAGCCCGGCGCGGGACCGGGCTTCGCGGCAGTGGCGGGTTGCTGGCGATGGGCTACCGACCGCCGCCTCGGAGCGCCTCGATGTACCGCACGACGTCGAGGGCATCGACCCGGCCGTCCCGGTTCAGGTCGGCAGAGGACTCGCCCGCGGCGTGGGCGCGGAGGAACTCCGGCAGTCCCTGGACGGTGGGCGTGAAGGCAAGTCCGTCCTCGCCGCCCCGCTCGCCGATCGGCAGGTCGAAGTATTCGAGCGCGTTGAGGTTGTCCGGCTCGGTGTCGTCGTCGGGGTCCGTCGGGTCGGGCGCGGCGAGTCCGAGTTCTGCACACGAACGGGCGATGTCGAGCATGAACCCGTCGAAGGAGATCACATCGCAGGGCATCGCGGGCCGTTCTGCGGCAAAGGGCTGCCTGGAGTCGGGCGACGTGGAGAACAGGATCCGGTCCTTGCCGGGGATGAAGTGGAGCGGCGCGGGAGGGTCATCCGGGTCGGGTTCGCCGAGACGGTCGGGCCGAGCCGCGATGTCGAGGTTGACGACGAGCGCGTCGATGTCGAGAAGGTCGTCCTTGTCATACTCGAACTCGGCGTGCAGGTCGAGGAAGTCGTACACGCGCTTCCCGGCGGGCTGGGTCTGGTCGTAGACCTCGATCACCGCGCTGCGGGCGCGGGACCAGAAGACGAGGACGGTCGGCTCGCCGTCCTTGCCGAGCGCGTCGGGCGGCTGGAACGCGAAGGCGTTGAGGTCGTCGGTCGAGGCCTTGGCCTCGTCGAGTGCGAAGGAGCGCTCCCCATCGACGAGTTGCCGGTTTGTGCCGGCGTTGCCGGCGAACAGGTCGGTCGCGGCACGGCGCGCAGGCCGCCCTGGGCGTGCCATCTGCTCGGTGCTCACCTCGCTGCCCTCGACGCCTGCCGACGCCGGATCGACGGAGAAGAAGAGCTCGCCGGGGAGATGGGTGCCGAAGAGTGGCAGCAGGTCGTTGTCGAATGAGAGGGCATTGACGTCGTCGTTGCGGAGCATGGGGTTGGGCGGTGTCCAGGCGAACTTGTGCTTGCTGAGGCCGCCCTCCCACGCCTTGGCGTGTGGCGCCTTGTCAGCGCGGATGTCGGTGCCCGCCATGCCCTTCGAGCCGTCGCTGACGGAGAACCACGCGGACCTCTCCGCGTTGCCGTGGTCGCTCGCCCAGAAGAGGAGCTGGGCGCGCTCGCCCTTCTTCAGGTCGGCGACCTGCCGGGCGAGCCAGCCGTCCTTGTCGGTCAGCGCGTGCTTGAGGTTTGCGACGGTGGCGGCGTGGGCCTTCTTGTCACCCTCAGGCCACGAGAACGCCTTGCGGAGGCCGGTCGGAGGCGTGCCGTCGCCGTGGAGGATCAGCACGGCGGGCATGGGCTTCATCAGGTAGACCTTGGCGAGTTGGTCCATGAGTTCGGTGACGGACTTGCCGTCGCGGTTGTTGGGGTCGGGATCGCCGACGAAGAGGACGATGAGCGGTCGCACCGCGCCGCCGAATCGCTCGACGCCCGCGCGGTCATCATCCGAACTCGTGTACTGGGTGAGTTCGTAGTGCATGAACTTTTTGAGGTGCGCCTCGTTGGCGACCTCGCGGTCGTTCCACTTGTTCGTCCTGCCGGACTCGAGCGCTCCGATCCACGCGCGAGTGAAGAACGAGCCGCCGCCCTTGGGGTCCGTCTTGAACTCGTCGAGGGGGCGGTAGTAGGCGGGTTGGTAGTACCTCGACGCGCTCACCGCGCCGAACCGCGGCAGTTTCGCACGCTCCATCTCGGTCAGGAACCCGCCGCCGAAGCACTGGTTGAACGCCGCGAGGACCGTCAGCACGCCGCCCTTCTCGACCACCATCGCGTCCGCCTGCTTCAGCCAGGAGGCGAGGTTCTTGTCGCTGACCATCGGTCCTTCGATGGTCACGAGGTTCGATCGCCAGGTATCCGGCTTCTCGGCGTACTTGGGCAGGTCGTCCGCCAGCGCGCAGGCGGCGCTGCCGGCGATGCACAGCGAGGCCGCGAGCAGCATCGTCGTCACTCGTTTCATGGTCGTTCTCCTACGGTTCTCGTGCCGGAATGGGTGGCGCACGCCGCGCCCCCGGGCACGAACGCAGCACGGGCCGGCCGCTCACGCGATCCTGCCGGATATCCTCCAAGCCTGCCCCCCGGCCTTACGGAGACTCCGATGCGAACCTCTCTTTCCGGCGTTCTTTCATGCGTTCTCGCCGTTGCGCTCGTGCTGATCGGCGGGTGCGCCACCAAGTCCCGGCAGGTCGGGGCCGTCCCTGCCGTTGCCGGCGCGACGAGCGACGCGGGCTTCCGGACCGCCGGTCCGGACGGCACGACGATCTTCAGCCCGCTGGACCTTCCCGCCGCGAGCGTGGTGCGTCTCGGCTCCGGGGCGCCCGGCCCCGCGTACTGGCAGCAGCGTGCCGACTACCGCATCGACGCGACGCTGCACGAGAGCGAGCAGGCCGTTTCGGCGACGGGCACGATCACCTACCACAACAACTCACCCGACACGCTCGGGTTCATCTGGCTGCACCTCGAACAGAACCTCTTCCGGGCCGACAGCCTCGGCTCTCTGTCGAAGGAGCCTGGCTCCCGCTTCGGCTATCGCGAGGGGTTCGAGGGCGGGTACGAGATCGGCCCGGTGACCGTGAACGGCACGCCGGTCGAACTGCACGTGCACGACACGCTCGGCCGCATCGACCTGCCCAACCCGCTTGAACCGGGCCGGTCGATCACGATCGACCTCTCGTGGCGCTTCAACGTGCCGCCCTTCGGCGTGGACCGGCTGGCCATCGACGAGGTCGAGCAGGGTGCGATCTTCCAGATCGCACAGTGGTTCCCGGCGGTCTCCGTCTACGACGACGTGCACGGCTGGAACACGCTGCCCTACCTCGGGCAGGGCGAGTTCTACACCAACTTCGGCGATTACGAGGTGAGCATCACCGCGCCGCGCTCGCACGTGGTGGTGGCGACGGGCGTGCTGACGAACGCGGCCGAGGTGCTCACGACCGCCGCACGCGAGCGCCTCGATCGGGCGGTGACGAGTGATGAGACGGTGGTGATCCGGAGGGCGGAAGACGTCGGCGTCCCGGCGTCTTGGCCGGCTGGAGACGGGCCGCTCACGTGGCGTTTTTCGGCGAGCAACGCCCGTACCTTCGCGTGGGCGTCGAGCGCGGCTTTCGTGTGGGATGCAGCGGGCCTGGACGTGCGAGGCTCGGCGCAGGCGCCGAACGGACGGGTGCTGGTGCAGAGCGCGTATCCGAAAGAGGCGCTGCCGCTGTGGGACGAGGCGACGCAGATGGCCCGGCACGCGATCAACTTCAACTCGCGCCAGTGGCACCCCTACCCGTACCCCACCGCCGTCAACGTCAACGGCCGCGTCGGCGGGATGGAATACCCGATGATCGTCTTCTGCGCCGAGCGGCGCAACGAGCGCGGTCTCTACGGCGTGACCGACCACGAGTTCGGGCACACGTGGTTCCCGATGATGGTCAACACGGATGAGCGGCGGTACGCGTGGATGGACGAAGGATTCAACTCGTTCATGAACGTCTACACGATCCGGGATCGCTACGGCGAGCAGGCCCGCGACCGGCGCAGCGACGTGGACGCCTTCACCGCCCAGATGACGCGCGGCCAGCAGCAGCCCATCGCGCCGACCTACGCCGATCACGTCTGGTGCGGACGCCTCGGCTTCCTCATGTACGGCAAGCCCGCGGCCGCGCTGGTGCTGCTGCGTGAGGAAGTGCTGGGCGAGGAACGCTTCGACGCTGCGTTCCGCGCATACATCGACCGCTGGGCGTTCAAGCACCCGCAGCCGGCGGACTTCTTCCGGACGATGGAGGACGTCGCCGGGGCGGACCTGGCGTGGTTCTGGCGGGGGTGGTTCCTCTCGACGGCGACGCTCGACCAGGCGGTCACGGGCGTGGAACACAGCGATGATGGCTCGTGGGTGCGCGTCCACCTCGCCAGCCGCCGCGACATGGTGATGCCCGTGCGGATGCGGGTGTCGTACGACTGTGGCACAGTCGAGGATCGGCGGCTCCCGGCGGAAATCTGGGCCACGACGAGCCTCTGGACAGACGGCTGGAACCCCGGCGGCCGGCGGGTCGTCGAGGTCGTGGTCGATCCGGGCAATGCGCTGCCGGATGCGGATCGGTCGAACAATCGGTGGAGCGAGAGGCACGCGCAGGACTGACGGCGGGACTCGGAACCTCGCTGCCCTGGCGCCGACCCGGGCGTGTCGGCTTTCTGGCGGGGGCATTGGCGGACGCCCGATATGCGGAGCATGGCAAAGGCCGGACGGGGATCGGTGCGCTCGCGTGGGCGCGGCGGAAGGGATGGGTCGGATCGCCTGCCGATCTGGCCTCGGCTGCTGTGGGTCGCCGGGGCGGCGGCTTGGGTTTTCCTGGCCGCGAGCCTCGTGAGTTTCAGCGCGGCGGACCCGCCCTCGAACGCGGTCTACCCGCCGAACGATCCGGTGCGGAACTGGTGCGGTCCGGCCGGTGCGTGGGCGGCGTATCACCTGCTGCGGTTCGTGGGGTGGGCGGTGTGGGTGCCGCTGGGCGCGGCAGGAGCGGGGCTGGCGTTGCCGCTCTTCGGGCGGCGGGTGAGTTGGTTCGGGTTCCGGGTCGGCGGCATCGCGGTGGTGACGGGTGCGTTGGCGGGGTTGCTGGCGCTCGCGCTGCCGAAGACCGGGCCTGTCGTGGGAATGTCGGGCGGAGCGGTGGGGCTGTGGCTGTCGTCGTGGTTCGGGCAGCGCTTCGGCACGCTGGGGACGGTCCTGTGGCTCGTCCCACTGGGGCTGGTCGGGCTGATTCTGGCGTTCGACCGGCTGGTCTTCGCCGTGCCGGCGTGGGCGTGGCGACGGTTCGTGCCCGCGGCGCGGACAGCGGGCGGGGCGGCGGGGAGCGCGGCGACGGCGACGGCGCGCGCGAGCGGCGGGCTGCTCGGTGGGCTGGGCTCGATGCTGCGCGGCCGCAAGCCGGTGCGTGTGAGACTCGACGACCTCGGGACCGAGGGCGTGGTGGGGGATGAGGAGGGAGGGGAGGAGGCCGAAGGAGGAAGGGAGGAACGGCCGAAGCGCAGGCGTGGGAAGCCGGCGCCGGTCGAGGTCGAGGATGAGGCGGAGGACGAGGAAGACGAGGAGGAGGTCGAGGACGAGTTGCCCGGTCCGGCGCAGGTGTACAGCGAGGATGCGCTTCGGGAGAAGATCGCGAAGTTGCCGGTCCGCTTCGCGGGCAGCCAGCGCAAGATGGCGACCGACGACGACCTGCGCGACCTTCAGAGCATGGGCGAACTGAAGGGGTACCGCTTCCCGGGGCTGGACCTGCTCGAGTCGCCTGAGGAGAACTTCTCGGAGCGGCTGGAGAACCTCGTGCGCGGGCAGGCCCGCGCGCTTGAGCACGCGCTCCAGCAGTACCGGATCGACGGCGAGGTGGTCGGCATCGAGTCGGGGCCGGTGATCACGCAGTACGACGTCCGGCTTGCGCCGGGGACGAAGGTGGCGGCGTTGCAGGCGGTGTCGAGCGACGTGGCGCGTGCGCTGAAGGCGGTGAATATCCGCATCGTGCCGAACCAGGCGGGGCGCGACACGGTGGGCGTGGAGGTGCCGAACCCGACGAAGGAGAAGGTGCGCCTCAAGGAACTGATGAGCAACACGATGGCGTTCGCGGGGATGAAACTCCCGATGTTCCTGGGCAAGGATGCGTCGGGCGAGCCGCTGATCGCGGACCTGACGCAGATGCCGCACATGCTGATCGCGGGCACGACCGGGTCGGGCAAGAGCGTGTGCATCAACACGATCATCATGGGGTTCCTGTACACGAAGAAGCCGAACGAACTGAAACTGGTGCTGGTGGACCCGAAGATGGTGGAGTTGAGCCAGTTCAAGGAGATTCCGCACCTGATGTGCCCGGTCATCACGGAGATGTCCAAGGCGGCGGCGATCCTGGAGTGGGCGTGCCGGAAGATGGACGAGCGGTACGAGCTGCTGGCGGAGGCGGGGGTGCGCGACATCGCCGGGTACAACGACCTGCCGTGGGAGGAGCTGCGGGACCGGTTCAACCCGCAGAGTCCGGAGGAGGAGGCGCGGATTCCGCGTCGTCTGCCGTACATGGTGTTCGTCATCGACGAGTTGGCGGACCTGATGATGACGAACAAGGAGGTGGAAGGGTCGATCATCCGCATCGCGCAGAAGGCGCGTGCGGTGGGGATTCACCTGATCCTGGCGACGCAGCGCCCGCAGGCGAACGTGGTGACGGGCCTGATCAAGAGCAACATGCCGTGCCGGATCACGTTCAAGGTGGCGAGCGGGATGGACTCGCGGATCGTGCTCGACCAGAAGGGCGGCGAACTGCTGCTCGGGCAGGGGGACATGCTCTTTCTTTCGCCGCGTTCGCACAAGTTGGCGCGGGCGCAGGGGACGCTGGTGGACGACCCGGAGATTCGGCGTGTCGTCCGGTTCATGCGGGACGTTGCCCGGCCGACGTTCGAGCGTCAGTTGCTGCAGATCCGTTCGGGTGGCGGGCCGGAGAGCGACGAGGAGCGGATCCTCCAGAGCCAGAACAACTCGTCGGCGAGCCTGAAGGCGGCGCAGGAAGACCCGATGTTCGACCGGGCGGTCGAGATCGTGCTGGAGACGCAGCGCGGGAGCGTGTCGCTGCTGCAGCGCAGGCTCGCGATCGGGTACACGCGAGCGAGCCGTCTGATCGACCTGATGGGCATCGCGGGGATCATCGGCGAGCACAAGGGGTCCGTGGCGCGCGAGGTGATGATCACCCCCGAGGATTGGGACAGGATGAAGCGGCTGGCGGATGAAGAGGCTCGCGCGACGGGCCAGACGCCGGTGTTCTCGGGAGAGCGGACGCTCTTCCCGGCAGCGGGCGAAGCGGATGGGGAGGCCGAGGAAGAGGAGACGGGCACAGGCGGGACGCCTGTGCCACCGGTGGGGGTGGAAGACGAAGAGGACGAGGAGGAGGATGACGAGGAGGAGGACGACGGCGAGGACGGCGACTGGGATGAAGAGGAGGATGATGGCCAGGACGACGAGGAAGACGAAGAGGAGTGGGAGGAGACGGATGAGGTAGAGGGAGCAGAAGACGAGGAAGCAGACACAGGCGGGACGCCTGTGCCACCGGAGGGGGTGGAGGACGACGATGAAAAGGACGGCGGGGGCGAGTCCGACCGGCCGTCGGGGCGGGCTGCCGGGAGTCTCTTCCCGACCGCGTAAGCGGGCCTGGAGCGAGAATGTGCGGGGGCTACGCAGCCGCGCCGGCGGGCCTCGGTATGACTGTCGGCCGCTGAGCGGGCATCGCGGTGAAGCCGGACGCCCGGCCTTCCGAACCTATACTGCGGCCCTCCGGGACTCGGACGCCCATCGTGAGTGCCGCCGCGCCCGTGTCCGTCTCCCGACACAAGACCTCTGAGAAAGGAACTGCGATGACCCGAACGCTGCTGACGGCCTGCCTGACCGGCTCCACGGTGTGGTGCCTGCCCGCGCTGGCGGACCTGCCGCCCGTGCTGGATCGTGTGCCCACCGAGGCGTCGATCATCGTCGCCATCGCCAACGTTTCCGAGACGCACGGCGGGATCAAGGGCTACGTCGATCGGTTCGGCGTCGAGGAGGCGGCGGCTCAACTCGCCCTGCTCGAGGCGATGCTGACCAGCGACGGCATGAACGCGACAGGCTCCGCTGCGTTCGTGATGGTCGACCCGGAGACGACCTACATGCTGCTGCCGGTCAGCGACTTCAACGCGCTGATCACGGGCCTCGGCGGCGAGGTCGCGGACGGCTTCGGGCAGGCCGACGTGATGGGCGAGATGGCGTTCTTCCGCGACCTCGGCGGCGGGTTTGCTGCGGCCGCGCCGGACGAGGACACGCTTCGCGGGCTGCCCTCCACCTCGGGCACGATGGACGCGCACACGACACGGCTGGGCAAGACGGGCAAGGCCGTCGCCGAACAGAGCGATGTGGTCGTGATTGCCGACGTGCAGGCCCTCCGCCCGCAGATCGAAGAGGGCGTGCAGGGGATGCGCGAGCAGATGGAGTTCATGGCGATGATGGGGGGTCAGGGGGAGCAGATCGGGCAGGCGATGGGGATGATGGATGCCCTCTCGGCGGCGATCACGCGCGATGGTCGCGTCGCCCTGATGGGCGTGGACTTCGCGGAGGAGGGGATGAGGCTGGAGTTCGCGGCCCAGTTCGAAGAGGACTCTCCCTCGGCGGCGTTCTTCACCGCGCCCGGGAACTCGGGTTCGATTCTGGGGCGTCTGCCGAACGTGCCGTACATCCTGGCGTACGCCGTTGACTTCTCAAGCCCCGGGCTGCGCAAGGGGCTGACGGAGATGTTGAATCTCGCGGCGGCGGCGGACCCCGTGGCGATCGGGCTGGTCGGCGTCAATCCGTTCCAGTTCCTGGAGAGTATGGACGGGTCGGGCATGGTGCTCGGGCACACGCCCGCGTTGCTGACCGGGGGCCTGATGGCCAACACGGTTGCGTACACGAAGACGAGCGACCCGGCGGGGATGGTCGGGACCATGAAGCAGGCCTTCACGAACATGGACGGCAAGGCCGCGGACGGGGTCATGTACAAGACTTCGTACAGCGAGGGCGCGGGAGAGGCCGCGGGCTCCAAGTACGACGCATGGGCGATGACGATGAGCATCGACTTCAACGCGCCCAACGCGATGGAGGCCCAGCAGATGCAGCAGGGGATGATGCTGATGTTCGGGCCGACGGGTGGTCCGAGCGGGTTCCTTGCCGCGACCGAGGGTGGCGTGGTGCAGACGATGTCGCGCAACTCGCAGTTGCTGACGAAGGCGATCGAATCGGCGAATTCCGGCAACGGGCTGGGTGCGGAGACCGGCATCGCCGCCGTCGCCGGGCACCTGCCCGCCGGTCGCTCGTTCGAGGCCTACATCGGCGTGCAGAAGGTCATGGAATCGGTCGGCTCTGTGATGGCGATGATGGGCGGGTTCCCCATGCCGCGGGTGGAGGGCGAACTGCCGCCGATCGGCATCGCCGCGACGACGCACGATGCGGGCCTGCGGGCGACGGTGTACGTGCCGAACAAGGTAATGGACGTGTTCAAGCAACTGGGCGACGCGTTCGGCGGCGAGGACGACATGCTGGATGCGCCCCCCGCGGGCGGCCAGCGCCCCCGGTTCTGAGCCACCGGTGACCGTCTACACGGCCCGCGCCCCGGAGCGCGGGCCGTTCTTATTGCGTCGTTCGCGCCGCGTAAACTGCGAGCGATGCCGCATCAGGTCTGGCGCATGGCGAACGGCCGGTCGATCTCGCTGGATCGCCCGCGGATCATCGCCGTCCTGAATCTCACGCCGGACAGTTTCCACGAGGCGAGCCGCGTGCTTTCGGTGGGCGCTGCGGTGGAGGCGGCCCGGCGCGCGGTGGCCGAGGGGGCGGATGCCCTCGACCTGGGCGGCGAGTCCACGCGGCCCGGCGCGGCGCGCGTCCCCCCGGACGAGCAGATCGAGCGTGTCGTCCCCGCGGTTCGAGCGATCCGTGCCTCCGGCGGGCTCCTCGCCGACGTGCCCATCAGCGTCGACACGACGCTCGGCGCGGTCGCGCGTGCCGCGCTGGACGCCGGCGCGGACGCGGTCAACGACGTGGCCGCCGGGACGGAGGATCCCGCCATGCTCCCGCTGGTCGCCGAGCGGGGAGCGGGCGTCATTCTCATGCACCGCCTTGTGCCGCCGGATCGAGATTCATACTCCGACCGCTATTCGACCCCGCCGACGTATGACGACGTTGCCTCGGAGGTCGCGGCGTATCTCGCCGAGCGGTTGCGGATCGCGATTGACACGGGGATTCACCCGGAATCCATCGTCCTCGACCCCGGCCTGGGATTCGGGAAGACGGTGAGGCAGAACGGGGAGTTGATGCGTGGCGTGGGGCGGCTGCTGGCGCCGGGGCGACCGATTCTGTGCGCCGTCAGCCGCAAGAGTTTCGTCGGCCGCCTCGCGTCGCCGGGCGTCGAGACCGTGCCATCGGATCGTCTGGCGGGGTCGGTTGCGCTCGCGGTCCACCAGTGCCTGTCGGGCGTGCGGCTGTTCCGAGTCCACGATGTTCGCGAGCACGCGGAAGCCCTGCGGGCGGTGTGGGGGGCGATGGCGGGGGGGTGACGGGCCGGGGCGGGTGCGTCTAGCATGGGTGCTGTCGTGGCGGGGCCTCGGCGGGCAGTCGGAAAGGAGTCTCGATGGCCAGTGCGAACGTTCACGAGTTCACGGACGCCAACTTCGACAAGGCCGTGCTGGGGGCATCGGAGCCGGTGCTGGTGGACTTCTGGGCGGAGTGGTGCATGCCCTGCCGGATGCTGGCTCCGACCATCGACCAGGTCGCCGAGGAGTTCGCGGGCAAGGCGAAGGTGGGGAAGGTGGACACGGACTCGAACCGGGAGATCTCGGTGAAGTACGGCATCTCCGCGATCCCGACGGTGATCCTCTTCAAGGGGGGCGAGCCTGTCCGCCGGTTCGTCGGCCTGACGAGCCACGAGGAACTCGCCGCGGCGATCAACGAGGCCGTCGGGGGCTGACGCCCGGCTCGGGACGAGATGGCTGCCATGAGCACCGCGGTTCAAGAGGGGCGCAGACGGGGCCGGGGGGAGGGCACGCTGCGTTGCGGCGCGGTCGGCGTGGGGCGCATGGGGCAGCACCACGCCCGCATCTACGCCAACGAGCCGGGATGCGTGCTGGCGGGCGTCGTCGATGTTGACGAGGCGAGGGCGGCGATGATCGCGGAACGCCTCGGGTGCGCGACCTTTCCGACGCCAGAGGCGTTGCTCGAGGCGGGCGTCGATGCGGTGTCGATCGCGGTGCCGACGACGGCGCATGAGGACGCGGCGCGGCCGTTCCTGGAAGCGGGAGTCGCGTGCCTGATCGAGAAGCCGCTGGCGCAGGACGCGGAAACCGCGCTGGCGATGAAGGAGGCGGCCGAGCGCGGGGGCGCGGTGCTGATGGTGGGGCACATCGAGCGGTTCAACCCCGTGATGCGGGCGATGGCGAAGGCGACGGACAACGGCCGCGGGGTGTCGCCGCGGTTCATCGAAGTTCACCGGGTGAGTCCGATGACGTTCCGTTCGGTGGACGTGAGCGTCGTGATGGACATGATGATCCACGATCTGGACGTGGTGCTGATGCTGATGGGCGGGCGTGAGCCGGACGAGATTCAGGCGGCGGGGGTCTCGCTCATCACCGAGCACGAGGACATCTGCAACGCGCGGCTGACGTGGCGCCGGCCCGAAGGCGTGTGCGTGGCGAACGTGACCGCGAGCCGGCTGGCGTTGAAGACGGAGCGTGTGACGCGGATCACGGGGGAGAACGCGTACATCAAGATCGACTACGCGGCGAAGAAGGGGACGATCATCCGGCGGATCGCGAACGAGATACAGATGCGGGAGGTCCACGAGCAGTTGCGGCAGGGGATGGACCTGACGAGCCTGAACTGGATGGAACTGGTGAACATCGAGCCGCTGGAGATCGACGACGCCGAGCCGCTGGCGCTGGAGATCCGCTCGTTCTTGGAGGCGGTGCGGACGGGCACGCAGCCGCCGATCGACGCGAACGCCGGGTTTGTGAACGTCCGCACGGCTGAGCGGATCATCGAGGCCGTCCGGGAGACCATGGGCACGCCCGCCGCCCGATAGCCATCGGGGCGCGCCGGAAATGTGGTGTGCGGGGCAGGGCGCGGTAGACTAGCGAACCGGCCGGAGACCAGAACCAACCCTGAACCGCCGAAGGACTGTCAATGCTGGGCGAACCGCGGTGGCTCGCCCGAACCCTTCCGAGAACCAGTCGCAGAACGATCATGCACCCAGCACCCGAGAACCCGCCCGTGTCCGGCCGTCCCGAGCAGCCCGCCGCCGCGCCGATGGAGTCGCCCGGCACGCTCAGCCCGGAGTTGAACGCCGAGATCGACGCCGCGATGCGCGACCTGGGGCTGAGCGATGACAAGCCCGCGCGCCACCCGCGCGAGCGGCACCACGCGGCGGAGCAGCCGCTGGAGGGCGCGGCTCCAGCGCCGATCCGGGGGCCTCGCGTGGTGCGGGCGGGGCGCGAGCATCGGACGGGGACGGTGGTTTCGGTCGGGCCGACGGACATCTTCGTCGAGTTCGGGCCGAAGGAACTGGGCGTGGTGGAGCGGTCGCAGTACGCGGAGCACGAGCTGCCGAAGGTGGGGGAGCAGGCCGAGGTGGTGGTGAACCGCTACGAGGCCGGGGAGTCGATCTACCTGTGCTCGCGTCCCGGGGCGGTGCAGAAGGCCGACTGGGAGATGCTCGAGGCCGGGCAGACCGTCGAGGCCCGCGTCACCGGCGTCAACAAGGGGGGGCTGGAACTCGAGGTCGCGGGTCACCGCGCCTTCATGCCGGCGAGCCAGGTGTCGCTCGAACGGATCGAGGACCTCTCTGTGTACGTCGGCGAGAAACTGACCTGCCAGGTCTCGCGTGTCGATCGCGCCGGCAAGGGCAACATCGTCCTCTCGCGGCGCGACATGCTGAAGCAGGAGCGCGAGGAAAAAGCGAAACGGCTGCGCGAGACGCTCAAGGAGGGCGACGTCGTCGAGGGCGTGGTGCGGCGCATCGCCGCCTTCGGTGCGTTCGTGGACATCGGGGGGATGGACGGGCTGGTCCACGTGGAGAACCTCACGCACGAGCGCGTCACGCCGAGCGAGAAGGTCGTCCAGCGGCACGTCAAGGAGGGTGACCGGGTCCGCGCCCAGGTGCTGAAGCTGGACTGGGAGGCGAAGCGCATCTCCCTGGGGATCAAGCAACTGACGGATGACCCGTTCGCGCTGGCCGCCAACGACATCAGCGAGGGCGCGGACGTGACGGGTCGGGTGACGAAGATCCTGGAGTTCGGGGCGTTCGTCGAGGTCGCCCCTGGCGTCGAGGGCCTTGTTCACATCTCGGAGATCGACTGGCGTCGGATCGCTCGCGTCGAGGACGCGTTGAAGCAGGACGAGATCGTGACGGCGCGGGTGCTGAAGATCGACCCGGAGACGCGGCGCATCTCGCTGAGCATCAAGCAGGTCAAGCCGCGGCCCGAGCCGGAGCAAGGCGCTCCAGCCGCCCGCGCCGACGACAAGCCCGTGCGCACGCCCAAGGGTCTCAAGCCGCGCGAGGGCTTCGGCCGCCGAGGGGGCATGGAGCGCGACACCCGCTCGCCCGACGAAATCCTGAAGGAAACGCCCGCCCTGCGCCGCATGCGCGAGAAGGCCAAGTTACAGCAGAAGGGCGGCGGGCTGGGCGGCCTGGAGCACCTCGGCGGGGGACTGGGCGACCTCAAACTCTGAACGGTCACTGCCGCGTGCGGATCGCTTCCAGACGCCGCCGGTGAATCTCACGGTCCGGTTCGAGCGCGATCAGGGCTTCGATCTGGGCCTGCGCGGCGGCGAAGTCGTTGCGCAGCAGCGCGATGCGTGCCGCCTGCTCGCGCACGGAGGCGTGGAAGGGGGCGATACGCGAGGCACGGACGGCCTTGTCCCAGGCCTCGTCCAGCCGGCCGGCTCTCGCGTAGCGATCCGCGAGTTCGAGCGCATACGCGGGCGAGCGCAACTCGCGGGCGTCGAGGTACTCGAGGTGCTGAATGGCCCGCTCCGGCGCGCCGGGGAGTGCCCCGTCGATCGCCAGCCGGGCGAGATGGCGGCGGGGGAGCGGATCCTCAGGTCGCGCCTCAGCGAGTCGTTCGAGCAGCGGCGCCATGTCCGGAGACGGACGACCACGCGAGGCGGCAAGGGCGATCTGGACCGCGGCAGCCAGCGCTTCGGGGTGTGCGGGATGCCGGTCGAGCCACCGCGCCGTCATCGTCGCGTCCGGGATCGGCAGGGTCGTTCTGCCGAAGTCGGGCAGCCCCGGCGGCTCGGCCGCGCCGGCGTCCCCCCCCCCGGAACGCTCGGCCCAGAGCGCATCACGGTCGATCCGGCGCGAGACTTCGGCCATGAGGAGATCGCGCAGGGTCGGCGTGCCTTCGGGCAGGGCGAGGCCCAGGCGTTCGAGTTCCGCGCGCGCCCAGGGCAGGAACGCCTCGAAGAACTGCTCGGGCGTGACGCCGAGGACGGCCTGCATGGCCGCGCTCTGGCGCTCGCCGGCGGCGTATCGGTCCATGAGGGCGAGCGGCGCCTCACTCCCCCAGCGTTCGACCATGAAGCGGTACATCCACCACCCCTGGGCGTAGGCCTGCGAGCGGTCTGCGGGGCGCAGGGGGCGGACGAAACGGAGGCTGATGGTGTCGAGGTCGAAGAGTTCGTTTCGCTCGTAGGCCCGCGCGAGCAGCCCCCACCAGCGCGGGTCGACGGGCGCGTGCTCGACCCACACGGCGGCGGCCTCGGTGAACCAGTGCGGGATTCGGTTGTTGGTGCGCGAGAGCGTGACCGTGTGGGCGTACTCGTGCTGGAGGGTGCGGGGCCAGTCGTACGGGCCGATGGTGCTGCGCGGGCCTTCGCGCGGCGCTTCCATCGCGATAACCGGTCCGGTTGACGCGGCCATGGTGTGGACGCGCGGCATGCCGGTGATTCGGACGCTGAACCACGAGTGGTCGGGCATGAGTTCGATCTGCGTGCGATGTTCAGGCTCGTGGTCGAAGCCCCCCGGGCCTGCGACGACGGTGTGGATGCGTTCGAGCACGGGCAGCATTTCGCGGGCGAGCAGGGCGTCCGGGCCGGGGCGGTAGCGCACGACGAAGTGCTCGCTCTCGACGGTCTCGTAGGTGAGCAGTTCCTCGATGAGCCGGAGGCTGTTCTCGGCGCGGAGGTTGAAAGGGTCGAGGGCGGCCGCACGACGGAGGGCGTCGCGGGCGCGCAGGTCGCGTCCCGCCTGCAACTCGAGCAGGCCGAGTTCGATCCAGGGTTCGGGGAGCGTGGGTCGGCGTGCGGCGGCAAGTTCGAGGGCGTCGGCGGCCTGCCGGTACTGGCGTGCTTCGCTGAGTGCACGGCCGACCTCGAAGAGCGCCTCGGCCGACTGCTCTGTGCCGTTCACGGCATCGAACGCGGCGAGCGCTCGCGTCAGTTCGGCGTCATCGAAGCGTGCGGCGAGAGCGGCGGCCTCCAGCGCGAGCAGGGTGCGTGCGTGAGGGAATCGATCGAGGGCGGGCGCGAGGGCGAGCGACGCCCCTTCCGGGTCGCTCTGACGCAGGCGTGCCCGAGCGGAGATCGCGGCGCCATCGGCCGAGATGCCAGGTCCGGCGAGCGCGTGCAGGCGCAGCGCGATGGACTCGGCCCGGTCGAAGTCGAACGAGTCGACGGCCATCCGACCCGCGAGCGACCACGCCGCGGCGCACGACGGATTCAGCCTGAGCGTCTCCTCGACGGCCTTGCCGGCTTCGGGCAGGTTGTCGCGTGAGTAGAGGAGTTCGGCCTCGGCCAGGTGGGCTGGCCACGAAAGGCGGTCCAGCTCGTCGCGCGCGACGGCGAGCATCGACATCAGCGAGCGGTACCCGCCGGCAGCGTCGTCGGCCCGAGCGCTGCCGCGAATGCGAAGGCGGACGGCCAGGCCCCGGACGCCGTCCACGAGTTCGTCGGCATCCGCCACTCGACGCCCGGCGAGTCGCTCGACGAGGGGTTCGAGCGCGGCATCGGCCTCGTCGAGGCGCCCGAGGGTTTCGAGCGTCTCGGCACGCAGGCGGATCGCGCGGACGGAGTCGTGGCCTTCGAGGGCTTGCAGGGCATCCTGAAGGTCGCCGCGGTGCAGCAGCGCCTCGGCACGGTCGAGGGGGTCGGCGTCGGAGCCGTCCAGCGAAACGTCGTCCCAGGCTCCGCGGATGAGGGCGGCGCGGGCGCGCAGGGCGGGCGTCGCCAGGTCGTCATCGGTCCAGACGCCGTGGCGAACGCGGAGGGCGCGACGCTCGTCGTCGCTGAGGTACTCCGCGCCGAGGAGCCTCGTCACCGGTGCGGCCTGCGGCGGGGCCTGCATCGGCTCGGGCGTTTGCGCGGGCGCGTCCGCAACCTGTGCGTTCACGTGCGGGGCAGTGGCGTTCAGCGCAAGCGTACAAAGTGCACAGACGAGAGCGGGGCTGAACGCTCTGGATGTCCTGCGCGTCGGGTGCAAGGGCGGCATCCTGCGAGGATCAGCGGGCGTCATCGTGCGTGCCAAGGCTCGACCTTGATCGCCCAGCCGTCGCGCTTGGCGGGCAGGTCCGTGGACATCGCCTTCTCATCGACGCGGACGGCCTCGTTGGTTCGCACATCGCGCAACTGCACGAGGGATTCGTCGCCCGAGGGGCTGACGGTGCGCACGACGCGCGGCAGCAGGTCGGCCTTGTCGTACCAGACGCGGACTTCCTCAAAGTCGGCGTTGTCGGCGAGTTCTGGGTGCGGCGTGAGGCGGAGTTGCCAGCAGTCGGCGGCGTAGGTCCGCAGCGCGTCGCTCTCGAGGCCGTCGGCGGGCGGGAGCAGTTCGGCGGAGAACTCGCGGAGCACGTCCTCGCGGCGCTGGCCGACGGGCACGGGGAACGGCCCCTCGCCGAGCCGGAGCGGATCCCATCGCTCGCCGGGGGGGACCACCTCGCGCTTGACGATTTGCTTCTCGGAGGGGAGGCGTTCGAGGAGCCAGCGCCCATCGAAGACGTAGGTCTGCGGCTTCTGCTCGACGCGGCGGCCGACGGTGAGGCGGTCGAACTCGATGAGGAACCGCCGGCGCGGGGTGGCGCCGTCGTCCGCGGCGTCGGTGACGAAGACGAGCGAGCCGTCGCGGGTCTCGGTGTCGCCCGCGATGGCGAAGGTCTTGACGTAGCGGACGGTCGCCGAGAAGCGTGTGACGGACTCGCCCGCGCGCTCCAACTCGCGCAGGAGATCGTCCGCCGTGCCGATCCGGTCGTCGGACGGCTCGGGTTGCGGCGGCTCGACGGCGGCGAGCGCGGGGTCCGAGCACAGCGCCAATCCCAGCCCCAGGGGCAGGACGACCGCACGCATCGCCAGCAGGAGCAGGGTCATCATCGTCATCATCGGTTGGCCCTTCCCCTCGCCCGCACAGTTGAACCTGTGGACGCGAGTCACGGTTGCGTCACGGCTCGCCGACGCCCGATTCCGCGTTGCCGGCGGCCCGTGCCGCGAGAAACTCCTTCAGGATCGCCGCAGCCGCCAGAGCATCTCGCCGCTCCTTCTTCTGCTTGCGCGTCATCCCGGTTCGCGCCATGGACCAGTCCGCGGAGGCTGTGGAGAGCCGTTCGTCGTAGAGGCGAACCGTTCGCCCCGTCCTCTCCGCCAGCCGCACCGCGAACGCCCGGACCAGCGCGGCCCGCGGCCCGTCCGTTCCGTCCATGTTCAGCGGCAGGCCCAGCACGATCTCGTCGCCCGCTGCCAGATGTTCCTGTGTTGCCCGCTTGAGCGCGTCGAGCAGCGCATCCCCCCCCCTTGATTCGAGGGCTGACTCCACCACCCCGACGGGAGACGCGATCCGTGTGGCGTCGTCGCCGACGGCCAGGCCGGTGCGTCGGTCGCCGAGGTCGATGCAGAGGTATCGCACGCCGTTATTGTTCGCACGCCGCGGCGAGCGATCCGAGGGCGGTCAGTCTCGAATGTACACCCGGCTCACGCCCTCTGCGAGCATCTCGTAGACGAGTTCGACGTCGTCGGCGAGCAGGCGGACACAGCCCATGGACATCTGCCCGCCGATGCTCTGGGGTTCGATGGTGCCGTGCAGGCCGTAGCCGGTTTTGACGGCGTCGTCGCCCAGCCCCTCGATGCCGATCCAGCGTTCACCGATGGGGTTCATGGGGTCGCTCTTGTCGAAGCGCTGTCCGGTGCGGGGGTTGACCCAATGGGGGTCGATCAGTTTGCTGCCGCGCTTCACGACGAAGCGGCCGGTCGGGGTGCTGTCGCCCTCGCCCAGCCCCACGGGGAACGAGCGGATGTAGACCCAGGCCGATTCGTCGGCGGGGGGGCCGGCGTACAGGTCGAGCCGGTACGCGCTCTTCGAGACAACGGCGTGGAACGGGCCGCGCACCAGTTTGAGCGACTGGCCCTCCTGGATGCGGTTGGGGTTGGAGAGGCGGTTGACGCGCTGGAGCAGGCGCCAATCGACGGCGAGATCGTTGCGGCGTGCGATGCGTTCGAGGCTGTCGCCGCTCTGGACGACATAGTTTGCGCTGAGCGGGTCGTCCGTGTGGACCTTGGGCGAGAAGACGAGATCGTTGTTGAGGCGGGCGAGGAGGTCGCGCACGGCGGTCTCGTCGGCCGCGGTGAGCGTCGAATCACGCAGCGCGCGGTTGAGCAGTTCGCGTGCAACGACGGGCTTGTTCTCGGTCAGGCTTCGCTCCGCGGCGGCGAGGAGGTTCCGGGCCGTATCGGTGACCGAGGGCGTGCTGCCGCCTCCCGGCAGCGGCTCGGCTGCGCGGAGGGAGTCGCCGAGGCCCGCGGGCGTGGGGCCGGAGTCGGCCGCGGGCGTCTGCACGACCGGCGGGGGCGCGGGGTCGTTCGCGCCCGACTGCGTCGAGTTCGGTCGGCCTTGTCGGATCTCCAGCGGCGGCGGGTTGTTGTTCGCCTGCCGCTCCGGCTCCGCACGCGCCGGCTGCGCCGCCGGTCGCGCGGTCTCGCGTGTCGCCGCCGGCTCGGGCACGAAGGGGTCGCTGAGCATCGTCTCCGCCGCGTTCGCCGCGGCCGGCTCGCCGCGGCCGATGCCCATCGCCCACGCGGAGACGACACCTCCGACGACGACGACGATGACGAGCGCGGCGAGCGGTCGTCGCCCCATCTTCCGCCGGTGGTTGCGGACGTAGGTGCGTCCCATCTTGCTCGGGCGGGGGGATTGCGAAGGGAGCGACATGCGGGACTCCTCCGTGTCTGCCAGCGGTGTGAGCGTGTTCCATCACGCCCGGGCGGCCGGACCGACGATCCGGCCTTCGGTCGCGACCGCGTCGAGCGGCACATCATGTGCATCGGTCGGGACGCGGGCGACGACCTGCAAATCGAATCCCACGCCGACCTTGCGTGCCGCCAAGCCGGGGCGCGAGAGGAACCGATCATAGAAGCCCGCGCCGCGGCCGAGGCGGTTGGCGAGTTCGTCGAAGGCCAGGCCGGGGACGAGGACTGCGGCGAGTTGTACCGGGGGGATCGCTGGCGCGTCCTCGGGCGGCTCGCGGAGGGCATGGCGCGTTTCGACGAGCCGGTCCCAGGGCCAGTCAGCGAGTGCGGGTTGGAGGGTGCCCTCCTGCCAGCCGACGCGGGGGAGGCAGAGGGTTCGCCCGTCGGCGTGGAGCGCTGCCGCGAGCGTGGAGAGATCGACCTCGCCGGGCAGGGGCGCGAAGAGCATGACCGGGCCGGGCCGGTCGAGCGCCGGAGAGGCGAGCAGGCGCTCGCAGATCGCCTCGGACCACGCTGCGGCGTCGGCGGGGGTGATCGCGTGCAGCCGCTCGCGCATCTCGCGGCGGAGAGCGGTCTTGGCCGCGGCGGTGTCGTTCATGGCTCGCCTCGCGGGGGCGTTCCACGGATGCTCTCGCGCAGGCGGCGCAGTTCAGCGAGGCGTTCGCCAAGCCGTTTCTCGTCGCCGCGGTCGGTGGGGCGGTAGTAGCGCTTCTCGACGCCGAGGTAGTCCTGCCCGGTGAAGGCGCCCGGCGCGCTGTGGCTGTATTCGTACTTTTCGCCCTTACGGTCACGCATCTTGACGCCCTCGCCGATCGGGGACGAGTTCGGATCGCGCAGGTACAGGGGCACGGGCACGGTTCGTCCCTCGCGCACGTCGGCCATCGCCTCGTCGATCGCGGCGCACGAGGCGTTGCTCTTGGGGGCGAGGGCGAGGTAGATGGCGCACTGGCTGAGGGTCAGGCGGCACTCGGGCATGCCGACGCGCTCGACGAGGTGCCAGCATGCCGCGGCAAGGGGCATGGCGTGGGGGTCTGCGTTGCCGACGTCCTCGGAGGCGAGGATGCCGAGGCGCCGGGCAATGAAGCGTGGGTCTTCGCCCGCGTCGAGCATCCGGGCGACCCAGTAGACGGCGGCGTCCGGGTCGCTGCCGCGGATGCTCTTGATCATCGCGCTGATGGCGTCGTAGTGCTCGTCGCCGGTGCCGTCGTATACAGCGGCCTTCTGCTGGATGGAGTCCTCGGCGATGGGGAGGTCGATGACGATCGGAGGCGGGCACTCGCTTGCGCTTCGTGCTCTGCTTTGTTGGGAGAGGACGGCGACTTCGAGTGCGTTCAAGGCCCGGCGCGCGTCGCCGTCGGACTTGACGGCCCAGACGCGGATGGCGTCGTCGGTCACGCGGAGGTCAAGCCTGCCGTAGCCGCGCTCGGGGTCGGCGATGGCGCGGCCAAGGACATCGGCGACCTCGTCCTCGCTGAGCGGTTCGAGGCGGAAGAGCGTGCTGCGGCTCACCAGCGCGGAGTTGCAGGCGAAGAGGGGGTTCTCGGTGGTGGCCCCGATCAGGGTGACCAGCCCGCGCTCGACATCGTTGAGCAGCACGTCCTGCTGGCTGCGCGTGAAGCGGTGGATCTCGTCGAGGAAGAGAATCGTGCGCCGGCCTTCGAGTTCCACCGCTCGCGTCGCCTCGTCGATCACCTCGCGGATGCGCTTCACGCCCACGCCCGCGGCGTTCTCGGCGACGAAGCGGCGGCGAGTCTGGGCCGCGATCACCCGGGCGAGCGTGGTCTTGCCGGTGCCGGGCGGGCCGTGGAGGATGATGCTGGTGATGGCGTCGGCCTCGATCATCCGGCGCAGCAGCCGCCCGGGACCGAGGATGTGCTGCTGACCGACGAACTCGTCGAGCGTGCGCGGGCGCATCCGCACGGCGAGCGGCTCGACGCGCTGCCTTGCCGCTTCGCGCTTGGGTGCCCACAGGTCGGTCATCGCCGGGATTGTACACCCCGGATGTTGGGGATCCGAACGGGTTTCGTGGCCCAATGAAGCCTGGAATCGTTGTAGAATGTATCTTTGCGGACGCTAACATATGCCGTGTCGAACTCGCTCTGGTTCATCGCCGTGCCTCTGTGGCTGCTGTGGGCGGTGGCGGCACGCCGTCTGCTTGCTGGGCCGAGGGGAGATGTCGAGAGCGGGCTGGTTTGGCGGTTCCTTCGGCTCTATGCGCGCCAGATGCACCGCGTGCGGTATGAGGGATTGGAGAACCTTCCTCGTTCGGCCGCTCCAGGCCCGCTTCTCGTCGTTTCCAATCACACCGCCGGGGTCGATCCGATCCTGGTGCAGGCGGCCTGCCCGTTCTTCATCCGCTGGATGATGGCCAAGGACATGAAGCTCGACGCCCTGGCGTGGTTGTGGGCGTGGACGGAGGTCATCACGGTCGATCGGGACGGCCGCGAGGTCGTCGCGGCTCGGGAGGCGCTGCGCCACCTGCAGGACGGCGGGGTGATCGGCATTTTTCCGGAGGGAACGCTGGAGCGACCGGCTCGGAGCGTGATGCCGTTCCTGCCGGGCGTGGGGCTGATCGTGAGGCGGGCGGGGGTGCGCGTGCTGCCGGTGATCATCGAAGGCACGCCGCAGGTGGACCCGGCGTGGGGCAGTCTGTGGCGCCGGAGCCGCGCGGTCGTCACCTTCAAGCCGGTGATCGACTACGAAGAAAGCGGCCTCAAGCCGCACGAGATTGCGGAAGACCTGCGGCGGCGCTACGTGGAGTGGACCGGCTGGCCGGCGCGCGATCCGCCGAAGGAACTCTTCCCCGGCGGCAAGGGGAAGTGAGCGTCAGTGCCCCCCGGTGGACCCGAACCCGCCGGAGCCGCGCGCCGTTTCTTCGAGCGTTGGGACTTCGACGACGGCGGCGCGTGCGACGGGGGCGATCACCATCTGCGCGATGCGGGCGCCGTGTTTCACCACATACGGCTCGGGGCCGAGGTTGATGAGCGCGACGAACATCTCGCCTCGGTAGTCGGCATCGACCGTGCCCGGCGCGTTGGGGATCGTGACACCGTGCTTCGTCGCCAGGCCGGAGCGTGGGCGCACCTGCCCCTCGAAGCCGGGCGGGATGGCCACGGCGATGCCGCAGGGGACGCGGAGAATCTGGCGCGGTGCGAGCGTGACGGCTTCGCTGTCGAACTCGCCGCGTGGAAGGCAGGCTGAAAGGTCCAGGCCTGCCGCGGCGTCCGACTGGTACGCCGGCAGGACCGCCCGCGGGTCGAGGCGGAGCACTCGGAGTGTGAGGTCGTGTTGCACGGCGACACGATACCGCAGGTCGCTGGTTGTGTGTGCCCGGGGGCGATCAGAACTCGCGTGCGGACTCGATGAGGGCGAGGTCCTCGTCCGTCAGACCCTGCTTGAGTTGGAGGAGGCTGCGGTTGAGCGTGTCGATCATGCGCTGGGTGCTGGCGATGGCGTTCTCAATGGAACTCTTGCCGGTGACGGCCTTCATCGCGTCAGTCTGGCCGATCTCGCGGAGATGGCGCTCGGATCGGGCCCGGGCCTCCTGGAGGCCGCGCAGCAGGGCCTCGGCCTTGTCTCGGGCCGCGGTCGTTTCGATCAGCACCTGATGACGGTCCGTCATGGTCGCTGGCATGGTTCGGCTCCATCCATCCTTCGGATCACCGACCCGCCCGTCTCATGCTCCGCCCCTCTCTCGGGCGTGAGTGCATTGTCGCAGGTTCCTGAGTTCGGTCAACCGACACCTTTCAAAGCCCAAACATCAGACGGCCTTGCGAAGGGGGGAGGTCGGCGCGCCCAGCGTCGGAGTGTACCGGCGGAGCGCGTCGAGGACAGCGAGCCGGTCCGTGCTTGAGCGGACGCGGGCGAGGCGATCGACTGCGTCGATCATGTCGATGGGCACGTCGGAGCCGCCGCGCCACGCCCGGATGCCCGGGTGGTCGGTGGGCGAGAGGTCCTCGGTGGAGTAGGCGAGTTCCTCGTGCAGTTTCTCGCCGGGGCGGATGCCGGTGCAGTGGATGCCGACGGAGGGGAGCGCGTCGGAAACGGGCGGTGCGTCGGGCGCACCGGGCAGGATCAGGCGCAGCTCGACGCCGTGCGCACGGAGGAACCGCTCGGCGAGGTCGAGGATGCGGACGGGTTGGCCCATGTCGAGGACGAAGACGCCGGCGCGGTCGCTCGCGGGGTCGCTCATCGCCGCGGCCTGGGCGACGAGCGCGGCCGCTTCGGGGATGGTCATGAAGTAGCGTGTCATCCGGGGATCGGTGACGGTGAGCGGTCCTCCCTCGGCGAGTTGGGCGGCCCAGATGGTGAGGACGCTGCACGCCGAGCCGAGCACGTTGCCGAAGCGGACCATCGAGAAGCACGTCGGCGTCTCGCCCCCACGCGCGGCAAGGCGCAGGCGTGCGTGAAGGTCCGCGACGTACAACTCGGCGAGACGCTTCGTCGCGCCCATCACGCTGGTCGGGTTCACGGCCTTGTCGGTCGAGACCATGACGAATCGTCGCGTGCCCGCGGTGGCCGCGGCGTCGGCGATCGCCCGCGTGCCGAGCAGATTGTTCGTGATCGCGTGGGCGGGGTGGTCCTCCATCAGCGGGACGTGCTTGTGTGCCGCGGCGTGGAACACCACGTCCGGCGCGAGGTCCGCGACCAGACGCCGCGTGCTCTCGGCCTCGGCGACGTCGTGCAGCACCGCGCGGCGAGCCACACCGGGGAAACGTTCGCCCAGGCGGCGGTCGATCTCGAAGAGGGCGTTCTCCGAACGCTCCATGAGCACCAGCAGCGACGGCGAGTACGACGCCGCGACGCGGGCGAGTTCCGATCCGATCGAACCGCCCGCGCCCGTGATGAGCACACGCCGACCCTGCATGAGCGTTCCGACACGCTCGTGGTCGATGGCGTGCGGGTCGCGCCCGATCAACGCTGCGTAGTCGAGCACCGGCGCTGTGGACGGGCCGCTGGGCGGCGAGCTGGAGGCACGGGTGAGCAGTTCGGCGAGGGGGGGAACGACGCGCTCGGAGATGCCCGCCCGGGCCAGCTCGGCGCGCACACGGCGTGCCTCCGACCACATGGACGAGGGGAGGCAGACCACCGCGACGCGCGCCCCCAGACCGTCGCGTGCCCTTGCAAGAGAGTCCAGCCCCTCCACCGGAGCCAGTCCGGGCACCCGGTCGGGCATAGTCCCGTCTTCCACCAAAACGAGGCAGCCCACGGGCTGGACCACGCCCGGTGCGGCCTCCAACTGACGGCGCAGGGCGGGGATTGTCTCGGGCGTGCCGATGAGGATCGCGCGATCGGCTGCCGGCTTGGGCGTGACCTCGACGGCCGCGCGGGCGGGAATCGTGACTCTGGGCATGTGGGTTCTCCGGCCCGCGTCGGGCTTCGGGGTTATCGGCTGAACCGGGGCTGCCTGTTCGCGCTTCGGCGGCGGGATTGTGCTTCAATGGGGCCATGATCACCCGCATCGCCGGCACGCTGGTCTCGGTGGACGCCCGTGGAGCGGTGGTGCAGCCCGAGGGGACGGGGCTGGCGTACGAGGTGTTGCTCCCCGCGTACCTGGCCGACCGCCTCGCGTCGGAGGTGGGGCGGCGCGTCGTGCTGCACACGCTCGAGTACCTCGAGGCGCAGGGGCAGGGGACGAGTTTCGTGCCTCGGCTGATCGGGTTCGAGTCGCGCGACGATCGCCGGTTCTTCGAGGTCTTCACGACGGTCAAGGGGATGGGCAACAAGCGTGCGCTTCGCGCCCTCGCCGTGCCGCCGGGGGAGGTGGCCGCGATGGTCGTGTCGAAGGACGCGAAGGGACTGCAACGGCTGCCGGAGATTGGCAAGCGAGTCGCGGAAACGGTGATCGTCGAACTGAGCGGGAAGCTGGACGGCTTCGTGACCGCGGATGCGCTGGAACGGCGGGCCGGCTCGCTGGCGGAGCCTTCGATCGGCATCTCGCCGCCCGCGGCGGAGGCGGTGCGGGCGCTGATCGCGCTGGGCGAGACGCGCGACGCGGCGGAGCGACTGGTCGAGCGGGCAGTGCGCCGATCGAACGGCACGCTGACGACGGCGGACCAGATTCTCGCCGCGGCGTTCGGCGGCGAGGGCTGAGGCGCGGCGTGCGTCGTTCGTCTATGCTCGGCGCGGAGGTGCGGATGCGGTACGCGATGATCATGGCGGGCGGCGCGGGCACACGACTCTGGCCCATGAGTCGGCGCGAGATGCCCAAGCAACTGATCCCGTTCATCGCACGCGAGGGGCGCACGCCGTGCTCGCTGCTCGAACTCGCGGCGGAGCGCCTGGACGGAGTGGTGCCCGCGGATCGCCGCTACATCTGCACGGCCGAGCGATACCGGGCGATCGTGCGCGAGCGGCTTCCGGCGTTCGACGACGAGCACATCCTGGGCGAGCCGGAGGGGCGCGACACGGTGAACGCGGTCGGCCTGACGGCGGCCGTGCTCGAACGGCTCGACCGGGACGCCGTCTTCGCCGTGCTGACGGCGGACCACGTCATCGAGCCGCAGGAGGTCTTCCGCGAGGCGATGGACACCGGGTTCCGGCTCGTCGAACAGGACGAGTCTCGGCTGGTGACGTTCGCGATCACGCCGACGCGCCCGGAAACGGGGTACGGCTACGTGCGGCGCGGGCGCGCGATCGAGGGGTTCGGCGGGCGTGCGTTCGTCGTGCGCGAGTTCAAGGAGAAGCCGGACGCCGACACCGCGCGCCGCTACGTCGAGAGCATGGAGTACGGATGGAACTCGGGGATGTTCGTGTTTCACGCGGCGCACTTCATGCGGCTGCTGGACCGGCATCGCCCGCAGAGCGCGGCGGGGCTGCGGGAGATTCAGGCGGCGTGGGAGACGCCGCACCGCGCGCGCACGCTGGCGGAGGTCTACCCGACCCTGCCGAAGGTGAGCGTGGACTACGCGATCATGGAGCCTGCCTCGCGCGACCCTGCGGCGACGGTGTGCACCGTGGACATGCCGGTGCGCTGGCTGGACGTGGGGAGTTGGCCGAGTTTCGCGGAGACGCTCGAACCGGACGCCGACGGCAACCGCGCGGCGGGCACCGGGCAGGCGATCTTCCACGAATGCCGCGGCTCGCTGGCGGTCACGGGCGGGCGGCCGGGCCACACGATCGCGCTGCTCGGCTGCGAAGGCCTCATCGTCGTGCAGACCGACGAGGCGACGCTGGTGATGCCCGCGGCCCGAGCGCAGGAACTCAAGGACCTGCACGGGAAGGTGGGGGAGGGGCTTCGGTAGCGCGTTCGCCTCCTACACGCTCCGGTCGAGCAGCCTGTAACTGACGGCCTCGATGACGTGGGGCGTCGTCAGCGTGTCCTCGCCGACGAGGTCGGCGATGGTGCGGGCGATGCGGCGCACCTTGTCGTAGGCCCGCGCGCTGAGTTTCAGTTCCGTCATCGCGCGGCCGAGGGCGTTGCGGGCGTCGTCGGTCATCGGGGCGAGCGTGTCGAGTTGGCGACCGCTGAGGCGGGCGTTGGGCGTGGCCGCGCCCTGGCGGGCGGACTGGCGTTTGCGCGCGGCGAGGGCCTGCTCGCGCATCTGTGCGGAACTTGTGCCGCGCGGGCGGCCGTCGGCGGCGGAGAGCTCCTTCCACGGCACGGCGGGGGCCTCGCAGTGGATGTCGATGCGGTCGAGGAGCGGGCCGCTGAGGCGCGAGAGGTAGCGGTCCATCGCGCGCCTGCCGACCTCGCCGGCGGGGACGTCGCCGCGCGGCGTGGGGTTCATGGCGGCGACGAGCATGAACGAGGCGGGGAAGCGGAGCGTGCCGTGCGCGCGGGCGATGGTGACGACGTGATCCTCCAGCGGCTGGCGGAGCGTCTCCAGCACGTAGCGGGGGAACTCGGCGAGTTCGTCGAGGAAGAGCACGCCGCGGTGCGCGAGGGAGATCTCGCCGGGGCGCGGCACGATCCCGCCGCCCACGACGGCCGGGGCCGACGCGGTGTGGTGCGGCGAGCGGACGGGGCGCGCGGTGACGAGTCCCTGTCCCGGCGGGAGCGCGCCGGCCGCGGAGTAGATGCGGGTGATCTCGACCGCCTCCTCGGGTGTCAGCGGCGGCAGCACGCCGGGCAGGGCCTTGGCCATCATGGTCTTGCCCGTGCCGGCGGGGCCGAGCATGAGGATGTTGTGCCCGCCCGCGGCGGCGATGACGATGGCGCGTTTGACGGCCTCTTGGCCGCGGACGTCGGCGAAGTCGATGGGGGCGTCGGTCGTGCGCAGGATGCCCGCGACATCGGGGGCGGGTTGCGGTTCGAGTTCGAGCGCGCCGGTGAGCAGGCCGACGACCTCGGCGAGCGTGCGCACGCCGTAGACCGCGACGCCCTCGACGATGGCGGCCTCGGCGGCGTTGTCGGCGGGGCAGATCAGGGCGTGCGCGCCGGTGGCGCGGGCCATGGAGGCGGCCGCGAGCGCGCCGCGCACGGGGCGGACGCGCCCGTCGAGGGCGAGTTCGCCGATGACGACGGCGGAGCGGAAGTCGAGGGGCGCGCCGTTGTCGGGTCGGAGGACGCCGGTGGCCGCGAGCATGCCGACGGCGATGGGCAGGTCGTAGACCGGGCCTTCCTTCTTGAGGTCGGCGGGGGCGAGGTTGATGAGCAGCCGCCCGGCGGGGTAGAGGTAGCCGGAGTTGTTGAGCGCAGAGCGGACGCGCTCCATGGACTCCTTCACACCCGCGTCGGGCAGGCCCACGATGGTGGCGCGGTCGTTGACGCCGGGGCCGCCGAAGGAGCGGTCGTCGAGGTCAACCTCGACCTCGCAGGGCAGGGCGTCGATGCCCTGGAGCAGGGACGATCGGATGCGGGCGAGCATGGTCGCCACAGCATACCGAACAGGAAGCGAGTGGGGAGGGCGGGGGGCGGAGGGCCAAAGCAGCAAAGCAGCAGAGCAGCAAAGCAGCAGGGGCGGCGGCCGGGCGTGCCCTTTCCTTCACCCGACCGCCCCGCGCCCTCCGCGTCCGGCCCTTCACGCCCGCTGTTCATCCATGCACGGCGGCCGGAGATGGATGCACAACGACCGTGGATGGATCAACGGCGACCGTTGATGGATGCTCGACGACCGTGGATGGATCAACGATGGCCGTGGATGGATGAACAGCGACCGGAGATGGATCAACGGCGACCGGAGATGGACCAACAACGACCGGAGATGGATGAACAGCGGCTGTTGATGGATGAACAACGAGCGTGCGCGGGCCTTCGCGCGGGTCCGACCGCGTTCTCGGGGGCGAGAACGCACGCGGACCTTCGACGTCCGCGACAACAGCGGCCCGACTCCCGCCCACCCGGCCTTCCCAGCGGACGCGCCCGCTCGTCCTCTTCGCCGCGCGGGCCGGAAGGCGGAACGCGGAGGCCGCGGAGAGGAACGCGGAGGTCACGGATGGGGATCAGGTCCGGAACCCCGCGCCCCGATGCCCTTCTCTTCTTTGGCCCTTTGGCCATTTGTCCCCGGCCGCCGAGTCCCCGAGGCCGGAGGGGGTTCCCCATGCGGCCCCTCGGCCCCGCCCTTTCGGCGGCGCAGCCCGCCGTGGTGTGGACAGTTTGTCGGCACAACCCTGTTGGGGCCTCATCGGGTACACTGCGCCTCAGTGGCTGAGCGGAAGACCTCGCCGACCGACGCCGCGAGTCGCCAGGAAACCAAGTTGTCTGAGGACGCGCGACATGCAGCGAACGGCGCAAGGGCCGAGGCCACGACGGACGCTGGCCGATCGGGAGCGTACCTCTCGCTGAAACAACGTCTGATCGCCCTCTTCATCTACGGGGCTGGGCTGTACTTCATCGGAGCGATGGCAACCGGGTTGTGGTTGCCGACGGGAGGCGGGCACTGGGTCTGGTGGGGCAGCGCTATCGCGCTGTATCTCGTCACCACGTTGCAGGCCCCGTTCTTCCACCGCCCGCGCGATGTCCTCGCAAACGCTGTGATCAGCGCGTTCATGCTCTTCACAATTGGCCTCAGCGAAGTACAGTTGTTTCGCGCCGAGTTGGAGTGGTTCCGTTGGATCGCCCTCGGATTCGTGATTCTGGCTGGCGCATGCGCTGTGGTGTCGATCGCGTTCCAGGACGTACCGCAATCTGATTCGACGTGGCGCGGCCGAGTCAAGCCAGTTGCGTATAGGTTCGCGACCTCGCTTGGCAATGGCGTGGTCATGTTCACGCCACCCGCGCTCATCAGCATTTTCGGTTTCCACCAGCAGCAACCCATCGCGATGCTGTGGCTTGCGGCACTGTGGGTGCTGGTCGTTTCCGTCAAGCCGGTGGAACTCGGCATCGAGGCGTGGAATCTCCTCCGACGTGCTGCCATCGACAAGGCGGCCCCTGAGTACGTGGGGCGCGTCACGCGCATCGACGACCCGAACATCGTTCGTGTCAACCTGGCTTCGCCAGCGTCGTGGACACCAGACCGACTGCACACCGCCCGCCTCCCCGGCGATCGCTACGTGGGCGTCATTCCGCTCTTCGTCCAGACGCAGGACAACGAACTGATCGGGACTGGGATCTGCTTCGATGAGCCTGCAAACGACTCGATTGCGCCGGGCCACGTCTGGACCACCGGCGGCGTGAGCGCTGAGGAAGCGCTCCAGCGGCTTGCCGGCACCGAAAGCAAGTGCCACCTCATTGGCTTCGTCGTCGAAGAATCGAACATCTCGCCGATCCGCTTCGAGATCGCCAGCGCGCAGCCGATCAAAGAGGGCACAGTGGTCTTTGTGCGCGATCGCGGACAGACGATCTACTACCAGATTCTCGACGCCGCGACGAAGGAGGAAGTGTTCACGCAGAATCCGCGTGGAACCCACATCGTCAAGGCAAGCCAGTTGGGCACCTTGGAGGACGGTGCATTCAAGAAGTACGGCTGGGTGCCGCCGATGAACGCGCCCGTGTTCCTCCCGGAGAAAATCGCGCCAGCAGGGCCGGCAAGCGATGGTGCGGCTGATGAATTTACGCTCGGTGACGTGGCCAAGACGGGATTGACCGTAAAGGCCGCTCTCTGCGATATGGCCGAGTATCACACCGCAGTTCTTGGAGTCACGGGCACCGGGAAGACCGAGCTTGTCCTTGACGTCATCAAGGCGCACCTCAAAGCGAACCGTAAGGTGTTTTGTGTGGATTTCACTGGCGAATACAAGCCGCGCCTCAATGGTCATAACCCGCAGTCACTCGAACTTGACGCTGCAAATGCGAAGAAGCTGGATGATTTAGTGACTGCCATCGAGTACGGACAGTACAAGTCTGAGACAGAGAAAAAGGCGCTCGACGACTGGATGAACAGTACACGGCCGGGCGTTGAGAAGCAGATTGCGACATTTCTCGAGTCCGAGGGAGCATCCGTCGGCATCTTTGAACTGCCAGATATCGCAAACACACGTGCCACCCTCAGAGCAACAGAACTCTACCTTTCTGCAATTTTCGCGTGGGCACGAAAATATCGCAAGGCACGTGACATTCTTATTGTGCTTGAAGAAGCCCATACCGTCATCCCTGAGACGGTGATGTTCGGTTTCGACAAGGGCGAAACGCAGGCAGTCGTTGCAAGAATGTCGCAGATCGCGCTTCAGGGTCGCAAGTACGGCGTGGGCCTAATGCTTGTCTCACAGCGAACCGCCCTTGTCAGCAAGACTCTGCTTTCGCAGTGCAACACCTGCGTCTGCTTCGCCATGTACGACAAGACGGGATTGGACTACCTCGCGAGTGTGTTCGCGTCCGATCACGTCCGGGCAATCCCGAACCTTCGCTTCCTGCAAGGGATCGCTTTCGGCAAGGCCATCAAGAGCGATCGCCCAATCATCTTCGAAATTCCCTTCGACCAAGCCAAGAAGGACGCCAGCGAGGCGCTCAACAGGCAACTTCCGGCCACCTGAAGGCGGAACGAGCGCAACCGAGAGTGGCCCGCACCAGCGGAAGCATCCCATTTGCTAAGTGAAGACGAGGGGCCGTTCTGGCTCACCACTGCCTGACCCACACCGGCAGGTGCGGCCCTCCTCAGAGGCGAAAACCCGTGACAGCATGAAGTAGCGGGAGTAGCACCTGCCGGGGCGCAGGCTGGAAGCCGTGGAGTCGCCTACAGCATGGTCTCGAGTCGGCTGGCAAGAGCCACCGCCTCGGAGTCGGTCAGGCCGGCGGTGGTGAAGAGGATGCGGTCGATGAGGTTCTGGTGGGGCTGGGCTTCGGGGGAGAGGCGGGAGCGGTCGGTGCGGGGGATGTCGCCGCGGGCGGTTTCGAGGGGGATGATGCGGCGGACGAGGTGGACGAGCGCATCGCGCACGGCGAGGGGGAAGGGCGGCCGGGCGAGGGCGGGGGCGAGGAGGGAGAAGGCGTCGTCCGTGCGGCCCGCCGCCGCCGCGGCGGCTGAAGACGGGTTACTCTGGCGGCCGGAGCCTTCATGCCTGACCGTCCCATGACCATCGACGACCTTGTCCGCGGGTTCGCGCAGCACATCCGCGAACTGAAAGGCCCCGACTACCTCGAGGCCCGGGTCCGATCGCAGTACATCGACCCCTTCTGGCGGCTGCTCGGCTGGGACGTGGACAACCGTGCCCAGCTCGGCCCGGCGGACGCCGAGGTCATCATGGAGCCGACCGTTGACGTCGCCGACGGCCAGCGGCTGCGCGCCCGACGCCCCGACTACATCTTCCGCCTCAACGGCTTCCCGCGCTTCGTCGTCGAGGCGAAGAAGCCCGCCGTGGACCTCGACGCCGACCACGACGCCATCTACCAGGCCAAGCGCTACGCATGGAGTTCCACGATCCCCTTCGCCATCCTCACCGACTTCGAGCAGTTCCGCCTCTTCGACACCACGCTCAAGCCGATCCTCACCGCGCCGGGCCGGGGTCTGATCGACGACTTCAGGCTGGACTTCCATCAGTACCCCGCCCAGTGGGACGTGCTGCTCGCCACGTTCGGCCGCGAGGCCGTCGCGGGCGGCTCGCTGGAACGCCTGCGCGCCAAGGTCCGCAAGGTCTCGCCCCGGCGGCGCATCCGGTCGGTGGACCGGATGCTCATCGACCTTCGCGGCGATGAGCCGGTCGACCGCGAGTTCCTCGACTGCCTGCAGGAGCACCGGAAACACTTCGCCCGCGCGCTCTACCGCGACAACCGCAACCTCTTCCCCGAAGCCCACAGCCTCCACGGCGCGGCTGCCCTCACGGAGGCCGTGCAGCGCCTCATGGACCGCCTCGTCTTCATGCGCGTCTGCGAAGACCGCGACGTCGCCCCGTGGGGCGAACTCCGGGCGACGCTCGACCGCATCGCGGGCGAGGGCGGCGGCCTGTACGACGCGCTCCAGGCCGAGTTCCGCCGGCTCGACAAGTCCTACAACGGCTACCTCTTCAAGGCGCACCCTCTGCTCGAGGCCGCCACGGTCGACGACGCCGTCCTCGCGGATTTCATCCGCGACCTCTACCCACCCGACGGCCCGTGGGACTTCTCCGCCATAGGCGACGACATCCTCGGCATCGTCTACGAGCGCTTCCTCGGCAACGTCGTCACCGTCAAGCGCCATCAGGCCGACGTGGTCGAGAAGCCGGAGGTGCGTCACGCGGGGGGCGTCTACTACACGCCCCGCTTCGTGGTGGACACGATCATCCGCCGCGTCGTCGGCGCCAAGGTCGAGGGCAAGGCTCCTGCCGACGTGCTCGACGTGAAGATCCTCGACCCCGCGTGCGGCTCCGGCTCATTCCTCGTCGCGGCCCTGCAGTACCTCTTCGATCACTGCATCGCCGCCGTGCAGGCCGACCCGTCGCTCGCCATCGCGCCGCTACCGGGCGCGGGGAAGCGCAGGAAGAAGTCTGAGATCGCCTTCCAGGACAGGCGCGATGGGCGCTGGTACCTCGCTCCCGACTTCCGCTCCGCGCTCCTGACCCACTGCATCCACGGCGTGGACATCGACCAGCAGGCTGTCGAGGTCACGGTCATGTCCCTCTACCTCAAGATGCTGGAGAGCAAACTGCCCGAGAACTGGCAGCAGGACTGGGTGGAGAACCGGTTGCTCCCGCCGCTGGACAACAACATCCGATGCGGAAACTCCCTGATCGACCCTCAGTCCTACGACGACTACCTCACCTTCGCAAAGAAGGGGCTGTTCGGTGAGGACGCGGACACGGCCTTCCGCATCAACCGCTTCGACTGGAACAGCCGCACCGGCGGCTTCGGGCGCATCCTCGACGAGAAAGCCGTGAAGGAGCGCGGCCGCGCGGGCTTCGACTGCATCATCGGCAACCCCCCGTACATCCGCGTCCAGGAACTGAACAAGTGGGCCCCGGAGGAGTGCGAGTTCTACAAGTGGCGGTACGCGAGCGCGAAGAAGGGCAACTACGACATCTACGTCGTCTTCACCGAAAGGGCGCTGAGCCTCCTCGCGCCGGACGGCCTGCTCGGCTTCATCATGCCACACAAGTTCTGGCAGGCCGTATATGGCGCAGGCCTGCGCAAGATCATCGCCGAGGGCCAGCATCTACAAAGGGTGGTCGATTTCAAGGAGGAACAGGTGTTCGCGGGCGCTACCACCTACACCGCGATCCATGTGCTGTCGCGCAGGGGTGGCGTCAAGTTCGTGGATTATGCTAGCATCAGCCCACTTGTCGACGGCGCATCGCAGGTGGCCGCCGTCGAAGCGTGTCAACCGGCCGATGGAATCGGGTACGCGGCTTGTCCCCACCCTGGGGCGGAGCGATGGTCGTTCGTGGTCGGGGTGGCCGCCGCCCTCGCAGACTCGAACGGCAGCATTCAGCCGCTCAAGTCGGTCGCTCGGCTTGCTCAAGGCATCAAGACGAGCGCAGACAAGGTATTCGTATTGACGCGATGCGGTAGAAATGGGGACCACGCAGAGGTCCTCTCAACTCAGTCGGGCAGGCGCCACCTGATCGAAACAGGCGTTCTGCGACCGCTCATCAAGAGCGAGCACATGCGGCGATTCGCTATTGAGCCCTCAGATCGGGTCCTTCTGTTTCCTTACGAAGCGACGGATGGCCGCTTTCGGCCTATTCCGCCGGAGAAATGGCAGGCAGAGTTCCCCAGCGCCTGGGAATATCTATGTGAAATGCGGCAGGTGCTTGAGGCGAGAGAGCGCGGCAAGATGGCCGGTCGTCCAGACTGGTACGCCTACATCTATCCCAAGAACTTTGATGCCCTTAGCCAGCCCAAGCTGACCATTCCGGATATCGCAGAGCGGATGCGTGTCGGCATCGATGCCGACGGGGAGTACATCTTCTCGGGCGGCGGCGCTGGCGGCAACGCGATCATCCCCCATCAACCCGACTTGCTCCTATTCCTTGCGGGTGTTCTCAATAGCCGACTCATCGAAGCCGTACTCAAGGAGTCCGGCACCAAGTTTCGCGGCGGATGGCTCAACTGCGAGATTCGCTTTATACGTGATCTTCCGATCAAGCTTCCCACGACCAAGACGGACAGGCAACTCGCCGACCGCGTTACCGAATCCGTCCGCGCAATCATGGCCGCCAAGACCCGGCTCCGCCCGGGCGCGACTCCCCCCCTCTCCGACCGCGAACGAACCAGCCTCGAAACCGAGGTCGAAGCCCACGAACGCCGCATCGACGAGGCCGTCTTCCGCCTCTACGGCGTCGACGGCCTCCCGGTGACGTAGACCGCAAATCAGCGGTCACGAGCCGAACCGCTTCGCTCAGGCAGCGCGGTCCAGCCGAGCCACAACCGCACCCCAGTACGCCGCTTCACCGATCAATTGGGTCGTGTAATCGTCACGCTGCCTGCTGGTACGGTGTAGCTTTCCCTTCCGCACGTCGAGGACGCACACCTGCGTTCCCGCCGACGTCGCGCGAGAGAATGTCTCGCACATCATCTGGAGGATCAGGGCGGCACGGTTGGCCGGGAGTTTGTCCTCCTTGAAGTAGAGCTTGATGATGCACCGGTCACCGTCAATCTCAAGCCCGAGTTCGGGGTTCACGGAAACGACGACCCCGGGACGACGCCAGTTGCCACTCGGCGGATTGAACCACGCCAGATCCTTTTTGTTCGCCCATCGCTTGTAGGCATCGGCGCGCACTTTGTAGTTCGCCTGCTTCTCTTGCGGAACCTGCGACGCGATCCGATCAAGGGAGTCCAAAGACTGTCCTCGGCTGTGGACGTTCACGATCCCATCGCGAAGACGCTTCCAGTAGTCCTTCCGAGGGTCGTACTCATCGTCGTCAAGCCACTTCCGAACGACGGTCATCTTGGGCGACCCGGCCTTGTTGATGAAATCGACGAACGTCGTGAGTGAGACTGCCTTCATGCTTTACCCCCGCGAGCGAGATCACCTCGTATGGCAATCGGGTGAGCAGTGCTTGCAGCCGTCCGCCCTCGGGTACGTCCGCTTCGCCTCCTGCACCGCGGGGCGACAGGACGAGAAGTCTCCAAGAAACTCACGGTTGTGCGGTTCAGGCAACCAGTCGCAGCTTCCCCTATGGACCTCGTGGTCGCCGTTCGCCTGCGGGTTCTTGTTCACGTAGTAACTGGCCATGATCGACTCCTTTCCGCCCGCTCAACGACGGGCAGTCAACGGGTCTTCCACAGCGACGCCGGCGAGCCAATCCCCTACCAGCGCCGTCGCCGCCTGCGAGACGGGCGCGATCGCGCGATGCTCCCGCTGACACCGAAAACACACTCGATGGCGATGCGCCCAAGCCCGTACACCACCACCATCGCGACGAACGTGCCCAGTGCGATGGGGAACACGATCGGCAGCATCCGAGGAACTTCCGCGAGAATCAAGACCTCCATGTCGTGTCCCTCCGACTACTTGGACTTCCGCTTGCCATCCGGACGCTGGGTGAGCGCGGAAGCGGCCACGCTCTTGACCGACTTGGGTGTCTTCGGGTCTCGAAGGAGCTTCGAGGCGGCCGTGCCCACACGCTTCGAGGTCTGCTCGTTCCGTCCCATGGGGTATCTCCTGGTCGAACGGGTTCTGGATGGGGATCGATGAGGATTGTACTGGACGGGTTAGGGTGCGTCAAGGCCTAGGGTCGGGAGGCGATAGGTGTGGAGGCCAAGGCGGCACCGGGACGCCGCCCCACCCCGGGACGGCAGTCCGACCCCCGGGCCGGTCGGCCCGCGATCCCCACCCCCCCCCCCCCTCCCCCCCTCCCCCCTCCGCGGCCTCCGCGTCCCCTCTCCGCGATCTTCGCGTTCCTGCCTTCCTTTCTCCAACTCGCGCTCAAGCCGCACGCGACCTGCGCCGATCGACCGGGACGACTCGGGAGGTCACGCCGTCCCGCGCGGGGCGACGGCCTTTCATACCCCCCCCTCGCGTGCCTTCTCGTGCCGAGCGCGGGGCAAGACACGGAGACATCGCATGGCCATCGTTCCCAACACGCGGCTTGGCAAGATCGAGTTCTACGAGGCCCACATCCAGCCGTGGGCGGCCAACGCGGCCAACATCGGCCTCACGTCGGCGCAGGTCACCGCGCTCATGAGCCAGACCGCGGCGGCCCGCGTCGCCTACAACCAGGCCCAGGCCGCCCGCGACGCTGCGAAGGCCGCCACGCAAACCTTCTATAACGCGGTCGGCACGATGGCCGACCACGGGGCGGGACTCATCAAGACGATCAAGAGTTACGCCGAGACGCAGGACGACCCGAACGTCTACGTGCTGGCGCAGATCCCGCCGCCCGCCGAGCCGTCGCCCGTCCCCGCCCCCGGCACGCCCTACCAGCCGCGCGTCTCGCTGATGCAGAGCGGTGAACTGGCGCTGCGGTGGAAGTGCGACAACCCGGCCGGCTCCACGGGCACCATGTACGAGGTGCAGCGCCGGGTCGGCGACGGGCCGTACGTCTTCGTCGGGTCCGTGGGCGAGCGCATCTTCGCCGATGAGTCGCTGCCCGCCGGATCCGCCAGCGTGGTCTACAAGGTCACGGCCGTCCGCTCCACCAGGCGCGGCGAGCCGGCCCTCTTCGTCGTCAACTTCGGCGTCGGCGGCGTCTCCGTCTTCACCGCCCCGGCGGGCGAGCAGAACGAGGCCGGCGAACCGGGCGAGAGCGTCCGACTGGCCGCGTGAACGACGGATCGATGTGAGTTGAGACATGCGGCGGGCGGAGGCCCGCCGTTTTTCCTTGGGGCACAAGGGCTGCTGGGCACGACCGTCGGAGGATGGAGAGAGTGCGGGTAGAGTTCGAGGCGACGGCTGTGGCACGGTGGGATGGCAGCGGTGGGGCGGCACCACCGTCAGGGGAGGGGAGGAAAGGAGAGAGTGGTGAAGGCAACGGTGGTTGCACGCGGCTGGTCGATCGTCGCGGGGTGCGAGAGTCGGCGGGGGGCGGTCGAGTTCCGGGGGTTCGTGCCGGCGGCGGGGCGCGATTCGGCGGCGGTGTTCCGGGCGGCGTCGCCGGAGGATGTGGACGGGGCGTGCCGGGCGGCGGGTGAGGCGTTCGAGTTCACGCGACACGCGAGCGGCGAGCAGCGGGCGCGGCTGCTGGAGGGAGCGGCGGAGCGGGTCGAGCGGATGGGGGATGGGCTGCTTGAGTTGGCGGCGCGGGAGACCGGGCTGGAGGCGCGGCCGCGGCTGGAGGGGGAGTGGCGGCGGACGGTGTTCACGCTGCGGATGTTCGCGGGCGTGGCGCGCGAGGGGCGTTGGACGCGGGCGGCGGTGGATCCGGCGGACGCTGAGCGCACGCCGACGCCGCGGCCTGAGTTGCGGAGCGCGCTGCGGCCGCTGGGGCCGGTGGCGGTCTTCGGCGCGGGGAACTTCCCGCTGGCGTACTCGACGGCGGGCGGCGATACGGCGTCCGCGCTCGCGGCCGGGTGCCCGGTGGTGGTGAAGGGGCACCCGGGACACCCGGGGACAGGCGAGGCTGTGGCCTGGGCCGTGTGCGAGGCGGCGCGCGAGGCCGGGTTCCCGGAGGGCGTCTTCTCGTTCCTGCACGCGGGCGGCGAGCGCGAGATGGAGGTCGGGCGCGAGGTCGTGCTGCACCCGGCGGTGCGGGCGGTGGGGTTCACGGGGTCGTTCGGGGGGGGGATGGCGCTGGCGGAGTTGGCGCGGGGGCGCGAGGAGCCGATCCCGGTCTTCGCGGAGATGGGGTCGGTGAACCCGGTGTTCGTGCTGCCGGGGGCGATGCGCGAGGGGGGAGAGTGGGGGGCGGAACGGATCGGGGTGATGCTGGCGGCGTCGGTGGCGAACTCGCACGGGCAGATGTGCACGTGCCCGGGGCTGGTGTTCGTGGTGCGGGGGGGGGATGCGGATCGCCTCGTCGGCGCGCTGGCGGAGGGGCTGCGCGCGACGGGGCGGCGGGCGATGCTCGGGCGGCGGGGGTGGGAGGTTTTCACGCGGCGGATTGGGGAGGCGGCGAGTGTCGAGGGCGTTCAGCGCGTGATCGGCGAGGGCGAGCCGCGCGGGCCGGGGGTGGAGTCGGGGGCGGTGGTGCTGCGGTGCGGGTTGGCGGCGTTCCGGGCGAACCCGACGCTGCGCGAGGAGTGCTTCGGGCCTTCGACGATCGTGGTGGAGTGCGCGGGCGTGGAGGAGATGGTGGAGGGGGCGGGGCTGATCCGGGGTTCGCTGACGGGGGCGATCTTTGCCGATGATGCGGATCGGGAGGACGCGATCCGGCTGCGCGATGCGCTGGAGCGGCGCGTGGGGCGACTGATCTTCAACGGCGTGCCGACGGGCGTGGAGGTGAGCGAGGCGATGGTGCACGGCGGGCCGTGGCCGGCGACGAACCACGCGCACACGACGGCGGTGGGGGCGCGGGCGGTCGAGCGGTGGTGCCGGCCGGTGTGCTACCAGAACGCGCCGGCGTGGGCGCTGCCGGAGGCGTTGCACGGCGGCTGAAAGCACCGCCCCTCGATCAGGCGGAGAGGGCGAACGCGAGGTGGACGATGGCGGCGGCGTAGATGGCCGCGGCGAGGTCGTCGAGGAGGATGCCCCAGCCGCCGGGGATGCGCTGGAGGGAGTTGGCGGGCCAGGGCTTGAGGATGTCCATGGCGCGGAAGGCGAAGAAGGCGAGGGCGAGGGTGACGACGCCCTGCGCGGGAGTGGCGAAGAAGGGGGGGGGCAGGAGGAGCAGGACGAGGGCCATGCCGGCGGTCTCGTCGGCGACGACCTGCGAGGGGTCCTTGCGGGCGAAGCGGGCCTCGGCCTCGTCCGCGCCGGCGATGCACGCACCGCAGAAGACGAGCAGGAGGGCGAGCATGGCGATGGCGTAGACGGGTGTCGTTGCGAGGCCGAGCGCGAGCAGGAGTAGACCAAGCCCGACGGGCGGGAGAGAGCCCCACGTGCCGGGGGCGGGGCGGAGGTGGCCCAGGCCGAGCGTCGTGGCGAGTGTGAGGGCGATGCTGTGTGTCTTGCGGGATGGCATGGCGCTGTTTCAGGAGTTGCGGCGGAGGAGGTGGAGAAGGTACGGGATGCCGGAGGCGAGCGTGACGGCGACGGTCGTCCAGGCGGCGGCGTCGATGACGATGCGGCCGGGTTCGCCGGGCGCCCATCGGCCCCAGGCGAGCGTGAGGAGGATGACCGGCACGGCGAGGGACTGGACGATCATCTTGAGTTTGCCGGACCATTCGGCGGAGAAGTCGCCGCCTTCGCCCTCAATGAGGGCGCGGAGGGAGGTGACGAGGAGTTCGCGGGCGAGGATGACGACGGCCATCCATGGGTGGACGCCGCTGGCCTGGTAGCCGAGGTCGATGCCCTGCTGTCGGGCGAAGGCGGGGCCGGCGAGCATGACGAACGCGCCGAGGACGAGCACCTTGTCGGCGAAGGGGTCCATGACGCGGCCGAAGCGGGAGATGACCCTCCAGCGGCGGGCGAGGAAGCCGTCGAGGGTGTCGGTGAGTGCGGCGACGATGAAGATGGCGGCGGCGAGGAGAAGGAAGGAAGTGGATGCGGTGTCGCCAACGGAGAGGAGTGCGACGAAGACGCCCGAGAGCAGGAGCCGCAGCCAGACGAGGGCGTTGGGGAGGTTGCGCTGGAGGGGTGTGGGGGGTGCGGATGAGACAGGGGTGGGCACGGGGGGATGGTATCGGGCACGGGCGAGACGCCCATGCCACCGGTTCTTGGAGGGGCACGGACGGGAAGCCTGCGCCACCGGCTGCGGGATCGTGTGCTCTTTGGGTTGGTTGATGGTTCGGCGGGGGTGCTCTATCCTCTGCGTCCCGTGGGCGGGAGTGGGCGATGTTCGCCTGCTGCCGCTCGTGGGGCCGCGGTGCGCCGGCGGCGAGAGCGAGCGTGCGCTGTCGGGACGTGGCCTTGGACGCGGTCATCAACCCCTACCTGCTGTATGTCGGTCTGGCCCTCGGGGGGCTGGGTGTGTGCATGGCGATGCCGCGCCGGCGGGTCAGCCCGCAGGTGCTCGGGGCGGTCTTGGCGGGGCTTGGGCTGGGTTTGGTGCTTCTGGGGCTTGGGCTGCGTTCGGAGCGGCTGCCGAACTTCAACTTCTACATCTTCTCGGCGATCGCGCTGGGGGCGGCGCTTCGGGTCATCACGCACCCGAGGCCGGTGTACGCCGCGCTGTACTTCATCCTGACGATCCTGGCGTCGTGCGGGCTGTATCTGGTGCTCGCGGCGGAGTTCATGGCGTTCGCGCTGGTGATCATCTACGCGGGGGCGATCCTGATCACGTACCTCTTTGTGATCATGCTTGCGACGCAGGCGCCGAGCGAGGGGGAACTGGAGGCGCTGGCGGAGTACGACGCCGAGGCGCGGTCGCCGGTGGCGGCGACGGTGGCGAGTTTCGTGCTGCTGGCCGCGCTGACGACGATGCTGTTCAGCGATGCGGGCGACCTGCCGGCGCGGGACGGGGCGGGCCTTGATGCGCCGATCGAGATGATGCCGCAGCGGGCGGAGCGGTCGTTGCGCGAGGCGGGCGCGATCGGGGCGGGGGACGAGGTCGTCGGCGTTGACGCGGCGGCGTGGACGGCGACGCTGCGCAGCGGGGAAGTGGTTGCGCTGCCGGCGTCGGCGCGGCTGACGAACGTGGAGCGGATCGGGCACGACCTGCTGGCGGAGCATCCCGGCTCGATCGAGATCGCGGGCGTGATCCTGCTGATGGCGATGCTGGGGGCGACGGTGCTGAGCCGGCGGCAGGTGGAACTGGAGGACGAGGCGAAGCGTCGGCAGGCGGAGCGGCTGGCGGCTGCGGGGACGGTCTTCGCGGATCGGGAGGTGTCGCCTTGAGCGGATCGTGGACAATCGCGCAGGCGTCGCTGCCTGCCCCCATGGACGGGGTGACGCTGGCGCACTACCTGGTGGTGTCGGCGGCGATGTTCGCGATCGGGCTGGTCGGGTTCCTGACGCGCCGAAACCTGATCATCATGTTCCTGTGCACGGAGCTGATGTTCCAGGCGGCGGGGATCGCCCTGATCGCGTTCAGCCGGTTCCATCTGCACATGACGGGGCAGACGTTCGTGATCTTCGTGCTGACGGTGGCGGCGGCGGAGGCCGCGCTGGCGCTCGCGCTGGTGGTGCTGCTGTATCGGCGCAAGGACTCGCTGAGCGCGGATGAGTGGGCGGAGATGAAGGGGTAGAGATCGAGGGATGAAGTAGGGAGCACCGAGTGGCTGGTGGGTTGGCGGAGATGACGGGTCTGGTTGGGGCTGTCGCGGCGGCGGGGGGCGATGGCGCGCTCGCGGCGGGGACGGTCGCCGGCCCGTGGTGGGTGGTGCTGATCTCGCTGCTGCCCATGGCTGGCGTCGTGCTGACGCTGGTGTGCGCGATCTTCGACGTGCGGACGAAGGCCCCGGCGTGGATGTCGGTGGGGTGTCTCGCGGCGTCGTTCGGGCTGGCGGTGCTGGCGTATCTCGAACTGTCGGGCGGGCCGACTGCGGTGACGGTCGGGTTCCGGTGGATCGACGTGGCATGGGGCGATGGGCCGGGGCAGCGGCTGAGCGCGGACTTCGCGTTCGCGTTCGACGGTCTGACGTGCCTGTGGATGCTGTTCGTGACGGGTCTGGCGACGCTCATCGCGCTCTACGCCAGCGAGTACATGAGCCACGACGTGGGGGTGGGGTACTGCCGGTTCTTCGCGGCGTTCAACCTGTTCGTTTTCTCGATGGCGTGCCTCGTGATGGCGGACAACCTGCTGCTGCTCTTCCTCGGGTGGGAGGGCGTGGGGCTGTGCTCGTACCTGCTGATCGGGTACTTCTACAAGAAGCCCTCGGCGGTGGCGGCGGCGAAGAAGGCGTTCATCGTGAACCGCATCGGCGACCTCGGCCTGCTGATGGGGATGCTGCTGACGTTCGTGCAGTTCGGGACGCTGAAGTACGCCGAGTTGTGGCCGCTGGTGGAGCCGTTCGTGGCGGCGGTGCGGTCCGGGCACGCGGACGAGGTTCCGTTCCTGGTGGGGCTGATCCCGGTGCTGTTCATGGTCGGGGCGTTCGGGAAGAGCGCGCAGTTGCCGCTGTACGTGTGGTTGCCGGACGCGATGGAGGGTCCGACGCCGGTGAGCGCGCTGATCCACGCGGCGACGATGGTGACGGCGGGCGTGTACCTGGTGGCGCGGACGTACCCGCTCTTCCTGGTGAGCGAGTGGGCGCTGCCGGTGGTGGCGTGGGTGGGCGCACTGACCGCGCTGCTGGCGGCGACGATCGGCATGGCCCAGTTCGACATCAAGCGGATCATGGCGTACTCGACCGTGAGCCAGTTGGGGTACATGTTCTGCGGCATGGCGCTGCTGACGAGCGTGGGCGGGGCGTTCCACGTCTTCACGCACGCCTTCTTCAAGGCGACGCTCTTCCTCTGCTGCGGCGCGGTCATGCACGGGTTCGCCGGGCAACTCGACCTGCGGCGTCTGAGCGGCGTGGGGCTGATGCCGGGCTGGCGGATCGTCGGGCTGGCGATGCTGGTCGGGTGCCTGAACCTCGCGGGCTTCCCGTTCACGGCGGGCTTCTTCAGCAAGGACATGATCCTGGCGGAGGCCTTCGTGACCGCGGGGCCCGGATACCAGGCGATCGGGTGGATCCTGCTGCTGACGGCGGGGCTGACGGCGTACTACACGTTCCGCGTGTTCTTCCGGGTGTTCGTCGGGCCGGTGGAGTATGAGCCGGGGGATGAGCATCACGGCGACAGCCACGATGCGCACGATGACCACGCGGAACATGAGACCGCGCACGTGGAGCACGGGCACGGCTTCCATCCGCACGCGCCGGGGTGGGCGATCAATCTCGTGCTCGCGCTGCTGGCCGTCGGTTCGATCGCGGCGGCGGGGGCGTACTTCGTGCACACGGAGCAGCACGGGTGGGTGGGGAACCTGCTGCACGGCTCGCCCGCGGAGCCGACGCACTCGGCGGCGTTCGTGGATGCGCACGGCCACGGCGAGGGGCAGGCGGAGGCGCACGGCTCGTTCTTCGGGCTGGACCCGCACAAGGCGATGTACTTCGTGTCGTCGGTGATCGGGCTGGTCGGGATCGGGGTGGCGTTCGTGCTGCACTACGCGGGGCGCGCGTCGGCGGCGCGGAGCCTGGCGGATGCGCTGCTCCCGAAGGTCGGCCCGGTGGCGAGGTGGGCCCAGGGCAAGTGGTACGTGGACGAGTTGTACGACGCGGTGGTGGTCAAGCCGCTGTGGGTGCTGTCGCACGTGCTGCACATGTTCGACAAGCTGGTGGTGGACGGGCTGGTGAACGCGGCGGGCTGGCTGCCGCGGATGATCGGTCGGGCCGTGCGTCCGTCGCAGGCTGGCGTGCTGCACGGGTACGCGGTGCAGATGGCGGGCGGGATCGCGGTGGCGCTGCTGGTGGTGTGGCTGATGACCTTGTGAGAGAAGTGGCAGAGTGACGGAGTGGCAAAGTGGCTGGACGTGAGGGACGGTTGTAGGGATTGATTGCATGATGTTGGCCTTGCTCGTCATCCTGCCGCTGGTGTTCGCGCTGGTCGTGGTCGCGCGGCCGGCGGAGCACGCGCGTTCGATCGCGCTGGTGGGGACGCTGGTCGCGCTGGCGGCGTGCGTGGCGGCGATGCGGGCGTTCGACTGGTCGGACGCGGCGGACACGGGGCAACTGGGCGGGTCGGTGGCGTGGCTGCCCGCGCTGGGGCTGAACCTGTCGGTGGGGGTGGACTCGGTCGCGCTGCTGCTGATCGCGCTGACCGCGCTGCTCGGGCCGCTGTGCGTGCTGGGGTCGTGGACGGCGATCACGGAGCAGCGGCGGACGTTCTACGCGTGGCTGCTCGTCCTGCAGGCGGCGATGACGGGGGTGTTCGCGTCCCGCGACCTGGTGCTGTTCTACGTGTGCTTCGAGTTCACCCTGATCCCGATGTACGTGCTCATCAGCCTGTTCGGCTCGACGAACCGGCGCGCCGCGGCGACGAAGTTCTTCCTGTACACGTTCACCGGCTCCCTGCTCACGCTCGCCGGGCTGCTGTACGTCGTGTGGTTCGTGGCCCGTCCCGAGCAGCACGGGGCGTGGACGTTCGACATCGGTGTGCTGACGGCGCACGCGCCGCGGATGGGCGCGGCGGCGCAGGGGTGGGTGCTGCTCGCTCTGCTGGCTGGGTTCGCGGTGAAGGTGCCGCTCTTCCCGGTGCACACGTGGCTGCCGCTGGCGCACACGGAGGCGCCGACGGCGGGCAGCGTGATCCTGGCGGGCGTGCTGCTCAAACTGGGCACGTACGGGATCTACCGCTTCGCGCTGCCGATCGCGCCGGCGGCGGTGGTCGAGCACGCGCCACTGATCGCGGGACTGAGCGTGGTGGGCATCGTGTACGCGGGGCTGGTCTGCTGGGTGCAGACGGACGTGAAGAAACTGGTGGCGTACTCGTCGGTCTCGCACCTCGGGTTCTGCGTGCTGGGCCTGGTCGCGTTGAACGGGGCCGGGCTGTCCGGGTCGGTGATGTACATGATCAACCACGGGCTGAGCACGGGCGCGCTCTTCCTGCTCGTGGGCATGATGTACGAGCGGTACCACACGCGGTCGATGCGGGAGTTGGGCGGGCTTGCGGCGAAGATGCCGGTGTGGGCGACGTTCATGGTCTTCTTCGCGATGGCGTCGGTCGGGTTGCCGGGGCTGAACGGGTTCGTGAGCGAGTTCCTGTGCGTCCTGGGCGCGTTCCAGGCGGACGATGCGTGGGGGCGCTTCGGGGACCTGCCGGGCGCGACGCCGGGGCGGCTCGGGCCGTGGTTCGGGTTCGCGGCCGGCACCGGGGTCATCATCGCCGCGATGTACCTGCTCTACATGGTCGGTCGGATGTGCTTCGGGCCGCTGATCGAGCCGGGCGGGCACGACCACGACCACGCGAAGGAGGGCGCGCTCCCGCAGGACCTGACCGGTCGCGAGATCGGCGCGTTGCTGCCGTTGGCGGCGTTGTGCCTCGCGTTGGGCGTGTACCCGTCGCCGCTGCTGGACTCGATCCGTGAGCCGGTGAACGCGACGGTGGCCCACGTGCTCGGGAATGCGGAGGCTGGCGGGGGCGCGCCGGCGAGACCGGCCGTGCCGGGTACGGTCCATGCGGAGGGCGGGCAGTGACGGAGAAGATCGCCATCCTGTGGCCCGAGATCGCGATGTTCGCGGGCACGTGCGTGGTGATGCTGGTGGGGCTTTCGCCGCGGGCGGAGGTTCGCCGGCAGACGGCGTTGCTCGCGGGCGTGACGCTGGCGGTGGCCGGGCTGCTGGCGGCGAACTCGCCGAGCGGGCCGGGCCCGCTGCCGGGGATGATGGGGTTCGTGAAGAGCCTGACGGCGGCGGTGGGGCTGATGCTCGTGCTGCTGTTGGCGGGGACGGTGGACCGGGCGGAGGAAAGGGCGATCGCGGAGGGGCGTGCGGCGTTCAACCCGCTGCGCTCGACGCGGGGCGAGTTCTACTCGTTCTTTCTGTTCAGCCTGACGGGCGTGATGCTGTGCGCATCGGCGGGGGACCTGATCTGGCTCTTCCTCGCGCTGGAACTGACGAGCCTGCCGACGTACGTGATGGTCGCGATGAGCGGCAAGGGCGTGCGGCTGGGAGACCGGGCGGGCGAGGCGGGGGTCAAGTACTTCTTCCTCGGGGCGATGGGGGCGGCGGTGTTCCTGTACGGGTTCGCGCTGCTGTACGGGGCGACCGGGACGACGCGGTTCGGCGAGATGGCGGCGTTCTTCGCGGGCGAGGGCGTCGGGCCGATGGCGACGGCGGGGCTGCTGCTCGCGCTGGTGGGCGTGTCGTTCAAGATCGCGGCCGCGCCGATGCACTTCTACACGGCGGACGTCTATCAGGGGGCCGCCGCGCCGGTGTCGGCGTTCCTCGCGTTCGCGCCGAAGACGGCGGGGTTCGTGTCGATCCTGCTGCTGGTGTCGGCGGTGGGCTGGCTGCCGACGGACGGGCACGCGCCCGCGCTGCCGGGGTCGATCGACGCCGCGCTCTGGCTGATGGCCGCGCTGACGATGACGGTCGGGAACGTGCTGGCGTTGCTCCAGACGAGTGTGAAGCGGCTGCTGGCGTACTCGTCGATCGCGCACTCGGGGTACATGCTGGTGGGCGTGATCGCGGGGCCGGGCGACGGGTCGTTCACGCAGAACGGCGTGTCGGCGGTGCTGTTCTACCTGCTGGCCTACGGGGTGACGAACCTCGGGGCGTTCGCGGTTCTGGCGTGCCTCGAGCGCGAGGCGGAGGGCGGCGAGGTCGATTCGGCGGCGGACCTGAAGGGGCTGTGCCGGACGCGGCCCGTGCTCGGGTGGACGATGGCGATCTGCCTGCTGAGCCTGCTGGGGTTCCCGCCGCTGCTGGGGTTCTTCGCAAAGGTGCCGCTGTTCACTTCGCTGCTCGGGGCGGAGCGGTACTGGCTGCTGGTGATCCTCGCGCTGAACTCGGCGATCGCGGCGTACTACTACCTCGGGTTGGTGCGGGTCGTGATGCTGGACGAGCCGAGCGCGGAGTCGCGGTCGGTGCGGGCGACGCCCTTCGCGTCGAGGCCCGTGGCGGCCGTGGCGTCGGCGACGGCGGTCGTGCTGCTCGCGGTGCTTGGCAACGGGCTGATGGTGGCGAGCCAGGCGGCGGGGAAGTACGAGCGGCCCGAGGTGGGCGAGGGCCAGGCGGCGCGGGCTGAAGCCCGCGGCTCTGAGTTGGGGGCGGTGGGGCGGTAGCAGACTCGGTCAGAGTTCGACGGAAGCCCAGCCGCCGTTGGCGTGCGCGAGGGCGTGGACGCGGATCGTCGTGCCCACCAGGGCGCGGGCGGCGCGGGGCGTCGGCGTGAGGAGATGCAGGGGGGGGCTTTCGGCCGCGCGGAGCGAGGGTTCGGCCGCGCCGAGCAGGCGGGCGTGGGCCTGCGCCCAGGCCGCCGCGGCCGTGAGGTCGGCGGCCGCCGTGGGGCAGGCGTCCGGAGAATCGGCGCAGGCGAGCAGGTGCAGGCGGCCGTCGGCGTCCGTAGCAAGTTCGACGCTCTGCGCGACAGGGCTGCGCACGGAGAGCGTGCGGAGACCGGGCAGGAGAGAAGCGAGCGCGTCGGTGCGTGCGAGGGCGGACGCTCGGGATGGAGGAGGGATGGAAGGGGACGGAGGAGGGGTAGCCGCCACGGAGTGGCGGGGTACCCCGGAATCCGCCTCGGAGTGGCGGGTTACCCGGGTCTGTGTGCGGACGAGCGCGAGCAGGGATTCGGGAGATTGATCGGTCTGGCCTCGGTAGAGGTTGAAGGCGCGTGCGGGGACCATGCGGGGGACGGGCTGGGCGAGTTCGGGCGGGAGGCCGAGGAAGGTCATCGCGGCCTGACGAATCTTGCGGCCCGCACCCGCGGCGGCATCGGCGTTCGCGCCCATGACCACCACGCGAATGGTGGTCATTTCCTCGGCCGCGCCCACGATCGCCTCGGCGAGGGACTTGAGCGTGCGGTAGCAGGCGGCGACGGCGGTGTCGTCCGCGCCGGTGAGGAGCGTGAGCGTAGCGGGGGGGGCGGAGGCGAGCGCCTCGGCCAGAGCGAGTTCGTTCGTCTCGTCAACACGGATGAGCCACCGGCGCGCAATGGACTTTGCGCGATCGAACGCCTCATCGAGGCTGCTGGCGGGCGACTCGGCGGGGTCGTCCGTGCCGACGATCTCGACGCTCGCGGTGCCCGAGTTGAGACGGAGGAGGGCGACCGGCTCGCCGGTCTCGGCGGATCGGTGGCGGGCGTACTGCAATACCCATGGAGAGGCGAGGACGGGCAGGTGGCCGAGAATCAGGGCTTCGATGTCGGGAGTCCGGCCGCCTGGGGTGGGGCACTGGCGAGACGCCTCTGCCACCGGAGCGGGGAGCATGGGTTCGGGGGCGAGTTCGCCGTCGCCGAGGAAGAGGTCGGCGAGCGAGTCGTAGGCCTGGTCGGTTGGCGTGGTGATGAAGGGGATGGTGAGGGGGTCGAGGGCCGTGTCGCGTGATCCGTTGCGGGAGTCCATGGTGTCGAGCCTCGGTTCGTCTCAGAGGACGGCGGCGGGATCGGTGTGCGGCACGGCCGCGGGGCGGACATCGACGATGCTGTTCGGCTCGCCGAAGGCGTTGAGTTCCCACTCGCTGTTGTACGGGTCGGCGATCCAGTGGCCGTCGACGACCAGGCGGTAGAGCCGGCGGCCGGTCTGGAGGGGGATGCACGCCTCGTAGACGCCGATGTGCTCGTTGCGGCGAAGGTGGTGCTCGTCGGGCGACCAGCGGTTGAAGTCGCCCGCGACGGCGACGGATCGGCCGAGCGTGATCGGCTGGATGAAAAGCACGCCGGCGGGAGTCTGCCGTGCGCCGTACAGACGGCGGAGGGCCTTGTCGCCGGGGGGGGCGGCGTCAATATCGCGGATGAGGTCTTCGCTCAGGCCTCGCTCGGCGGCCCACGCCGCGAGGGCTGCCCTGCGTTGACGGCACTGGGTTCGCTGCGCGAGGTCCGCTGCGCGAGAGGGTGCGGCCGGGCGGTCCATCAACGCGGGCACGGATGCAGGAACGGTCTGCTCGCGCGGCCCGAGGCAGACGCCGGGGCCTATGACGCGCTGCGCGAGGGCGGTGGTCGCGTCGGCGTCGAGCGTCGTGACGACACTGGGCAGGATGGCGCCGTGTTGTTGTGGCGAGGGAGCGGCGAGAGGCTCGCTGTCGGCTTCGAGCGTGGGGTCGTCGGATTCGGTGGCGACGCGGATCGGGCGTGCCTCGCCGCCGCGAACGCTGGGGATGCCGGCCTGCGCGATGAGCGTCTGGGCGAGGGCGCAGTAGTCGGCCGCGCCGCCGGACTCGGCCGCATACTCGATGACCGGCTGGCCGAAGGAGGCCGCTTCCTTCAGGGCCGGGTCGCGGCGGATCGTGCAGGGGAGGACGCGGTCGCCGTAGCGGCGGCGGAGTTCGGCGAGGAGATCGCGGGCGAGCGCAGCGTTGTCCTCGTGAAGCGTGGGGAGGAGCCAGGCGGGGATGCGTCGGCCGAGGCGTCGGCCAAGGGACTGGACGGTGCCGAGTTGCTTGGCCGCGCCCTGGAGGGAGAAGTAACTGGTTTCAACAGGGAT
>JBDIVY010000013.1:0-97975 GCA_039794165.1 Phycisphaerales bacterium
CGCGGAGTTCCGCAGGGCCTTCCGGCTCATGGAGGTCGCCGAGAGCGACTTCATGCGCACCAGCGAGGACCGGCACCAGCGATCGGCCTCGGCGTACATCCGGCGGCTCATGGACTCGGGCGACGTCTACCTGGGCGACTACGTCGGCTGGTTCGACGCCTCGCAGGAGGAGTACCTCACCGAGACCGTCGCCAAGGAGCACGGCTTCAAAAGCCCCGTTACCGGCAAGCCGCTCGAAAAGCGCACGGAGAAGAACTACTTCTTTCGGCTGAGCGGGTACGAGGACAGGCTGCGCGCGCACTTCGAGGCCCACCCCGAGTTCGTGCTGCCCGAGGCGCGGCGCAACGAGGTGCTCGGGCGGCTGCGCCAGGGGCTGAACGACGTGCCGGTGAGCCGGGCGGTGAAGGAGGGGGACGCGGACTGGGGCATCCTGATGCCGGGCGACCCGGGGCACCGGGTGTACGTGTGGATCGAGGCGCTGTGCAACTACCTGACGGCGGTGGACGAGCCGGCGCGGCGGAAGTACTGGCCGCCGGCGGTGCACGTGATGGCGAAGGACATCCTGTGGTTCCACGCGGTGATCTGGCCGGCGATGCTGATGGCGCTGGGCGAAGCCCTGCCGCGGACGGTGTACGCGCACGCGTACTTCGTGGCCGAGGGTCGGAAGATGAGCAAGAGCCTCGGCAACTTCATCGAGATCGACCTGCTGGAGGCGTACGGGCGTCGGTACTCGATCGACGCGGTGCGGTGGTACCTGGCGACGCAGGGGCCGCTGGGCGCGACCGACGCCGACTTCGCGCACGCGCGGTTCGTGGAGGTGTACAACGCGGACCTGGCGAACGGGATCGGGAACTGCGCCAGCCGCGTGGGGAACATGATCGAGAAGTACTTCGGGGGCGCAAGCCCAGAATACGGCGGTCATCAGTTCAAGATGTCCGATTTGTTCGTCAAGTGGGACCAACTTGCCGCTGACGCAGCTTCAACCTGCGGACATGCCCTCAATCATCTCGATCTCGGTCGTGCGATTGCCGAAGGAACCGGGCTTGTTCGCTTTGTTGACGCTTTCATCAACGAGACCAGGCCTTTCAGCCTTGCCAAAGACCTGGCCGGAGAGGATGACCCACAGAAGGAAGAGTTGGCATCCATTCTCTTCTGCTGTGCAGAGACACTCCGCATCGCTTCGCTCCTGCTCTATCCCGCCATGCCGGCGAAGATGGCCGCGTTGTGGCGGGTGTGGAACTGCTCGCCCCTGAACGATCCCGACGACCCCGATTCCGGCTTCAAGGCGCCGCTCGCGGAACTCGCCGAGTGGGGCGGCCCGTGGTCGCTCAAGCCGGGGCAGCGCATCGCCAAGGGCGACCCGCTCTTCATGCGCGCCGACCCGGCCGAGCCTGCACCGAAGACGTGACGCCCTTCGGGATGGCCCGCGCCCAGGCACTCCATGCGGCAGATGCGCTCCTGCGGTGTCGCACTACCGTGAGCGTGCGGCATGGGAGTGCGTCCAGGCCACCCCCGGCACGCCATCCGGTATGACTATCGCATGAGGCGTCGCGTCGCGGCCGTGCTCGCTCTCGGCCTCCTCACCACCCTCGCCGTGGCGTGGTCGCTTGCGTGGTGGCCGCAGCCGCACTGGTCGCTCGTGGGGGGCACGTTCCGCGTTCGCTACCCTGACCGCGGCGAGGGCGCTGGGTTCATGGTCGTGAACCGCTACGCGAGGCCCGGGCGGATGCTCTACGAGTCCGCCGTCTGGCCGCACCGCAACCCCTGGCCCGACCTCGAGCACGGCGACCCTGTCCCGGAGCGGTTCGTGTCTCTCTGGGCGCGCTCAGCCGTTCTTCCGTGGGGTCGCAGCGTGCCGTGGCCGGGCGTGGACTCTCGCGTCGTGCAGGCCCGCGGCTGGCCCTGGCCGGCGGTGTGGTGTGAGTTCCGCACCGAGCAGTCCGCAACCCCCGAGGGCCGATACGACTGGTACCGCGTCCGCCCCGTCGGCGGCATCGCGCTCACGAGCACGACGTTCCCCGGCGGGCACGACTGGCCCCACCCCTTCCCCGCTGTACTCCCCCTGCGGCCCGCCTGGCCCGGGCTGCTCGGCAACTGCGCGCTCTATAGCGCGGCATGGGCGATGCTCCTTCTCCCCTGGCCGCTCATCCGATGGAACCGCCGAAGGCGCGGTCGGTGCGAGCGCTGCGGCTACGACCTCCACGGCCTGCCGGAGGGCGCGCCGTGCCCAGAGTGCGGCAGTGCCCGCGCACCGTCCGAGGCCGCCTCTGCGAGTCTCTGATCGCGAGAGACAGGCGTTGGGCCGACGACGGTCTCGCGGTGGCGCTTTCGCGGGTAGTCGTGGGGGCTACCAACGCCTGCCCGGCGCGCGCAGCACGCGTCCGCCCGCAGCCCCGCCCGCCGGGGCGCGGCGGTGCTCGTAGCCCAGCAGCCGGAGCGTCTCCCAGTAGTCGTCGTTGCGTTCGAACGCGCGGAGGATGCCCGGATCGATGGTGCGCCGGCGTGAGGGACGGATCTCGGTGGGGCGGGCGCGGTCGGGGCCGGTGTCGCCGGTGACGTGGGAGTTGCCGGTCCAGCGCGTGCGCCACGACGGGTCGTACTCGACGCGCAGCCACCGGCACATGGCCCGCAGTTCGCCCTCGGGATCGCGGGTGAAGTCCTCGTAGCGCCCGAAGCCGAGGCGCGCGGCCGTGCGCGCGAAGGCGTGGCACCCGGCGAGATAGGCGTCGATGCCGAGCGTCTCGCGCACGCGCGGCAGCGCGCTCACGCTCACCCACTGGTCGATCGGGTGGCGGACGGTCGCGTAGCGCGTGGTGCGGCAGGCCTGCGCCAGCGCGACCGCCGTGCGGCAGCGCATGGCAGACTCGGCGTAGGGCACGCCGTGGAAGTCCAGGTGCGTCCAGTCGCGCACGACCAGCATCCGTCCGCGCTGCGCGGCCCGCTCGGCGAGCATGGCGATGAGCGTGTCGAAGCGCACCGGCCCGCGCGCGAGCATGGCGCGGGCCTCGGCGGCGGTCATGAGGCGGTGCCACTCGACGGCCTGCTGCACCGGGTTGATCCAGCGCATGCCGAGCGGGTGCGCCTCGCTGAGCAGGCAGACGGTGCGCATGGAGCCGAGGCAGCGGCTCATCAGCGTGCCGCCCGTGCGGGCGAGGTGGTGCAGGATCGCGACCTTCGGCTTTCGGGAAGCGGGCACTCGGGCGCCCCACGGAAGGCGGGCGGAACGAACGGGGGCGGGCGCGTCCCCTCGGAGGGAAGGCGCCCGCCCCCACGGAGGAGTCGGGGTCGGGCCGTCAGCGGCGGTTGTCGTCGGTCGGCGCGGGCTGGAAGAAGATGCCCGCCCCGCCCAGGCCGCGGCTGATGTCGCGGGCGTTGTAGATGTACTGGGCTTCGAGGGCCTTGTCGATGCGTGCCTTGGCGTCGGAGAGGTGGGCGAGGGTGTAGGCGTCGATGTTGGCGGCGCCGCCGGCGGTGACCTTATCGATGCGCTGCGAGAGGCGGCGCAGGGTGTGCGTGGCGAGGTCGGAGATGGGCTTGCCCGCCGCGCCGGACGCGCCGCCAGGCAGCGCGAGCGAGATGAGGCGTTCGAGGTGCTCGCGCTGGAGGTTGCGCCGCAGGCTGGAGACCATCGGCTGGCGCGGGGTGTAGCGCTGCTCGGGTGTGCCGTTGACCTCGGTCCAGACCGATTCGGTCACGGTGTCGAGGAGTTCGACGAGGGTGACCGCGTCCTGGTCCGCGGGGACGCGGAACTCGTTGTCGAAGACGCGCTGGAGCGTCACCGGGTTCATGAGCATCGTGAGCGTGGAGGCCTGGATGCCCATGATGCGGTCGTGCACGGGCCAGGTCGGGTCCTCGAAGAGGGCCTGCATCCCGCCGTCGTCGAACCACTTGTCGATGGTGAGGTACTGCAGCACCTCGGGCGTGAGGCCGAACGCCTCGTCGCGGAAGGTGTTCTCGATGACGAAGTTGAGGGCCTGGCGCTGGCGCTCGGCGGGCACGACCTCGATCGGGGCGCGCCCGTCGGGGTCGCCCTTCTTGTCGCGGTAGACGAACGCGCCGCCGATCCAGTTGGCCATCATGCTGTTGGAGCGGGTCTGCATGCCCAGCGTGACCATGTAGCCCTGGCGCGCCTTGGCCCAGGAGTCGCCATCCTTCACGAAGCGGTCGAGGAGTTTCTGTCGCAGGTGAACGGCGAGGCGCGCGCTGCTCTCGGCGTACTCGAGCGGGTCGGAGGACATGTCGTAGCGGCGTGCCTCGGGGTCAGGCCCCCAGGTGTCCTCGTCGGTGGCGTAGCGGTGCTCGCGCTTGGCGGATTCCTTCAGCGCCTCCTGCGCCGCCTTCTCGTCGAGGGCGTAGCCGTAGCGGATCGCCCACATGTCGTACGGCCCGATGTCGATGACGGCGAAGTCGCCCTGCACCGGCCCGTCGCCCATGTTGATGTTCGCCGGGTTGTAGTCCATCACCGAGACCGACCAGGGCTTTTTGCCCTTGAAATCCTCGCTGTTGATCTCGGCCATGGAGTAGACGCTCGACGCGGCGAAGTTGTGGCGCAGGCCCAGCGTGTGCCCGACCTCGTGGGCGACGAGTTCGCGGAGCATCGGCCCGACGAACCACTCGGGCACGCCGTCGAGCACGTCGCCGTCGTCCTTCTTGGGCTTGTCCTCCTTGGGCTTGTCCTCTTCGGTCTTGGGTTCCTCCTCGGGCTGCGGCTCGCCCTCCTGGAGGATGGCGAGCACCTCGGGCGCGAGGCCCCGCGGGATGTTGCCCTCGGCGAGCTGCTTCTTGAGCATCTCGACGACCTCGGGGGGCAGGTCGCCGCGGCGCGGGCGTTCGCCCTCCTGCTCCGGCTCGTCGTCGAGCAGGCCGATCACGTCGAAGTAGACGCGGGCGATGGTGAGGTCCATGGCCTTGCCGTAGGAGGCCATGCACAGGCCGTTGATCTGGCTGACGCGCCCGAGCAGGCCGTCGTACTCGCTCTCGCCGACCAGCCCGCCGGCGCTGGCCAGCGCGGCCGGGTGCCCGCCGTAGGGGAGCACGCCGCGGCGCGAACGCTGCGCGAGGATGTGGTCACGCTCGGCGGGCGACGCCATGCGGATGCGCGGATCCCAGTCCGGGTTCTGCTCGAGCCAGGCCAACGCATCGGGCGCGAAGCCCTCGAGCGCGAGCTCGGGCAGCGTCTTGTTGTACTGGTACCAGAAGGCGCGGATCCAGCCGTCGGTCAGCACGACGTCGGCGTCGAGGATCTGCCCGGTCATCGGGTGGACGCGGCTCGGCCCTATCGCCGTCGAGACGTCGTTCGAGAGCCAGCGGAGGAAGTTGTAGCGCCGGTCCTCCGGATCCTTCTCCATGTGCGCGCCGGTGGACTTGTCCTGGTAGTAGACCTCGATCGCGCCGGTGATGCCGACCTGCTCGAAGGCCTTGTTCCACTGCAGCGCGCCCTCGCGCACCCAGCGGCGGTAGCGCACCGGCACGGTGTGCTCGACGTAGAAGACGATCGGCTCCTTCGGCGGGCTGAGGCGGAGTTTCGAGTCCGCCTTCTCGAGTTTCCAGCGGTTCACGTACCGGACCCACTTCTCGTCCTCGTCGAACTTGCCCAGGTCGCGGTAACTCGTCGTGAAGAAGCCGACGCGGTTGTCGGCCTGGCGGGGCTTGTAGCCCGTGTTCTCCGGGATCAGGCTGATCGAGTAGTGGAAGGTGCGCAGCACACCGCCCTGCACCGGCATCTCGAAGGCGACCTCGATGTTCTCGGGGAACGCCTTGGACTTCGCGATGGTCGCCAGGCGCGTGTTCGCGCCGCGGGACTGCCCGCCGAAGAAGGTGCTCGCCTGCCCGACGAGCAGGTCGTCCATGTCGATGACGGGCTGACCGCTCGGGCCTGTGGCGAGGATGGGAATGTCGAGGATGACGCGGTCGGTGAAGATGCGGTTCACCGAGGAGCGCGACTCCTGGTCGCCGGTGGAGCGCGTGCCGTAGTTCGGCTCGATCATCGCCAGGCGGTTGCCGTAGCGCTTCCAGTAGAAGTAGCGGTCGCCGGCCTGGAGGCCCGCCCAGATGTCGCCGCCCGCGACGGTCATGGCGATGAAGTGTCGCTGGCGGTCGTAGCCGCGCGGCAGTTCGGCGAGCATCTGCCCGTCCTTCTCTCGCACCCACAGGCCGTAGAAGCTCTCCGAGCCGTCGGCGGTCGAGACGACCTTTCGGTATCCCTTCGAGACCTCATCGAATGGGCGCAGGCCGTCGTCGTCCTGATTGCCGCGTGCGTTGCCGCGCGCGCTCATCATGGCCTGGATGGCGGCCGCGTCGGGGATCTCGGCGGCGTCGGGCTGCGTGGCGGGGGGGTCGTTGGCGGCCTGCGGGCGGGTCGAGTATGCCTGGCCCGCGACCGCCGCGAGGACGATCGTGCCCCCGAGGCCCGCGAGCGTCAGCCTGCGGATGATGTGTCGAGACGTCATGAGTGGACTCCTTCGTGGTCGTGTCTGCTCGCGGCCTGGGGTGTGATGGGCCGACTCCGGGTGTTCGCCGCCGCCGGGACGCCGCCCGTCCCCGGCATCAGGGTATCGCGCCTGCCGCCATTCCCCACTGCCGAAAGGCGACAAGAAGCCAGATCGTCAGGAAGGCGAAGACGCCCGCCGCGAGTTGGAACGCCCGGTCGTGCAGCGCCAACTCCGTCGGGTCGTCGAAATCGCCCCGTTCCAGCAGGACGATACACCGCAGCAGGCCGAAGGTTGCCGGCAGGACGGTCAGCCACAGCAGGTTGAACCCCTGCCAATAGAGGGTTTCCTTCGCCTGCACGTACCCGGCGTAACTGAGCAGGGTCGCCACCGCCGTCACCACGACGACCATCCGCAGCAGGTCGGAGGTGTAGGCCCCCTGCACCGAGCGGGCAGCCGCCGCGGCCTCGTCGGAGCCGAGCGATCGCCGCTCGCCCAACCGTTTCCCGAACGCGAGGAACATGGCAAGGAAGAAGGTGCAGTTGAGGAGCCAGGTGCTCGGCTCGACCCCGGCCGCGGCGCACCCGCCGAGCACGCGCAGCACGAACCCGAGGCTCAGGCCGATCACGTCGGCGATGACGACGTGCTTCAGGAGCCAGGAGTACGCCGAGACGTTGAGGACGTACAACCCGACCGCGGCCGCCACCCACAGCCGGACCGAGGCCGGGATCGCCAGCAGCAGCAACCCGGACGCGAGGGCGAGCAGGGCGGCGTACACCCACGCCCTGCCGGGACGGATCGCCCCGGACGCGATCGGGCGGTTTCGCTTGCGGGGGTGGGCCCTGTCGGCCTCGGCGTCCATGATGTCGTTGACGACGTAGCACGCGCTGGACGCCAGCGCGAACGCCGCCGCGGCGACGAAGGCGGGCACGAGCAACTCCTGCCACGTCCCCTTGTGGTCGCTCATGCCGTAGAGCGGCCCGACGAGCACGAACGCGCTCTTGGCCCACTGGTGAGGGCGCGCCAAACGGAGGTAGTGGAGCGGGAGGGGGCGCCCGTCTCGCTCGGAGTCCGAACCAAGATGCCGACTCTCGCTGCCTGTCCGCACGGCGTGCTCCGGGGGCGACTCGACGGTTCGAGGCCGCCCCAAGGTATCGGCCTCCCGAGCGGTACGCCACGGCGTTGTCGCCATCCGGACCTCGTGGGGATGTACAGTCCCGCGATCTCAGGCACCGATAGCCCCTGACCCGATCGCCCGTGCACTCGCGCACGCAGCCCGCCGGACGGCACACCTCATGCCACCACCCGTTCGCCCCACGCCCGAACGCCACCCGCTCTGGCCCTGCCTCGTTCCCGCGGGCGTGTTCGCAGCGGCGGCGTGGGGCGTCATCCTCAGCGGGAACACTCGCGGGCGCGGAGCGCACGACCAGGTGAACTTCCACCTGCCGGCCATCCTGCGCTTCGCCGAGCAGTGGCCGCGGCTCGACTACTCGGACTACCTCTCCGCCACCACGCCCGGCTACCACACGCTGCTGGCGGCGGTGGCGCGGTTCGTGTCGGACTCGCCGCAGGCGTTGCAGTTCGTCGGGTCGCTCTTCACGGTCGCGCTGCTCGTGCTGCTCGGGCTGGCGTGCCGGAGCGCGGGGCGGGCCGCGCTGCTGCTCGTGATGCCCGCGGCGGCGTCGATGTACATCTTCTACAGCGGGGTCTGGCTGCTGCCGGACAACGCGGGCTGGCTGGGCGTGCTCGCCGCGCTGCTGCTCGCGCTGCGGGGGCGCATCGACGCACTGACGATCGTCGGCGGCGGCGTGCTGCTGGCCGCGCTGGTGTTCGTGCGCCAGTCGCACCTGTGGGCGGCCGCCGCGCTCTGGGCCGGCGCATGGCTGGGCGCGCGCGACGCCGACGACGCCGAGCCGTTCGACGCGATGGGGGACGCGCACGCGCTCCTGCGCGATCCGGCGCGTCGGGCGGCGCGAACCGCGCTCGCCATGGCCGCGACCGTCCCGGCCGTGCTGATCGTGCTGTACTTTCACCGGCTCTGGGGCGGGCTGACGCCGCCGACCTTCCAGGAGCGCCACACCGGCGGCAACCCGGCCGCCCCGGCGTTCATCCTCTCGCTCTTCGGCGCGTTCAGCCTCTTCTACGCCGGGTTCCTCGCGCCCGCGGCCGCGGAGGTGCTCCGCCGGCATCGGCTGCTGCTCTCGCTCGCGGTCGTGGCCGGGCTGGCGGCCGCGCTGCTGCCCGAGACGACCTACAACACCGATGCCGGCCGCTACTCGGGCCTCTGGAACCTCGTTCAGCGCGCGCCGGTGGTGATGGAGGGGCGCACCTCAACGCTCATCCTGCTGCTCGCGCCGCTCGGGGCGTGCGCCGTGCTCGTCTGGATCGTCGCCCTGCCGCGGCGCGAGCGATGGATCATGTTCGCCTCGGTCGTGGCCTTCACGGCGGCACAGGTCGCGAGTTACAAACTCTGGCAGCGGTACACCGAGCCGCTGCTGCTCGTGCTCCTGCCCGTGCTCGCCTGCCGGCTGCGACCGGCCACGGTCGGGCAGCGCGGTGTCATCGCCGCGCTCTGGCACCTGCGCCTCGTCGGCCCGGCCTCGCTCGCGCTCACGCTCGCCTTCGCCACGGCGATCACGGTCGCCGCGGCCTCGCCCGTGCGGCGCATCGACCCGCCCAACGCGAAGGCCCACAACGGCGAGACCCTCGAGGCCACCGGAGAGGATTCCCCGCCGTAACGAGCCGCGGCCGTGAGAGAGCGGGTTTGCGGCTGTTTCCGGCCCCGACCGCTCGACCGCCTCCCCGCCTGCGACCGATACCATCCGCGACGACGCCGGAGACCGGACCATGGGCCAGACGCCGAAGCGGGCGCTCATCACGGGCATCACGGGGCAGGACGGCTCCTACCTCGCCGAGTTCCTGCTCGCCAAGGGGTACGACGTCCACGGCATCATCCGGCGCGCCAGCAGTTTCAACACCGGGCGCATCGACCACATCTACCAGGACCCGCACCTGAAGGGCACGCGGCTGTTCCTGCACTACGGCGACCTGTGCGACGCCAACTCCCTCGCCAAACTGCTCGACCAGACCATGCCCAACGAGGTCTACAACCTCGGCGCGCAGAGCCACGTCCGTGTCTCCTTCGACCTCCCGATCTACACCGCCGACGCCGTCGCTCTCGGCGCGCTGCGGCTGCTCGAGGCCGTGCGGGACCACGAGCAGCGCACGGGACGCCGCGTCCGCTACTACCAGGCGAGTTCGAGCGAGCAGTACGGCCGCGCCGTCGAGACGCCGCAGTCCGAGACCACGCCCTTCCGCCCGCGCTCGCCCTACGCCTGCGCCAAGGTCATGGCCCACTACGCCACCGTGAACTACCGCGAGTCCTACGGCCTGCACGCCTCGTGCGGCATCCTCTTCAACCACGAGTCCGAGCGGCGCGGCGAGACCTTCGTGACCCGCAAGATCACCCGCGCCGTCGGACGCATCCGCATGGGCCTTCAGGACAGGGTCTTCCTCGGCAACCTCGACTCGAAGCGCGACTGGGGCTACGCGGGCGACTACGTCCGCATGATGTGGACCATGCTCCAGCAGGACGAACCGGACGACTACGTCATCGCCACGGGCGAGACGCGCTCGGTGCGCGAGTTCGCCGAGGCGGCCTTCGCGCACGCGGGCCTCGACTGGCAGGCCCACGTCGCCTTCGACCCGCGCTACCTGCGCCCCGCCGAGGTGGACCTGCTGCTGGGCGACGCGACCAAGGCCCGCACACGCCTCGGCTGGACCCCCACCACGACCTTCGACGAACTCGTCCGCCGCATGGTGGAGCACGACCTCGAACTGGCCCGCCGCGAACGCACCCTGACCGACGCAGGCCACGCGATGCCGGACTTCACGGGGCACGACCAGTGATCGCTCTCTGCTCGGGCGCTGCGCTCAGCGGGCGGCTTCGAGTTCGGCTCGCAATCGGGCGAGGAGAGTTTCGAGTTGGCCGGCGAGCCGTGCATCGTCCCCGAAGCCGTCTGCTTCAACTCTGGCCGCGATTTCGCGGTCGAGCGCCATCGCGCGATTCGCATCGCCCAGCCGGACTTCACAGAGCGCAAGCACGATGAGATCCCGAAGGTCAAGCGTCCATGGCCGTTCAAGATGAATCTGCATTCCTTCCCCGCTCACGAACTGCTGGTGCTTCGTGCGGAGTACGTCGCGTGCTTCAGCGTACCGTTGCAGCCTGTACGCGAGGATCGGCGGTGAGCTCAGGCCCGTCCGGCGAGGGCTGGTCGCGGCGAGCCGTCCGCTGATGGCTTCGACTCTCGCGAGAGCCTCTTCCAGCACGCTCGCCTGCGTGCTCTCGTCGAGCGCAAGATCGACCGCCTCCCGATCGATGCGGGCGAGATCGGGGGAGTACCAGCCGACGAACCGGAGCGCGACATCTCGCACGTCCGCGGCGAGAGTCGGGTCGTTGGTGAGCCGCCGGTGCACCGCCTCGAATCGGGGGACGTCCCGCCACGCCTGCTCGAACGCGGCCCTCCCCTCGGCGTGAACGCGGGCGGACTCGACCGACTCCGGGCTGAGGCCGCTGTGGCCGACCGAACGGCTGTAGATCTGCGTGATCCTCCCGGTCCACTCGGAGGTTGCGAACCGCGAGCGGTCGTCGCTGACCGCCACGTCCCAGCCCCACTCGGCGTCCAACCTCAGCAACTGCCGTCCTGTCCGGGGATCCCAGATGCGCGCGGTGCGGTCGTAGGACGTTGAGATGAGCCGCTCCTCATCGTCGAGCACCCACTCGAGGTCTGAGATGGTGCGCCGGTGGCCGCGCAGCGATCGAACAACCTCCAGCGGATTCTCCACGCGGGCGATGACGATGATCGGCAGATCACTGAACCTGCTGCTCCGGTCGAAAGCAATAAGCCCGTCGCGCTCGTTGACCGCGATCGTCCGAATGCCGTCGTCCGACGGCCGGAATCGCCGCTCCGGCCGCTCGTCCAGAGAGAAAAACACGATCTCCCCGGCCATCGAAGAGGCAACGAACCGGCCGTCGCTCAGGCGGTCGATATCGGTGATCTCTGCGCCCAGCGTCAGCACACGGCGCTCCGGCGACGCCCCATCGCCGATGCGGATCTCCACGATCGACCCGTCCGACTTCCCCACGAGCAGAAGGTCCTCGGCTGCGAACTCGACCGTTCCCGCTCGCAATCTGTCCTGAAGGTCGTGCACCAGCAGTCGAGCGCCGGTGGCCAGGTCCCAGCACGCGACCACGCCCCGCTCCCAGACGGCCGCCACCCGAGATCCTCCGGGGCTTCGCCGGATGTCGCGCCCGTTGGCCCAGTGCCACTCATCGGGTTTCGGGTCTGTCTCCTCCGGGAGTCGGTACTCCGCTTCGACGCGACTCTCGTCGATGTTCCAGACGAACATGCCCGTCCGGCTCGCCCCCGCGAGGAGGTTCGGGTCCGAGAGAAACTCTGCGGCGAACGGCGAGTCCGGCGCCTGGTCGGGCCTGAAGGCGGGCCCGAACGGCTCGTTCGCGGGGCGAAGCCAGGGGAGGCGCCTCACGAGAAGATGACCGTCCGTCGTTGCGGCCGCGATCAGCCCCGAAGCGTGCACGTCCAGATCCTGCGTTCTGAAGTGACCATGAGTGAACAGCGCACTTGGCGACCGATCGCCCGCCACACCGTGGCGAATGCACCAGTCGTCGCCGATGATGAGCTCGATGCCCGACGGGGCGAAGTCCGCGCTCGCCGCGGCCGATCCTCCGCTCCACACTCCGCCCGTTTGGTCCGGCAGATCGCAGACCCACGCTTCGAACCCGTACCCGTCGAGCAGGATTCGGTCGTTGCTGACCGCGAGCGTGTACACGCCCGCGACATTGTGCTCCACCTGGCTGACAATCTGCTGTGAGGCAGGATCGATCACGACGACCAGGTTCTGCCACTCACCCACCGACCTGTACTCGGACGCGACCAGCCATCGTCCGTCGGGCGAGAACGCGGCCCGGAGCATCCGGACTTCTCGCCCACGACCCCCGAGTTCGAAGTCCGCAACGATCAAGCCTGTCGCGGGGTCCAGCATCGCAACGCGGTTGATGCCTGCCACGGCGACGAGCGAGCCTGTCGGGGACGCGGCGATGCCAAGCCCTTCAAACCCGATCGGGAGTCGGCGCGGCTCGTCGAGGTCGCCGTCCAGGTCGAACGACACGACGGACTCGCCGCTCAGCGTGTAGAGGTTCCGCGAATCGTGCGAGAAGGCCGGGTTGCGGAAGAGCATATTGTCGTGCGCGTTCCAGACGATCTCGGAGATGGCGAGCGGCTCAGTCATCCCGATGCAGAGTTCGCCACGCACGCCGAGCGATGCGAAGCGGCGACCGTCCGGTGAGATCGCCACCCGCATGGCGTTCGCCGGATGCGCCGGCAGGCGCGCGAACGCGCCCTCCAACGCGCGCATGAGCAGGTCGTACTCGATGCCCCGCAGACTCGGCGGCGTGCTCGAGAGGAGCAGGCTGGCGTGCGGATAATCGCCCCCGGCGACCGCGGCCTCGCACGCGACGATCGCCGACGCGTACGCCTCGCGCTCGGCGATCGCACGAGCGGCGACAGCCTCCGCCTCGCCGGCCTTCGCGCGTTCGCGTTGCTCGCGCTCGGCCTCGAAGGCGGCCTCCCGCTGCGCGAGCGCCTCGGACGTTTGCGCTCTCGCCCGGGACGCGACGATCGCGAAGGCCACGCTGACCACCGTCGCAACGACGAGCACGACAGCCGCAGCGACGCCGGCCGCCACCGGGATCCGGTGGCGACGAACGAACTTGGCGACTCGGTACCCCGCGCTCGGCGGCCCGGCAACCACGGGCAGACCGGCGAGATACCGCCGCACGTCCTCGGCCAGGCCGACCGCGCTCTCGTAGCGGCGCTCGCGGTTCTTTTCCAACGATCGCATCACGACCCAGTCAAGGTCGCGTCTCAGCACACTCGAGAGGGATCTCGCGTCCGTCCTGCGCGCGTGAATGATGCGCGATGCCGTCTCTGGCTTGGCGCTCCGGGTCAGGACAAGGTCAAGCCGAGTGCTCGGCCTCGGCGGATCGATCTCGCGGATGAGCCGCTGGACCTCTCCCTGCGCAACGCGCTTCAGATCGAACGGCAGCGTCCCCGTCAGCAGTTCGTACAGCACCACCCCCAGCGAGTACACGTCCGTCCGCGTGTCGATGTCCAGCCCGCCCATCTCCGCCTGCTCGGGGCTCATGTACTCCGGCGTTCCGATCAACTGGCCACGCTCCGTGAACAGCGTCCGCTCCGTGAGCCGCTGGTTCAGCGCCTTGGCCACGCCGAAGTCGATCACCTTCGGGCGGGCGCGCCCCTCGTGGTCGTACGCCACCAGCACGTTGCTGGGCTTGACGTCGCGGTGGATCACGCCCTTCATGTGCGCGTGCTGGATCGCCTCGCAGACCTCCGCGAACAGCGTCAGCCGTTCCTCGACGCTGAGCCGGTGGCGGTCGCAGAACGCCGTGATCGGTTCGCCCCGCACCAGTTCCATCACGAAGTACGGCAGGCCCGGCCGCTCGAACTCCGGCCCCGTCGTCCCGCCGTCGAGCACCCGCGCGATGCACGGGTGGTCCATCACGGCCAGCGCCTGGCGCTCCGCCTCGAAGCGCGCGATCACCGCGGCCGAGTCCATCCCCGGCTTGATGACCTTCACCGCGACCTCGCGTCGCACCGGCTCGACCTGCTCGGCGCGCCACACCACGCCGAACCCGCCCTCGCCCAGAATCTCGATCAGCCGGTAGCGACCGACGCGCGAGCCGGGCGCGCCGATGCTGCCCGCCGACTCCGGCGCTTCGCCGATCGTCGGATCGTCAGAACCCACGGAACCTGCCATCGCTCCAGCATACCGGGCACGGGCGTTCGGCAATCCGACCGGAAGGCGAACTTTCCCCGCCCGCGGGGTGGGCGGCCGCCGATCCGCGCCCTACGGTCGAATGGCCGTGCCTCTCGCGGCGACGGCCGCCGACCATGCCCGCGCGTCAGCATTCCAAAGCCGAGCGGCCGCTGGTGATCGTGGCCAATCGTCTGCCCGTCCGGCGCGTCGTGCGCCGCGAGCGGCCCGGCTGGGAGATCAGCCCGGGGGGGCTTGTCACCGCGCTCACGCCCATCCTCCGCGAGCGCGAAGGCTCGTGGGTCGGCTGGCCCGGCACGCAGGGGCGGCTCGAACCTTTCACGCACGACGGCATCCGCTGCCGCCCCGTCACGCTCACGCGCTCGCACCTCGACGAGTTCTACCACGGGTTCTCGAACGAGACGCTCTGGCCGCTCTACCACGACGGGCTGCGCACGCCGACCTTCCGGCGCAGTTGGTGGCGCTCGTACGTCGAGGTCAACCATCACTTCACACAGGCCGTCGCCGCGGTGCTCCGCCCGCGCTCGATCGTCTGGGTCCACGACTATCACCTGCAACTCGTGCCCGGGATGCTGCGCTCGGTCCGCCCGGACCTCACGATCGGCTTCTTCCTGCACATCCCCTTCCCGGCCGAGGAGCTCTTCGCGCGGCTGCCGTGGCGGCGCGAGGTGCTCCAGGGCCTGCTGGGCGCGGACCTGATCGGACTGCAGACGAATCTGACGGCGCGCAACTTCATCCGAACCGCAGGCTCGTTCGCGGGCGCATCCGGCTCGTCCGGCACGCTCCGGTTCGACGGCCGGCCCGTGCGCGTTGCGCCCTTCCCCATCTCCATCGACGTTGGCGCGTTCGAGGCCCTCGGCCGCGACCCGCGTGTCCGGGCCAGGGCGGCGCAACTGCGCGAGCGCATCGGCCCGGGGCGGCGGATCGTCCTCGGCGTGGACCGGCTCGACTACACCAAGGGCATCGACGTGCGCCTGCGCGCCGTCGAGGAAGTCCTCGAACGGGGCCGCCTCTCGACCGATGACTTCTGCATGATCCAGGTCGCCGTGCCCAGCCGAGAGCGTGTCCCCGAGTACGCCCAGATGCGGGCGACGATCGAGCAGACGGTCGGGCGCATCAACGGCACGTTCGGCGTGCCCGGGCGCGTCGCCGTTCACTACCAGCACCGCAACCTCCCGCGGGAAGAACTCGCCGCCTACTACCTCGCCGCGGACGTGATGATGGTCACGCCCCTGCGCGACGGGATGAACCTCGTCGCCAAGGAGTACGTCGCCACGCGGACCGATGGGGACGGCGCGCTGATCCTCTCCGAGTTCGCCGGCGCTGCCCGCGAACTCACCCGCGCCGTCCTCGTCAACCCCTTCGACATCGATGGCGTCGGCTCCGCGCTCGAGGATGCCCTGACCGAGGATCGTCGCAAGGCCCGTGAACGCATGGCCGCCCTCCGACGCGTCGTCCGCCGGGGCGACGTCTACGCCTGGGCGTCCGATTTCCTGGGGACGCTGACCCGTGAGTGACCTCGACGCCAGACTGGACGAACTCGCCCGCGTTCCCGTTCTCCTCGTGGCGAGCGACTACGACGGCACGCTCGCGCCGATCGTGAGCGACCCGGCCGTGGCCAGGCCGGACCGCGAGTCGATGGTCGCGCTGCGCCAACTCGCCGACCTGCCGCAGACGCACGTGGCGATCGTCTCGGGGCGCGCGCTGTCCGACCTGGCCGCGCTGACCGGCGCGCCCGACGAGGTGCACCTCGTCGGCAGCCACGGGAGCGAGTTCGACCCCGACTTCGCCGTCCGACTCCCGCCAGAGACCACTGCCCTGCGCGAGCGACTCGCCGAGGAACTGGCGGCGATCGCGGCACGGGGCAACGGCTTCCGCGTCGAACGCAAGCCCGCCAGCATCGCCTTCCACTTCCGTGACGCCGAGGATGACGAGGCGGACGAGGCGGTGCGCCGGGTGCTCGCCGGCCCGGGCGCGTACGAGGGCGTCTTCACGAAGCACGGCAAGAAGGTCGTTGAACTGGGCGTCGTGGCGACGAGCAAGGGCGCGGCGCTCGAAACCATCCGCCACCGCGTCGGCGCGACGGCCGCGCTCTTCATCGGCGACGACGCGACCGACGAGGACGCCTTCGCCACGCTGCACGGGCCGGACGTGGGCGTGAAGGTCGGCGAGGGCGAGACGCGCGCCGCCTTTCGCATCGAGGGGGTGCGCGAGGTGTCCCGGCTGCTCGCACGCCTCGCCGAGGCGCGGACCGCCTGGCTCGCCGGCTCGGACGCCGTCCCCATCGAGCGGCTCTCGCTCCTCTCCGACCAGCGCACCGCAGCGATCATCGGTCCGGACGGCGCGTTGCTCTGGCTTTGTTTGCCGCGCCTCGACTCTCCCGCCGTCTTCGCGGGGCTGCTGGGCGGACCGGCGGCGGGCGTCTTCTCGGTCGAGCCGGCCGAACCGGAGGCCCCCCCCTCGCAACGCTACCTCGGCGACACCTTCGTCCTCGAGACCCGATGGGCGAGCGTCCGCACCACCGACTACCTCGACTGCTCCGGCGGCCGCCCGGCACGACGCTCGGGCCGGTCGGACCTGGTTCGTGTCGTCGAGGGCGGAGGCGTCGCGCGCCTCGTCTTCGCGCCGCGGCTCGACTTCGGACGCACGCCCACTCGCCTCATCGCACGCGAGGGCGGCCTCGAGGTCGAAGGCTCGCTCGACGCGCTCGTCCTCCGATCGCCCGGCGTCGAGTGGCGCATCGAGGAGGTGGGCCAGCACCACGCCGCCGTCGCCCACGTCGATCTCGCCCGCGGCCCCGTCACGCTCGAGCTGCGCTCCGGCACCGGCTCGCTGCGCGAGGCGACCATCCCCGAGCCGACCCGGCGCGCTCACACCGAGCGCTTCTGGAGCGAGTGGGCCGACGGCCTGCGGCTGCCATCCATCCACGCCGACGCCGTGCGCCGCAGCGCGCTCGTGCTGCGCGCTCTCTGCCACGGCCCCAGCGGCGCGATCGCCGCCGCCGCCACGACCAGCCTGCCGGAGCACGTCGGGGGCGTGCGGAACTGGGACTACCGCTTCTGCTGGCCTCGCGACGCCTCGATGGCCGCCGCCTCGCTCGCGCGCCTCGGGAGCGAGCGCGAGGGGCTGGCCTTCATCGACTGGATGCTGGGCGTGGTGGACGAGTGCTCGTCGGCCGACCGTCTCGCGCCGATCTACACCGTCACCGGCGGGCACCTGGGCGCGGAGGGCGAGGTGAGCGAACTGCCCGGCTACGCGGGGTCGCGCCCCGTGCGCGTCGGCAACGCCGCCGCGCGGCAGGTCCAACTCGACGTCTTCGGCCCGATCGTGCAACTCGTCGCCGAACTCGCCGAGCAGGGCGCGCCCATCGGGTCCGAGCACTGGCGGCTCGTCAGCGCGATGGCCGAGGCCGTCCGCCACCGCTGGCGCGAGCCCGACCACGGCATCTGGGAGGTCCGCGGCCCGCGCCGCCACCACGTCCACACCAAGGTCATGTGCTGGGTGACGGCCGACCGTGCCGCACGAATCAGCGAGAGCCTGCTCGGACGCGAGCGCCCCGACTACCGCGCGCTGGCGGACGAGATCGCCGCGGACGTGCTGGAGAACGGCTGGAGCGAGCAGCACGGCGCGTTCATCGGCGCGTACGACGGGTGCGAGGCGGACGCCTCGGTCCTCGTGGTCGGCCTGTCGGGCCTGCTCCCGCCCGACGACGAGCGGTTCCTGCGCACCATCGGGGCCGTCGAACGCCACCTGCGCACCGGCAACGCCGTCTACCGCTACCGCTACGACGACGGCCTGCCGGGCGTCGAGGGCGCGTTCAACCTCTGCACCGCCTGGCTCGCGCAGTCCTACGCGCTCGCCGGCCGCGCCCGCGAGGCCCGCGAACTGCTCGACGCTCTCGTCGGGCTGGCGGGACCGACGGGCCTGATCTCGGAGGAGTACGACCCGCGCACGCGCCGCGCGCTGGGCAACCACCCGCAGGCCTACTCGCACCTGGGCGTGATCGACGCCGTCCTCGCGCTCGAACCGCGCTGACGATCACGCGGACTCGCAGCGCGTCACGGCGGCGGCCCGTCCTCCGGCGGCGACGGCGCACGCGACCGCCACCGCGCCGCCTCCTCGTCACGGCCCGCCGCCTCGTACAACTCGACCAGCCGATCCGCCGCCGTCCGCGTGCGCTCGTGGTCCGCGCCAAGCGCGGCGAGCAGCACGGCGTGCGATTCGAGCAGCATCGGCTCGGCCTCATCCAGCCGGCCCATCGCCGTCAGGCACGCCCCGTACCCGCCGTTCACGACGCCAGCCATCCAGTGGTCCGCAGGCAACGCGGGCAGGAGCGCCACGCACCGCTCGTACAACTCGACCGCTCGCTCGAACCGCCCTGCGCTCTGGTACCCGCCCGCGAGGTTGTACGCCGACACCAGCACGCCCACGCTCGACGGCCCGAGCACGGCCTCCGTCGCCGCCAGCGTGCGCTCCCCGAGGTCCAGCGCCTCGTCCGTGCGGCCCGTCTCCGAAAGGAACAGCGCGAAGTTCCCCATCACCGAGAGCGTCGTCTCGTGCGTCTCGCCCAGCACGCGGACCGCCCGTTCCAGCGTGTCGTGGTAGAGCGCCTCGGCACGCTCGATCTCGCCCGCCTTCTCCAGCGCGGCCGCCAGATTGTTCGTACAGAGGATCGTCTCCAGGTCATCCTCGCCGAGCCGCAGTCGCGTGATCCGCAGCGCATCGGCGAGAAGCGGGACAGCCTCGTCGTAGCGCCCCAGGAGGTGGAGCACGCCCGCCAGGTTCGACAGCACGTCGGCCAGTTCGTAGTGGTCGTCGCCCAGCACGGCACGGCCCCGCAGCGCCGCCTCGTCCAGCAGCACACGCGCGTCGTCGAGGCGCCCGAGATTCGCCCGCACCTGCCCGAGGTTCGTCAGCCCGGACACCACGACGGGATGGTCGCTGCCAAAGACGGCCCGGGCGAGGTCCAACGACTCCGCGAACGCCGCCTCCGCCTCCTCGAGCCGCTCCTGCCGGCTCAGCGCCAGGCCCAGCGCGTTGAGCAGGTGCGCGGTGTACGGGTGGTCCGCGCCCAGCGCCCGGCGCGAACGCCCGAGCGCATCGCGGGCAAGCCCTTCCGCCTCCTCGTACCGTCGCAAGCGCACCAGCACGTAGGCGAGGTTGTTCTCGTTGTTCAGCGTGATGTCCGATTCCGGCCCGAAGCCCGCGCGGGCGTCGCGCACCGCCTCCTCGTAGACCTCCGCTGCTTCCTCGTACAGCCCCAGGTCGCTCAGCAGCGCGCCGAGATTCGCCCGCGTCGCGATCGTCTCGCGGTGCCGCGGGCCGAGCGTCCGCTCGTACTGCCCCAGCACGGCCGTGTAGAGCGAGCGCGATCCCTCAAGCCGCCCGAGGTCGTGCAGGGCGACGGCCAGGTCGTTGCCCGCCGCGAGCGTGCGCGGATCATCCGCGCCGGCGTGGCGCGTGAGCAGGTCGTAGGCACGCCGGGCGTGGCGCTCCGCCTCGTCGGGGCGCGCGATCGCCCGGTACCCCTTCGCGATCGCGTGCCGGACCTCGGCCTCGACCTCCGGCTCGTCCGCCAGTTCCGTCCCCACGCGCGCCGCCGCGCGCTCCAGCAACTCGCGCAGCACCGTGGTGTCGCGCGTGCGGGCAATCTCGGGCTGCATCGCGGCGAAGATGCCCGCCAGGAACGCCCCCACCCGTTCCGCCCGCGCGGCGTCGATGCGGGCGCGGTCGCGCTCCCGGCTCGCCTGCACGAACCCCGCCGACGCAAGCGCCAGCCCCGCCACCAGCGCGAGCAGCACCAGCGCCCCCGCCGCCAGCGGCACGCGACGACGACGCACGAACTTCCGCAGCCGGTACGACGCCGAGGGCGGACCCGCCTGCACCGGCTCGTCGCGCAGGTGCCGGCGCACGTCCTCCGCCAGCGCGGCCGCGGTCTCGTAGCGACGCGACCTGTCCTTCTCGAGGCACTTCATCACGATCCAGTCGAGGTCGCCCCGCAGCGCGCGGGCCTCGTACCGCGTGCCGCGCCGAGCCCCATCGCCAAGCGACGCGAGCCGTGTGCTCGGGCGCTGCGGCTCGCCCTCCAGGATCAGCCGCTGGATCTCGTACAGGCTGCGCGAGCGAACGCCAGGCGTCTCGACCGGCACCGTCCCTGTCAGCAGTTCGTACAGCAGCACGCCCAGCGAGTAGACGTCCGTCCGCGCGTCCACGTCCACGCTCGACGGGTCCACCTGCTCCGGCGACATGTACTGCGGCGTGCCGATCATCTGCCCCTGCTCGGTGAGCAGCGGGCCGCCGAACGCATCGATCGAGAGCGCCTTGGCGATCCCGAAGTCGATCACCTTCGGGACCGGACCCCCGTCGGCCGAGGCCACGAGCACGTTCCCCGGCTTGATGTCGCGGTGCACGACCCCCTTGAAGTGCGCGTGCTGCACCGCGTCGCAGACGCGCGCGAACAGGTCCAGCCTCGCACGCACCGGCAGCGAGCGCGACCGGCAGTACGCCGTGATCGGCTCCCCTTGCACCAGTTCCATCACGAAGTACGGCAGGCCGGGCCGCTCGAACTCCGGGCCGGTCGTCCCCCCGTCCAGCACCCGCGCGATGCAGGGGTGGTCCATGACGGCCAGCGCCTGCCGCTCCGCCTCGAAGCGCGCGACCACACGCCGCGAATCCATCCCCGGCTTGATGACCTTGACGGCGACCTCGCGCCGCATCGGCTCGGTCTGCTCGGCCCGCCACACCACGCCGAACCCGCCCTCGCCCAGAATCTCGACCAGCCGGTAGCGACCGACGCGAGACCCAGGCAGCCCCGCCGGGCCCTCGAGCGCGGTCTCGTCGTCGCCCGGCCTCGGCAGGTCCGCCGTCGGCTCGTCTGGGCGGTCGAAAGCCATGACCGCAGCGTATCACCGCGCCGGGATCTCACGGCATCCGGACCGTTCGCACGGGCCGGACGCGGAGGAGAGGAGAGGAGGCCTTTCGGGCGGCCGGGCCGCCCTGAAACCCGCACGCCGGGCTTTCGCTCGGCGGTGGGCGAAGAGAGGAGTGCGGGAGCGGGCGTCTGTCGCAGGGCCGGTTTCGTGTTCGGTTCCGGCCTGCCGCTCCACATGAACAAGCGACAACGGCGCATGACACTCACGCGCCGATGAACACAACAACAACGGTGGCTTCACGACAGGGTGCCCGCTCAGGCGGCGAACGGTCGGATGGGTATCTCTACGGTCCGTCCCTGCCCGTCGTTCGACGCCAGGACCGCCTCGGCCTGCCGGAGAACCGGAGCGGCGTAGTAGCGTGCCCCGCACCGATCGCACACGCCGATCGGGACGTTCTCCAGAATCACGATCCCCCTGTGCAGACTGATCGGCTCGCGGTCGATGACCCGCTCCTGTACCGTTCCTGTGCAGTACTCGCAGGAGAAGCCGTACATGCCCATAGGCGATTCTAGCCCTTCAACTCATACACCGTGATGATCAGCCAGACACCCGCGTCGCGGAGCACGACGCAGACCGGGGTCGAGAGATCGCAGGCGCTCCCGACGACTTCAAACCGGGGTCCGCGCGGGTCGTCATCAAGTACCCTGACGATCCGCCCAGTCAGGATCGCGGACTCAGCGTCGGCCACGTCGAGACCATCCGCCCGCATCTCGATCAGCGCGTGCGACGTCGCGACGTACCTTTGCTCAGCAACGGCGTCTCGGATGCTCTGCATGATCTCGTGATGTTCGCGCCGTGCCATGAAGCGGCCTTCCGTCGCTTGCCCGAGAGGGTGGTGCCCGCTCAGTCCGTGCCCAGTATCTTCATCAGCCGCTCCCGCGCCGCCTTCGCGTCCGCCGCGCCCCCGCTCGCCTTCATCACTGCGCCCACCAGCCGCCCGATCGCCGCCTGCCTCCCCGCGCGGACGTCCGCCGCCGCCTGCGGGTTGTCCGCGATCGCCCGCTCGCACCAGGCGTCCAGCGCGGCGTCGTCGCGGACGGTCAGCCAGCCGCGCAACTCGGCGATCGCGCGCGGATCGGCCCCGGAACCCGCGGGATCGCAGAGCGCCTCGAAGAGATCGTCCGCCGCGTTCGAGCCGAGATCGCCCGCGTCGCGCATCGCCACGATCGCCGCGAGTTGCGCCTCCGAGACGCCGAGGCGCGAGACGAGCGTGCCGCGCTCGTTGGCGAGGCGCGCCCCGCGCTGGAGCACGAACCCCGCCGTCAGCCGGCCCGCCCGCTCGCGCGCCACGCCGCGCTCGACCGCCCCGTCGGCCGCCGCGTCGAGAAACTCGCAGACCTCGCGCTCCTCGACCAGTTGCGACGCCTCGGCGGGCGAGAGGTCGTAGGACTCGCAGTACCGGCGCACGCGCGCCACCGGCAGTTCCGGCAGGCTCGCCCGCAGCCGCTCGACCCACCCCTCCCCCATCGCCACCGGCGGCAGGTCGGGGTCGGGGAAATAGCGGTAGTCCTCGGCGTCCTCCTTCTCGCGCTGCACGTACGTCGCTTCGCGTTGCGCGTCCCAGCCGCGCGTGGTCTTCTCGCCGGGGCCGTGCTCGCGTCCGTCCGCGACCCACCGCCGCGGCTGCTCCACCAGTTCGTGCGTGATCGCCCCGTGCAACGCCCGGAACGAGTTGAGGTTCTTCACCTCGACGATCGGCGTGTGCACGACGCGCCCGTCGTGCAGCGTCAGCCGGCAGTTCACGTTCGGCTCGAAACGCACGTGCCCGCGCTGCATCACGCCCTCGGTCACGCCCAGGAACCGGCACGTCTGCCGCAGCAGCCGCGCGAACGCCGTCGCCTCGTCCGCCGAGCGGAAGTCCGGCGCGGTCACGATCTCCAGCAGAGGCGTGCCGGCGCGGTTCAGGTCCACGATCGAGAAGTCGATCGCCCCGCCGCCCGGCGCCTCGTGCAGCAGTTTGCCCGCGTCCTCCTCGAGGTGCGCCCGGATGATGCCGATGCGCCGCGTCCCGCCCGCCGGGTCGATCCGCCCCTGCACGTCCGTCGGCGGCAGGTCGAACGCGCCGTCGAAGCACAGCGGCAGGTCGTACTGGCTGATCTGGTACCCCTTCGGCAGGTCGGGGTAGAAGTAACTCTTCCGGTCCCACCGCGAGAGCGGCGCGATCGTGCACCCCAGCGCCAGCCCGACCAGCGCGGCCAACTCCACCGCCGCGCGGTTCATCACCGGCAGCGTCCCCGGCAACGCGAGCACCACCGCGTCCGTCAGCGTGTTCGGCCCGGCGTCGTGGAACTCCGGGTGCGCCGGGCTGGGCGCGCGCGTGAACATCTTCGCCCGCGTCGCCAGTTCGACGTGGACCTCCATGCCCACGACGGGTTCGACGGAGGCGATGTCGTGGAGATCCCGGTCCGCGATCATGCCGGCATCCTACCGGGCACGACCCTCGGAGGCCGGGATGCCTCTCCGGACACCCACGCGGTAGACTGTCGGGCCATGTTCTCCGTGTTCGGGTACTTCGCTTTGCTCACACCGCTGCTTTTCCTCGTCATCATCGCGCTCTGCGTGCTGACGATCTGGAGAGCCGTGACGAGGCCTTGGAGAGCGAGAGCGGCACCGGCATGCGAGCGATGCGGGTACGCCGTCGTGGGACTCGTCTCGTTCGAGTGCCCGGAGTGCGGGGGAGACCTGCGCGAAATCGGCATCATCACGCCAGGCATGGAAACAAAGCGCCGCGGCTCGCTCGCCGGTGCGCTGCTCGCGTGGACCTTTCTCTGCCTGCTCGTCGCGGGTATCGCGATCTCACTTGGCTCATACCTTTCGGTCTTCGGTGGTCAACGTACCGCTCCTCTTCAGTGGAGCCAATGGTTCACGCCGAACTCTGGGGCCTACGCGCAAGTGGAGATGGAACTCGATACGCCGAGTGGGTTCGGCACACTCGACACGATCGGGTTGACCCTGACGCACGCCGACAAGAGCACTTCGGTCCTCACCATCGACGCGTCGACGCAGACCTACACCGTCGATACGCCCAATGCCGGCGAGATCGCTGCGGTCTGGGGCACGGACACCATCGAGCGGTGGTTCACGTCCGTGGGCCTTGACACCGCAGACGAAAGCGTCAAGTCCGAGGCAAGCGAACTGGCTCGATACACCGATGCCATCCTTTTCCAAAAACATCCCCTGTCGTCAGTGAATCTCAACAACTTCACGAGCGGGCAGATGACGGTCACACAGTGGACAGGGGCGATTGTGTCGGGAAACATTCTGGGGGAACTGCTCCTTGCGTTCAGCAGCCTCGCCATCGGCTTGCTCCTCTACATCCTCGGCATCGTCTGGATCGTCCACCGGAGACTCCGCCCTGTCCGTGAAGCGAAACTCCCTCGCAAACCTGCGCCGCCAATCTCGCCGTCCTGAACAACGCCCGCGCGTCATCCAAACGCCCCTGCGCGAACAACCGCCAGCGCGGCCAGCACCGCCCGTCGCTCGAGTTCACCCGCGCGCATCACCGTCACGCCGCGCTCCGCCGCGAGTTCCGCGAGCGTGCGCGGGTGCGTTCCGCCGAGGCCGAAGCGCGCGCACAGCATCGCGCGATGCTCCTGATCCAGCCGGTCCAGCGCACCCGCGAAGCGTGCCTCCGGTTCGAGGAATGCCTGCCACGGCGCGAGCCGGCGCGTCCAGTCGTCGAAGACGACGCCCACCGACAGCCGCGGCGTGGCGCGCCGAGGGTCCGGCCGAACCACGCGCGCACGCTCCGCCGCCAGGCGCGTCACCGCCAGCCCCACCGGCGCGGCGACACGCCCGCCGCGCGACGGGTCGTGCGCCAGCACGCCCGATGCCACCGCCCCCACCGCCGACGCGAGCAGCGGACGCGACTCCGCCGGGCGCAGCCCTTCCAGCGACACGCCGATCGCGCCCTCCAGCGTCTCGACCATCAGCGGCAGGTGCGTGCGCACCAGCGTCGCCAGCAGCCGCGCCGCCCACCGCAGGTCCGTCTCCGCCCGGTCCACGCCCGACGCGTCGGGCGACGACGACCCGAGCAGAGCCGTGATCCGCCCGGCTCGCGCTCGCAGCGCGTGCATCGCCATCGCGCGCATGCGCTCCTCGACTGCGATCGGCGCGGCGCGCTCGCGCGCCGACCGGATGAACGCCAGCAGGTCCGTCTCGCCACGCCAGGTCAGGCCGGCGCGCACCGGCTCCGGTTCGAGCAGCGCGGCGATCGCGTCGTCATCCAGCGCACCCGCGGCCGGGGGCACGGCGCCGACCGGGTGCGCCCGCAGCAGCCGCGCCCGCTCGGCGAGAATCGCGTGGTGGATCGCGCCGCGTGTGCGGCCGAAGCGGGCGGCGATCCTCCCCGGCCGCACGCCACGCCGCCACGCCCGGAGCGCGACGCGCTGCCGCCGGCTCGCCAGCGGCGGAGGCTCGCCGAAGATGGGCGCGCGCCCCGCGGCGATCGCTCGCTCGTCGTGCCGGCGCAGGACGCGGCGCACGCCCTCGTGCGACCGCCCGAAGCGCCGCGCGATCCTCGCCGCCGCCTCGTTGAGCGACAGCCCGAGCGAGTCGCGGTACCGCGCCGCCCGGCGCAGCATCCGCGCCTCGACCTCCGGCGGCACGCGCGAGAACGCCGCGGCCTTCGCGATCCGCGCCGCGTTCGCCCGCTCGAAGCGCTCGACCGCCCCGGGCATGTAGGCCAGACGCGAAAGCCCCCCCCCGAGGCTCGCCCGACGCGCCAGCAACCCCTCGCGCCGCCACCGTTCGAGCGTCTTGCGGCTGACGCCCCACCGGGCCGCCAGCGCATCACCGTCGATCGCCCCCGCCGCGGCCAGTTCCTCCGCCGTCAGCCCCGCCGCCGCAGACAGACGCTCGACCAGCGCGGACAGGTCGCCCAGCAGCGCGGCCCCCACCACCTGCGCCGGCTCGTCGATCCGCGCCCGGTACCCGGTGATGCGGAAGACGATCCAGTCCTCGGGGTAGGTGCGCTCGGGTTCGATCTCGCCCGCCAGCGCCTCGGCGCGCTCGATGTCGCGCAGCAACGCCTCGCGCGGCGCGAAGCGCAGTTGCTTCGCCAGTTCACCCAGCGCGGTCACGCGAAGTCGTGGCAGGGGAGGCATGGGGGGACAGTGGACAATGGACAGTGGACAGTGGAGAAGTGGTTGAAGGGGGAGGTCAGACGCAGTGTTCGATCACGCCCGGGATGAGGTCCGGTCCTCCGGACCGAATCCCGGGATCATCGGCGCACCTCGACGCTTTACACCACCTGCCCCGCGTCCGTCTCGATCCATTCGAGGTTGGTTCGCTCGACGATGCCCAGCGCCTCCGCCTCGCGCAGGAACCGCCCCACCGCCTCGCGTTCGCGCTCGCCGACGCGGAAGCGCAGCAGGTCGCCGACGTATTTCCGCGCCAGTTCACCGGGCCAGCGGTGCTCGGGCGCGCGCCGGGCGACGATCCACCCGAGCCGCTTCTGGTTGCGCCGGCGCTGGCGGTCGAGCAGCGCACACGCCGTAGCGATGCGCGCCGAGTCCGCCTCCTCCGCCCGGCACATCCACACCGCGTACACGAACGGCAGGCCGGTCCATTCGTGCCACGCCGCGCCGAGGTCCAGCGTGTGCCCGTACCGGCCCTCGGGGGGGGGGTCGGTCACGACCTTGTCCCCGATGACCAGCAATGTCTCCGGCCACTCCTCGCCCCCGGCCGCCCCGGACCGCTCGCGCGCGTCGAACGGCGCGAACTCCGGCCGCACCCCGAACCGCGCCGCCAGCAGCACGCGGCAGAGCGCGACCGACGTGTGGCTCTCCACGTCGGCGTACACCCGCTTCACCCTTTCGAACGGCACGCCCGAGTGCAGCCGCACCGTGAGCGTCGGCCCGTCGCACCCGATCATCCCCACCGGGAGCAGCGCCAGCCGCGCCCCCGCCCGCGCCGCGTCCACCAGCGACACCAGGCCCACGTCCGCGCGCCCGTCCGCCACCAGGTCCGCGATGTGCGAGGGCGCGGCCGGGATCAACTCCACGCCCGCCAACTTCTCCAGACCCTCGACCAGCGGGCGCGTGTTCAGGTACCGGACATACGCGAGGCGGAGAGCGTCCATGCCGAAGTCTACGGGCGGCCCTCGCCTCCGGCCGATGGTGGACGCATGAGCGCCCCCGGACTCGTGCTGATCGGCGGCGGCGGGCACGCGATCGTCGTCGTCGAGGCGGCGCGGCTGGCGGGCCTGCGCGTCGAGGGCGTGCTCGACGACGCCCCAAGCCCCGTCGCCACGGTCGGCCCGGGCGCGGTGCCGCGGCTCGGCACGCTGGCCGAGGCCCGCCTGATCGCCGGCCGCCGGTGGATCGTCGCCCTGGGCGACCTCGGTGCGCGCGCCCGCGTGCTCGCCGCGCTGTCGGGCTTCGCCGACGCCGCCCTCGCCGTCGTGCATCCGGGCGCGATCGTCTCCGCCGACGCCGAGATCGCCCCGGGCGCGTTCATCGGCCCCGGCGCGATCGTCAACGCCCGCGCCGACCTCGGCCCGCACGCCATCGTCAACTCCGGCGCGATCGTCGAGCACGAGTGCGACATCGGCGCGAACGCCCACGTCGCCCCCGGTGCGGCCCTCGGCGGACGCGTCCGCGTCGGCCCCAACTCGCTCATAGGCATCGGCGCCCGCGTCGTGCCCGGCGTCACCATCGGCGCGGGCTGCCTCGTCGCCGCCGGCGGGGTCGTCACCGCCGACGTGCCCGACGCCGCACGCGTCGCCGGCGTGCCGGCCCGCATCATTCATTGAGTTGCGGGCAATGAGCCGCGAGCAATGAGCCGCGGGGTGGGGCTTTGCAGGCCCAGCATCAACGCTCGCACAAACGCAAGCAATCGGTGGCACAGGCGTCCCGCCTGTGCCTCATCCCCTCTCCCCACGGTGTGCATCCGGTCACGCCTCACCCATCATCGTCAAGCGGAAAGTCCCCGTCCATCGCCTCGTCGGTCGGCGCGCCGTCGTCCGAGCCAGGCTCGTCGAACTCCTCCGTCGGCGCCGGCAGCGCGGACGCCTTCGGCCGCGGCGTCGCCGCCAGTTCCGCACGCATCGACCGCGCACGCTCCGCCAACTGCCGCTCCGCCTCCTCGCCCGTCAGCGCGGCCTCCGCCAGCGGCGAGAGCACGAAGTGCCACCGCTGCACGTTCCGGAACTTCATCGGCAACGCCTCGGCCACCAGGTCGATCGGCGGCCACTCGTACACCGGCGCGGCCGCCTCCGCCTCCGTCCGCAGCGGCTCGTACCCCTCCAACTCCACCCGCACGTCGTACCACCCGTGAAACAGGAACGACGTCTGGAGCGGCGTCCGCCCCACCTCCAGGTCGTTGATGTAGACGAGCGCCCCCGGCGGCTCCGTCGTCACCACGATCCGCCGCTCCACGCAGCCGACCAGCAGGCCGCTCGCCGCGAGCGCCGGGATGGTGGTCCGCCATCGTCCCATGCCGCCACTGTACCTCGCCGCGCCGCTCACGGCTCGCGCCCCACCGCTTCGGCCACGCCGCCCTCGCGCCGCCCTCGCGCCGGCAGGTCGTCGAACTCATCGCCCCTGAACAGCGAGCCGAGGTATACGCGGCGCACCATCTCGTCGTTGATCAGCCGGCGCGGCGTGCCCTCCGCGAACACCTTGCCCGAGTCGATGATGTACGCCCTGTCGCACACCCGCAGCGTCTGCTGCACGTTGTGGTCCGTGATGAGGAAGGCGATCCCCTGGTCGGCCAGTTGCCGGATCTCCCCTTGCAGGTCCTCGACCGCGATCGGGTCCACGCCGCTGAACGGCTCGTCCATCAGGATCAGCCGAGGCTGCGTCACCAGCGCCCGGGCGATCTCCAGTTTTCGCCGCTCGCCGCCGGAGCACGTCCGCGCCGCGTGACGCGCCTTGTGCGTCAGCCCGAACTGGGCGAGGAGCGCGGCCGCCCGCTGCTTGCGCTCGCGCCGCGACAGGCCCAGCGTTTCGAGGATCGCCAGCAGGTTCTGCTCGCACGACAGCCGCTGGAAGACGCTCGGCTCCTGCGAGAGGTACCCCACGCCCAGCCGCGCCCGCCGGTACATCGGCAGCCGGGTGATCTCCTGCCCGTCGAAGAAGACCCGCCCGCCGTCCGGGTCGATCATCCCGATCGTCATCCGGAACGTCGTGGTCTTGCCCGCCCCGTTGCGCCCCAGAAGCCCCACCGTCTCCGACCGCTCGACGGACACGGACACGCCATCGACGACGGCCCGCCCGCCGTAGGTCTTCCGCAGGTCTTTGGCTTCCAGCAGCGGCACGGAGGGCAGTCTATGCGGGACGCTCGATGCACCGGGTGACACCGAACGTCTCCCCCACGTCTTCCCCACGCCGCCATCAGTGGATGAAGCGGAAGCACATCGGGTAGCAGAAGTACTGCCCGCGCGACGCCGCCAGCACCGCCATCACGCCCCCCACGAACCCGAGCACGATCGCGAAGATCGTCCCGATGCCGCACGTCACGATCCCGATCGGGATCGCGTAGATCAGCAGCGAAATCTCGAAGTTCAGGGCCTCGCGCCCGTGGTGGTCCACGAGCGGCGAGTTGTCCTTCTTCGCCAGCCACAGGATCAGCGGCACGACGATCGGGAGGCCGAGCAGAAACATGACAAGATGGGATAGATGGATGAAGACCGAGTACGTCCGCTCCCAGTCCGCCGCCTGCGGGTCGATCAGCGGGCCTTGCGCATCGGCTGGTGTGTCGTACATGGCGGCGGCGGCGTGCATCCGAGGCCCTCCCGGCGGGGACTGGTTCCGGAAAGAACCCGCCGGGTTTCGCCCAAGCCTACCCCCACGCCCCGAACCGCCGCAAAAAGAACCGGGCGGCCGGTCAGAGACCAGACCGCCCGGCGTGAGTGGGCAGGCGACAACCCCGCCGGTCAGGCCCGGCGACTCTCAATCATGCGCCATAATCCGTCGGCTGCCAAGCCCTTCCGGGGCCAAATCCTCGAATTCGGGGCCTCTCGCACGAGCCGCGGCCGTCGGCGAACGCATCCCCCCCGCCTCTCACACACCGGGACCGTCCCCCCCACCCGCGCCTTGGGGCTTCGTCCTGTCGCGCCCGCCCGGCCACGGCACGATGAACCGCGCGAGCGGCACCGAGGCGAAGATCAGCGCCGCGGCCAGAGCGCCACATCCCACTGCGAGCACGATGCGGTCGATGACAACGTACAGAAACCACGCGGCAAGCTCATCACCGAACATCCGTCCTACCCCGAACAGATACGACACCCCTTGCGCGCCGAACAGCACGCCCAAGAATGCCGCGGGCACGCCGCAGCACCGCAGCACGACCGCCACGTTCTCACGCGTGCGGATGACCCGCGCCGTCCGACGAAGCCCCGAGTCGCGCGCCGGCGGCTGCCCCATGAACTCCGGCGAGAGTGCCAGGCCGCACTCGGGACAGCGGGCCTCGACCAGCCCCTCCAGCCGGTACCGGCACGCCGGGCACTCCGACCACTTGCGCAGCGGCACCACCAGATGCACGAACAGCCGACCGAACATCAGCACGAACGCGAAGAACAGGAACGGCAGCAGGCCGCCCACGATCCGCGGCCAGTAGTAGATGATGCTGAACAGGTCGCCGTCGCGCAGACCCTCGCTGATCCAACTCGCCAGCGGCAGGACCGTCGCCGACAACCCCAGGAACGACACGCACCGCAGCACGATCAGCAGCGTCCATCGTCGCCGCGCGACCTCGGCCGGGGAGGGCACCATCGCCCCACTATACCAGGGCGCGGTCAGTGCCCGAAGAGGTTCCGCTCCCCGAACATCCCCGACGACTCGAAGAACGCCAGCGCCTCCGGCACCGAGGCGAAAACCCGCGTCGCAGTCTCCGTGATGAACGGGCTGGGCGACTTCTTCGGCTTCCACACCACGTAGACCTCCTTCGTGTGCTCGAAGGCGTGGTGCAGTTCCCGCTCGACCCCGCTGGACAGCCCCGGCACCCCCCCCGGCAGTTCGGGCACGTAACTGACGATCATGTCCGACTGGTCGATCAACTTGAAGTCCCGCATGTAGATCTGCCCGTCGATGTCCCCCGCGATGTCCATCACCTCCCGCACCCGCACGCGGATCGCCGGCCCCGACCTCGCCCCGCCGAACGAGTGCGGCACGTGCTCGATGAACTCCGCGCCCTCCCGCGTCGCCGCGATCGCACGTTCGAGCAGCAGCTTCTCGTCCACGTCGCCGGGATCGAAGGTGATGAAGTGCTCGGCCAGTTGCGCCCGGAAGCCGTCGATCTCCGCCAGCACCTCCGGCATGTCCACCACGTGGCTCATGGGGAAACTGGGGTAGACCTTGCGCATCCCCGGGCGGCAGACCAGCCGGAAGAGCGTGCGCGTCGTCTCCGCGTGCCTGCCGCGCGAGAGGATGTAGAACTGGCTCCCCTTGGCCGCCTGCGACATGAGTTCGGTGGCGAGGATCTCCTCCTCGCGCCAGACCATGCAGTCCTTCAGCGTCGCGTCGATGACGTGGTCGGCGTGCAGACGGTGGTGCACCACCTCGATGTTGTCCACCAGGCAGATGAAGAGGTCGGGCGTGAACTTCTCGATCTGGTCGAAGTCGAAGGCCGAGAACAGCCCGTGCCGCCAGCGGAAGGTGGCGTGCGTGTTCACGAGCACGTTGGGCCGCCCCGCCGAGTCGGAGATGATGTCCTTGAACGCCGCCCGGCGCAGCGAGTTGAGCCGGCTGATCGGGAGGTCGAGGATCTTGCCCGGGCGCACGTCCGGCGCCTCGGCGTACATCATGTCGCCGACGTGGTAGACGGCGATGGACTCGCCCTGCTGGCCGGCGAAATCGCGCGCGCCGTTCAGGTACGGCTTCTTGTCCATCCCGACCTGGCCGGTGACGATCGCTCGCATGGGGGGCGATTGTAGGGGGGAAGAGCCCGCGGGCAGCAGGAACGCCCGCACGCCGTCACTGAATGACCACCTTCACCGTCACCGAACCCTGCCCGTTCGCGTTCCGGCACGTGAGCCACGTCACGCTCCCCGTCTGGGCGGTCGCGCACGCCTTGATGCGCACCGAGAACGAGTTCGACGACCCCGTGTCGACGGTGTGAGACCACGGCGAGCAGACCACGCCGAGCGACGAGTAGTAGAACAGGAACGTCTGGTCCCCGTTCGTCGGCTGGTCGAGCGTGATCGTCAACTCGGCCTCGCCGCCCGCCGGAACGTCCAACTGGCTCACCGAGGCGTACGTCGGCACCGACTCGGTCGTGCTGACGTCCGTCAGATCATGACGGTGCTCGCCCGCGCCGCGCTCCAGTTCCATGATGCGCAGCGTGTTGCTGGCGATCGCCGCCCACTGAAACTCGTTCTCCGTCGGCCCGCTCCTGCACCCGCCAAGCACCAGCGCGCAGAGCGCCGACGCCATCCCGGCCACGCACACCACCCGAAGACGCAGTCCTCGTTCCATCGTCCGCCCCCTTCAGGCGCGACCGCCTCGCGCCGCCGGGCCGTCGTCTGCGGCCCCGAGCCACCAATCCACCACCGCCAGCAGCGTATCGGGTGTCTCCCCGGGCGCCAACGCCAGTTCGCCGGGAATCCCCGAATCTCTCCGGGCCTCATCCCAGATCCGTTCCTCTTCCTCCGTCCGGGACATCCCCGCGGCGATCCGGATCTTCTCGCCGACGAGCAGCAGTTCCGCGGCCTCCTCCGCCCGCCCCAACCGGATCGCGCACACCCCGAGCAGCAGCGCAAGACTTGCGCAACTCGGCAGGTGGGCCATCTCGCGGCGCAGACGCCAGGCCCGCACGAGCGCATCCCGAGCACGCTCGAAGTCCCCCCGAGTCATGGCGATGTCGGCCAGGTTCCGCAGCGCGGCGGCCTCGCGGAACCGATCCCCCTTCTCCCGGAAAGCCGGGAGGCAGACGCCCAGCAACGACTCGGCCTCGTCCAAGTCTCCCTCGTGGATGGTGACGACCGCCAGGTTCAGGCTCTCCTGCGCCGCGCGCACGCTGTCCCCGCTCGCCCGGTAGAGGTCGTGCGCCCTGGCGTGGGCCTCGCGCGCGGCGCGCAGGTCTCCCGCGTCCTTGTGGAGGATGCCCAGCAGGCTGCAGCATCGCGCCAGACGCGCGTCGTCGCCGAGCGCACCCGCGATCGCGATGCCCGCCTCGATGAACTGCCGGGCCTTGGCCCGGTCGCCGTCGCTCCACGCGAGGATCGCCGCGGCGTTGTACCCGCGTGCCTGGAGAGCGTCCGCCGTGCTCCCCCGCGCCGCGATGAGGCGCTCGATCCACGACAGGCCGATCCTGACGTACCCGCGCGCCTGCCAGTAGAGCACGAGCACGTTCGCCAGACGCAGACCCGACTCGGCATCGGCGCCCTCGCCCGCGAGGTGTTCGAGTGCGGCGAGGAAGTTGTCGTGGTCGCGCTGGAACCGGTCGAGCGCGAGCGCCTCGCCCGGCCCGCCGTGGTCGGCGAACAGCCGTTCGCCGAGCGCGACGAAGTACGCCGCGTGGCGTCGCCGGATCGCGCCAACGTCCGACTCCGCGCCCGCCCGTGCGCGCGCATAGGCGAGGACGGGTTCGAGCATCCGGTACCGCTCCGACTCGCGGTCGAAGACGAGCAGCGACTTGTCGACCAGGCGCGCCAGCAGGTCGATCACGGTGAACTCGTCCCGCCCCGCGCCGCACACCTCCACCGCGGCGTCCAGCGTGCAGCCCCCGCTGAAGACGCTCAGCGCGAGGAACGTCTCCTGCTCGTCCCGCGTGAGCGTGCGGTAGGACCAGCCCATCGCCTCGTCGAGCGTGTCGTGCCGCCCACTCGCCCCTGCCCCGCGGCGCAGCAGCCGAGTCGCGTCGCCGAGACGGTCGGCGATCTCGCCCAGCGGGAGCGCCCGCACCCGCGCCGCCGCCAGTTCGATCGCCAGCGGCAGCCCACCGACGCCTGCGCAGATTCGCGCCACGTGCCCGGCCGCTTCGGGCGTGAGCCGGAACGTCGGGTCCGACGCGCGCGCACGCTCGACGAACAGCCGCACCGCCCCGAACCGCTCCAGCGCGCTCGCATCGACCCCCCACTCCCCCGGCGGCGGGACGCTCAGTCCCCCGAGCAGGTACACCCGCTCGCCCGGCACGTGCAGCGGCTCGCGGCTGGTCGCCAGCACCCGAAGCCCCGGCACGCGCGACAATGCGTCGCGCACGAATGCCGCCGGCGCGCCCGACAAATGCTCGCAGTTGTCCAGCACAAGGAGCGTCGGGCGATCGCCGATGGCCTCCGCGATCGCCTCGACGCCGCGGCTCGGACCGCTCGCGCCCAGCGACGACGCGACGACCTGCGGCACGTGCGCCGGATCGGAGAGCGACGCGAGCCACGCCGCCCCGACCGCCTCGCCCCGATCGCTCGCCTCGCGCGCCAGACGCAGCGCGAGCCTCGTCTTCCCGCACCCGCCCGGGCCGAGCAGCGTGACGAGACGCGCCTGCCCGAGCAGGCCGCGCACCTCCTCGGCCTCGCGCCCCCGCCCGATGAGCGGGTCGGTCTCGAGCGGCAACCCGGGGCGCGCCGGCGCAGCGCTCGCCCGCTCGCTCTGCCGCGTCACGGCGCCGAGCGCCTCGGCGATCTCCCGCATCGACGCCGGGCGTGCGCTCACGTTCGGGTCCAGGCATCGCCGCACGAGCCCGCGCACGTCCTCCGGTGTCTCGTCCCGAAACATGCCCCAGTCGGGCGAAGCCCGCTCGCTCGGGAACGCCCGCTTGCCCGCCAGGCACTCGAACAGCACGCACCCGAACGCCCAGACGTCCGCCCGGTGGTCGATCTCCTCCCCCGCCGCCTGCTCGGGGCTCATGTACCCCGGCGTGCCGAGCGCGGCCCGACGCGCCGCACCGCCCTCGCCAGCGCGTTCGTCGAAGTCCTTGGCGAGTCCGAAGTCGAGCACCTTGGCCCCGGCGTCCCCGAGCATCACGTTGGCGGGCTTCAGGTCGCGGTGGATCACCCCGCGATCGTGGGCCGCGCCGATGCCCCTGGCGATCTGGAGCGCGATGACGAACGATTCGCGAATCTCCATCGACCCCGACTTGAGGCGCTCCGCGAGCGTCGGACCCTCGACGAACTCCATGACGATGAAGACCCGCCCCTCGTGCTCGAGCACGTCATGGACCGCCGCGACGTTCGGGTGGCTGATGCGCGCCAGGGCCTCGGCCTCGCGCCGGAATCGCGCGACCGCGGCGGCGTCGCGCGTCCACGGGCCGCGCAGCGTCTTGAGCGCGACGTCCCGCTGGAGCGCCGTGTCGCGCGCCCGATAGACCTCGCCGAACGTCCCCGCGCCCAGCCACTCCCCGACCACGTACCGGTGGACGCGCTCGCCCGGCGCCAATCGCGGCCCCTCGAACCCGGCCGCCTCACCCGCGGGCGCGGTCGGCGCCTCCGACTCGGCGCGGGCGCTGCCGGCCTGCCCCGCGCCGGTCTCGCGTCGATCCCCACCGTCCGAGCCGATGTGACTTGCCACCATGCCCTCCGATGCACGCCCGACAGAAGCCTACCGCGCCCTCATCGTTCCTCCCAACCAACCTCTCACCTTGCGCCCCTATCCTCCCCCTCCCATGGCCACACTCGTCAACAAAGACACCCGCGTCATCTGCCAGGGCATCACCGGCGCCTTCGGGGCCGTCCACACCCGGGGCTGCCTCCACTACGGCACTCGGATGGCCGGCGGCGTCACGCCCGGCAAGGGCGGCACGAAGGACGAGAACGGCCTGCCCATCTTCGACACCGTGGACAAGGCCGTCCGCGAGACCGGCGCGGACGCCACCATGATCTTCGTTCCACCCGCCTTCGCCGCCGACGCCGTCCTCGAGGCCGCCGCCGCCGGCATCCGCGTCATCTGCTGCATCACCGAGGGCGTGCCGGTGCAGGACATGATCCGCGTGCGGGCCGTCCTCGACGAGATGAACCTCGGCGCGCGCGGCGCGGACGTCCACCCCGCGCAGCAACTCATCACCCTCATCGGCCCCAACTGCCCCGGCGTCATCACGCCAGGCCCGAAGACCGGCGCCGGCGCCAGCGCCGCCGACCCCTACACCAACGCCGGCTGCAAGATCGGCATCATGCCCGGCTACATCCACACCCACGTCAGCGAGGCCAGGACCGGCAAGGCCGTCGGCATCGTGTCCCGCTCCGGCACACTCACCTACGAGGCGGTCTGGCAGTGCTCGCAACTCGGCATCGGTCAGAGCACCTGCATCGGCATCGGGGGCGACCCCGTCCGCGGCGTGAACCACGTCGATTGCCTCAAACTCTTCGAGGCAGACCCCGACACCCACGGCATCCTCACGATCGGCGAGATCGGCGGCACCGACGAGGAGGACGCGGCGGCGTTCATCAAGACCCACGTCCGCAAGCCCGTCGCCGCCTTCATCGCAGGACGCACCGCCCCCCCCGGCAAGCGCATGGGCCACGCCGGCGCGATCATCTCCGGCGGCGAGGGGACGGCCGACAGCAAGATCGCCGCCCTCAAGGCCGCGGGTGCCGCCATCGCCGAAAGCCCCGCCGACATGGGGCGGGCCATGGCGGCGGCGATGAAATTGGGCTGATCGCGCCTCTCTTGATCGAAACCGAGTGGATGCGGTACGATCTCTTCTGATGGATTACAGCCGCATCATCACGATCGAGCCGGGCAAGCGCGGCGGCAAGCCCTGCATCCGCGGGCTGCGGATCACGGTCTACGACATTCTCGAGTACCTCGCCTCCGGGATGACGACCGAGCAGATCCTCGCCGACTTCCCCGAACTCACCCGCGAGGACATCCTCGCGTGCCTCGCCTTCGCCGCCGACCGTGAGCGGCGCCTGATGAGCGTGCCGGCTTGAGACTGCTGCTCGATCAGAACCTGTCGAGACGCCTCGCCCGACATCCGCAATCGAAGTCCGCCTGCGCGATTCCAGCGACATCATCCGCCGGTTCGCCGAGAGCGCCGAAGCGTCGTTCTTGATCCTGTCCTGAACGCACGGTTACGCAGCGGGTCACTCCCGCTCACGCCAGCGGCAGCCCCGTCCCCACTCCCGTCGCCGAGTCGTGCAGGTCCGTGACGCGCTCGCCAGCGGGCGTCGGCGGCGCGCCGCCCAGTTCCGCCGACAGTTCGCAGACCGCGTGCCCGGCGCACGCCCGCTGGTAGCGCTCGTTCCACTCGTCCAGCCCCGTCGCGTCGCAACCGTACTTCATGTTCGTCGGCGACGGCACGCCGATCCGCCACGGCTTGGGCGACAGCCTCGCCCGGTAGCACCCCTGCACGCGGCAGAGGTTCGCGTACCGCTCGTCCGCGCCCAGCCGCTCCATGAGCGCCCGCGCTTCCTCGCCCGACGGGTCCATTTCCGTCGCGGGCAGCAGGTACCGCAGCCCCGCGGCCGTGCGGTACACCCGCGCCGACCGCCCGCTCCGCTCGCGCACCCAGGCGTCCAGCCGCGCGACCGCCTCGGCCCGTGGATCGCTCGCCGCCTTCTTGCGCCCGAACAGCCTCGACAGCCCGCCCGTGCCGCCCTGCTCGGGCAGGTCCACGTCGATGAACGGCACGCGGGCGGTGTTGATGATGGTCGCGCCGTAGCGGTTGAGCGTGACGGCCGCGATCCGCTCGCCGTCGTCGCCGATGAACTCGTCCGCCATCGGCTCGGGGCGCGTCGATTCCGCGTACTCGTACCAGCCGTTCTCGCCCTGCTCGCGCCCCGCGCTCACGCGGGCCGCGGCCTCGGCGAGCGCCCGATCGACCGCCGCCCGCGCCGCGGCCTCGCTCTCGTCCGACCCGCGCCACAGGGAGCGATGGTGCAGCCGCCCGTCCGGCCCTTTCGCCGAGACCGATCCGTACGCCCAGTACCTCGCCACCCGCACGGCTCACCTCCGGTCCCGTGCTTCAAGCACGGTGTTGCGCGAGTCTACCAGGCGTGTCGCAAGGCCACGGCGCTTGTGGTCGGCGAGCGCCTCACACCACCCCGCCCGCCATGGCCGCGCCGAAGACGATCAGCGCGGCGAGCACGAACGTCTGGAGCCACGCGAGGGTGACCTTCCGCACGAGGCGCGCCCCGACGAACGATCCGACGAACGCCGCGACGATGCCGGTGGCCATCAGCGGCGCCGCCCCCCCCTCAAGTGCCCGCCGCAGCCCGCCCGCGGCCAGCCCCGCGCCGAGGGCGTAGACGGTCAGGCGCGCCATATCGACCATCGCCGAGCAGACGGCGGCGGTGCCCACGAACCGCTCCGGGTTCAGGCCCGCGCGGATGAGGAACGCCGACCGCAGCGCGCCCTGGTGCCCCGACAGCCCGCCGAAGAACCCCGAGAGCACCCCCCCCGCCGGCAGCCAACGCCGATCGAACGCGAGGCGCCGGAACCTCGGCGCGAACTCGACGGCGGAGAACACGACCACCAGCACGCCCACCACCAGCCCCACGGGCGTGATGCGCCGTTCCAGACCCGCGATCGAGTACTCGGCGAGGGGCGGCGCGCCCGCGACCAGCGCGAGCGCGGCCCCGCCCAGCGCGGCCGCGAACAGGGCCGGAACGCCGAAGCGCAGCACCACGGCGCGGTCCGCCAGCCGCCCCACCAGCGCGAGTTTGAACAGGTTGTTCGCCAGGTGCACGACCGCCGTCGCGCCGACCGCGGCTTCGATCGGGAAGAAGACCGCGAACGCCGGCAGCAGCAGCGTTCCCAGCCCGAACCCCGAGAACAGCGTCAGGATCGACGCGATCAGCGCCACGCCCGCGATGACCGCGTACTCCATGCGGCGATCATACTCGGCGCATCACGCCAGCCGATCCGCCTGCAACCGGCTCTGGGCCGTCGCCGAGGGGTCGGCGTGCTCGGCCGCGTCGGCAGGCAGCGTCATCTTCACCGTCGTCCCCTTGCCCACCTCGCTGATGAGTTCGATCTGCCCGCGGTGCTCTTCGACGATTCGTCGCGTCACCGCCAGACCGAGGCCGGTGCCCTTCGTCCCCTTCGTGGTGTGGAACGGCTCGAAGACCCAGCGCAGCCGGTCCTCCGGGATGCCCGGCCCGTTGTCGATCACGTGCACGTCCGCGTAGGCGTGCCCCTGCCCGAGCAGCGGGTCCGTCACGCGGTAGAACGTCCGCACCGTCACCGCGCCGGTCCCGGGGGGCACGGCCTCGACCGCGTTCGTCAGCAGGTTCATCAGCGCCTGGTGCACCAGGTTCGCGTCGATCGGGATCGGCGGCATCTCGGGGTCGTGGTCCACGATCAGCGCGACCTGCCGGCCGGCGCACGCGCTCTCCAGCAGTTGCGCGCAGTCCTCGATCAGCGCGCCCAGCGGCGTCAACTCCAGTTCCACCGTGCGCTGGCGGCTGAACGCCAGCATGTTCAGCGTCAGCCCCACGATCCGGTCGAGATTGCGCTTGAGGATCGCCCACCCGTTGCGGGCGAGCGCGGGGTCGTCCTTCTTCAGCCCCATCTCCACCACGTCCGCACCGCCGCGCAGCCCCTGCAGGATGTTCTTGATCGAGTGGCTCAGGCTGGCGACGGTCTCGCCGATCGCGGCCAGCCGCTCGGTGTGGATCTTCTGCCCGTAGTGCTCCGCGTTGGCGAGCGCGAGGCCCGTGTGCTGGCCGATCGCGTTCAGCAGCGCCAGTTGCTGCTCGGTAAAGGTGTAGTTGGCGATCGACGAGTCCACGTAGATCGTGCCGTACACGCGGTCCTGGAACCGGATGGGCGAGCAGATCGCGCTGCGGATGCGGAAGCGCTGCACGCTGTCGCCCGCCTGGAATCGGCGGTCGGCCATCGCGTTGGAACTCAGCACGCCCTCGGAGTGCTTCAGCACGTGCTGCAGGATCGTCCGCGAGACGCCGATGCGGGCCTCCTCCTTGTCCTTGGGAGGCGTGCGGTGCATCGCGGCCGCGGGCCGCAGCGCGCCGTCGGGCAACTCCTCGCGCAGCATGATGACGCCGCGCTCCGGCTTGAACTCGCGGAACACGAGGTCCAGCACTGCGTTGAGCAGCTGCTGGCGGTCCATCACCTGCGTCGTGAGCGTCGTCAACTGGTAGATCACGCGCAGGTGGTCAACCGCCGCCGCCCGCGGCTCGGGCTCGGAGAGGATCACCGAGTCCTCGTTCGACGGGATCGTGCGCTCGATCTCGACGTCGAGTTCATCCGGGTGCAGCAGTTCGACGCCGAACGAGTCCGGCCGATCGCTCTGCCCGAAGACCAGCAGCGTTGACCCGACGCGCACCTGGTCGCCCGCGCGCAGCCGGGTGCGCTCCGAGATGCGCACGCCGTTCACGTACGTCCCGTTCTGGGACATCAGGTCGCGGATCCACCAGATGCCGGCGTCGGGCGTGAGTTCCGCGTGCCGCCGGCTCACGGTGTCGTCGGTGATGGGCAGGGCCTCACTGGAGCGACCGATGAGTTGCGGCTCGTTGGGCGGCAACTGGAACGTCCGCCCCTCGTCCGGCCCCTGGATGACGCTCAGCGACAGCATCCACCGAACGATACGACGACGCCCGGCCGCCGGGTTCGCTATCGTGCCCTCATGGCGAAACGGGCCTCGGCGACGAGCAAGACCGGCACGCGGGCGGTCAACTTCCGCCCCGACCCCGGCGCGCGCATCGTCGTCCTCCACGGCGCCGATGCCTTCCAGCGGGCCGACTGCACCGCCGCCCTCCGCGCCGTCCTCCTCAAGGCCCACGGCGAGGTCGAGACCATCTACCTCGACGGCCAGTCCGCCAGGCCCGCCGACGTCCTCGACGAGTGCCGCAGTTTCGGGCTGCTCCAGCAGCACAAGCTCATCGTCGCCGACGCCGCCGACCAGCTCGTCAAGGAGGACGCCCGCCCCATCTTCGAGCGCTACGCCCAGTCGCCCACCGACTCCGCCACGCTCGTGCTCCGCGCCGACCGCTGGAACAGCGGCAAACTCGACGCCCTCGTCGAGCAGTCCGGCGGCGCGATCGTCAAGTGCGACGGGCTGCAGGACCGCGAGGCCCTCTCGTGGACCGAGCGCCGCGCACGCGAGGTCCACGCCCGCGCCATCGACAAGCGGGCCGCGGAACTCCTCGTCGAACTCCTCGGCCCCGACCCCGGGCGCATCGACAGCGAACTCGCCAAACTCTCGCTCAGCGCGGACGAGGGCGGCGCGATCAGCACCGCCCTCGTGAAGGAACTCGTCGGCTGCACGCGCGAGGAGGAGGCGTGGGCCATCCAGGCTGACCTCCTCTCCGGCGACCCGGAGGCCGCGCTCTCTCGCCTGCGGATCGTCCTCGAGAACGGCCCGCGCGACGCCGACGTGCCCGCCCAGTGGGCCATGCTCGACCTCGCCCGCAAACTGCACGGAGCCTCGCACGGCTTCGCGCAGCGCATGGCGCCGGGGCAGATGACAAGCGTGCTGCGCATCTGGGGCTCGGGCAGCGAGGCCGTGCTGCGGGCCGCGCGGCGCATCCCCCCCGCCGACGCCGCCGCCCTGCTTCGCCAGTGCGTCGAGTCCACCGCGCAGGCCCGCTCCGGCTCGGACCCGCGCCGCCTGCTCGAGGCCCAGGCCCTCCGATTCGCAAGCCTCACCCGCTGATCGGTCGATGACAGGCCCATCGTGCGCCCGGGCTGCGCGCCAGCGCCGCCCGTGCCAAATGCAGTTCGACCCGCGGCGAGCGCAGGAGGCCACAGCCGTGCATCGACGCCCCACCACCGTTCCCGTCGTCCGCCGCGCACCGAGCGAGCACGCGTCCACCTGTTGGCTCGCGCTCGCGGCCGGAACCTGTCTTCTCGCCGCAGGTTGCGGGTGGATGGGCGGCTCGACCGCCCGCGACGACTCCACGCTCAACACCGGCCTCGGACGCCTCGCCACAACCGACGACCCGGCCGCCGAACCCACTCCCATCCCCGACCCCGAGCAACCCCGGCGCGACGACGTCTCACGACTCGCCCTCGACCTCGAACGCCTGCTGGCCGAGAGCCGGGGCACGCCTGCCGATCGGCCCGCCGAGGTCAGCGCCGAACCGGGATCGGACTCCGGCATGCTGGTGGTCACGGACTCGACGCCCGCGCAGCCGGTCGAGGCCGCGGCGCCGTCGCCCGAGCCGATTCCCGCCGCGCCGGCGGTGAATCCGGTCGTCACCCTCGCCGCGGCGTACGACCGGCTGACCGAGTTGCTGCGCGAACGGATGAACGGCGCGAACGAGCCGTTCGCGGATGCGCTGGCGCTCGTCGCGGCGACCGCCTCGTCGCCGGCCGCGATGCCCGTCGATCCGGCCTCGGATTCCGGCGGCCGACTCTCGCCGGACGAGGTGCGCACGCTCCGCGCCGTGCGCGACCTGCTGACTCGCCTGGGCGACGCGACCGACGCCTCCGACGCCGCGCGGGTGCTGCGCGAGGTCGCCGACGATCTCGAAACCGGGATGGGCGTGCGCATCGCGCGGGCCGAACTCTGCCGCCGCGTGGACGGGTTCGGCAGTTTCCAGCCCTTCCCCCGCAACGACTTTCTCGCCGGACAGACCAACCGCGCCATCGTCTACGCCGAGATCGACCGCTTCGCCCACCGCGCCCGCGCCGAGACCAGCGACGGCGGCGCGCCGGACGACACGCTCGCCGTCGAACTCTCGCAGGAACTGCTCGTCGTGCATCGCGCCGACGGTCGGCTCGCCTGGCGGCGCCCGCCCGAGCGCATCGTCGAGACCTCGCGCAACATCCGGCGCGACTTCTACCTCGTCTCCGAGATCGAACTGCCGCGCACACTGACCGTCGGCTCGTACCTGCTCAAGGTCCGCATCCGCGACGAGATCGCGGGGAGCGTCGACGAGGTCTCGATCCCGCTCGGCATCGTGGCCGACCCGGCCCTGGCGTGGGAGGGGACGGGGCGGTAAGTGGGAGCTGGCTACCTATCGTCCCTCACGGCACCCCATGAACTTGAGGCTTGCCGCACCCCAGGGGATTATCGGGCATTGAACCGCGATTCGAAATCTACACGGCTGGGCCGGATAGGGCGGATTCAGAGACTTGGATCGCCGGTGGTGGCAAAACCGCCCCACTCCGCTACCGTGAAATAACGGCATCGAGTATACTGAAGAGCCCTTCCAGTAGCCTCCAAATCGCGTTGCTGAGACTAGACGACGCGTCGGTTTGCCGCCGATAATGCCAGGGTGGGGCCTTTCAGCCCCACCCCAGTGCTGGTGGCCTCGGGCCACAGACTCACCCCAACCAGTTCTTGGCCAGAGACGAGTGGGGTGGGTCTGCGCTTACGCGCCGCCGGGCCGGCGCATTAGCCCTCCTCATCGTGGCTGCCCTCCTTTCGATCGTGTGCATCGGCATCCTCCAGCTCGTCGTCACGAACGGGCGTCTTCGCCTTGCCTTTGGAGGTTTTGGTTGCGGGGTACCAAGCCAAAAGCCCGTAGCTGCCGTTCGGCAGTTTGTGGAAAGTGTGGCTCGACTTTCCGAGGGAGATGCGAAGGCTGTCCATCGCGCTTTTCTCGCTCTTTGCGCGTGGAAACTCGAAGCCGCCCTTCAGAAGCGTCTCGTAGATCTCGCGGACTGTTGCAGGACCCAAGCCCGCGACTTTTCGCATCTCCAAGACCGTCCGAATCGATGTATTGAGCGGCTGTCCGTAGAACGTGTCCGGCTGAATCGATGTCAGGGTTGAATGAGAAACCACATCGACATCCTGAAAGACGGGACCGCGCCCCGCGGCTTCTGAAAGGGCGTTGATCAACCGTTTGGTCTCGACGACCTTCTGCTCCTGTTCCCGAAGCGTTTCGCGGAGTGCCGCAATGCTCTGATCGAAGTGGTCCATGTGCTCATCTCCTGCCTCTCGGGCTCCTCGGTTCGGACGATCGTAACGCGATCCGGTTCGCTCTGCAAGTGGACGTCCAGCAAAATCGCGCCGCAGAATACGCTTTTTGTGTCGTTGATGCAAAACTTGGTAGGTCCATGTCGCATATCACGAGACACCAAGTTCTGTAAATGCCTATCTGACAGGCATTTAGGTGACCTTCGTTTGTTGGGTTGTCGATAAGAGCCGTTGGTGTCCGGATCGTTGTGGCGAAATGTGGTCCACACGTTTGTCCACAACTGCGGGTGTCATCCCGAGGGTTTGGACATGCTCAGCAAGTCTCCAAGAGTGCGTGCTCGCGCCTTGCGTTCACCTCTCGAATCCCCCATGGCGAGGGAGCCAAGGCACCCTCGATTCCAAGAGTGAATAGGGAGGTGGGGCCGCGAAGCCATAAGTGGTTGTTTTACAGGGCTTTACGAGTATTCGACTCTCTTCGTGGCACGAACATGGACCGCAGGAAATTCGGATGTCGCCTTTCCGCTGTGACTGCCGAATCGGCAGTGCCCCACCCCACGGGGCTGGCCCGCACAGACCGAACCCGCCCCCCGGCCCGGCGGCGGCGGTTCGTCACCTCCGGACAACTGGCACGCCCCTCGCAGCCGATACAGGGGCACGGCGGGGCCTGGAGAGCCTTTCCGTGCCAGGGAAGGCCCTCGGATGCGTCGGTTCGTCCCCGGCGTGCGAAGAATGATCCAGAGCGGGCCGGGACAACTCCGGCCCGCGGGAGCCTGAGATGTTCGAGCGATTCACCGATCGTGCCCGCAAGGTCATGGCTCTGGCCAACCAGGAGGCCCAGCGCTTCAACCACGAGTACATCGGGACCGAGCACATCCTGCTCGGCCTGGTGAAGGAAGGCTCCGGCGTCGGCGCGAACGTCCTCAAGAACCTCGACGTCGACCTGCGCAAGGTCCGCCTCGAGGTCGAGAAACTCGTCAAGGCCGGCCCGGAGATGGTCACCATGGGCCGCCTCCCCCAGACCCCGCGCGCCAAGAAGGTCATCGAGTACGCCATTGAAGAGGCACGCAACCTCAACCACAACTACGTCGGGACCGAGCACCTGCTCCTCGGCCTGCTCCGCGAGCACGACGGCGTCGCCGCACAGGTCCTCATGAACCTCGGCCTCAAACTCGAAGAGGTCCGCGAGGAAGTCCTCAACCTCCTCGGCGCAGGCTCCGAGTCCGAGGCCGGCGAGGGCGGCGCGAGCGGCGGCGGGGGCGGCGGCTCCGGCGCCACCTCCGAAACCCGGCGCGGACGCAGCAAGACCCCCGCCCTCGACAGTTTCGGACGCGACCTGACCGAACTCGCCAAGGAGGGCGTGCTCGACCCCGTCATCGGACGCCAGAACGAGATCGAACGCGTCGTGCAGGTCCTCTGCCGGCGCACCAAGAACAACCCGGTCCTGCTCGGCGAGGCGGGCGTGGGCAAGACCGCCATCGTCGAGGGCCTCGCCCAGCGCATCATCGCCGCCGACGTGCCCGAGATCCTCCACGACCGCCGCCTCGTCGTCCTCGACCTCGCCATGATGGTCGCGGGCACGAAGTACCGCGGCCAGTTCGAGGAGCGCATCAAGGCCGTGATGAACGAGGTCCGCCGCGCCAAGAACGTCATCCTCTTCATCGACGAACTGCACACGCTCGTCGGCGCGGGCGGCGCGGAGGGCGCGATCGACGCCAGCAACGTCCTCAAGCCCGCCCTGGCCCGGGGCGAGATCCAGTGCATCGGCGCCACCACCTTCGACGAGTTCCGCAAGTACATCGAGAAGGACGCCGCACTCGCCCGCCGGTTCCAGCCCATCCCCGTGGACCCGCCGACCAACGAGCAGACGGTCGAGATCCTCAAGGGCCTGCGCGACCGCTACGAGAGCCACCACCGCGTGCAGATCACGGACGACGCGATCAAGGCCGCCGTGGACCTCTCGGGCCGCTACATCTCCGGTCGCGTGCAGCCCGACAAGTCGATCGACGTGATCGACGAGGCCGGCGCCCGCGTGCGCCTCAAGAGCATGAGCAAGCCGCCGGACCTCGCCGAGATCGAGGGCGACATCGAGCGCCTGAGCGTCGAGAAGGACGAGGCCGTCAAGGGCGCGGACTACGAGCGCGCCGCCGAACTCCGCGACAAGGCCGAGCAACTCCGCAAGAAGAAGGAGGAGATGCTCCGCGAGTGGCGCGCCCGCTCCATGGAGGTCGACGGCGTCGTCGACGAGGACGTCATCGCCGAGGTCGTCAGCAAGATGACCGGCGTGCCCCTCCAGCGCCTCGAGAAGGAGGAGGCCTCGCGCCTGCTCGAACTCGAGAAGGAACTCCACAAGAAGGTCATCAGCCAGGACGAGGCCATCAAGGCCGTCGCACGCGCCATCCGCCGCGCCCGCGCCGGCCTGAAGGATCCCAAGCGCCCCATGGGCTCCTTCATCTTCGTCGGCCCCTCCGGCGTGGGCAAGACGCTCCTCTCCAAGGCCCTGGCCGAGTTCATGTTCGGCGACGAGGACGCCCTCGTCCACCTCGACATGAGCGAGTACATGGAGAAGCACAACGTCTCCCGCCTCGTCGGCGCGCCCCCCGGCTACGTCGGCTACGAGGAGGGCGGCCAGCTCACCGAGCGCATCCGCCGCCGGCCCTACTCCGTCATCCTCCTCGACGAGGTCGAGAAGGCGCACCCCGACGTCTTCAACATGCTCCTCCAGATCATGGAGGAAGGACGCCTCACCGACTCCTTCGGCCGCAACGTGGACTTCCGCAACTGCGTCCTCATCATGACCAGCAACATCGGCGCGGAACTCATCAAGGGCGGCGGCGGCTTCGGCTTCCAGAAGCGCGACGCCACCGTCGACTACGACAACATCAAGACCATCCTCATGAAGGAGATCGAACGCTTCTTCCGCCCCGAGTTCATCAACCGACTCGACGACATCATCGTCTTCAAGCCCCTCACCCGCGACGACCTCGTCCTCATCATCGAGTACGAAGTCGGCAAGGTCTCCAGGCGCCTCCAGGAGCAGGGCATCCACCTCACCCTCGAACAGTCCGCCAAGGACTTCCTCATCGACAAGGGCTACAACCCCGACTTCGGCGCACGACCGCTCCGCCGCGCCATCGGCGCCTACATCGAGGACCCCCTCAGCGAGATGCTCCTCTCCGGCGAACTGCACGGCAAGGGGCAGGTCACCGCGCGCCTGCCCGAGGGCGAGGAGAAACTCGTCTTCGAGGCCAGCGCGCCCGAGAGCGAGCCCGGCGCCGGCGGCAAGGCCGTCGGCGCGGGCGCACAGAGCACCTGACCGCTCGCACAAACCCGCGACCCCTCACCCGCCCGCGCCGCCCCCGGCGCGGGCGTTTGCGTTGTCGCCAGCAGCGCATCAACGGTGGCACGGGCGTCCCGCCTGTGCCGAGTCCGGCAGCGCGGCCTTCGCCCCCTCACCCCCCCGGCCGCAGGATCTTGCTCTCCAGCGTCCGCACCACGCGCTCGAAGTCCGGGTCGTGGTCGCGCCGGTGCCCGACGATCTTGACCGCGTGCAGCACCGTCGTGTGGTCACGACCGCCGAAGTACCCGCCGATCTCGCCCAGCGAGTGCTGGGTGTGCCGGCGGGCCAGGTACATGCACACCTGCCGCGGCAGCGCGACCGACCGCGCCCGCCGCTTCGACTGCAAATCCGCCAGCCGCACGTCGTAGAAGTTCGTCACCGCGTCCACGATGGTCTGCACCGTGGTGCGCGACGGCCCGCGCCCCGCGCCCAGGCTCGACCGCGCCATGTCCAGGTCGATCGGCCTGCCTTCCACGCTCGACTGGATCTGCAGCCGGACGACCGCCCCCTCCAGTTCGCGGATGTTCGTGTCCACGCGCTCGGCGATGAAGTATGCCGCGTCGTCGGGCAGTTCCAGCCCCCGGATGCCCGCCTTCGTCCTCAGGATCGCCACGCGAGTCTCGTAGTCCGGCGGCTCGACGTGCGCCACCAGCCCCCACTTGAACCGCGACACCAGCCGCTCCTCCAGGTCCGGGATCTGCTCCGGCGGGGCGTCCGACGAGAGCACGATCTGCTTGTTCGCCTGGTACAGGCTGTTGAACGTGTGGAAGAACTCCTCCTGCGTGCGGTCCTTGGCGCCGAGAAAGTGAACGTCGTCGATCACCAGCGCGTCCACCTCGCGGAAGCGGTGGCGGAAGTCCGTCATCCGCCCGCCCTGCACGGCCTCCATGAACTGCGTCACGAACCCCTCGCACGACAGATAGCAGATCGTCGCCGCCGGGTCGTTCTCGTGGATCGTCAGGCAGATCGCCTGGAGCAGGTGCGTCTTGCCCAACCCCACGCCCCCGTGGATGAAGAGCGGGTTGTAGGCCTGCCCGGGGTTGGCCCCGACCGCCACCGCCGCGGCGTGCGCCAGCCGGTTGCTCGGCCCGACCACGAACGAATCGAACCCGTAATCCGGGTTGATCGGCAGCGAATCGCCCGCCTTCGCGGCCGGCCTGGCCGTGGGTGCGGCGGGCGCGTCGTCGGGGCGCTCGTCCGGCCCGATGAACCGCGCGCCGATCAGACGCCCCGTCACCGTCCGGATCGCGTCGTTGAAGGCGTCGAGGCAGTATCGGCGGAGGTAGTCGCGGTGGAAGGGCGAGTGCGCACGGACCACCAGCGAGCCGCCGCGCACGCCGAGCGGTTCGAGTTCGTCGAACCATCGTCGGCACAGGCCGGGTTGCGCCGCTCGCAGGTGCGCAAGCACGGCGTCCCAGATCGGACGATCGGGGTCAGACATGGACGACCTGCCTCAGGGCGGGCGTGAGTGGATGAACGAACGGACACGTTGCCGGGGCGTCGCCTGCCGCTGATCCTCCCATCAACGCCGGCGGACAGGGGCCGTTGCCCGGGGGAGCCAAACCTAATCCACAACCCATCCCCTGTCAACCTCGTTCCGTTGAATTGCCCCTGGCGCGTGCCTGGCGCGGGTCCGGCTCGACGCCGGCCTCCAGCAACTGCCGCTCGTAGCGCGCCCGGGCCGCGCGGTGGTCCATCAGGAAATGGACCCGCGACGCCTGCTCCGGCCCGAGCCGCTCCGCGAGGCGCGACGACGCCTCGCCCAGGTGCGTCCGCCGCGAGACGTGCACCACCACCATCGCCTCGCACTCGCACACGCGCAGCCACTCCGCCACGTCCTCGAGGTGCAGGTGCTTGCCCACCGTCGCCCGCTCGCGGTGGTCCGCGTCGAAGAACGTGCACTCCGTGATGATGATCTTCGCCTTGCGCACGTCCTCGCGCACGAGGTGCGGCCCGGGCGCGGTGTCGCCCAGGTACGCGATCAGCGGGATCTCCAGCGTCCGCGTGATCTCCACGCCGCGCTCGCGCAGTTCGCGCAGTTTCTCCTGCGGGTAGTCGGTGAACTCGGGGCGGAGTTTGCTCCGCCGCTCGACGACCGCGTAGCCCATCGAGGGCGAGGTGTGCTCGGTGTGGAACCCGCGGAGGAAGACGTTGTTCTTGATCTCGACCTGCCCGCCGTCGGCCAGCGCGACGACCTCGTAGGGCGTGCGCTGCTGCTCGATCTCGACGAACCCCGCCATCATCTTGTGCACGGCCGGGGCGAGGCGTTCGTCGCAGACGATGGTGCCCGTGCCCATCCCCTGGAACCGCCGCTGCGAGCAGTAGTACGCCAGCCCGCCGACGTGGTCCATGTGCCCGTGCGAGATCGCCACGAACCGGCTCGCCAGCATCGGACGCGGGCACGAGCCCATGTCGAAGCACACGTCGAGTTCGGGAATCTGCACGCAGGTCGACTCGCCGGCGACGGACGACCCCTGCACGCGGAACGGCGGGATGTACAGGAAACCGAGCGGCGGCTCCCGCGGCGGGGGCTTGGGCAGCATCGGAAGGCTCCGGCGTCGGGCTGCCGCCCGGCGTGGTGCATCTCACGGGCGGCCGCGCCGCCACGAAAGCCATCGTACCAAACGCCGATCTCGGGTCAATCCTGAACCCGCGACGGCCGTTGCGCGGGCGTTGCGCGCGCAACGCCCCCCCGCCCGTACCGTGGATGCGTCACAACCGACGCACACACGGGAGCGAAGCGATGAACAGCATCCATCGGCGGACGATCGGCGCGGCCTGCCTCGTGCTCACGGCCGGGTGCGCCTGCGGCCAGCACACCAGCGAGACCACGGGACGTATCGACGAGGTCACCGTCTACCGCGGGCGCGCCCTCGTCGCCCGCGCCGTGGAGGTCGGCCCCGGTCAGGGCCTGCGCGAGATCGTCGTCACCAACCTGCCCGACGCGATCGTCCCCGAGAGCCTCTTCGCCGACGCCGCCGCGGGCGTCGAGGTGCGCTCGATCCGGTACCGCGTGCGCCCCGTCGAGCGCGACGTGCGCGAGGAGGTGCGCGCCATCGACGACCGCATCGCCGACGCCCAGCGGCGCGAGCGGGCCAACCAGCAGCACGCCGCCCTTGTCCAGCAGCAACTCGCCTATCTCGCCTCCCTCGAGCAGTTCGCCGGTACGACCGCGACCGCCGAACTCCGCAGCGGCGTGCTGAACGCCGAGACGATCCGCTCGCTCTCCGAGTTTGTCTTCGCCGAGCGTGCCCGCCTCTCGCGCGAGCAGTTCGAGCAGGCCGAGGAGGCCCGCGCCATCGCCGAAGAGGTGCGCGTGCTCCAGCGCGAGCGCTCGCTGCTGGCCGGGCGCGGCGCGACGACCGCCCGCGAGGCCGTCGTCCTCGCCAACGTCACCGCCCCCGACCCCGGCGAACTGCGCCTGCGCTACGTCGTCGCCAACGCGACCTGGGAGCCGTCCTACACCGTGCGCACCGACGAGCACTTCGGCACCGTCGTCGTCGAGTACTTCGCGGCCATCCAGCAGACCAGCGGCGAGGACTGGGGCGACGTCGCCATGACGCTCTCGACCGCCACGCCCTCGCTCGTCGCCCGCGCCCCGACGCTCAGCGCGATGACGGTCTCGCTCATCCCGCTCGCCGCCCCGCAGGCCGCCGCCCAGCAGCAGATGCTCGGCGAGTTCCTCGGCGCCCGCGAGGGCCTCTACGCCAAGCGTGCGGAGATCGAGCAGCGACGCAACGACTTCGCCGGCTACGCCGTCATCGCGCCCGCCGACGCCGACGCCGCCCGCGCCCGCCAGCGGCTCGACGACGAACTGAACCGCGTCGCCGGCGACATGCAACTCCTCGACGTGCTCGGCCGCGGCAATGTCGCCCGAAAGCCCGAGCGCCCCGCCGTCCGCCCCGAGGACCAACTCAGCGTCACCTACGCCGTGCGCGGCCGCACGAGCCTCCCCAGCCGCGCCGACCGCCAGGGCGTGCAGATCGCCGCCCTCACGATGCCCGCCGAGTTCTACAAACTCGCCGCCCCCGTGCTCACCTCGCAGGTCTACGACGAGGCCCGCCTCGTGAACACCAGCGACATGCCCCTCCTCCCAGGCCCCGTCTCCACCTACGTCGCCGGCCGCTTCGTCGGGCACGACGAACTCCCCCTCATCGCCTCGGGCGAGTCCTTCACCCTCGGCTTCGGCATCGACGCCTCGCTCCGCGCCTCACGCGAACTCGTCGAGAAGACCGAGCAGGTCCAGGGCGGCAACCGCATCGTCGAACTCGCCTACCGCCTCACGCTCGAGAACTACGGCACGCGCCCCGCCGACGTGCGCCTCGTCGACCGCCTCCCCGCCACGCGCGGCAGCGACGTCAAAATCACGCTCCTCAAGGGCGAGGACGACCTGAGCCGCGACGCCGCCTACCGGCGCGACGAACGCAAGCACGGCCTGCTCCGCTGGGACACCCACCCCGCCGCCCAGAGCATCGGCGACGCCGCCGCCGCCTTCGAGTACACCTTCCGCCTCGAATACGACCGCCAGATGACCATCGCCGGCCTCGGCTCCGAGGGCTGACCGGGGTGCGGGCCGTATGCTTCGCCCATGCCCGAAGAAGGAGCGAAGCCCGCCGACGGCGCCGCGCCGACGCCGACCGACCGCGAGCCGAAGATGCGTGCCGGCGAGGTCTTCCGGCGCATGGGTCCGGCTGGGTGGCTCGGCATCGCGTGGCTCATCCTGCCCCCGCTCGGCGGGTTCCTGCTGCTGCTGAACATCAACACCATCGCCGACTGGCTCACGCACCACCAGGCCCTCGGCTACGCCCTCTACATCGCCATCTTCATCTTCAGCGCGGGCTTCGGCGTCCTGCCCACCTACTCGCAGGCCATCCTTGCGGGCTGGGCATTCGGGTTCGCGCTGGGATTCCCGGGCGCGCTCGCGGGCTTCGTCGGCGCGTCGGCGGTCGGCTACGTCGTCGCCCGCACCGCCTCGCGCGACCGCGTCGAGCGGCTCATCGAGGAGAACCGCAAGGCCCGGGCCGTGCGCGAAGCCCTGATCGGCCACGGCTTCTGGCGGACCCTCGGCATCGTCGCCCTCTTGCGCGTCCCGCCGAACTCCCCCTTCGCCATCACCAACTTCGTGATGGCGACCACCGGCGTCGGCAAGCGCGCCTTCCTCATCGGCACCGCCCTTGGCATGGCCCCCCGCACCGCCGCGGCTGTCTACGTCGCCACGCAGATTCAGGATCTCACCGATAGCGAACAGACCCGCCCCGTCTGGATGATCGTCAGCGGCATCGTCCTCGCGATCGCCGTCATCGCCGTCATCGGCGGCATCGCCAACCAGGCCGTCAAGCGCGTCGCCGCCGGCAAGTGCCCCAACTGCGGCTACCCCCTCTCGGGCGTCACGTCCGACGCGTGCCCAGAGTGCGGCACACTCATAGACCGACGAGCGTAATGACGCCCGGCATCCCCACTCGGAAGCGCAGTTGCCTCCGATGTCCGCACCGCAGAGGGCAGCAAGGGCGGGGTCTTTCCATGCCCCGCTTCACCCCCCGATGCCGATCGCGGGACGCCGTAGCGCACTCTCGACGGGCGTAGCGGAGAAGCCCCAACGGCAGGGCGAAACATCGGAACCGCAAGGGTGTCTCCGGATCGGCTTACGCCGTGCCAACGCGATGTGTGCCAACGCCGAAGGCGTGCCCTAGCCGGAGCCAGGGGCAACGCCCCTGGGAGCACGGCGTTGCGATCGGCGAGCCGCATCGCGGCGGGCGAGCGAAAGAGCGTGGATCGGGCGCGCCGCATTGGTGCGCCCTTTCAGGGCTTTGAGGTGGTGGGTCACGTTCCAGGGGCGTTGCCCCTGGCTCGGGCTGGTTCACGCCTTTGGCGTGAGTCAGAGACCGCGCAGGGTCGTTCGCGCGCGCTCCAGTGACTGTCGATGCATCGCGTGAGACCATCGCACCCTTCGAGCGACGGGAGGGGGGGGTAGGGGTGAGACAGCCACGCAGCGGCGGGCTACCTCGTCGCGAGGACTTCGCACGATCAGTATCAGATCAACCTCCCGCACTCGGGGCACGTCGGCCCCGGCAAGCCGCGAACGTCGTAACGGCAGTGCGGGCACAAGCCGCGTAGCCGCCGTCGATCACGAATCGCACGCCGCAACCGGCCGGGAAGCAAGCACAACCCGACCGCAAGCAGTCCGAGCAGCGGGAACGCCACGATGTCGTGCACCAGGCCGGGCCACAGGACGCGGCGACTGACGAAGTCCTCTCGCCTGACGCTCTCGACTTCGTGCGCGAGATACGGGTAAAGGTACGAGCGTCCGATGTGATTGACGACCGCGTCACGTGCGCCGTGAAAGGTATCCTCCGGCACATCGTCGTGCACCGCGAAGAACGTGATGAACTTTCGATGCTCCTCAACGCTGTGACGCCATAGCCCGACCCGGCGGGTGTATCGTCCGTATGTCGCCAAGGCGGCATCGACATCGCCCCCAAAGAGCGTCTGCGATAATTCGTCCCAGTCCTCTAGGTTCGCGTCGATGACCCGCCAGCGCTCACCCTCGCGAACGACGTAGACGCGGACATGCCCTATGTTCGGGTTGACCCTCGCCCGCGCGCTGAAGCGTACCACATCGGCGAGCAATCCGACTGGTGTCGGCTGGCCCGAGTTCCACCCCGGCGCCGCGAGAAAGTCCGCCGCCAGCGCCGCAGCGACGATCATGAGAACGATCGGGCGCGTCGCCAACTCCCAAAGCCGGCGCAGCCTGGCGCGTTTGTGCATCATCCCGGGCCTCACCGAAGCCTATCGCCGCGCTGCTCCCCCGGTCGCCGCGGCGCGCCTCCGCGTACACTGCCCGCATGGCCGACGCTCCGCGCCTCACTCCCGAGCAGGTCCGCAAGGTCGCGCGTCTCGCACGCCTCGACCTGCCGGACGATCAGGTCGCCCGTGCCGCCGAGCGCCTCGACGCCGTCCTCGGCTACGTCGAGCGGCTCGCCGCGCTCGACCTCGACGGCGTCGAGCCGCTCACGCACGTCGGCGGCGAAGTGAACCGCCTCGACGACGACGTGCCCGCCGCCACGCTTCCCCCCGAGGCCGTCGCCAGGCTCGCACCCGAGTCCTTCGGCCCGTTCATCCGCGTGCCGAAGGTCATCGGAGACGGAGGGAACGCCTGATGCTCAGACGCATGCTCCGCAAGGTTCCGCTGCTCGGCCGGCTGCTGGGGGGTGACCGCCCGCCCGTTTCGCTCGTGATGCTTCTGAAGGACAAGCCCGCGCTCGGCGCGCCGGACATCCTCCAGGCCGTGCGCCGTGCGCTCCCCGTCGAGGCCCCGAGTGTTGAGTTCGCCGGCGCTATGCCGCCGCCCGCGTGGGCGAAGGGCGTCTCGACCGGTGCGGACGCGTACGTGCTCGCCGTGGGGCGCGCGGCGTATTTCGTCGTCGTTGCCTACGTGCCCTACGACGCCGACCCCGCCGCCACCGCCGCGGGCATGAAGCGGGCCGACTTCGCCGGGGCGTACGCGCAGCACAAGGCGTGGCTGGCCGTGGACTTCGCCCAGGGCGACGTGAGCGACCCGTACGCCGTCATCGGGCGCGTCGCGGCCGAACTCATGCCGTCCTCGACCGTCATGCTCTACCTCCCGCACGAGAGCAGGGCGTCGTTCCCGACGCCCGCGCTCCTCGAAGCCCTGCGCACCGGCACATGGCTCGACAAGTTCGATCAGGCCGGGAGCGTGAACCTCGCCCTCGCTGACGCGAGCGACCCCGAACTCGCCGCCGCCGCCCAGGAAGCACGCCGCCGCTGGCCGGAGTTCGCCGCCGCCTTCCAGGCCCGCCGCGGCGAGGCCCACAGCGTCAAGGCCCCCTTCGTCGAGGGCGAGCACGTCGAGCACATGTGGATCGCCGTCGAGGAGATCTCCGACACCCACGTCACCGGCACGCTCGGCAACGACCCGCAGTACATCCTCTCGCTCAAGGAGGGACAGCGCGTCTCCGTCCCCGTCGAGCAGGTCGAGGACTGGCTCTACACGCAGCGCGGCGAGATGGTCGGCGGCCTCAGCGTCAAGGTGCTCATGGAGCGCGAATGAGCGCGGACGCCCCCACATTCCCCACGCCCCCAACGGCCCGCGAACTCGCCGCGGCCGTGCGCGACGGCCGCACCACAGCCGAGCGCGCCGTCCGCGACGCCCTCGACCGCATCGACACCCTCAACCCGCGCCTCAACGCCTTCGTGCAGGTCTTCGCCGATCGCGCCCTCGACGATGCTCGCGCCATCGACGCCCGCCTGCGCGCGGGCGAACGGGTCGGCCCGCTCGCGGGCGTGCCCGTCGCCGTGAAGGACAACCTCTGCCTCGCGCACGGGCGCACCACCTGCGCCAGCCGGATGCTCGAGGCCTACGAGTCCCCCTTCACCGCCACCGCGGTGCGGCGGCTCATCGACGCCGGGGCGATCGTCGTCGGCAAGACCAACCTCGACGAGTTCGCCATGGGCTCCTCGTGCGAGTTCTCCCTCTTCGGCCCGACCCGCAACCCGTGGGACGAGTCGCGCGTCCCCGGCGGCTCCTCCGGCGGGAGCGCGGCCGCCGTCGCCGCCGGACTCGTCCCGCTCGCCCTCGGCTCCGACACCGGCGGCTCGATCCGGCAGCCCGCTGGCTTCTGCGGCGTGGTGGGCATGAAACCAACCTACGGGCGCATCAGCCGCTGGGGACTCGTCGCCTTCGCCTCCAGCCTCGACCAGGTCGGCCCCTTCGCGCGCACGGTGAGCGACTGCGCCCTGGCCCTCTCCGTGATGGCCGGGCACGACCCGCTCGACGCGACCTCGTGCGCCCGCCCGCCCGAGGACTTCGCCGCCCGCATCGACGAGCCGATCCGCCCGCTGCGCATCGGCGTCCCGCACCGGGCACGAGGGGGGGGCAACCACGCCGCCGTCGATGCCGCGCTGGACGCCGCCGCCGCGGCGCTCGCCGACCGCGGCGCAGAGATCGTCGAGATCGACCTGCCCCACGCCGAGCACGCCGTCGCCGCCTACTACATCGTCGCCGCCGCCGAGGCGAGTTCCAACCTCGCCCGCTTCGACGGCGTGCGCTACGGGCGGCGCGCCCCCATGCGCGAGGGCGACAGCCTCGAAGACCTCTACCGCCGGTCGCGCACCGAGGGCTTCGGCGAAGAAGTCCGACGGCGCATCCTGCTCGGCACGCATGTTCTGTCGAGCGGCTACCAGGACAAGTACTACCTCACCGCCCTCAAGGCGCGCAGGCTCATCAAGGACGACTTCGACCGCGCCTTCGAGGCCGGCGCGAGCGCCGTCCTCATGCCCACCAGCCCGGCCCCCCCCTTCCGCCTCGGCGAGAAGACCGACGACCCCCTCGCCCTCTACCTCGAGGACGTCTACACCGTCAGCATCAACCTCGCCGGCCTGCCCGCCATCGCGATCCCGGCGGGCGTCGCCTCGCTCGACGGGCGCACGCTCCCCGTCGGCGTGCAACTCGTCGCCCCCGTGTTCGGCGAGACCCGCCTGCTCCGCATCGCGCACGAACTCGAAACCGCCATCGCCTTCAACGCACGGCCCTAGCCCCACCCCCCAAGCCTCAAGTCTCAAGTCTCAGGACTCAAGACCCAGGACTCACTCCTCCCCCCGCTCCCGCTTCACCGCCGCCCGGTCGATCCCCAGCGCGCCCAGCGTCGCGCACGGCAGCACCAGCATCGCCAGCACGCCGGCCAGGCTCGTCGTGTCCACGCGCGGCAGCACCTCCGGCTTCACGAGGTGAAAGACCAGCCCAAGGCCCGCCAGCACCGAACAGGCGGTTACCGTAACGACGCCGGCCCGGCGGCCGACGCGGATCAGGCGGCTCATGGCGTCGAGACCCTCCACACCCCCGGCCCGGCCCGGGGGGAGCGGATGCTACTCCCCCCTTCCGGGGGTCGCAACGGGCGCGGTTTGTGGCCCGGCCCCGCGAGCGGTATTGTCCCCCTCCGTGAACCGCCCGAACCCGCACGCCCGCAGCCGATCCGCGCTTGCCCGAGCCTGCGCCCTCGCTCTGGCCGCGGGCGGAGTCTGGGGCCTGCCCGTTCTCGCGCCTTCCGTCGCCGCGCGCTGCCACGCCCAGCCGGAGGACGTCGAGGGACGCACGATCCGCCGCATTGACCTGATGAAGCCGACGCTCGTCGAGCAACGGCGGATACTCGAACCCGTCTCCGCGACGACGGCCCAGTTCGTCCGCAACCAACTCCGCTCCGCGGCGGGCGAGCCGTTCCGCCGGCGCACCGTCGCCGACGACCTCACCCGCCTCAACCGCACCGGCCACTTCTCCGCCGTCGAGACCGAACTCGAAACCCTCGCCGACGGCACGGTCGTTCTGACCTTCGTGCTCACCGAGCAGCCGATCGTGCAGGACGTGCAGGCCGTCGGCAACCGGCGCATCACCGACCAGGAGATCGCCGAGCAGGTGGACGTCCTCGTCGGCACGCCCGTGGACCGATTCCAGCTCGACCGCGCCGCCCGCCGCGTCGAGGACCTCTACCGCAAGAAGGGCTACTACCTCGTCAACGTCGACTGGGACGAGGAGGAACTCGAACGCTCCGGCATCGTCCTCTTCCGCATCCGCGAGGGCGAGCGGCTCAAGGTCACCGGCCTGCGCTTCGTCGGCAACGACTCGTTCGCCGACCGCGAACTCAAGCGCCAGATCCAGACCCGCGAGGCCTGGATGCTCGGCAAGGCCCCGCTCGAGGACGACATCCTCGAGCAGGATGTCGCCGCCATCTACGCCTTCTACCGCGACCGCGGGCGCCTCGACGTCCGCGTCGACAAGCGCATCCAGCCCGCGCCGAACAACCGCGAGGCCATCGTCACCTTCTTCATCGAGGAAGGCCCGCTGTACACATACCGCTCGCTGCGCGTCGAGACGCTCGACGGCGAGCCGGTCTTCACCGCCGACCAGCTCTCCGGCCAGATGGACCTCAAGCCCGGCGACGTCTACTCCATCAACCGCCTGCGACGGAGCATCGAGCAGGTCCGCGCCGCCTACCACAAACTCGGCTACACCGACGTCACCGTCCGACGACTCGAACTGCGCGACGAGAACGAGCCGATGGTGGACCTGCTCCTCCAGGTCACGCAGGGCGCGGCGTACATGACGGGCGAGGTCGTCATCGCCGGCAACAGCATCACCCGCCAGGACGTGGTGCGCCGCGAGGTCCACGCCGCGGGCGTCCGTCCCGACCGCCCCCTCGACCGCACCGCCGTGGACGAGGCCCAGCGCAGGCTCCGCACCACGCGGCTCTTCGAGCTCCAGCACACGCCCCCGAAGATCACCCTCCAGCCCCCGGACCCCGACGAGCCGGAGTACCGCGACGTGCTCGTCGAGGTCGCCGAGACCAACACCGGCGAGTTCAACCTCGGCGCGGCCGTCAGTTCCGACGCCGGCGTCGTCGGGCGCATCGCCCTCGTCCAGCGCAACTTCGACCTCTACGACACCCCCGACTCCTTCGGCGATTTCTTCTCCGGGCGCGCCTTCCGCGGCGCGGGGCAGACCTTCCGTATCGAGGCCCTCCCCGGCGACCGTGTCGAGACCTACCAGGTCGCCCTCTCCGACCCCTACCTCCTCGGCACCGACTACACCGGCTCCGTCGCCGCCTTCTACCGCGACCGACAGTACCGCGAGTTCGACGAGCAACGCTACGGCGCACGCTTCGGCCTCGGCCGCCGTTTCGGCACGCGCTGGACCGGCAACGCCATCTTCCGCGTCGAGTCCGTCGAACTCAGCGACATCTCACCCGACAAGCCCGTCGACGTCTTCGCCGTCGAAGACCAGAACATCGTCACCGGCGTCGGGTTCACCATGACGCGCGGCGTGCTCGACGACCCCTACCGGCCCACCAAAGGATCGCGCACCGAACTCGGCATCGAACAGGTCGGCCTCCTCGGCGGCGACTTCGACTTCACCAAACTCACCGCCGAGCAGACGCTCTACGTCCCCGTCTACGAGGACTTCATGGGCCGCCGCACCGTCCTCTCCTTCAGGGGACTCGTCGGATACATCCCCCAGGGCGAGGACGACACGCCCCTGTACGAACGCTTCTACCTCGGCGGCGCGAACTTCCGCGGCTTCGCCTACCGCACCGTCAGCCCCAAGGGCATACGCAACGACACCGGAGAACTCGGCGACGACGCCGTCGGCGGCACCTGGCAGTTCTTCTTCGGCACCGAGATCCAGCAGCCCGTCTGGGAGGACATGGTCAGCGTCGTCGGGTTCCTCGACACCGGCACCGTCACCAACGACCCGGGCTTCGACGACTACCGCGTCTCCGTCGGGCTCGGCCTGCGCATCTACGTCCCCCAACTCAGCCCCGTCCCCCTCGCCTTCGACTTCGGCTTCCCCATCGTGGACCAGCCCGGCGACCGCGGCCGCCTCTTCACGTTCTCGCTGGACGTGCCCTTCTGACGCCGGAACGCCGCCTCGGGCCGGAATCGCCCACGCGACCGCCGCGGGCGTCGCCGGTATCATTCCCGGCCCGCCGACGCGCCGAAGCGGCGTCCCCACTCGCACGCGGGCCTCGCAAGGGAGACACGAACATGTCCACAGGTCGATTCTCGCCGCACGCCCTCGCCCTGACCGCGCTCGCGCTCGTCCTCGTCGCCACGCTGGCGTGGCGTGCCGGCGCGGACGCCGCGCCAAGGCCCGCAGCCGCCCCGACAGCCGTCTGCGTGCTGAACGTCGAGCGTGTGCTCAACGGGCTGAACGAGCTGACGGAGTTCAACGCCCGCCTGCAGGCGCGCGTGGACGAACTCCAGAAGTCGCTCGACCGCCTGAAGGTGCAGATCGAGGGCAAGGCCGCGGAGTTGGATGAACTCCAGAAGACCGCGGTGGCGCAGCGGCGTTCAGTCCGGGCGGAGCTTTTCGAGCTCGAGGCACAGGCCAAGGCCCGCCAGGAGGTTCTCCAGACGCTGCTGAACATCGAGAAGGGCGAGGCCATCCGCGCCATGTACCTCAAGATGGTCGAGGCCACCCGCGACGTCGCCGCCAAGGCCGGCTACGACCTCGTCCTCTTCGACGACCAGGGCATGGGCATCCCCGAGGGCATGCCCGACCGCAACGTCAACGCCGCCATCCAGGCCCGGCAGGTCATCTACGCCTCCAGCGCGATCGACATCAGCGATCAGGTTCTCACCTACATGAACAACCTGCACAGCGCCGGCGCGCGCAACTGACCGTCCGCATGGCCGCCGAGACCACCACACGCACGATCGCCGATGCGCTCGGCGCGGAACTGCTCGGGCGGGCGGACCTGCCCATCGACGCCGTCGCCCCCATCGAGCGCGCCGGCCCTCGCTCCCTCACCTTCATCCGCACCGACGAGTACGCCCGTCTCTGGCCCGGCTCCGCCGCCGCCGCCGCCATCGTCTCCCGCTCGCTCCGCGTGCCCGGGCACGACCCCGCGGCCCGTTCGCTCCTGGTCGTGGACGACGCCGACATCGCGCTCATCCGCACGCTCGAACTCTTCGCCTCGCGCAGCGCGCCCCCGCCCCCCCCTCCGGGCGTCCACCCCTCCGCCGTCGTCGATCCCGCCGCGGCCGTCGCCCCCTCCGCCTGCGTCGGCCCCGGCTGCGTCGTCGAGGGCGGCGCGTCGGTCGGCGAAGGCTCCGTCCTCGTCGCGCGCGTCTTCCTCGGGCGCGGCGCGTCCGTCGGCAAACGCTGCACGCTCCACCCCGGCGTCACCGTCTACCACAACTGCCGCATCGCCGACCACTGCACCATCCACGCCGGCACGGTCATCGGCGCGGACGGGTTCGGCTACCGGCCCGCGCCCGACGGCTCGGGCTTCGTCAAGATCCCCCACCTCGGCGCGGTCCTCATCGAGTCGGCCGTCGAGATCGGCGCCAACTCCGCCATCGACCGCGGCAAACTCGACGACACCATCATCGGCGCCGGCACCAAGATCGACAACCTCGTCCAGGTCGGACACTCCTGCCGCGTCGGACGGTGCTGCATCCTCTGCGGCCAGGTCGGCCTCGCCGGCTCCGTCGTCCTCGAGGACGGCGTGATGATCGGCGGACAGGCCGGCGTGGGCGACAACCTCCGCGTCGGCGCACGCGCCAAGGTCGGCGCGCAGTCCGGCGTCATGGACGACGTCCCCGCGGGCGAATCGGTCTTCGCCACCCCAGCCCTCAACGCGCACGACGCGATGAAGAACATCGCCCTCCTCCGCCGGCTCTCGGGCAGGCTCGACGAGATCAAGGCACGCATCAAGGCGCTCGAATCCGAACGCGCCAACCTCCCGTGATCGTTCCAGGCGCTCCACGACGGACGCTCGCCCGCGACGCCCGCGTCGAGGGCGTCGCCCTGTTCACCGCCGCCCCAGCGCACTGCACCATCCGCCCCGCCGACCCCGGCTCCGGCGTCTCCTTCCGGCGAATCGACATCCCGGATGCCCCCCCCTTTCGCGCCGTGCGCGCCTCCCTCTCCGATCACCCCGTCCACCCCGCCTTCCGCGCCATCGACCCGCGCTGCACCACGCTCGGACCCGAGCACGCCGCCGTCTCGACGGTCGAGCACCTCCTCTCCGCCCTCGCGGGCCTCGGCGTGACCGACGCCCTCGTCGAGGTCTCCGGCCCGGAACTCCCGATCCTCGACGGCTCATCCGCCCCGTTCGTGCGCGCGATCCTGGACGCGGGCCTGCGCGACACCGCCCCCCCCCCGTCGCCCATCACGCTCCGCGCCCCCGTCGTTGTGCGGGCCGGCGCGGCGACCATCGCCGCCGAACCCGCCGACGCCTTCTCCGCCTCGTACTCGCTCGACTACAGCCCCGGCGCGCCGATCCCCCGACAGCGCGCCGAATGGTCCGGCGACCCGGCCTCCTACATCGCGGCGATCGCCCCCGCCCGCACCTTCTGCCTGCGCGCCGAGGCCGAGGCGATGCGGGCCGCCGGACTCTTCGCCCACCTCACCCCGCGCGAGATGCTCGTCCTCGACGCCTCCGGCCCGATCGACAACACCCTCCGCTTCCCCGACGAGCCGGCCCGCCACAAACTCCTCGACCTCCTCGGCGACCTCGCCCTCCTCGCCCGTCCCCTCCTCGCCCGCGTTCGGGCCGAGCGGTCCGGCCACGCCCTCACCCACCGCCTGACCGCCGCGATCCTCGACGCCACGATCTGACCCCCACCGCCCGTCCGCGCGCGCAGTCTTGCGGCCATTGGTCTGTTTCCCCTTCCTTCGCCCCCTTTGACCTGCGACAATCAGGCCGACGCACAACTCCCCCCTTCCCCCCGGGCCGGGGCGACTTCCGGACGCCCCGATGCAGCCCGGCGGGCTTCTCCGGGTACGAAAGGGGGCTGTCATGGCCGGTCTGGTCGAAGGTTCGGAGTCGAGTCGGAGGTCTCGGTGGCTTCAAGGCGCTGCACGCCGGTTGGCGGTGGCGACGGCTCTCGCGGGTGCCGCGCTCATCCTCCCGGCGTGCGTGGCATCCGAGGATGTCGAGCGGGTTCGGTCCGAGGCCGCCTCGCTCCAGCGCTCGCTGGAAGCGGACGCGGCCGAGTGGGCGCGGCGGGCCGAGTCGCTCCCCAAGGGCGATCCGCTCCGCGAGTCAGCGACGGCTCGGCAGGCAGCCTCAGAGGCCGGGGCGGCGGCGGTTCGGGCCGCACTCTCCAGCCTGGAGCACGCGATCGCCGAATCCAACAATCCGTCGGACCCCGTCGGTCAGGCGGTGGCGGCCTGGCTGCCCGAGCCGGCGCGGCTCCCCGCCCTGCTCGCCCTCGGCGCGCTCGGGGCGGCGGCGCGGGCCTGGCGCCTCAAGGCCGGGCTGGCATCGGTGGCGCGCGGCATCGACGCCGCCATGCGTGAGGACGAGGAGTTCAGGGCATGCTTCAGGCGACACGCCGACACCTTCCGCGCCACGCAGACGCCGACCGCCAAGCGCGTCGTGGACGAGGCGACGCGCGACGGCCTGATGCTCCGGCTCCCCGTGTGACGCCCCGGGCCGCGGAGTCCCCCCGGCGCGCGTTCACGCTCATCGAACTGCTCGTCGTCATCTCGATCATCGCCCTGCTGATCGGCCTGTTGCTGCCCGCCCTCGGCAAGGCCCGCGACGAAGGCCGCAAACTCAAGTGCCTCACCAACCTCCGCTCGCTCGGCACGGGCATGCAGAACTACTTCGGCGACTCCGACCACCGCTTCCCCTTCGTGCGACCCATCGCCGGCGCGGACGACAACCAGAACGAAGCCGCGCTCTTCGACGTGCTCGAGCAGTACGTCGACGCCGCACGCCCACGACGCGAGAACCCCGACGACGTCACCAGCAACAACTGGATCGTGAGCGACCCCTACCTCTGCCCCAGCGACCGCGGCGGCGAAGACTCGGACAACCCCGACCCCTGGTGGCGCACCTACGGCCTCTCCTACCGCTTCCCCCCCGCCGACGGCTACGTCCTGCTCGAACTCTTCGGCGTGCTCAACCCCGACGACCGCGGCTCGCGCTGGTCCGCCATGACCGCCATCTCACGCACCTACGAGGTCTTCTCCGGAAAGGGCGAGAAACTCGCCGTGATGATCGACGGCAACCACTGGCACACCAAGCGAGGCAAAGAGGGACGCAACGCCGTCTACCTCGACGGCAGCGCGGACGTCTACCCCGGCGACCCCTCCGCCGCCGTCCTCGAAGAAATCCTCGCCATGATCCTCAAACTCTCCGGTTTCCCCGGCTGAACGCCCAGGAGCACGCCCGGCTATGAACGACGACACCAACAACAAGCCCGGTTTCGGCTCGCTCCTCGAAGGCGTGGACTTCGCCGCGCCCACGACGCGGCGCTCCGCTCGCCAACGCCTCAACGCCGCCGACGCACGCATCCGGTCGATCGCCGCCGCCGCGTGGCGCTCGCCCGTGGCGCGCAACGCCCTCGGCGCGGCGTTCCTCGTCCTCGTCGCCTCCGGCGGCGTCGGCGCCTGGCTCATGGTCCGCCCGAAGCCCGCCCCCGACTACACCGCCGACAGCATCGCCGCCGTCTTCGATTTCACCCTCCTCACCGAGGAGTTCAACCGCCTCCCCGTCGAGGAGCGCATCCGCCTCATCGGCCAGTTGTACGAGCGCATGCAGTCCCTCAGCGCGTCCGATTCCGCCGAGATGGCCGCCTTCTTCGCCGGCATCTCCGGCGCGGCCCGCGAGCAGATCGAACGAAACGCCAGCCGACTCATGCTCGACGTCGTGGACCTCGCCGCCAAGGACTACACCAACGTCCCCGCCGAGCAGCGCGAGCAGTACCTCGCCGAGGCCTACGTCCGCATGGCCCGGCTCACCGCCCCATTCGACGGCTCGATCGACCGCCGTTCCGACGAGGAACTCCTCGCCCGCGGCCAGCGCAACACGAGACGCGACGACCGCATCATGCGCTCGGGAGAAGTCTCCGCCAGGGACGCCGGGGCCATGGTCGCTTTCATGGGCCAGCGCATCGAGGAGCATGCCACCGCCCACCAGCGCGAACGCGTCACCGTCTTCATGCGCGACCTGACCCGCTACCTCCGCGGCCAAGACGTCCAGAGCGGACGCCCGCCCGGCTGAGCCGCGCCGCGCCTCACGTCAGGTTCACGGGCATCACCACGTACGTGAAGTCCTGCCCCGACTTGATCAGCCCCGGCTTGTTCGACGCCTTCAGCTCGATCACCACCTGCGGGTCCGCGATCACCTTCAGCGCATCCGTGATGAACGCCGGGTTGAACCCGATCTCGATGTCCTCGCCCTTGTACTCCGCGAGCGACAGTTCCACGTTCGCCTCGCCCACCTCGTTCGCGTGCGCCGAGAGGTGCGCCTGCCGACCCTTGGAATCGAACGCCATCCGCACCCCGCGCGACTCCTCGTTCGTCAGCAGCGCGGCCCGGTGCACGGCGGACGTGAACGCGTCGCGGTCCACCACGATCGTCTTGTCCTGGTCCTTCGGGATCACGTCCTCGTAGGGCGGGAACGCCCCCTCCACCAGGTTCGACGAGAGCACCGCCCGCCCGTCCGCGTGGTCCTTCGCGTCCGGCGCGCCGACGTTGAAGTACACCTGGTTGTCCGTCACCGCCACCTGCACCGCCTCGTCCGAGCCGCCCAGCAGTTTCTGGAGCGTGGAAAGTCCCTTGCTCGGCACGATGCAGCGCACCGCCGGCGCGTCCTTCTCCCCGCCCGAGAGCGTCGCCCGCGAGAGCGCCAGCCGCCGTCCGTCCGTCGCCACCATCTGGAGCCGCTTGCCCTCGCGCACCATCAGCACGCCGTTGATCGCGTAGCGCGAGGTCTCGCGGGCCGTGGCGAAGAGCGTCCGCGAGATCAACTCGCCCAGCGAGCGGGCGTCGTGCGTGAAGACGGCCTTGGCCGCCGGACGCCCGCCGGACCCGGCCACCGCGCCGCGGAACTCGGTGATGGGCGGGAACTCGCCCGCGGGCTGGCCGATCAGCTTGAAGTGCGCGTCGTTGCCCCGGATGTGGCAGACGAGGTTCTCGTCCATCTCCAGCGAGAGCGTCGGCTCGTTGTCCTCCGCCGAGACGATCTGGCGCAACTTGTCCGCCGGCAGCAGCGCCTCGCCCGGCGTCTGCACGTCCACCTGCGCCACCGACAGCCGGATCGATATCTCCCCGTCCGTCGCCGCCAGCGTCAGCGTCCCGGCCTTGCCCTTGCGCTCGGCTGTCAGTTTGATGCACGTCAGTTGGGGGCGCGGCGAGCGGGTCGCCACCACGCTCGACGCCAGGTTGATCGCCTCCAGCAACGCTCCGCGATCGCAGGTGACCTTCATGGGGACGGCTCCTCCGTGTTGGGCCAGAGTGTACCGCGCAGAAGCCGCCCGAGTGCCCCCAAACGCCCCCGCGTCGCGAACCGCCTGCAAATCTCGGGCCGAATCCCCCCGCGGGGTTGTCAAGGCGTCCGAGGGCGGGGATACTCACACTCTGCCGCTCATCGCGGCCGCGGGGCGACCGGTACAGCCGACGGTCGGACGGGTCCGGTCCCCGGGGCCGCGCCGGGGGTCCGCCCCCGACGAGCCGGCCGCCCATGCGCCCCCGGCGCGGGAGGACTCCTCATGTCATTCGAAGCCGCCATGCACGCCCAGGCCATCGAGTTGGACCGTCTCTCCTTGACCATGACGGCCGAGGCGGGCAGCGGCCACCCGTCCTCCGCCATGAGCATCGGGCACATCGTCGCCATGCTCATGTTCCACACCATGCGCTGGAGCACGGACTACCCCGACTACCCCACCAGCGACCGCCTCGTCCTCAGCGAGGGCCACGCCGTCCCCGCCGTCTACGCCGCCGCCGCCAAACTCGGCGTCATGGTCGGGCGCGACCCCGCCTCCCGCAAGCGGCTGACCGTTGCCGACCTCGGTTCGCTCCGCATGGACGGCTCCCCCCTGGACGGGCACCCGAACCCGATGGAGGGCTTCCCGTTCTTCGACGCCGCCACCGGCTCGCTGGGCCAGGGCCTGAGCGTCGCGGCGGGCCTGGCCGAGGCCGCCCGCCTCGACGCCATCGACCGTCGCATCTACTGCATCATCGGCGACGGCGAGTCGCGCGAGGGGCAGGTCGCCGAGGCCATCGACTTCATCGCCGAACGCAGACTCACCAACGTTCTGCCCATCTTCAACTGCAACGGCTACGGGCAGGCGGGCCGCGTCGCCGAGCAGCAGTCCCCGGAGCGCCTCGCCGCCAAGCTCGGGGCCGCCGGGTTCCACGTGAAGACGATTGACGGCCACTCACCGAAGGAAATCAAGGCCGCGTTCGAGGAGTTCATCGCGCGCTCCGCGCAGCCCGACGCCGCGCCGATGGCGCTCGTCGCCAGGACGGTCAAGGGATGGGGCGCGCCGAGCGTGCAGGGCGGCGGCTGGCACGGCAAGCCCGCGACGGGCGACGCGCTCCAGAAGGCCCTGGCCGAACTCGACGAGCGTCGAGTCGAACTCACCAGTGCGCTCACGGCCTCCGACGCCTTCACCATCGAGCCGCCCGCGCAGGCAGCCCCGCGCGAGCAGGGCTTCGGCGACCTCCCCTCCTTCGCCGACGCCATGCGCAGCATGGACATGGAGAGCGTGCTCCACGCCGGACGCCTCGCCACACGCAAAGCCTACGGCGTCGCGCTGCGGGCGCTCGGGCGCGTGAACGACCGCGTCGTCGTTCTCGACGCCGACGTCAGCAACTCGACCTACGCCGAGACCTTCGGCAAGTCATCCGAACTCGCCGACCGCTTCGTCGAGTGCCGCATCGCCGAGCAGAACATGATCTCCGTCGCCGTCGGCCTCGCCGCCGCGGGCAAGATCCCCTTCTGCTCGACCTTCGCCAAGTTCGTCACCCGCGCCTACGACCAGATCGAGATGGCCATCAACTCGGGCGCGAACCTGAAGATCGTCGGCTCGCACGCGGGCATCACCCTCGCCGCCGACGGCCCCAGCCAGATGGCCCTCCCCGACGTCGCATGGTTCCGCGCCTGGACCACCATGCGCGACCACCGCGGCAACCCGGGCTGCTACGTCCTCCAGCCCGCCGACGCCTACGCCGCCTACGCCCTCACCGGTGTCATGGCCGAGTACGAGGGCGCGTGCTACATGCGCACCCTCCGCGCCGACACCGAGTTCATCTACTCCGACGACCAGGTCTTCAACCTCGGCGGCTTCGAAGTCCTCAACGAGGGACGCGACGTCGTCCTCTGCGCCGCCGGATACATGGTCCACGAGGCCAACAAGGCCATCGACCTCCTCGACAAGGCCGGCGTCAACGCCACACTCATCGACCTCTACAGCCTCCCCTTCGATGCCGACAAACTCCTCGACATCATCGGGGCCAACAACGGCTACGTCATCACCCTCGAGGACAACTACGGCGGCGGGATCGGCTCCGCCGTCGCCGACGCCCTCGTCGCCTCCGGCGACGCCTTCACCCTCGAACAACTCCACGTCCGCCGCATCCCACGCAGCGCGCGCACCCCCGAGCAGATCCTCGCCCAGTGCGGCCTGACCGCCCAGGACATCGTCGCCGCCGCCATGCGACTCCTCCAGGTCGCCTGACCCGGCACACAGCAACCCCGGAAGAGGCCACCCTCTTCATGTCCACTGTCCACTGTCCATTGTCCACTGTCCTACGGGCATCCCGCGACGTAGAGGTTGAGGTAGCAGACGAAGTCGATCGAGTTGATTTGCCCGTCGCCGTTGCAGTCCGCCGCGGGGTCGCCGGCGACGTAGAGGTTGAGGAAGCAGACGAAGTCGATCGAGTTGACCTGCCCGTCGCCGTTGCAGTCGGCGAAGCAGGCGCTCGCGCACCCCTGCCACTTGGCGAGGTAACTGTCACCGGCGGGGGAAACGGTGAACTCTCCGCCTGCGTGGAGGGCCGGGCCGGAGCCATCGTCGAAGGACGTCAGGGCAAAGACCCAAGGATTAGGGCCGCTCATCCCGATGCCGAGGGGCGACCACGACTGGCCGTCCCATCTCGCGATGCGATTCACCGTCACCCCGCCCGCCGAGGTGAAGAAGCCGCCGGCGTAGAGAGCCGGGCCTGTGCCGTCGTCGAACACCGTCAAGGCATGGACCTCGCCATCCATCCCGCTGCCGAGCACGGACCACGACTGGCCGTCCCATCGCGCGATGCGGTTCGCGCTCATCCCGCCCGCAGTGGTGAACGCGCCTCCGGCGTAGAGGGCCGGGCCGAACCCGTCGTCGAACACCGTCAGGGAACGGACGTCGCTGCTTAGCCCGCTCCCGAGGGGCGACCACGACTGGCCTTTCCACCTCGCGATGCGGCTCGCGCTCTTCCCGCCCGCGGAGTTGAACGCGCCGCCAGCGTAGAGAGCAGGGCCGGACCCGTCGTCGAACACCGCCAAGGCATAGGCCGTGTCACTTACCCCGCTGCCGAGTGCAGACCACGACTGGCCGTCCCATCGCGCGAGTCGGGGCGCGCTCACCCCGCCCGCCCTGATGAAGCGGCCGCCTGCGTAGAGGGCCGGGCCGGACCCGTCGTCGAACACCGTCAGAGCAAGAACCCATGGAAAGTCGCCCCAACTCATCCCGGTTCCGAGGGCCGACCACGACTGGCCGTCCCATTTCGCGATGTAGTTCACCGTCACCCCGCCCGCCGTGTCGAAACGGCCCCCGGCGTAGAGGGCCGGGCCGGACCCGTCGTCGAAGACCGTCAGGGCCTCGACCCCGTTGTTCATCCCGCTGCCGAGCGCCGACCACGACTGCCCGTCCCATTTCGCGATGCCGTTCACCGTCACCCCGCCCGCCCTTTTGAACTGGCCCCCTGCGTAGAGGGCCGGACCGGACCCATCGTCGAACACCGCCAGAGCGAAGACCCGATCATCCATCCCGCTGCCGAGCACCGACCACGCCTGGCCGTCCCATCGCGCGAGGCGGCGCGCGCTCACCCCGCCCGCCGTGGTGAAGTCGCCGCCGGCGTAGAGGGCCGGGCCGAAACCGTCGTCGAACACCGTCAAAGCCCAGACCCGCTCGTTCATCCCGCTGTCGAGGGACGACCACGATTGGCCGTCCCACCTTGCGATGTGGCTCGCGCTCACCCCGCCCGCCGCGGTGAACTCGCCGCCTGCGTAGAGGGCCGGGCCGGAACCGTCATCGAACACCGTCAGGGCATAGACCCAGTTGTTCATCCCGCTGCCGAGCGCTGACCACGACTGGCCGTCCCATTTCGCGATGCGGTTTACCGTCACACCGCCCGCCGTGGTGAAGGAGCCGCCGGCGTAGAGGGCAGGGCCTGAGCCGTCGTCGAACACCGTCAGGGCATAGACGGGGGCACTCACGCCCGGCCGTTCGCCAAACGTCGGCACCCACGCCGGTTCACACTCGGCGGCGGGGTCCAGCCGCACGCCCCCGAGATCAAAGCGGCCTTCGCCCGGCCAGCACTCCACGAGCCGCCCGGAGGTGTAGTTCACGCCGCCCAGCGTCGCCACCACCGTGACACCCACCGACTCGGCCTCGTCCGGCACATCGACCGCGAGCGCGAACGAGCCGTCAGGGGCGCTGACCGCCTTGCCGCCGGCGGAACTGACGATCACGGCGTTCTCGATCGGCGTGCCGTCGGGCCACCGGGCGATGCCGGAGATGGTCATCGCACGCAGGCTGAGTGCCGCCGCCGAAGCCGTGTCGCGGTCAGCCGCCGGACCCACGTGCTGTGCGGCGGTCGGCGCGCCGAACGCAAGGGCCAGAACCACCGCGAAGGTCATGGGCACGATGGTCGCCAAACGCTTCGTGATGCTGAACATCGGTCCCTCCTTCCAACGCCTGATCGCAAGCCCGTCCACCGGGCCTCCACCGCTGACATCGAGCGGCCCGGAACCCGGTTCCGCCCCACGGCTCCTCCGAGGCCCGGGCGGGCGGCACGGGCCGCTATGGAACCACCAGTGTGCGGATTTCGGCGCGGCCGTCAACCCCCTTCCGCCCGTTCACTTCCGACAGGGTTCCTCGTAACTTCTTAGATCATCAGCCGTTTGGAATCGGCCCGACCCGACCAAGGCCCGATACCCACCACGATCACCCCGCGCTCGTGTGCACGAGGTGGCCGCGCCGGCAGGCGGACCGGAAGCGCCGTGCGATCAGGGACCGCCACGCCGCGACCCCGGAAGAGGCCCCCTCTTCATGTCCACTGTCCATTGTGCGCTGTTCGCTTTCCTACGGGCACCCCGCCGCCCAGGCGTTCATGAAGACCAGCACGTCGAGCGTGGTCAGCAGGCCGTCGCCGTCGAGGTCCGCCGACATGTCGCCCTGCGCGTAGGCCGTGAGGAACGCGATCATGTCCATCGAGTTCACCACGCCGTCGAGGTTGAAGTCGGCGAGGCACCAGGTGCGGGCGCAGTCCGACGCCGCCTCGCGGGCGGCGACGAAGTTCGGGCGGTCCACCCGCGTGGCGATGTTGTTCCCGCAGACCGTGCCGCAGTGCGTGACGATCCCGACGATCTCGCCGCCGAGCATCAGCGGCGAGCCGGAGTTGCCGTAGGTCACGTCGTTGTCGAACTTGTAGTGGGCGTTCTTGACCAGCGTGATGACGCCGTCGCTCCGCTGCTGCGTCTGGGTCTTCTCGCAGTCCGGCGCCTCGACCGCGCCGTACCCGATGGCATCCACGGCCTGCCCGAGCGAGGCCGCCGCCTCGGACACCGGGATCATCGCCTTGTACTTCTCGAAGATCGTCGCACCCTCACTGTTCGCGCCCGTCGTCAGCACAGCCCAGTCGTTCCCGACCCCCCCCTTCTCGAACTGCGCCCACGTCACCGGGAACTGGTCCTCCACCGGCGGATGCACGGGCTTGCAGTCCGCGCCGGAGGCCGGCACGTTGAACTGCACAACCAGGTCGCCCGTCACGCAGTGCCCCGCCGAGAGCACCACGCTCTTCGTGCACGACACCACCCCGCTGCACCCGACGGGCATGAGCCGCCCGAACGCCAGACCATTCGACGGCACACGCGTGTCCGGCACGCAGATGCCGCACAGCGCGCTCGGCCGCACCGGCGCCTCCCGCTCCGCGGAGACGCGCCGGAGCGTCACTCGCGTCCCCGTTGTCCGCGGCGCGAGCAGCGCCTCCACCGTGACCCGATCGCCGTTGAAGTACGCCGTCGTCCTGCTCCACTCCGCCGCCGACACGGCGTCGTGCGCCTGCGTCTCGCCGTCGAGCAGCGACGTGACCCGCAGCCGGCTGCCGCCGACGAGCGTCAGTTCGTCGAAGTGCAGGCGGACCCACGCCGCGCTCTCGACCACCACCTCCCCGAGTTCGATCGACACCCAGTTGTCGCCGGGGTTGTCGAGCGGCCCGCTCTCGACATCCACCCCGACGAACCCGCCGCGCGGCAGGTCGAGGGTGGTTTGTCCGCTGACCACGCCCACGCTCGCGCACACAACGAGCGCGACCGACCAACACATCGTGTTTCGCATGAACTCCCTCGCTGCCCCTCACGAGTGCGGACGCCCGGACCACTGGACCTGATCCCAGGCCCGCCGCGCCACTCACACGCGCAGCCGGTTCAACCTACAGGAATCCGCACGAGCGACGCAAGCGCCCGCGGCACCGACATTCACAAATACGTGTCAATCTGGGCAATCCTGGGGGCGCGGCGGAACACGAACGAAAGGGGCGAAGCCGACTCGGCTCCGCCCCGGTGCTTCTCGTGGTTTTTTTCCGGGCCGGTCGCGCGTCACGGGCACCCGGCCACGAAGGCGTTGAGGAAGGCCACGAAGTCCAGCGAGTTCACGACGGTATCCCCGTTGAAGTCCGCCTTCGGGTCGCCGCTCACAAAGGCGTTGAGGAAGGCCACGAAGTCCAGCGAGTTCACTGCGGTATCGCCGTTGAAGTCCGCGGGGCATCCCAGCGTCACCGGGCTGATCCACATCGACGGCTGCCGGCCGCCCCACTGGTTCGTGACCCAGAAGACGCCACCTACCCAGCCGCACCGCGGATCGGCGGGGTCGATGTCCGCCGCCGAGCCGGCCGAGTAGACGGTCTGCGACGGCAGCACGAGTTCCGTCTCGCGGAGCATCTCGACCGACCGGATCTGGCCAGGCGGGTCGCCCGCCAGTCGCACCGCCCGCGCCATCCCCGGCGCGGTCGTCGCGGAGGTGTGATGGAACACGATGGCGGCGTTGCCGTTGGCGTCGGGAGCGATGTCGGGCAGGAACGTATGCACGTCCGGAGCCAGGTCGATCGTGCCGGCCTGCACCAGGACGGGCTGCACCCCCGAGACCGGCCACCCGTTCATCGCTATCTCGTACCAGCGAGCGAGGTGACGGCCGGTGGCGGGATCGCGGATGTGGTGAGCCGTCCAGAGGGAGCCGGCCCGGTACACCGCGTGGCGCACGCGGATGTCGTGCGCCGTCAGGCTGTTCCCGCCCGGGTGCGGCATGCGGTCCGAGCCGGAGATCGAGTCGTACGGAAGAACACCGACGACCGTGCTGTCCACGACCGGCGAACCAAGGGCATCCCTGAGCGCGATCACCCGGAGCTGGTCCTCGGATACGAGCGTGCCGAACGGCGTGACGAGATACTGGGCGGGAGCGTCCGCGTCGTAGGTGCGCGCGGGCACGAGGGCGATCGGGAACTCGAAAGGCTCGAACGGAACAACCGCCGGAACCTCTCCGTTCATCAGCGCCAGCTTGTCGATCGAGAAGACGAAGCCGTGGCTGAACGGGTCGAGCGGATCGCTCGCGAAGTAGAAGTCGTTGTAGACGTAGATCGCGCTCGCGTCGAATCCCATCGTGAGCAGGTGGCCGGTCCAGAGATTGATGTCGCCGACCGCGTTCACGTTGAACGTGTGCCGCCGCCACGTGCCGTTCGGGTCCGCGCCGTCTGAGATGGCGACGGAGATAAGGTCGTCGAAGGCGTAGGTGTAATAGGCCGCGACGATGAACCGGCCGGTGTGCGGGTCGAACGCCACCCGGGGGTTGCGCGGCGTGCCCCCGTCCGGGAAAAAGCCGTACTTGCCAGAGAACGTGTTGTCGTAGGTCATCACCCCGTCTTTCGTGAAGAAGCGGATCCCGTTGTTCGAGACGGCGACGACGTGGCCCGGCCCCACCGCCATGAACGGCGACGCGGGCGAGATGCCGTTGAACGCCTCCTCGAACGCCAGGAACCCCCCGGTCTCGTCGCCGGCCAGCCCCGGGGCTCCCGCCGCGCACACGAACACCGCCGCCAGGATCTGCACGCTTCTGCGCATGAGGCTCGCTCCTTTCTCCCCCACACCCGGAACCCGCCCCGCGGCGGGCGTGGAAACCGCCGTGTCAACGCCGATCCGGCGAGTTACGGACACCCGGCCACGAAGGCGTTGAGGAAGGCCACGAAGTCCAGCGAGTTCACGACGGTATCCCCGTTGAAGTCCGCCTTCGGGTCGCCGCTCACGAAGGCGTTGAGGAAGGCCACGAAGTCCAGCGAGTTCACCACCGTGTCCCCGTTGAAGTCAGCCGCGCACGCCGTGGCCGTCGTGTGGATGACGATCGCCGCGCCAAGCCCGTCGAGGCACGGGTCCGCGTTCGAATAGTCCACGCACTCGCCCGCGCCGAACTCCCCGTCGTGGTCGGCGTCCTCCCACTGGATCGGTCCCTGCGAGCCGACGCCCGCGCCGCGGGGGTCCCCGAGCAGCCACCGGCCCTTGGGCGTGAGCACGAAGTCCTTGCCGTTGTAGTGGTTCGACTGGAAGAGTTCGTACGCCCCCGACCCGTCTTCCGGCAGCGGCGGCCCGCCGACGGCGCACAGGTTCACCTTCGAGTTCCACGCCCCGGTCGGCATCCACCCGAAGTCGAGCACGATGCCGCCGAGCGGGTTCGACGCCGCCGGACCGGCGCACGACGCGTCAAAGTCGTCGTGGAAGACGACCCCGAGGTAGCACTGCTCGGAGGCGTCCCACTGCCAGAGCAGCGTGATGGCGTCCGCCGCGCCCCCGGCCGCGCCCGGCGCAAGCGTGAAGTCGTTCACAACGTGCGACGACCCGGTCGTCCCGGCGGGCATGGGGCAGCCGTCGCCGGACGTGTTGTTCAGGCTGTCGAACGCGAGCAGCCCGGCGCAGTCCTCTCGCGTCGAGCCGCCGGTGTATTCCACCCACCCCCCCACCGGCCGCAGGTCCGGCCCGAGCCGCAGCACGCGCAGCGGCTGCGTCTCCTTCCACGGCTGTGCGGCGGGCACGACGCTCTGCGCGTGCGACGACGCCGCGATGCCGACGATCGCAACGACCGAGAACCTCTTCTTCATGTCAGAACCCTCGCTGGCCCACGGGGTCTCGGGGAGGAGAAGTCAACACCCGGCCGCGTAGGCGTTCAGGAACGCGAGCACGTCCAGCGTGTTGATGACGGTGTCGCCGTTGAAATCCGCGCTCGGGTCGCCCGCCGCGTAGGCGTTCAGGAACGCGAGCACGTCCAGCGAGTTCACCACCGTGTCGCCGTTGAAGTCGGCGGGGCAGGACGGGTCGCCGATGGTGAAATCGGCCTCGGAGATCGCCTGCCCGGTGTTGCCGTCGAAGTCGTGCACGATCACGCGGATGCGCGCCTGCGCCGTGTCCACCTGCGGCACGGTCCAGTTGAACTCGCCGGTGTCGCCGTGGAAGTTGGTCAGCACGGTGTTGAACGTCTGCCCGCCGTCGGTCGAGAGGTGAATCTGCACGTAGTACGTCAGGTCGTTGTCGTCGGAGGCCCAGCGCACGGTCGCCTGCTGGCCCTTGGCGTAGACCTCGCCGCCGTTGGGTTCGTCGATGGTCGCGACGGGGTTCTCGCCGCCGAGCGAGACGGGCACGTGCATGACGATGCAGTGCATGACGCCCGCGAGGCTCACGATGCCCTGGCAGTTCACCTGCACGACGGTCTTGTCCGGCATCGCCGCCTGCCACACCGCCAGCGCCGTGGCGTTGTACTGCGAAGCCGTGGCGTTGGTGTACGTCGGGACGAGCACCAGGTCGTTGCAGATCACGGAGTTCGTGAACGTGTAGTGCACCCCGCCGGAGGTGACCGCGGGGATGCGGTGCACCGTGTACCCGGCCGCCGCCATGGAGGCCGCCTGGTTGTCGCAGATCACGTCCTGCGTGCTCCCCGAAGCGAGCGGCCAGTCGCTGATGACGACCGTGCGGTCGTCCACCACGATCATCCACATGTCGATGTGCTGCGTCGAGTCCACGTTCGTCGGGAAGGCGGGCGTGATCTCCGTCAGCACGTTCTGGTAGTCCTGCCAGTGGCCGACGATCTGCGCCTTGGAGAGCGCCGGGTTCTCGTTCTCGATCAGTTCCGTCGCGTAGGCGTCGCCCAGCGCGGAGAGGTGGTAGTTCCCGCCCCCGTGCACCAACGGGATCAGGTAATAGTCGTGCCCGCGCTGTCCGGCGTAGAAGCCGTTGAACGCGTTGTCGTTCGGGCGCGGCCGGTTGTACGTGTGGTCGATGATCGCCCGCACCCCGTTCCGGTAGACGTACCGCGGGCCGTAGTCGCGGATCCAGATCGTGTCCATCGTCCGCACGAAGAACTGCACGCGGCTCATGTCCGCGCCCGCCGACGACAGCGTCGATTGCGCGCCCGGGATCGCCCCCGAGGTGTCGATCCCCACGTGCAGGTCCGCGTCGCCGGTCGTCGTGATGTGCCTGGCCATCTCCGCCAGAATGTTCTTGAGCGTCGAGGACCCCTCCCACGAGATCAGGATCGCCTCCATCGGGTCGTACTCGGGCACGCAGTAGATGGTCCCCGTCGGCGCGCCGCGCGTCCCGCGCTCCGGCACGAGCGGGTGCTCCGCCAGGTACCGGCGCTCCGCCTCGGTCAGGAACCGGGGGATATCCGCCCCGTCCGGGAACACCAGTTTCCCGTCAACCAGGACCGGCTCATCGTGCGGCACGGACCGCGGCCCGTCCGCCTCCTGCCCGAAGCACGACGCCGCCATCAAGCCAAGCACGCCGAGAACGCGACCGAACGACACGCGAGCCATATCGGACCTCCGTAGCGACGGGCGGCGGCGCCCCCCTCCGGGACGACGCGCTCCGCCAAGCAACATACCGGGGCCGACCGCCCCGAACAAGCCGTTTCTCGGGCGATCACGGGCACCCGGCCGTGTAGGCGTTCAGGAACGCCAGCACGTCCAGCGTGTTGATGACCGTGTCCCCGTTGAAGTCCGCCTCCGGATCCCCGGCCGTGTAGGCGTTCAGGAACGCCAGCACGTCCAGCGTGTTGACCACCGTGTCCCCGTTGAAGTCCGCCGGGCAGTCGTCCGGCTCCTCGCAGACGATCGCCGAGGCGACCACCCGGTCGATCCCCGCCTCGACGACGTGCTCCGGCGGGGCGTCCGTCGCCACGAAGCGCACGCGCACCGTCGCGCTCGCCGGCACGTCCACGCCGATGAGCACCGTGTCACTCCGCCAGGCCGACTGCGCGTCCTTGTACTCGCGCACGAGCGTCCAGTTCGTGCCGCCCGCGTCCGTCGCCACCTCGACCGCCAGCCCGTCCTCCGCGCCGAACGGCACGCCGGGGAAGCCCGACAGCCAGAAGTCGTACGAGATCGACCCACCGTCAGCCATGTCCCACACGGGGGACGTAAGGACCGTCGATCCGCCGTTCACGTCGTTGAACGACGCGTTGCCGGTCACGTAGCACTTCCCGGACCCGTCGCTGTCGGACGCCGGGTCGCCGAACCCGAAGTTGCCGGGCGCCGCACGCTCCCAGTGCCCGCCCGTCGCGTTTCCGCCCACCGTCCAGCCGAGGTCCGTCTCGAAACTGTCCGCGAAGAACGGCTCGTTCTCCCCCACCACCGCGTGGAAGTGGAACGCCGGCGCGAACGCCGGGTGCGTCACGTTCAGCCCCGTCGTCGTCGTCGCGCTCAGGTAGTACCGCACGTCGTCCTCGCACGCAGGCTCGCTGAACGTCGCCAGCCACAGGCTCCCGCCCTGCGGGTCCATCGCCCGCGGCTCGTAGTTCTGCCCCCCGTCAACGCTCATCCAGAGCGTCGGCGTCGACGGGTCGAGCGTGTGCGTCCCGTCCTGGATGCTCACGTCGAAGGGCGTCTCCACCCCGGGCGCGAGCACGCTCGGCGGGCCGCCGGGGATCGAGATCACCAGCGCGTTCGCCTCCACCGTGAAGTTGCCGGGGTTGATGTCGAAGAACACGTTCCCCGCCGCCTCCACCTTCACGCGAGCCTGCGACGACGCGACCTGCGGCAGCACGACCGTCTCCGACCCGTCGTTGGCCGTCGATTCCGCCAGCACGTACGGGAAGGTCTGCCCGCCGTCCGTCGAGAGCAGGATGCGAACCTGAGAGCAACTGACCGGCGCGGCCGACGTGTTCGCCACGTTCCACGTCACCGTCCCCTCGCCGCTCCACGAAACCCCAGCCGCGGGCTGCGTCACGTCGAACGGGCCGGCCGTGGCGACCACGCTCAGCGTCACCTCGGAGGTCGTGATCCCGCCGCCGCCGGCGCGGTTGTCCCGCGCGGTGACGCGCATCTTCATCTGCCGGCCGACGTCCGGGAGCCGCTCCTTCTTGTCGCTCTGGTTCGCCAGGATCGTCGACAAGATCGGGAACGTCCGCGAGGGAGAGGCCGTCGGGTTCCGCGAGCGCACGAGCGGGAACTTCCCGTCGTCGGGCGTCGTCAGCGTGGCGGCCGGCCCGAGGTCGCGCTGCTCCCAGCAGAAACTCACCGCGTCGCCGTCCGGGTCGGACCCGGTCGCCGTCAGCGTGAAGGGTGTCTTCACCGGGATGACGTACGCCGCGCCCGCGCTCACGGTCGGCGGCAGGTTGCCGGTGTTCACCTTCTGGGCGCACCCGTTGCCGGTGCTGTTGACCGTGTAGTTGCGGATCTCGTCGAAACTCACCGACGTGAAGTACGGGTCGCTGAAGTTCTGGATGTTGTCCGAGCCGCACAGGCCCGCGTAGCCCATGATCGTCGAGGCGCTCCCCGGTTCGTAGGCCGTCGAGCCGTTGCGGTTCCCGCTGCACCCGCCGCTGCTGCTGTTGAAGCAGTGGTTCGCGCCGAACTGGTGCCCCATCTCGTGCGCCACGTAGTCGATGTAGAACCCGTCTCCGGTCGGGGCGGGCAGGCCCGTCACGCCGCGGGCCTTCTGGCTCGCCTTGCACACGCACGCCAGGTACGCCACGCCCCCGCCGCCCGTCGAGAAGACGTGCCCGATGTCGTAGTTCGCGCTCCCGATCACACTGTCGCACGTGGACTGGTTCTGCCCGAGCATCGTCCCGCCGTTGTTGTTCGTGTAGGGGTCCGTCTGCGGGTTCGTGTATACGATCAGGTCGTTGTTGCCCACCAGGATCATCCGGATCGCCACCTCGACCTCGTAGACCTGGTTCACGCGGTTGATCGCCGTCGTGATCGCCGCCATGCCCGCGGCCTTCGTCCCGCCGTGGTACTGCGTGTACTCGCCCGTCGCCGCGTTCGCCAGTCGGTACGTCCGCAACTGCTCGCCGAAGCGAACGCCCCCGTACTCCGCCGGCGCGGTCCAGCCCAGGTCGTCGCCGCCCACCGTCTCGCACGTCCACCCCTCGGGCGGCGTCAGGTCCGCCTTCCGGTACGCCGTGTAGAACCCCGCGTCGCCCCGGCTGAACGGATCCACCCACCACGCCCCCTCGGGCGAGAGCACCTGCGCGTGAAAGCCCTGCGGCGTCAGGTCCAGACGCACGCACGCCGCCGGATCGTCGATCCCCTGCCCCGCGAACGTCCGAATCTCCGGGAACTTCGCCGCCAGCGCGGGCTCCATGATCGGCGACTCGAAGCACGCGAACGGCGCGAACCCGCCCTCCGGCGTCGGCACGTAGAACACCACCGGACGCAGCGACGCCTCGGGCGTGAACTCCATCGGCGCGGCCGTCAGCACCCGCCACGCCGACGCCACGTCGATCGCGTACGCCTCGAACCGGTTCGGGCGAATCCACGCGTCCTTGTCCCACTGCTCCTGCGGCACATGCTCCACGTGCACCCACACGCCGTCCGGCGAGACCAGCGCGCCGAACCCCGGCCGCAACTCCTGCCCTGACGCCGCGCCGTTCAGCGAAGCCGCCGCGCAGAAACCCACGACCACGCACGCCGCGCCGAAGTTGCGAACGCAAGCCATCGCTCGACCCCCTCCTGATTCTGAATCGCAACGAGAGAACGCCAAGAACCCCCGGCGACAACGACACCACCATCGGCCATCGGGCCGACGCTGTCAGGCTATGCGACCGTCATTCGGCACCGGTTCCCGCGAAGTCTGAGGCAAGCCCCCACCAAACCCCGACTATCGGTCCCGCATCACCCTTGCGAACTCTCGGTGCCTTCTCGATGTCCAGTGTCCACTTTCCACTGTCCACTGTCCCCCGGGTGTCGCTCCGGCTCCGCGAACACCCGGTGCCGCTCCGGCGCTCCGCCGGCCTGCGCCGGCGCGAGCAGGTGCACCGTTCCCCGCCAGAGGTGATACCCCAGGCGGTCAAGCCACCGCGCCGCCTCCAGCACGTCCAGCGCGTCGTCCGGCGGCACGTCGCCCGACGCCGTCCGTTGCAGCACACGCACTCGCTGCGCGCGCCGATACGACGCGATCGCCGACGACGCCTCGCCCGCCTCCGTCGCCGCCTCCGCGTCCGCGTCGCCCCGTCCTCGGTGCATCGCGTCGCGCACACGGGCCGCGCTCTCCGCCAGGCGCGCAGCCTGGTCGCCCAGTTCCGCCCCGCTGCGCCGCACGCGGGCCGCCAACTCACGCTCTCCAAGCCCCTCGATGAGCCGCTCAAAGTGGTCGATCGCGTGCAGCACGCCGATGTGCGCGGCGTGCTCCGACGCGTTCGAGTCCGTCCGCACGCGCGCCAGGAACGACCGAACCCGGTCGAGCGCGCCGTCCACCTCCTCCACGCCGCGCCGCGTCTGGGCCGACACCGCGCCAACGGCCGCCGTCTCGCGCACGGCCTCGGCCAGGATCGCGCCCGCCTCCATGGTCGCGCGTCGCGCCGCGTCCACCGCGACCGCGGGCACCGACGCCACCGTATCGTCAAGATTGATGGTCAACGCGCCGTCCCGGTCGCGCACCAGCCGCGCGATCAGCCCCGCGTAGCGGCGCACGAACGGCAGAAACACCAGCGCCCCCACCAGCGTGAACCCCGTGTGAAACGCCGCAAGACTCACCACCGACCGATCGGCGTCCGGCGTCACAGCGCCCACGATCCACAGGAACGCCGGGATCGCCGCCAGTCCGATCGCGCTGCTCGCCGTGTTGAACACCACGTGCGCCGCGGCCGTGCGCTTCGCCGCCGTCGTCGCCCCGATCGCCGCCAGCATGGGCGTCACCGTCGTGCCGACGTTCGCCCCTACCACGAGGGACACGCCCTGCTCAAGCGTGATGGTCCCCGCGTGCAGGGCGGCCATGGTCATCGCCACCGCCGCGCTCGACGACTGCATCACCACCGTCATCGCCACGCCGATGCCGACGAGCGCGACGTCGCCCCACGCCGTGCCGCCGGGGAGCGACGCCGGGTTCATGTGCGCCGACGCCGACTCCATCGCCGTCTTCAGCGTGTCGATCCCCACGAAGATCAGCCCGAACCCCGCGATCGCCATGCCGACCGCCGCACGCCGGTCGCGCGTGAACAACTTCACCAGCACCCCGATCCCCACCATCGGCATCGCCACCGAGGCGATGCTGAACTTCAGCCCCAGCAGCGACACGATCCACCCCGTGCTCGTCGTCCCCACCGCCGCGCCGATGATGACGCCCACCGCCTGCGGGAACGAGAGCAGCCCGGCGCTCACCATCCCGATCGTCGCCAGCGACGTCGCGCTCGACGACTGCACCGCCACCGTCAGCCCCGCCCCCGACACGAACGCCCGCACCGGCCGACCCGTCATGCTCGAAAGCACCACGCGCAGCCTGTCCCCGGCCAGGCTCTTCAGCCCGTCCGTCATCAACGACATCCCGAGCAGGAACAGCCCCACACCGCCGATGATCCACGCGATCGACACGCGCACGACCCTCTCGCCCCGCCCCACGCGGAGCCGACCCGATCGTAGCGTCACCCCCCCTCACAACCCCCGCACCCCCTTTCTCCTCATGTCCACTGTCCAATGTCCACTGCCCACTGTCCTACGGGCATCCCGCCGTGAACGCGTTCAGGAACGCCAGCACATCCAGCGTGTTGATCACGCCGTCACCGTTGAAGTCCGCCCGCGGGTCGCCGCTCGCGTATGCGTTCAGGAACGCCAGCACGTCCAGCGTGCTCACCGCGCCGTCGCAGTTGAAGTCCGCACCGCATACGGAGAGTGCCGCCGCGTCGCTCGTCGCGTCGCCGCACGCGTGCCCGATCACGCAGTCATACTCGCCCGCGTCCGGGGCGCCGACGCCGGAGATCGTCAGCGCGGCCGTCGTCGCTCCCGACACGACCGACCCGGTCCCGGTCGGTCCGTCGGCGAGGACCGCGCCGTTCTTCCGCCACTGGTACGACTCGACCTCATACCCCGAGGCAACCGCGACGACGAACGAAGCCTGTTCGCCCACGCACGGCGCGGCGTCCTCCGGCTGACGCGCCACCCACGCCCCGCCCGTCTGCGACCACCGCGCGAGCGTCGGCGCGGCCACGTCGCCCACGACCGAGAACGCGCCGCCCACGATTAACTCCGGTCCCATCGGCGCGAACGCGAAGACCGAGCTGTTCGCCCCGCCGCCGAACGGCTCCCACGACGTGCCGTTCCACCGCGCGAGCCTCCGAAACTCGCTCGAATCGTGGATGTTGAATCCCCCCCCTGCGATCAACGCCCCATCGTGCACGGTCAGCGCGATCACCGCGTGAGGAAGGCCGTCGCCCATGGCGTGCCACGCCGTGCCGTCCCAGCGAGCGACGTTGAACGCGGGTGCGCCGCCGGCCTGTTCGAACCGTCCGCCGACGATGATGTCCCCCTCGAAGATCGCCAAGGCAAGCGCTTCGGGCACCAGCCCTCCGCTCACGCCGCCGCCGAGCGGCGACCACGACCCGCCGTCCCACCGTGCCACGTTCGAGGCCGCGACGCCGCCCGCCTGCGAGAAACTCCCCGCGACGATGAGATCGCCTTCATGCTCCAGCAACGCGGACACATTCTCGAGTCCGCCGCTCACGCCGGAGCCGAGACTCCGCCACACGCTCCCGTCCCACGCAGCGACGTGGCCCGCGGGAACGCCGCCCGCGAAATCGAAGATGCCGCCGACGATCAACTCTCCCCGGTGCGAGAGCAGCGCGAGGCCCGACGTCACGTACCCGCCCGAAAGCCCCAGACCGAGCGGCGCCCACGCCGAGCCGTCCCATTGCGCGACGCGGCTGGCGCCCACGCCGTCCACACTCGTGAACCACCCGGCCGCGAACAGGTCGCCATCGTGCTCTCCGACGGCCTGAATCCACTCGTCGAACCACCCGCCCACAACGGACCACTCAACGCCGTCCCACCGTGCGACGCGGCCGAGCGCACGCTCCGCACGCGTGCCGGCGCCCGAGCCGCCGACCACGAGATCGCCCTCGAACTTCGCCATGCCGCGCACGAACACCTCGGCCCCGCCGCCGAAGCCCTCCCACGACGAGCCGTCGAACATCACGGCGGCGGACGCGGTCTCGCCGTTGATCCCCCGGAAGTCCCCGCCCACAAACAGCCGCCCGCCGAGCGTGGTCATGGTGCGCACGCTGTTGTCGGCCCCTGTTCCCGTCGTTCCCCACGACGAGCCGTTCCACGTGGCGATGTTCGCCGCCGGCACGCCGCCCGCGACGCTGAAGAACCCGCCGACGTACACCTCGTCGCCGTACGACCCGAACGCCACCACCGGCCCGTTCACGCCGGACCCGAGCGCGCTCCACCCGCTTCCGTCCCACCGCGCCACGCGGATCGCGGCGGTGGCTCCGATCGTCGAGAAGTTGCCCCCCGCGTACAACTCGCCCGCGTGGACGCCAAGGCCCGTCACGCCGCCGTTCGCCCCGCCGCCTACCGAACTCCACGACGCGCCGTCCCACCGCGCGATCCCCTGCGTCTGGGGCGCGCCGCCCGCGCTCGAGAAGTGCCCACCTACGATCAGCGCGCCGCCGAACGACCGCAGCGCGACGACCTGGAAGCTCGCCCCGCTCCCCAGCGCGGACCACGCCTCCCCGTCCCACGAAGCGATGAAGTTCGCGGGCGCGTCGCCCGCCATCGTGAACGCCCCGCCCGCGTAGAGAAGCCCGTCGTGCGTCTCCAGCGCGATCACTTCCGGCTCAGGGAAGCCGCCCGAGATGCCCGAGCCGAGCGCGCTCCACTCCTTGCCGTCCCACGCCGCGATGTTGCTCACCTCGACGCCGCCCGCGCGGCCGATGTTCCCGCCCACGATCAGCCGACCCTCGTGCACCGCGAGCGCGGCGACTCGTGTGAACAGCACGCCGTCCGACACGCCGCCGCCGAGATCGTGCCACGAATGGCCGTCCCACGCGGCGACGTTCGACGCGGCCGTGTCCGCCACCGCCGAGAACATCCCCCCGATGACGAGCCACTCCGGCTCAGGCCCCGGTCCGTCGGGATCCCAGGCCACCGACGCGATCACAATCCCGTCAACGCCCGGCAGGCTGAAGCCCGGCGTCTGCACCCAGCCCGGCTCGCATTGCCCCGACGCCCGCCCCGCAAGCAAGCCGCACGCCAGAAGAGCCGCCACGAGACAGAACCCCCGCACCGATGTGGTTGATGTCTTCATGCCGAGACGATAACCGAGGGCCGTAGCCCTCCGTCCCCACCAAACAGATGGTGCCCGTACTTACACCACCCTCACCCCCTCTTCATCCCCGTCACCGTCTCCTCCTGGTTCTCATGCTTCTTCATGTCCGCTGTTCACTGTCCATTGCTCACTGCCCTACGGGCATCCCGCAACAAACGCGTTCAGGAACGCGATGAAGTCCAGCGTGTTCACCACGCCGTCCCCGTTGATGTCCGCCTTCGAGTCGCCGACCGTGAAGGCGTTCAGGAACGCCAGGAAGTCGAGCGTGTTCACCTCGCCGTCGCCGTTGAAGTCCGCCCGGCAGCGATCAAACACCCACGCCGCGCCGCTGAACGCCCCGTTGTCGTCGTCGCCGTGCGCACCCGCCGCGATCACGCCCTCCTCGATCGCCACGGCGTAGCCGAGCCCGTCCCCCTGATCCGGATCGGTCGCAAGCAGCGTCGCCGTGTGCACCCACGCGCCGCCGCTCTCCTCGTACACGAGCACGGCCCCGGCGTCGGTGGCGCCGGTGTCGTCGCGGTACGACCCGACAACCGCGGTCGAACCGTAAATCGCCACCGCCCGCCCGAAGAACAGATTGGGCGCGGGCACGGGCGGCGCAAGGCGCGATTCCTGTATCCACCCCGCGCCCGTGTTTCGGAACACATACGCCGCGCCGGTGAACGGCCCCGAATCCCCCGCCAGCGCGCCGATCACCATCACGCCGCCGTGCAGCCCGACGCTCGCGCCGAAGAGCGCACCCGCCGTCGCATCCTCGGCCGTGATCGTCTCGGCAAACTCCCACGCCCCGTCGCCGTTGCGCTCAAACCGCTGTACGGCTCCCGCGTCCACGCCCGCGCCGTCATCGCCCATCGACCCGACCGCCACGACGCCATCGCCGACCGCCAGCGACTGTGCGAAGAAACTCCCCACGCTCGCGTTGGGCGAGACGAGCCGCGCCGTCTGCACCCACGCGCCACCGACCTCCTCAAAGACATACGCCGCGCCGCGCCCGCCGTCGGCCTGATACGCGCCGACCACCACCACGCCCGACCCCGCCGCCACCGCGAAGCCGAACCTCGCACCCGCGGCCGCGTCCGACGCGACCAACCGCTGCACCTGCATCCACTCGCCCTCCGACTCCAAGAACAGGTACGCAGCCCCGCTCTCCGAGCCGGCCGGGTCCGCGAGCGGGGCACCCGCAACGACCAAACTCCCCGCGACCGCGACCGAGTGCCCGAGCCAGTCGCCCGGCGTGGAATCCCAAGCGGTCAACTTCGCCCGCTGAATCCAGCCGCCGATCCCACCCTCGAAGAGGTAAACCGCGCCGCTGTCGTTCCCCGCGACATCGTTCGTCGGCGATCCGACCGCGAGCAGTCCGGCCCGCAACGCCACGCCGAACCCGAAGGCATCGCCAGCAGCAGCGTCCCCGCCGTCAAGACGCTCCCCCGGCAGCCATTGCCCGACCGCGGTACAGCCACATCCGAGCAACACCCAAACCACCCAACAATGGACGGAGAAACACAGGGTCACGATCACATTCTGACAGAATGCACTTCCCACTCAACAAGGAATGTTCAAGATCGCCCCAACAACCGGCTTCCGTTCGGTTCTCTGGGCTGTCGTTTCACCTGTGAACAACGTGTGCATGGACGCACGAGCCGCGACGAGCCGGACATGGTCGGCCCAAGTCCCAAGGAACTGATGCCGCGAACCACGCGCGGGGGGCGTCCCTCCTCGACGCCGAGCGACAGGCAACCGCCGGCGGATCAACATCGTGCCTGTGTCGTAAGTGTCTGTGTCCTTGGCGTTTACGGAGACTCTTCGGCGTTCTCCACATGTTGTCGGGACATACTGCTGCTCTCTCCTGATCAATTCATGCTCTCTGAAGAAGAGACCCGTCGGATGGCAGACCGCTCCCGGTGGCTGGTTGCGTACTGCCCGCTCCCACTCTCGCGGTGTGAATAACTCCTCGGGAGACGTTGGCAACGCTCGCAGGCAACCGTCGTTCGCTGCGCCACCACCAGGGTCACCAGCGGCGTACCGCAGCGCACGCACGGCTGCCCCCCCCGCCCGTAGACGAGGTGCCGCTCCTGCTGACGCCCGGGGCTTCCGTCGGACCCGGCGTAATCCCGGACCGTCGAACCCCCTGCCCGCACCGCCTCGCGCAGCACCCGGCGGATGGACTCCGCCAGACAGCCGGCTTCAGTCGTCGAGAGCGACGCGGCCACGCGGCAGGGGTGAATCCCCGCCCGGAAGAGGGCCTCGTCCGCGTAGATGTTTCCGACGCCGGCGAGCACGCCCTGGTCGAGCAGCGCCGCCTTCACGGCGCGCCGCGCGCCCGCGAGGACCAGCGCGATCTGCCGCGCGCTCACGCGCAGCGCGTCAGGGCCGAGGCCCGCCCACCGCTCCACCCGCAGCGCGTCGAGCGTGGCGTAACTCCACAACCCGCCGAAGCGGCGCGGATCGCGGAAGAGGAGCGTGCTGTCGTCGTCGAAGACCCACCGCGCGTGGACGTGGTCGCGCGCCGTGGGCGGCTTGCCAACGGGTGCGACGAGCAGTTGGCCAGTCATGCCCAGATGCACACCGAGCGCGCGACCGTCGTCTGCCACGATCGCCAGGTGCTTGCCACGCCGGAGGACTTCCACGATCGTGCTTCCCCCGAGCAAGGCGGCGTGCCCCGATGGCGCCCCGGTGTGCAGCACGTCGCACCGCAGCAGGCGGGCCCCCACGACGCGCCGGCCGACGATCGAGCGCGTCAGCCCCCGCCGTACCGTCTCGACCTCGGGCAGTTCGGGCATCAGGCCTCCCCGCGCCGCAGCCGCCGGAAGAAGGCGCGCAGCAGGTCGCCGCACGCATCCGCACGCACGCCGCGCACGATCTGCGGTCTGTGGTTCAGCCGCCCGTCCGAAGGAATGGCGTACAGGCCCTCACACGCCCCCGCCTTTGGGTCGCTCGCCCCGTAGACGAGCCGACCGATTCGCGCGTTCACCGCCAGCCCCGCGCACATCACGCACGGCTCGAGCGTGACCACCAGCGAGCAGTGGTTCAGCCGCCAGTCGCCGATCGTTCGCGCCGCCCCGCGCACGGCCAGCAGTTCCGCGTGCGCCGCCGGGTCGTGGTCCGCCTCGCGTCGGTTGAAGCCCTCGCCGAGCACGCGCCCGGTGGCCGTTTCGTAGACCACGGCCCCGACCGGCACCTCTCCCATCGCCGCCGCGGCCCCGGCCAGCGCGAGCGCGTGCGTCATCATCGCCTCGTCCGCCGCCGTCGGCTTGCCCTCCGCACGCCTGCGCGGCAGTCCGCCGAGCCGCGAGTAGAACACCCCCCCCCTCATGCCTCACCGTCCCCGTCCGTCTCGCCCGCGCGGCCCATCCGCGCGACGCGCTCCGCGGGCAGCACGCGCAGCAGCACGCCGCCGAGTTCGAAGAGCGCCCACAGCGGCGCGGCCAGCAGTGTCATCGAGATCGGGTCCGCCGGCGTCAACAACGCGGCCGCCACGCAGCACCCCATGATGACCTGCTTGCGGTACTTCTTCAGCATCGCCGGTTTTACCAGCCCCGCCCACCCCAGCAGCAGCACGACCACCGGTGTCTGAAACCCGAGCGCGAACGCCATCGCCATCGTCAGGAACGTCCTGGTGTACTCGCTGATGCGGTACTGCTGGACGATCCCGCTCCCCCGCGTCAGGTTCGATCCTCGCACCACCGCCGCGCCGTCCTCGTACCCCACGCACACGCGCAGTTGCATGAGTTCGGTGTTGATCCACGCCGAGCCGACCTCCGGCCGCGGCGGGTCCGCATCCAGACGCGGGAACATCGGCAGCACGATCCCCTCCGGCAGCGGCGCGACGTGCGGATCCGTCCGCCCGACCGCCGACCCGAACTCGATGAAGAACGTCAGCACCACCGGCATGATGACCGCGTACAGGAACACCGCGCTCGTCACCGTGAGCGAGAAACTCAGCGGCAGCAGGATGTAGACGAACCGCCGTTCCGCCTCGTACAGCCCCGGCGCGACGAACTTCCACAACTGGTACAGCACCCACGGGCTGCCCGCCAGCACCGTCACCACCAGCGACAGGAAGACGTACGTCCCGAACGTCTCGAGAAAGTTGGTCGCCAGCATCTCGGGCGGCAGCCCCGAGGCTCGCAACTGCCGCGTTACCGGCCGCGTCACGAAGTCCAGCATCGGCCGCCCGAACGACATCGACAGGATGAAGATCGGCGCCAGCCCCAGCATTGAGAGGATCAGCCGCCGGCGCAGTTCCTCCAGGTGATCCCCGAACGGCATCACCGCCTGTTCGGACGACGGGCGGGTTGTGCGGTTCGTCGCCATGCGTGCGCGGCAGCCCGGGCCGACCCCGCGCGAACGCGACAGGCCCCCAGCCCGAACAATCAGGATAGCCCGAACCCGCCGTGCCCCCGACGGGACCGCCGCCCGGGCGCATCCATGCGTGCATCGCGGAGTCCGACGATGGCCTACGAACCCGAGCCGCAAGCCGAGGGGCTTGACGACTCGCACGACCCGACCCTCGCCGCGGCCCTCGGGGGCGACCCCGACGCCGTGCGCGCCCTCTGGCAGCGCCACCGGCGCTGGGTTGCCGGCGTGCTGCTCGCCTACAAGCCACGCCACGCGGACCTCGAAGACCTACTCCAGGACGTCGCCATGACCTTCGTTCGCCGACTCGGAGACCTCCGCGACCCCGCCTCGCTGCGGCCGTGGCTTCGCTCCGTCGCCATCAACGCCGCGCGCCTCGTCGCACGCAAGGCGCGCTCACGCCCGGACCTCGCCCCAGCCCGCCGGACAGCCGTCGAGCACGCGCCGCAGCCTGCAAACGGCGAGACGCCCGAGGTCCTCGCCGCTCGCCGCGAGGACGCGACGCGCCTGCTGAACCTCGCCCTCAACCTCCCCGAGTCCTACCGCGAGCCGCTGCTGCTCCGGTGCATTCACGGCATGTCCTACCGCGAGATCGGCCTCGTCGTGGGCCTGCCCGAGACCACCATCGAGACCCGCATCGCCCGCGGCCGGCGCATGCTCCGCGAACTCGCCGCCCGTCACGCCATCGGCCCCACCCACGCCACCGAAGGAGCCACGCCATGAGCGGCGCAGACCGCGACATTCTGATCAGCCGCGCCCTCGACGGCGAAGCGACGCCCGAGGACTGGTCCGCCTTCCGCGCCATGGCCGACCGCGACCCCACCATCTGGCGCGAACTCGCCGAGGCCCAGCAGGACCGGGCCGAACTCGCCGCCGCCGTCGCCCGCGCCGTCGCCGTCGCCGACGACGTGAACGCCCCCATCGAGCAGCACCTCAGCGAGCGCCTCTCCTTCCGCATCCGCACTGTCGCGGCGTGGAGCGGGTGGGCGATCGCCGCCGGACTCGTGCTCGCCGCGTTCATCGGCCCCGGGCGGACACACCGCGGTACGGACCCGCAGAACGCGAGCCTCGTCCCCGGACTCGTCCGCATCAACTCCCCGCAGGACGCCCTCGATGCTTACTACAACCGGGGCCAGGCCGACGGCACCGTCCTCGGCGAACTGCCCGAACGCATCGTTCTGCAAACGACCCCGGTTGAGAACGGTGTCGAGGTCATCTACGTCCGCCAGATCGTCGAACGCCTCCGCGCCGACGACTTCTACCGGCTCGGCTACGACGAGGCCGGCCGCCCCGTCCCCGTCCGCTTCGAGCCGACCCCGCGCCCGACTCGCGCCGATTAGGTGCGACGGAACATCGCAGCCCGCGCATCTCCGCTCCTGACCCCCACACCATTGCGGGCCTCGCCCGCACACGACGGAGGACACCCACCATGACCGACACGCGAAGAATCGTCATCGGCGCGGCCGCATGCCTCGCCGCACTCTCCGGCGCCGCGTTCGCGCAGACCCGCGCCGCCGAGCAGGAAGGCCGCATCCGCTTCGAGGGTCGGGCGACCAGGGACGCGGCTCAGCCCCGCCAGCACGTGATCGTGCGACAGGTCGAGAACGGGCGGGAGGTGAAGGTCGAGGTCAAGGACGGTCATACCGCCGCCACGCTCGACGGCCAGCCGGTTCCGGAGGACCGCGTCCGCTACCGGAAGGACTCGGGCCTCCTCGAGATACTGGACGAGCACGGCAACGTCATCATGTCCTACACCATCGGCGACATCCAGGCCTTTGCATTCGCGAACGACGGCGCACTTCTGGACCTCGTTCCGCAGGTCAACATGCTCATGGGCGAGGCCATCCTCCTCAACCCCGACGGCACGACCTCTCGCATCCAACTGCAGCCCGAGATCGCCCCGCCCCCCCCCGTCATGGTAGGCATCACCATGGCCGAGCCGGGCGAGTCCATCCGCGAGCACTTCAACCTCGCCGAGGGCGAGGGCATCCTGATCGCCTCGGTTTCCGAAGGCACCCCCGCCGCACAGGCAGGCCTCAAGCCCCACGACATCGTCATCCTCATCGACGGCCAGAAGCCCGCAACACAGGACCGCCTGCGCGAACTCCTCCGCGCGCGCAAGCCCGGCGACACACTCAACCTCACCATCCTCCAGTCCGGCCAGAAGAAGGACGTCAAGGTCGTGCTCGCCCCCTACGACGCCACCCGTCTCGGCGTCAGCACGATGACCGTCCCCGCGGTTCCCGGCGCGCCCACCGCGCAGGCCCCCGGCGTGTGGGTCGAGCGATTCGGCGACGCCGACCACGTCCGCGAGATGGCCCTGAAACTTCGCGAACACCTCGGCGACCTCGGCGCGGAGTTCACCCCCGAGATCAGGCGCGAAGTCGAGGAACTCGTCAGGCGACTCACCGACGAGGGCGGCCAACTCCGGCGCAGGCTCAACGAAGAAGACTTCTTCCGCTGGGACCAGCGCATCGCGCCCCCGGCGGAGGGCGGCCGGTTCTTCGTTCAGCCGACGCAACCCTCGACGCCGTCCCCCGGGCCAGACCACGCGATGCAGGATCGCATGGCCCGCCTCGAAGAACGCCTCGACAGGCTCGAGCGCAGCATCGACCGCCTCGTCAACGCGCTCGAACGAAACGCCGAGCGCAACCGCTGATGCACCGTCGAAGGCCCGCATGAGGGGCGCCCCCCTGCCCCGCGCGGGCCGACGACACCGCGACACGGCCGATCGGGCTAACCCCCGACGGCCGTTTTCACTGCCCGCACACCAAGCTCCGCACCATTCGTTCTCCGCCTTCCGATTTGCTCTTTGCCCATTTGCTCTTTGCTCATTTTTCCGTCTCCGCTGCTACCCTCCCCTACCCAGCATTCGGAGCCTCCCCATGCCCGACCCGCTCGCCGGCACGCCTCACCCCGCCAACCAGCCCTCGCGCAACCCCGAGGACGCCCTCGCCGAGGTCCGCGACGCCTTTGACCGCCTCAAGACCGAGATACGCAAGGTCATCGTCGGCCAGGACGAGGTCGTCGAGCAGGCCCTCATGGCCATCTTCTGCCGCGGACACGCCGTCGTCGTCGGCGTCCCCGGCCTCGCCAAGACCCTCCTCATCTCCACCATCGCCCGCACCCTCTCCCTCGGCTTCAGCCGCATCCAGTTCACCCCCGACCTCATGCCCTCCGACATCACCGGCACCGAGGTCATCGAGGAGGACAAGGCCACCGGCGCACGCGAACTCCGCTTCGTCAAAGGCCCCGTCTTCGCCAACGTCATCCTCGCCGACGAGATCAACCGCACGCCCCCCAAGACCCAGGCCGCCCTCCTCGAAGCCATGCAGGAACGGCAGGTCACCATCGGCGGCGTGCAGCACCCGCTCCCGGAGCCGTTCTTCGTCCTCGCCACCCAGAACCCCATCGAGCAGGAGGGCACCTACCCCCTCCCCGAGGCCCAACTCGACCGCTTCATGTTCCAGATCCTCATCGACTACCCCGGCGCGGACGAGGAGTTCGAGATCGTCCGCCGCTCGGCCCACAAGGGCGAGGTCGCCGTGGACGCCGTCCTGAACAACGACGAGATCCGCCGCGTGCAGGACCTCGTCCGCCGCACCCCCGTCGCCGACCACGTCATCCGCTACGCCCTGCGGCTGGTGCGCGCCACCCGCGTCAACGAGCCGATGGACGGCGGCCTGCCCCGCCCCGAAATGGTCGCCGAGTACGTCGCGTGGGGCGCAGGCCCCCGCGCCAGCGAGTACCTCGTCCTCGCGGCCAAGGCCAAGGCCATCCTCTCAGGCTCCACCCACGCCACCCCAGACCACGTCCGCTCCATCGCCCGCCCCGTGCTGCGGCACCGCATCCTCACCAACTTCAACGCCGAGGCGGACCAGGTGACCACAGACGCCATCATCGACAGCCTCCTCGACGCCATCCCCATCGAGGGAGCCACGGCGGAGGAGAGGCGGCAGATGGATCGGGTGATGCGGTAGACGCCCGTACACCGACCCGTGCCACCGACCTCCGCTCTGGGAGGTCGGTGCTCTTCGGTTCGTGCCACCAACCTCTGCTCTGGGAGGTCGGTGCTCTTCGGTTCGTGCCACCAACCTCCGCTCTGGGAGGTCGGTGCTCTTCGGTTCGTGCCACCAACCTCTGCTTGGGGAGGGTCGGTGCTCTTCAATCCCACCTGTCTGATAGAATTCCTACCAGTGACGGTGCAACCGACCCATCGCAAACTCATGCGTCGGCGGGACATCCCGGGCGGCGTGCGCTACATCACCTTCTCGTGCCAGCGGCGTCTTCCCTTGCTCCGCAGCGCGGCGATCCGTCGTGTCTTTCTTGAAGCGATGGCCCGCGCCAGGGCCAGGTTTTCGTTCGAGATATTCGCGTGGGTGCTCATGCCGGAGCATGTGCACCTGCTCCTCCGCCCGCCCGAGCAGAGCGTGCTCGCGCCAGCGCTGAAGTCGCTGAAACTGTCGGTCTCGATGCGGGTGATCGCTCGGTGGCGGGAGATCGACGCTCCGATCCTCTCGCGGGTTCTCGACGCCGACGGGTGTCCTCGCTTCTGGCAGAAGGGCGGCGGGTTCGACCGCAACGTGCGCGACGAGCAAGAGTTCCTGCGCGAAGTGCGGTACATCCACCGCAACCCGGTGGAGCGCGGGCTGGTGGAGCGACCCAAGGATTGGGCGTGGTCGAGCGTGCGCTGGTGGATGGGGCTGCGCGACGGCGAGTTTCCGTGCGACCCGCCGCCGGGCGATCCGCGTGTCTGGGCCGCGTGGAGGGGGTTCAAGTGAGTCGGGTCACGTTGGGGATCGAAGCACCGACCTCCCAAAGCGGAGGTCGGTGGCACGGCCCAAGCGGGGAGGTCGGTGCCACCCCGCCTCGCCCTTGCGGAGGAGCAGGGGGACAGCCGAACATACCAGGGGAAGCAGGTGGCCCGTCCAGCTTCTGTAAAACACTTGACTCTGACGGCTCCGATCTGTAAAATGCCCGAACCATGCCGCATTCGATCACATCCGCTGACGGGAGAGAGCAGTCGATGGGCGAACGGCTCCGGTCTGCGCGAGTTGCAGCGGGGCTTTCCACGCGCGCTTTGGCAGAACGCCTCGCCGGTCGCGTGACCGTCAGCCATGCCACCCTTGCCAACTACGAACGCGGACTGACCACACCACGGATGGACGTGGTGTCGGCGATTGCTTCCGAGCTCGACCGTCCTCTCCAATGGTTTTTTCAGGCTGGCCGAGCGCTACGGAACGTGCGATACAGGCACCGGAAGTCGCTTGTCACCAAGACAGCCTGCGTGCAGTTCGAGTTCGCAGCCCAGACCTGGCTTGATGCATACCTGTTCGTCGAGCGAAAGGTCGGCGAGCCGTTGGCCCGCACCCGCAAGTACGACATCAAGGATATCGAAGGGCGCACGCCAGAACAGAAGGCGAAGTCCGTCAGAAAAATGCTCGACTTGGCCGACGAGACCCCAATCTACTCCATGCCGAAGGTGCTTGAATCATTTGGAATCCGAGTCATTGAGGTGCCCACCGACGAAGCGATCGACGGCCTCGCCGCGATGTACGGGCGAGAGCGAGTGACGGTGCTGGCACGCATCCTCGAGGGCGATCGGGCGAGGTTGAACGCGGCTCACGAGTTCGGCCACATCGTGGCAGGCGATGTGGACGCCGAAACCGAGGACGATGAAGCACACACCAGAGCGTTCGAGTTCGGGGCTGCGTTGCTAATGCCTTCCGCCGTTCTCAGGCGGGCCATCGAACGAAGGTCCATGGTCCATCTGGTGGAGATGAAGAAGCAATACGGCGTGTCCCTTGCGGCCATGATCTATCGCGCGGAGAGGGCCAGTTACCTCACAGCAAGGGAGGCGAAGGACATCTGGATTGAGTTCGCCAAACGCGGATGGAGGCAGCGGGAGCCGGGCCGCGTCGCCCCCGACAGGGCGCTTAGATTCGAGGTACTGTTCGAGCGGGCTGTGAGCCTGGGCAAAGTAACATTGGACGACGTGTCGAAACACTCGGGTATCACGGCCACGGAACTGAAGCGAAGACTTAGCGAGCCGATCGGATTCGTTGATGAGCCCATCGACCTGATCGACCGACAGCCATCGCAAGGATTGCGACTGGTGAAGGGGAGCTGAAGGAGCTCAGAAAAGCGGGGGCCGCCCGCGAGGGCGGCCCCGTTTACCAGCGCAACGGAGGCTTTCGCGAGACGCCGTTGCTGTAGGAGAATCACATGTCGGCGAGAACGCGTCGGATCGTCCAACTTTTACCCCACGAACACAACCTCCTCCGAGACCTCGTGGAGACGGAGAGGATTCCGGATGGGCAGTACATCCGTCGGTGGAGCTGGTGGTGTCAGCTCGTGGAGACGTTCAACCAACTCACGGAGCGGTCGTTCTCGCCCGAGGAGATGCACCACTACGTCATGACGCTGCGCAAGCGTCCGCTCCACCGTTCGCCACGTTGGGAGCCGATGGGCGACGGGTGCGCGCGGATGCCAGGCTCCATCTATGCCAAGCTGTCGCAGGAAGATCGGAACCACCTCGTGGTCGTCTATACGATCCTCGCGAAGCGGCTTGGCGCGGGCTCTGACAGCATCCTCGTTGACGCCAAGCACCGCCGCGAGCTGGCCAAGATGTTCGCTGCGATGACCGGGCGCGGGATCAATGACCGTTCTCTGATCGCAGCGGTCATCGACCTGCGCAAGGACGGGCTCCTGCCGAGGCTCGGCGCCGCTGTCCGCTACTCCAAGCCGCGCCGTCGGATGAGTGACTTTGACAAGGCAGAAGGCATGTGAATCCGGCTGTCTGCGGCGTGGCGCCGACCCATGCACCGCCCACCGCCGGGCGATCCGCGTGTCTGGGCCGCGTGGAAGGGGTTCAAGTGAGTCGGGTCACGTTGGGGATCGGAGCACCGACCTCCCAAAGCGGAGGTCGGTGGCACGGCTCAAGCCGGGAGGTCGGTGCCACCCCGCCGTCCGACCCCAGCCGCATTCGGGGCAGGCGCGTTGCGGCAGGCCGCGGAGGTCGTAGCGGCAGACTGGCAGAAGTCCCCAATCCTACGCGTCACGGAACAGGCGCAGATTCGGCGGGACATTGGTGGACTTGTCCGTACAACGTGGGCCTTGTACGCTATTGCACGTAGATTGCCACTGGTGTCCTGACTTGAAGGAAAGCGAACCTTGAAGGCGTCCGAAGGTCTTGCCAGACAACAACTTGGACATGGCGGCTTCCTCGCTGTCAGGACAATAGCCGGCTCTGGGTGTGTAGCGAAGGAGGAGTCTGTATGGGAAGTCCGAGCTCTCCCATTGACCTAGGGGCTGCAATTCAGGATGTTGCTAGTGAAGCAGCGCGGCGCATCAATCGCCTGCCGATCATAGAGTCCATTCGCAACAAGACCATCACTCGCGAGAGGTACGCGGCCTTTGTCGCGTCATTGTATCCTGTTGTCATCGGATTCAATCGTGCTCTGATTCATAGTCTTACGAAGATCGATCATGTCCGCAATTCAAGCCACCTCAAGGACATGGCCGACCAGTTGCGGGAGGAGCAACAGCACAATCAGATGTGGAGAGCGATGCTTAGCGTCCATCGTGTGAACCACGAGTCGCTTTACAACGATCTTCTCGCTTACATCAATAGGATCGAAATCGACGAGCTCTCCGCGCGTACAAATCGATTCTTGCAGTGTCTTCGCGGCTCACACGTAGTCAACGATCAGATGTTTCGAGACGCACCAGTTCCGGGCGCGACGGTAGCGATATATCACTTTATGTGGCTTGTCGCCGTGTCTCCCGAGTTTGGCTATTGGGAGCACTACGCGAGCCAGTTGGCTATGGAAATCGTCATTTGCGATGTAGTGACGCGTTCGATTCTGCCAGGGACAACAGATCGTGCCGAGTTGGCACCCTGCGACGAGGCCGTTGCGTGGTGGGCTGCGCATGCTCTCCCCGCGGCCACTGGATTTTCGCAATCTCGCAGTGACGAGGAAAAGCACATACTCATCGGGACTCGCACCTTAAGCCGCTTGGGAAGTGCGGACACAATGCAGGCGGCGGTTCTTGATACATCAAAGAACAAGCTTGCGCTGTTCGAGAGAGCGATACGCGAGAGCGGAGAGCTAAGCGGCGAAGAGATGCTTAGTCGGTACCGTGTCGAGATCCAGTAGGGGCATTGCTTGAAAAAGCAAGATGTGCGCTATATGCTCCCACAGGAAGCGCCGCCGAAACCGCGATGATGATCAAATATAGAACATTCGCCCATGGTGACGAGGGCATGGCAAACACATTCTGGCGGAAAAGAGAGGTTGCGGCGATGACGAACGCGCCAGCGGTATAAAACGCAACACGCTTCAGGCGATCACGCAACGCAATGGTGACCGTAACCACAGTGAACAGAAAGGGTCCATATACGCTGTGTCGAACACCATTGGATTGCCAGAGAAGCACTCCGATGGCGAGAAGATCGATGACGACATATATTGCAATCAATTGATCAAAACCGATTTTCTTGTTCCAAGATTTCAGCTGTGGCTCGGACCAGCCCATTATGGCTCTCAAGGCCTTGCGCCAAGACGCAACAAGCACCATCCAGCCGCCCTCATTGAACAACGCTGTCACTATAGTTAGTAAAAGAACTAATAATAGGACTCCGATTAGACAATACTTCAGAGAACTCTCCGGCTCGTACGAGATCCATGTGTGTGAAAACACAGCAGCAGTTAGGGCAATGACAACGCCCAATAGTTGTACTACTACCAACGCGGTTGAACGCTCTCGATCATCTGGCATTGGCGTTCCCCCAGTAAACGGAGTCTTCGAAAACTCGAAACCCGCTTTAGAACGGACGCGGGTAGATAGCATTCACATGGAGTAGAGCATAGTGGATTTGCGAACGGGACGCAACTCCTTCACAGTGGCGTTTTCTAGGGGGGCACAGGAAAGCGGATAAGCAAGTCTTGAAATGATCGCGCGGTGGCCTTCGATCTGTGGCGGGGTGGACGGGGTGGCACCGACCCGTGCCGACCCGTGCCGACCCGTGCCGACCCGTGCCACCCACCTCGGGTGCTTTGACCCGAGGTCGGTGCTTCCCCGCGCCCCCCGCGCTCCCCACCCCAGCGGCAGCCCCTCATCACCACCCCTCCCCCCCACAGCGGCAACAAACCAACTCCCTTCCCCCACCCCCGTGCGCAAATCCCTTGCCCTACCCCCGTCTCCCCTTGACCTCCCTTCCCCATCCCGTATCCTACCCACTAGACCAAACAAACA
>JBDIVY010000014.1:0-60142 GCA_039794165.1 Phycisphaerales bacterium
CCCCTCCCCCGCCCCCCCCCGGCCTCGACGACGACGAACTCCGCCCCGGCGCACGCCTCGGCCGATACACCGTCCTCGCCCGCCTCGGCGAGGGCGCGATGGGGATCGTCTACGAAGCCCGCCAGGACGGCACCGAACGGCTCGTCGCCCTCAAGGTCATCCGCCCCGAACGCATGACCCCCTCGGGGCGTCGCCGGTTCGAGGCCGAGGGACGCGCACTCGCGCGCCTCCGCCACCCCGGCATCGCACAGGTCTACGAGGCCGGCGTCGCACGCCTCGACGAACGCCGAGTCCCATTCATCGCCATGGAACTCGTGCGCGGCCGGCCCGTCACCCACGCCGCCGCGGAACTCCCGCGCGATCGACGCCTCGACCTCCTCGCCCGCGTCTGCGACGCCGTCCACCACGCCCACCTCAACGGCGTCGTCCACCGCGACCTCAAGCCCGGCAACATCATCGTCGACGATGCCGGCGAACCTCGCGTTCTCGACTTCGGCGTCTCCAAACTCATGGAGGGCGACAGCGAAGGCCAGACCACGGAGGGCTGGATCATCGGCACGCCCGCATACATGAGCCCCGAGCAACGCGCCGGAGACCCCGCCGCCATCGACCACCGCTCCGACGTCTACGCCCTCGGCGTCCTGCTCGGCGAAGTCCTCACCGGCCGGCGCCCAAACGAGCAGCCATCCTCCAAACCCCGCGCACCCACACGCACCGCAGAACACGGCGCCGCGCCACGCCTCTCAACCCTCGACCGGTCCCTCCGAGGCGACCTCGACACCATCGCCCGCACCGCCCTCGACCCCGACCCCGCGAGACGCTACCAGTCCGCCGCGGCGCTCGCCGAAGACCTCCGCCGTTTCACCTCCTCCCGCCCCATCGTCGCACGACCCCCCACGCGTCTCTACGTCGCCGGCCGCTTCGTCCGACGCAACCCGTGGCCCGTCGCCCTCGGCGCGGCGACGGTCCTCGCCCTCCTCGCGGGCAGCGCGGGCATCGCCGTCAAGGCCCGCGAGGCGCGCGCGGAGGCGAAGCGCGCCGAGGCGCGGTTCAACGAGACCCGCTCTCTCGCGAGAGTGATGATCTTCGACGTCTACGACGCCATCGACCGAGTGCACGGCACCACCGAGGCGCGACGCCTCCTCGCCGACACCGCCTCACGCTACCTCGACGGACTCTCCGCCGATCCCGCCGCCGCGGACGAACTCCGGCTCGAAATCGCCGAGGCCTACACACGCCTCGGCGACGCGCTCGGCCACATCGACCGCTCAAACCTCGGCGACTTCCAGGGCGCGGCACGCCGATACCAGAACGCCATCGACATCCTCGAACCCCTCCACGCCCAGCGACCGGACGACGTGCGCACCGCACGCGCACTCGCCAACGCGCTCCTCCGCGCCGACTACCTCCTCCAGACCGGCGAGTGGTGGGATCCGGCCTCCGAGCGCCTCGCACGCGTCGTCGCCATCAGGGAACGCCTCGCCAAACTGCACCCCGATGACCCCGACATCGCCGCGGAATACGTCGAGGCACTCTACAAGCTCGCCGTCTACCACCCCGCCCCCGATCAAATCCAACGACGCCTCACCCTCAGCCGACACGCCCTGCGCGAAGCGGAGAACGCCCTCGCCCGCGGCGTGGCCGGACCCGCGATCGAGACCGCACTCGCCGAGGCCCTCCACGGACACGCCGTGAACCTCTTCCTCGCATCGGACCCGCTCGCCTATGAGACCGCGCTCCGCGCCGAGAAAATCCTGGCCGACCTCTTCGACGCGAGCCAGCGAGACGCGCGCCTGCGACAACGGCTCAACACGACCAGGATGTTCCTCGCGCGGGAGAGCGCCCGCGACGGGCGGCGGGAGCAGGCGGAGTCATGGATGACGACCGCCCTCCGAGAGGCCGAGGCGGCCGTCGCCGCCGACGCGCTCGACCAGAAGGCGCACCGGACACGCCTGGTCATGTGGAAATGGGCAGGCGACGTCCACGAGGCCTTCGCCGACGACCGCAGCGCCTCCCGAGAAACCCGCCTCGACGACCTCCGCACCGCACGCCGCTACTTCCAGATGTGCGTGGGCGGCGCGCAAGAACGCGAGATGCGAGCGTGGTCGTTGCCTTCCGAGGCCAACTACCCCCACGAGGCCGCGGATTGCGTCCGCCGCTGCGAAGAGAAGATCGCCGCCCTCGAACGCGAGCCGTAGCCCCGCCTCAACGCCGACGCCGCGACGCCGCCAGCGCGCCCATCCCCAGCGCGGCCAGCCCGCCAGGCGCGGGCAAACTCCGAACGTAGAAGTGCATCGGGTCCGAGTCCCCGTACACCCCGTTCGAGTCCCACGCCACCAGCGTCAACTGGTACAGCCCCGGCTTGTTCACCATGAACTGCTGACCGTGCGGATGCCCGTCGAACCCCACGTGGAAACTCCGTCCCTCCCGCGTGTCCGCCGAGAACTGCGCCACGTTCTCCAGCACGTTCCCGTGACGCTCCGCCCACGCCACGTCCGCCTTTCGCGGCGTCCCCACGTGCTCGAACCCCGCCAACTCGTACCAGAAGTCCCCGCCGTCCAGCCGCCCGGTGTCGGCGAAGAAGTCGCTCGTCAGCGTGCACTCCACCCCCACCTGCCAACCCGCGAACTCCCCCGACCCCCAGACGAAGAACGTCTCGCGCGTCACCCGCTCCCCGTCGTGCAGCAGCCACCCATCGCCGTCGATCGAGAAGTGCTCCTCGCCGGCGTAATACCCCACCGCCATCAACGTCTTCCCGGCCAGCGTGTCGATCGTCACGTGATTCTCGTGCGCGAACGCCGAACCGGCAACAACCCCGACCGCGAGCAGAGCGAAAGTACGCATCGTTCTCTCCAGGTGCATCGTGGCGACAGAACAACCCCGCTCCCGCCCCCGATCCGAGCGCGGCCTGCCGAACCATACCACGGTTCTCACACCGTGCAAGCCGATTCCGCATCAAGAGTGGGCCGGCAGCCCATCCAGACACCGCACAAGCGACGCCATACGCACCGGGACCCCGTTCGCCACCTGCTTCAGGATCAGCGACCGCGCCGAGTCCGCAACCTCCCCGTCCAGTTCCAGCCCGCGGTTCACCGGCCCCGGGTGCATCACCACTGCCCCCGGCTTCATCCGCCGCGCACGCTCCGCCGACAGCCCGCACGCCGCCCGGAACTCCCGCAGCGACGCGAACGCCGGCGACGCCATCCGCCCCGCGTCCCCGTGCCGCTCGAACTGCACCCGCAGCATCATCACCGCGTCCGCCCCCGGCAGCACCGCGTCGAAGTCGTGCTCCACCCGCACCCGCGGCGCCAGCGCGGCCAGCGACGGCGGCGCCAGCGCGGGCGGACCCACCAGCGTCACCGACGCCCCCAGCGCGCTCAGCCCGAACACGTTCGACCGCGCTACGCGCGAACTCACCACGTCGCCCACGATCGCCACCTGCACGCCCGACAGGTCCAGCGACTCCGACCGTCCCATCGCGTCCGCGAGCGTCAGCGCGTCCAATAGCCCCTGCGTCGGGTGCTCGTGCCGACCGTCCCCCGCGTTCAGCACCGCGCACCCCACCCGCCGCGCGATCATCTCCACCGCCCCGCTCTGCGACGCCCGCACCACCAGCGCATCCACCCCCAGCGCCTCCACCGTGCGGGCCGTGTCCGTCAGCGTCTCCCCCTTCGCGTGGCTCGATCCCGCCACCGGAAGGTCGATCACCTCCGCCCCCAGCCGCAGCGCTGCGATCGAGAAACTCGTCCGCGTCCGCGTCGAGCTCTCGAAGAACAGCGTCCCCACCGTCCGCCCGGAGAGCCGCCGTGCCAGCAAACCCGACGCCGCCGCCGACCGGAACACCATCGCCTCGCGCAGAATCGCCCGAATCTCATCCGCCGGCAGGTTGTGCAGCGTCAGCAGGTGCGGCGAGCCCATGTGCCGGCAGTGTAGGAGAACACAAGACCGAGCCTGCAAGGCCGTGCCCCGGTGGCACAGCCGGTGGCACAGGCGTCCCGCCTGTGCCTCACACAATCCCGCTCACTCCCGCCCCGGCGAAGCCTCCGCCTGCCTGGCCGGGAACGGATCCCGCATCGCCGCCCCCAGCGAGTCCCCCGCCCCCAGCGCGCCCCGCGTCCGACGCGCAGGCTCCCCACCGGGCGCGACCGCGGCCCGCGACCGAACCGTCTCCGCCGACTCCGGCCACACGATCCACCACGCGGGAGGCGACGCGAACGCGCCCGCCCCTCCGCTCCCCTCGTCCACCGGCTCCAGCGTCTCCGCCCGCGGCGGTGGGGGGGTCGGCGCACGCGCAGGCTCGACCGTGATCAGCACCGGCTCGCGACGCATCACCTCGTCGTTGAACGGATCCCGCACCGGCGGCAGCCACACCGTCGTGCGCTCCTCCGGCGCCCGACCCGTCGTGTCCACCTCCGCCATCGTCCCCACCGGCGCATCAACCGCCGGCGCCTCCACCGATTCCACCGGCCGCGCCGACGCCTCCCGCCGCGCACGCTGCTGCCGCTGCGGCTCCGGCGGCAGGTAGTACGGCTCCGGCGTCGGCACCACACCGATCGCCCACGGCTGCGTGTGCTCCACGCGCCACGAGGTCCAACCCGTCCGACGCAGCCACACCGTCGTCGTCTGGTCCAGCGGCGACGACGTCTCCCCCAGCGTGAACACCGGACGGGTCACGTCCACCTTCGCCCGGTCGCTCCGGACCCAGATGCGCCCGACGTGGTACGTCGGCAGGTGCGCCGTCTCGTCCGTCAACGCCCGAGCGTTCGCCCCCGCCGCCTCCACCGTCGCCAGGTACCACTCCCGTTTCAGACCCGCCGGCAGGTTGAGCGCGTACTCCTCCGTCGGCGGCGGGTAGTGCTCCACCGACCACCGCGCCGCCGCCGCCATCAACGCCGACAGCGTCGCCCCGTTCGGGTCCTCATCCCCCATCGCCGCCACACCCAGCGACGACGGGTAACTCGTGTGGTGGACCGTGTTGCACGCCCCCGCGGCCAGGGCCAGCGAGAGCAGCGCAGCGTGCAGCCGTCCGGTTCTTGCCTTCATGCTCCCTTCGATCGGCGGGATGCCCCGCTTTCCTAGAGTTGGACGTGAACAGCGAGCCAACCAGCACAACAGGCCGGTTCGTCCTCGGCATCACCGGCGCGTCCGGCGCGGCCTACGCCCTCCGCCTCCTCGAACTCCTCCTCTGGGGCGGCCACGAGGTTCACCTCGTCGTCAGCGACTACGGCCGCCGCCTCCTCGCCGACGAGGCCGGCGTCCGCACCATCACCCCCGAAGGCCTCCTCCCCCATCTCGTCTCATCAACCGACCCCGATCCGCGCAGCCACAGCGACCGGCCGCGCGAGACCTGCGCCCTCCCGGGCCGCCTCGTCGTCCACCCCAACAAGGACGTCGGCGCGGTCATCGCCTCCGGCTCCTTCCTCCACCGGGGCATGGTCGTCCTCCCCTGCTCCAGCGCCAGCCTCGGCTCCATCGCCACGGGCAGCGGCAGCAACCTCCTCACCCGCGCCGCCATGGTCTGCCTCAAAGAGCGCCGACCCCTCATCCTCTGCCACCGCGAAACGCCCCTCAGCCTCATCGATATCGAGAACATGCGCACACTCACTCTCGCCGGCGCGACCGTCTGCCCCACCAACCCCGGCTTCTACCTCCACCCCCAGCGCGTCGAAGACCTCGTCGACTTCATCGTCGGCAAGACCCTCGACCTCCTCGGCGTCGAGCACGGACTGAAGACCCGGTGGGAGGGGACGTCGCGGGAGTAATCGAACGGCAGTGCAAGACTCACATTTGGAGTTTGCGGCTCTCAATCCCCAAGTTTCCGTCGTATCTTGGAGTTTGACGATCAGCCGCTGCGGTAGTTGGAGCGTCCCGGTCGCTCGATCTCCACGCTCTGCCCACCCACCAGATTCAACGCCTCCCGGCCCAGCAGCCCCGCCAGCGTCGCCAGCGTCTCCGGCGCCAGCGCGCACCGCAGCGGCGTCCCAGGCTTGATCTCGCACAGGCACTCACCCGTGTCGATCAGCAACTCCACCGGCACCGACGGCTGACCCCCGTTCGCCCCCCCGTTCTTCGCCGCACCCTGCCCCCCCAGGATCGCCGCTACCTCCCGCAACGCCCGCTCCGACGACCCGTTCAGCCGCGGCTCAGACACCGTGATCCGCAGCCGCCCCCCTTGCAGCGGCACCCCGTCGATCGGCACCAGCGAGTCCGCGATCACCTGCGCCTCGCCCCGCGACCGGTCGATCCGCCCCAGCAGGAAGAACGGCGCATCCGTCCCCAGCACGTGCCCGTACCGCGCGTACGCATCCGCGAACAGCACCGCGTCCGCAGCCCCGGTCAGGTCTTCCACCGTGACCATCGCCATCTTCTGCCCCGCGCTGCGACCGTTGCGCACCACCGTTGTCCGCACCGACTGCGGCAGCACCGCCAGCCGCACCCGCGTGTCCGTCGGCAGGTCGTGCAGGTCCTGCACCCGGTGCGACGCGAACACCGCGACCCACGACGACCACTGCTCCAGCGGGTGGCTCGACACGTAGAACCCCAGCGCATCCTTCTCGTTGCGCAGCGTCTCGCTCTCGCTCCACGCCGGCGCGGGCGCGAGCGGCGTCGGCGCATCCGGCACGACCGCCCCCTCCTCCGGCCCGCCACCGAACCCGAACAACTGCCCCTGCCCCGTCGCCCGGTCGTGCGCTGCCTTCTGCCCCGCCGCCACCGCCTGCTCGATCGTCGCGATCATCGCCGCGCGACGCTCCCGGCCGTGCAGCGAGTCGAACGCCCCGCTCTTCACCAGCGCCTCGATCGTCGCCTTGTTCACCGCGCTCTGCGGCACGCGCTCGCAGAAATCAAAGATCGACGCGAACGGCTTGGGGGAAACATCGACCTGAAGAGAGGCATCGACGGACCGCGCCGTCGAGGCATCGAGCGAAGACAGTTCCGCCCCATCATCCACCGATCCCTCGGGCGCTCCCTCCCTCTCCCGCATGATCGCCTCGATCGCCTTCGCCCCCGCCCCCTTGATCGCCCGCAGCCCGAACCGCACGTGCCCGTGCTGCGCGTCCCGAGGCTCCCCCTCGTCGAACACCACCGAGAACTCCGCCTGCGACAGGTTCACGTCCGGCGGCCGAACCTCCACCCCCGTCCGCACCGCGCGCCCCGTCGACGGCTCAATGAACCGCGTCCGCTTGCAGTCCTCCAGGTACGGCGTCCAGTCGCTCGCCTTCTGCGCCTGGCTCTCATACGTCAAAAACGCCGCCATGTACTGATTCGGGAAGTACGTCTTCAGGTACGCCGTCTGGTACGCCACGATCGCGTACCCCGTCGAGTGCGACTTGTTGAACCCGTAGCCCGCGAACTTCAGGATCAACTCGAACAGGTCCTCCGCCGCCGATCGGCTCAGCCCCTTCGCCTGCGCGCCCTCCAGGAACCGCGACCGCTCCGCCGCGATCGTCTTCTCCTTCTTCTTGCTGATCGCCTTGATCAGCCCGTACGCCGCACGCAGCGGCACGCCGCCCAGCTCGTGCACGATCAGCATCACCTGTTCCTGGTACACCATCACTCCGTACGTCTCGGCCGTGTGCCGATCGACGATCGGGTGCACCCGCGGCGCGCGGTCCGCCCCGTGCTTGCGGCGGTTGTAGTCCGGGATCAGGTCCATCGGCCCGGGCCGGAACAGCGCGTTGGCCGCGATCAGGTCCTCCAGCCGGTCCGGCTTCATCTCCGTCAGCAGCCGACGCATCCCCCCCGACTCGAACTGGAACACCCCCGTCGTGTCCGCACGCTGGAACATGGCGAACACCCGCGGGTCGTCGTACGTCAACCGCTCCAGGTCCAGCGGATGCGCGGGAGGATGCTCATGTACGAGCCCCGAGCGGAAGCTCGGGGCGTCTGCCACTCTGCCACTTCGCCACTTCACGTACTCCTCATGCCTCCCCACCGCCCTCCAGATCTCCTCCTCCCCAAGCCCCTCGCGGATCAGACGCTTCGCGCGTTCGATCACGCTCAGCGTCCGCAGACCGAGGAAGTCCATCTTCAGCAGGCCCATCTTCTCGCACGTCGGACCGTCCCACTGCGTGACGATCTCGTGCTCCGCCGCGTTTGTCTGCCGATACAGCGGCACGATCTCGTGCAGCGGCCGCGTCGCCACGATCACGCCCGCCGCGTGCACCCCCGCGTGCCGTGCCTGCCCCTCGATCCGCCGCGCCGTGTCGATCACACGCCGCGCCTCCGGGTCCCCCTCGTACATCGCCCGGAAGTCCGGCTCCGACTCCAGCGCGCGGTCCAGCGTGATCCCCAACTGCTCCGGCACCTGCTTCGCGATCCGGTCCGCCTTCGCCAGCGGCACGCCCAGCACCCGCGCCACGTCCCGGATCGCCGCCCTCGCCTTGAGCGTCCCGAACGTGATGATCTGCGCCACGTGCCCGTACTTCCGACGCACGTAGTCCAGCACCTCGCCCCTGCCGTCCTGGCACAGGTCGATGTCGATGTCCGGGTACTCCGCACGGTCCGGGTCCGTGAACCGCTCGAACAGCAGCCCGTACCGAACCGGGCACGCGTTCGACAGCCCCAGCACGTACCCCACCATCGTCCCCACGCCCGACCCGCGCGCGATCGCCGGAATCCCCCGCTGCCGGCCCCAGTTCACGAAGTCCCACACGATCAGGAAGTACGGCGAAATCCCCTTCTCCGCCAGAATCCCCAACTCCCGGTCCAGCCGCGCACGCTCGGGAGACCCCTCGCCCTTCTCCCCGTACCGCCACGCCATCCCCGCTTCCGCCAGCAGCCGCAGCGCGAGGTCGCACGCCGCCTTCACCGCCGAGGGGTCCGACTCGTCCCGCGTCGCGTCGTACGGCTCGAGCGTGAACGCCGCGCAGTACGCCCGGTGCCACGCCGACAGGTCCCCCCCGAACCGCGGATCGTCCCGCCGCGGCAGGTCGCGCTCGTCCGGGACGCGCACCCGCACCACCGGCGCGTGGTTCGCCCCGATCGGCAACTCCACGCTGCACCGCGACGCGATCCGCACCGTGTTCGCGAGCGCCTCCTCCGCCACCTCCGGCGCCTCGCGCCGGAACAACTCCGCCATCTGCTCCGCGCTCTTGACGTACAACTCCGGCGTGTACCGCATCCGGTTCGGGTCGTCCTTCGTCTTGCCCGTCGAGATGCAGATCAGCGAGTCGTGCGCGTCGTGGTCCTCCGCCAGAAGAAAGTGCGCGTCGTTGTCGCACACCAGCGGCAGCCCCAACTCCCGCGCCAGACGAACCAGGTGCCCGTTGATCGCGTTCTGCTCCGGAACGTGGTGCTGCAACTCCACGTAGAACCGCGGCCCGGTCCCCTCGTCCGCGAACACCCGCGCGTGCCACCGCGCCGACTCCGCCGCCGCCTCCCACCCCGTCCGGTCCTCTCGCTGCACCAACCGCAGCAGGTGCTCACCGATCTCCGACCCGAGGTGCCCGTTGATCGCGATCAGACCCGAGTGACGCTCCTCCAGCAACGCCCGATCAATCCTCGGCTTGAAGTAGAACCCCGTCAGGTACGCCTCCGAGCACAACGCCATCAGGTTCCGCCACCCCGTCTCGTTCTCCGCCAGCAGCACCAGGTGGTACCCGCCGTCGGCGACGCCCGTGTACGTCCGGTCCCGCCGGTCCCCAGGCGCGACGTACGCCTCCACGCCCAGGATCGGCTTCACCCCGGCCTTCCGCGCCGCCTCGTAGAACGCCACCGCCCCGTGCAGGTTCCCGTGGTCCGTCAACGCCACCGCCGGCATCCCCAGTTCCCGAACCCGCGCCACCAGACGGTCGATCCGGTTCGCTCCGTCCAACAGCGAGTACTCCGAGTGCAGGTGCAGGTGTACGAACGGCGCGGCCGCGTCACCGGCCCCGAGAAACCCCATGGATGGTGCTTCGGCGGGCATCGATCACTATTCCTTGCATCTCATCGATCGGCCCGCAGTCTACACGACACTCCCGCCCCCACGCGCAACCGACAACCCGTCCACCCCCAGTCTCTCCCCACGCCCCGACCGCCCCCCGGACCCCTCCGGCAGGCCGCTGCCATCGTGCCCTCTGCCGCTCTGCCGCTCTGCTGCTCTCCCGCCCACCCCATCTTTCCTCACCCGCACCCCCGCCCCCCGATCGCTCCACGCCGCTGGCATTCACCCCTCGCGTTTGTCACATCGTGAGTGGCCGGCCAGTGTCGGGCGAGCCTGACAAGGCGCGGCCGCGGGAGACAACGACATGATGAAGACCAGTCGCCTTGCCGCCGTGTTCGCCGTCGCCGGCCTCGCCCTCGCCGCATCCGCAGACGTCGTCGAGATGAAGTTCACCGGCGCCGGCCAGGGACGAAACGTCAAGGTCACCATCGGCGACAAGTCCATGTCCGTCTTCGCCGGCCAGTTGAAGCACTCCATCCTCTCCGGCACGGGCCTCGGCGCGGACCTCGTCGGCGACCACCTCACCTACTGCACCGATCTCTACGAATACGTCAAGTCCTCGCCCACCAACTACACCATCGTCACCCTCCCCGAGATGCCCGACTCCTCCCCCATGGGCTTCGCCCGCGCCGGCGGCCTCTACGACCTCGCCGACTGGGCCGGCTCGCAACCCTTCGACCCCGCCGTCTCCAAGGACTTCGCCGCCGCGTTCCAGATCGCCATCTGGGAAATCGTCTCCGACTACGACCCCTCCGTCGGCCGCGCCAGCCTCGACGTCACCGCCGGCGCACTCAAGGTCAAGGACACCGGCGGCGGGCCGCTCTCCTCCGGCATCTCGGGGCACCTTACCGCCATGTTCGACGCTGTCGGCTCCGACTCCGCCCGCCGCGGCCTCGTCGGACTCCGCTCCTTCGGCGCGCAGGACCAGATCGCCGTCATCCCCGCCCCCGGCCCCCTCACCCTCGCCGCAGGCGGCCTCTTCCTCGCTGTCCCCCGACGCCGCACCCCCTGAGCACAACCCCCCGACACGCCCCGCGAGGCCGGAACCGACGTTCCGGCCTCGTCTCATTGGTTCATCTCTGACAGAAACCCGTCGCACACCTCCTCAGCCCGTAGGGCTGACCGCCAGTAGCCGGGGGTTGAGCGGCGAGTCCGCGAGCCGCGAAACCCCCGGACCTGGCTCACACCTGTTTCCGACCCTGGAAGGGTCGTCGTGCGCGCCGACGACGGAAGCCGGCCGATTCTCACCGGATTCGGTGTTCGGTTGGGTTGCAGCGCACCCCCCGATCGGTTCTCATGGTGCCAGAGAGACACTCGCGCCGCCGCCGTCGCCGGCGACGCTGAACGGGACTCGATGGGACGCCGCCCGGGAGGAGGGGCGGCAGCACAAGCACGCGCATCGACCGCTCGCGCAGCGCACCATGCGCTGCCGCTCCTGATCCGCGCGAAACACCCGGTCACCCTCCGCACCCCGTGCGGTTCGGCGCAAGCCGGCCGCCGGGGTGCATTTCTTCCCGCGCTACCATGCCCCGTGGAGCAGTGGCGCATCACCACCGAGCGCGCGCACGTCTCCGGCGCATCCGGCATCGGGCGCCCGCCCCTCGCCGCACGCCTCGTCGCCTTCCTCATGCTCATCGTCGCCGTCGGGCTGGGCATTCTCCTCGTCGTCCCCGCGATCATCGTCGGCGCGCTCGTCGTCGGCCTCCTCACCGCCGTCATCGCCCTCCGACGCGCGGCCTCCCGCGCCCTCCACCACGACGGCCGCCGAAACGTCCGAGTCATCACCCGCAACGACTGACGCCCCCGGGGTACCCCGCCACTCCGTGGCGGCTCTGTCCCTACCTCCCCTTCACCTCCACGCTCACTCCCCCGCCCGCACCACCACGCGCACCCCCCCCTCCGGCACATGGTGCCTCGCAAACGCCTCGCGCACCCGCTCCGCCGTCATCGACGCGTACCCCTCCGCCACGCCCGCCACCTCCTCCGCCGTGTGCCCCCGGTACGTCATCTGCGCCAGCCGCGCCGACCACGCCGACGGGTCCGCCGACTGCCGCTCGATCAGCCCAAGCAGCCGCCCCCGCGCCCCCTCCAACTCCGGCCCCGTCGGCCCCGACCGCGCGAACGACCCCAACTCCCGCTCGATCCGCTCCAGCACGCGCCCCTCCGCGCCCGCCGCGCACGACGCAGCCACCCACACCAGCCCGAACCCCGGATGCTCCACCCCCGGCGCGGCCCCAACCCGCACCCCCCCCTCATCCGCCCCCGCCTCCTTCAACAACGCCGGCAGCCGAAGCGACAACGCCTCCGCCCCCACGTGCAGCGCACGCACCTCCTCCAACCTCGCCAGGTCCGCACCGAAGAACCCCACCATCACCAGCGACTCCTTCGTCCCCGACGGCGCACGCCCCTTCCCCTCCAGCGGCCCGCGCGGGCGCTCCAGCCTCCGCAGCCCCTCGTGCGTCCCAGGCCCGATCCGCTCCCGCGCACCCAGCCGACCAACCGTCTCCACGATCCCCTCGAACGCCGCCTCACGCGACACCCCGCCCGCCACCGCCATCTCCACCGGCGAGTCCGCCAGCCGCGCCCGCAGCCACGCCAGCACGCCCTCCCCCTCGATCGCGCGCAGCCGCTCCGCGCTCACCGGCAGCGTCCGCGGATCGCGCTCCGGGTGCAGCGTCTCGCTCACCAGCCGCTTGAACACCGCCTGCGCGTCCCCCGCTCGCTCCTGATGCACCACCAGTTCCGCCGATCGCCACGACGCCAGCGCGCCCTCGTCCACCCGCGCGTCCGTCAGCATCGCCCGCAGCGCGTCGAACGCCGCCCCCTCGCACCCCGACGATCCCGTCAGCGACACCACCAGCGCATCGCCCGTCGCCCGCGCCTCGACCACCACGCCCTCGCGCTCCGCCTTCGCCCGCGCCCCCGCCCCGTCGCTCCACGCCGCCGCGGCCGCCGCGCTCAGCCCGCGTGTCTCCGCCGTCTCGTGCAACTCACCCCCCGCGAGCGTCACCGTGACCGCGAACCGCCCCCCCTCCCGGTGCGCGTAGTGCGCCCGCGCCCCGTTCTCCAGCCACGCCGACCACACCCCGCTCGGCGCGTGCCGGCTGATCTCCACCACCCGCGAAGGCTCCTGCGCGCACGCCGCCGCGCCGCCGCACGCCAGCGCGACGCACACACACATCGCCCGCAACCACTCACGCATCAGCACGACCGTTCGCCCCTTCCTCCCTACCGGCGCGCCCTCACGCCGTTGCACACCCTCGCGCTCCCCGCCCCCGGAGGGGGCGATGTCACTTGCCCCGGGCGCAGCCCGGGGTACCAGCCCACCATCCACACCAAGCCCCGGAGGGGCGAAGGAACCGAATCAAACACAACTCGCCTCGCACTCACTCTCCCACCCCCAGGATCTCGCACGCCCCCCCGCACCCATCGCCGCGCGGATACTCCCCCGCCAGCACCGCCCGCGCCACCTCCTCGATCGCCCCGCGCACCGCGTCAAGGTCCAGATCCCCGAGCGCAATCGTCCCCCGCTCGCCCGTCCGCAGCAGCCAGTACTCCGCCGTCCCCGCCGTCCCCGGGTACAACCGCTCCGCCGCCATCGCATAGATGCCCAGTTGCAGGTCGTCCGCCCTCGGCTCCCGGTACTTCTTCGACGAGTGCCCCGACTTGTAGTCCACGATCCGTACCCCCCCCTCGACGCGGTCGATCCGGTCGATCTTCGCCGTCAGCCGGTGCTCCGCGCCGCCCGCGCCGTACGGCATCGTCACCACCCGCTCGACCTCCAGCGCCTCCACCGACGGCTCGTGCAGCCGCTCGAACGCCGTCCGCAGCAGCGCGAGCGTCTCCTCCAGCGCGCCCGCCTCCGCGCGCTCGCCAGGCGCGAGCGACCCAAAGTACGCCCGCCGGCCCATCTCCAGCAGGTCCGCCAACCCGGGACGCGCCGCGCCCTCCGCCTCCGCGTCGCGCCACCGCGCGTAGAACCGCTCCAGCGCGCGGTGCACGCACTGACCCGTCGTCGACCCCGCCCGCTCCTCCTCCGGCAGGTTCAGCACGTGCTTCACGAAGAAGCACCGCGGGCACCGCTGATAGTCGTTCACGAACGTGAAACTCAGCGGCAGTGGGGGGGCCATCGCCCGCAACGCGACCCGACCTCCAGGCCCCTCCGCCGTCCCCCCCCCGCCCGCCAGCCGCGTCCCGGTGCGCCGCACCCGCTCCGACTCACGCTCCGCCCACGCCGGCGCCCTCCCCGTCCGCTCCGCGTGCGCCGCCGTCGCCACCAGCGCGGCCGCCTCGCGCAGCCGCGCCGCCGCCGCCGCCAACTCCTCCACCGTCACGCCCGCACGGTCCACCGCGTCCAGCGCGCCCGCCGCTTCCAGCCGCGCCGCCCGCCGCGCCGCCGCCCCCTCGTCGCGCCGCTGCGCCGCTTCCGCGAACTCCGGCGCCTCCCGGTCCAGCGCGGTCCGCCCCAGCATCCCCACGCCGTGCTCTGCCGCCCGAGCCAGCACGTCCGCCGCGTCGTGGATCACGATCAACCCCGGCGACCCGTACTGCAACTCCTGAAAATAGTGCGTGCTCTTGCTCCGGGACTTGGTCCGTTTCGTCAGCAGCGCCAGCCGCCGCCGCGCCCGCGTGCACGCCACGTAGAACAGCCGCCGCTCCTCCGCCAGCGCGCGCTCCTTCGCCGACCGCCGCTCGTCATCGTCCTCCAGCAGCCCCGCCGGCAACTCCAGCCGCTCCTCCCCGCTGGTCTTCGGGAACCCGTGCTGCGGGTTCACCCGCGCCACGAACACCTCGTCGAACTCCAGCCCCTTGGCCGAGTGCGCCGTCAGCACCTGCACCGCGTCCTCCGTCTCTTCCTCCTCCTCGCTCCGATCGACCCTGTCCCAACCCGTCGTCTCGAACCCCCGCTCGCGCTCGCTCAGGTCCTCGTAATACGACAGGAACGACGCCAGGTCTCCCGGCGCATCCAGCCGTCCCTGCACCGACCGCGCGAACCGCACCGCCGCCACCAGGCACGACACCCGCCGCGCCCGCTCCCGTGCGGGCAGCAGGTCCGCGTGCGCCAGGTCGCACCGCGTCACGATCCGGTAGATCGCCGACGCCGCCGACGCCGTCCCCGCGAACGACGCCAACTCCCGCGCCGTCTCCACGAACCGCGCAACCCCCCCCTCGCTCGGCCCGTTCGCCGCCAGCCACTCCACGTACACCGGCGGCGCGTCCCCGTCCCCCATCTCCGCCCGGCTCGCGCGCCCGCGGTACAGCGCCTCCATCGACACCACCACCTCGCGCCCCACGCCGAACGGCGGCCGCAGCAGCAGCCGGCGCGCCGCCCACGTCGCCGAAGGGTTCACCAGCAACTCCACCCACGCCAGCAGGTCCTTCACGCCCTCGTCGTCCGCCGCCTGCCCCTCGCGACGCTGCCGGAACGGCACGCCCTCGATCCGCAGCGCGACCGCGATCCGGTCCAGGTCCAGTTTCGTGCGGGCGATCACCGCGAAGTCGCGCCACGACCTCCCCGCCTCCGCCGCCTTCGCCGACGCGATCATCGCCGCGATCACGTCCGCCCCCTGCGAGTCGTCCTCCAGCAGCACGCCCTCGACCCCCGACCCCGCCGGCGCGGGCACGCCCCGCTTCCCCTCCGGCAACTCGACCACCTTGTCCGGCGCGAACCGCTCCTCCGCAAGCGAGATCACCGCGTTCGCCGCCTCGACCACCGGCCGCTCCGACCGGTAGTTCACCGTCAGCGCGATCGTCCGGGCGCCACGCCACACCGACGCGAACCGCTGGAACGCCCGGTCGTCCGCACCCCGGAACCCGTAGATCGCCTGGTCGTCGTCGCCCACCACCGCCAGGTCCGGGTCCGCCTCCGGCGGCGCGAGCAACCGCAGCAACTCCACCTGCGCACGGTTCACGTCCTGGAACTCGTCCACCACCACGTGCCGGCACTCGTCGCGCAGCAGCGCGGCCGCCCGCCCACCACCGCGCAGCAACTCCGTCGGCATCGCGATCAGGTCCGCGAAGGTCACCCAGCACCGCTCGCGGCACGCCGACTCGAACAGCCCGAACAGCCGCGCGTGCCCCGCGAACATCGCCACCGCCTCGCGCTGCGCCGCCGCCTCACGCTCGTCCTCCACCGCCGTCCCGTCCGATCGCTCCCCGCGCGACGCACGCTCCGCCCACGCACACGCGAACTCCTCGCACCGCGCCGGCGTCAGCCCCGCGTTCCGGAACGCCTCGAAGTGCCCCTCCGCCTCCTCGATCAGCGCCTCGTGCCCGCGCCCCAACGCCCGCCCGTACACCCGATGCTCCACGATCAGCGACCGCATCAGCCGACGCTGCTGCGCCGAGTCGATCAACTCCGGCTCGCGCCACAGACCCAGCAGGTCGGGGAACCGACGCACCACCCGGTGCCCGAACCCGTGGATCGTGTGCGCACGCACCCGGTCCGCCACGCCCGCCCCCACCAGCCCCGCCAGCCGCTCGCGCAACTCTTCCGCCGCCTTCACCGTGTACGTCACCGCCAGCACCGACTCCGGCTCCACGCCGCGCGCCACGATCAGGTGCGCCACCCGGTGCACGATCACCCGCGTCTTGCCCGTCCCCGGACCCGCCAGCACGATCAGCGGCCCGCCCTCGTGCTCCACCGCCGACCGCTGCGCCCCGTTCAGTGCTTCCGGCATCGCGCCCGAGTCTACCCGCACGCCCCGCACCCTACACTCACCCCATGACGCCCGGCCGCGCGATCATCATCCTCGCTCTCGCGGCCATCCTCGGCGTCCCCCTCGTTCTCGGCTCGCGCCGCGACACCCCCCCCCGGGGCGACGACGCCCTCACGCTCATCGTCATCACACCCCACGTCCGGCAGATCCAGCAGGAGTTCGCCGACGCCTTCGACCGCTGGCACCGCCGCGTCCACGGCCGCGCCGTCCGCATCGACTACCGACGCCCCGGCGGCACCTCCGAAATCCTCAAGCAACTCCAGGCCCAGTTCAACGCCGCCCTCGCCTCCGGCCGCTACGACCACACCCCCGACGGCCGCGTCGTCCTCCACCCCGGCGCCATCACCTTCGACCTCATGTTCGGCGGCGGCACCTACGACCACGGACGCCTCAAGGCCGGCGACGGCGTCGCCGTCACCCTCCCCGGTGCGAGCGCGCCCGTCCCCGTCCCCATGTCCGCACCCGCCGGCTTCGAACAGCGCACGCTCGACGAGTGGTACGCCGACAACGCCATCGGCGCAGGACTCCTCTACGACCCCGATCAATACTGGCTCGGCACCGCCCTCTCATCCTTCGGCATCGTCTACAACCGCGACACCGTCCACCGCCTCCTCGGCCGCCGCGACCTCGAAACCTTCGACGACCTCGCCGACCCACGCCTCGCCGGGTGGATCGCCCTCGCCGATCCCAGACAGTCCGGCTCCATCACCACCACCTTCGACGCCATCCTCTCCCGCTACGGCTGGCACGACGGCTGGCGACTCCTCCGCGCCACGTGCGCCAACACACGCTACTTCACCAACTCCTCCACCAAGCCGCCCATCGACGTCAGCCAGGGCGAGGCCGCCGCGGGACTCGCCATCGACTTCTACGGCCGCACCCAGGCCCAGGTCGTCACGCGCCCAGGCGAGACGCCCGAGACCTCGCGCGTCGGCTACGCCGATCCCCCCGGCGCGGTCTACGTCGACGCCGACCCCGTCTCCATCCTCAACGGCGCGCCCAGCCCAGACCTCGCCCGCCGATTCGTCGAGTTCTGCCTCACCGACGAGGCACAAGCCCTCTGGAACTTCCACGCCGTCACCACCCCCGCCGGCGCATCCAACCCGCCCGGCCCCGACGCGCGTCCCCTCGGCCCCACCACCCACGAACTCCGGCGCATGCCCGTCCGCCGCGACTTCTACGACCGCTACGCCCACCTCCTCATCGACAAGGTCAACCCCTTCGACATCGCCTCGACGACGCCCAGCGCGGGCTGGCGCAGCGCGATCGGCCTCATGATGGGCGCGTTCGCCGTCGACAACCTCAACGACATCCGCGCCGCATGGCTCGCCATGCACCGCGCGCGCCAGCGCGGCGCGCCCCCCGAATCCCTCGCCGAGATGGAGCAACTCTTCTACGCCTTCCCCGAGCCGGACCAGGTCGCCCGCCTCTGGCGCGCCCTCTTCGGCCAGGCCGAACCGCGCTGCCCCGACGACGCGCTCCTCCCCTTTACGCCCGAGAACTACCGCGCCGTCCGCGGCGCATGGCGCGACCCCGCCGTCCTCGCCCGCCTGCGCATCGTGTACACCAGCGCGTTCCGCGAGAACTACCGCGCCATCCTCCGCATCGCCGAAGAACAACACTGACGACGCCGCACCCCGACATCCCGGAGAATCGTTCTCACCACAGAGGCACAGAGATCGGATCGAGTTGAATCACGAGTGCTCTCTCTGTGCACTCTGTGCCTCTGTGGTGAATCAGGTGTTCCGGGGTAGGTTCCACCGCGAGCGGGAGGAAACCGCCATGCCCCACGAGGCCGACAGCAGGCCCACCCTCACCAAGATCATCGCCACGCTCGGCCCCGCCTCCGAGTCCCCCGAGATGGTCCGCGCACTCGTCGATGCCGGCGCGACAGTCTTCCGACTCAACTTCTCCCACGGCTCCTTCGACGACCACCTCCGACGACTCCGCGCCGTCCGCGCCGTCTCCGAATCCGTCCGCCTCCCCCTCGCCGTCTTCGGCGATCTCCCAGGCCCCAAGATCCGCGTCGGCCGTGTCCCCGCCACCGGACTCGTCCTCCACGCCGGCGCGGACGCGATCATCCGCAACGACCTCGACGAAGCCCGCTACGAGTCCGGCGGCGACGCCCAGCGCACCGTCCTCCTCCCCTGCGCCTATCAACCCCTCGCGCGCGAGGTCCAGCCCGGCCACCGCGTCCTCATCAACGACGGCGCGATCCGAATGCTCGCCGTCGACGCCGACCCCCGCGGCGCGTGGCTCCGATGCCGCGTCACCGTCGGCGGCCTCGTCACCACCGGCAAGGGCATCAACCTCCCCGACTCCGACCTCTCCGCCCCCGCCCTCACCGACCGCGACCTCGCCTGCGTCGAGTGGGCCGTCGAGCACGCCCTCGACTTCCTCGCCCTCTCCTTCGTCCGCCGCGCCGACGACGTCCTCGACCTCCAGCGCCGACTCGCAGGCATGTGCCCCGCCTGCAAGTCCGAACCCGACGACGAGCAGGGCGCGTCCATCCCCGTCATCGCCAAGATCGAGAAGCCCCAGGCCGTCGCCAACATCGACGCCATCGCCGACGCAGCCGACGCCATCATGGTCGCCCGCGGCGACCTCGGCGTCGAGATGGACCTCGTCCGCGTCCCCGTCGTCCAGAAACGCATCGTCGCCGCCGCCGCCGAGTGGGGCAAGCCCTGCATCGTCGCCACCCAGATGCTCGAAACCATGATCGAAAACGCGACCCCCACCCGCGCCGAGGCCTCGGATGTCGCCAACGCCATCTTCGACGGCGCGGGTTGCCTCATGCTCTCCGGCGAGACCGCCGTCGGCAAACGACCCGACCTCGCCGTGGACACCATGCGCCGCATCGCCCTCGAGGCCGAGCGACACCTCGCCTCCCTCCCCCAGCGCGCCGACCCGCCCCGCCGCCTCGTGCAGCAACGCTACCGCACCGCCGCGCTCGCACACGGCGCGTGGCACGTCGCCCACGACTGCGGCGCGGAACTCATCGTCTGCTGGTCGCAGGCCGGCGGCACCGCCCGCTACCTCTCACAGAACGACTTCTCCATCCCCATCGTCGCCTACTCCTCCAGCCCACGCGCCACTCGCCGCATGGCCCTCCTCCGCGGCGTCACCCCCATCTGCTCCCCGCCCCCCCCCTCGGGCCGACTCGCCGACTGGAACGCCCAGGCCGACCGCGACCTCCTCGCCCGCGGCTGGGCCGCCGAGGGCACCCCCGTCGTCCTCCTCGCCGGCAAGCCGCTCGGCCACGCCAAGGCCACCAACACCATCGCCTTCCACCGCGTAGGCGACCAGGCCGGCTTCCTCGGCCACGACGCCTGACGAGTGCCGGTGGCACAGGCGTCCCGCCTGTGCCTTACAATCCTGCCACCGCAGACAGGAGGCTCATCCATGCGAACCGCCAACCCCGCTCTCAACGTCTTCCAGCCCGGCTCCACCGCCTACGAAGCCGCCGCACGCTCCAACACCATGACCCTCAACGGCACCGCCACCGCATCCGGCGTCCTCCTCAGCCTCTGCGCAGGCGCAGCCCTCGCCTCCTGGATGCTCGTCACAAACCCCGCCAACGCACACCTCGCCATCCCCATCCTCCTCGGCGGCATGCTCGGCGGCCTCGTCATCGCACTCATCACCGTCTTCAAGCCCACCGCCGCACCATTCACCGGTCCCCTCTACGCCATCCTCGAAGGCGCCTTCCTCGGCGTCCTCTCCCTCATCGTCGCCCAACGACTCGGCCAGGGCGGCGAGGTCGTCGTCTTCCAGGCCATCGGTCTCACCTTCGGCATCTTCGCCGCCGTCCTCCTCGCCTACGTCACCCGCGTCATCCGGCCCGGCCGCGTTTTCCGCGCCTGCATCATCTCCGCCACCGCGGGCATCATGATCTTCTACCTCGTCGCACTCCTCCTCAGCCTCTTCGGCGTCTACGGCATGGCCGCACTCCTCTCCTTCGAGAACGCCTCACCACTCTCCATCGGCCTCTCCCTCTTCATCGTCGTCATCGCCTCGCTCAACCTCGTCCTCGACTTCGAACTCATCGAGACCGGCGTCGAGCGCGGCATGCCGAAGCACATGGAGTGGTACGCCGCCTTCGCACTCCTCGTCACACTCGTCTGGCTCTACATCGAAGTCCTCAGACTCCTCGCCAAACTCCGCAACCGCTGAGCCGACGCCCCCACAAGTCAGGATGCCCGTGCCAGGCCCGGGCCTCCGCCGCTCCGTCAGATGTTGAACAGGAAGTGGCACACGTCCCCGTCACGCATCGCGTACTCCTTCCCCTCCGTCCGCTGCCGGCCCGCATCCCGGATCGCCTTCTCAGACCCGTACCTCTCCATCTCCTCGACCGAGTACACCTCCGCACGGATGAACCCACGCTCGAAGTCCGTGTGGATCGCTCCCGCGGCCTGCGGCGCCCGGCTCCCCGCCGCGATCGTCCACGCACGGATCTCCTTCGGACCCGCCGTGTAGAAACTCTGCAACCCCAGCAACGCATACGCCGCACGCGCCAACTTGTGCAGCGCAGGCTCCTCCAGACCAAGCCCGGCCAGCATCTCCGCTCGCTCCCCCGGCTCCAGTTCCGCCAGTTCCGCCTCGATCTGCGCGCACACCGGCACGAACCCCGCACCCTGCCCGGCCGCGTGCTCGCGCACACGCCGCGCCTGCTCCCCCTCACCCTTCGGGTCGTCCTCGCCCATGTTCGCCACGTACAGCACCGGCTTGGCCGACAGCATCGACAGCCCCCGCATCGCCCGCCGCTCGTCCTCACCCTCCAGCGACAGCCCACGCACCGGCCTGCCCTCGCTCAGCAGCGGCTCCGCCTTCCTCAGCACGCTCAGCCGCGCCTCCGAGTCCGCCTCCTTCTTCCGCGCCGACTTCTCCGCCCGCGGCAGCGCATTCTCCACCATCTGCAAGTCCGCCAGGATCAACTCCAACTCCACCGTCTCGATGTCCCGACCCGCGTCCAGCGAGCCGTCCACGTGCGGCACCGACGCGCTCTCGAAGCACCGCACCACGTGGATCAGCGCGTCCACGTCCCGCACGTGGCTCAGGAACGCGTTCCCGAGTCCCCCTCCCTCCGACGACCCCCGCACCAGCCCGGGCACGTCCACCACCTTCAGCGTCGCCGGCACCACCTTCTTCGTCTCCACGTGCCGCGCCAGCGCATCCAGCCTCGGGTCCGGGATCGGCGCCACCCCCACGTTCGCCCGCGCCGCGCCCCCCGGCTCCGCCGCCACCCCCGTCAGCGCACGAAACAGCGCGGTCTTCCCCACGTACGGCAGCCCGACAATCCCGACTTCCATGCCCAGACTCCTGCGGCCGGGCCTTTCCAGGCCCCGTCTCCACGCCCAAAGGCCGCGATCCTACCCCGTACCCGACTCACGCCCCATGCCACAGGCCGGTGGCACAGGCGTCCCGCCTGTGCCGCATCGCTCCGCGCCCGGCACCACATCGCAGCCCCGAAGGGGCGACCGGAATGGAGCCACGGGTGGAGCGGCGCAGCCGCGCAACCCGTGGTCATCGAACTCCTTGATCCAGCAGCCCCGGAGGGGCGAAGGAACCCGCCGCTCTCAATCCAGCCAATCCTTCGCCCTCAGCCGCTCCGGCACGTACGTCTCCGTCACGTAACTGATGTCCTTCGTGATCAGCGACTCGACCTCCATCTTGAACCCGTTGCGCAGCAACTGCTCGATCTCACGCCGCCACCCCGGCTTGTCCTTGAACCACGGGTACGCCGCGATCTGCTTCGCCCGCGCGATGTCCTTCTCGTTCAGCGCGATCTGCACGTCGTCGCTCAGCCCGCACCGCTGGTAGTCGATCGCCCGCAGCCCCAGGAACTTCGCCCCGGGGATCGCAAGCCGCTCGCTCTCGAACGCCAGCGAGATGGAGCCTTGCTTGATGACGCTGTAGATGTAGTGCCCCCACGGGTCGCAGTCGAGCAGGCAATACACCGGCAGCCCCAGCTCCTCGTTCAGCCGCCGCAGCAGCCGGCGCACGCCCCGCGGCGGCTGCCCCCCCCCCTCCGTCAGGATGCAGTTGTGCTCCTGCCAGAACCGGTCCTCGTTGAACCGGCTCCACACCGTGTTCTTCTCCACGTGCAGCACGAACTCCGCGTCGCACCGCTTGAACTGGATCACGTCCGGCTCCACGATGCTCGGGATCGCGTACCCCCCCGACCCCATCCGCCGGCAGTCGATCTCGTCCCCCGAGTCCACGATCGTGATGTTCCCCACCATCGTCCCCGCCTTCTTCGCGAAGACGTGCAGCTCCTCCCGCAGCGACCCCAGCGTCACCTCCAGGTCCTCCAGCACCGCGTCGCTCTCCGTCTGGTCCGCGAACGTCTTCTCCTTCGTCCCCGGGATCGTGTGCAGACCCTTGTAGAACATCGCGCGCAGGCTCAGCGTCTTGTCCGCCTCCAGCAGTTCCTTGATCCCCGCGGCGTGCAGCACCGTCTGCATGAACCCCTTCGCCTGGTTCAGGTTGAACAACTCGCGCGTCTGCGTCGCGCCCCCCATCCGCAGGATGCCGCTCCTGCGGTCCCACGTCGTGTTCGACTTCGCCCGCGTCGGCACCTCGATCGCCGGCGCCTCCCCCGCGTGCGCCGCCCGCGCGACCCCCGCCGCCAGCGCGCCGATCTTCTCCAGCGTCCCCGCGCCGTTCCTCCCCCGCGCCGCCCCGCGCTTCTTCGACGAGCCGCGACCGTCAGGGAGCGGCGCCCCCCCCCGACCAGAAACGGACTTCCCAGCACTTGGTTTCTTCGCCATTCCTTCTCGCCTATTCCGCGGACGGCCACTCGCTCAGCGCCGACTCCAGCGCCTCGATCAACGGCTCAAGGTACCGCGACACCACACTCCAGACCGCCTGTTTGTCGATGTCGTAGTACACGTGAACGATTCGGTGCCGCATCCCGACGATCCGCGGCCACGGGACATCCGGGATGCGCTCGCGGTCTTGTCTGTGACCTTCGACGCCGCCTCGCCGATCTCCTGGATGCAGTTCACAAGCCCTCTCAGAAGCAACCGGTCGCGATCCAGGTCCGCGCGCGATTTGCCCTTGGCAAACTCCAACGCCTCCTGCGCCGCCCACAGCATGTGCGTCAGCCGGTTCCGGTCGTCCGGGCGGTCTGGTCCCTGCTCACGCGGCATACAGCGCCCGAGCCTCCCCCAGAACCTCGTCCCTGAACAGCGGCGACAGTTCCTGCGGCGTCTTCAGGTCCACCTCGCGCCCGAACATCTCGTGCAGCTCCATCCACATCCCGCCCAGGTCGAACAGGCTGTAGTCCACCCCCGGCTCAAACTCCACCAGAAAATCAATGTCGCTCTCAGGACCGAAGTCCTCTCGCAGGATCGACCCGAACAGCGACAGCCGGCGCACACCATGCCTGCGGCAGAACTCCGCGATCCGGTCCTCCGGAATCTCCACGCCGTGCAGCCTCATCGATCGAGCCTCCCCGCCGCGATTCTACCAGCCCCCGCACCCCGCCCCCGTTGCCCACACGCCACGCCGTTGCACCCCGTCAACACGCCGCCGTCCGCCACCCCCGCGCATCGCCCGCGATTCCCCTTCGTCCCGCGGCACGCCCCTTGTACCATGCCCCATGTGAGGAAGAGAAACGCCCCCATCGCGCCCGCGATCCTGGCGATCGGCGCCTGCATCGCCGCGCTCGGCTGCGAGTCAACCTCCTCCGCCCGCCGCGCCGACCTCCCCGCGCCTCAACCGACCTGGGAGACCGTCCTCCCCGGCCGCGCCGTCGCCGAAGCCCCGCCCACCGACCTCGCGCACGCGTCCACTCGGCGCGACGCCGCCCTCGCCCTCCGCGAACTTCACCCGCGCACCGCCATCGACAACTGGCCGCAGGCGCCCCGCACCACGCTCGACCGCCAGCGCAGGCTCCTCTTCTCCACCACCGACCGCACCTTCATCTACTACCGCCTCGAGCGCACGGACATCGTCCGCTGAAGCGTCATCTCACGCAGAGGCGCGAAGGCGCAGAGCGCAAGCAACGACAAGACCGGTGGCACAGGCGTCCCGCCTGTGCCTTATCCACCGTGTCCCATTCCCATCCTCTCTCTTCTTCCCTCTCCCTCCGCGCCTCCGCGTGAGCCTGCTTCAGTACACCCGCTCCACCCGCGCCCCAGGGTAGAAGTGCGCCAGCATCCGCCCGTAGTCCCACTGCCGACGCGCCATCCCGTTCATGCAGAACTGGCACGCCCCCACGCCGTGCCCCCACCCCCGCCCGCGGATCACCACCTCGCGCGCCCGCATCTCGAACTCCACGTCTCCCGAGCGCGCCTGCGCCGCACGATCCGGCGCGGGCAGTCCCTCCGCCGCGTGGTTCAGCGCCTGCCGAAGATGCTCCGCGTTCAACTTGTACGCTTTCCCCTTGTCGTCCGCGATCGAGAACCGCACTGGCCGTCCCGCCGTGTTCACCTCCACCGGCACGATCGAACGCACGCTCCCCAGCGCCCGGATCGACAGCCCGTTCGCCGCCCCGTACGCCGCGATCCGCTTCGACACGTCCTCCACCGTCCGCGTCACCTGCCAGCGCGAAGCCGGCGACGACTCGCAGAACGCCGCCCGCGGCGCGTCCACCTGCAGCGGCGCGACGCCGTTGAACTCCCACCCCGCCCCCGTCGGCCAGATCGAACCCGCGCCCATCGGCCGACCGCCGCACGTGCTCGAGTAGTACGCCCGCAGCGCCTCGCCCCCGACCGTCAGCGCCTCGCCGCGCGTGTCCCGCGCCGCCCGCACCGCCGCCTCGTGCTGCGTCCGCCCCGCGAACACCTGGTTCCGCGCCGTGTTCTCCAGGTCGAACGCCCGCCCCCGCAGCCGCGCCCGCGCCCGCTCGTGCAGCGCATAACTCCGCGCCGCCACCGCCTGCGCCCGGTACGCCTCCAGCGGCCAGTTGTCGAGCAACTCCCCACTCAGCACCCCCGGCAGGTACGCCTCGATCGTGGTCACGTTGATCACGTCCAGCGCGCCCTCGCCCGCGTCCGTGCGCGGGTGGACTTCGAGCGAGCCTGGGAACGCCCGGTTGTCCACCAGCAGGTCCGGATCGGGAGGCTGGCGCGATCCCGCCGCGCGCCGCGCACGCGCCGCCACCGCCCGCACCTCGACAGGCGCGCCCTGGTCGAACCGACGCTCGACTCCCGCCGCGTCCTTCGCCATCAGCACGCCCGCTTCCGCCCGCACCTCCACCGGCGTCGTCCCGACCCATTCCCCGAGCGAGCCGACAGTGCGCACTGACACCCGCGCCGGCCCGCCGATCCGCACCGACGACGCCTCGCGCACGATCCGCACACGCACGTCCGGCTCCACGCCCGATGCCCCCTCCGACCCCCGCGGCGTCGTCTGGCACGACACGCTCACCAGCGAAAGCAGCAGCGCCACGCCCACCGCCTGGGCCGCCACCGCCCCGCGCCGACGCAACGCCGACGCCGCTCCCTCACGCCACACACGCGCGACCTGACTCGGGGTAATCATCGCCATCGGCTCCGTCCGTGGGCCTGCCCGCGCCAGTGTATCGTCACGCCGAACCGTTGGTGGCGAGCGAACCCCGCTGTACACTCCGACCCATGCCCGCCGTCTCACCACGCCTCTTCGATCTCCTCCGCCTCACCATGACGCCCGGCCTCGGCCCCGTCCTGGTCGCCCGGCTCCTCGAATCCTTCGGCTCCGCAGAGCACGCCCTCCGCGCAGCCCCACGCGAACTCGAACGCGTCCGCGGCATCGGACCCGGAACCTCCGCCGCCATCGCACGCGGCCTCAAGGACTCCGCCCCCCTCGCCGAGCGAGAACTCGAACTCGCCGAGCAGCACGCCGTCTCCATCCTCGCCCTCGGCGACGATGACTACCCGCCCCTCCTCGCCTCCATCCCCTCCGCCCCGCCCATCCTCTATGTCCGAGGCCGACTCCACCCCGCAGACGCCGACGCATTCCCCGTCGCCATCGTCGGCTCACGCGCCTGCACCGCCTACGGCGTCGAGCAGGCGGAGCGCTTCGCCGGCGTCCTCGCCTCCAACGGCCTCACCGTCGTCTCCGGCGGCGCACGCGGCATCGACTCCGCCGCACACCGCGGCGCACTCCGCTCCGGCGGACGCACCATCGTCGTCCTCGGCTGCGGCCTCATCCACGCCTACCCCCCCGACAACGCACCCCTCTACGACAAAATCGCCGACGGCAACGGCGCCATCGTCTCCGAACTCCCCATGAGCGTCGCCCCCACCCCCGAAAACTTCCCCGGACGAAACCGCATCATCTCAGGCCTCTCCCTCGGCGTCCTCGTCATCGAGGCCGCCGACGGCAGCGGCGCCCTCATCACCGCACGTCACGCCGCCGAAGAACAGGGCCGCGAAGTCATGGCCCTCCCCGGACGCGTCGATTCGCCCGCCAGCGCAGGCTCACACGACCTCATCAAGCGCGGCGGCGCGGCCCTCGTCACCGGCCCCGCCGATGTCGTCGCCACCCTCGAATCCGCCGCCCGTCACCTCGTCTCAGGCACCCACGCCCCGCGCTTCGCCGACCCCGCCGCCGGCCTCTTCGAGCCTGCCCCCCCGCCCGCCCCCAACCTCTCCGACCGCCAGCAACGCATCATCACCGCCCTCGGCACGCCCCGCTCGACCGACGAACTCGTCGCCCTCACCGACCTCTCCGCCGCCGACCTCCGCGTCGAACTCACCATGCTCGAAATCGCAGGCCGCATCCGCCGCGCAGGCACCCGCTTCGAACGCACCACCTGACCCCGGCTCTCCCTCTCTCCTCTCCTCTCTCCCCTCTCCTCTCTCCCCTCTCCTCTCTCCTTTCTCCCCTCTCCTCTCTCCTCTCTCCTCTCCCGCCCCCGAAGGGGGCGTTGTCATTTGCCCCGGGCGCAGCCCGGGGTCCGAGCCTCCTCTGCGCACCAAGCCCCAACGGGGCGAAGGAGCCTCCCCTCGCTCAATCCCCACCCCTCAATCCACCCCTCAATCCCTACCCCCCAAGCCCCCTGACAACCCCACAACCAGTCCATCCAAACACTTCCAACTTTTCACTTGCCGTGTGGAGCCTGCTTGGCTATCTTGTACCGAACAAATGGCGCGAAACTTTCTCGCCAGATCCGGTCGTCGGTCGATGGTTGGGGCTGCCGGTTCGGAGTCCGGCAGGCCAGTCGGGGAGTCCGGCATGGCAACCTTCTCGGGTCGGAGGCCCGGTCATCTCGGCGTGGCGCGCCCGGAGGGGCGCGCGCCCTCGCCGCGTACCGCGGAGCCGTCCCGTGCTCAACCTGCTCGCACCCCGTCGATGGTCAACCAGAACCGCGCCACGCAACGCACCACTCCTCCGCTTCGGCCCGGGCGGCGAGTTCCAATGCGAGTACCTCCCGGACCCAGCGGGCTCCGCCACGCTCATCCGGCGCGACGCCCGCTCCTCCGAGTCCGCCCGTCCGCCCCTCGCCGCGGCCGGCCTGCTCCTCGCGGCCTCGTCCGCCGTCGCCTCGCAGGCCGCCACGCTCCGTTCCATGGCAGAGTCGTTCCGCGCCGCGTCGTGCGCGGGACTGGAAGTCTCCCGTCCGTCCGATGCCGACTGCACCTCGCGTCGGCTCACCCTCATGGTGGAGGATCACGACCATGAATCTCACCCCCAAGCAACTCCGCATCCTGCAACTGATCCGCGACTGGCGCATCCGGCATGGCTATTCCCCGACCATGCAGGAACTCGCCGACGAGATCGGCGTCAGCAAGGTCACGGTCTTCGAGCACGTCGAGGCCCTCATCAAGAAGGGCGCCCTCGTCCGCGAACCCAACAAGGCTCGCTCTTTGTCGATCGCTGACGGCATCGCCGTCCCCGACGAGGCGCGACCCCTCCGCTTCCCCCTCGTCGGCAAGATCGCCGCCGGATACCCCATCGAGAAGGTCCCCGACATCGATGAGGTCGACCTCGGCGACCTCCTCTGTCAGGCCTCGCGCACAGGCTCCACCTTCGCCCTCAAGGTCGAAGGCGACAGCATGCGCGACGAAGGCATCCTCGACGGCGACTACGTCCTCATCGAACGACGCGACACCGCCTCCAACGGCGACCGCGTCGTCGCCCTCCTCCCCGACGGCTCCACCACACTCAAAACCTTCTACAAAGAGTCCGACCACGTCCGGCTCCAGCCCGCCAACCCCCAGTTCGAACCCATCCGCGTCAAGCACTGCCAGGTCCAGGGCATCGTCCGAGGCATCGTCCGTCGCTACTGACCCCCACCTCTCCTACACCCTCCCAACAGACCACGAAGCGCAAGCGAGTGCCACACTTCCCACCGTCCCCCTTCGCCCCTTTGGCTATTTGGCCCTTTGCTCCTCGTATCATCCCCCATGCCCCGCGCCACCATCCTCCTCCCGGCCGCGTTCACGCTCGTCCTGTCGGCCTGTTCGCGCACCGACCCCTACGCCGAAAAGCCCGCCGAAGCCCCCCCCGAAGTCGTGCAGGCCGCTGAAGCCCGCGCCGAGCAGGCCGCCGATCGTCTCGCCCGCGCCCTCATCGACGAACTCCAGCGAGCCATCGCCGAGGGCGGCCCCGCGCACGCGCTCCAGGTCTGCCGCGACGCCGCGGAGTCCATCCGCGTCGACGTCTCCGCGAACGAGGGTCTCGATATCCGCCGGACCTCCCTCCGCGTCCGCAACCCCGCCAACGTCCCCGACTCGTGGGAGCGCGCGACGCTCGAATCATGGGCCGACCCCGCCGGCACGCCCGCCACCCGCTCTACGGTCGTCGAGTCCGCCGGCGTCGTCGAACTCCGCTGGATGCGCCCCATCATGCTCATCGACCTCTGCGTGAACTGCCACGGCGCCCCCGACCGCCTCGCCCCCGGCGTCCCCGAGGCCCTCGCCCGCTTCTACCCCTACGACGAAGCCACAGGCTTCAACATCGGCGACCTCCGCGGCGGCTTCTCCGTCCGCGTCCCCCTCGACTGACGCTACTCCCATCCCCAGAACAGAGCACGAAGCGCAAGCGAGTGCCATCCCGCGTCCATCTGCCGCGCTCCTTACCTCCCACGCACCCCTCGCTCTCCCGCCTCCCGCGGCGGCGGTGCCCGAGTCCGCGACGCCGGGCGCCCCCCCGCTGCCGGGCACCACTCTCCGCTGCTCTGCTGCTCTGCCTCCCCTCCCCCTCCTTCCCATATCATCCCCGCGCATGCCCCCCGGCCGTTCCACACCCCGCCCCCTCGCCGCCATCCTCGCGGCCGCCCTCGCCGCCCTCGGCGCATGCGCAGGCCCCAGGCCCGAAAAACCCGCCCAGGTCGCTCCCGCACCTGTCGTCCGCGGCTCGGACACCGGCATCGAGGTCGCCTGGTGGGTCGTCGATGACCGCGAAGGCGCCCTCGCCGCCGCCATCCGCGCCCACCTCGACCGACCCGTCCCAGCCCCGCCCGACCAGGTCCGCCTCTGGCGCGCCAACGGCCTGCACGTCTTCGCCCTCCCGCCGGCCGCCCTCGAGGAAGTTCGCTCCGCCCTCCCCGTCCTCGGCCCCGTCCAGCGGCAATGGCTCGGCCTCCTGTCCGAATGGGCCGAGGTCGTCAAAGGACCAGAACTCGCCACAGAGCGCGCCGCGGGGCTCGACTCCGGCGTCCTCCGCCTCGAACCCGGCAGACTCCGAATGCTCGCGCGATGCTGGACCGTCCCCGACCTCTCGCGCACAGTCGAATCGACCCCCGCGGCCCTCCTCCGACTCGAACTCATGCCACAACTCGCCGAGCGCCGCCGCCGCGACGCCATCGCCCCGCTCGACGAGCCGAGGCCGACCGGCGCGGCCGACGCCGGCCTCACCTTCGCGCGACTCACGCTCTCGATCACCGCCGACGGCGGCGACGCGATCCTCATCGTCGGCGCGCCCCCGGCGCACGACTGGACGCTCGCGTCGCCCCCCGAGCGCCCCGAGACGCCGCAGGACGCCGCAGTCATCTCGCCCTTCGGCCCGCCCCCTCCCGGCGCGCCCACCATCGGCGAACTCATGCTCACCGGCGCGCCCCTCACCTCCGCCGCCGAGACCACCCGCGTCGTTCTCGTCGTTCTGCCGCGCGTCGCCGAACGCTTCGAACTCATCCGCAACTGAGGCCGCCAGAATGATCGCAACGATCCACGAGGGTGTCGCCGCCGATCCAGCCGGCGCGATCCGGCGGAGCCTCAGATGGGACCGCTGATCGACGCCCTCTTCTTCGCCGCAGGCCTCGTCCTCCTCGTCAAGAGCGCGGACTGGCTCGTCCTCGGCGGTGCGCTCATCGCCGAAGGGCTTGGCGTCAGGCCACTCGTCGTCGGACTCACCATCATCGCCTTCGGCACCAGCGCGCCCGAACTCGCCGCGGGCATCGGCGCAGCCGCCCGAGACCACGGCGAGATCGTCATCGGCACCGTCGTCGGCTCCAACATCGCCAACGTCGCACTCATCCTCGGCGTCGCCTCCCTCATCCGGCCCGTACCCTGCCGAAGGCCCGTCGTCGTCCGCGAAATGCCCATCATGATCGCCGCCATCACCCTCGGCGCGGCCGCCATGCTCGGCGGAAGCGTCAACCGCTGGGAAGGACTCGCTCTCACCGCCGGCATCCTCGTCTACGTCGCCCTCGCCTACCGCGTCGCACGCCGCGCCCCGGACCTCTTCGAGGCCGATGTCCCCCAACTCGGCACCCCACCCGAGGGCGGATTCCCACCGAGATGGTGGATCAAAAACGCCGCCCTCGTCCTCCTCGGCTCCGCGGGACTCGCACTCGGCGCGCACCTCCTCGTCACCGGCGCGGAGTCCCTCGCCCGATGGCTCGGCGTCTCCGAACTCGTCATCGGACTCACCGTCGTCGCCATCGGCACCTCGCTCCCCGAACTCTTCACCTCCGCTCGCGCCGCCATGACCAGCCACTCCGACATCGCCGTCGGCAACGTCGTCGGGTCCAACGTCTTCAACTCCCTCTGCGTCATGGGCGTCGCCTCCCTCGTCGCACCCCTCCCCGTCCCCGACGACTCCATCGTCCGCGACGTCCCCGTCATGCTCGGCGTCGCCGCGCTCGCCCTCTTCCTCATGGCCCCAAGGAAGCGACTCACACGCCCCGCGGGCGTCGTCCTCCTCCTCACCTACGCCGCCTACACCGCCGGACTCGCAATCGTCTCGCTCCGCGCCTGACCCACGCCGCGACGCGCCCACGCCCGCGACCGTCCGAATAACCGCACGACGCGCGACTCCGGGCGACCCCTCACGAACGCGCGCCCCGAGATCTCCCGCGTTCCCCACACCGGCCCCGAATCAGACTCGCCGCGACCCGCCCGCAAACCGATGCTCTATCCGGAGCGGCACGCACATGCTCAGAGTCCCCATCGCACTCGCACGCCCGGGCATGGAACTCGCCCTGCCCGTTTATCACCCCAAGCGCCCGGAGAGCGCGCTCCTCCGCGCCGGCGTCGTCCTCGAGTCCCACGTCATCGAGCGCCTCCGCGAACTCCGCCTCCACGAGATATGGATCACCTACCCCAACCTCGAGTTCCTCGCCGAGCACGTCAGCCCCACGCTCATCCAGGCCGGGCACGAGGTCACCACCTCCGTCGCGCCCGTCTTCGAGGCCGCGCGCGAGCACAAGCACGCACGCCTCGAATACCCCGCCTACCGCCGCGCCGTCCAGTCCCTCCTCGAACGACTCCTCGAAAGCCCGCGCGCCCGCCTCTTCATGCACGAACTCGGCTCCGCAGGCCCCCCTCCCATCCGCCACGCCGGCAACGTCTGCCTCCTCTCGCTCCTCATGGGCATCAAACTCGAGTCCTACCTCATGCGCGAGCGATCACGCATCGACGCCGTCCTCGCACGCGACGTCTCCAGCCTCGGACTCGCGGGCCTCCTCCACGACCTCGGCATGCTCAAACTCGACGACGACACCCTCGACCGCTGGAACGCCACACACGACGAGTCGGACCCCGCATGGCAGGAGCACGTCCACGTCGGCTTCCGCCTCGTCCAGGGCGAGATCGAGCCGTCCGCCGCCGCCGCCGTCCTCCACCACCACCAGCGCTTCGACGGCACCGGCTTCCCCGACCGCGCCACCTTCGACGGCCGCGAAACCCCGATCGTCGGACGCGACATCCACGTCTTCGCACGCATCCTCGCCGCAGCCGACCTCTTCGACCGCACGCGCAACCCCATGCACGCCCCGCGCGCCGAACTCAACCCCGCGCCGACCATCCCCATGGTCCGCGCCCTCAACCTCATGCTCTCCCCCCCCCGATCGCGATGGATCGACCCCATCGTCCGACAGGCCCTCGTTACCGTCGTCCCGCCCTACGCCCCGGGCACCCTCGTCACACTCAACGACGGCACGCGCTGCGTCGTCGCCGAGTGGACCCACCTCGACCCCTGCCGACCCGTCGTCCAGACCATCGGCGACCCCACCACACACTTCGACGACGACGAACCCGGCGAGCGCATCAACCTCCGCGACCGACTCGACCTCTACGTCACCGTCGCCGAAGGACAGGACGTCGCCGCCGACAACTTCTTCCCGGGCCACGCCACCGAGTTCGACCTCGACCTCACCCTCCGCCGACAGTACAACGCCGCCTGAGGCGCGCGAACCGCCACCGCCCGCCGCGCCTACTGTAACCGGTGGATGCTTCGGCGCGTCCCGCGGACGCCCGATCCGGGAGGCGCCCACATGCGAACGCTCAGCCTCGCCATCCTCCTCGCCGCCGTCGCCGCCGCTCCCGTCCTTCTCATCGTCGCGCGACCCCCCGCGCCCCGCCACGACGAGCCGGACCTCAAGGCCATCCGCATGACCAACGACACCACGCCGCGCTACTCGAAGAGCGCGCACGACCTCACCCCCCCCTCGCCCCAACGAATCAGGGAACTCGCCGCACGACTCACGCCAGACGAGGCTCGCGTCATCCTCCGCAAGGGCACCGAACCCGCCTTCTGCGGCAACCTCCTCGACAACAAAAAGGACGGCGTCTACCTCTGCCGCCTCTGCTCACTCCCCCTCTTTGCCTCAGACGCCAAGTTCGACAGCGGCACAGGCTGGCCCTCCTTCTTCAAGCCCGTCGATCCGGACCACGTCGCCACCGAACGCGACGCCGCGCACGGCATGGTCCGCACCGAAATCCTCTGCGCACGCTGCGGCGGACACCTCGGCCACGTCTTCGACGACGCCCCCCAGACCCCAACGGGCCTGCGCTTCTGCCTCAACTCCGCCTCGCTCGAGTTCCACGAAAAAGACGCGGAACTCCCGCCCGCCGCGCGCCCCGTCCCCACCGAGACCGCCTACTTCGCCGGCGGCTGCTTCTGGGGCGTCGAGGACCGCTTCCAGCAGATCCCCGGCGTCATCGACGCCGTCAGCGGCTACCAGGGCGGCCACGTCGAAAACCCCACCTACAAGCAGGTCTGCTCGGGCGACACCGGCCACGCCGAGGCCGTCCGCGTCGTCTACGACCCCGCCCGCCTCGCCTACCGCGACCTCCTCGAGTGGTTCTTCAAGTTCCACAACCCCACCACGCTCAACCGCCAAGGCCCCGACGTCGGCACGCAGTACCGCTCCGCCATCTTCGCCGCCGACGAACGACAACTCGAAGAGGCCCGCGCCTTCGTCGAAGCCCTCCGGCAGACCGACAAGTACCGCAACCGCCGCATCGTGACGCAGATCGAGCCGGCCACGAAGTTCTGGGAAGCCGAGGAATACCACCAGGACTACCACTTCAAGCACGGCGGCTCCTGCGCGCTCCCCGAAGACTGAAACACCGCGCCCCCCGAGCGCATAAACTCCCCCCGTGCTCGGGTAGCTCAGCAGGATAGAGCAGTCGTTTCCTAAACGACAGGTCGGCGGTTCGAGTCCGCCCCCGAGTGTTCAGCCCCCCCCCGAACGCCCCCGCGCCGCCATCGCACGCTCGTACGCCACCAGCGCCATCGCCGCCGGGAAGAACGCCTTCTCTCCCGCCGAACGCGACAGGTCCTCCAGCGAAGCGTGCTTCCCCGCCTCGACCTCCTTCGTCAGGTCCACGATCACGTTGTCGAACACCTGCACGATGCTCTCCCAGATCGAGTACTCCTCCTCCGTCCGGGGCAGATACCGCGACACCCCGGGCACGTTCAGCGGCGGCACCACGTACCACTTCTCGTCCAGGTCACGCTGCACCGCCAGACCCATCGGCGGCAGGATCGCCGTCCCGTCCCACGTCAACGCCGCCAACTCGTCGTGAATCACCACCACACTCAGCCGCTCCTCCGACTCCGCCAGCCACCCGAACGGATCCGCGAACACACGCTTCAACGCCCCCCCCATCTGCTCCTCGCGCGCACGCCGATCCTCCCCGCGCCGCGGCGGCCCGCCCATCCCCATCGACAACCCGTCCAGCAGCGACGCCCCGCGCCCCTCCTCCGCCGCCTCGCGCGCCTGCTTCGCCAGCGCCTCAACCTCCGCCGGATACCGCGCCTGCACCGCCACCCCCAACTCGTACAGGTGCTCCAGCATCAGCCCCACGCGCGCGTACACCCGACGCATCCCGTCCCCATCCGCGTACAGCAGCTCCGACAGCCGCCGCGCATCCCCGTTCTCCACCATCGCCTTCGCCGACCGGATCACCGCCTCCGGCGACGACTGGTCATAGAACCGCGGCGGCGGCTCCCGCGTGAACCACCACGCCCCCACCAGCCCGACCAAAAACACCACCACCCCCGCCGCGCCCCACCCCGCCAACACCCGTCCCACCGACTTCGGCTGCTCTGAGCCGAGATCGGTGCCGCTCACCCCTGATCCACGCTGCTCCGCCATGCCGTTCCTCCGATTCCACCAGCCCGAGCAACTCTACCGCCCGCCCATCCCCCAGTGGCACCGCCGACTACCCTTCCACATGCGCATCCGCCTCAACGGCCAACCCCACGAGGCCCCCGACAACTCGACCCTCGCCGACCTCCTCCGCGACCTCGGCCTCGCCGACCGCCCCGCCGCCGCCGAGGTCAACCGCACACTCGTCCCCAAGGCCGAGCACGCCTCACGACGCCTCACCGAGGGCGACGAAGTCGAACTCGTCACACTCGTCGGCGGCGGCTGACCACGAGCAACCACCATGACCAACCACCCAACCACCAACCGTGCCACCGACCGTGCCACCGACCTCGGCTGCTCTCAGCCGAGGTCGGTGCTCCCCCCCTCATCCCCCGAACCCGGCCTCCACCCCCTCACCATCGCAGGCCGCACCGTCCGCTCCCGCCTCTTCGTCGGCACCGGCAAGTACCCCGACTTCCCCACCATGCAGGCCGCACTCGACGCCTCCGGATGCGACGTCGTCACCGTCGCCGTCCGACGCGAGCGCCTCTACAACGACCGCGGCCAGTCCCTCCTCGACTTCATCGACCTCGACCGCTACCTCATCCTCCCCAACACCGCCGGCTGCTTCACCGCCGAGGACGCCGTCCGCGTCGCCCGCCTCGGCCGCGAACTCCTCGAGCAACTCGCCAACCCCGGCGCGGGCTGGGTCAAACTCGAAGTCCTCGGCGACCGCAAGACACTCCTCCCCGACCCCGTCGGCACCCTCGAAGCCACGCGCGAACTCGTCGCCGACGGCTTCAACGTCCTCTGCTACACCAGCGACGACCCCATCTCCGCCGAGCGCATCAAAGCCGCCGGCGCGGCCAGCGTCATGCCCGCAGGCTCACCCATCGGCTCGGGCCAGGGCGTCCTCAACCCCAGCAACATCGTCCTCTGCCTCGAACTCCTCAAGCAGGGCGACCCCGACTACCCCGTCATCGTCGACGCCGGCGTCGGCGCGGCCAGCGACACCGCCATCGCCATGGAACTCGGCGCGGACGGCGTCCTCCTCAACACCGCCATCGCCCACGCCCGCGACCCCGTCACCATGGCCCATGCCATGCGCAAAGCCACGGAAGCCGGACGCCAGTCCTACCTCGCAGGCCGCATCCCCAAAAAACGCTACGCCACCGCCAGCAGCCCGCTCGAAGGCGCGATCTCCTACATCCCCGGCGAGTGACGACGCGCACCACGCATCAAAACAGAGCACGAAGCGCAAGCAAGTGCTACCCTCCGCTCCGCCTTCCCCGCCCATAGGGCGCACGCCCGTTGCCAGGGGCGCAGCGAGGCTCTGCGAGCAAGCCCCTGGAAGCAGTCAACCCCTCCCTTTCTCCCCGCCCGCCAGGGCGGACGATCGCCTCCCCCCTCCCCGCCCCAACGGGGCGCAGGCCTGTAGCCACGGGTGAAGCGGCGCGGCGGCGCAGCCGCCCGACGCGCAACCCGTGGAAACATGTCCCCCCCCCGACCTCGCCCCGAAGGGGCGAACGAAGCCGACTCAGATCCGAATCGCCCAACCAGCCGAAGCCTTGAAGGGAGGCCCAAACACTCAGAACATCAGTAGTTCACGCCGGGTCGGCACGTCGCGATGATCGCCGCAAGACGTCCTGCCCCGCTCATCCTCGTCGGCCATTCTCCAGATCACGGCATATTGCTTTGTAGTTCTGATAGAGTATTCGGTCGAACTCTGCGCCCGTTACGCGTGCCGGCCGGCAAACACGGTCCAAGAGGACGTCATGGACATCTTCGTAGCTGGCTCGGTTCGATTTGATGCCCTGTGGCGCATTTACACCACAGAGTGCCAGGATCTTAAGAAGGCGAACGTCCAACGCGATGCTGTCCCGCACGAGCCCCAGCTCGGCCGCAAGATCCCGTGACCCCTTCAACTTGATGTAGGCAAAATCTTTGGCAATCTGTCGGCACACGCTCTTTTCTTCGTTGTTCTCGACGAGGGCTGTGATGTACCGTTTGGGCCCGCCGGCATCGAGAACGGTTGCGAGATTCGCTACGACGGCCTTCGATTTCCGACACGTCGCCACGGTCTTTCCCGCGTAGCGGACGCCGTGCCGGCGGAACACGCTGTGCACAACTCGCTTCTGCTGACTTGCGCGAAGGCGACGAAGCCGGCGTAGAGACAAGTGCTTCCAATCTCCTGTCTCATCGAGACTTTGTGTTGGTGCGGAACTCCCCACCACGACAATCTGGCTCACGAAGCACAACCAGATCGCATCGTCCGACATCCCCTTCCAGCGACCGTAGCGAGCGCAGCGAGTGTCCTTGCGATACGTTCGCACAAGAGAACACAGCCGCGATGACGCCCGATCGGAGATCTTGAACGGGGGCACGCTTCTCTTCTTCTTCATGGCTTCAGACGCTCCCCTGCCACGGAGATTCACGCTGCCGACTCTCGTCCGTAGCGTCTGTGCCGTGACGCTCAGGCGTGTCAGACATCGCGGCCTCCTTCATCGAGACCCATGCGGCGCGATCAGCGCCATTCGCCCCCCAACCGCCGCACCCCAAGTATACCCGCACCCCCGCAGCGCCCTCTCCTCATGTGGCCCTATGGCCCTTTGACAACGTGGCCCTTCGCCCCCCCGCGCGCGCACACCCCCAACCCACCCGTGCCGATTCCCCGCCAGCCTCACAAAAAAACTTCCCCGCTCCTCAACCCGCCACCGCGCAACAACTTGGCCACGCCAGCGCCTCCGCTCCGTCCCCGCGCACGCACGCTCCCCGTGCGCGCGCCCGAGTCCGCCCCACAAAAGGGTAGAGGCCCACTTCTTTCCCACACCCAACCCATCACCCCCACCCTACGCCCACTCGCCTCCTGCCCATGTGCCTTGTGCCCTCTGCCCCTTTGCCCTTTGCCCTTTGCCATTTCCCATGCCCACTCTCCACTGCCCACTGCCCACCATCCTCCCCCCGGCCGCCCCGCGCCGCAACGCCCGCGTCCCCGGCGAGCACCCCCCCCTCCCTGACCCCGCCGACCTCAACGCTCAGGACTCAAGACTCAGGTCTCACACCCTCCTCAACTTCCTCGCCCGTCTCGGCTTCTCCCTCCGTTCCCTCGCCGTCGCCTGCGACCTGAGCGCAACCGAGACCCTCGACTTCATCGAGGACCCCGCCGTCGCCGACCAACTCGACCGCCTCCAGGCCGCTCTTGAGCGCACGCTCCGGCTTCGACTCCTCGACTCCGCCATCACCGCCGCCGACGAGCTCGAGAACATCGCCATCACCGCGACCGAGCACCCCACCGATCGCCGACGCGCCGCCACCACCCTCCTCCGCGCCGCCCCCGGCCGCTATTCTCACCCCCGGTGCCCGCACGACTCCCCATCACCCCCATCACCCCCATCGCCCTCATCACCGTGGCCGTTCTCGCCGCGCACGCCCCCCGCGCCGCGCACGCTCAGCAGGGCGACCAGCCCGGCGAACGCCAGCCCGACCTTCCGCCCGACCTCGTCGTTCCGCCCGCCCCCGTCCTCTCACCCGAGGACGCCCTCGCAACCTTCGCCATCCAGCCCGGTTTCCGCGTCGAACTCGCCGCCGCCGAACCCCTCATCGAAGACCCCGTCGCCGCCGCCTTCGACGCCCGCGGCCGCCTCTGGGTCGTCGAGATGCGCTCCTACATGCCCGACCCCGACGGCGCCGGCGAGCGCACGCCCGTCTCCCGCGTCGTCATCCTCGAAGACACCGACCGCGACGGCCGCTTCGACCACGCCACCACCTTCCTCGACGGCCTCGTCCTCCCCCGCGCCGTCCTCCCCATGCGCGACGGCGCGCTCATCATCGCCCCCCCCCTCCTCATCTTCGCCCGCGATACCGACGGCGACGGTCGCGCCGACGAGCAGCGCACCATCCTCGAAAATCTCGGCGGTCTCGACAACGTCGAGCACGCCGCCAACGGCCTCCTCCCCGGACTCGACAACTGGGTCCACCTCTCGCAGCACAACACCGAACTCCGCTTCGACGCCGAGCGCGTCATCGCCCGCCGCACGCCCGCGCACGGACAGTGGGGCATCGCCCACGATGACCTCGGCCGCCTCTACTACACCCCCAACTCCGAAGCCCTCCGCACCGACCGCTTCCCCAAGCACTACGCCTCCCGCAACCCCGCCCTCCGCCGCCTCCTCGGCGTCGACGAACCGACCACCAGCGACCACCGCACGTGGCCCGCCCGCGTCACCCCCGGCGTCAACCGCGGCTACCGGCCCGAAACCCTCGACGACGACTACCGACTCCGCGCCCTGACCGCCGCCTGCGGCACGCACATCTACCGCGACACCATCCTCGGCCCGGACTTCCTCGGCAACGCGATCATCTGCGAACCCGCCGGCAACCTCGTCAAGCGATACACACTCGCCGACGACGGCGACGCCGTGCGCGCACGCCAGGCCTACGAACACGCCGAGTTCCTCACCTCCACCGACGAACGCTTCCGCCCCGTCTGGTCCCTGACCGGCCCCGACGGCGCGCTCTACATCGTCGACTTCTACCGCGGCATCATCCAGCACCGCATCTACATGACCACCTGGCTCCGACGCCAGGTCGAAGGCCGCGCCCTCGACCAGCCCATCGGACTCGGCCGAATCTGGCGCATCGTCCCCGACAACGCCCCCCTCCGCGACGACCCCCCCCCGAACGACGCCGACGACGCCGCGCTCGCCGCCATGCTCGCCCACCCCGCCGGCTGGTGGCGCGATACAGCCCAGCGACTCCTCATCGAACGCAACGCAATCTCACAAGCGCCCGCCATCCGCGAACTCGCGCAATCGAGCGACGACCCCCGCGCCCGCCTCCACGCCCTCTGGACCCTCGAAGGCCTCGATCTTCTGACACTCGGAGACGCCCGGCACGCCGCCCGCGACCCCGAACCTTCCATCCGCGCCGCCGCCGCCCGCCTCGCCGAATCCTTCCTCGCAGACCCCGCCGCGCACGACCACCTCCGCGCCCTCGCCGCCGACCCGACCCGCGACGTGCGCATCCAGACCGTCCTCTCCATGGGCGAAGCCCCCGCGCCCGCGCGCCTCGCCCTCCTCGCCGAAGCGTCTTCCATCGCCGACGACCACCGCATCCGCACCGCCATCGCCAGCGGCCTGCCCGACCTCGAAGTCCCCTTCATGCGCGCCATGCTCGACTCCGGCGCATGGACCCTCGACTCCAGGCCCGCACGCGAGATGGTCGCCGAACTCGCCGAGTGCATCCTGCGATCGAACTCCCGCGAAGCCCTGCGCGGCCTGCTCGAACTCGCCGCCGCCGAGTCCGCCCGCACGCGCTGGTTCGCCGAGGCCGCGCTGGCCCACATCGTCGAGTCCGCGCGCCTGCGCTCCGACCGCCCGCGCGCCCTGGACCTCGACCGCGACCCCGCCGGCTGGTCGGCCCTCGCCGACGGCGGCGCGCTCGCCGTTTCGCCCCTCGCCCGGACCATCGACCCGCACCTGCGCTGGCCCGGTCGCGCCGACTCCCGCGCGCCCGCCCCGCTCGCCGGCGATGCTCTCCGCCTCTTCCAGCGCGGACGCGCCCTCTACGCCGCCTGCGCCGTCTGCCACCAGCCCGACGGCCTCGGCGTGCCGCGCCAGTTCCCGCCCCTCGCCGGCGCGGACCTCGTCCTCGGCGACCCGGCCGCGCTGGCGAAGATCATGCTGTACGGCATGGAAGGCCCGGTCGTGCGCGACGGCGTGGAGTACGACGGCCTCATGCCCCGCGCGCCCTGGGACGACGCCGAGAGCATCGCCGCCGTGATGACCTACATCCGCCGGTCGTGGGGCAACGAGGCGTCGCCCGTCGAGCCGTCGCTCGTCGAGCGGGTCCGCGCACGCCACGCCGGGCGCGAGGCGGCCTGGACGGAGGAGGAGTTGCAGGGCGAATAGACTTGGCCGAACCGTGGAGGAGCCGCCATGACCGCCGCGACAGCGCACCCGTTCGACGCCCGCACCGACGAGACGCTCGAGATGCTCCGGTACACCGGGCAGTACAAGCGGTTGCAGACCATCCGCTCGCCCATGGACGCCGTCGTGCGCATGCGCACCGAGGACGGCGGCGCCCGCGAGTGCCTCTGCTTCTGCTCGAACAACTACCTCGGCCTGGCCAACCACCCCGAGGTCGTCGAGGCCGGGATCAAGGCCCTGCGCGACTACGGCGCGGGCACGGCGTCGGTGCGGTTCATCTGCGGCACGTTCGAGCCGCACGAGCGTCTCGAAGCCACGATCGCGCGCTACATGGGCACCGAGTCGGCGTACACCTTCGTCTCGTGCTGGAACGCGACCGAGGCGCTCTTCCCGACCTTCTGCGAGGGCGGCGACGTCATCATCTCGGACGAACTGAACCACGCCTGCATCATCGACTCGATCCGCCTGACGCCGCAGATCAAGAGGGGCGTGCACAAGTCCGTGTTTCGGCACGGTGACCTGGACGCGCTGGAGCAGCGGCTGGTCGAGGCGCAGCAGAACGAGGAGATCACCGGGCAGGCGTGGGTCGTTACCGACGGCGTGTTCAGCATGGAGGGGGACGTCGCCAACCTGCCCGAGATCCGCGCGCTGTGCGACAAGTACGACGCGCTGCTGGTGGTGGACGACTCGCACGGGCACGGCGTGATGGGCACGCTCGGACGCGGCACGCACGAGCACTTCGGCATGATCGATCCGCTCAAGCCCGGCGCGCCGCACGTGCGCGACGCGGCCCATCCGGTGACCGAGCGGCTGCGCGAATCCGTCGCGCCCGGGCGTGTGGACTACTTCACGGGCACGCTCGGCAAGGCGCTGGGCGGCGGTGCGGGCGGGTTCATCGCCGGGCCGCGACGGGGGACGGACCTGGTCGTGCAGCGGGGGCGGCCGACGCTGTTCTCCAACGCGCTGCCGGTGACGGTCGCGGCGTCGGCGAACGCGGCGATCGAGATCCTGCTGCGCGAGCCGGAGCGCGTGGCACGGCTGCGCGAGAACGTGGCGTACGCGCGACAGAAGATCGGCGCGGCGGGCTTCGAGGTGCTCGACTCGCCGACGGCCATCTGCCCCATCATCGTCCACGACACCGCCAAGGCCATCGCCATGAGCAAGCGCCTGCTCGAGATGGGCGTCTTCGTGATCGGCTTCGGCTACCCGGTCGTCCCCGAAGGCCACGCGCGGCTGCGGGTGCAGATCTCCGCTTCACACACGAACGAGCACATCGATGCGCTGGTCGATGCGCTGAAGAAACTGTAAGCGGATTCACCACAGAGGCACAGAGCAAGAAACGAGCCACAGATGGACACAGATAGGAAGCAGGATCTTGGATAGATCGTCCTGGCGTTCTCGTGCAATCGTCTCGTCTTCCGTTCATACTCGCCCATCTGTGTCCATCAGTGGCAGTATTGCTTTCTCTCTGTGCCCTCTGTGTCTCTGTGGTGAATCGTTCTCATGCCCGACGAACACACAGCCTGCGTCATCATCTCCATCGGCGACGAGTTGACGCTGGGGCAGTCGCTGGACACGAACTCGCGGTGGCTGTCGGCGCGGCTGCTGGAGTGCGGGATCGTGACGGCGCGGCGGGTGACGGTGCCCGACGACGCGGGGGCGATCGAGCGGGCGATGCGCGAGGCCGCGGCGGATGCCGGGCTGGTGATCTCGACGGGCGGGCTGGGGCCGACGGAGGACGACCTGACGCGCGTCGCGCTCGCGGCGGCGATGGGTGATGAACTGGTGGAGGACGCCGAGGCGCTGCGGGCGATCGGGGGGTGGTACGCGGCGCGCGGATCGCGCATGCCGGCGACGAACCGGGTGCAGGCGATGCGGCCGCGCGGGGCGGCGTGCCTGCCGAACCCGCACGGGACCGCGCCGGGGCTGCGTGCGCGGCTGGGCGGGGCGGACGTGTTCTGCCTGCCGGGACCGCCGCGGGAGATGGGGCCGATGTTCGAGTCGTGCGTGGCGCCCGCGCTGCGGCCGCCCGCGGGGCGTGTGGTGCGGACGCGCGCGCTGCCGACGTTCGGCTACGGCGAGTCGCGGGTGGCGGAACTGCTGGGCGACCTGATGCGTCGCGGGCGCAACCCGCTGGTGGGGACGACGGCGTCGGCGGGGGTGGTGACGGTGCGGCTGCGCTACGAGGGGGGGGCGAGCGGGGCCGAGGATGCGCTGGCTGCAACGGAGCGGGCGGTGCGGGCTGCGCTGGGCGCGGCCGTGCTGACGCCGGAGGGCGAGGCGCGCGAGCGCACGCTGGCGGGGGTCGTGCTGGACCTGCTGAAGGAACGCGGGGAGACGCTGGCGGTGGCGGAGAGTTGCACCGGGGGGCTGCTGGGGGCGATACTGACGGAGGTTCCGGGGTCGTCCGCGGTGTTCGCGGGCGGGTGGATCACCTACACGAACGCGATGAAGCACGCGGAACTGGGCGTGCCGGACCGGTTCGTGCCGGACGCGGCGGATGCGCGCGCGCCGGGCGCGGTGAGCGAGGAGACAGCGCGGGCGATGGCGCTGGGCTGCCGCGAGCGGGCGCGGTTCGCGCTGCGCGGGGCGGCGGGGGTGGACCATGCGCTGGCGATCACGGGCGTGGCGGGTCCGGAGGGGGGGACGGGGGCGAAGCCTGTGGGGACGGTGTGGGTCTGCCGCGCGAGCCGCGACGGGACGGTCGATGCGCGGCGGTTCCTGTTCAGGGGGGGTCGGGACGCGGTGCGGACGTGGTCGGCGATGAGCGCACTGGGGATGCTGCGGCTGAAGTTGCTGGGGGTGGAGATGGAGTTGCTGGGCGAGGTGGAGCGGGGGGAGGGGTGAGGAAAGAGCAAATGGCAAATAGCAAATAGCAAATGGCAAATGGCAAATGGCAGAGGGCAGAGGGTGAGGGTGAGGGTGTATGACGCAAGAGAGGGGGAAGGGGAGGGGAGTTGACCTGAAGAGAGGCATCGAGGGACGGGGCATCGAGGCATGAGTGGTCGGTGCATCGGGGGACTGGGACGAATCGCACCGTGGCCGCGTGTTCGGTTTGAGGCGATGCACTCCACTTTGCGATCATGGCGGCCGCACGCGGAGAGTATCAGACGGCGATCGTCAGTTCTGATGCGGTTCGGCGGTGACTTGGCCGGTTGTGGTGTCGATGACGAGGCGGCCCCAGCCGAAATCGCGCACGGGCGGGACGCCTGTGCCGCTGAAGTCGTCGCGCCTGCAGGCGGCCAGGACACCGGGGGCACCGGATGACGGCCGCTTATGGCTGCTGCGGTCAAGCCCTGACCAGGTTCACGGGCCACCCGTGCACCGGGCCCGGCCGCCTGCGGGGGCGACGGTGGGGGATGGTATGCGGCGTGGGGGGGCGGGGTAGGATGGTGGCGTGACCGGGTTGCACGAGTTGTCGCCGGCGGAGGTCGCGGCGCGTCACCGTTCGCGGATGGTGAACGCGGTGCGGATGACGTTCTTCGTGCTGCTGCTGACGGTGACGCTGCTGAACGTGATCAGCGTGAGCGAGCGGGCGGGCGGGGGCGGGGCCGGGCAGGCGGGGTGGCTGGCGGAGCGGTGGTACATCCCGCTGTCGGCCGCGCTGGCGTTGTTCGTGGTGTTCCTGGCGGTGGACCTGCTGACGCCGCGGAAGAAGATCGCGACGCTGTCGGCGGTGGTGTTCGGGCTGATGGCGGGGATGCTTGCGACGATCGCGTTCGGGTTCGTGATCGACCTGGTGGCGGAGTCGTGGGACTTCGCGGAGCCGAAGGAGATCGTGGGGACGATCAAGGTGCTGGTGGGGGTGTCGCTGTGCTACCTGGGCATCTCGACGGTGTTGCAGACGCAGGACGATTTCCGGCTGGTGATTCCGTACGTTGAGTTTGCGAAGCAGATGCGTGGGACGCGGCCGTTGCTGCTGGACACGTCCGCGCTGATCGACGGTCGGGTGGTGGAGGTGGCGGGGACGGGGTTCGTGCAGGCGCCGGTGCTGATCCCGCAGTTCGTGGTGCGTGAGTTGCAGACGCTGGCGGACTCGCGTGACGGGATGAAGCGGGCGCGGGGGCGTCGCGGGCTGGAGGTGGTGGCGAAGTTGCAGCGGAGCGCGCTGGTGGACGTGGGCATCGACGAGGCGCCGGTGCCGGGGATGGGCGTGGACCAGATGCTGGTGGAGCGGGCGCGGCAGTTGCCGGCGGTGATCGTGACGACGGACACGGGGCTGGCGCGGGTGGCGGCGATCCACAACGTGCCGGTGCTGAACCTGAACGACCTGGCGAACGCGCTGAAGCCGAGCGTGCTGCCGGGCGAGACGCTGCGCGTGCAGTTGATGAAACGGGGCGAGCAGCGGAGCCAGGGCGTGGGGTACATGCCGGACGGGACGATGGTGGTGGTGGAGGAGGCGGCTGAGCGCGTGGGGAGCGAGGTCGAGGCGGTGGTGACGAGCAGTTTGCAGACGAGCGCGGGACGGATGATCTTCGCGCGGCTGGCGGGGGCGGCTGCGGAGAGCACGCCCGAGGCCGAGCGAGCGGAGACAGTGAGTGAAGAGACGGTGGTTGAGGGCGCGTCCGCGGCGGAGCGGGGGCCTTTTCCGCCGCACGGGCCTGCGCGGGGGAACCGGAAGCGGAATCCGAGGCGGTGATACGGATTTCGGGAAGTCCTTCCGCGTTGGAAGAAGAGAAAGCAACGGAGCCGTCACGGAGTGGCGGGGTACCCGTGGCGCAAGGACTTCCCGGAATCCGTACGAGTTGTCAGCCGCCGCCGCCTTTGATGCGGTGGACGAGGGTGGCGGCCTTGACTTCGACGCCCTTGAGGATGCTTTCGAGGGCGTCGCGGTTGGGGGCGTAGCCGCGCGCGGTCTGGAGGTCGATCCACTCCTTCTCGACGAGGTCGGCGAGGGCGGTGGTGAAGGAACTCATGCCCTCGGCGCGCGAGCCGCTGATGATGGCGGGGAGGTCGGCGTCCTCGCCCTCGCGGATCTTGTCGCGGACGACGGCGTTGGAGAGGAGGATCTCGCAGGCGGGGACGACCTTGGTCTCGAAGGTGGGGAGGGCGGGGATGAGTTTCTGGGCGCAGACGCACTTGACGGTGTTGGCGAGGGAGGAGCGGATGAAGTCGCGCTCGTCGGGGGGGAAGAACTCGAGCATTCGGGCGAGGGACTGCATGGTGTCGGCGGTGTGGAGGGTGGCGAAGACGAGGTGCCCGGTCTCGGCGGCCTGGATGCCCGCGAGGACGGTCTCGGCGTCGCGCATCTCGCCGATGAAGATGACGTCGGGGTCCTGTCGGACGACGAAGCGGAGTGCGGTCTTGAAGGAGTCGATGTCGATGCCGACCTCGCGCTGGGAGATGATGGCCTTCTTGGGGACGAAGCGGTACTCGACGGGGTCCTCGATGGTGATGATGTTGACGTCCTGGGTTCGGTTGATCTGCTCGACCATGGCGGCGATGGTGGAGGACTTTCCGCTGCCGGTGACGCCGCAGATGAGGATGAGGCCGTCGTTCTCGCGTTCGACGACCTGGGAATAGACGGGCGGGAGGTGGAGTTCTTCGTAGGAGGGGATTTCGGCCTTGACGCGGCGGATGGCGGCGTGGACGTGGTTGCCTGAGCGGAACATGTCGATGCGGAAGCGGTCGCCGTCGGGGAGGTGCCAGGCGAAGTCGAGGTTGCCGACCGCTTCGAAGCGTTCGCGCTGGATGGGCATGAGGATGGGGTCGAGGAGGTGGTCGCACTCGTCGGCGGTGAGGGGGGGGGAGTCGATGGGGCGGAGGCGCCCGCCGACGCGGTAGACGGGGGGGAGGCCGACCTTGATGTGGAGATCGGAGGCGTCGAGTTTTTTCATCGACGCGAGGAGGCGCTGGATGGTGAGGCTGCCGGTGAGCACCGGGACCGCCTTTCTCCACCCGGGGGTGAGACTGGGGGAGTGTAGGAGGTGGGAGAGGGGGGAGATCGACGCCTGAAGGCGTCGGCTCTGAGGGGGGAGGGGAAAAGAGGAAGGGCGACCGGGTTGGGGCCGGTCGCCCTTGGGGTTGTTGGGTGTGGATGATGGATCAGTTGCGGCGGCGGCGTGCGGCGACGAGGCCGGAGAGGGCGACGAGGGCCATTGCGCCGGGGGCGGGGATGAGGGTGCCGTTGATGAAGATGTCGTCGACGCGGTTGGTGCCTGCGGTGCTGGAGCCGGCGACGTTGCTGGTGAGGCGGACGTAGACGGTGGCCTGGTCGTTGGCGTCGGCGGGAAGGGCGATGGGTCCGAAGACGGAGTCGGGGTTGAAGGAGACGCTGGACCAGGTGAGGGCGTCGATGGTGTAGTTGAGGAGGTCGGAGAAGGAGAGGCCGTCCGTGCTGTACTGAACGCGGAAGTCGCCGGGGCCTGTGGAGCTGCGGGTCTGGCTCCACTGGAAGGTGATGTCCTGGTAGCCGGCGGTGGAGGTGGTGAACTGGTAGTAGTCGCCGGCTTCCCAGGTGTTGGAGGAGAAGGACTCGAGCGAGCCGTTGCCGACGGGGTTGGAGTAGACGGCTGCCTGGTTGTTGTGGAATCCGGTGGCGTCGCCGCCGTTGATGCCGCCCTCGGCGGCGTGGGGGCCGGCGTCGATGGGGACGCTGACCTCGAAGGTCCAGTTGGCGAGGACGTCGGCGTTGGCCGCGGAGGCGATTCCTGCGGCGGCGAGCAGAGCGATCAGGTTCTTCATCTCGAATCTCTCCTTGTACGGTTGCGCGTGCGCGCACGTGTTCTGGGCGGGGTTCGGCGGCGTCGGCAACGGCGCCGATGCAGCGCGACCCTGCGTCTCTCCTGCCGGTCGCGGATCGGGAGCGGACTCTCGAACCGCGGGCCATAGGCTATCCGGTGGAGAGGGCGCGTGTGCGTGCGGGTTGCGCGAAAACACGCTAAAACTGCGCGAACTCGGCGTCGTTGGGCCGAGAGAATGGGCGGCTCGGATCTGGCGCGGGCGACGATTGGGCGTGAATCTGGGAGGTCTGGGGGCGTTCGGACCCTATCGTGGCCCGAATCGGGGGTTGGATTGGGAGGCAGGGATGCCGGCGAAGCGGGGCAAGGCGAAGACGGATCGAACGGGTGTGCCTTCCAGGCGGGGCGGGGGGTCGGGCGCGCCGCTGCTGGCCGCGGAGGCGATGGCGGAGAAGCAGCGTGAGATTTCGGTGTCGGAGTTCTTCGCGAAGAACCGGCACCTGCTGGGGTTCGACAACCCGCGCAAGGCGCTGCTGACGACGGTGAAGGAGGCGGTGGACAACGCGCTGGACGCGTGCGAGGAGGCGGGGATCCTGCCGGACCTGCTGGTGGAGATCGTGGAGGTGTCGCCCCCCCCCTTGGCGAGCAAGTCGGGTCGGTACCGGGTGACGGTGCGTGACAACGGGCCTGGGATCGTGCGCCGGCAGGTGGAGAACATCTTCGGGAAGTTGCTGTACGGGTCGAAGTTCCACCGGCTGAAGATGAGCCGTGGGCAGCAGGGGATCGGGATCTCGGCGGCGGGGATGTACGGGCTGATGACGACGGGCAAGCCGATGGTGATCCTGACGCGTCCGAACCCGAGGAAGCCGGCGCACCACATCGAGTTGGCGATGGACACGACGAAGAACCGGCCCGAGGTGACGGTGGACCGGGAGACGGAGGAGTTCTACCCGAGTTCGACGGGGACGGGGACGAGCGTGTCGGTGGAGATGGAGGCGCGGTACGCGCGCGGGCGGGCGAGCGTGGAGGAGTACCTGGAGCAGACGGCGATCGCGAACCCGCACGCTTCGATCACGTTCGTTCCTCCGGGGAAGAACGCAGAGAACACAGAGGGGAACGCGGAGGGCGCGGAGGGGGAGCAGGGGGTTGTGGGCCTCGGCCGGTCTGACGACTCTGCGGACTCCGCGACGGGCTGTGTGTCCTCTGCGTTCGATCGGACGACGGCGTTGGGGGATCGGGTCGTGTATCCGCGGACGGTGGATGGGCTTCCGCCGGAGCCGAAGGAGATCCGGCCGCACCCGTACGGGGTGGAGTTGGGGACGTTCCTGACGATGCTGAAGAACGCGAAGGCGACGCAGTTGGGGGGGTTTCTGAGGGAGGAGTTCAGCCGGGTGACGCCGGCGGTGGTGGGCGAGGTGTGCGCGAAGGCGAGCGTGAACGGGGCGAAGTTGAGCGGGCACACGTGGCTGAAGACGATCGACACGGAGACGGCGGAGCGTTTGTACACGGCGTTGCAGGGTGCGAGGTTGCGGCCGCCGCCGACGGACTGCCTGGCGCCGATCGGGGTTCGGCAGTTGCTGGCGGGGATGCTCAAGGGGGTGAAGGCGGAGTTTTACGCGGCGTCGACGCGTGAGCCGGCGGTGTACCGTGGGAACCCGTTCCAGATCGAGGCGGCGGTTGCGTTCGGGGGCGACCTGCCGACGGAGGAGACGGCGCGGGTGATCCGGTTTGCGAACCGTGTGCCGCTGCTGTATCAGCAGTCGGCGTGCAGCGCGTTCAGGAGCGTGGTGGAGACGTCGTGGAAGAACTACGGGCTGGGTCAGCCGCGTGGGTCGCTGCCGGTCGGTCCGCTGGTGGTGATGATCCACATGGCGAGCGTGTGGGTGCCGTTCACGAGCGAGAGCAAGGAGGCGATCGCGGACTACGACGAGATCCGCAGGGAGATGAGGCTGGCGTTGCAGGAGTGCGGGCGGAAACTCGGGACCTACGTGCGCAAGCGGCAGCAGATGCGGCGCGAGAGCGAGCGGCGGGGGGTGTTCGAGCGGTACGTGGGCGAGGTGGCCAAGGCGTGCCACGCGATCACGGGGACGGACGCCGATCGGCTGTACGCGGCGTTGCTGGAGCAGGCGCGTCGGCGGACGGCGGTGGCGGACTCGGTGCTGGACGAGGAGGGGCGGGTGGTGAGGTCGCGTCCGGAGCCGGGGGAGGGGGACGACGGGGTGATCATCGTGGATCGGGGCGTGGGGCCGGGGGGGGGCGGCGCGCCGGCCTTGCCGGAGGGAGGGGATGCTCGGGCGAGCGGCGGGGGGAAGGGGCGTGCGCGCGCGAAGGCGCCCCGCGAAGCGACGCGGGAGAGCGGCGGGGCGCGGAGCGCGCCGAAGCCGGCGCGGCGGTCGAAGCCGCGGATGCGGCTGGTGGGGGGGAAGTTGGCGCCGGTTGAGGATGGGCCGGGGTTGTTCTGACGCGCGGTCGCGGCGCGAGCGGGGGTTGCGCAAAGGTCCTGACACATTCGAGCGCATCTCCAAGATCCTGATTCACCACAGAGGCACAGAGAGCACAGAGAGAAATGCCTCGATTTCCGCCTCTGTGCTCTCTGTGCCTCTGTGGTGAGATTGGTTCTCCGAATTTGCGGGATAGGCTCTCGTAACACAATACTGCGCGAATGCGAGCCGTTTCTGAATAAACGCGGCGTTCAGTCTTTGCGCGATCTGCGCGCGACGCTGACCCGGGCGTGATGCAGGGCGAGGTAGTGTTCGGTCCTCGCGCGTCGTGGGGCGCGCGGCGAAGAGTGACGGACACACAGTGGCCGGAGGCACACGCTCATGGGAACGCGCACGGATCGTCGGGGTTTCACGCTGATCGAGTTGCTGGTTGTGATCGCGATCATCGCGTTGCTGATCGGGATTCTGCTCCCCGCGCTGGGCAAGGCGCGGCAGGCGGGGCAGATGGCGATGTGCGCGAGCAACCAGCGCACGGTGGCGCAGGGCGTCGCGTTCTACACCGCGAGCCACGACTACTTCCCGCCGTCGTACGTGTACGGCTCGGACGAGTACTCGGGCGAGTGGAAGGTCGAGCAGCAGCAGGAATCGAACCCGGTCCCTGCGAACGGGTACATCCACTGGTCGTGGTCGCTGTTCGGGGGGACGGACGGGGGCGCGAACGTGCCGGAGGGGGCGTTCGAGTGCCCGACGACGACGAGCCGGGGCGCGCCGCGGACGAACCCCGGCTCGGACACGGACGACTGGGAGCCCGGGCAGCAGAACGACCTCGGGAACGGTCCCGGAGCGCAGACGCCGCGGGACCGGCAGGCGGCGCGGGTTGCGATCACGGGGAACGCGGCGTTGTTCCCTCGGAACAAGTTCTGGCCCGGGACGCTGCGGAAGAACCAGTTGGCGCGTGTGGCGTGGATCGACGGTGCGCAGCAGGGGGCGTCGAAGACGATCCTGGCGACGGAGTTCTACGACAATCGGGACCGGTGGACGTCGCTGGCGAGCCACTTCGACGGCAAGATCAAGAGCCACCGGCCGCTGACGCCCTTCATCGGGCGATCGGCGGGGAGCGACGTGTACAACGAGCCGAACTCGGGCGGGGTGCCGCGGTTCGTGTACCCGGACAAGGACTCGATCCTGCCGACGAAGAAGCTGGGGCCGAACATGATCGACAGCCCGCTGAGCACGCTGAACGCGGTGGGGCGGCACCATTTCAACGACAAGGCGAACTTCGTGTTCGTGGATGCGCACGTGGAGTCGCTGACGGTGCAGGAGACGATCAAGGACCGGCTGTGGGGGGACCGGTTCTACTCGATCACCGGGAACAACCGGGTGGACCTGAAGTTCAACAAGTGGGATTGACTGAGGACGGAGAGCGCGTGCCTCCGAGAGAAGGCGCGTTGCGGGAGGTGTAGAGGACGGAGAACCGCCGCGGAGTGGCGGGGTACCCGGAGGAGAGAGATCGTCGTTGCGAAGGCCCCCGCCGACCGGAGACCGGCGGGGGCCGAAGGACCGGAAGGACGGAGAAGCCTGACCTGATGAGCGGCCGCCGCGCGGCGGAGCGCGATAGTTACGCCCACACCCCGTACTGAGAGAGGATCGATCATGTCCAGAAAGAGATTGCTTGCGTTCGTGGCGCTCGGCCTTGCCGGCGGCGCGGCCTCGGTCGCGACGGCGCAGCCGTACATGGTGAACGGCACCGGCGCGACGCTGTTCCAGTTCGTGTTCAAGCGTCCGGCGTCGACCAACGACTTCATCGACGTCAACGGCGACTGCCGTCTGGCGATCGACGGCGACCAGCTGGCGCCGTTCGACAGCAGCTTCCCGTGGCGGCCCGACCAGCACTGGCAGGTGACGTACCGGGTCGTCGGCTCGGTGAACGGGTTCGTCGAGTTGCGAGACTGGGGGTTCACGTACCTGACGCTGCCGGACCTGGACCCGGGCGCCGGGACGTACATCTCCACGTTCTCCGACGAGTCGCTGTGGAATCGGGACGTGTTCGTGTCGGCGGGGATCCCGCAGGGGTTCTACAACGCGGCGAACCCGGGCGGGACGCCGGTTCGCTCGCTGATGGACGGTTCGTTCCTTGTGACGACGAGCACGGACCCGGCGGTGGGCGGCATCCAGGCGGACTTCGCGGCGATCGACGTGCCGATCGGGTGGTCCGTGCGTCAGGAGACCGGCTCGGCGAAGTTCAACCGGGTGCCGGGCGCGGCCGGCTACGGCGACAACCCTGCGCCGATCGTGAACAAGGACGGGACGGAGGTGGAGACGGAGGACAGCCGCCTGCCCTCGCTGTTCGGCCTCAACGGCCCGATCAACGTTGACTACGCCAACCCCGACGAGTTCACGGCCTACGACACGCTGATCGCCAACGCGCCCGTCGGCATCATGGTGAACTACGGGGTGGGCATGCATGAGATCTACATGTCCGACCTGCGGCACCTCTACGCGACGGGCCGACGCGACAACGGCGAGAACCTGATGGCGGTGACGCGAGATGTCGGCTCGGGCACGCGCAACGCGAAGGCGAACGGGATCTGCCTCGACCCCTCCTGGTGCGTGGGCGAGAACGTGGGGCCCCGCACGGTCAGCAGCGCCAACGATCGCCTGGGGCCGGACTTCCAGCCCTCGAACAAGGGCGGCTCGAGCCGCGTCGAGGGCACGGTCATCAACCACCGCCTCGCGCTGGGGCACACCGGCGCGGAGCGCGGCGCTTCCGCGGGCTGGCTCACCGGCGGTCGAGCCGACTTCCTTGCGGTGATCTCGGACCTGAAGGGCGGGTCGGTGGCGGCGCGTCCGAACCTGGTGAACGTGCTGGACGCCGGCCCGAACGGGTACAACATCCAAGGCCCCGGTGTTCTGGCGACGCTGGGCGACCCGCTGAGCGCGCCCTCGGAACTGGGCGGGTACGGGATGCTGGAGCCGTTCCTCGACTGGGGTCTCGACGGCGTCTCGGGGACGGGCGACACGGGCGAGGGGAACTGCGCGTACGACCTGGGCGAGCCGTTCGTGGACATGAACGGCAACGGCGTGCGTGACGCCGTGGAGGCGCGCCCGCCCGAGCACACGCTCAACCCGGCGATGCGCAACGAGCAGGGCGCGGCCTACGTGAACAACATCACGCGCTCGATCCAGGCCTTCTCCGAGGTCCCGAGCGCGGACGAGAACCTGTTCACGCCGGGCGAGTACATGGCGTTGAACTACGTGCTTGTGGCCGCGTCGCTGAACGTGCCGCAGAACCCGCCGCCGCTGGACGCCGACTGCGTGCCGCTCGTTCCCAACCCCGACTTCAACCCCTCGCTGTACGACTTCATCCTGAACGAGTCGGGGAACGTGCTGGGGACGCCGCCGTTCAACAGTTTCAACTTCGGGACGGCGGGCGTCGCGCCGACGCGCAAGACGGGCGAGACGTACTCCGACGGCGTGGTCGGGGGCGGGAACTACGTCGACCAGGCGGGCAACCCGGTCTCCTACGGCAGTTCGCTGAACATGCGCAACAAGGTGAGCGGCGACTTCAACAATGACGGGAAGCGCGACCTCAACGACGCGTTGGAGATGATGAAGGCCTACCACGCCCGCAACGGCGGCCCCGCGTGGCAGCCGGGGACGCCCGCGGTCATCGAGGTCCTGGGCGACTTCAACGGCGACGGGAACTTCGACGCGGCGGACATCCGCTACTGGGCGGACGGGCTGGCGGTCGACCCGGCGACGGGCAGAGTCAACCGTGCCAAGGGCTTCAAGGCGGTCGATGACGCCTGGCAGGCGCTGACGGGCAACAACAACTTCTTCGGGACGACGATCGACGGCGGGCTGCCGTACATGAACGGGGACTCGGCGGCGGACGTCTCCGGGCCGGGCGCGCTGCACACGCGCGGCTTCGCGCCGATCGGGCACGACGGGGTGATCGACATGCACGACGTGGACTACATCAAGGCCCAGTTCATCGGCAACCCGTTCGTGACCGACGGGGCGGCCGACTGGGACGACATCAACGAGGCGGTCGGGTTCGACCTGTCGGGCGACGTGACGGGCGACCTGGTCGTCGATCAGGACGACGTGAACGCGGTGCTGGCCATCCTCGGGCTGGACTGCCCGGCGGACTTCAACGGGGACACGGTCGTGAACTCGCTGGACTTCATCGCGTTCCTGAACGCGTACGTCGTGAACGATCCGAAGGCGGACTTCAACGGCGACACGGTGATCAACTCGCTGGACTTCATCGCGTTCCTGAACGCGTACGTGGCGGGCTGCCCGTGACCCGAGTGTGATCGAGAAAACCCCACACGCGGCGCGCCCCGCCGCGAGACGCCCCCGGCCGTGCGCGGGGGCGTTTTCGTGCGCCGGGGCCGGCGCCGGTCAGCGGGCGGAGCCGACGAGTTGGGCGTTGGTGGGGAATCGTTCGAGAGCGGCGAGGAGTTGCTCGACCTGCTGGGGGGGGGGCATGCTCATCAGGCGTCGGCGCAGTGCGGTGATGGTGGCGAGTTCCTGCTCGTCCATGAGCAGGTGCTCCTTGCGCGTGCCGCTGGCGGCGAGGTTGATGGCGGGGAAGAGGCGCTTCTCGGCGATCTTTCGGTCGAGGATGAGTTCCATGTTGCCGGTGCCCTTGAACTCCTCGAAGATGACCTGATCGCCCTGTGAGCCGGTGTCGACGAGGCAGGTGGCGAGCATGGTGAGGCTGCCGGCCTCCTCGGTGTTGCGTGCGGAGCCGAAGATCTGCTTGGGGACTTCGAGTGCGCGGCTGTCGATGCCTCCGGTCATGGTGCGGCCGCTGCTGGCGTGCTTTCGGGAGCGGTTGAAGGCGCGGCCGACGCGGGTGAGAGAGTCGAGCATGACGACGACGTGCTTGCCGGCCTCGACCATGCGCTTGCAGCGTTCGACGCAGGTGATGCAGACCTCGACGTGGCGTTCGACGTCGTGGTCGTTGCTGGAGGCGATGAGGCGGACGCGGTCGCCCCAGGGGCGCGGGTCCGTCTCGCTGGAGTGCGGCTCGCCGTTCGGTCCGGGCTGGCCGTTTGCTTTGGCGGGGGTGGATGGGCCGAGGAAGGTGCGTCGGAAGTCGGTGACTTCCTCGGGTCGTTCATCGACGAGGAGGAGGAAGACGTAGGTCTCGGGGTGGTTTCGGAGGATGGACTCGGCGATGTTTTTGAGGAGTGTGGTCTTGCCGGCCTTGGGTGGGGAGACGATGAGGCCGCGCTGGCCGCGGCCGATTGGGCAGAAGAGGTCGATGAGGCGGCAGGCGGCTGGGCATCCCGGGTATTCGAGGGTGAGGCGTGGCTGCGGATCGATGGAGGTGAGTTCGTCGAAGGGTTTGCACTCGCGGTAGCGTTCGGGGTCGAGTCCCTCGATGGCGAGGAAGCGTTCGACGACCGGGCGGGAGTTGCGTGGCGCGCCCGGTCGGCCTCGGCGTCGTCTGCGTGGCTTTCGTTCCACGACTTCGACGGTGACTTCGAGTCCTGAGCGCAGGGGCAACTGGTCCCCGAAGTTGACGGGAACGAAAGGATCGTCCGCGCTCTCGACGATTGTCGCGCCGGCCATCTGCCGGACACGACCTTCCGAGCGCTGCGGCCATTCAAGGATGCCGGTCAGCGTCTTCATCCAGACCCGGTAGTCTTCATCCCGGCGCGGGCCGCGGGGTGATCGCCCCCGACCCAGGCCGCGGGCGGCATTCCCTCCGATCGGCGCCGCCCGCACCAGCGGTGAATGAGAGCCTTGCGGGCGGGTGAAGTCAAGCGTGGGCGGAGGAGGCCGCAGTGGGAGGATCGGGCGGACAGGGGTTGGGGCTTGAGGAGAGGGCGGAGAGCGGTTCGCATAGGATGCGGTCGAGGCGGCTCGGTGGGTGCGTGGGGCGTGCATCGGGTTCGCCGTCGCCGATCGTGGTTCTTCCTCGCGGCCTCCATCCATGCACGTGATCCAGGGCATCCCGGTCTCTCCAGGCGTTGTGGTGGCGCGAGCGTTCGTGCTCGGCGACGACCGGGTGTGGGTGCCTCGGCGGTCGATCGCGCCGGAGGCTGTGGAGGCGGAGCGGGCGCGGTTCGACCGGGCGCTCGTGGACGCGATCGCGGACCTGGACCGGGTGCACGAGGAGGCGGAGCGTGAGATGGGGGCGGAGGCGGCGAAGGTTTTTCTGTTCCACAAGGGGATGCTGCGTGACCGGAGCCTGATCGACCCGATCCGGTCGAAGATCGCGTCCGAGCGGGTGAACGCGGAGCACGCGGTGACGACGGTGTTCGACGACCTTGCGGCGCAGTTCAGGCGGAAGACGGATTCGACGTTTACGACGAAGGCGGACGACATCCGTGACCTTGCGAACCGGCTGCTGAGTTCCCTGGTAGGGGAGCGGCGTTCGCGGCTGGACGAGATCACGGAGCCGACGGTGGTGATTGCGCGTGACCTGACGCCGTCGCAGGCGGCGTCGTTCAACCGTCGGACGGTGGTGGGGTTTGCGACGGACTCGGGGGGTCGGACGAGCCACACGGCGATCGTGGCGAACGGGCTTGGGTTGCCCGCGGTGGTGGGGTGCCACAACGTGACGTCGCTGGCGTCGGACGGGGAGCGTGTGGTGCTGGACGGGGACCGGGGCGTGGTGATTCTGGACCCGGACGAGGAGCATCTGGGCAAGTACGAGGGGTACGCGGAGCAGCACCGGCTGGCGGAGTTGTCGCTGGCGGAGCTGGCGGACCAGCCTTCGGTGACGCGTGACGGGACGCCGGTGGAGTTGCTCGGGAACATCGAGTTCCCGGAGGAAGTTCCGGCGGTGCTCTCGCACGGGGGGACGGGGGTGGGGCTGTACCGGACGGAGTTTTTGTTTCTGGCGGCGAACCGTGAGCCGAGCGAGGAGGACCACTTCGAGGCGTACCGGACGGCGATCGGTCTGCTGGGTGGCCGGCCGCTGACGATCCGGACGGTGGACCTCGGGGCGGACAAGTACACGCAGGCGCGAGCGGAGATTCCGGAGCGGAACCCCGCGCTGGGTCTTCGGTCGATCCGTTACTGCCTTGCGGACCGGCCGATGTTCAAGCGGCAGTTGCGTGCGATCCTGCGGGCGAGCGCGCTGGGTCCTGTGAAGGTCATGTTTCCGCTGATCACGTCGATCGGGGAGTTGCGGCACGCGAGGCTGATTTTGCGCGACGTGATGGAGGACCTGGCGGAGGAGGGTGTGGCGTTCGACGGTTCGGTGCCGGTGGGGATGATGGTGGAGTTGCCGTCGGCGGCGTTGCAGGCGGCGGCGTTTGCGCGGGAGGTGGATTTTTTCTCAATCGGGACGAATGACCTCGTGCAGTACACGCTGGCGGTCGATCGAACCAATGAGCGGGTGGCGGGGCTGTACCAGCCGTGGCACCCCGCGGTGGTGATGCTGATCCGTCAGGTGTCCCGGTCGGCCCGGAAGGCGGGCATCCCGGTGTCGTGCTGCGGGGAGGCGGCGGGGGAGCAGGCCTACGCGATGTTGCTGCTGGGGCTGGGGCTGCGTACCCTTTCGGTGACGAGCGGCTCGATCCCCCAGGTGAAGCGGCTCGTGCGATCGGTCACGATGCAGGAGTGCGAGCGTGTGGCGCGAAAGGCGCTGACGTTCGATTCGGACGTTGAGGTTTCCGCGTATGTGCGGGAGCACGTCCGCAAGATTGTCCCGGAGGCCTCCGGCGGTCGTTCCGTCGGGGGGGGGTAGGCGAAGCCCGAGGCGGCGAGCGCCCCCGAAGCCGAAGGGTGAAGACGAAGAGGCGTGACGCCCCCGGCGTCGTGCCCGACAGACGAAGCCCCCGGCAGGCTCGCGGCGTGACGCCGCCGGCCGCGTCGGGTCGGCGCCCCGGCCGGCGCGAGGGCACGCGCCCGCACGCCACCGGCCGGGACAACGGGACTCGAGGCGTGCGCTCCGTGTGGGCGCGGCGCGCGGGTTCCGACCGGCCGCCCGTGTTGTTTGGGGCGGGTGTTCGTCCTCCTCGGGGACGGCGTCGCGCGGCGGTCAGGCCGGCGAGCCAGAAGATGCCATCAACAAGGATGCTGATCAACTACGTCCCCGGCGAGGAGTGCCGGGTGGCGATCGTGGAGGACGGGAAGCTGGAGGAGTTCCACGCGGAGCGTGTGGACGCCGTGAGCCGGGTGAACAACATCTACGTCGGGAAGGTGACGAACGTGGAGGCCGGGATCCAGGCGGCGTTCGTTGATTTCGGCGTGGAGGAGAACGGTTTTCTGCACGTCTCGGACCTGCACCCGCGGTACTTCCCGGGTGAGGAGGACGCGACGGAGCAGGTTGGGAAGAAGACGCCGCGGCGCGAACGCCCCCCCCTTCAGGAGTGCCTGAAGCGTGGTCAGGAGGTGATCGTGCAGGTGCTGAAGGAGGGCGTGGGGACGAAGGGTCCGACGCTGACGGGGTACCTGTCGATCCCGGGGCGGTACCTGGTGATGATGCCGCTGATGGACAAGGTGGGGGTTTCGCGGAAGGTGGAGGACGAGGAGCAGCGTGCGAAGATGCGCGAGATCCTCGACCAGTTGGAACTGCCGGACGGGTTCGGATTCATCCTGCGGACGGCGGGGTTCGAGCGGACGAAGGCGGAACTGAAGCGTGACCTGGCGTACCTGCTGCGTCTGTGGAAGGACATGGAGCAGCGGCTGAAGCAGGGGAAGAAGCCGCGGCTGCTGTATTCGGAGAGCGACCTGCTGGTGCGCGCGCTGCGGGACTTCGTGACGAACGACGTGAGCGAGATCGTGATCGACGACGAGGGGGCGTTGAAGCGTGCGAGCCGGTTCATGAAGATCGTCGCGCCGCGATCGAGCGTGAAGTTGCAGCAGTACACGGGCCGGCGGCCGCTGTTCCACGCGTTCGGCGTGGAGCAGCAGATCTCGAACATGCACGCGCGTGAGGTGCCGCTGCCCTCGGGCGGTCGGCTGGTGATCGACGAGACTGAGGCGGTGGTCGCGATCGACGTGAACAGCGGGAAGAGCCGCTCGGCGCGCGACGCGGAGACGAACGCGTACCGGACGAACCTGGAGGCGGCGGACGAGATCTGCCGTCAGATCCGTCTGCGTGACCTGGGCGGGATCGTGATCAACGACCTGATCGACATGCGTGCGTCGAAGCACCGCAAGGCGATCGAGCAGCGGTACCGCGAGCGTCTGAAGCGGGACCGTGCGAAGAGCACGATCCTGCCGATCTCGGGGTTCGGCATCCTGGAGATGACGCGGCAGCGGATGCGCGGGAGCCACGAGAGCGTGCACTTCCACGAGTGCCCGACGTGCCACGGTCGCGGGCTGGTGCAGCGTCCTGCGTCGGTGGCGGCGGACGCGCTGCGGGAGCTGGCCGCGCTGCTGGAGCACGAGCAGGTGTCGCGGGTGGAGTTGGTGGTGAGTCCGCGGGTGGCGGGGGAGTTGCTGTCGAACAAGCGTCGGAGCCTGTCGCGGGTGGAGCGTCGGAGCGGGAAGCACGCGGACGTGCGTGTGAGCGAGACGCTTCCGGTGGACCGGTTCTCGCTGTACGCGTACGACAAGTCGGGTGCGGACATCGACGTGTCGCGTCTTCCCGCGCCGAGGGCGCCGGAGTCGGAGTTGAGGCCGTGGGAGGATGCGCCGGGCGACGAGGCGTGGGCGCTCGACCCCGGCGAGGTGCCCCCCCCCGGGGCGGAGGCGGAGGAGGAGGAGCACGCGGCCAAGCCGGAGCCA
>JBDIVY010000015.1:0-46842 GCA_039794165.1 Phycisphaerales bacterium
AGACCCGCGTCAGCGCCTGGCAGTAGGTCTCCACATTGAGTTGCCCGCTCACCGTGAGGTGGGCCTCCTTGCCGAAGAAGTCCTCGGTGTAGTCCACTCCCCCCTCGGGCGTGCGCGGCGGGTTCACCAGGTCCAGCGTGCTCACGCGGAACATCTGACCCGCGCCCTCGCAGTCGCTCGCCGTGATGATCGGCGTGTGGACGTAGAAGAACCCGCGCTCGTCGAAGAAGCGATGGATGGCGCACGCCAGCGTGTGCCGCACGCGCGCGACCGCCCCGAAGGTGTTGGTCCGGGACCGCAGGTGCGCCACCTCGCGCAGGTACTCGAACGAGTGCTGCTTCGGCTGCACGGGGTAGGTGTCCGGGTCGTCCACCCAGCCGACGACGCGCACGGCAGTCGCGCTGATCTCGTTGCCCCCCTTGGGGTTCTTCACGATCTCGCCGTCGCACTCGATGGCGCAGTGCGTCGTCAGCCGGGCGACCTCGCTCGCGTAGTTCGGCAGGTCGGCCCGGGCGACGACCTGGATCGGGTCGAAGCACGTGCCGTCGTGGACGTTGATGAACGACAGCCCGCCGTCCGCCTTCGAGTCCCGCCGAGTCCGCACCCATCCCTTCACGGTGCAGCGCGTTCCCGTCTCGGCCGTCAACGCATCCCTCACCATCAGCCACGTCATGCAGCGTCTCCGTCGTTCCGGCGTGCGGGGGCAATGGTAGCCGACCGCATACACTCGCCCGTGCCCGCGACGCCGCCCAGCCCGCTCGGCCTTTCCCCGGCCGCGTTCGCGGACGCTTGTGCCGCTGCCGGCCATGCGCCGCGGGAGCGTGCCCTCGACGCCTGCCGCGCCTTCCACCGCACCGGCGCGATCGCCGATTGGATGAACAACGCGACCCTCGCAGGCCCCATCGTCCGCGAGCAGCGCGAAGAGGTCGCCGAAGGCACGACCATCAAGTTCCTCCAGCGCGTCGAGCGTGCCCCCTCCGATCAGCGTCTCCCGCCCCACCCCGAACTCAACGTCGAGTCCGTCGTCATCCCCATGATCGGTCGCGGCGGAGCACGCACCCACACGCTCTGCGTCTCCAGCCAGGTCGGTTGCGCCATGGGCTGTACCTTCTGCGAGACCGCCCAGATGGGACTCGTCCGCTCCCTCACTCCCGCCGAGATCGTCGGCCAGTGGTGGGCCGCCCGCCACGTCCTCCACGCACCGATCCGCAACCTCGTCTTCATGGGCATGGGCGAGCCGCTCGACAACCTTGACGCTGTCCTCGACGCCGTCGCCATCCTCACCGACCACGACGGTCCCGCCCTCGCCATGTCGCGCATCACCATCTCAACCGTCGGCCGCATCGATGCCCTGCGCCGCCTCGCCGCCGCGATGGACCGACCCGGCTGGCGACGCCTCGGCCTGGCCGTCAGCATCAACGCCCCCAACGACACGATCCGCTCCGCCATCATGCCCATCAACCGCGCCATGCCCATGGCCGAACTGCGCGACGCGGTCCTCGCCGTCCCCGGCCTCGGGCGCGGCCGCAAGGTCTGCTTCGAGTACGTCCTCATCCCGGGCGTCAACGACGACCACCACCACGCCGACGAACTCGCCGACTACCTCCACCCCTTCACCGCCGCCGGCTCGACCGACGCCCTCACCCGCGGCATGGTGAACGTCATCCCCTACAACCCTCGACGAAACTCCCCCTGGCCCGCTCCGGACGAGGCGACCGTCGAGCGGTTCGTTGAGCGCCTGGCCTCACGCGGCCTCTTCGTCCGTCGCCGGCGCACGAAGGGCCGCTCGCTCATGGGCGCGTGCGGCCAACTCGGCACCAACGAGATCAGGCACAGGCGGTTCGTGGCCCTCGGCGCGGGCGGCGTCAGCGGGGGTTGTTGATCCACCCGTAAGGACGGTTCCACTGCGTCCCGTAGATGCGGTACCAGTTGTTTGGCCCGCGAGTCGACGCGAACACATCGTTGGACTCGAAGTCGCGGTTCCCCTGGTACCTCGGCTCATCGCCGTCATTGGGACCGACGAACAGCTCGGCCGACCCGTCCACGAACCACATGTACCCGCCCTTGAAGTGGCGGATGGTCACCTGGTCCTGGTTCCCCCACAGCCCGTCGGTGATCGCGTCGTTGTACCACCACGTGCTCTCTTCGACGAAGATGAACACCGAGCGGAAGTAGGTCAACTGCGGCAGGAGGGCCGGCGGCAACTTCGAGGGCGAGTTGTAGTTCGGCGGAATGTACGCGCTGCGAACCTCCGACCCCAGCCGGTACCCGCTCGTGAACGTCTGCATCGAGTAGTCGAAGTCGAGTTCCGACGTGCCGCCGAACCAGTTCTTGTTCTTCTCGTACGTATCCCGGTTGTTCCTGCCCTTGCGCTTGTTCGTCGGGCACGCCAGAATCTCCTCCGCCTTGTTCACGTACTCATACAAGTGCCCTGGAGCGTCGTTCAGCCCGTCCCCGTTCGAGTCCATGCGCGCCCAGTCCCACGAAAACCAGATCTCGTCCTTGTAGTCCTGCGCGTACATCGTGCTCGCCTTGCCGATCTGGTCCACGTTCGACATGCACAGCGTCGACTGCGCCACCGCACGCGCCTTCCCCAGCGCGGGCAGCAGGATCCCGATCAGCAGCGCGATGATCGCGATCACCACCAGCAACTCGATGAGCGTGAACGCCCTGCTCCGCTCCATGCCCTACGCCCCTTTCGCGGCCCCGCACGGGAAGAACTCCCGCCCCGACAGCATACAAGATCGGCCCGCCGATTCCAAACCAACCACACCGGAACAGGCCGTTGCCCCGGCCCCAAGGCGTAGACTCCCCGGCCGAGGCTCCGAGAACGGCCTCCGATGCCAACCCCCGCCACCAACCCCCCATCCCGTCTCCGGCGCACGGCACGCGTCGCCGTCGCGGTCTACCTCGCCCTCCTCACCGCCTCCCACGCCGTCCAGAGCCTCGTCGGCCCGTGGTACGTCCCCCCTCCGGCCGACGTCGGCGCCCGCCTCGTCGAAGTCCCCGCCACCGACGAGCTTGGCCCCGTCCCCGACCGCACCAACTCCGTCGCCTACCTCGAGTGGGGACGGGAGCGTGCCACGACCCATGCTCCCGTCGTCCTGCTCCACGGCTCGCCCGGACAGGCCCTCGACTTCGTCCGCCTCGGCCCGCTCATCGCACGCGAACGCCGCGTCGTCGCCATCGACCTGCCCGGCTTTGGCAACTCCGACGCCCTCGTCCCCTCCTACTCAAACCGTGCCCATGCCCACGCCGTCCTCGAAGTCCTCGACGCCCTCAACATCGAGCGCGCCCACCTCGTCGGCTGGTCGAACGGCGGCGGAGTCGCCCTCCACGCCGCGGACATCGCCCCGGATCGCGTCGCCTCCATCGCCCTCCTCGCCGCGACCGGCGTGCAGGAGACCGAGGGCACCGGGAGTTACTTCTTCGAGCGGGTCAAGTACGGCGCGGGCTTCCTCGCCGTCGTCGTCGTGCCTGAACTCGTCCCGCACTTCGGCGCGCTCGCCGACCGCGGCATGCGCCACGCCTTCATCCGATCGTTCTGGGACACCGACCAGCGCCTCGTCGAGCCGGTCATGGAGCGCCTCACGGTTCCCGCCCTCGTCCTTCACGGGCGCGACGACTTCCTCGTGCCCGCCTGGGGCGCGGTCGAGCACCACGAACGCATGAGCACCAGCCGGCTCGTCCTCATCGACGCCTCGCACTTCCTTCCCTTCCTCCAGGCCGAGGAGACGGCCACCCACCTGCTCTCCTTCCTCGCCCGCCACGACGCCCCCGGCGTCCCGCCGCTCACCTACTCCGCCGACCTCGCCCCGGACCCGCGGGTCGGCGCGGTCGGGCACGCCGCCGAACTCCTCGACGCCGTCCGAACGCTCCCGTGGTGGGCCGTCGGAGGCGCCTTCCTCCTCCTCGCCAGGCTTCGCCCGGAGCACGCCGCAGCGCTCGCCGCACTCCTCGTCGCAACGCTCCGGCTCGACTTCGGCCTCGCCGCCGCCGCCCTCGCCGCAGGACTCTGCCTCCGATCCCTTTCGATCTCCCTCGCAGCCGCCCGATCCGGCCTCCAACTCCCCGCCGACGCCGACTGGGCGCGCCGGTTCGCCGGCACGACCGCCGAACGCCCTGACGAACCGCCCCCCCCGCGCACCCTGTGGCGCACCTTCACCGCCGTCCTCCTCTCGTGCTTCCAGACGTGGCAGCGCGACGAAGCCTCTCACGCCCTCGGCGCTCGCCGCGCCCTCGGCCCGGCCTCCCTGCTCGGTCTCACGGCAGGCTCGCTCCTCTGGGCCACCCTCGTCCTCATCGCCGCCACACTCGCCGCACAAGCCCTCCTCGAACCCCTCGAAGACTCGCTTGGCCTCGCCGGCGTCGCGCTCGCCTGCTTCGCCACGCTCCTCGCCGTCCGTGTCGCTTCTTCCGTCGTTACCTGGCACGGCCGCCGCCGCGTCATCGCCGCAGTCGACCGGCTCCACCGCCACGAGTACTGGCCGCCCTTCGTCTTCTACCTCCCTCTCCTGCCGTGGATCGCCTGGCTCTCCATCCGCCACCGCGGCCTGATGACCTGGACCTGCTGCAACCCCGCCATCCCCTTCGGCGGCGGCATCGTCGGCGAGAGCAAGGCCGAAATCCTCCACGCCCTTGCCTCAGCCGGACCCGACGTCATGTCCGCAGCACTCCTCGAACCCGCCCCCACCGACCAACGCCTCAATGCCCTGCGAAACGCCATGCTCAACCCCGGCGGCATCGGCCCCTACCCCGTCGTCCTCAAGCCGGACACAGGACAGCGCGGCTACGGCGTCCGCCTCGTCCGCTCCGACCTCGACGCCCGGTGCTATTTCGACGCCATGCCGCGCGCCGTCGTCGCGCAAGCCTACCACCCCGGCCCGCACGAGTGCGGCATCACCTGGGTCCGCGACCCCGACCCCCCGCCCGGTCGCATCGGACGCATCTACGCCGTCACCCGCAAGGACTTCCCCGTCGTCGTCGGCGACGGCCGCCACACCGTCGAGGAACTCGTCCTCCGCGACCGCCGATTCCGCAGACAGTCCCCCGTCTTTCTTGCCCGCTTCGTCGGCTCGCGTGCGTGGGTGCCGGCGCACGGCCAGCGAGTCCGCCTCGCCCAGTCCGGCAACCACGCCCAGGGCACCCTTTTCCGCGACGGCGAGGATCTCATCACCCCCGCCCTCGAAGCCCGCATCGACTCCATCATCGCCGCTTACGCATCCCCGGTCGGCACGCCAACCGACCCCGGCATCGACTACGCACGCCTCGACCTCCGGTACGAGTCCGACGATCTGCTCCGGGCGGGCCGCGGCATCGGCATCGTCGAACTCAACGGCACCACCGGCGAACCCACCAACCTCTACGACCCGGGCCGATCCGTCGTCTGGGCGTACTCGGTGCTCTTCGGGCAGTGGTCGCGCCTGTACCGGCTCGGGGCGGTGCGTCGCGGCCGGGGAGTAAGGCCGATCGGGCTTCGTTCGCTGCTTGCCGCATGGTGGGGTTTCGCCCGGGGCAGACCCCCCCTCGGCGTGGCGGACTAGCCCGCAGGCCCCGTTGTGTTCCCGCTGGCTTGCTGAACCCGATCTGAGTATGATGCGAACAGGGGAATACGGAGGGCCGGTTCTGGCCTTCCCGCGTCGTGTACGTCCCGATCACGAAGGGCGCGGCCGAACCCGGTCGCCAGAGGCCCCGGACAGGCAGATACAGAGGAGACGCCCCATGGCAAACAGAACGCGCCGCGGATTCACGCTGATCGAACTGCTGGTCGTGATCGCGATCATCGCGCTGCTGATCGGCCTCTTGCTGCCCGCGCTGGGAGAAGCACGGCGCGCCGCACGGAACGTCATCAGCCAGTCGAATCTCAGCCAGTTGGTCAAGATCGGCCTGCTCTACACCGGCGAGCACAGGAACTCGTTGCTCAACCCGTTCTGTGCGCCGGGCGAGCGCGGCCCGCTGCCGACGATCAATGACGGCAACAATGCCTGGAACGGCGTCATGAAGCCCGTCTCCCAGTACCTCTTCAAGTTCAACGACACCACCGGCGGCGGCATGTGGAACAGCGAGATGTACGCCTTCCACTGGTACTCCCTCACCGCCTCATGGCTCAGCGAAGGCGACTACGCCTCCGACGTCCAGTTCTCGCCCTCGGACCCCAAGCCCAAGCAGCGGTTCCTCGACGAGATTCTCGGCGGCGGAAGCCACGAGAACTGGATCTGGGACACCTCCTACTGCTACTCCCCCACCATGTGGTTCGCGGCAAACCGCTACAAAGTCCGCCCACGCCCCAGCGCGTCCGGCACCGCCGCCGCCGCCATGGTCCGCAGGAACACCGTCGACGACGTCACCTTCCCCGAACTCAAGGTCATGATGTGGGAACGCTTCGACACTTCCCAGAAGCGCCGCAACCAGATCGCCTACTCCACGCCCGACGCATCCAGCGGCGCCCCCGCGGGCAGCATGAACTTCTTCCCCAACTGGAACAACCCTGGCGCGGATCCCAACATCGGCCTCGTCGACGGCAGCGTCATCAAGTACGACCTCGAACAGGTTTACACCGCGCTCCAGGACCAGAACCAGCCGAAGACCAAGGACGCCCTCACCCCCACCGACGTCTGGAACCCCCTCGCCGGCATCCTCAACAAGTACGCCATGGCCAAGGACAACCTCGAAAACGGGTCCGCCACCGACCCCGGCGTCTACCCCGCCTTCTTCTGGGCCACCAAGGATGGCGTCCAAGGTCGCGACATCATCCGCTGACCCGCAACACGGAATCAAACGCATCGCACGGGCGCGTCGGTACCCCGACGCGCCCTTTCTTCTCACAACGCACTCGACTGGGGAACCGACGTGGACGAGAAACGCAAGAAAATGATCCTCGGTGTGGCCGCGGGCGTCATCGGCCTGCTGGCGATCATCCTCATCGCCAGATCGCTCCTCAGCGGCGGTTCCGGTCCGGAGAGCGCGGAGTATGAGCGCATCCAGAAAGAAGGAGGCGCCACACCCCCGCCCCCGACGATGGACGCCATCGACGACTCGGATGCCGGTTCGGGCAGGCGGCCCGCCGAGTGACGGTGGGTTTCGGTTCCGGATGACCCCGCACTACGCCCGCAACTCCGCCAGCAGACTCGTCACCGCTTCGATGCCGCGTGAGACGCATTCTCGGTTGGCGTCGGCCCGCGCGAGGGCGATGGCGCGGCGAGCGCGCTCGACCGTCTGGGCACGCTTGGCGCTTCCGGGGGGAGCGTCGGGCCGGTTGTCAAGTTCGGAGAGGTTGTCGTACTGGTCCGCGAGTTTCACGAGCCGCGCCTGCCAAGGCCCGGCCGCCAGCCGCGCGTCGTATTCCGGTTCGCGCAGGTCCTCGCGGAGGATCATGTTCTTGGTGAGTGCGGCGACGGCGTCGGCGACCTCCGCTCCGTAGGCTTCGAGCAGTTCGTCGTAGTCCGCGCCTGTGTCCTCGATGGTATCGTGCAGCAACGCGGCGCACAACGCGACCTGGTCGTCGCATCCGAACACAACCGCCACCGTGAGCGCAACGCGGGTGGGGTGGGCGTAGTAGGGCGTTCGCCCGTCCTTGCGCAGGTCGTGGCGGTGCGCACGGGCGGCGAAGGAGGCGGCGTGCTGCCAGCGCGTGTGGTCGATCGGCATCGGCGTCCTCCGGCGAGTCCTACCCGGCGTGGTATAGCCCGGTCCTGGCCGGGTTGCCGCCGTGCTCGTCGAAGAGGAGGAGCAGGTTCTCAGCGCCGGGCTTGAGCCAGGGGCCTGGGAGGAGGTAGCGGGTCTGCGGGGGGACGCTCTTGCCGGTGGCGGTCGCGACCCAGTAGCGGGAAACGTTGCGTCCGTTGAGGAAGATCTGTCCCTTGGTCATGCCCGTGAGGTCGAGGAGGAGGGAGCGGTCGTCGGATGCCTTGAAGGACGTCCTCCACCAGACCGGTCCCCGTCGGCCGCCCGCCTTGTGCTGATCCGAGAAAGCGTGCGAGGGCGGCGGCTCCCAGGCGGCGAAGGCCCACTCGGCCTTCTCCGAGATGCACTTCGATCCCTCGACGATCTGCACCGATGAGGCGAGCGAGGTGAGCAGCGTCTCCGCGCCTTCGGGGCCGATGGAGTCCGCGGCGAGGGCGATCTGAAGAGTGTTGTTGCCGCGCCCGAGCGTGCCGGAGTCGAGGACGATGCGATCGGGACCGGGTCGGTCGAGATAGTGGATGGGCTTGTTGTTGAGGAGCACGAGGCCGCGACCGACGAAGGCGCCGACGGTGACGATGATGGGGGTCTTTCGGCGGTGAGCGAGCGTCCAGGTTGCGCGCATGGGGTGGGTGACGTCGCCCTGGCGAACCTCCCACAGCGGCGTGCGGAACGACATCAACTCGACGGGCGACTCCACGCTCAGCTTCATCCGCCCCGAGCGGAAGTTGGTCGTCTCCCAGACGTGCCCGTACAGCCCCTTTGGCTCGCCGAGGTGCGCCCCGCCCGCGAGCCGGCCGAGGTTGTCCGCGAACGCGACGAGCGTGTGCTCGGCCTTGCGCAGTTGGAGCACCGGGTCGAGGTCCGCGCCCGGTCCGACGCCGATGATCCCCTGCGATTCGCCGTCGAGGAAGAGGTGCAGGCGGTCCGCGGCGTGCGGGAAGGCGACCTTCACCCGCTTCGCCTTCGACGATCGGAACGTGAGCCGGTACCACCCGTAGCCGTGCGGCGTGCCGAGCCTCGTCAGGTCGTCCGGACCGGCGATGACGGCGTAACGCTGGCTCGTGCCGGCCGCGAAGTCCTCCGCCGGCGCGGCCTCCCACACGCCGAACGACGGAGCCGAATTGCGCGTGGCGGCGGGCGCGGACGCGACCTTGACGCGCTCGGTCCGCCCCTCGCCGTCTATCCGAATCATGTGGCGTACGCCCGCGGCCGGCAGGGGCTGGCCCGAGCCATCTGCGCCCGACGCGCCGTAGACGACCGCGTCGTCAAGCACGAGCGTTCGATCCGCCTGCTCCTCGTTCAGCACGATCAGCACGATCCCCTCATGCTCGACCACCAGCGGCTCAGCGGACTTGCCCCGCGGGGTTTCTACCTCCAGCGGCGAGCCGTTCACCGACACCACGCCGCGCGACCCTTCCGGCCCGAAGCAGACCAGCGCACGACCGAACGAGGCGAGCGCGTTCAACGCGCAGTAGTCAATCTCCGACCGCCCGCCGATGCGCGTCCCGAGCAGGCACCACGCGACACCCTGCGACGAGAGCGGCACCGCGACCGGCGAGCCGTCCGGCAGCACGATCTGCGCATACCGTGGCGCCCGTGAACGCGCCGGCGGGTCGTCGAAGACGAACGCGATGCCACCCAGCGCGCCCTGGACGTGCGCGAGGCTCATGCCGAGGCCCTGGCCCGGGATGGACGCGGGGTCCAGCAGCACAGTCCGCTGGTCAGGGTCGAGGTTCGCGAAGACCCGCGAGAACTGGGACGCGAAGGTGCAAAGGCGACGAAGGGCGCGCCCCGAGTTGGTCAACTCGCCGCCCTCCGAGAGGGGGGCGCTCTGATCGTGCGATGCCGTGACGAAGGCCTCGTGCGCCGTATGCAGCCTGCCGCCCGAGAACCCGAAGTTCGTCCCGCCCGCGAAGGGATTGACGACGAACTGCCCGCCCGCGGCCAGCACCTGCGCTGCGGAGCGCATCAGGGCCGGGGTCGAGAGCGGCTCGGGAGCGGGCAAGCCCCACGACGCCGCCTGCCCGATCCGCAGGTCGATCACGATGCGGGGGTTCCGGGGCCGGACCACGCCGAGCTGGCGAACCGCGGAGAGCATCTCCTCGCTGCCCGACCAGCACTCGATCTCGCCCTCGACCGATTGCCAGAGGTTGTTTGCGTTGATGACCGGAACGCTGAAGCCGGCTTCCCGGTAATACCTCAGCAACTCGCCGAGGTAGGCGTGCGCGAGGTCGTCATGCCCACAGGTCCACGCGTGCTCGTTCTGGATCATCAGCAAGGGGCCGCCGCGCCCGCTGCTGGTGACCTGCAGGTCCGCGACCTGCTTGGCAAGAGCGGTGATGTATCGCGAGCATGCCTCGAGGAACGGCCCGTTCTGCGTCCGCAGGCGAAGACACGGCAGCGAGGTCAGCCACGGCGGCAGCCCGCCGAGATCGAACCCGGACCCGACATACGGCCCCGGACGCAGGATGCAGTGCATCCCCGCCTCACCGACCATCTTCACGAAGGACCGCAGGTCGTTCTCGCCCGTGAAGTCGAACTGCCCAGGCCGCGGCTCGTGCCTCGCCCAGACGACAAGCGTCTCGACCGCGTTCAGCCCGGCGTGGCGCGCGGCCCGGATGCGATCAGCCCAGACTTCCCTTGGGAGTCGGGCGTAGTGGATGGAGCCGCCGACGATCCAGAGTCGTCGTCCGTCGAGCAGGAGGCTCCTGCCGTCAAAGGTGACCGATGGCATTGGCTCTCCGTCGAAGGGGCTGCGGCCGGGGGCTACGCTCTGGCCCCGGTTCCGGAAGGCTGCCGCGGCCGCCCCACGAGTCCGTGCGGGAGAGGATGAGAATAGGTGCCTGCTGCTCGATCGGCCACAATGTTCGGATATTGTCAGGAGTCCGCAATGCTCTTTTTCACACCTTCGCCCCCCCCATCCGATCTGAGCGGCCGAGATGCGTAACCCGGCCACCTTCCATAGCCCGATCGTTCGACGCCGAACCCGGGTGTGGCTGGCGGCCGGCTGTGTGTGCGCCCTCCTTCTCGCGGCCGGCTGTGGGGGGGGAATGGCGAACATCGACCGCCAGCTCGCCAAGGTCGTCCAGGACCGCTCGCGGGTCATGGCCGCCGCCGCACCCGGTGTCCGACCGCCGGGCGAGTACACGCCGGACCGCGGCCGGACGAGCAAGTCGCCCGCGACGACGAACCCGGATGCCGGCCAGTTGTCGTACGTGCCGGGCGAACAGGCCGAGTCCGCCGACGAGGAACTCCGCCGGGTGAACGAACGTCTGCGGCGGTTCCATGAACAGGCCGCGGCCGGTGGAGGAAGCGAGTTCATCCTGCTGACGCTCGACAGCGCGTTCGAGGTGGCCCAACTCGAAGGCCGCGAGTACCGCGATGCCGAGGAGGACTACCTGATCGCGGCGATCCGGCTGCTGATCGAGCGCCACCGCTGGGGACCGCGCCTGTTCAACGATTCGAGCGTTTCGCTCTCCGGGGAGGGGGAAGACGGGCGCTTCGATAACGCCCTGCGTGTCGTGAACACGCTCCGGGCCAACCAGCGGCTTCCCTACGGCGGGCAGGCGGAGGCTCGCTGGGTCTGGCGCGCGACGGAGGATCTGCGGTCGAGCGTCTCCGGACAGTACCGCCAGTCGTCGGAACTGGTCCTCGACGCGAACATGCCGCTGCTGCGCGGGGCGGGGATGGTCGCCCAGGAGAGCCTGATCCAGTCGGAGCGCGACCTCGTGTACGCGGCGCGCGACTTCGAGCACTTCCGGCGCAGTTACTTCGTGAGCGTCGCGGACGAGTACTTCCGGCTGCTCCAGTCCGCGGCCCGGATCAACAACCAGGTCTCGCAGTTGCAGAGCCTGCGTCTGTTCGAGGAGCAGCAGCGTGCGAAGTTCGAGGCCGGTCGCATCAGCCAGTTCGACCTGAACAATGCGACCAACCGCGTGCTCCAGGCGGTTTCGACGCTGGCGAGCCTGCGAGAGCAGTTCACGCTTCAACTCGACCGCTACAAGGTGCGCCTGGGCATCCCGGTCGAGACCTCCGTGCGGCTTTCTGGGGTCAGCTTCGGACTCACCGCGCCGGTCGTTGACCTCGACGAGGCGACACGGGCTGCGCTCGCCTATCGCCTCGACCTCCAGAACCGCCGCGACCGTCTGCTCGACTCGCAGAGGAGCGTGGAAGTCGCCCGCAACAGCCTCCTCCCGGACCTGGGTGTCGGCGCGCAGGTCGGGATTCCCACCGACCCCGACGCACGCGAGGGTGGCGTCGCCTTCGACCCGGACGAGGCGCGCTACGAGGCCAGCATGACGCTCTCGCTCCCGCTCGACCGGCAGATCGAGCGCCTCCAGTTGCGGCAGTCGCTGCTGAACCGCGACCGTCAGCAGCGGGCGTACGAGCGGTTCAGCGACGACGTCGTCGTGGACGTTCGCCGTCGCGTACGCGAGATCGATCTTGCCCGGTTCCGGCTGGACCTCGCGCAGCGGCAGGTCGAGATCAATGAACGTCGGCTCGAGGAGCAGCGCATCCGGGCGGACCTCGTGGATACCCGAACACAACTCGACGCCCTGACCGACCTGCTCAACTCGCAGAATGACCGCGACCAGGCGCTGACCGACCTCCGCATCGCCGTCCTCAACTACCTCCTCGCCTCGGGTCAACTCCGGGTGCGACCGGACGGCTCCCTCGAGCCTCTGCCGGGCATGGACGCTCGCGTCGAGCACACGCCGCTGAACTACGCCCGTCTGCTGGGCGAGGACGACGAACGGCTGCCCGTCGTCGTGCCGCCTGACGAGATCGAGTCCCCGCCGGACGAGCCGGACGTGCCGTGATTACGCCCCCGACGGCCGGCGGGCGTCGCGCTCACTCAGCGGCTTCGCGCACCTGTCCCAGAGCGTCGGCCACGTACACGTCGTGCCGCTCCCACCTGCCGCCGGCGTGCAGGTAGCTCGACACACCCCCCTCGACGCGCACGAAACCGAGCCTCGCCGCCATGCGCAGGCTCGCCCCGTTCTCCGGCTGGATCCCGGCGAACACGCGGTGCAGCCCCAGCCCCCGCGGCAGGTCCATGAAGGCGTAGTCGAGCATCCCTCGCACGCCTTCGACGCCCAGCCCGAGACGCACGCGGTCGGCCGCGATCCACCAGTTGGCGTCCGCTTCCAGGCAAAGCCCGCGCCGGATCGCGTTGAGGTTGAATGCGCCCGCGATGTGCCCGTCGTCGAGTACGCCGATGCGCCGCCAGGCGGTGACGTTGTGGTCGCCGGTCCCCGTCAACTCGAGTTGCCGCAGGAAGAGATCGTCGTCCGACTCGCCGGGCCGATGCAGAGGGCTGAAGCGGTCCAGATGGTCGCGGCTCGTGCGGATGACGCGCAGGTACTCCTCCCGGTCGCTCTCGCGCAACGGGCGAAGCGTCAGCCGCGCCGTTCGCATGAGGGATCGGCCTTCGATCACGATCGGGTGCGACGGCGCGAGGTCCGCGATCGCCTCGCGCACCGAGACCGGGAGTGCCGCTGCGCCGCGCCGTCTCACGTCCGCACCTCCGGCCTGTCGGGATGGGGCCAGTCGACGTGGTACGACTCGCCCCTTGGGCGGTCGACGCGCTCGTACCCGTGCGCGCCGAAGAAGTCTCTCTGAGCCTGCACGAGCGCGGCCGGCAGGCGCTCCGCGCGCAGGGCGTCGTACCACGCCAGCGCGCTCGAGAACGCAGGCGTCGGCACGCCCGAGTTCACGGCGGCCGCGACGACCTCCCGCCACGGCGCCTGCCGCTCGGCCGTCGCCGCGGCGAACGGGCGGGCCAGCAGCACGTTCGGCAGGCCCGGCTCCTCGGCGAAGGCGGCCGCCAACTCGTGCAGCAGGCGCGCACGGATGATGCACCCCCCCCGCCAGATGCGGGCGATGGAGGGGAAGTCCAGGCTCCAATCCCAGCGATCGGAAGCAGCCGCGAGGATCGCGAAACCCTGCGCATACGCGCACAGTTTCGAGCAATAGAGCGCCTCGCCGACCGCCTGAGTGAACCGGTTCCGGTCGGGCTGCCGTGCTGCGGCCGGCCCGCGCAGCCTTTCGCGTGCCCCGGTCCGTGCCTCGGTGTCCGCGCTGATCGTGCGGGCGAAGACAGCCTCCGCGATGGTCGGGGCGTGGACGCCGAGGTCGAGGGCCGCCTGGCTCGTCCATTGCCCCGTGCCCTTCTGGCCCGCCACGTCCAGCACGATGTCCACGAACGGCCGGCCCGTGCCGCGGTCTCGGTGCGCCAGCACCTCCGCCGTGATCTCGACGAGGTACGAGTCGAGCACGCCACGGCTCCAATCCGAGAAGACCGCCGCGATCTCGCCAGGCTCGAGGCTCGCCCCGCGCCGGAGCAGGTCGTACGCCTCCCCGATCAACTGCATGTCGGCGTACTCGATGCCGTTGTGGACCATCTTGACGAAGTGCCCGGAAGCACTCGGCCCGACACGCGCCGCGCAGGCTTCGGCGTTCGGCGCATCCACGGGACGGCCCGGCGATCCGCCCTCGATCGGCCTGCCCGTGCGCGCATCGACCTTCGCCGCGATCGCGGTCCAGATCGGTTCGAGCGTGCGCCAGGCGCCGGCGTCACAACCGGCCATCAGGCTCGGGCCGAGTCTCGCGCCAATCTCTCCTCCCGACACCCCCGACCCGACGAAGCGGATGCCATGTTCTCGCAGCGCCGCCTCGCGCCGGGCCGTGTCGTTCCAGTGCGCGTTCCCGCCGTCGATCAGGACGTCGTCTCGGTCGAGCAACGGCGCGATCTGCTCGACGACGGCGTCGGTCGCCGTACCCGCCTTGATCATCAGCAGCACGACCCGCGGCCTGCGCAGCGACGCGACGAGATCAGTCATCTCGAACGCAGGGATGAAGGAGCCAGGACCGCGTCCACGCCACCCCGGACCGAACGAGCCGGGGGGCGAATCCGCCATCAGTTGCCGGATCGGCTCGGGTGACCGATTGTGGACGGCGACACGGAACCCGTGGTCGGCCATGTTCAGGGCGAGGTTTCGCCCCATCACTGCGAGACCGACAACGCCGACATCCGCGCTGCCCGACGCCCGGTTCTCGCCTGCGGACATTGCCGCCCTTCCCGCGGGGGGGCCCCCGCCAGCCGCTACAGTGCCACGCTATGCAGGACGGCCAGGCCCTGCTCATGCTCGCGGTCCGACTCGGCCTGCTTATCGGCGTCCCCGCCTTGTTCGCGTTGCTTCTTCGGCTCGCCGGGCGAGGACGCGGCGGGGCCGGGCGTTCTGTTTCCGTCGGCCTCATCGCGGGCATGATCCTCGGGCCGGGACTTGCGGGTCGCATCGCGCCCGACCAGTGGGGCCGCGTGTTCGATCAAGGTGAGCCCGCAACCGCCGGAGTGGTGGGACTGCTCGGGCTTGCGCTCTTCGTCGGCGGGTGGGCGGGCCGCCGCCGGGCGAACCCGGGATGGCGACTCGGCCCACGCGATCTGGTCTCCGCCTTCGGCGCGGCAGCCATCTCGCTGGCCATGGTCGTGCTGGCGATCGCCACGCTCCTGGGCTGGCTCTTCGATCTCGACCGCGCGTCGGGCCTCGCGCTCGGTGCGGCCTTCGGATCGGGGTCCGCTCTCGCCCGCGTGACCCTGCGTCGGATACGACCGACCGGCCGCTCATCCGAGGCCAGGCTCTTCCTCGGCTGCTCGCTTCTCCTGTCCTTCGGCGTCATCGCCGTACTGACGCCGCCGGATCGCTTCGTCCTGCTGCTCACGCCGACGGGAGCCTTCGCGACTGGTGCGGTCGCGGCCCGGCTCGCGCCGTTGCGGTCCAGGCATCGAGCGACGCTCCGGGGGCTGCTCCTGCCCCTGATGGCGGGATGCGCAGCACATCTGGCGTCGCTGATCGATCCAGGCGCGCTCTTGTCGGGTTGGCAGACGGTCGCGTTTATCCTCGCAGTTCTCCTGCTGGGTGACGACCTGGCCGCGATCGGAGCCGGCCTCGGCTGGCTGACCTTCGGTCGCGTCGGTCCTCGCGTGGGTTGCGCGCGCCGCTTCATGGAATCGCAGGGGCTGGGGACATCGCTCACGATGGTCGCGCTCGGAGTCGTCGTCTGGTCGGTCGGGCTGGTTGATCCAACGATCCCGGTGGGGGCCGCGGTGATCTTCGCGTTGCTGCTGCGGGGCCTCGTGCTGGAGGCCCTTCTGGGGGCCTACAGAGCGGTTTTTGACGCTGCGACGGGGGAGCAGGCCGACGATTAGCCTGCCGGGGCTTGCGATCCGAGCGGATTCCTGCCACAATGATCCCGGCCGATTGGAAGGGGGCCAGCATGAACAGGCGAACCGGCTTCACGCTCATCGAACTGCTGGTGGTCATCGCGATCATCGCGTTGCTCATCGGCATCCTGCTCCCCGCGCTCGGTCAGGCACGCAAGGCCGCCCGCGGTGCCCTGTGCGCCTCGAACATGAAGCAGTTCGGGGTGGGGTGCGCGACGTACAGCGTGGACTTCCAGAACCGGATCGGGACGTACTCGTGGACCCGCACGAACTCCCCGAGCGAGTGGTCCGACCTGCAGAACGCGGGCAACGACGTGCAGGCGGCCATGAACCAGGCTGTGGACATCCTCCGCCGTCGCGCGCATCGCGAGGACATTCCACGCCTGACGGATCGCCTCCCACACCGGCGCTTCACGCACCTCGTCATCATGGACTACATGTCGTCGTCGATGCCGGAGCGCGTAGCGGCGTGCCCTGACGACAAGGGGCTCATCGCGTGGCAGGACGATCCGTTCAACGAGGCGTCCTTCCCGCCCGGCTCGGAGGCCTTCCGCAAGATGTGGCCTTATAGCTCGTCGTACCAGTGGGTTCCGGCGTCGTGGTCCTGGGACTCGAACGCGAAGGGCAAGGAGACGGTGAGCCAGTATGGCATGGACCACAACCTGTTCTTTGTCGGGAACGCGGAGTTGGGGCGACGCTACCTGCACGAAGTGACGTTCCCCGCGTCGAAAGTGCACGTGATCGAGTTCCACGACCGGCACCACGGCAAGCGAGACCTCTACCATGCGTACCCCGACGCGAAGGCGAACCTGCTGTTCTTCGATGCCTCCGTGCGGTCCCTGACCACGGCCGACGCCAACCGGGGCTTCAATCCCATGGCGCCCAAGTCGAAGAACCCGACCACGTACTACTACAACCCGAAGATTCTGGGCTTCGAGCCGCCGGCCAAGGGCGGCGGCCCGCTCGGCGACTGGGTTGTCGGCCACTACAGGTGGACGCGAGGCGGGCTCGCGGGTCTTGACCACGGCGGTCAAGAGGTCAACACCGGACAGATGAACTGAGCCACCCTCCGCGGGTTATCTCGTCGCCGGCGCATCCACGCTCGTGACCACCGGGACCGGCGCGGGCCGGCCGGAAGCCGCGTAGTCCTGCAGCGCGGCCACGTCCCAGTCGCCGGCCCGCATCGCCTCGATCGCCCGCACCGCGGCCGACGCCGCGGTGGCGGTCGTGATCATCGGCAGGCTCAGCCGCACGGCCGTGGCGCGGATCTTCCCCTCATCCGTTCCCCAGCCCGTCCGCGTCGGCGTGTTGATGACGAGCCGGATCTGACCGTCCGCCATCAGGTCCAGCACGTTCGGCCTGGCCCCCGCGGCGATCTTCTGCAACACTGTCGGCTTCATGCCGTGCCGGCGCAACGCGTCGCCCGTCCCCGGCGTCGTGAAGACCGTGAACCCCATCGCCAGCAGAGAACGAGCCACGTCCACGATCCGGGCGCGGTCCTCCTCGCGCACGGAGATGAACACGCCTCCCTCGCGCGGCAGGTTGACCCCGGCCGCGTGCAGCGCCTTGAGGTACGCCACCGGCATCGAGATGTCGATGCCCATCACCTCGCCGGTCGATCGCATCTCCGGCCCGAGGACGAAGTCCACGCCCGGAAACTTCTGGAACGGGAAGACCGGGGCCTTGACGGCGAAGGTGCCGGTGTCCGGCAGTTCCCGCGCCCGCTGCTCCGCCAGCGGCACGCCCATCATCGCCTTGGCCGCGATGGACGCCCACGGCGCGTGCTTCGCCTTGCCCACGTAGGGCACGGTGCGGCTGGCGCGCGGGTTCACCTCGAGGATGAACACTTCGTCGTCCTTGACGGCCATCTGGACGTTCATCAGGCCGCAGACGCGCAGGGCGCGGGCGAGGTCGCGGCTGATCTGGCGGATGCGCTCCGTGAGCCGCCGCGGCAGCGACCACGGCGGCACGGTGCACGACGAATCGCCCGAGTGGACGCCCGCGTGCTCGATGTGCTCCATGACGCCGCAGACCAGGGCCTGGCGTCCCTCCTGCTGCGAGCCCGCTCCGCCGGCGGGGGCGAAATCGGCGACGACGTCCACGTCCACCTCGACCGCGCCGTCGAGGAACTTGTCGATGAGGATCGGCGCATCGTCAAGTCCGCTCAGGTCGAGCGCGTTCGTCACGTAGTGACGCAGGGCCTTTTCGTCCGGGCAGATTTCCATGCCGCGCCCGCCGAGCACGTAGCTCGGCCGCACCAGAACCGGGTACCCGATCCGCCCGGCGATCTCGACGGCCTGGTCGAGCGAGCGGGCGACCCCCGAAGCCGGCCGCTGGAGGTGGAGGGATTCGAGGAGGTTGTCGAACCGGTCGCGGTCCTCCGCGAGGTCGATGGAGTCGAGGCTTGTTCCGAGGATCGGCACGCCGGCGGTGACGAGACCGTGCGCAAGGTTCAGAGGCGTCTGCCCGCCGAACTGCACCACGACGCCCTCCACTCGACCGCCCGTGTTCAGCCGCTCCACCACGTTCAGCACGTCCTCGAGCGTCAACGGCTCGAAGAACAGCAGGTCGCTGGTGTCGTAGTCGGTGGAGACGGTCTCCGGGTTGCAGTTGATCATCACGGACTCGAAGCCGAGGTCGCGGGCCGCGAACGCGGCGTGCACGCAGCAGTAGTCGAACTCGATCCCCTGTCCGATGCGGTTCGGCCCGCCGCCGAGGATGACGACCTTCGGCTTGGCCGAGACCCGGATCTCGTCCGTCTCGGTCGCCTCCTGCCCTGATGCCTCGACCCCTTGATCCCTTCCCCGGAAGTCAACCCCTTCCTCGTACGTGCTGTAGTAGTACGGCGTGATCGCCTCGAACTCCGCCGCGCACGTGTCCACCAGCCGGAACACCGGCTCAACACCGAGTCCCCGCCTGCGCTCGCGCACCCGCAGGATCGTCTCGCTGCTGATGCGGCGCAGGTAGAGGTTCGCCAACTGGGCGTCGGAGTACCCGAGCCGCTTCGCCTCCAGCAGCGTCTCGCGCGGCACGTCCTCGAGCGCGGCGTACGAGCATAACTCGTCCTCAAACTCGACCAGTTGCGCCAACTGATCGATGAAGAACGGGTCGATCTTCGTTAACTCCGCGACGCGGTCCACGCTCCAGCCCATCTTGAGGGCGTAGCGGATGAAGTACGGGCGGCCCTGGCAGGGAACCGTGAGTTTGCGGACGAGTTTGTCGATCGGGATCGGCCACTCGATGGGCTGCCCGTCGGCGGTGCGCAGGCCGGTCGCGCTGGCGGAACCGGTGCCCGGCTTGGCTCCGGGTGAGAAGTCGAGGACGAGCTGCTGCTCCTCGACGGCGCGCATGGCGGTGAGCCACTTGTCGTTCCGGTCCAGCCCGAACCCGAACCGCTTGACGTCGAGCGAACGGATGGCCTTCTGGAAACTCTCCTTGAAGGTCCGGCCGATGGCCATGACCTCGCCGACGGACTTCATCTGGGTGGTGAGGGTCTCGTCGGCTTCGGGGAACTTCTCGAACGTCCAGCGGGGGATCTTGGTGACGACGTAGTCGATGGCAGGCTCGAAGCACGCGCTGGTCGTTCCGGTCACGTCGTTGCGGAGCTCGTCGAGCGTGTAGCCGACGGCGAGTTTGGCGGCGATCTTGGCGATCGGGAAGCCGGTCGCCTTGCTGGCGAGGGCGGAAGAGCGGCTGACACGCGGGTTCATCTCGACGACGACCATGTGGAACCGACCGTCCTCGGGCTTCGGATTCACGGCGAACTGCACGTTCGACCCGCCCGTCTCGACGCCCACGGCGCGCATCACCGCGATGGCCGCGTCGCGCATCGCCTGGTATTCCTTGTCGGTGAGGGTGAGGGCCGGGGCGACGGTGATCGAGTCGCCCGTGTGGACGCCCATCGGGTCGATGTTCTCGATCGAGCAGACGATGATGCAGTTGTCGCGGCGGTCGCGCACGACCTCGAGTTCGTACTCCTTCCAGCCGATCAGCGAGCGGTCCACCTGCACCTGCCCGATCATGCTCGCCGACAAACCCCGCCGCACCAGCGTCTCAAACTCCTCCCGGTTGTACGCGATGCCCCCGCCCCAGCCGCCGAGCGTGAACGCGGGTCGCACGATCGCCGGCAGTCCGAGTTGATCCAGCGCGGCCAGCGCCTCGTCCAGCGAGTTCACCGCTCGCGACGGCGGCGTCGCCAGCCCGACCGAATCGCACACCCGCTTGAACGCCTCGCGGTCCTCCGCCCGGTGAATGACCTCGCGGCTCGCCCCGATCATCTCAATGCCGAACTCAGTCAGCGCGCCGCTGTCCCACAGAGCGCAGGCGCAGTTGAGCGCGGTCTGCCCGCCGAGGGTGGGCAGGATCGCGTCGATCGGCGTGCCGAGGCTCCGCTCCTTCTCGATGATCTTGCGGACGGTCTCGGGCGTGATCGGCTCGACGTAGGTCCGGTCGCTGAAGGCCGGGTCCGTCATGATGGTCGCGGGGTTCGAGTTGACGAGGACGATGCGGTAGCCCTCGTCGCGCAGGGCCTTGCAGGCCTGCGCCCCCGAGTAGTCGAACTCGCACCCCTGCCCGATGACGATCGGCCCCGAACCGATGACCAGGATCGTGTGGATGTCCGTGCGTTTGGGCATCGCTCTCCGCCGTGGCTGCGCCGCGACCCCGGCCCGGCCGCCGGGCTGCTCTGTTCGCGTCGGGTTCCGGACTGCCGCTGCCGCGGAAGGGTAAGCGATCCGTCGCTCTCGGGCAAAGCGGCGTTGCGTTGGGCTTGCCGAACGGAGGGGGCGGGGTACAGTTCCGCTCGTCCGTCGCCCGGGGCGTCGCCCTCGGACGCCCGGGGCCTCGCGTGTCGCGGTTCCTTCCCAAGTCGATCGTCTGTCTCCGCGAGGGCTATACCGCGCGCCTGCTCGCGGGCGATCTCACCGCCGGGCTGACCGTCGGCATTGTCGCGCTCCCGCTGGCGATGGCGTTCGGGATCGCGTCGATCCCGGAGCACGTCGCGGCGGAACTCGCCGCCATTCATCCGTGGCTCACGCCGCCGGCGATGGGCCTCTTTACCGCTGTCGTTGCCGGGTTCCTCATCTCCGCCCTCGGCGGCAGCCGCGTGCAGATCGGCGGCCCGACTGGCGCCTTCATCGTGATCGTCTACGGCGTCGCGGACCAGCACGGGTACGCAGGGCTGGCCACGGCGACGCTGATGGCGGGCGTCATCACGGCGGTCATGGGTTTCGCGCGATTCGGCGCGATGATCAAGTTCATCCCGTACCCGGTGGTGACGGGCTTCACGGCGGGCATCGCGGTCATCATCGCGACCTCGCAGGTCAAGGACTTTCTCGGCCTCACGCCGCACGACCTTGAGGGCCTGCCGGTCTCGCTGCCCGCCGACTTTGTGCCGAAGGTCCAGACGCTTGTCGCCAGCATCGACACGCTGAACTGGCTCACGCTGATCGTCGGCGCAGGCTCCCTCGCCGTGATCCTCGCCTTCAGGCGATGGCTCCCGCGCATTCCAGGCCCGATCGTGGCCGTCGTGCTGGCGTCGTTCGCTGTCTGGCTGCTGAAACTCGACGCCTCGGCCGGCGGCGCGGTGCAGACCGTCGGCTCGCGTTTCGGAGGCATCCCGGGCACGCTGCCGCGCCCGCACCTGCCGGCGTTCAGCCCGGAACTCATCCGCGAACTGATCCCCGCCGCGACGACCATCGCCATCCTCGCGGGCATCGAGAGCCTGCTCTCGGCCGTGGTCGCGGACGGCATGACCGGCTACCGGCACAAGTCGGACTGCGAACTGGTCGCCACCGGCGCGGCCAACGTCGCCTCCGCCTGCTTCTGGGGCCTCCCGGCCACGGGCGCGATCGCTCGCACCGTCACGAACATCAAGGCCGGCGGCCGGACGCCGCTGGCGGGCATGGTCCACGCCGCGACGCTGCTCGTGGTGATGCTCGCGGCCGCACCGCTGGCGAAACTCGTGCCGCTGCCGACGCTCTCGGCGGTGCTGCTCGTCGTCGCGTGGAACATGAGCGAGATCGACCGCTTCCGGTCGCTCCTCACCGCTCCGCGCAGCGACGTGGTCGTGCTGCTGACGACGTTCGGGCTGACGGTCTTCACGGACCTCACCATCGCCGTCGGCGTCGGCATGGTCCTCGCCGCCATGCTCTTTATGAAGCGGATGGCGGACGTCTCGAACGTGGCCGCCATCACCCGCGAACTCTCCGACGCCAACGGCGACCGCCCGGCGGACGACCCCGACTCCATCAACAAGCGCGCCGTCCCCCCGGGCGTTGAGGTCTACGAGATCAACGGCCCGTTCTTCTTCGGCGTCGCCGACCGGCTGAAGGACACGCTCCAGGGGCTGGAACGGCCTCCGAAGGTGTTCATCCTTCGGATGCGCAAGGTTCCAGCGATCGACGCGACGGGCCTGCACGCGCTCGAAGAGTTCCACCACAAGTGCCGCCGGCAGGGGACGACGCTCGTCCTCTCCGGCGTCCATGCCCAGCCGCTGAACGCGATCGTCCGGGCGGGCCTCGACCGTGTCTTCGGCTTGGAGAACATGTTCAGCCACATCGACGGGGCGCTCGGACGAGCGCGGACGCTGGTCGGCGCTGAACCCGTGCCGCCGGCGTCATCCTGACGCCGAGCACGAAGTTCGGGCGGCGGGCCCCCCGTACGTCCGCTCTTCGCAGTGCTGGGTGACAGACAGCGGCAACTCCAGCCAAGTCCACACTGAGATGGGAGTTCCCCCCCATCCTGGAGGTTCCGAACGATGCAAGCCCACACCCGAATCGTGAAGATCAGCCCGATCGCCGTCCTTTGCGTCTTGGCCGGTTCGGTCCACGGTCAGGCCGTGCTCACGTACGCCGACCATCGCGCGGAAGTGCTGCACCAGGTCAACAACCAGAATGACCACGGGGTGCAGACCGACTTCACCGGCAACGACGTGCTGCTCTACGAGGATCGCTGGTTCGGGCACAACGGGTATTACGCCAACGCCTGGGCGCGAGACGGGGCGGCCTACGCCCCTTCGAGTCCCGGCCTGGGCGGCCAGTTCTGGCAGGTCGATCTGACCGCGTGCACCTCCGCCACGGTCTACGCGTCCAACATCGGCCCCAACACGTTCGAGAACGCCGAGGGGCACGCCGAGTCCACCATTCACTTCACCGTTTCCACGCCCATGAACTGGGAATGGGACCTAGGCTGGGGAGGGACGTCAGACCCCAACGGCTCAGCCAGCCAGGTGTGGGCGACGCAGTCGCTCTACGACTTCAATGCCGGCACGTACCTCGTCAACGAGTTCCGCCACTCGTACATGGGCGTCGGCGACTGGAGCGAGACCATCCCGTTCAGCGGCGTGCTGAACCCGGGCACCTACGTGCTCTACTGGGAGTCGTTCTCCGAGCAGGCGGGCGGCTGGACGAACCATGGCTACTTCCCGTGGTCGCTCGGCGGGTGCAACGCGTGCATCGAGAGCCAGTTCAGGGTGAAGCCGATCCCCGCGCCGGGCGTCGCGGCGCCGTTCGTGATGGCCGCGCTCGTCTCGTGCCGGCGTCGACGGGATTAGATGCCCTTGCCGCGGGCCGCCTGCGCCAGCCGCACCTTGAGCCGCGCCCGCGCTCTGTCCGCGCGCACGCGCTGCAACTGCGCCTCGCGGTCGGTGGCATCGGGGGGGACGGTTCGTGCCTCGGCCTCGGCGAGTTCGGCCTGGGCCTCGGCTTCGGTGAGGGTCTCGGTGGGGATCGCGCGGTCGGCCAGAACCGTCAGCGTGTCGCCCGCCATCTGCACGAACCCGCCGTCCACCAGGTACGAGCGGCTCCCGCCCGCCGCCGAGCCGGACGCCGGGAACGTCAGCGAGAGTTCGCCCAGCCCGAGGCGGGCCATGAGCGGGGCGCGCCTGGGGAGCACGCCGAAGAGGCCGTCCCACGCGGGCACGGAGGCGTAGGTCACGGCCTCGTCCACGAGTTTCTGTGTGGGCGTCACGAGGCGGCAGGTGAAGGTGTTGGACACGAGCATCTCCGTTCGGATTGGGTCTCCCGGGCGTCGCCGTCGTAGGGGTCGGCGCGGGGTCGCGATGATAGACCCCGCCCGCGTCGGCCGGTCGATACCCTCCACCTGTCATGCGACCGCGCCAATGGGTGACGCTCGGGGTGCTCGCGCTGCTCGCGCTCGCGGCGGTGGCGTTTCGTCTCGGGGCCGGCTCGACGGGGCTGGCGTGGCCGGATGGTGATGCGGTCTGGTCGTTGCGGCTGGACCGCGCGGCCTGCGGGGTGGTGGTGGGCGCGTCGCTGGCGGTCGCCGGCGTGCTGCTCCAGTCGCTGCTGCGCAACCCGCTCGCCTCCCCCGATCTGCTCGGGCTTGCCTCGGGGGCGGGCCTCGGCGCGATGGTGGCGGTCTACGCAGGATTCCTCGCCGGGCAGGGCGTCGCGCACCAGAGCCTCGCTCAGGCGCCGGCTGCGCTGGCGGGCGCGCTCGTCTCGCTGGGCGTCGTCTATGTGCTGGGGCAGCGTCGCGGCGTCATCGAGCCGGTCTCGCTGATCCTCGTCGGCGTGATCGTCGGCGTGATGTGCGCCGGAGGGACGATGTTCGTGCAGTACCTGCTGCCGGACCGCGGCCAGGCGACGGGCCGGTGGCTGGTCGGGTCGATCAGCGACGACGTGAGCCGCGCGTCGGTGATCGTGACGGGCGTGATCGCACTCGCGGCGGTCGCGTTCGGCGCGTGGGGCGGGCCGGCCATGGACGCCGCGAGCGCGAGCGACGACGAGGCACGCACGCTCGGCGTGCGGCTTGGCGTGCTGCGGCTCGGGCTGTTCGTCACGTCCGGCGTGCTGGCCGCGGCGTCGGTGTACCTCGCCGGGCCGATCGGCTTCGTCGGGCTGGTCTGCCCGCACGTCGTGCGCCTGGCGGCGGGCCCCGGGCACCGAACGCTGGTCGTCGGCTCCGCGATGGCCGGCGCGGCGATGATCGTGGCGGGAGACGCGGCGATCGCGCTCATCGACCTCGGGGGCGGGCGCATGCCGCTGGGAGTGCTGACCGCGATCATCGGCGGGCCGGCGCTGATCGTGCTGCTTCGGGGGCAGCGTGGCGCCGAGTGAGCGTGCTCAGCAGCCGGCGGTCCAGTTGTTCAGGAAGAAGAGGAAGTCGAGTGTGTCCACGTTGCCGTCGAGGTTGAGGTCGGCCTCGGGGTAGCCGCCGGCGAAGTAGTTCAGGAAGACGAGGAAGTCGAGGGTGTCATACTTGCCGTCGCCGTTCATGTCGGCGACGCCGTGGGTCTCGAACATCGAGGGGTAGGGCGTGGAGTCGCGCTCGCCCGAGGCGTTGAAGGCGGTGACGCCCCAGTAGTAGGTGGTGCAGGGCTGGAGTTGGCCGGGCTGCAACTGGTAGGTCGTCTCGGTCAGTTCGGACGCGCTCACAACAAGGTTCGTCATGGCGGGGTCCGTGGCGACGCGGACCGTGTAGGTCTCGACGTCCGATGAGGTGTTCCAACTGAGCAGTGCCACGCGCGAGATGTCGGTGGCGCCGTTGCCTGGGAACTGGAGCAGGAACGCACCGGGCGGCGGCACCGGTTCGGTCGTGAACGAGCGTGAGAAGGGCGTTGAGTCGGTCTCGCCCCCGGCGTTGTGGGCTGTGACGCCCCAGTGGTAGTGCGTCGAGTAGTCGAGCACGCCGGGCGGCAGGAGGTAACTCGTGGCGCCGATGCCGGACGCGGCGAAGATGACGCTGTTCAGGTCGGGGTTCTCGGCGATGGTGAGCGAGTAGTTCGTCGCGCCGGAGGAGTCGGACCACGTGAACGTGGGCTGGAGCGGCTGGTCGGTCGCGGCTTCGTCGGGCAAGAGGAGCACGAACTCGCCGGGTTCGTCGGGGTCGGCGAGGGGGAGGATGAAATCGACGATGACGGGCCGGTGGTCGGAGGCCGCGCCGCTGGCGAGGACCGGGTTGGGATAGTTGAGGAGTTCGGGCGGGTACTTGCCGCTCGGGATCGGCGACGAGTTGAAGATGACCATGCGGGCGGGGGCGGCGACGCTGTCCCACCAGGCGACGTAGTCGAGTTTGCTGGTGGAGTAGGTGCTCTTGTTGCCGGAGAAGAACTCGGCGGCGTCGTCGTAGGTGGCGTCGGTGGTGTCGCGGTCGGTGCCGTCGGAGCCTCCGGGTGTGCAGCCCTGCACCATGCGGTCGGCGGGGCCGCGGTAGGCGCCGTTCTTGACCTCGTCCTCGTTCCAGTCGCCCCCCCAGATGACGGCGGAGTCGGCGGAGAGGACGCTGGTGGCGGGAGGGTTGTCGGAGATCTTGTTGTTCGGGTCCGGCGTCGAGGTTCCCGCGCCGGCGTACAGGTAGTAGATGTAGTAGGCGGCCTTGTCCGCCGCGACGGCGCGATCCTCGACGTCGCTCTGCGTGCCGCCCGCTTTCAGGTGGCTGTTGCCGATGACCAGGTCGCCGGCGTAGATGTCGTCGGGGAGGTCGATCTCGGCGTGCTGGAACCCGCGGATGCCGCCGGTGCCCGCGTTCGAGCATCCGTCGGCCTGTTTGAAGGGGATGTCGCTGTAGGTGGCCTTGCCGTCGCCGTTGAGGTCGGCGAAGGGGAATCGGCTGAGGATGACGTTGCGGTTGAAGCCGTCGGTGATGGAACTGACGAAGACGTAGGGGAGATCGTAGTCGGGGGCGTACTTGCGGACGTAGGAGTTGACCTGCCCGCCGACAAAGGGGTCGGTCCCGCCGTTCATGAAGAGGCCGAGTGCGGTAGTGAGGTCGGCGACGGAATCGCCGCCCGAGCCGGTGCCGTTGCCGCTGTTGTCGCCGGTTTCCTGGAGGATGAGGACGTCGGGGCGGAGGGAGGCGACGATGCAGACGACGGCGTGCCAGTTGCCGTGCTGCTCCTGCTTGCGGTTCGAGGAGGAGCAGATGGCGTCGCGGACGTTCCACGTCATCACCCGCACCTGCGTCGGTTCCGACTTGCGCCACTGGCCGTTGTTCGGATCCCATTGAGCGAGCGCGCACGGGGACAGGAGGAGCAGGCTCAGGGTCAGTGCAACGGGTTTGCGCATCACGACGCTCCGTTTCTCCCGCGAGGGTTCGGCCTCGCGATCATACGACGGGCTTTGCAAAGACGAACCCCCGCCTTTCGGCGGGGGCTCGTGTTCAGTCGATCCGGGACGCTTCGATTACGGGCAGCCCGCGTTGTAGGCGTTCAGGAAGCAGAGGAAGTCGAGCGAGTTGACGACCGTGTCGCCGTTGCAGTCTGCCTTCGGATCCTGCGCGACGTAGAGGTTGAGGAAGCAGAGGAAGTCGAGGGAGTTGACGACCGTGTCGCCGTTGCAGTCGGCGTAGCAGTCGTCCTCGACGACCGCTCCGGCGCCGATGAAGAAGGCGACGCGGTAGTTCTCGTCGGTGGCGTTGTCGTAGGTTCCGTCGCCGTTGCTGTCGTAGGTGACGCGGGCGTTGACGATCAGGCCGCCGAGGGCGCGGGGGTCGGTCGTGCCGTCGAGGTCCGCGGGCGAGATCGAACCCCAGCAGTCCTCCATGACGTTGCCGGAGTAGATCGTCGAGGAGTCGATGGAGTTGCTGTCGGCGATGGAGAGGAAGGTGATCATGTAGGGGGTGGCGGAGTTCGCGCCGAGGAAGATGTCGCCGGTCGTCATCACGAGTTCGAGTTCGTACTTGAACGACGCGGGGTCGTAGACGGCGCGGACGAGGCAGACGTCGAAGTCGGAGCCGAAATCCCCGAAGAGCTCCGCGGCGGCGATGAAGTAGATGTTGCCGGCGCAGTCGAAGGAGGGCGAGGAGATCGAGGGTCCGAGGGGCGCGCCGCCGGTGACTTCGTAGAGGCCGGCGAGTCGGCCGACCGCGCTGCCGCCGGGGCCGTCCTTGATGACCTTGCCCTTGGCGGCGATGGCGTCGAAGTACGCGGCGAGCGTCCACTGGGTCGCGCCGGTGGAGGGGTCGAAGCGTGCGACGATGATCGCGTTGGTGGGCGTATCGGCGGAGCCGCCGGTGACGTTGTCGTAGGCCTGCGCGGCGACGAGGCGGTTGCCCTGCCCGTCCACGGTGAGCGCGACCTGGCCGGTGCCGCCGCGGAAGGGCACCTGGCTCTGCGTGTTGCCCCAGAGCCAGTCGCCGGCGGAGGTGATGGTGAAGCCGTCGTCGTTGTCGGTGACGGAGCCACCGCCGGTCTGCGACGCCGGGTTGAGCAGCACGACGCCGGGGAGGAGGGGGTTGCCGTTCGCATCAACGTTGTGGATCGAGAGCGACTCGGTGCGGCCAGCCGCGCTGTGAACGAGGAAGCCGACGGTACCCGCTGAACCGGCGATGTTGAACCACGAACGCTTGGTGTACCCGACGGTGCCGCGGTGGTCAGGCGCGCCCTGGAGGTGTGATGAGGTGAACGAGAGCACGCCCGCGGCGGACTCGTACACGTACTGCGACACGAAGTTGGTCCCGATGAGGAGTGGCCTGCCCGCGACACTCTGCGGGATCACGCCGGGCGTGCTGTAGGTATCGGAGACGTTGACGAGGAGGTGCGCGGTGGTGCCGGCGTCGGAGCCGCCGTTGCTGTCGATGACGTTCAGCACGCCGCAGGTGCGGGCAAGCGACGAGACGCGGAAGAGATTGTTGCCCGTGAGCCGAGTGGCGCCGGAGGTGCCAGCGCCGTCGCCGCGGAAGGCGACGTTGCCATGGGCGTCGATGCCGCCGAAGCCGAACTGGGAGAGGTTCGCGCCGTCGAAGGTTCCGTTGGAGGCGGCGTGAACGGCCTTGACGTAGAGGCGAGTGGGGTCGTCGCCCTTGTAGTTCACGACGGCGGAGGAGATGCCGTTGTACGTGCTGCCGAACTCGGCGAAGGCAGCGGCGAACTGGAAGTTCGCCCCGGTGGGGCTGACGCTGCCGGGCGCGTCGTTGTTCTGGCCGTGAACGCCCTGGCCCGGCTGCGACCACACCGCGTACGAGCCTGCGGGGAATCCGGAGACGCTGCGCAGGTCGCGGCTGATCGCCTGCGCACTCAGCAGGTTGTTGAAAAAGTTGGCCTGGGCCTTGTGAGATTTGAGCAGGGGGCCAGCCTTGAACATCGTGCCCCACGATCCGGTGAGGTCCACGAGGTCGAGGACGAACTCGTTGCAGGTCTCGGCGGTTTCCCAGGCGCCGGGGGCGTCGCCGGGCAGGGCCTTGTGTTTGGAGACGCTGTCCTGCGCGCACGCTGCGCCGGCGATCCCGCAGGCCGCGACGACGGTGGCGATCCGCTTCGCCTTGGTCATGACTTCTGGCTCCTTCGTGGTGTGTGCCGTTCGGGTTCGCCCGCGAGCGCCGACGTTCGGCGCGGCCGCGGGCATTCGTGCGATCAGGGTCGGCGGGTCTCTCGATCTCCCCCAACGACCCGGTACGAAGACTGCATCCGGCCGATCGGGCGGAGCGGAAGTGCCCCTACCCGAGGACTGGCGTTTGAGCGTCCCGCATGGTAGCGAACGCCGCAAACCGGACAAATTTTGCGCTGTTCGAATCCGGACAAGATTCGGTCAAACCGAGGTTGCCCAGGTTCCCAAGGTCTTACTCGGCAAGCCCATGCGCGCAGCCAAGGCCCCGGCGAGCCGGGCGTTCGACTCCACCAGCCCAAGGTTTGCCCGGAGCGTCGCCCCGCCGGAGACCTCGTGCAGGGCTTCAAGCATCACGGGGGTCAGCGATCTGCCGCCCGCTCCCGCTGCCCGCTTCTGGGCGGCGGCCATCCAGCGGGTCCAGTCGGCCCGGGCGATCTCGAAGTCGCTCGGCACGGGGTTGCAGACGAGCACCGCGCAGGGGCGACGAGGCAACTCGTGAGCCAGGAACGCGGCAAGGTCGTCCTCGGAATCGAACCGGCCGTCCACGCCCGCGCCGCCCTCGCGCATGTAGAACGCCGGGAAGCGGTCCGTGCCGTAACCGACCACGGGCACGCCCAGGGTCTCAAGGACTTCGCGCGTGGCGGGCACGTCCAGGATGGACTTCACCCCGCTCGCCACTACCGCGACCGGATGGCGTGCCAACGCGTGCAGGTCCGACGAAATGTCGGGCAGCATGTGGTACCCGTGGTGGACGCCGCCGATGCCGCCCGTCGCAAAGACTCGCACGCCCGCGGCGGCCGCGAGTTCGAGCGTGGTGCTGACGGTGGTTGCGCCGTGCGTGCCGCGGTGCAGGGCCAGGCCGAGGTTGGCCGTGTTGAGTTTCGGAACGCCGTCGGCGGCGAGGATCTCAGAGAGTTCTGCGTTGGTGAGGCCGACCGTCGGCACGCCGGCGTAGACGCCGACGAAGGCCGGCTCCGCGCTCTGCTCGCGGACGATCTCGGCCAGGCGCTCGGCGAGCGGCATCCCCTCGCCGGGCGGCACGCCGTGCGCCAGCAGCGTCGTCTCGAGCGCGACGCTCCTAGGCCCCGCACGATTCAGGAGATGTGGAGGCATGGGTGAGTGGGGGTGCGTGGGGGTGCGTGGGGCGGATGGGTTCCGGGCGGAATCCCTTGAGTCTAACCGCCCCGGGTACCCGCGCAAAGCCCTTTCCGGCAAGTATGATGGCGCCCGGGCGGCGGCTACCCGGTGGGCACACGGTCGCCAAGCCCGGAGTTCCCGATGGCCACAGTCATCATCGCGGCCGGCGCGTTCGCCCTCTACCTCCTCGCGTACCACACCTACGGCCGGTACCTCGCGCGGCGGATCTTCCGGGTCGAGCCGGAGCGGATCGCCCCGTCGGTCGAACTGAACGACGGGATCGACTACGTGCCGAGCCACCGGGACCTGGTCTTCGGGCACCACTTCACGAGCATCGCGGGGACGGGGCCGATCGTCGGCCCGGCGATCGCGGTGGTGTGGGGGTGGGTGCCCGCGCTGGTCTGGGTGCTGGTCGGGTCCATCGTCATGGGGGCGGTCCACGACTTCGGGTCGCTGATCGTCTCCATGCGCAACCGGGGCCGGACCATCGCAGACCTCGCCGGGACGGTCGTGAACGCCCGCGTGCGGCTGCTCTTCCTGCTGGTGGTTGTGGTCGGGCTGTGGATCGTGCTCGCGGTCTTCGGGCTAGTGATCGCGACGGTGTTCAAGCTCTATCCGTCGAGCGTTATCCCGGTCTGGACGCAGATTCCGATCGCGGTTGGTTTGGGGCTGTGGGTGCGTCGCGGCGGCAACCTCATCCTCGGCACACTCATCGCCGTCGGACTCATGTACGGCACGATCGCGTGGTCGGCGTCGATCTCGTGGGCCACGCCCGAGAACCAGGAGGGCATCGCACTCCTGCCCGCCGCGCTCACGGCCGTCATCTCGCCAGTGGCGTTCTGGACGCTCCTGCTCCTCATCTACGTCTTCATCGCCAGCGTGCTGCCCGTGCAGACGCTGCTCCAGCCGCGCGACTTCATCAACTCGTGGCAACTCCTGATCGCGATGGGGCTGCTGGGGGTGGGGCTGGCGGCGTCGCGCCCCGAGATCGTGGCGGACGCGGTGAACTTCACGCCCGCACCGGCCACCGAGGGCGCAAAGGTGCCGAGTTTCCTGCCGTTCCTGTTCGTGACGATCGCCTGCGGGGCGATCAGCGGGTTCCACTGCCTGGTGGCGTCGGGGTGCGCGAGCCGGCAACTGCGCAGCGAGGCGGACGCCCAGTACGTCGGCTACGGGGCGATGCTGACGGAGGGGTTCCTGGCCGTGCTTGTGATCCTCGCGTGCGCGGCGGGGATCGGGCTGGGGACGGCGGGCGGCCTGACGGGGCGCGAGGCCTGGCTGCACCACTACGCCGTGTGGGGGGGGGACAAGGGGCTGGGGGCGAACCTCGCGCCGTTCGTCGTCGGCTCGGCGAACATGATCGAGACCATCGGCGTCAGCCACGCGCTGGCGGTGGCGATCATGGGCGTCTTCGTGGCGAGTTTCGCCGCGACGACGCTGGACTCGGCGTGCAGGCTCCAGCGGTACGTGCTGATGGAGTTGTTCGGGGGGGGGCCGGAGACGGGGGCGGCGTCGCTGCGTGTGCCGCTGCTCTCGAACCGCTGGGGGGCGACGACGCTGGCGGTGCTGTCGGCGGGCGCGCTCGCGCTGAGCGACGTGCCGGCGAACGGCTGGGTGCAGGGCTGGGCGAAGGCGGGCATGGGCGGCCTCGTCCTCTGGCCCGTCTTCGGGGCGACGAACCAGTTGCTCGGCGGCCTGGCCCTGCTCGTGGTGACGGTCTGGCTCGTGCGCCAGCGCAGGCCGGTCTGGGTGACGGCCGTGCCCATGGTCTTCATGCTCGCCATGACGGGCTGGGCGATCGCGGAACTGATCGCGGGCTTCGCAGCCGCGGGCACGGCGAAGGTCCACCTGCTGGTGGTCAGCGTGCTGATGCTTGGGCTGGAGGTGTGGATCGTGGGAGAGGGGGTGGGGGTGGTGGGGAGGGGGAGGTTGAGAGTGGTTGAGGCCGTCGGGAAGTGAGGAAACCATGACGGGAGAAGAAGCGCAACGCGGGGGGCGGAGCGGCGTGACGACTTGGGTGTCGGGCACAGCGCTCGTGCTCAGTGTGGTGGCGGTCGCGGTGTCGGTGTCCGCGTTGATGAAGCCGCAGCCTCCACCGGTGCCTGCGGGGGGCGATTACGACCGGGTGGTGGCGGAACTCTGGGAGGTTCTGAAGCCCGTGTACGACGATTTCGGACTTGCGGCAGTTTCGGACACGCCGGCGACGATCGGGGAGGCGATCGGGCCGCTGGTGAGGACGTGGGATATACTGCGGCCGGAGGACGATAGCGAAGAAGGCGCTCGCTGAAGAAGGTGCGACGAGTAACGAAATGTTTGGACGGATACGGCAACTGTGGGGCTTGTATTGGGAGAAGCGGAGTGTTCAGCGTCTCGGGCGCTCTGCTGTCCTTGTGGTAGCAATCTTCGCAAGCACCAGCCTTGCGCAACCCGAAGTCGAGGCGCCTTTCCGCGAGATCACCACGATTGATGCGCCGGAAGGCGACGTACAACAACTCGCGTGCCTGTCGGACGGCACGCTGGCGATCAGGACGCCTTACGTCATCACAGTCGTGCGCCCGACGGGCGTTGCGGTTGTTCCGGCGCAGGAGGCGATTTCGCTGTTCACAGACATCGATTTCAGCCCCGACGGTCGCTATTTGTTCGCGGCAGACTGGGGGCGTGACCAGGTACGCATCAACGACGTCCGGGGGATACACGCTGTCCACCGCTTTTCTGTGGCCGACGGGCAATGGGAGGTCGCTCGATTGCCCGAATCGGATTCACTGATGGCGTACAAGGTCGAGGCGCTATCCGGCCTTCGTTTCGTTCTTCACGGCGAGTCGGCGCAAACGCTCAACATGATGGAGTGGGGTCAGCCTCCGCGGCTGATCAGCGCTTCCGTTTCGCTCCGTGCCGACTATGTCTATGATGCGAGGCGCGAGCGTCTTTGGGCTACCAGTTCCGGCCTCTCGCCACGGAGCGTGTACGAGTTGCTCGTGGGCGAGCGGCTTGTGGCGCAGCTCGCCTATATCTCGTCTGTTGACGTCACGCCGCGCAATCCAGAGCATGTCGTTCTCTCCACGGATGGTGCGCATCTGTATGTCACAGCGCTGCAGTTCAATCTGAGCTACCCGATCGTCGAGCAGGTGCGGGACGGGCGTTACTCGCGTCATGCTCGGTTGTTTCCTGAAGTCGTTTATGCCGCAACGCAGCATTTCGCGTTCGGCGAAAACGGGTACTACAGCGCTGTTACGGGTGAGCGGCTCGGGTCGCTTCCGTGCGCATCGCGGGTCATGGCCGTCAGTGAGAATGGGACAAGTCTGTGGGTGCATGACGCACAAACGAGACAACTGCGGCAGTTTGAGCTGGGGATGCGGGACGCCGACCGCGCAGTGGAGAGCGCTTCTGTATCGCCGTTCGCCATGTTGGACGGCTTCATCCGCGATGTTGCGGCTGGGCGCGTCGACGAGATTGTGGAGAAGCGGTTCGACGCACTGGCGGCGGCGAGACTCTACTTTGGCACGGAGCTTGATGGGCTTGCCTCGGGGGATCGGAGGAGCCTCGAGGTTTCCATGCGCCGCATTCTGCACGAGTTTCTGTATGATTCGGAGGTGAGGAGGATTCATGGGGTTGGTGTTGTGACCCATGTTTCGATGCGCCATAACAGAAATGCGGACTACAGCATCGAGTACCGGCTTCAGCTCCCGGACATGGTCGCGGTGTCGCAATGCACGACCACGTACCGGCGGGATGACGCGATGCGATGGCAGCTCGTCGACGTGAAGGTTGGCACGAACAGCCTTGGAGCGTTTGCCATGCGTGATCGGACCAAGGCCGGCGGCTCCTTTGTGGAGTGGGCCCGCGGCGAGCAGGCAAGGACAGGCCGGCAGCCTGCTGCACCGGTAGCCGCCCAGCAACCCGCGGTTCCGGCAGTGCCCTTTGAGGTTGCCGGGGAAACCGCGCTGGGAGCTGCGACGTGGTTCCGGAGCAGGCTCGAGGCAGGCGACGTAAACGCAGTGGTTGACGCATTCTCCGTCAGTCTGGCTTCGGAAGCGATGTTCGATGCGGCATGGAGGCGGATCTCGGATGATGAGAGAAAGCGGGCCATGGAGAGACTCGTGTTGTCGCTTGGCGACTGGCTCATGCCTGTCAGTGGATCGAAGAGTGAGATCGTGGGAGCGTCCGAGCGACGGCAAGGAGAGCATCGGAGCATTCGGTATACGGTGAAGGTCGATTCGAAACCACCGGCGAGCGAGCAACTGCTCGTTGTATCGACGCCCCAGGGCTGGCGTCTTGTGGATGCCACGGTGGATGGCGACTGGCTTCTCAGGCGGCGCGCCGCGTCGTTCCGTACGGCGAATGTCTCACCGTTACGGTTCGCAAGAATGGGATTCATCGGGCCTGACGAACCGTACACGGTGGACGCGAGTCCGATGTCCGCGCCAGATCGCACAACTCCGGAGGCGACGATAGAGGGTTTTCACAAGCTGTTGCAGGCGGCGCGCGTCCGTGAGGCCTTCGAGTCGTGTGTCAACGGTGCGGGAATGTTGGAGCTTGTGTTCGGCGGCAAGGCCATCTCGACCTACTCCGGCGACGAGGTTGCCCGCTTGGTGGTGACGCTTTCGGAGATTCTGTTTCCGCACGCTGACGGGTACGAGATCTCGCAGTTGCGTCGAGCACGATTTGATGGGCCGAAGCCTGCGATTCCCGGCGCGGGGAACTCGTATGTTGCGTCGCAGATTGTGGACGGTGACGACGAGGAAGCAACTTCGGTCATGTACTGGCTGCGGCAGGACGACGCGGCGGGTTGGCTGATCGTGGAGATGCGGATAGACGGTTGGGCCGGAGCGTCGGGTTGGCTCTCCCAAGATCTGGGGCGGCGATATCACGCGAGCGGCCTGACTTTGCATGAGTTCCTGGAGGGAGTGGGTGGTCGTTGAAGACGACCGTCGCGTGGCGCCGTGGGCTCGCGCCGGGACGGCGATCAGGGTCTGGGGATGGTGGCGCTGAGGGAGACAGTGGGCAGTGGGCAGTGGACATGGGAAAGGGGGGAAACCACTCCCTGACGGCGCGGCTCGTTTGGAGGTGGCGTTGGGGGGCCGTGGAGAGGGGTTTGGGGGTATCTGGGATTTTTCTTTGGCGGGGGGTGGCCGGGGCGGTAGGATGGGGTCTGAGCCGAGCCGGTCCGCTGGGGGCTGGCCGGAGAGAGAGTGATTCACACAGTTCGAAGGAGAGACAAGCATGAGAGGCCTCATTGCCTTTGGCGTGGTGGCGTCGGTCTGCGCGGCCGCGTCCTCGCAGGTGGCGTACGTGAGCTGGTCCGGCGGTGAGCCGTGGGGCATGCCCGGCAACGTGAACGCGATGAACGACGTCTTCGGCGTCGGCGGCTGGGACCGGCTGAACTTCCCGACGGCGGTCGGGAACGGCCTGTTCACGAACTACGACTGCATCATCATGGACGGCGGCGACGGCGCGGACGCGGAGTTCAACGCGTTCGTCAACGCGAACCGCGCTGCAATGGAAGGGTTCGTCGCGGCGGGCGGGAACATGCTCATCAACGCGGCGCGCTGGGGCGCGGCCCCCATGGTGCTCGACGTCGGCTTCGGCGTGATGCTGGACAACAACGTCGCGCATGACACCGGCAACGCGGTGGACACGAACCACCCGATCTATCAGGGGCCGTTCGGCGTCACAGGCGGGTTCTTCGACGGCGACTTCCTGGCGCACGACATCGTGTACGGGAGCGGGCTGACGGATCTGATGTTCGGCACGAATGGGCCGGACGTGATCCTGGCCGAGAAGTCGCACGGCAGCGGCCACGTCGTGATCGGCGGGCTGACGCTGCCGTTCTTCGGCGAGCACCCGCTATGGACCGCCAACACGGCCGACTTCCACCGCAACCTCTACCACTACGTGTGCACGGTTCCCGCGCCGAGCGGCCTGGCCGTGCTGGCGCTGGGGCTTCCGATGCTGCGTCGGCGTCGCTGACGGCCGGCGTGAGCGGGATCGTTCCGCGTGCAAGGCATGACAGCGGCGGTCCGCGTTCTGCGGGCCGCCGTTTTTTCATTGGCGCGCGGATGGACACCGCCACGCACCCGGGCGTGCCGCGATCAGGTATGCTCTCGGATCGCTTTCGCGGGATGTTCAGCACGGAGCAACGTCATGCGGTTGAGTATTGCGTCGGCGGCGGTCGTGGTGGGCACGGCAGTGGCGCTGGGGGCCGTGGGGCAGCCGACGGAGGGGGTTGCGTTCGCGCCGGCGTATGAGTTGCCGTGGTGGCCGGCGGCGGAGCGCGAGGGGTACTCGGCGTATGAGGCGAGGCTGAACGCGGTCCCGGATGCGCGGCGGTTGTGGGCGTGGCACGACCTGCTCGCGTCGCGGCCGCACATCGCGGGGATGGAGGGGGACTGGGAGACGATCGAGACGCTGGCCGAGGCGTTCGGGGAGATGGGGCTGGAGGTCGAGGTCCACCGGTTCTGGGCGTACCTGTCGCAGCCGATTGCGGCGGAGGTCGAGGTCGTCGGGGGGGGGCTGCTGCCGCTCGGGGAGACGCCGCTGGCGGAAGACCCCGACACGGCCGCGGACCCGATCGGCTTCGGGTGGAACGCGTACTCGGGGAGCGGCGAGGCGACGGGCGAGGTCGTCTACGCGAACTACGGGCGCAAGGAGGACTTCGAGCGCCTGGCCGCGCTCGGCGTGGACTGCACCGGCAAGGTCGTCATCGCGCGGTACGGGGGGAACTACCGCGGTTTCAAGGCGAAGTTCGCGCAGGAGGCCGGTGCGGCCGCGCTGCTGATCTACAGCGACCCGGCCGATGACGGGTACGTCAAGGGGCTGATGTACCCGGAGGGCGGGTACCTGAACGACTCGTGCATCCAGCGTGGCTCGATCGTGACGCTGGCGTCGCCGGGTGATCCGCTGACGCCGGGGGTCGAGGCGACGCGGGATGCGTCGCGGCTGGACCCGGATGAGGTCGCGCTGCCGCGGATCCCGGTGCAGCCGATCGGGTGGGGTGCAGCGCACACCATCATGCGCCGGATGGGCGGCGAGTTCGTGCCGCAGGGGTGGCAGGGGGGACTGCCGCTGCCGTACCGGCTGGCGGGCGGCGAGGGGCTGCGTGTGCGCGTGAAGGTGGAGCAGGAGCGGCGGATCGTCGAGTCGGCGAACGTGCTGGCGACGCTGCGCGGGAGCGAGGAGCCGGAGCGGTTCGTGGTTGTGGGCTGCCATCACGACGCGTGGGGGCACGGGGCGGCCGACGCCATGTGCGGGATGATCTCGCTGATGGAGGCGGCGCGGGCGTTCACGGAACGAGCGGCCGCCGGCGAGAGGCCGCGGCGGAGCATCGTGTTCGCGGCGTGGGGCGCGGAGGAGCACGGGCTGATCGGCTCGACGGAGTGGGTCGAGGGGAACCGTGAGCGGCTGCAGCGCGATGCCGTGGCGTACATCAACCTGGACATGGCGTCGATGGGGCCGAACTTCGGGGCCGCGGCGACGCCGAGCCTGCGGCGGGTGATCGCGAGCGCGGCGAAGGCCGTGCCGCAGGCACGGGACGCGGGGCGGTCGGTGTACGAGGCGTGGGGGAACCCCCACTCGGGCGGGGAGCGGGTGATGGGTGAGCTCGGGGGGGGGAGCGATCACCTCCCCTTCGTGGCGCACGCGGGCGTGGCCGGGGCGGGGTTCTCGGGCGGCGGCAGCCCGGGCGTGAACTACCACACGGCGTACGACACGCTGCGGTGGTACCGGCACGTGGTGGGGGAGGACTACGAGCCGGCCCTCATGATCGCCCGCATGACCGTCGCGACGGCAGCGAGACTGACGGACGCGCCGCTCCTGCCGCTGGACCCGGCGGCGGGGGTGACGAGCCTGCGGCGGCATCTGCGGGATCTGACGACGCGGGGGGTGGAGAAGGGGGTGTTTGAGAGGCCGGAGGCCGAAGGAGGAGAGGCCGAAGGGGGGGGTGGCGGTCTGGGGCCGGTGGCTGCGGAGTTGGCCGCGCTGGATGCGGCGGCGGCGGAGTGCGAGGCGGCGGCGTTGCGGGCGCGCGACGCGCTGGAGGCCGCGCTCGCGGAAGGTCGGCTGACGGGCGATGATCTGGCGCAGGCGAACGCGGCGTTGTTCGCGGCGCAGCGGGCGTGGTCGGATGAGGCGGGGCTGCCTGACCGGCCGTGGTACAAGAGCCTCTACATCGCAACGGACCCGGACACGGGCTACGGCTCGTGGCCGCTGCCGGGCCTGCGGCGGACGGTGGAGGACGGGGATGCGGAGGCGGTGCGGCGGGAGGTGGGGAGGCTGGTGGGGGTGGTGAAGAAGATCGGCGAAGCGCTGGCCGGATCCGATCGTTGAGACCGCGGGCGGGCGGCGTGGTCAGTCGCAGCCCGCGACCCAGTCGTTGAGATAGGCCAGAAAGTCCTGTGTGTTGACCGTGGTGTCGCCATTCCAGTCCGCCTTCGGGTCGCCGGATGTCCAGAGGTTGAGGAAGATGAGGAAGTCGAGCGTGTTAACATTGCTGTCGCAGTTGAGGTCGGCCGGGCCGCACGGTCGCGGCGAGTGCCATGCCGCGACGTGGTTGGCCGTCTCCCCGCCGGCGGTGGTGAAGCCGCCGACGACGACGAGAGCAGAGTCATGCTCCACGAGAGCGAAGACGAAGAATGGTCCCACACCTGTCTGACCGCCGGAGCTCAGCGGGCGCCACTCCGCGCCGTCCCAGCGAGCGATGTAGTTCACGGTCTGACCACCGGCCGTCGTGAAGGCGCCGCCGGCGATCAGGCCCTCGTCATGCACCGTCAGGGCGAATACGTCACCATTGACACCGATCTGTCCACCGGAGACAAGAGGTTGCCACCCTGAGCCGTCAAAGCGCGCGATGTGGTTGACTGTCTGCCCGCCGGCCATCGTGAACTCGCCCCCGGCGATCAGATCGTCGCCGAACGTTGCGAGGCGCCAGACTGAGTGGTCCATGCCGGCAGTGAACGGGTGCCACTCCGTACCGTCCCAGCGGGCGATGCGGTTCACGGGTTGACCGCCGGCCGTTGTGAAATCGCCGCCGGTGATCAGGTCGCCGTTGTACTCCGTCATGGCGAGGGCCGTGCCGTTCACGCCGATCTCGCCGCCGGACGTCAGCGGATGCCACGCTGCACCGTCCCAGCGCGCGATGCGGTTGACCGTCTGCCCGCCGGCCGTGATGAAGTGCCCGCCGGCGATCAGGTCTCCGTTGTGCACGGTCAGGAAGTTGACGCGACTGTCCACGCCGATCTGCCCGTCGGCGGTCAAGGGTTGCCATTGCTCTCCATCCCAGCGCACGACGTGGTTTACCGTTTGTCCGCCGGCCATCGTGAAGTCGCCGCCGACAACCATGTCGTCGTTGTACAGCGTCATGGAGAAGACCGCAGCGTTCAGACCCGTCTGCCCGCCGGTCGTCATGGGCTGCCAGGACTGCCCGTCCCAGCGTGCGATGTGGTTCACGGTCTGGTCTCCCGCCTCGGTGAACCAGCCGCCCGCGATCACCTGGCCATGATGGACGGCAACAGCATTGACGGAGCCGTTCATGCCCGGCTGGCCCATGGAGGCGTTCCAGTGCGGCTCGCAGCCGGTCTGGGCCAGGGCGGGGCAGCCGCACACTGCCGCGGCGGCGCACGCGAGCATGGCGAACACGCCGGTTCGATTTCCGATCATCGCCAGGTCTCCTTCGTGTGCTCCGTGTGCCCTTTTCGGTGATACGCCGCGAGCACAAACCCTCTCCGTACAAACGCCGATCGTGACGGGGCACGACCCGGTGTGGGCACACCGCAGCCGCGCTCCCGCACGATCGCGAGGCGATTGACAGCCCCGTGCTCCGGTGCAGCCGGGATCGCTCTATGAGAAAAGGCGTTTTTCGTGTACGCTCTCCGCATCGGTTGTCGGACTTTTCTCGCTGGCATTGTGGCTTCGGAGGGGTGATGACCGGAGAGCGGGTCAACGGGGGTCACGGGACGGTCGGCCAGGAGGAGTTGCTCGCGCTGGTGTACGACGAGCTGCGGGCGTTGGCGGCAAAGTACCTTCGGCACGAGCCGACCGGCCACACGCTCCAGCCCACCGCCCTCGTCCACGAGGCGTATCTGCGGCTCGGCGGCTTGGGCGGCGATTTCAACGGCAGGGTGCATTTCATCGGCGCCGCGGCGACGATGATGCGGCGCGTGCTCATCGATCACGCCAAAGCCAGGCGCTCCCTGAAGCGCGGCGGTGACCGAGCCAGGCTCGACCTGACAATGGCCGCGCTGCTAGACGACGACGGCGGCGCGACGCCGATCGACATTCTCGCGCTCGACGAGGCGCTCGAGCGGCTGGCGCATCTCGCGCCGCGGCACGCCCGGGTCGTCGAGTTGCGGTTCTTCGGCGGCCTGAGCAACGCCGATGTCGCCGAGGTCCTCGGCTGCTCCGTGCGCACGGTCGAGAGCGACTGGCGTTCGGCGAGGGCGTGGCTCCACAGGGAGCTTGCGCAAGCGGAGTGAGCGAGGTGGCGGAGCCCGTGTCGGAACAGGAACGCTACAGGCAAGTGCAGCGGCTGTTCTCCCGTGTCTGCGGGCTGCCCGCGCAGGAGCGCGAGGCGTTGCTGGGCGCAGCGGAGCCGGGCGTTGCTGCGGAGGTGCGTGCGATGCTCGCCGTGGACTCGCGCACCGGTCCGCTGGACCACGCGTCCGCGCTCGGTGGGCTTGCGGGCGAGGCGGCCTCGGCTTGGGGCGGCGCGCTGCCCGCGCGCATCGGCCCGTACGCGGTGATCCGCGAGTTGGGCCGCGGGGCCACCGGCGTGGTGCTGGAAGGCGAGCGGGACCGGCCGCGCAAGCGCGCTGCGCTCAAAGTGCTCCGGCTCGACTCGGCGTCGGACGTGTCGCGGAGGCGCTTTGAGCACGAGGCGGAGATCCTCGCGCGGCTGCGCCACCCCGGCATCGCGCAGGTGTTCGAGGGGGGGGTGTACGAGGACGGGGGGCCGCCGCTGGCGTGGTTCGCGCTCGAGCTGGTGCCGGGGGCGAAGCCGATCACGGCGTACTGCCGCGACGAGGGCCTGCCGCTGAGGGATCGCATCGAACTGTTCGCGCTGGTCTGCGACGCGGTGAACGAGGCGCACCGGAACGGGGTGATCCACCGCGATCTCAAGCCCGCGAACATCCTGGTCGGCGCGGACGGGGCACCGAAGGTGATCGACTTCGGCATCGCGCGCGTGGCTGACCCGGCGGTGACGGCGCTGACCACGATGGCGCAGGCGGGGGCGATCATCGGGACGATCTCGCACATGAGCCCGGAGCAGTGGGCGGGCAGGCCGGAGGAGGTCGATGCACGCACGGACGTCTACGCGCTGGGCGTGGTGCTGTACGAACTGTTGACGGGCGAGCCGCCGTACGACCTGCGCGGGCTGTCGGTGCAGGAGGCGATGCGGGTCGTGTTGGGATCGGAGCCGCGCGACCCGGCCGTGATCGACGCGCGCCTGCGCGGCAACCTGAGGGCGATCGTCCTCAAGGCGATGGCCCGTGACCGCGAGAAGCGGTACCAGTGGGCGGAGGGCCTGGCGCGCGACCTGCGAGACCATCTCGCCGGGCGCCCGACGACGGCGCGCACGCGGGGCGCGTGGCAGCGGCTCGCCGCGTGGATCGGCCGGCACCCGGTCGCGACGACGGCGGCGGCGTGCGCGGTGGTCGCGGGGCTCACGCTCGGCGGAACGATCGTGTCGGTCGGCGTGCTGGCGCGCCGCCCGGCGCACATCGCGCTCGACCGGCACGAGCGGTCCGCCTGGCTGGAGTCCGTGGCGGGCCACAGGCTGCATGTCTGGCAGGACGGCGCAGCGGGCGGCATTGTCGGCGCGGCGCTCGTCGATCGCCCCGCGGAGTTCGGCGGGGGGCGCATCGCCGTGGTCACGCGCTCTGTGCATTCGGATCACGCCGAGCTGTCGGGGCACGTCGCGCTGTACGACGTATCGCGTCCGGACGAGCCGGTCTGGTCGACGCGCGATGCGCCGCTCACGATTCCGGTGGGCTACGAGGACCGCATCGAAATCCAGTTGAGCACCCTGCCGACGGTCGTTGCGAACATCTTCGATGAGGTCCCCGGGAAGCAGATCGCGACGGCGCAGAGCCTCTGGCCGTACTCGCCGGTGTGCATACGCGTCTTCGACCTCGCCGGCCGCGAGCTGTATTCGGTCTGGCACGACGGCGGCGTCACCGACATGCGGTGGCTGCCGGACCGGAGACAGCTTGTCGTCACCGCGTTCTGCAGCGCGGCCAGGTGGGACGAGCGCGGCGAGCCCTGGTCGGGGGGCGCCGCCTACCCGCGCGTCGTGTTCGCGGTCGAGCCGCGTCTCGGGCACGCGGGGACGCCCTGGACGCTCGGCGACGACCGCGTGCGCGACCCCACGGTGCTGTGGTGCCGATGGCTGGGCCCTCCGGAGCCGCTCACCCTGCTCGAAGAGTTCAGGCTCGTGCTCGAGACGCGGCCGCACGCGATGGGCGGGAGCGTCGTGATGGCGCGCGTCAGCGTGGTCGTCGGGGGCGACGAGCCGGCTATCCTCGACTTTGCCCTGGACGCGATGGGCGCGGAGGTCCGGCGCTCGACGTGCGACCGGTACAAGGCGGCAATGCGCGAGGGCCTCGTGCCGGACCCCGGCGTCTTCCGGCTGCTCGACATCGCGGACCTCCCACCACGGCTTGCAGCGGACGAAACCGCCGAGCGCTCGCCCCACTGAGTGCAGCGGTATGCTCGGCGCGTGGCTGGGGCCGACACGGGACGGGCACCGGGGGAGCAGCGGCTGGGGGCGATGGCGCCCCCGGCCGCGCTGGTGGACTTGCTGCGCAGAGAGATCGGCGACCGTCTGACGGCGGAGGAGAGGCTGCGGCTGGAGAGCCGGGCTTCGCAGGCGGGGTACCGCTCGCTTTCGGACTATGTGCGAGCAGCCGCGCTGCGTGCGGACGCGGACAGCGCGGCGTAGGTTCGGTCGGCCGGGACTTCCGTGCCCGTACCACGTGCCCGTACCATTCGCCATGCCGGATGAAGCGCGAACGGCAATCGAACGCGATGGCAGCGGCCGGGGTCAGCGCCGCTCGGTGATGTCCGTGCTCGCACCGGCATCAGTGGTTGACGCCCGTGGCCAACGCGTGCGGTTGATTGGTCGGTCGGCGACGACGGCGAAGACGCAGTGGCGCATGCAGTCTGAACTCGGTCGCTCACCACGCGTGCGGCGCGCGGGATGGGTTGCGGCCCTGATCGCGCTGCCGGCGTTCTTTGTGACTGTGCTGCTGCTCCAGCCGCTGTCGCGCGCAATTCTCGGTGCGCCGCCCTCGTTCGAGGCGTGGCGGATCGCGCTGGTGGTCGTCGGTGGCGCGGCCACGGGTGTCGTCGGGCCGATGGTGATGATCTTGATTGGGCGACGCATGATCGCCGGCGAGATCGCGCGGTTCGTGGTCGGCGCTGGGGCGTGCGCGTCGTGCGACTACCCGCTCGCGGGCGTGCCGGAGGCCGCCGACGGCTGCACGGTCTGCCCCGAGTGCGGAGCGGCGTGGCGGCGGAAAGAGTGAGCAGCAGATCAGCAGAGCGTCAAAGCGGCAGAGGCCCTGACGTGAGACCGCACGAAGGTCGGGGCGGCGCGGCGGGTGTCCGCAACGGAGCCGTATGCGTTGCGACGCGAGGGGCCTCGCGGTACCCTGGGAGAAGCAACACGCGAGAGCGAGCGGGGAGTAGAGTGCGATGAACGGAGCACAAGGGTTGACGCTGGCGATCTGGGTAGCGATCTCCGTGAACGCAGCGACGGCCCAGACGGCATCGCTGTCGTTCGTTGACAGATCGACCGGGCTTCACCTGCCCGGCATGGAGGGCGGCCGGACGGAGTTCGAGTTCGCCGACCTGAACGACGACGGACACCTCGACCTCGTCTCGGTCGGCGATCACGGCAGCCCGTTTGTGAACAGCAACCAGACGGGCATCATGGTCTGGTTCGGCGACGGGCTGGGCGTGTGGTCGCACTACCAGACCGGGTACTTCGGCTACGGCGGCATCGCGCTGGCCGACGTGAACAACGACGGCCTCATGGACGCCGCCTACGGCGTGCACCACGACTGGTCCTCCAACGACTTCGGAAACCAGGTCCTCGAGGTCGTCCTCGGCGACGGCACCGGCCGGAACTGGACGCCGTGGGACGACGGGCTTGGCCAGAACGGCCAGTCGTGGGGGATGTTCTCGACCGATCTTGCGGACGTCGACAACGACGGGTTGCTCGACGTCGGGTCGATCGCGTTCGGCTGCTGCGACGGCATCCACGTCCACCGAAACAACGGCGACGGGACGTGGCCGCGCACGTTCGGCTTTCTCGGGGGCAACTCGTCGATGGAGTTTTCCTTCGGCGACTTCAACGGCGACGGAAACGCCGACTTCGCCGCGTCCCACGGGGGCGGGACCGTCTATCTCGGCGACGGAACGGGCGCGTTCTCGCTCGCCGACGGCAATCTCGGCGGCGGGCCGTGGCGGTCGGGGCTGTCGATCGGGGACGTGGACGGCGACGGGCGGGAGGAGATCGCCTGGACCACCTCGGGCGCGCTGCATGTCTGGAAGATGATCGCGCCGGGCCAATGGCAGAATCTCTCGGGCAACCTCTCGTCGATCGGGGTGTCGTATCACCGCACGCAGATCGCGGACATGGACCTGAACGGCCTCGGCGAGATCATCGCCTTCAGGCCGGGGCAGGTGGACGTCTACGCCCAGGACGGTGTCGGCGGATGGACGCTGATCGCGACAATCGCGACGCCCGAGGGGTGCGGCACCGCGGCCGCGCTGCGGACCGGGGCGGATGCCGACCACAACGGGTACCCGGACATCGTGACAGTGGCAGAGGAAAACTGCCACTGGTGGACCGGAGGCACGAACCGCCCACGCTTCTACGCGAACGCCTCGACGCCGGAGCAGGCGTCGGTGCATCCGGTCTATCCGCGTGGAGGGCAGACCTTCATCGCGGGACAGACGCGGTTCGTGCGCTGGCACGCGGCGATCCCGGAGGACGACCGCGTCGGCGGGATGCCGACTATGACGATCGAACTTTCGACCACGGGCCCGAACGGTCCCTGGAGCGAGATCGCGGCGGACGTGCCCAGCAACGGGCGGTTCCAGTGGCTGCTGCCAGCGTCGCTCCCCTCGACGACGAACGCTCACCTGCGGTTCACGCTGGGCACGGATCCGCCCGTCTCCGCGGTGACGCCGGGCGCGTTCACCATCATCGGGGTCGATTGCCCGTCGCCCGACTGCCCCGCCGACTGGAACTGCGACGGCGAGGTGAACACGCTCGACGTGCTGGGCTTCCTCAACGCATGGGTTGCCGGGGATGAGCGGGCGGACCTCAACGAGGACGGGGAGGTGAACACGCTCGACGTGCTCGCGTTCCTGAACTCGTGGACCGCGGGCTGCGACGGGTGACGCTCAGGCGACCCACCGCCCGCCGTCGACGCGGAGGATCTCGCCGGTGACGTAGTGGGCGTCGAGGGCGAGCCAGCGCACAGCGTCGGCGGCGTCGCGCGGCGTGCCGGCGCGTGCGAGCGGGACGCGCTTGAGGTACGCCTTCTGCGCCTCGGGGTCGGCCTCGGGGCCGGACTCCGGCCAGGCCACGACGCCCGGGGCGACGCCGTTGACGCGGACGCGCGGGGCGAGTTCGCGTGCGAGGCTCTGGACCATCTCCGCGAGTGCGGCCTTGGACATCGAGTAGGCGGAGAAGCCGCGGCGAGGGCGGCCGAGAGCGTGGATGTCGAGCATGGCGACGATGGACCCGCCGCCGGGGCGCGGCGACTCGGCGAGCCTGCCCGCGAGGCGTGAGGAGAGCAGCAGCGGGGAGAGGGCGTTGACGCGGAAGTGGCGCGAGATCGCCTCGGAGGTGATGCGGGCGAGGGGCGTGGGGCCGTAGACGGAGGCGTTGTGGACGATGGCGTCCAGACGCTTGAGTTCGACGGCGAGCATCTCGCCGAGCGCGCCCACCGACGCGAGGTCTTCAAGGTCAAGGCGCTCGAGGCGGACCTGTGCGCCGGCCTTGTGCAGGTGCGCTGCGGCCTTGCGGGCGGCGTCGGCGTCGGTTCGCCAGGTGAGGATCAGGTCGCATCCGGCCTCGGCGAGGGCGTTCGCCACCGCGAGTCCGACTCGCCGCACCCCGCCGGTGACGAGGGCGACGGGGCGATCCGCGAGCGAACTGGTCGGGTCGCCGGCGGTGTCGGAGTCGGAGCGTGGCATCGTCGGTCCTCTGGGGCGGGTCAGTCGGAGCCCGGTTCGGTCGCGGGGCCTTCTTCGAGGGGCATTCGGCGGCCGGCCTCAGCCCAGGCGTCCACGAGAGGCCCGTCGGGGGGGGGCGGGGTTTGCGCGCGAGCAAGTCGGCGGCGCCGTGACACGACGAGAGCGAGCGCGCCGAGCGCAATCACGACCAACAACGCCGCCACGAGCACGACCGCCAGAGCGAGATAGGCGACCGCCTCACCCTGCGCGGGCGTGGGGGTCTGCGTTGCGACGGCGGTTGCCATGGTTCCAAGAGCGAGCGGCACGCGG
>JBDIVY010000016.1:0-40465 GCA_039794165.1 Phycisphaerales bacterium
AGCGAGTCCGGGCCGAAGTCGAGGTAGTAGAGCGGCCTGCCCGCCTCGATCCGCGCGACGTTGTACGCCAGCCAGCCGATCGGCCGCACGCTCGCCCGCTCCGCGCCGGGGTCGAAGGCCTCGGGGGCATCCCACCGCCAGCCGCCGGCGTCGAGCAGCCGGTCGAAGACGCGCGTCGCGGCGTCGGTCGGCACAAACAGTTCCAGCCCCGCCTCGCCCGCCGAGCCGTCGCGGACCACGAGCACGTCCGCGCCGGCGATCCGGGCGATTGTCGCCTCGCCCTCGCGGAGCGACGCCGCGCTCCGCGCTCTCGCAGGTTCGGCCGCGGCGTCGATGAGCGTGGCGGCCTTGGGGCCGTGCAGGGCGAGGCGGTGCGTCCCGCCGGTCGCGTCGCGGAACGCCACGTCCTCGGTGAAGACGAACGCGGGGAGCGTCTCCAGCGTGCGATTGAGCGCATGGGCGTCGAGTTCGAGCAGCGTGCGGTCGCCGAGTTCGATCACGCGCAGGTCCGCGTCGATCCGTCCCTTGCGGTTCAGCCAGAAGGCACGCCGTGCGTGCAGCGGCTCCAACCCCCGGAGTTCCTGCGTGACCATGCGGTTGAGGAAGTCGAGGCGATCGGAGCCTGTGACCTCGATGGTCGCGCGGTGCGACAGGTCGAGCAGGCCGCACGATCGGCGGATCGCGGCGTACTCCAGCGGCATCGGGCCGAACGCCTGGATCACCTCGATCGCCAGCACGGGGTCGCCCGGCGCGGCGTAGGGCGAAGTGAGCGGCTCGGCTGCGGAGGTATGCGCGATGATGGGGCTGGGGTGCGCCATGCCGCCAGACGGTAGCCCGAGGCGGGCACGGTCGTCCAGATCCTGCGGCGCATCGGCCGGGGTCAGAAGTCGCGCCGAGCGAAGATGAAGCACGACAGGGCGAGCACGACGGCCTCAAAGGCGAAGGAGGTGCCGAGCACCCACAGGACGGATCGTTCCCGCAGAATCTCCGTGGATCGCATCGAGACGTCGTGGTCGCTCAGTTTCACCTCCGCGGTCTGCTCGTCAACCGTGGTGCGCCTGGGTTCGTCCCCCTGGTTCATGAGCGCATCCAGGTCCGCCATTGAGATGAGAGAGCGTTCGAGCAGATCGATCGTTTCGCCGGTCTTGGGCACGATGGTCTTGGCCGTGAAGATCATTTCGGACCACTTCGCGGCCTGCGCTGCGGTCGTCTCCGTGCTCGCCCGCTTGTCGCGCAGGCCCTTGAGAAACGGGTTGATGCCGGCGATCTCTTCGTCGGTCGGGTGGTAGTCCTCGGGAAGTTCCTCGCCGATTGAGCGGCGCTCGGCGATCAGGAGTTGCCGGGTGTTCGCCTCTGCCTGCGCTACCTGTTTCACCAGGGCGTCGCGCTGCGCCTCCGCCATGGACCTCCACCCGACAAGCGCTGCATCGGTCGCGTTCAGGATGAAGATGAAGAACCAGAACAGCAGCGTGAGCAGCAGCGAGGCGATGGTGGACCGCGTGAGCAACCCGAACAGCACGCACATGCAGAACAGGAAACTGAAGAACGCCACCACGAGCGGGATGGCGAGGAGCAGGGCAGGCTCCCACTCGCCCCCGCGGACGCCGATGACGACGAACGATGCCACGCTGAACACGCCGACCTGGAGCGCGACGAAGAGCAGGCCGGCGGCGTACTTCGTGAGGAAGAGCCGCACTCGGGAGATCGGCTTGGAGAGCATCATCTCGATCGAGCCGCCGGCGATCAGGTCCGGGATCATCCCCGCGGTCGTGATGAGCGCGAGGATTGCGGCGATCCAGGCGAGCCACAGGTTCAACCCGAGATTCAGGAACATGGTCTTGTAGAGCAGGGAAGGGGCAAGGACGTCGCTGTTGAGCGGGATGAAGTCCAGCCTGAACCAGAGAATGGTGAGGCCCTGCTTGTCGATGCCGACGGCCGCGAACGCCGCCACCACCACCCCCGAGAGCATCAGCGTGATCCAGAACAGTTTCCGCGAGTTGAGTTCGCGGTAGGCGTCGGCGAAGAGGGCCGCGGTCTGACGCATCATCATGGCTTGCGCCCCTTGCGGGCGTGGTCCGCGCCGGGCTTGAGCGTCGCCCCCGTGTTCGGGTCGGTCACGGCCTGCATGAAGAGGTCCTCCAGCGACGGACGGTTCTGGCGGATCGACCGGATCACCGCGCCACGCTCACGCAGGGCGTCGATGATCGGCTGGATCGTCGCCGGCTCCGTGCTGCCGATGCGCAGCGTGGCGTGGTCGATTTCGAGCCACTCGCCCGACGCCAGCTGCCCGTGGTAGCCGACGCGGCGAGCCATCGGCGAATGCGTCGGCGGGGCGTTCGCGCCCTCCTCACCGCTTGCGGCCGGCGGCAGCATCGCGTGCTCGCCGTGGCGGATGGCCTCCGGCAGCGCGCGCTGGAAGTAAGCGGCCGCCGCGTCCGGCTCCGCGGCCAGCTCGATCTCGTAGCGCCGCTTGTCCGCGGTCAGTTCGTCGATCGTTCCCTGGCTGACGACCCGCCCCTGCACGAGGATCGCCACGCGATCGCAGACCATCTCCAGTTCCGAGAGCAGGTGCGAGTTGATGAAGACCGTCCGCCCCTCGGAGCGGAGCCGCTGGACGATCTCGCGGATGTCGCGACGCCCGACCGGGTCCACGCCGTCGGTCGGCTCGTCGAGCAGCACGATCTCGGGCGAGTTGACGAGCGATTGTGCGATGCCGATGCGCTGGCGCATGCCCTTGGAGTACGAGCCGACCTTTTTCTTCGCCCAGTCCTTCATGCCGACGAGTTCGAGCAGTTCGGCGGTGCGACGCCGCCGATCCGCCCGAGGCACGCCCGCAAGTGCGCCGTAGAAACTCACCACCTGCGCCCCGGTCAGGTACGGCGGGAAGCGGTGGTGCTCGGGCAGGTACCCGACCTTCGCAAGCGTCGCTTTGTGCCCGACCGGCTCGCCGAGCATCGTGCCGCGGCACTCGGTCGGGCGGATGACGGTCATCAGAATCTTGACGAGCGTGGACTTGCCCGCGCCGTTCGGGCCGAGCAGGCCGAAGACCTCCCCTCGGCGGACCTGCATGTCGATGCCGCACAGGGCGCGGATGCGTCCCCTGTAGGTCTTCGCCACGTGGTGCAGGTCGATGACGAGGCCGTCGCTCCGCACGGAGGGGGTCGCGAGTTCGGCGGCGGTCGCGGTCGTCATGCGGGTCGGCTCCCCCGGCTCATGGTTGGGCGTGCAAGGCTACCGCTTTCGCGCCACGACGTGGAAGACGTGCCAGTGCTTGGGCGTGCCGAAGGCGTCCGCACCGGGCTTCTCGTCCTCGTCGAAGCGCTCCAGTTCGAAGGGGTCGAGCAGCGCCAGGGCATGCTCACGCGTCTGATGCGAGCGGTCTGGGAACGAGGCCCAGGTGTCGCGGTCGCCGAACAACTGCCCCGAGAACCGGCCGCCCGGCCCGATCGCCGCCACGATCGACTCCCAAAGCGCCCCGAACGCCTCAGGCGGGCAGAACGGCAGCGAGAAACTCGCGTTCACCAGATCGCACGTGGGCACGGTGAACCCCTCGAACGGAGCGAGCGCCGTGCCCAGGCGGTCGCGGTGGGGGAGGTCCGCGCGTTCGAGCAGCCGACGGAAAGCGTCCGGGTGGCCGTCGATGGCGAGCACGCGCCAGCCGCGACGGAGGAGCTCCGCAGTGTCCCGGCCCTCGCCGCACCCGAGATCGACCGCCAGGCGCGGGCCGTGCATGGATGGCTCGCGATCGAATCGGTCGAGTGCGAGCAGGAGCGTCTCGCGCGCCGGTTTCCCGGCCACCGCCTCGAAGTAGCCCGGCCAGTCGCGCTGCGCCGCGTAGGCCTGCGCCGGCAGCCCGGGCGGCAGCGGCGAACCGGCGGACATAGGCTGGGGCCGTGTACCGGACACTGGGCGAGTTTACGGCAGCCCTCGAACGCGCGGGCGAACTGGCCCGAATCCGCGCGCCGGTCTCGCCCGTGCTCGAGATCGCCGAGATCGCCGATCGGGAGAGCAAGTCTCACGCGCCGAACCCGCCGAGCGCTGCCGCGCGCCGCACCGATCCGGCCCACGCGAGCCTCGGCGGTCGGGCGCTGCTCTTCGAGAACGTCGAAGGGTCGGGCTTTCCGGTCCTCATCAACGCCTTCGGCTCGTACCGGCGGATGGAAATGGCGCTCGGGTGCGTCGGTGACGGCGGGTTCGAGTCCATTGCGGCGCGCATCGCGTCGCTCGTCCGCCCGCGGCCGCCGAAGGGTCTGGGCGAGGCGTTGGCGAAGGCTCGCGAGTTGCTCCCGCTCCTGCGTGTCGGGCCGAGGCGCGTGGCGAGGGCGGCGTGCCAGGAGGTCGTGTTCACCGGCGATGCCATCGACCTGCTCCGCCTGCCGCTGATCCGCTGCTGGCCCCTCGACGGCGACCCGGCGGCCGTCGGGTACCCGCCGGGGGTGAACGACGGCGTGCCCGGGGTCGAGCGCGGGGATGCGTGGGACCGGCTCTATCGAGGCCGATACGTCACGCTCGCGGGAGTTCACACCGTCCACGCCGACGACGCGGGCAAGCCGAAGCCCGCGAGCCACAACGTCGGCATGTACCGGATGCAACTGATGGGTCCGCGCCTGCTGGCGATGCACTGGCACATGCACCACGACGGGGCGCGCCACTGGCGGTCGTGGAAGGAGCGAGGCGAGCGCATGCCCGTCGCCATCGCGCTGGGCGGCGAGAGCGTGCTGCCCTACGCCGCGACCTGCCCGCTGCCGCCGGGCATCAGCGAACTGCTGATGGCCGGGTTCCTCAACGGGGGGGGGATCCCGATGGTGCTCGCGAGCACGGTTCCCCTGCGCGTTCCGGCCAACTCCGAGATCGTCATCGAGGGCTGGGTCTCGACCGAGGCGGGGTATCCCGGCTGGGACCCGCGCGATCGGGCGTGCGGGCCGCTCGGCCCGGGCGCGCTCTTCGAAGGCCCCTTCGGCGACCACACCGGGTTCTATTCGCTGCCGGATCGCTACCCGATCATGGAGGTGACGGCCGTCACGCACCGGCGCGGGGCGGTCTACCCGACGACGATCGTGGGGCTGCCGCCGCAGGAGGACTACTACCTCGGCAAGGCGACGGAGCGGATCATGCTGCCGCTGCTGCGGACGATCATCCCGGACATCGACGACTACGACCTGCCGATGTTCGGCGCGTTCCACAACTGCGTCTTCATCCGCATCCGCAAGCACTACCCGCTGCACGCGCGCCGCGTGATGCACGCTGTCTGGGGGGCGGGGCAGATGTCGTGGACCAAGACCGTCTTCGTGGTTGACGCGGAGATCGACGTGCACGATCGGCGCGCCGTGCTGGAAGCGGCGGCGCGGTGGTGCGACCCCGCCCGAGACATCGAGACCGTGCACGGCCCCCTGGACATCCTCGACCACGCCTCGCCGCACCTCGGCGCGGGGACGAAGATGGGCTTCGACTGCACGCGCAAGAGACCGGGCGAGGAAGTGGGGGGGATCGCCGTGGCCGACGGGCCGATGGCGATTGCCGAGGGCGCGAAGGCGGCCTCGATCGTCGGCCAGGTCCGCGCGGTGGACGGTGTGCTCGACGCCCGACTCGACGGCGATTGTCCCGGTTGGCTCCTCGTCCGAGTGGACAAGACCGCTGATTCGTCCGGGCGGGGCGGCCTCGCACGGCGGGCGATCGAAGCCGCATTCGAAGCGGGCGCGGGGCTGGTGCGGTTCGTCGTGGTCTTTGGTCGCGGCGTCGCGCTCGACGACGCCGAGGCCGCGCTCTTCCACTGGCCCGCCAACTGGGACCCGGGTCGCGACACCATCGTCCTGCGAGACGGGCGTGGCTCGATGGCCGGCTTCGACACCACGCCCAAGGGCCGCGACGACACCGCGACCGGACGAACCGTCCGCGACTGGCCGCCGCTCCTGGAGATGTCGCCCGAAATCAAGGACCGCGTGTCGGCCCGATGGACGGAATACGGGCTGTGACCGCGGTCGGTCCGCGGATCAGGACTCGCCCCGCAGCCTGCGCAGTTCGCCGAGTGTCTGATCCAGTTGCCGCTTCAAGCGCCGCACCCGGAGCAGCGACCGGACCCGCGTGAGCAGCTCGACGCGGTTGACCGGCTTGGTGAGGAAGTCGTCCGCGCCCGCCTCGACCGCACGCTCGACGTCGCCCACCTCGTTGAGCGCCGTCACCATGATGACGGGGATGTCGCGCGTCGCCGGGTTGGACTTGATCCGCTCGCAGACCTGGAACCCGCTCATCCGCGGCATCATGACGTCGAGCAGCACGATATCCGGTGCGGTCTGTTCCACCGACGACATCGCCTCGACGCCGTCGCGGGCGGTACGCACCGGGCACTCGAGTTCCTCGAGGTACGCCTGGAGCAGTTCGAGGTTCTGCTCGTTGTCGTCCACCACGAGGATGGACGATTGCGAAGGGTCGAAGTCGGCCACGTCGAGCGGGTCGCCGATCCCGTCCGGTGTCTGGGGCATGGTCGGGTCTCCGCGCCCGGGATTCCGGCCCGGACGCCACGATGGTAATGCCTCTCGCCGCCTGGAGTCCGGCGGGTGTCCCGCGAAACCGCGAAGTGGCTGCAAGCATGGGTGATTCCCGGGGTCGGCTTGATTCAGGGGGGGGTGTGGGGAACAATCCCGAGGCGCGGGGTCCGGGGACGCGCTCACTTCCAAGACCCTCTTGGACAGTCAGTTGCGCGATTCGGGCCCAGGGAACGGAGCCTGTCGATGCCCCCCACACGCACGCCTGCCCGCCCGGTCTGGGAAGACCGTTTCGCCAAGCCGACCTGTGATGCCCTCCGAGCCGCGATTGATCCGGCCCATGCCGACCTCTTCGACATGGCTCGCACCCGCCTCGCTGCCCTTCCGGACGCCGTCGAGAACCTCGTCTGGCACGGCATTCCGTGGCGCTGGACGCTCGTGTATCGCCAGAGGCAGGACGCGACCGGTTCCGCCCTGGCGTACCTGGTTCCCAAGCCGGATCGTCCCCTCATGTCCCTCCCCATTCCTCACGAGGTGCTGTCCAGCGTGCGGCTCAAGAAGTCATCGCGCCTGATCCGGGAGGGACTGACGCAGGCGAAGGTTGTGGCCGGGGTCTACTGGCCGCAGTGGGAACTGACCTCGAAGACGCTGCTTGATGAGATCGTGCATCTGGTCGAGCACCGGCTGATCGGCGTGGCTCAGTCCGCCTGACGCCCCCGTCCGCGGCAGTCGTCGGCCCCCTCGGTCCTCCGTTGCAGACGGATGGCCGGGCGAGCCGATCCGTGGGCAGGCTGCGGGCAATGATGCTCCCGCGGACGGAGGATCGGACTTGATCGGACGAACCATCGACACGCCGCGTGTGGTCCTCTCGCACCTGACGGCGTTCGTGCTGGCGGTCGCCGCGGCGATCGTCCTCGTCGGCGGTCCCGCGTTCGCCCAGCCGCTCAACGGACGCCTCGAGAGCGTGCTCGCCCACGCTGGCCTCGGCGAGCGGGCACGGGTCAGCCTCAGCGTCGTGGATCTTGGCACGGGGCGGACCCTCGCGGCGATCAACCCCGACGCCGCGCTCATACCAGCCTCCAACATGAAGGTGCTGACGAGCGGGACCGCCCTCGTCATCCTCGGCCCGGACTTCGTCTTCCGCACCGAACTCGCCCGCGACGGCGACCGCCTCATCATCCGCGGCTCGGGCGATCCCGCTCTGGCCGACCCGGACCTGCTCGAACAGACCCAGGCCGGTATGACCGTCGAGGATTTGCTGCGCATGCTGGCCGAGGCCGTCGCCAAGGGGTTCGAGGGCAGAATCTCGGAGATCATCGTCGACGACCGCGTGTTCGACCGCATCTACGTCCACCCCGCATGGGATCCGTCCGACCTCAACCGCCGTTACGCGCCGGAGGTCTCCGGCCTGAACTTCCACGGCAATCTGCTCTGGCTGTACCCGCGCCCCGCGCCCGAAGGACCGGGACACGCGCCGCGGGTCGCCATCCAGCCCCGTGCGGACTGGATCGAGGTCGTGGTCGCGGGTCGGACGATCGCGGACGGCACGGACACGGCCTGGGTCGCACGCGACGCCGGCTCGAATCGCTTCCGGCTGCACGGCGACGTACGCACGGCGCGCCGCTACCCGGAGCAGGTGCCGACGCACAACAATCCGCTGTTCTTCGGCCAGTTGCTTGCGGATCGTCTGCTCGCGCTGGGAGTGCGGGTCGGCGACGAAACCCGCCCGGGACACAGGCCACCGGCCGCAGTGAGGCTCGTGGGAGACAACGAGTCGCTTCCCGAGGGCATCGCGCTCGCCGCCGTCACGACGCCGATCGCCGACGTGCTGCGCCGATGCAACACCGACTCGAACAACATGTACGCCGAGGCGCTGCTGAAACTCTCCGGCAAGCGAGTGACCGGAGAGCCTGGCTCGTGGGCGAACGGTTCGGCGGTGGTGCGGATGGTCATGCAGGACCGCATCGGCGAGGTCCACGCCGCGCGCACCGTCGTCGCCGACGGCTCCGGACTGTGCGATCTCAACCGCGTCTCGGCATCGACGCTGACGGCCTGGCTCATGTCGTTCGAGCGCGACGAGCGGCTTCGCAGCGTGTTCATGGACTCCCTCGCCGTGCCGGGCCAAGGGACATTCACACGACGCTTCCAGGGCGTCGCCCTCAAGAACCTCGTCGCCGGCAAGAGCGGCACGCTCATGCGCACCGGCGTGCGCACGCTCTCGGGCTACGTCGTGCATCCCGTCACCGGCCGACGCATCGCCTACGCGGTGCTGGTGAACGGCGTGACGGGCGAGTCCGGCCCGGCGGCGTCGCGGTTCGCGGAGAGGGTCGTCAGCGCGCTCGACGAGTGGCTCGCGGAGCAGGAAGCCTCGGCGGGCGCGTTCGGCGGGTGAATCGATCGCCGCCATTCAGACGTTGAAGTACCGCGCCTCGGGGTGATGCACCACGATCGCGCTCGTGGACTGCTCCGGCTCGATCTGCCAGTTCTCGGTCAGCGTGCAGCCGATCCGCTCGGGGCGCAGCAGGCGGAACAGCCTCTCCTGATCCGACAGTTCCGGGCACGCCGGGTAGCCGAACGAATAGCGGCTGCCTCGGTAATGCTGCGTGAAAAGCTCGCGGATGCGGGGCGAATCGTCCGACGCGATCCCGAGTTCCTGGCGCATCCGCTTGTGCCACAGTTCCGCCAGCGCCTCGGCCGTCTCGACCGACAGCCCGTGCAGGTACAGGTACTCCGTGTAGTCGTTGCGGGCGAAGAGCTCGCGCGACAGGTCCGACGCTCGCTGACCGACTGTCACGCACGAGAAGCCCACGGTGTCGATCCGCCCGGAGTCCGTCGGCGCGAAGAAGTCCGAGATGCACAGCCGCCGACCCTTGCCCTGACGCGGGAACGTGAACCGGAGCAGTTCCGATCGAGACTCATGCCCCCCCTGCTCGGGGTCGTAGACGATCAGGTCGTCGCCGTCCGACTGGCAGGGGAAGTAGCCGTACACGACGCGCGGCTCGAGGATGCCCTCGTCGCGGCACCGCGCCTTCCAACGCTCAAAGACCGGCACGATGCTCTCCGCCAGCGCGGCCTCGTACTCCGCGTCGCTCATCCGACCCTTCCGGAACTGCCACTGCCCGCGAAAAAGCGCGACCGTGTTGATGAACGGGTACACCTCGGCGGGGTCGATGCCGGTCACCACGCGCGTGCCCCAGAACGGCGGACGCGGGATGCCCACCTCCGTCGAGACGTCCGAACGAACCCGCTCACGCACCGCGACAGCGCCGCTGCCGACCGCTTCCGCCTGCTTCGCCCGCTCGATCCTGGCCGCGGCGACCACTTTCTCGGCCTCGGAGCGCTTGGTGAGCCGCGCCTCGATCTCGGCGTCCAACTCGTCCGTTCGGCGCGACGAAAGGAGGTCCATGATCCGAAGCCCCTCGAACGCATCCTTGCCGTAGTAGAGCGGCCCCTCGTAGATCGAGCGCAGGCGGTCCTCGGCGTAGTGTCGCGTAAGGGCCGCGCCTCCCAGGATCACGGGCACGGTCACGCCCAACTCGTTCAACTCACGCAGATTCTCCTCCATTACGTTCACGCTCTTGACGAGCAGGCCCGAAAGCCCGATCGCGTCCGCCCGCTTCTCGCGCCACGCATCGAGGATGCTCGAGAGCGGCTGCTTGATGCCGAGGTTGTGCACGGTGTACCCGTTGTTGGTCAGGATCACGTCCACGAGGTTCTTGCCGATGTCGTGGACGTCGCCCTTCACCGTCGCCAGCACGATCGATCCGCGCGTCTGCCCTTCGACATGCTCCATGTGCGGTTCGAGGTGCGCGACGGCCATCTTCATCACCTCGGCGGATTGCAGCACGAACGGCAACTGCATCCGGCCCGACCCGAACAGTTCGCCGACGGTTTTCATGCCGTCGAGCAGGTGGTCGTTGATGATGTCGAGCGCGGAGTAGCGGGCCAGCGCCTCCTCCAGGGTCGCCGGCAGCCCCTCCTTCTCGCCGTCCACGATGTGCGAGCGCAGCCGTTCTTCGAGTGTCTGGGCCGCCCGCTCACGCTTCTCAGGCGCGGCCGCCGACGCCCCCTTGAACAACTCGATGAACGCCTGCAGCGGGTCGAACGCCCGATCCGCCACGCCCGCGGGCAGGCCGGTGCCGCCGAGCGACTCGTGCCGACGGTCGTAGATGAGATCCAGCGCTGCCCGCTGCTGATCCTCGGGAATCTTGTTCAACGGCAGAATCTTCGAGGCGTGCACGATCGCGCTCACCATCCCCGCCTCGACCAGTTCGTGCAGGAATACTGAGTTCAGCACGATCCGTGCAGCGGGCGCAAGGCCGAACGACACGTTCGACACGCCGCAGGTCATCTGGCAGCGGGGCAGGGCGGCCGCGATGCGGCGCGTCCCCTCGATCGTCTCCAGCGCGCTGCGCCGGTCCGCCTCCATCCCCGTCGAGATCGGCAGCACGAGCGGATCAAAGAACAGATCCTCCTCGGCGAGACCGTGGTGTCGCGTCGCACGCTCGTGCGCCCGCAGCGCGATCGCCAGTTTCCGATCGGCCGTGCGTGCCATCGCCGCCTCGCGGTCCTCGTCGATCGTCCCGATCACCAGCGCGGCCCCGTACACCTTCGCAAGCCGGCAGACCGCGTCGAACTTCTCCTCGCCGTCCTCGAAGTTCGCCGAGTTGATGATGCACGTCCCCGGCGCGCGCTTCAGCCCCGCCTCGATCGTCGCGATCTGCGTCGAGTCCAGCATCAGCGGCGCGTCCACCTGCCGCACCACGCGACCGACGATCTCGCCCATGTCGCCTGCGTTGTCGCGCCCGGCGTAGTCCACGTTCAGGTCCAGCAGGTGGCTCCCCTCGCGCAACTGCGACCGCGCCAGCGACACGATCCCGTCCCAGTCTTCCGCCTCCAGCAACTCCTTGAATCGCCGGCTGCCAGAGGCGTTCATCCGCTCGCCCACGATCAGGAACGACGTGTCCTGCCGGTGCTCGACCGGGGCGTAGAGGCTCGTCGTCGCGGCACGCAGCGGCACGATCGTCCGCTCCGCGCGCCCCCCCTCGCGCAGCCCGCGCTCGTCAAGGGCGCGCACCAGCGACGCGATGTGCTCCGGCGTCGTGCCGCAGCACCCGCCGACCAGCCGCACGCTGTCACGCTCGACGAACCGCACCAGGTCGGCCGCGAACGGCTCCGGTCCGAGCGGGAAGACCGCCCTGCCCTCGTGCAGCACGGGCAGACCCGCGTTCGGCACCACCGAAACGTGCCGCGGCCAATGCCGCGCGAGGTACTGCACGTGCTCGGCCATCTCCGTCGGCCCGGTCGCGCAGTTCAGACCCAGCGACGCGATCGGATACCGCGACAACGCGGCCGCGGCCGCCTCGATCGACGTGCCCAGCAGCATCGTGCCCGTCGTCTCGATCGTGACCGACACGAGGATCGGCACGTCGTCCGTCGCGCGCCCCGCCTCGTCCAGCGCGCCCAGGCACGCGTTGATCGCGCACTTGATCTGCAGCAGATCCTGGCAGGTCTCGATCAGCAGGGCGTCGGCGCCGCCCGCGATCAGCCCGCGGGCCTGCTCGCCGTAACTGGCGAGCATGTCGTCCCACCCGATCTGCCCGAGCGTGATCAGTTTCGTCCCGGGCCCGAGCGAGCCGACCACGAACCGCGGCCGGTCCGGCGTGCTGAAACGCTCGCACGCCTCGCGCGCCACCGCCGCCGCCAGCCGGTTCAACTCGAACGTCTCCGGGTCCAGCCCGAACTCCCCGAGCACGTGCCGCGCCCCGCCGAACGAGTCCGTCTCGACCGCGTCGCACCCGACGGCCAGGAACGACTCGTGGATCGAGCGGATCAACTCCGGCCGCGACCGCAGCAGCACCTCGGGGCAGTTCTCGCACCCGCAGTAGTCCCGCTCCACGTCCAGGTCGTGGGCGTGAATGGACGTGCCCATCGCCCCGTCCAGCACGACGACCCGCTCGGCAAGGGCTTGGAGAAACCGGCTGGGCATCGGGTTGCATCCTCAGGGGCGGGCGGCTGGCAACCGCCGGACCGTCGGCGGGCCGGTCAGTATATCCATTCATGCGGATAGACGGATGAAGCACCAGGCCGGGGCACAAAATCGGCCGGGCACGCGGCCCGGCCGGCAGTCCTGTCGCGGCGGTGGGCGAGGGCGACAAACGAGGGCTACTTGCCCTTCTTCTTGTCCGCCCGGAAGTAGTTGCCCTGGAACTTCCTCTGGAACTTCTCGAGCCGCCCGGTCGCGTCCACGAACGTCTGCTTGCCCGTGAAGAACGGGTGCGAGCCGGACCACACGTCGGCGTGAATCTCCGGCACCGTCGCCCCGACCTCCATCACGACCTCGCCGTTGTGGTACACCTTGCAGTTGTAGAAACCGGGGTGAATGTCCTTCTTCATCGAGACGCTCCGAGGCTGATCCCCGCGGCACGCCCGGCCCGGCCCGGCGACCCACCGCCCGACCCGCCACACGACCGCAGGGGCCAAGTGTAGGCGGGCCGATCCCGCCCTCAATCCCCGCCCCCCTCGGGTAGCCCGCCACTCCGAGGCGGCTTCTCTCCTCTACCCCTTCTCCGAGCAGAGGCTTCACACAGTCGGTCTAACGCGGAGCCGGGGCTCGCAGGCCCCACCTACAGACTCTTGGGGTGTTGCCTTCGAAGCCCCCTCTTGCCTGCCTCCCTCACCACTTCCGCCTTCAGACCCGCCACACACCAGCCTCGGCCTGTGGATCGCCCCCGTTTCTTGACCGATGTGGAGGGTGTGCTAGCCTTGCCTGCCCTCGGCCCCCGGGACGCCTCGGCCCCATCCAGAACCGCCGAACACCCCCCGCCCCGAAGGCCGAACAACCCGATCCCCGATAGCTCAATGGTAGAGCGAGCGGCTGTTAACCGCTAGGTTCCTGGTTCGAGTCCAGGTCGGGGAGCTTTCGACGCCGTCGCGGAAACGCGGCGGCGTTTTGGTTGACGGGTGGGACCGGCGAGGCGGCCTCCGGCCGAAGCGTGGAAATCCCCATCCTGTCGGGGTTTGCCGTACAATGGCCGCATGGCACGCGCTCTCGGTCTTGAAGCCGAATCTCGGGGTCCGACCGCAACCCCCACGGTTGCTCTCGTCCCACCGGCGGCAACCCTCTCGGACTCTCGCGCTCTCTGGTTGACGGGTGTCGTGGGCTTAACAGGAGGGTTGCTCTCGGGGGCCGAGGGACGCGAACGAACCGCATGAACAAAGCTGCGAATCCTTCGGTCCCCGTCGATTCCTGATACGCCCATATGGCTCTCGGCCCTCGTTCAGTCGGCTCGACGTCCGCGAGCTCGCCGTTCGGCCGGGCCATCTCGGCCCCTTGACTGCACTCACCGGGAGACCCCGTCCGGATTCACGACCGCGTACAATGACGGCCTTGGAGCCCAGAATGCGCACGCCCTTGTCCGCTCAACCGACCCCCCGTCTAAGCCGATTGCGCCACCTGAGCGCATGGCCGGTGATGGGATGCTCCGCGCTTCTCCGTGCGTCATGCGATGGCCCGAAAAGGAGCTCATGATGCGATCTCGCCTCTTCAGGGCGCTCTTCGAAGATCCGGTCGCTGACAACGCGAAGACCTTTCAGCGACATCTCCGCGAGCTCCTTGCCCTTTCGGACGATGGACGGCTCAAGTGCATCGAGGCCTTGCCGACTGTGCTCAGCCCAACCACCGATTTCCAAACGAGGAGCCTTTGCGAAGAGCTTGCTGGCGCTACGTCCACTGATCCACAGACTATCGAGCACTCGCTCTCGGTCCTCGCGTTTTTTGTGAAGGCATTCCTCAGCGACGCAGTGCCACCCGACGACCATGTGCACTGGATCGACGACCTCAACAACCTCGAGGGACTCACACAGGCCGAACGCAGTGCGTTCGAGTCCACAATCAAAACCCTCGCGGATCAGCGGGACAAATGGCGCGTTCAAGATAGGCAGGATCTAGCTACGGCAGGCGTCACGCCACGCTTCAAGAGCATGGGGATCACGGTTGAGGCCCGCGCGGTGAGACACGACAAGTATCGATGGGGAACTCCGATCGAGCACTACGAGCCGCAGATACTAGGCGTAGCCTACGTTGCGTCTGTGGCCATCGGCTTCAGCGAAGGCATGCCCGACGAGGTCTATTTTCAGGTGGACGAGTCTGACATTGACAACATGATCTGCAGCCTTCTTGCGGCCAAGAAAGAACTCCAGGCGCTTCGCCACTACATCGCGAACTCGAAAGACAGGACCCAATGACAGAATCCCGGTCAGAGCAAAAGCTCGTCGCCCCAAGGTACCAACCACTCGGCCCACGTATGGCCTATACCTCATCTGGCACCGACGTGGCGATTAGGTTCCGGCTGGCCGTTAATGTGGAGACGACTCGCCTCCGGGCAACATCCGATGCAGAGTCCCCGGTGGATCTCGCCGCCGTGAAGGAAGAGGTCGTAGAGCGTGTGCAACAGTACGCCCGAGTACGGAAGCTCTTCGACGATCTTCAGGAGCATTTCCTTCGAACTAGCAGTGACGAGTGCCTCGAGTCCAGCGAGCTCCTGTCCCGCATCGAGAAGGACCCTGAGGCATCGCCCGCATCTCTGATCTGCGAGGCGGAGATCACTCATTTCACTGAGGACCAAGGGCGGCGACTGCAACGTGCCCTTTGGCGCTTCATCCATGCCCATCGAGATACGGTAGACTACCGCCAGCTCGTTGCCGTGGGAGCGGCGATCCGCAAGTACGTGGCAGAGGCCAAGACAGCTGATCTGGAGGACCTTGCGACGCTATTACAGTCGGATGGTCGCCTGCCCCTTCCGCTGCAGGTCGAACTAGAGATCGCCAAAGTGGCCTATCGGAGGTTCGAGCATCAGCCTCCAGACCGGCCGGAGCCGGCGCCTGCCTTGGCGAGCCGTCTAGCAGAGCTTGCGGAGCTGTATTTGGCGCCGCGTCTGCTCGCTCGAGTTGACGAGGGGTACGCCACGGTTGGCATGCTCGCAGCACAGGCTCTGGCGGTGATGCTAAGCGAGCGGTGGGACGCGGTTCTACCTAGGGTGAACGAGGCCCCACGCTGGTTCCGAAATCAGCTAGCCCGTCGTCTCGATCAAGCCTGTAGATTGTGGAGCACGCAGCACGCTGCCCGGGTCGCGGACCTCGCGAAGATGGTGGGCGGCATTCACCGGCAGTAGGGTGGTGTGCATGCCCGCGGTGCGAGTCAGCGAAACACCGGTTCCCCTGCGGGTATGTGACGTGGTCGGCTACTACCGCACCAGTACCGCGAGCTTTGTCAGTCACGTGGCACTTGCTCGAGATCCTTTGCCATCCTTGGTGGTTGGAGTTGACGTCGCGATCGTGGAGATGGGTCCCCCGCTTCGCGACTCCCACTGGGCGGCCGACGTGGTTGGTACGTCGGAGTTGTCCGTTGACGAAGTACTGCAGATAAAAAACTTCTGCCGAGAGCACGTAACTGAGCACGCTGCCCGGGATTGCATACGAGGAAGGGGAAGGTACAAGGGATACGTGATTGTCCCGCATGCGAGTGCCTTAGAGGGGGGCACGACAAGGCGATTCAGCTGCGCTGGGTTCGTGATCGAGGCATACCGAGACGCTGGGATCGATCTGGTAGACACAGATCCACAGAGACTGGTGAGGGTTCCCAAAGATGTGCTGAGCGGTGCTTTTCCCGTCGTCGAACATCCCCAATGGGAACAGCTGAATAGGGAGTACAAATGGGGGCTGGATGTCGGTGTCGCCGAATGGCCAGTAGTCTTGCCCGGCTACGTTCTGCATGCGCTTGCTCGAAACGTAGGCGCCATTCGGACAAGGCTATTTGTGCCAAGTCGGGGTAATGAACTCTTCCCATGACGGAATAGACGCAGCGGATGAGAATCGCAAGACGATCCGTTCTTGCGACTTGCGACAACCGCCCCGCACACCGCATCCCGCGCGCGGAGTCGCCCGTGCTCATCAAGCGCCCAGAGGACGCCGTCTTCCCCGAACAGTGGCGGCCGGAGGCCGCGTGCTCACGGGCAAACATCGCTTTGCCTCCGGCTCACGAATTGACGGTGCGGAAGGGCCGTGACCTTTCCTAAATTAGATCGGCCGTTCGGCGATTCGGTGAACATCGGGGTTGCTCTCGCTCGCGAGCGACTTCAAGAACGCATCGCGTAGGTATCCAGTAGCGGGCTGCGGTTAACAGCCCGGCGACCGATCCCTGATCACCCCGACCATCCACGGACGGTCACGGTGAGCATCTCCGGGAGGAGTGCGCGATGTCGCTACGGCCATGCTGCGGGTCCAGACCCCGCCGAGCGGGCGGAGATGGAGCCCGAGGACAGGCCAACGGCAGCCACATGTCGCATTGCGGCACTGTAGATGGCGCTCGCGCCGAGCACATTTCCCACATTGCGACGGCGACTCACGATTGCTTGATCGTTGGGGCAGCGCCTGCGGGTAGACTCAACTTCGTGGGCGTGCGTCTTGAAGGGAGCCGACATGCTGTACGAGCCTGCTGTGACACGAGTTCGCCCCCGGTCCGCCGACGAGCGCATCCGCATGCAGTGCGTGTGGCTCGGAGCGATCGCGAGCGGCGCGGTCGTGGTGATAGCCGCGTGCTCGTCGATGTCCGGAGGTGACGGTGCAGTGGGCGGCATGGCTGTGATCGGTGAAGGCCCCATGGATGACGAGGGTCAGCACACGTTCCGCTACGACACCTTCGGCGATGAGGACTTCTGGGGCCGGCAACTCCGGCTGCACGATGCGGTGCAGGGCGAGAAGTTCGGGGGCGTCGGTGCGGGTGTGAGCCCCACCGCAGCGCTCAAGCTCGGCCTCAAGGTCGACTCCGAGGCGGTGCCCGCGGCGCTCGCGGATGTGATCAGGAAGGGCGGCGCACCCCTGGACGATCCGGCCTCGACGCTCGCCCTGCTGAAGGCCAACGCGGTCGTGGGCCTCACCGGGTTCTTCAGCGCCGATGGCAAGACGCTCACGTCGCTGGGCATCACGTGCGCGCTCTGCCATTCCACGGTCGATGATTCGTTCGCGCCCGGCATCGGCAGGCGGCTGGACGGCTGGCCGAACCGCGACCTCGACGTTGGCGCGATCGTCGCCTCGGCCCCGAACCTCAAGCCCTTCATGGACATGTTGCAGGTGGACGAGGCGACGGTGAAAGAGGTTCTTACCAGCTGGGGCCCAGGCCGGTACGACGCCCTGCTCAACCTCGACGGGAAGGCCTTCCGGCCCGACGGCAAGACCGGCGCGACGCTCATCCCCCCGGCGTTCGGTCTCGCGGGCGTGAATAGCGCGACGTGGACGGGTTCATGGGGCACGGTCACCTACTGGAACGCGTACGTCGCCAATCTCCAGATGCACGGCAAGGGCAACTTCTACGACCCGCGGCTGGATGACGCCGCCAAGTATCCGGTCGCGGCCCGCACCAAGCAAGGGCACAAGCACGACGCCGAGGACCGGATCACGCCCAAGTTGGCGGCGCTGCACACCTATCAACTATCCTTGAAGACGCCTCGCCCGCCCGAGAATGCGTTCGACACGCGAGCCGCCGAGCGAGGCCGGCTGGTCTTCAACAGCGCCGCGAACTGCGCCTCCTGCCACGTCGCTCCCCTCTACACCGAGCCGGGCTGGAACCTGCACACACCCGAGGAGATAGGCATCGACGATTTCCAGGCGATGCGCTCGCCCAGCGGACGGTACCGCACCGAGCCGCTTCGGGCGCTGTGGAGCACCGACAAGGTGCACAAGGGCGGGTACTACCACGACGGCCGGTTCGCCACGCTGATGGACGTGGTCAATCACTACGACGGTCACTTCGAACTCCGGCTCACCGATGAGCAAAAGCGTGACCTGATCGAGTATCTCAAGTCGTTGTAAGCACCCACGCGTCGAGTCGCCTCTGGGAACCCGCCTTCGCGCGCGACTTCGGAATCGCATCGCGTAGGTATCCAGTTGCCGGCGGTGGCGTGCCGCGGGGGACCGATCCCTGTCCCCTGCATGGCCACGACCGCCCACGGCCGGGCGCCGGGACCACCTTTCCCGCACAGCCTCCCCCTACCCCCTCACCGTCCTCTGTTCGATTCTCTTCTCGCTGACCGTCTTCACGATCCGGTCCACGAAACTGCCCGGCGTGTGGACTCGGTCCGGCTCGATCGCGCCGAGGGGGACGATCTCTTCGACCTCGGCGACCACGAAGGCCGCGGCGGTGGCCATCATGGGGTTGAAGTTGCGGGCGGTGAGTCTGTAGACGAGGTTGCCGAAGGGGTCGGCGGTGTGGGCCTTGATGAGGGCGAGGTCGGCGTACAGGCCGGTCTCCATGACGAACTCGCGTACGCCGGCCGAGGGGTCGTCGGCGTTGACGCGGGCCTTGTGCCGCGGCGGGCGCATGCGGCGTGTCTCCTTGCCGTCAGCGATGACGGTACCCGCGCCGGTGGCGGTGTAGAAGGCCGGGATGCCCGCCCCCCCCGCGCGGATTCGTTCGGCGAGCGTCCCCTGCGGGTTGAACTCGACCTCGAGCTCGCCGGAGAGGTACTGCTTCTCGAAGGTGTCGTTCTCGCCGACGTAACTGGAGACCATCCTGGCGATCTGGCGTGTCTGGAGGAGGAGGCCGAGGCCCCAGTCGTCGACGCCGGCGTTGTTGGAGATGCAGGTGATGCCCTTCACGCCGGTGTCGCGCAGGGCGATGATGAGGTGCTCGGGGATGCCGCAGAGTCCGAAGCCGCCGACCATGACGGTGCATCCGTCGTAGAGGATGCCGCGGTCCATGAGGTCGGCGAGGGCATCGCGTGCCGTCCTGACGATCTTTTCCGCCATCGCGTTGGCTCCGTGGTGGCTGCGTGGTAATGCAGGGTTTCGGTTGTTTGTTCGGGTGTGAAGAGATGGTAGGGAAAGAGCCGCCACGGAGTGGCGGGGTACCCATTCACTTCGCGCGCACGCGCCCCTTGCCGCGCACGATGCGGCCGATTTCGTACACCGTCTCGCCGCTGCGTTCGAGTTTTTCGCGCGCGGCCGCGGCGAATGCGGGGCGGACGATCACGCAGTATCCGATGCCCATGTTGAAGACGCGGCGCATCTCGTCCTCGTCCACGCGGCCCTGCTGCTGAAGGAACCCGAAGATCGGCGGCACGGGCCAGGCGCCGTGGTCGATGACGGCGTCCACGCCCGACCGCAACGAGCGTTCGAGGTTTCCCGCCAGCCCGCCGCCGGTGACGTGGGCCATGCCGGTGACGACCTTCTTGACGCGGTACGAGCGTTCGAGGCGGACGATGGACTGGGCGTAGATGCGTGTCGGTTCGAGCAGCGCCCGGCCGAGCGGTGCGTCGAGGCCGGGGTGGGTGCGGGCGAGGTCAAGTTTGCGGTCGTCGATGATTTTGCGGACGAGGGTGTAGCCGTTGGAGTGGACGCCGCTGGAGGCGAGGCCGAGGACGACGTCGCCTGGCTCGGGGCTGCGGCGGCTGATGGCCCGCGAGAGTTCGACGACGCCGACCGCGAATCCGACGAGGTCGAAGTCGCCCGGTTTGTAGAGGTCGCCCATCTCGGCCGTCTCGCCGCCGAGCAGGGCGCAGCCGGCGATTCGGCACCCCTCGGCGACGCCGTGCATGACGCGGCTCATGGCGTCCTTGTCCACGTGGGGCACGGAGAGGCAGTCGAGGAAGAAGAGCGGCTCGGCCCCCTCGACGATCAGGTCGTTGACGTTCATGGCGACGAGGTCGATGCCGATGGTGTCGAGCACGCCGAGGCGCTGGGCGAGCTTGATCTTGGTGCCGACGCCGTCGCAGCAGGCGACGAGCACGGGATCGCGGTAGTTCCTCTTGAAGAGGCGTTCGTTGTAGTCGAGTCGGAACAACCCCGCGAAGCCGCCGGGGTTGGAGATAACCCGCGGCCCGTGCGTGCGGCGCATGAGCGCGTCCAGCCCGCCGACGAACTCGTCGTAGCGTTCAAGGTCGATCCCCGCGGCGGCGTAGGTCGCGCCCCCGCCGCGGGGCACGGCGGAGCCTCGGCGTTCCTGGCGTGGTCTCGGCATCGGGCAAGAGGATACCGGCCCCGACGCGCCCCGGCGGTTGCCGCCCGCGCGCCGGTCGCCGTAGACTCGCCGCGTCCGGGCACGGGGCGGATTCGCGCCCGGCGACCCGGCGGCACAACGCACCCGCAGGCGGCACCACGCATGGCAAACCCGTACCTCTTCACGTCCGAGTCCGTCTCGATGGGCCACCCCGACAAGGTCGCCGACCAGGTCTCGGACGCGATCCTCGACGCCCTGCTCGAACAGGACCCGCACTCGCGCGTCGCCATCGAGACGATGGTCTCCACAGGCATGGTCATCATCGCCGGTGAGATCACGACCAAGGCGTACGTCGAGATGCCGGACGTCGTCCGCGAGACGATCCGCGAGATCGGGTACACCGACGCCCGACTCGCGTTTGACTTCGAGTCCTGCGCGGTGCTCGTCTCCATCAAGAAGCAGGCGTCCGAGATCGCCCAGGGCGTCGATCGCGGCGGGGCGGGCGACCAGGGCATGATGTTCGGCTTCGCCTGCCGCGAGACGCCGACGCTCATGCCTCTGCCGATCCACCTCGCCCACCGCATGGTGGAGCAGCAGGCGCACGTCCGGCGCGAGGGGATCATCCCCGGCCTGCGCCCGGACGCCAAGAGCCAGGTGACCATCGAGTACGAGGGCGCGACGCCCGTTCGCGTGGACACCATCGTCCTCTCGACGCAGCACGACCGCACCTGGACCGAGCGGCAGGACGCCCTGAAGCGCGAGATCGTCGAGCACGTCCTCAAGCCCGTCCTCGGCGAGTGGTGGAACCCGGGCATCACCGTCCACGTCAACCCGACCGGCAGTTTCGAGATCGGCGGCCCGCACGGCGACTGCGGCCTGACCGGACGCAAGATCATCGTCGATACCTACGGCGGGCGGGGGCGGCACGGCGGCGGAGCGTTCAGCGGAAAGGACCCCACCAAGGTCGATCGCTCCGCGGCGTACATGGCCCGCTACATCGCCAAGAACCTCGTCGCCGCGGAACTGGCCGACATCTGCGAGGTGCAACTCGCCTACGCCATCGGCGTCGCCGAGCCGGTGAGCGTCCACGTCGACTGCTTCGGCACCGAGCGGGCGGACACGGCCAGGCTCGCCGGGGCCGTGCGCGAGGTCTTCCAACTCACGCCCCGGGGCATCATCGAGTCGCTCGGCCTGCGCAAGCCGATCTACCGCCCGACCGCCCGGCACGGGCACTTCGGGCGCAAGCCCCAGGGCGACCTGTTCACGTGGGAGCGCACGGACAAGGTCGATGCGCTGAAGAAGGCCGCGAAGGCCTGAGCGGGGCGGTCAGAGGGTTTCGAGGCAGCGGCGGATGCGCCGGACTGCGCCCTCGCGCCCGATCAGCCCGAGCGTCTCGCCGAGGCCCGGGCTGACGGTCGATCCGGTCACGGCGACGCGGAGCGGCTGGGCGAGTTTGCCCATGCCGAGCGAGCGGCTCTCGCAGAACGCCGTGGCCGCCGCGTCGATCGCCTCGGGCGCGAAGTCGGCCAGCGATTCGAGCGTGGGCAGAAAGTCGCGCAGCACGGCGAGGCCCGTGGGGTCGCCCTTGCGGAGGGTCTTCTCCACGGCCTTCTCGTCGAACGTGACGCCGTCGTCGGGCCAGAGCGCGAAGGCGATCGGCTCGCGGCACTGGCCCAGCGTGCGGATGCGCGGCTGGACGGCACGGGCCGCGAGCGCGAAGCGGTCGCCCAGCAGCGCGGGCAAGGCCGGGTCGTACCGCTCGCACCACTCACGCCAGCGACGGTCGAACTCGGCCGGGGGGAGCGCGGCGACGGCGGCCTGGTTGAACGCGAGCAGTTTGTCGCGGTCGAACTTCGCGTTGGACTTGCCGATGCGGTCGAGCGAGAAGTGCTCGGCCAGGAAGGTCATGTCGAAGCGGTCGAGGTCCGTGCCGTCGGCGTGCTTCATGCCCGGGTTCCAGCCGAGCAGGGAGAGGTAGTTGCAGAGGACTTCCGGCAGGTAGCCGCTTCGGCGGAAGTCCTCGACGTCGATCTCGGGCAGCGAAAGATCGAGTGCTCGAGCGATGCTCAGCAAGGCGTCGGTGGGGAGTTGGCGGGTCTTGTCGGCGAGCCAGGTCGCCAGATCGGAGGGCGAGAGCGAAGTCGCTGCCATCACGCTCGCCTGCGTGTCGGCCGCCGCGGGCATGGCCCGGCGGACGGCCTTGTCCTTGTCGCGCTTGCTCATCTTCGACCCGTCCGCGTTGAAGATCAGCGGCATGTGCGCATAGACCGGCGTGCGGAAGCCGAGGGCACGCTGGAGCGCGACGTGGCGCGGCGTGTTGTTCAGGTGCTCCTGGCCGCGGAGCACGTGCGTCACGCCCATCAACTCGTCGTCCACGACCACGGCGAAGTGGTAGGTCGGAAAGCCGTCCGCCTTCCGGAGCACGAAGTCGTCCAGGTGCTCCTCGGTGAAGTCGATCTCGCCGAGCACGGCGTCGGTCACCCGAACCGGCTCGTCCGGCATCCGGAACCGCACGACGCACGGCTCGCCGGCGCGCAAGCGACGCAAGGCCGCGTCGCGGTCGTAGCCGGGTCGGCGGCGGTAGCGGAAGGTCTCCTTGCGGGTCGCGGCCTCGCGCCGCAGGGCGTCGAGTTCCTCGGCCGTGTCGAAGGCGGGGTAGGCGAGGTCGCGCTCGATCAGGGCGTCGAGGTGGCGGTTGTAGATGTCAAGCCGCTGGGCCTGGAAGAACGGGCCGACCGAGCGCGGGTCGCCGCCGATGGTCGTCGGCCCGGAATCCGCGACGGAGTGGGGGTGTACCCCAGCCGCCGCGGCGTGGCGTGGAGCCCAGATCGGCCCCTCGTCCCAGTGGATGCCCAGCCAGGCGAGGTCTTCAAGGATGCCCCGCGCGGCGTCCTCGGACGACCGCTTCTGGTCGGTGTCCTCGATGCGGAGGATGAACCTCCCCCCGTGCCGCCGGGCGTAGGCCCAACAGAACAGGGCCGTGCGGACCCCGCCGACGTGCAGGTGCCCGGTGGGTGAGGGAGCGAAGCGAGTGATGACGGAGGCCGCGGCGGTCATGGGGGGAAGGGTAGCGGCGGGTCGGCGCGGAGCGTCTCAGTGAGTTGTCTGTCAGCGAACTCGAGCACCGCGTCGATCGGCTCTCGCGTCACCCCTGGGAAGTTGTCGACAAAGTCCTCGATCGAATGGCCACCTCGCAAGTAATCGTAGAGGTTCTTCACGGGCACGCGCGTGCCGTGGAAGCACGGGGCGCCCCCGAGCCGCTCGGGGTTGACCCAGACCACGCCGTGCAGGGGGTGGTCGGGAGGGACGAGGTCCGCCGAGGGCGGCGGGCGGTTCTGCTTCGGGTCGTCCGGTGCGCTCATCGCTGCGGCCTCTCGATGCCGTGATTATACGGGGTAGACCCGGCAGAAGAGGGCCGTGCGGACCCCGCCGACGTGCAGGCGCCCGGTGGGGGAGGGGGCGAAGCGGGTGATGACGGGGGGCATGGGGATGTACGGTAGTCCTTGTAGTGGGAGCGCGACGGTACGCCGGAAACCGTGGTGTCTTCCGGAGTTGCTCACCGTGATCCGACAGTACCATTGCGACCGAGGACACCCGGTGGAGAAAGCTGACGTAGAAAGTCCGCCAATACTCGTGAAAACAGACTTGATCGTCCCGCTTCCACCGCGAGCGTTCTTGCAGCCAGCCGAGAAGCCACCCTAGGAAGATCCCGCCGGCTGCACCCAGGGATGCAAGGATGGGGCTGGTGTCCATTTTCGCTCCCGATGGCGAGGCCTAACGCTCAGCATCAGCGGCGGCGCGCAGCGCCGTCCGCTGCATGCTGTTGTTATGCGTGCTGTCAGAAAGGGATCTCATCATCGATCGCCTTTTGGCGTGGTGCGGCGGCCGTGACACGCCCGGCCCGCACCTCCAGTGCCTTGATGAAGCGGACCGCACTGCAGATATGGTTGAAGATGAGGAGGCTCTCGTCGTAGTTCAGCGTCGGGTTGTCGTGCGCAAGGCTCTCCTCATTCCGTACCTTGTTGAACGCTTCCATGGTGCTAATGCTAGCTTTCAGAATGCGCTCGGTCATCACCGATTCGACGAGTCCAGCATTGCGGAGTGCCTTGACGTACTCGCCGAAGATGCTGTGCAGCGGCTTGCCCTTATCGATGACGATGCCCCGCTTCTCTGCCAACATGCGAATCAGCTTCGTGACGAAGGTGTGCAGCCGGTCAAGACCTGCTTCTGGCTCGTTCCTTTCGATGGAATCGCGCACGGCCCTCGCGAGCACCTCGAAACCGCGCTCAGTTCCTTCTGCCGTGATCACGTCCAGCGCTTCAACTGGCGCATTCTCCTGGAGGCGCCGTGCGATGCGCTCGCATTCATAAAACAGGCGGTCCTGCTGGCAATCGGCACCTGCCGGCCGACAGTACTCGAGTAGGTCGTGGACCAGCTTGCCGACAAGGTGGTTCGGTTCTTGCGTCCAGAACGCGCGGAGGCGGTTCGCCTTTGAACCGCTGGCATAGTCGTACTTCGCGTCGTAGATGTCCCGCCCGGTGCTATCGGCGACGAACTCGGCCAGGGTCCGGTTCGAGAAGTCCAGGACGTAGCCACCGCCCATCTGGAGCAGATTCTCAAGTTTGTTCCTCTCGATGAAGGTCAGGTCAGACATCGCCGTCTTCAATGCTCTCTACGCATAACGGCATCGAGATGAGCCGCCCGGTTATCGCTTGGAACCTGCCCTAGACCCAATTCGCTGCAGCTGGCCGCGTCGGCTCCATCGAGTTGGTAGGTGGCACAGGATCACGGATTGGGCTTCGGAGCGGTGACGGCTTGGTTGTTTCGGACTTTTCTGCGGTGGACTCTGAGGAAGAATAGGAAAGCAGCCATCACGAGGATGAAGGTGCCTACTGCGAAAGGCACCTGCCAAACTTCAGGATCGAGGAGTATAAGGAGGAATAGCGCATCTACTATTGCGAAAGCTGTGAAGCCGACGACAAACAAGAAGGTAACAGTGTTGCCGACGGACTCGGTGATAGCCTGCTGATACCATGACCTCTTGATCCCCGTATACGGCCAAGGCGGCTTCAGGTGCTTGCGCAGCTCGTTGTATTTGGCCATCACTACAGAGAGGCGTTCGTTCTCGGCCGCAAGGTGCCAGGCGCCTATCCAGGCGATGGCAAGAGCGAGGAAGGGGAAGATGAACACCGCGGCACCCAGTGTCTTGAGCTCCGGCCGGAGGAAGGGTGCGACTGATAGGGCGGTGGCGGCACCGCCCCAAAGATAGAGGGACTTCCAGTAGGTGCTGTGTCTGTACTCATACTCCTTCCAGAGCAAGGAAGCCCATTCTGTGTACGTCGGTAGCCGTGTCATGTGACCTCCGTGCCGCCTCACAATAATGAGACGGACCCGCCCAGGACCCCAGAAACACTCTGGGGGTCCACATACTGCGCCCGCGAATGCGGAGACGGGAGCGATCCAAGTGCTTGAGAATACGAGGTTTTCATGTCCCGCTGTTCGTTGGCTGTGTCGTTCAGGCTGATCCTCATAACCCTCGCTCAAACGCTGTCCACCGGGCTGCGCACGCCCGAAGGGCCGCGATTGAGTATGTGAGTGTAGATCGTCGTGGCCTTAACATCGGGGTGGCCAAGCAACTCCTGAACGGTGCGAATATCGTACCCGCCATTGATCAGGTGCGTGGCGAAGGAATAGCGGAAGGTGTGGCAGGTGGCGCGCTTGGCCTCGGAAAGCTGGTCGAACAATCTCGGTTTGCTGGCTACAGCGGGTGCGCTCACGCCACGCTGCGCCCGGTCAGCCGATTGGAGTGGTGCCACAGCGAGAGCCATATGACCTACCGCCCCGCGTTCAGTCCGCAGCGTATGCGATTCAGACGGCTGCTGCAAGCCGCTGCCGGGCCGCCGGGAGCGGGGCGTGACCCGATCCGCAGCCGCGATTCTGGCTCGAGTCGGAGGCTTGCAGCCGTGTGCCGCGGGACTGACCCCCTGCGCCTCCCAGAACAGCATCCCCAGGGCCGCTGACGCCCTCTTTACGGCCTGTTCGGCCATCGGCTAGACTGCCTTCGCACCCGATCCGCTGAGCCGGAGGCCCGAGGCGGGGGCTTGGCGGGAGCGAGCGGATCCGGGGATGGTCTGGCGTGCGGCCGGGTGGTCGTGCGCGTCCTCGTATCGACCCCTCGTCCCCGTCGGGGCGAGGGCGGGAGGTTCGTCCCTATGGCTGTACGAAACGCTGCCGACATCCGGAACGTGTGTCTCGTTGGTCACGGCGGGAGCGGGAAGACGCTGCTCACCGAGCGGCTGCTCTTCACCGCCGGCGCCCTGACCCGGATGGGCAGCGTTGAGGACGGCTCCACCGCGAGCGACTGGACCGACGACGAGAAGAAGCACAAGCACTCGCTGAGGCCGACGGTGCTCCACTTCGACCACGAGGGGCACACGGTCAACCTGATCGACACGCCCGGCACGCTGGACTTTCTCGGGCACGCGATCGCGTCGCTGCCGGCGGCCGAGACGGTCGTGGTCGTGATCGACGCCCACAAGGGGATCGAGACCGCAACGCGACGGCTGATGACCGTCGCGCGCGAGCGGAACCTGCCGCGCATGATCGTGGTGAACAAGATCGACGAGTCGCAGGCCGACCTCGACGCGTTGACCGACCGCATCCGCGAGGTCTTCGGCGGCGAATGCGTGCCGATCAATCTGCCGGCCGAGGGGCGTGGGTCGGTCATCAACGTCTTTGAGGACGACCACGCCGACGGCAAGCCCGAGTTTTCCGGGCTGGACGAGGCGCACACGCGGATCGTCGAGCAGGTCGTCGAGGTCGATGAGGACCTGATGGCGGAGTACCTGGAGAAGGGCGGGGACGGCCTCGACAGGGAGAGGATCTCGGCCGCGTTCAAGCAGGCGCTGCGCGAGGGGCACCTCGTGCCGATCTGCTACGCGAGCGCGAAGAACGGGGCGGGGGCGAAGGAACTGCTGCACGTCTTCGCGTCGCTGCTGCCCAGCCCGCTGGAGGGCAACCCGCGTCCGTTCACCACGCCCGATGGCACTGAGGTCCGCCCGGAGCCGGACCCGGAGAAGCCGCTGATCGCGCACGTGTTCACGGTGGCGAGCGATCCCTTCGTCGGTCGCCTCGGGTTCTTCAAGGTGCATCAGGGGACGATCAGGCCGAAGGCGGAGTTGTTCATCGACGACGGCCGGCGGGCGGTGCGCATCGGCCACCTGCTCCGCCCGCAGGGCAAGGACAACCAGGAAGTGGAAGCGCTCGGCCCCGGCGAGATCGGGGTCGTGGCGAAGGTGGACGAGGTGCAGTTCAACTGCGTGCTGCACGCCGGCCAGTACGCCGACGGCCTGCGGCTGCGTCCGTTGCCGCTGCCCAAGCCCATGTACGGCCTGGCGGTGACGCTGAAGAACCACAAGGACGAGACGAAGTTCGGACCCGCGGTGGCCAAGATGGAGGCCGAGGATCCGTGCTTCCGGGTCGAGCGCGTCGCCGCGACAAAGCAGACCGTGATGCGCGGCCTGGGCGAACTGCACCTGCGCGTCGTGCTCGAGAAACTCAAGAGCCAGTACAACATCGAACTGGAGACGGCCACGCCCAAGGTCGCGTACAAGGAGACGATCAGCGCCAAGGCGGACGGCCACCACCGCCACAAGAAGCAGACCGGCGGCGCGGGCCAGTTCGGCGAGGTCTACCTCCGCGTGGAGCCGCTCCCGCAGGACCACACCGAAGGCTTCGAGTTCGTGAACGCGACGGTCGGCGGCAGCATCCCCCGTCAGTTCATGCCCGCGATCGAGAAGGGCGTGCGAAAGGTGCTCGGCGACGGCGCGATCGCCGGCTACCCCATGACCGGCATCAAGGTCGAGGTCTACGACGGCAAGTACCACGCCGTGGACTCGAAGGAAGTCGCCTTCATCACCGCCGGCAAGCGCGCGTTCATCGACGCCGTGCAGAAGGCACGCCCCGCCCTGCTCGAACCCTTCGTCGAACTGGAAGTGACCGCGCCGAGCCAGTACATGGGCGACCTGACGGGCGATCTCTCGACGAAGCGAGGCCGCGTCGTGGACACGGGCATGATCGGCGCGGACATCTGCGTCATCCGGGCCATCGTGCCGCTGAGCGAACTCCAGAACTACTCCAACGAACTCAAGAGCATCACCGGCGGGGCGGGGTCGTACACCATGGACTACTCGCACGACGAGCAGACCCCGCCTCACGTCATGCAGGAAGTCGTCGCGGCCTACAAACCGCACGCGGAAGAGGATTGAACGTCGTCGGGGCCTGGAACGGCCACGCCCCAGGGAGCAGCGGGGGCCGCACGCCCCCGAAAGGCGAAGTGGAGGTGGCGGCATGAGCGCTCGTGGCATGAATCCGGCGGTGGTGGTGGTGGCCCTGCTGCTCGCGGCGGGACTCGTCACCGTCTTCATCATCAAGGGCGGCGGCGGGCCGAAGCAGGCGACCGGCGAGCCGTCCTCGCTCCCCGCGATCGAGCGGCCGGGCATCCAGCCCACGCCATCGCGCGAGCCGATCGCGTACGACGCGCCCGAGGAACCTGCCATGGAGGACAAGCCGTCGCAGGAGACGGTTCCGGTTGAGGTCTCGGTCGCGACGGTGCTTCCCGCGCTGATTTCGGCCGCAGCGGACGGCGACACCGACCGCGTCCGCGCGCTGATCGAGGGCGGAGAGGCCGTCGATCAACGCGACGACAACGGTCGAACGGCTCTCATCGCCGCGGCGGCAGGGGGGCACGTCGAGACCGTCTTCGCCCTCCTGGACGCCGGGGCGGACCCGCTGGCCAAGGACGACCGCGGCCTCTCCGCCCGAGACCACGCCATCGCCAGGGCCGACGAGACGGGCCTGCGGCTCGCCAAGGTGCTGGAGGGGGCGATCGCGGCGGTTGTGGGGGCTGCGACGGACCAGACCAAGTAGCCGACCTTCGATAGCCAAAAGCGGACGTGGACGCGGCCAGGAGCCGAGGTAGAGTCTGGCATGGACCGGATCGGCCCCATCAGCGTGCCCGCGGAGGTCTTCCGGGCCTACGGCTCTGGGCCGCGACCGGCCGCGCTCGACGGGTCGGTCGAGGTTCGCGCCATGCGGGCGGTTGACGCCTTCGAGCCGACGGCACGCATGCAGGGCGTCTCACGACTGGTCGCTGCGGCCGTGCCGGGTGGGGTCGAGTTCGCGGGCCAACTGAGCACGCCGTTGTCAGCAGCCGTTCCGATGTACCGCCACCCAGCCGACCGGAACACGGCGGCCACGGGCGTCTCGCTCGGGCGCATGATCGACGCGCAGGGCTAATCGCGACCGGTTGCGCTGCTATCGTGCGCCTGTGACCATCACGCCATCCGCCCCGCGCCGTTCCGCTTCGCTCCCTGCTCCGTCGGCGCACGCGAAGCACTGGATGCTCGACCCGGATGTTGTCTTCCTGAACCACGGTTCGTACGGCGCGTGCCCCATCCCTGTGCTCGAAGCCCAGCGACGGTACCGCGACATGATGGAGCGCGAGCCGGTGCGGTTCTTCATGCTCCAGCAGGAGGGGCTGATGGACCTGGCGCGCGAGGCCGTCGCGTCGCTGGTCAACTGCGACGTCGAGGGGATCGGCTTCGCACCGAACGTCACGCAGGCCGTCGCTTCGGTGATCGAACTCTCCGGTCTGGGCGAGGGCGATGAGGCGCTCGCCAACGACCACGAGTATTCCGCGTGCCTGAGCACCTTCCAGCGATACGCTCGGCGCACCGGGGCGCGGCTCGTGAAGGCGACCGTGCCGTTTCCCTCGACGGGCGAGGACCAGGTCTTCGACGCGATCATGTCCCGCGTGACCGACCGCACCCGCCTCGCCCTCATCAGCCACATCACCAGCCCGACGGCGATGGTCTTTCCGGTCGCCCGGCTAACGGCATCGCTCAAGGCCCGCGGCGTCGAGGTGCTCATCGACGGCGCGCACGCGCCGGGCCAGGTGCCCGTCGATGTCGCCTCGATCTCACCGACCTATTACACGGCGAACCTCCACAAGTGGCCCTCCTGCCCGAAGGGAACGGCCTTCCTCTGGGTCGCGCCGGACCGGCGCGAGGGTTTCGAGCCGCTCGCCCTCTCGTCGCGCGCGCACCTGAAGCGCACGGACCGCGACCGTTTCCGCTGCCTCTTCGACTACGTCGGCACGGACGACTACACCGGCTTCGCGGCCGTCCCCGACGCGTTTCGCTTCATGGCCTCGCTCGAGGAGAGTTGGGACGCGCTGATGGCCCGCAACCACGCCCTCGCGCTCGCCGGTCGGCGTGTGCTGTGCGAGGCGCTCGGCACCGAGCCGGCCGTGCCGGAGCGGATGCTTGGGGCGATGGCGACGGTCGTCGTCCCCGGCGTGGGCCTGCCCTCGGGCGGCACCGCGCCGGGCCGCTACGAGGACCCGCTGCAACAACGCCTCGTCGAGCGCCACGGCATCCAGGTTCCGGTCTGGAGCCTGCCATCGGCGGGGCTTCGCCTGCTGCGCATCAGTGCGCAGGCGTACAACTCGATCGAGCAGTACCAGTACCTCGCCAACGCACTGAGGCAGGAAGTCGCGTCGGAGCGGAGGGCTTGACGAATCAGGAGCGGTCGCGCCGGGTGTCAGACCACCGGGTCAGTCTCGCCGCGACCAGACGGGTCGGCGTTCGCCAGGCGAGCGCCATGATCCCTCCCCCGAGTACGAGCATGAAGAACGTCAGCGCGATCTGCGCGAGGCGGGGGTCTTCGAGATGGTCGTCGGCACGGCCGAAGGCACGCGCGTAGCACAGCGCAAGGTAGATCAGCCCCGTGGCGAGGAACGGCTTCCACTGGCGCGGCACGCTGGCCAGGATGAAGGCGACCGAGGCCGCGGCAAGTCCGATCAGCCACGGCAGCCAGACGCCGAACCCGTCGTAGTACTCAAGGGCGAGCAGTCCGCCGAGGAAGTGCGTCGGGATCGCCCATCGCAGCATGTTGCTCAGACGCACCCGCAGCGGCGAGCGTACCCGGTCGAGGATGAGGGCGACCACCGACAGGACCGCACCATTGAGAATGAACGCCAGCGCCCTCCATTGCTCGGGAACGGACCGCTCTTCCGGATCGATCGGCACGAAGCAGTAGCGCTCCGGCGCGTTCCAAGCGGCGACGCCCAGCCCGACGCCGACGAGCAGGATCGCCGCCGTGAGGATCGTCCACGCGTCGCGCCGTCGCTGGTTCGAGATGCCCAGGGTGCGGCCGAGGAGCTCCTCACGCCGGTTCAACACAAGCCCGACCGGCAGCAACGGGACCGCCAGCAGCGCCATCCACGCTCCGATCTCGGCGTCCACGACGCGTTCGGACGCTTCGTAGCGGCCAAGGCAGAGCCACGCCGACGCCCACGCCGACGAAGCGGCGAGCACGCCCAGCAGCACGAACGCCGAAGACGCCGTGACGAAACGCAGCGTAAGCACCGCCACGAGCCACGCCGACGAGATGGTGAGCAACTGCCTGTTGAGCAGTCCCGGCTCACCGAATGGCTCGGCATCGCCCATGCCCAGCCCTTCCGGCCCCCCCAGCCAGCCCGTCTCGCGGAACGTCACCGAGAGCGCGGCCGGAAGCACCAGCGCGGCCGTGATGAGGTATCCGAGTGAGACCCGTCGCTGCTCCGTGCGATGGAGGATCACCCCGGCGGCCGCGACCACGGAGAGCGTCAGCCAGGGCACGCCGATCCGAACAGGCGATGAGAGCAGGTCCCACGATTCGTACAGCCCGACCGTCATCGCCAGCACGACGAACCAGCCGCCGAGATAGAGCGCGACCTGCGAGAAGGTCAGCCTGCGGCTGTCGAGGATCCACGGCGACTCAGGGCGGGCCGCCGCGTGCAGACGGAAGATCAGATCGTCCGCCTCCGCGCCGGAGACCATCCCGAGCCGGTGCCATTCCTCGGCGCGTTCCGTCGCCTGCCGAACCTGCTCGGCGAACCGCGACTCGAGGAAACTCGGCCGGGCCGCCACGCTCTCGCCCGCGAGGAACCGCCGAAGGTCGGCGTGCAGCTGCCCCGCATCGGCGTAGCGGCGCGCAGGCTCACGCTCCAACGCAACCAGGCAGATGCGCTGGATCGCTTCCGGCGTCTCCGGGGCGATCTCCTGCGGCAGCGGGGGGTGCTCCGTCTCCGCCATCCGGCGGACTTCCTCGGCCGTCGCGCCGCGGAACGGAGGACGCCCCGTGAGCAACTCGAACAGCATCACGCCCAGCGAGTAGACGTCGGCGTTCGGCGCGGGCCGCGCATGAATCCACCGCTCGGGCGCGGCATACCCCGGCGTGCCCCCGCCCGGCGAGGTTCGATCATGTCCCTCCTCGTGCGAGGCGGCAAGCCCGAAGTCAACGATGAACGGCTCGCCGCGCTCGTCCACCAGCACGTTCGTCGGCTTGAGGTCGCCGTGCACAAGCTCGGCCGCGTGCAGCGAGGACACGGCATCGACAATCTTCGTGAAGACCACCAGCCGGGCGCGAAGGTCGAGTTCGCGCGTGAATGCCCGGAGGTCGCTTCCGGTAATCCAGTCCATCACGATGAAGGGAGTCGGCGCGTCGAGCGCGACCTCGTGCACGCGGCAGACGTTCGGGTGCCGCAGCCCCGCCATGGCGCGGGCTTCGGTGATGACGAGCCGGCGCGAGGCCTCGTCGCGCCCCGCGGCATGGAGCAGTTTGATCGCGACCCGCCGGCCCAGCACACGGTCGCTCGCGGCGAAGACCCGCCCCATGCCCCCGGCGCCGGCGAGCCGTTCGAGGCGGTAACGGTCGCCGACGAGGGCCTGCGCGCTCTCGATCGAGTCGATCGAGTCCGCGAACGACCGGGCCGGGTCGCCGGGGGTCGTGGCGGTCGGCGCCTCGGGATCGTGCGGAGGTTGGCGGGGGTGCTCCTCGGCCATCGCCGTTCAGCGTATCCGGTGCGAGAATCGGGCGTCGCCTCGCTACAGCCCGTAGATCGGCCGCAGTTTGCCTTCGAGGTGCCGCATCAGCGGATCGGCCGAGAGCGGCTTGCCCGTGATCCGTGTGCACAACTCGTCGGCGCGCCAGCGCTTGCCGTGGGCGTGCACGTTCGTGCGCAGCCAGCCGAGCAGCGGGGCGAACTCGCCGCGGGCCATGTCGGCTTCCAGCGTGGGCAGGTCGGTCTTGATCTTCTCCCACATCTGAGCGGCGTGCAGGTTGCCGAGCGTGTAGGTCGGGAAGTACCCGATCAGCCCGAAACTCCAGTGAACGTCCTGCAGGGAGCCTCGACGGTCATCGGGCACCTTCACGTCGAGCAGCCGTTCGAAGCGCTCGTTCCATGCGCCCGGCACGTCGCGCGGCGCGAGGTCGCCCCGCAGCAGCGACCGCTCGATCCCGAACCGGAGCATGACGTGCAGGTTGTACGTCGACTCGTCCGCCTCGACGCGGATGAATGACCGTTCGCTGCGGTTCACGGCCCGGTAGAGGTCGTCCACGCTGAACGGGTCGAGCGCGGAGCCGAGGATGCGCTTCGCGTGCGGGAGCGCCCACTCCCAGAACGCACGCGACCGTCCCACGAAGTTCTCCCACATGCGCGACTGGCTCTCGTGGATGCCCAGCGAGATCGAGTCGCCAAGCGGCTCGCCGAAGTGGTCGCCCTTCGGCAGCCCCTGCTCGTACAGTCCGTGCCCGCACTCGTGCATCGTGCCGTAGAGAGCGTCGGTGAACCGCTCCTCGCGGTAGCGTGTGGTCAGGCGTGTGTCGCCCGGCGCGATGCCCGAGCAGAACGGGTGCGTCGTGACGTCGAGGCGCCCGGCGTTGGTGTCGAAGCCGAGCGCCTTGATGACGAACGTGCCGAACTCGTGCTGCCGCGCGGCGTCGATCTTCACGCGCGTCGGCGCGTCCGAGGGCGCGCCCCCCGAGTCCTGCAACTCCTGCACGAGCGTGCTGAGCCTGTCCGCCAGCGGCGTGAAGACGCGCTCGATCTCCGCGGCCCGTGCGCCCGGCTCGTAGTCGTCGATCAGGGCGTCGTACAACTCGCCGCCCTGCGGCACGCCGTAGCACTCCGCCTTGCGCCGCGAGAGGCCGAACATCTTCTCGAGCCAGGGCGCGAACATCGCGAAGTCGTTCTTCTCGCGAGCGACCTTCCAGACCTGCTGCGACTGGCTCCCGACGCGGGCGAGTTCGGCGACAAGGTCGGACGGCAGTTTGGTCGCCTTGTCGAAGGACCGCCTCGCCTCGCGCACGTTGCGCGCCAGCGGGCTGTCAGCGTCGGCCATGATCGAGCGGTCCCCCTCGCACGCCGCGATCAGGTCGCCGATCCGCGGGTCCGTCCGCCGCTGGTGGACCAGCGCGGCCAGCGCGGCGGACTGCTCGGCCCTCGTCGCCGCGCCGGCGGGCGGCATGTAGGTCTCCTGGTCCCAGCCGAGCAGTTGAGCGACGGATTCGAGCGTCGCGGCCTCGCGCAGCAGCGCGGTGAGTCTCGTGTAATGAGCCGGGGCGGTGGTCATCGGGTGCCTTTCGTGTGCGGGTGTCGTGGGAGGTCAGTCTACCGGCCCGCCTCGCGCCGCGCCGAGCGCGACCAGCGCGTACGCCGTGATGAGTTCGGGGTCGCCCTCCATCCACCGGGCGGCGACGGGCTGGAACGACCCGTCCGGCTGCTGGAGAGAGGCGAGTCTGCGCACAAGGTCCTCGGCCCAGAGGCGGGATTCCTCGCGACCGTTCTCGCTCTTCACCACGATCGTCGGCTCCCCCCAGGCGTCGAGGGCTCGGGCCATGACGACGTAGTAGTAGTACAGCCCCTCCGGCCCCAGCCCGGGGTTCTCATCGAGCGAGTAGTTCCGCTGCAGCCAGTTCAGCGCGGCCTGCACACGCTCGTCGTCGCGCGGCAGCCCGGCGTAGACGTAACTCTTGAACCCCGTGTACGTCATCGACCCGTACGCTCGCAGCCGGCTCACCTTGGTGCCGTCCGGCAGCGTCTCGACGATCTCGCCGGCCTTCGACTCGCCGATGGTCGGATGTGCCGCGTCCGGGCCGGTCGCGTAGATGAACCCGCCCTGCTCGGACCCGTCGGCATAGGGCATGTCGTTGATCTCGTCCACCATCTGCAGCCGCGACAGGAAGACGGCGGCACGCTTGAACGCGGGCGAGTCCTGATCCAGCCCCGAGTCCTTGAGGCCTTGCAGCGCGAGGCCGAGGTTCGAGAGGTCGGGCCGTCCGTGCTGCCCGTACCCGATGCCGCCGTAGAAGGGGTTGTCCGGCCCGACGCGAGCGACCGTCGGATTGTCGCCTGATTCCTCCGACCATTGCAGGCTGACGAGGAACCGCTGGGCCGGCTCGATCGCGGCGATGGCGTTCGGATCGTCGATGCCCGCGAGGGCCGAGAGTGCGCAGGCCGTGTTGTACGACGGCAGCAGCGTGTCGTAGATGCCCCCGTCCGGCTTGCGGTGCGCGAGCAGGAACTCGACGCCGCGGCGCACGGCCGGGTCGTCGTTCGGCACGCCGTTGAGCCGCAGCCCGTTAACGACGAGCGCGGTGATGGCGGGCAACTGCCGCCCCGGAGGCGCGACGCTCCACCCGCCGGACTCCGCGTCCTGCTTCGCCCGCATGAACTCGATGGCCTTGGCCGCGACCTCCTGCGCGAGACGCTGATGCTCCTCATCCAGCCGCGGCTGCGCGAGCGCGGAGCCGCTGAGCAACACCGTCCAGGCGACCCCCGCGACTGTCATCTCTCGAATGCCCATCGTGCTCTCCTTGTCCGCCTCGCTGCGCCGCCCCGAAGCAAGAGCCTGCTCCGGTATTACAGGTCGCCCGGCAGTGCGCTGCGGCACTCCGGGTGGTTTGCTTCCAGTTCGAGGATGAGCGCCGTGGCGACCACCGCGGCTGTCTCAAGGCGCATGGCGTGCGGGCCGAAGCGGGCGATCTGAACGCCCGCCTCGCGAGCTCGTTCCAGTTCACTCCCGCTCCAGCCCCCCTCCGGCCCGACGAGCAGCCGAATCTCGGGGCTGCGCGTCGGCCTGTAGACGCCGCCGTCCGGGTCGGCCATCACCATCGCGGCCGCGGGCGAGAATGCCTCGTCAATCTTCACCAACGGACCGATCCGCAACGCCCACGCTCGGCCGCACTGCTTCGAGGACTCCTCCGCGATCCGCCTCAACCTGTCCAGCCGCTTGTCGCCCGGCTCGGAGACGCTCCGCTCGCAACGCAGCGGCGACCACGACGCAGCGCCCACCTGGCTCAACTGTGAGATCATCTCGTCGAGGTGCGGCCCCTTCGGCGCGGCCACAACCGCGTGGATCGCCGGCACCGTCGGCGGCCGGCGCTCCGTCCGCTCGACGCGCACCCGCATGAGCCACTCGCCCCGGCCCTGCTTGTCGAAAGCCTCGACCCGTGCCGAGTGAACCGCGCCCTCGCCGTCGAGCAGTTCGAGCGCGTCGCCCGGCTCAAGTCGCTTGACGCGCAGCGCGTGGCGGGCCTCGTCTCCGACGATCGTCACCACGCCGTCGGCGTTCGGCCCGGACTCGCGGAGAAAAACCCTGTGCATCGTCGGTCCCTGCGGCCGCGGCGAAAAGCGGGGTGGTGTGGGCGATTCCTGCGGCTCCCTCCGAGCGTAGAGGGCCTTCGAGCGGGTCGCCAGCCGACGACCCTTGAGTCCGGGGCCGTGCGGGCCGATCATCGAAGGGGAGCCTCCCGGATGCCCGAACAGCCCACGACCCTCGACGACGCGGCCGCCGGCGTGGACGACCTCCAGCGCCAGGTGGACAGCCTGCTCAGCAGGCTGGACGCCGAGGCGCCCGCCGAGGGGGGGGATGGCGTGCCGGCGCCAGAACCCGCGGATGCCCCCTCGGACGCGCGCATCGAGGCGCTCGACCAGCAACTCGCCGCGCTCTCGGAGGAGTTGCTGCAGCAGGACGGGGACGACGAGCCGGCGCCGGCGAGTCCTCCGAGCGTGCCCGCCGAGCCGCCCGACGCACCGACCGGACGACAGGTCGCTCCCGCGCAGGCGTCCCAGACTCCCGCGCCACAAGAGCAACCGGTCGAGTCGTCGTCGGCTGCTCAGCCTGCCACGGCCGCGAAAGTGCCGGGCTCGGGTGCGGAGGTCGAAGCCGACGCGGCACGCGCGGAGCCGAGCCGTGTGCCACTCACCCAATCGGTCTGTGCTGTTCTCGCGGGAGCCGTTGAGCCGGTTGCCAGGCGTGTCTCCGGCCTGCCGCGCGGCGTGCGCGACTCCATCGGCTGGATCGGTGCGATGACGCTCTTCTACGCGGCCTGCGTGTGGACCGTCGTGCTCGTGCTGCGCGGCCCCGGCATCGAGCCGCCGGACGGCCCGCCACCGGAGATCGCATCCGAATCTTCGGCGCAAGCCACTGAGCCTGCGGGCGAGAACTGATCGCCCACGCGGCGCACCGGTGGCACAGGCGTCCCGCCTGTGCCCAGATTCCTTTCTTTACTCTGCTTCCTCTCCCGCTTCCGCTTCCTGGACTGCCTCAATCAGCGATGCCCGCCACTCCCTGTCGAGGTCTGCAAACGGCATCCCGAACGCCCCGCGCGTCGCCTCGTCGAGCGTCTCGCCTCGCGTCATGCGGGCGATCCACTGGTTCCGGTCCGTCCTCCCGAACCGGCCCGAGACGTACCCGAGCATGTGCTGCCCCTGCTTGTAGACGAGCATGCCGTGCTCGGGCCTGGTGTTGCGGAAGTCGCTCAACTGATCCCACTCGGCCAGGCCACCCTGTTCGGCCAGTTGCCGGATCATCCGGTCCACGGCCTCCGGGCCGGATCGACCCGAGTACCGCTCCGCCGCGAGTTCCGCCGCTCCCTCGGCCACCCACCACGGAATCTCCGTCGCCCTGTCGCCCATCGAGAACGTGGCCACGTGCCCGTACTCGTGCGCGAGCAGCACGCGCAGCTGCCGCGCCGGCGATCTCGGCGTGGCGAGAATCTTGATCGACTCCCCCGGCTCGTTCCAGCCGCCCAGCGCGTCCTCGTAACTGAGGAAGATCGACGCTTGCAGGTGCTCCATCTCGTCGTAGACCTTGACCACCTGCACGTGGTCCAGCGGCGTCTCGAACCCGGCGTTCACGTACTCGCGAACCTCCGGCAGCAACTCGACGACGCTCGCGGCCACGTCCCGCAACGCATCGTCGAGGTAGAGCGCGACGTTCGAGCCGTCATCCGAGGCCACCCGCTTCCACGCCTCACCCGCATAGAGCCATGCTCCGTCGCGGTGTGTGAACTTCACCGCGTGCCGGACCGTTCGTTCGGGTCGGTCGGGCATCCTCCATCGCATGGTGAGCGTGCCGATCGCCGCTCTGCCGCCGTCCACCTCGACCAGCAGCCCGCCGTCGAGTTCGAGCGAGAACGCCGCGGTCGGTCGTTCGACGAAGTCCTTCGCCCAGTTCTCCTGCTCCCCGGCGAACTCCGGCTCGGTCGGGTCGATCAGCGCGAGGTACCCCTCGGCGTCCCCGCTCACGACAGCCGCGGCCATCCTCTCCAGCAGGATCGGCACGGCCGCCGTCGCCTCGTCGCGCGCGGCCGGGGCGGGCTGGACCAGAACAACGGCGGCAACCAGAAGGAACGCGTGCATCCCGGAAGCATATCGAGCCGACCCCGCGCCCCGCTCCCGCTATGCTCACCGCTCGAGGACCTCCGGTGGAACGCCTGCTCAACGACTTCATCCTCCTTTTTACCATCATCGACCCCATCGGGTCGGTGCCGGTCTTCATCGCCATCGCCTCGCGGGCCGCGCCGTCGCTCCGGCGTCGCATCGCCGTCCGGGCCGTGCTCGTGTCGGCGGGAGTGCTGCTCTTCTTCGGTGTCTTCGGCCAGTTCGTCCTGAACGCGATGGGCATCTCGCTGCACGCCTTCCGCGTGGCGGGCGGCATCATCCTCTTCCTCTTCGCCATCGACATGATCTTCGGCACGAGCAAGCCGGAGTCCGAGGTGTCCGTGGTCCCGAAGGCCGCGGCGGACGCCTACGACCTGGCGATCTACCCGCTCGCCATCCCCTCGATCGCCGGCCCCGGCTCGATCGTGGCGATCGTCGTAACGACGGACTACGAAAAGTTCAGCGTGGCCCAGCAGGCCGCAACGCTCGGCATCATGCTCGTCGTGCTGGGCATCGTGCTGGTGTGCCTGCTGATCGCGGAACACATCCACCGCCTGATCGGCAACGCCGGCGCGAGCATCATCAGCCGCGTGATGGGCCTCATCACCGCCGGCATCGCGGCCAACGGCGTGCTGACAGGGCTGCAGGGGTTCTTCGGGCTGGGTGTGACCGGCGCGTAAGGCGCGGCGGATCAAAACTCCGCCTGCTTCGGCGCCCTCGGGAACGGGATCACGTCCCGGATGTTCTGCATCCCCGTGCAGAACAGGATCAGCCGCTCGAACCCCAGCCCGAACCCAGCGTGCGGCACGGTGCCGTAGCGGCGCAGGTCGCGGTACCACCAGTAGTCGGGCTTGTGCAGCCCCATCTCGTCGATGCGCCGGTCCAGCGCTTCCAGCCGCTCCTCGCGCTGGCTGCCGCCGATGATCTCGCCGATCCCCGGCACCAGCACGTCCATGGCGGCCACGGTGTCCGCCGGCGCGCCGTCCGTGCCGGGGTCGTTCACCCGCATATAGAACGCCTTGATCTGCTTCGGATAGTTCATCAGCACGACCGGCTGCTTGAAGTGCTGCTCGGTCAGGTACCGCTCGTGCTCCGATTGCAGGTCCTTGCCCCACTCGACCGGGAACTCGAACTTCGCGCCCTTGCCCTGCGCCTCGCGCAGGATGGCCACGCCCTCCGTGTACGGCAGCCGCCGGAAGGGCGTCTCCAGCACGTGGCGAAGCCGCTCGAGCAGCCCCTTCTCGATCCGCAGGTCGAAGAAGGCCATGTCGTCCGGGCGCCGCGTGAGCAGGTCGTCGATCAGAAACTTGATGAACTCCTCCGCGAGCGCAGCGTCGTCGTGCAGGTCGGCGAAGGCGATCTCAGGCTCGATCATCCAGAACTCGGCGAGGTGCCGGCTCGTGTTCGAGTTCTCGGCCCGGAACGTCGGCCCGAACGTGT
>JBDIVY010000017.1:0-36083 GCA_039794165.1 Phycisphaerales bacterium
CGACTTCGGCCCGGACTCGCTGCCGCACGAGACCGGCGTGCTGCATGACCGCGTTTCGTTCCGCAAGGGGTGCTACCTCGGGCAGGAAGTCGTGGCGCGGATGGAATCGCTCGGCCAGCCGAAGCAGCGGCTCGTCGCGCTGAGGCTTGACGAGGCCGGCGATGGGCGCGAGACGCCGCAGCCGGTGACGGGCGACGCCGTCTTTGCGGATGGCGCCAGCGACAAGCCGGTCGGCGCGGTGACGAGTTCGACCATCGCACCGATGCTCGGCGGCGTGCCGGTCTGTTTCGCGATGGTGCGCTCGGCCCACGCCGCGCCGGGCGCCCGCTTGACGATCGAGGCCGGCGGCGCCTGCGTGAGTGCGGCGGTGCAGGACGGGCTGGCGTTCCACCGAGCAATCAAGACCTGACCGCGCAGTACCAGCGCTCCACGTCGACGCCGACGCGCTTTGTGCGCACAAGCGAGAAGCGGCCCGTGTCGCCGACCATGCCGCGCAGGCGTTCCTCGTCGAGCGTGAGCCGGGCGTCATCGCCCTCGCTCGGCGGGGCTGCGTGTACGAGCGCCGCGTCCACCAGCCCGGCTTCGAGCATCGACGCCAGCAGCCTCGGCCCGGCTTCGAGCAGCACGGTCGTCGCCCCGTATCGCTCGACGAGCAGACGCATCGCGGCGTGCAGGTCGACGCGCCCCGACACGCCGACAGCGACAACGCTCACGCCAGCCGACTCCATGACGCGCCGGGCCTCCCCGGACGGTTCAGCCGCCGTGACGATCGTCGTCGGCGTCTCCCGTGCCGTCCGCACGAGTGCGCATCCGGGCGGTGTCTCCAGTCTCGGGTCGATCACGATCCGGCGCGCCACGCGATGCACGCGCACGCCGCGGGCTGTCAGCATCGGGTCGTCGGCGAGCACGGTGCCGACGCCGGTCACGATGGCATCGACGCGTGCGCGCAGGCGGTGGACACGCCGGCGCGATGCCTCGCACGAGATCCATCGCGGCGCGCCGGGACGCGAGACCACTCGCCCGCCGTGCGTCTGCGCCCACTTGGCGACGACCCACGGCAAGGCGGTCGTCATTCGTTTGACGAACGGGTCGCCGACGCGCACAGCGAGCGAGGAATCGCCCGCCTGTTCGCACGCGATGCCCGCGGCCCGAAGCAGCGATGCCCCGCCGCCGCTCGTCTCGTGCGGGTCCGGCCGCGCGAAGACGACCCGCGCCACGCCCGCCTCGATGAGCGCATCCGTACATGGCGGCTGCTTGCCGTGGTGGCAGCACGGCTCGAGGGTGACGAAGACCGTCGAACCGCGCGGGTCGTGCCCGCGCCGGTGGCAGTCGGCGAGCGCCTCGCGCTCAGCGTGCAGGCCGCCGAAACGCCGGTGGTGCCCCAGCCCGATCGCCACGCCGTCGCGGACGATCACCGCGCCGACCATCGGGTTCGGTTCGACGTCGCCGGCGGCACGCAGCGCGAGGCGGGCGGCCAGGTCCAGCATGTTCCGGGCGTCGGGCATGTGACCGGGAAAACGGGATCGAGGCACGCGGCATCAAGGCATCGAGAACGGGACGCTACGCCATCCGCACCAGCGTCTCCCGCTCGGACTCGGTCAGCACGCCGTTGAGGTCGCCGAGCCAGCGGCGGGCGTCCTGCACGTAACCGGCGGTGGGCTTGAGTTCGGGCACGCGGGCGCACCAGTAGCGGTTGAAGCGGGCCATCGCCAGTTCACGAACGAACTTGGCGGTCATCGACGCGAGCGCGACGGGCAGGTGCGCGTCCTCGGCCTCGGGGCGGAACTGCACGACCAGGCCCTCGCCGCCGACCGAGTACCGGCTGCACCGCTCGCTCTCTTCGAGGACTTCGACGGCCCGCCCGGGCGCGGCGGCTCGGATCATCGCGGCGTAACTGCGCCGCCCGCCGTGCCGGTCGCAGACCACGCGCACGGAGTCCGGCCCGTCGGCCCAACGATCGACGACGCGGCGGAGGTACCGGGCGAAGACGGACGCCGTGACGCCCGCCTTGCTCCCGCCGCGACGGATCTCCTCGTTGAACTCGCCCTCGCCCACAGCGATGCACGCGAGCGCGATCGGCTCGACCGCGCCCGACTCGCACGCCAGCGCGACCGCGTTGCGCGCGAACACGAGCGACTCCGCCGAGCAGGACACGGGCAACGGCGCTGCATTCCCCCGGTACCACGGGCGGTCCTCGAGGCGCGTCCCGAGCGTGGCGAAGAGCGCGGCGTCGTCGCCGGGCGCATCGCTCGCGACGCCCGCGAACGCGAGCACGCCCCGTTCGAGGTGCGTCAGCGGGTGGCGGGTCTTCGACTGGTTCGAGAGTTTCAGGCGTTTGGAGTCCGCGACGGCGACTCGGCCGCGCTTGTCGCCCGGCTCGCGGCAGACGCCGGGCGCGAGCGTGGCCCACAGATCCGGGGCCGGCTCACCCTCGGTCCAGCCCTCGACGCGGAACGCTGCGAACCCGACGCAGAGCGGACCGAGCATCGGCCCGTACCCCGCCTCGTCGATGCCGCAGTAGATGAGGGCCATGAGCGGGCAACATACCCGTCCGATCGCGGGCAGGCGAGGCGGAAAAACGAACCGGCCCGGGACGGTCCCGGGCCGGCTGGGTCAACATGCGGACGAGAGGAGTCGAACCTCCACGGGATTTTACTCCCACTAGGACCTGAACCTAGCGCGTCTGCCAGTTCCGCCACGTCCGCAACGGTGGGCCGGAAGGGTAGCCCCGGACCCGCAACGGGGACAACCGAACCGGCCCGCCCGGCCGCGCCGTCGCGGTCAGGCCTCGACCTCCTCCAGTTCCGGCGCGGGCGAGACGGCGGCGGATCCGCCGGCGGCGCGCTTGCGTCCAGGCAGTCGGACGTTGAGGACGGCCTCGCGGATCTCGGCGGCCAGGTCCGGGTTCTCCTTGATGAACTGCTTGGCGTTCTCGCGTCCCTGGCCGAGCCGGACGTCACCGCAGGCGAACCACGCCCCGCTCTTCTGGACAACCTTCTCCTCGACGGCGAGGTCGAGGAGGTCGCCCGCGACGGAGATCCCCTCGTTGAACATGATGTCGAACTCGGCGTCGCGGAAGGGGGGGGCGACCTTGTTCTTGACGACCCTGGCCCGCACGCGATTGCCGACGTTGGTCTCGCCGTCCTTGATGGCGCTGGTGCGCCGGATGTCGATGCGAACGGAGGCGTAGAACTTGAGGGCGCGTCCGCCGGGTGTGGTCTCGGGGCTGCCGAACATCACGCCGATCTTCTCGCGGATCTGGTTGATGAAGATGACGGTGCAGTTGGACCGTGCGATGACGCCGGTGAGCTTGCGCATGGCCTGGCTCATGAGCCGGGCCTGGAGGCCGACGTGCGCGTCGCCCATCTCGCCCTCGATCTCGGCCTTGGGGATGAGGGCGGCCACGGAGTCAATGACGATCACGTCCACCGCGTTCGAGCGGACGAGGAGTTCGCAGATTTCGAGGGCCTGCTCGCCGGTGTCGGGCTGGCTGACGAGCAGTTCATCGATGTTGACGCCGATGCGCTTGGCCCAGGAGGGGTCGAGGGCGTGCTCCGCGTCGATGAACGCCGCGACGCCGCCGTTACGCTGCGCGTGCGCGGCGACGGAGAGGGCGAGGGTGGTCTTGCCGCTGGACTCGGGGCCGAAGATCTCGACGATGCGTCCGCGCGGGATGCCGCGGCCGCCGAGGGCGAGGTCGAGGGAGAGCGCGCCGGTGGAGATGCCTGGGACGGCGAGGTAGGCCTCTTCGTCGAGCCGCATGATGGAGCCGCGTCCGAAGGCCTTGTCGATCTGGGCGAGTGCGTTGGCGAGGGCCTGCCGCTTGCTCTTGTCTTCGAGTTTGATCTCGACCGCGCCGTTATCCTTCGTGGAAGCCATGATCCGCCGTCCTTTCGCCGCACGCCGCGCCCCGGGAGTCAGCCGGTGCGGGTGGTGCCGGTCCCAGCACGGGTCGGGGTCGCGCCCGTCGCGCTCCACCCGGCCGGGGGCGGTGCTGGCCGCGTGCCCGGTAGACGGACTGTACCAAAGACCGAACGGGCTGTCAATGTACGGGTTCTGTCTTGTTCGCAAATTGTTGTAAGTCGTTCGGCGACAAGCCATTGCGTTGTCCGTGCCGCCGTGGATAACTGGCGCGCACAGGACGAAACCCACCGAACTCCCCTCGAAATCAGGCCGAACGATGACGCCCGCTACGCTACGAACCAGCCGATGAGGAGCCGCGACTTGACCGCGACCGCCAACGACCTGCACCGACTCACCGACGAGTTCCTGCACGCAGAGCGTGAGATACGCCAGGGCGGCGGGGCGAAGGCCATCGAACGCCAGCACGCCAAGGGCCGACTCACCGCGCGTGAGCGCATCGCACGGCTCGTCGATGCTCCCTCTCCCGGTGGGGCAGGCGTCTCGCCGGCCTCCGCGCCCGCGATCGACCCCCACCGCGACGAGATCACCAACTTCACCGAACTCGGCCTCTGGTGCGCCCACGGCATGTACGCCGAGCACGGCGGCGCGCCCGCGGCGGGCGTCGTCACCGGGATCGGCCTCGTCCACGGGCGGCCGCACATGATCATCGCCAACGACGCCACCGTGAAGGCCGGCGCGTTTTTTCCGATGACGTGCAAGAAGATCATCCGCGCCCAGACCATCGCCCACATGGCCCGCCTGCCGCTGATCTACCTCGTCGACTCGGCGGGCGTCTACCTCCCCATGCAGGAGGACGTCTTCCCGGACACCGACGACTTCGGGCGCATCTTCCGCAACAACGCCGTGCTGAGCGCCGAGGGCATCCCGCAGATCGCGGCGATCATGGGCTACTGCGTCGCCGGCGGCGGCTACCTGCCCGTGCTCTGCGACACGCTCCTGATGACCGAAGGCTCCGGCCTCTACCTCGCCGGCCCCGCGCTGGTGAAGGCCGCGATCGGCCAGCAGGTCTCGGACGAGGAACTCGGCGGCGCGGAGATGCACGCGAGCGTCAGCGGGACGCTCGACTTCAGGGAGAAGGACGACGAGACGTGCCTTGTGCGCTTGCGTTCGCTGGTCTCCAAGTACGCCGCATCGGCAGCAAGCGAGGGCGGCGTCTCACTCGCGTCGTCATACCGCAACGTCGCCGACGTGTACTCGCTCTTCACGGACAAGGCGGGGGCGCAATACGACGTGAAGGACGTTATCGCCTGCATCGCGGACGCGCGAACCGTCCCAAACGCCGAAGGCCACGAGTCCCTCGCCCCCGACTTCGACGAGTACAAGGCCGAGTACGGGCAGTCGCTGGTGTGCGGCTACGCCCGCATCGGCGGGCACGCCGTCGGCATCGTCGCCAACCAGTGCATGCTCACCACCCGCACCATGCCCGGCGGCCGCGCCGGCCCGTCGAAGTCCACCAACATGCCCCGCGTGATCTACGACGACTCGGCCGACAAGGCCGCGCGGTTCATCATGGACTGCAACCAGCGGAAGATTCCCATCGTCTTCCTGCACGACACGACCGGCTTCATGGTCGGGCGCGACAGCGAGCAGGCCGGCATCATCCGGGCGGGCGCGAAACTCGTCAACGCGATGAGCAACTGCGTCGTCCCCAAGATCGTCGTCATCATGGGCGGCAGTTACGGGGCGGGCAACTACGCCATGTGCGGGCGTGCGTTCGACCAGTTCGTCTCGTTTGCGTGGCCCAGCGCCAAGTGCGCCGTCATGGGCGCGGCCCAGGCGACGGGCACGCTCGCGATGATCGAAGAGAAGAGCCGCGAGCGCAAGGGTGAGACCATCGACCCCGAGACCCACAAGACCATCCTCGACGCGGTGCGGGCCTCGTACAACGAGCAGCAGGACATCCGCCACGGCGCGGCCCGCGGTTGGGTGGACCGCATCATCCAGCCGCACCGCACCCGAGACGAACTGATCGCGGCCCTGGACGCAGCCCGGAACTGGGACTCCTCGCGCGAGTTTCGAACGGGCGTGCTGCAGACGTAAGTCAGGAGTGGGCTCGGGAGGCGTGCGGGCAGGATTCCGCTCGCGCGCATGTCCAGCGATCGGATACGCTTGTGCCATGAGATTCGCCCCGCACATCGTGTTCACGCTCCTCTCCTCGCCGCTCTGCGCCCAGACGATCGACCCTGCGCTGAAGGCGGGCGGCCTCTCAGGCAACCCCGTTTTCGAGGGCTGGTACGCCGATCCCGAGGCGGTCGTCTACGGCGATCTCTACTGGATCTACCCGACGTGGAGCGACGACTGTGGCGATAGCGTGGCGGACGAGCGGACGGACGCTGGGGAGCGCGGACAACGCCCCATCAATCCGCAGTACGACAAGCAGACGTTCCTCGACGCGTTCAGTTCGCCCGACCTGGTGCACTGGACGAAGCACCGCCGCGTGCTGGACCTTGCCGACATCCCGTGGGGCGAGTACGCCCTGTGGGCGCCGGCCGCCGTCCATGCCAACGGGCGGTACTACCTCTTCTTCGCGGCCAACGACATCCAGAACGACGACGAAGTCGGCGGGATCGGAGTCGCCGTCGCGGACTCCCCCGCCGGCCCCTTCAAGGACGCGATCGGCAGGCCGCTCATCGACACGTTCCACAACGGCGCGCAGCCGATCGACCAGTTCGTCTTCCGCGACGACGACGGCCAGCACTACATGTACTACGGCGGCTGGCGGCGCTGCAACGTCGTCAGGCTCGCACCCGACCTCCTGAGCCTCGTCCCCTTCGAAGACGGCGAGACCTTCAAGGAGATCACCCCCGAGCAGTACGTCGAGGGGCCGTTCGTCTTCAAGCGCGACGGCCGCTACTACCTGATGTGGTCCGAGGGCGGCTGGGGCGGGCCTCACTACTCGGTGGCGTACGCCATCGCCGATTCCCCCGTCGGGCCGTTCCGCCGCGTGGGCAAGATACTCCAACAGGATCCAGAGGTCGCCACCGGCGCGGGGCATCACTCGGTGATTCCCGTGCCGGGATCGGACACGTGGTACATCGTGTATCACCGGCGGCCGCTGGGCAGGACCAGCCCGCATCACCGCGTGGTGTGCATTGACGAGATGCATTTCGACGCGGACGGCACGATCCGGCCCGTCAAGATCACCTTCGAGGGCGTGCGTGCGCGCCCGCTGGCCGATACCACCGACGAGGACCGCTGAGCGAGGTCGGCTCCTCACCGCTCCATTGAGAGGGCGTCTGAGGAAGTCAGTTCCGCTTCGTGTTCATCCACGCCCCCGCCATGTGCGCCCAGTCGAGGCTTCCGGGGCACGTGACGTCGAACTTCTGGTTCCGGCTCATGGTGATGGTCCGGCGGTCCTGCCAGGCGCGGACCTCGGCGTGGCCGTCCGCGTAGCCGATCGTGCTGGTGTCCTTGTGCCAGACGGTCAGGGGGTCGATCCACTTCTCCTGGTCGAGGTGCATGACCCAGGAGTCCATGTTCACGCCCCGCGGGTCGGATTCCTCGATGAAGACGAACTTCGAGGTCGGGAACTGCACCGCGCTCATCCGGCGCGTCACGGTGTGCCCGCCGATGTACGACTCCCACTCGTCATCCCCGCTGACCCAGTTGGGCATGGAGTACGTCCGGAAGGCGATCGCCCCGGCGACGCCGCGCCCGCGCCAGCGCACGTCGGACGGGCAGTGGTACGCCTCGACGTTCTCCAAGTAGGGAAAGAGTTTGCCGTTGCGGATGCCCCGCTTGTGGCTCTCCGTGTCCTTCGCCTGCTGGAGGGCGTAGGTGCTCATGTATCCGCCCTGGGGCAGCATCGGCCAGTCGGCCCAGCTGTGGTCGTGGTCGCGTCGATCGGTCCATGACGACACGATCCCGTCGTCGTTGTCGTCGGCGTACATCACGAACGCCGTCGCGAGGCTCTTCTGGTTGGCGAGGCAGACCGTCGCCCGTCCCGCCTCGCGAGCGTGCGCCAGGGCGGGCAGCAGCAGGCCCACCAGCAAAGCGATGATGGCAATGACGACGAGCAACTCGATGAGCGTGAACGCCCCGGAGCAGCGAGGGCCGCGACGGACCATGCGCCGGCCGCCGCTTCTGGTCATGTTCACCACGTTCGACTCCCGCATCGGCGCCTAGCCTACCAACTCGTGGCCTGTGGTCGCAAGCCTCGGCCCCGGAGATCGCGGATGCGCGTCGCGGGCGGAGGTCTGCGGCGCGCCACCCCACGCGGATGGTCGCCATGCCCGAGCCTCCCCCCACCCCACTGCGTCCCTGGCTGCTCGCCGCCTGGCCCGGCATGGGCAACGTGGCCGTGATCGCGGCCGGGTACCTCATCAAGCAACTTGCCCTCCGCCCGTTCGCGGAGGTCCACGCGCCGGAGCAGTTCGACATCGGGCAGGTGGACGTGCTATCGGGGATCATCGAGCAGACTCGGCTGCCCCGCAGCGTGTTCTACCGCACGCCGGAGGGTGCGGCCGGGCGTCCGCTGATCGTCTTCCTCGGCGAGGCCCAGCCGACGCACGGGGGGTACATGTTCGCGCAGCGGCTGCTGGAACGGGCCGCGGCGTTCGAGATCGAGCGTGTGATCACCTTCGCTTCGATGGCCTCGCAGGTGCACCCGACGGACGAGCCGGCGGTTCACGCCGCCGCGACCTCGCCGCAGTTGCTCGAGGAGTTGGTCGCGCACGGCGCTCACCCTGTCGAGGGCGGCCAGATCGGCGGGCTGAACGGGGTGCTGCTCGCGGCCGCGATGGAACGGAACCTGCCGGGGATGTGCCTGCTGGGCGAGATCCCGTTCTATGCCGCCAACGTGCCGAACCCGAAGGCCGCCCGCGCCGTTCTCGATTCGTTCTCTGAACTCGCGGGAGTCTCGATCGACATGGCGGAACTGACGGAGCACGGTCGAATCGTCGAGGGTGCGTTGCTGAAGATGCTCGACCGCATGCAGAAGATGACCGAGGGTGAGGACGAGGAAGAGAGCGAGTTCGCCGTCGCCGACGCCGCGGAGGAGCCTGCCGCGCCTGCCGAACCGCCGCCGAAGAAGCGCCTGGACGCCGCGGCTCGCAAGCGGATCGAGCAACTCTTCGAGGACGCACAGGCGGACCGCCGCCTGGCCATGGATCTGAAGGCGGAACTCGACCGTTACGGGGTCTTCAAGGATTACGAGGACCGTTTCCTCGACCTCTTCAAGCGGGCCGAGTGAGCGGTCGGGGCGTCACGCCGCCCGCGCGATGCGGTCGATGAGGGCGTTGACGAAGGCGAAGCGCGAGACCTGCACACCGGCCTCGGAGCGTTTCCGTACAGCGGCCAGTTCCTCGGCGACGGCGCGGATCTTCGCGGGGGCCTCGTCCTGCCAGCGTTCCATGAGCGCCTGCACCTTTTCGAGTTCCTCGTTGTCGAGCCAGAGGCCCTGGCACTCGGTGCAGCGGTCCACCACGATGCCGGTGTCGACGCAGTAGTTGATGACGTCCATGCACTCGCCGCACGCGGGGCAGTTCACGCCGTTGTCGGCGTCTTCCTCGGGGATGCCGAACGTCGGCTCGCGCTGCGCCATCTCCTCGATGATGGTCTGGCAGAAGGTCATCTCGCGGACGCGGACGATGTGCGCCAGTTCCTCGCCGCCGAGGAACTCGCCCCCGCACCCGCCGCAGGAGTGGATGTGGACCCCCTCGTAGACGACCTCGGACATGCCGAATCCGCAGCACGGGCAACGCATGGTGGAGCCTCCGGAGTGCATGGCGAGAGCATCGGCGGGAGGGAGAGGGGTGATCGCCGGGATTCGCCCGGCCCCGGCCCTGGGCGGGGGGACGGCCCGCACGATCCGCGCGGTCTGCCGCCCGACCGGCCGATAAACCCGCGACGGCCCGCCAGCCTTTACAATGCCGGGCGTGAGCGAGCGAGTGCGGATCACCGACGTCTCCCCCCGCGACGGCCTCCAGAACGAGCCGCACGCCATCCCCACGGACGACAAGGCCCGTCTCGTGGAACTGCTCACCCTGACCGGCGTCGATGAGGTCGAGGTCACGAGTTTCGTCAGCCCCAAGTGGGTGCCGCAACTGGGCGACGCGCCGCAGCTCTTCGAAGCGGTCGCGGACCTCAAGCCCCCGGAACTCGTCTTCTCCGCGCTCGTGCCGAACGACCGGGGGGCGCAGGCCGCCCTGCGCGTCAACGAGCACGCCGGCCGGAGGGTGATCGACAAGGTCTCGGTCTTCACGGCCGCCAGCGAGACCTTCACGCGCAAGAACGTGAACGCGACGATCGCGGAGAGCGTCGGGCGATTCAGGCTCGTGGTCGCGCTCGCCCACGGCGCGGGCCTGCGCGTGCGCGGGTACATCTCCTGCATCGTGCGGTGCCCGTTCGAGGGCGACGTCCCGCCGACGAAGGTGGCCGAGGTTGCCGCCATGCTCCTCGATGCGGGGGTGGACGAGATCGACCTCGGCGACACCATCGGCGCGGCGACGCCCGAGTCGCTCGGCCCGGCGCTCGAAGCCGTGCGCGGGGTGGTGGGCGGTTTCTCGCTGCGAGACGACGGCGAAGCACCGCTCACGCTTCACCTCCACAACACGATGGGGCGTGCCGGTGAGTGCGTCGCGGCGGCCCTCGCGGCGGGCGTCCGGTCCTTCGACGCTTCTGCGGGCGGTCTCGGCGGCTGCCCGTTCGCGTCCTCGGACGAGGGCAGGGCCCCGGGGAACATCGCCACGGCCATGCTCATCGGCGTCGTCGAGGGGGCCGGTTTTGAGACCGGCGTGGACCGGGAGCGACTCGCGGCCGCCTCGGCCTTCGCGGAGCGGCTCGTGGCGCAGGCCGAGCGGGGGGGCATCTGATGGTCCGCCTCGATGTAGACGGAGCCATCGCGTTCGTCACGCTCGACCGGCCTGACCGCCGCAACGCGCTGACGCCCGCCATGCTCGACGAGATGCCAAGCCTGGTCCAGCACGCGGAGCGGGCTGCGCGCGTCATTGTACTTCGGGGCGAGGGACAGGTCTTCTGCGCCGGGTTTGATCTCTCCCTTTGCCGGGATGATCCGACGGGCGAGACCATGAAGTCGCTGCTACGAGGGCTGTCGATGGCGGTCCGGTCGCTGCGGCGGTCCCGCCTTCCCGTCGTCGCGGCGGGGCACGGAGCGGCGATCGCCGGCGGGTGCGCGCTGCTCGGCGGGGCGGACTTCGTCATCACCAACGACGAGGCCGGGCTGGGCTATCCGGTGCTCCGCCTCGGCGTCTCGCCGGCCGTCTCCGCTCCGTTCCTTCGGGCCGGCGTGGGCGACGCGGCCTGCCGCGAGAGGCTGCTCGATACCGGGCTGATCTCGGGGGCCGAGGCCGCACGGATCGGTCTGGCATGGCGCAGCGTGGCCCGCCCCGAGGCCGTCGTTCCCGCAGCGATGGAACTCGCCGAACGGCTCGCGCTCAAGTCCGCCTCTGCGCTCGCGGCGACGAAGGCATGGCTCAACGAGATCGACGGGACAGGCGCTGCGGAGTCGCCCGACCGTGCCCTCGGGGTATCGCTCGGGCTGGCCGGGGGAGCCGAAGAGCGGTCGATGCTGTCTGCGGCGTGGATTGGAAGGGAGAAGTCGTGAGACCCGAACAAACTACGATCAATTGTGTGGATAACGGTGAGAGGAACCATGCCCGCACGATTGCGGATATGCTGTAGCACGACAGTGCATTCGGCCGGGGGCCTGCGCCCACGCGGTGCGCGGGGCCTCCACCGCTCGCCGACCCACCTCGAGCGGAGCGCCGAGACAAACGATTCGCATGAGCGAGGCCTGACCCCAAGGCTCGGGAGTCCTGAGATGTCGAGCATCTTCCGCGTTTCGGGCGCGCACGCCCGCCGTTCCGCAGCCTCGATCGCCCGCGCCTCGGGCGCGCCGTTCGAACGAGCGACGATCGACACGCTCGAACAGCGCGTGCTGCTCTCGGCGCTTGATCCGTTCGTCGGTCCGCTTCCGCCCTCGGCGAACGGCCGCGTGGGCGTCGTGGAACACGTGGCATGGCGCGGCGGGTCGATCGAGGCGAAGGCAGGGTCGTGGATGGTGACCTTCGAGGACGCCCTGGGCGACGACGGGGCGGTTGGCGCCGCGCGGCGCATCGCAAGTGCGATGGGCATCGACGAGGCGACGATCCGGTCCGTGGGTCGAGGTCGGTACGCGACCATCGACTCCTTCGAGAGGCCCCACCAGTGGGCGATCGAGGCCGCGCTCCACGCCGTTGACGGCGTCAGGGCCATCGAGCCGAACGCCGTCTACCACAAGCAGCAGTTGCCCAACGATCCCCTTTTCACGAACCAGTGGCAGCTCGACAACACGGGCCAGTTCATTCCGGGCAGCGGCTTCGGGACGGTCGGGGCGGATGTGGGCGCGGCCGCGGCCTGGGACATCACGTTCGGCTCGCGGGACGTGATCGTCGCGGTCATCGACTCGGGCATCGACTTCAGCCACCCGGACCTGGCCGCCAACATCTGGCGCAATCCCAACGAGACCGGGAACGGCGTTGACAGCGACGGCAACGGGTTCGTCGACGACGTCAACGGCTGGGACTTCGGCGACCTGAACAACGACCCGAGCGAGGACATCAACTCGGGCGGCTGGTACGGGCACGGCACGTTCGTCTCGGGCATCATCGGCGCGGTAGGCAACAACGGGGTGGGCATCTCGGGCGTCGCATGGGACGTCTCGATCCTTCCGCTGAAGATCCCGAACAGCAACGGGAACGCCCTCCTCTCGGCCATCGTCGGCGCGCACGACTACCTCACGATGATGATCGGCGAGGGGCACAACATCGTCGCCAGCAACAACAGTTACGGCGCGTTCGACCAGGCCTTCTATGCCGACGTGCCCACCGGGTTCGATGCCGAGCGGGACGCCATTGAACGCTTCATCGCCGCGGGCGGCACCTTCGTCGCCGCCGCCGGGAACGACGCCTTCGACAACGACAACCCGGACTTCACCTTCTTCCCGACGTCGTACAACATCCCGGGGCTGATCGCGGTCGCCGCGACCGACAACAACGATGCGCTCGCCGGATTTTCCAACTACGGCGCCAAGTCGGTGGACCTCGGCGCGCCGGGCGTGCAGGTCTACTCGACGACCGTGGGCGGCGGCTACGGCTTCGCGTCCGGCACCTCGTTCGCCGCGCCGATGGTTGTCGGCGCGGTCGCGCTCCTCAAGACCCACCGCCCCGAGGCCTCCGCGCAGGAGGTTCGCCAGACGCTCATCGACAGCGTGGACATCCTCCCCACGCTCCAGAACCGCGTCGTCTCCGGCGGGCGACTGAACCTCGTCCGCGCGCTCAACATCATCGGCATCGATGGCCCGGTTGTGAAGCGGATCGACCCCGGTCCCGTCACCGGGCGCAACGACCCCTCGACGGGCCTGCCGATCGACACGATCACCGTCGAGTTCAACAAGTCCATCGACGCCTCGGTGCTCGCGATCGACTCCGCGTCGTTCCTCTATGCAGGCCCCGACGGCCTGTTCGGAACGGGCGACGACTCGACCGTCATCACCATCTCCTCCATCGACATCGACCCCGACGACGACAAGATCATCCACATCTCCCTCGACCTGACGGACGTGCCGCAGCAGCGGCTGCTGCTGGGCAAGTACCGGCTCACGCTGCACGCGGGCACCGCGGGCGACCCCAAGATCCGCGACCTGCTGGGCAACCTGCTCAAGGGCGACTCCACCGGCGGCACGGACGAGGTGTACGAGTTCGAGGTCGTCGGCGTGGGCGGCAGTCTGGAGCCGAACGACACCCTCGCCACTGCAACCCCCGTCTCCTTCAACGCCAGCGGCAAGGCGACATTCACCGGCGTCTTCCTCGGCGACGGTCTGCACGCCGGGCTCGACGTGGACATCTTCCGCATCACCATGCCGCGCGGCGGGCTGATCACGGTGCGCGTGGACGCCAAGAGCCTCCAGATCCCGTCCCAGTTCGACTCGTACCTGCGCCTCTTCGACGCGCTCGGCAACGAACTGGCGTTCAACGACCAGTTCAACGGGCCGGATGCCTACCTCGACTACTTCGTCTCCACGGGCGGCACCTACTACGCCGCCGTTTCAGGCTTCCCCAACGACGATTACGACCCGACCGTCGCCGGGAGCGGCGTGACGCAGTCCACCGGCAACTACAACCTCTCGCTCGGGATCGAACTCGTCGGCGAGGACCGCATCACGATCTCGGACACGCTGGACGGCCCGATCACAGTTCCGCCGACCGGCACTCAGGGCACGACTTCGGACTCGATCACCGTCACCGATGCCCGGGCGATCCGCGACGTCAACCTGCACCTCGACCTCGACCACACCTTCGTCTCGGATCTGCGGATTTCCCTCATCAGCCCGCGCGGCACCGAGGTCATCGTCTTCGACCGGCACGGCACCAATGGGCAGGACTTCAACGAAGTCCTCTTCGACGACGAGGCCGCCCGTTCCATCGTCACCGCTGCGACGCCTTACTCCGGCTCCTACCGCCCGACCAACGCGCTCAACAAGTTCGACGGCGAATCCGCCGCAGGGCTGTGGACGATCGTCATCAACGACACCACCGCCCTCAACTCCGGCGTCCTTCGCTCGTGGGCCCTCGAACTGACGCTCGAGAACGACATTTTCGGCCCCTTCGAACTGAACGACACGCTCACGACCGCCCGCGACCTCAACGAGATCAACGGCGCAGGCGCGGCCACGCGCAACGCCTACATCGGCGACGGCGGCTTCGGGCTGCTCGACCGCGACCTGTTCCGCTTCCGCGTGGACGCCGGCACGACGCTCAATGCGATCGCAACCTCGGTGGCCGACCCGAACACGGGCGAGCTCACACTCGCCACCGGCCTGCGCCTGCTCGACGCGAGCGGGGCGGAGATCAAGCGGTCCACCCCCGACGGCACGCTCAACAGCAGCATCGGCGGGTTCGTCTTCGCCGCGGGCGGCACCTACTACATCGCCGTCAGCGAGGCGAACAATCTCGACTATGACCCGTTCAACGTCACCAGCGGCACGCCCGCCGAAACGACCGGCAACTACACGCTCGCCATCTCCGTCTCGGGAGGCGTGAGCGACTCCTCGCACGTGCTGGCCGGACAGCGGGTCCGCGCCGGCATCGACAGCGACGGCACGTTCGGCATCAACGATGCCGGGTCTCCGCTCGGCATCCGCTTCGACGGGCTCGAGTTCCTGCGCGATGCGGACACGGGCCAGGGACTCCGCTCCTTCTACGGCATGTCCGCCGGCGGGTACGAGTTCCTCAACAACGGCTCGTCATCCCCCACCTCGCTCCCGATGACCATCGTCAGCCAGAGCGACGCCTTCAACCGGCGCACGACGGCGCAGGGGCTCTTCCGTCAGTCGCTGAACGTCGAACGCACCATCTCGTTCGGCCCCAACGACGCCTTCCTCGCCGTCGACGTCCGCCTCACGAACAACGGATCATCCGCCGTCACAGACGTGTCGTGGATGGAGGCGATCGACGCCAACCAGGGCTTCAACCTTGACAATCGCGGGCCGAATACGCAGAACGACATCGTGAACGGCGTCCCGTATATGCGCTCCAGTGTCGTGACCAATGCCTTCGGTCAGGGCGTCACGATGGCGATGGGCGCGCCGGCGTCTGACTCGCGGGCGATGGCGACCTTCGTCGACCCGAACGCCCTCGTCATTCGCGATCCGAACCAGGTGCTCGACTTCGGCGTCAACGACCCCGACGGAGCGTCCGGCGACCTGGTGATGGTTCTCGCCTACGACCTCGGCACGATCGCCGCCGGCCAGAGCACGACCGCGCGGTACTTCATCTTCTTCGGCGACTCGCCCACGGCCGCGCAGAACCTGTATGACGCCGTCAACGCCGGCACCGGCGCGGGCCACCTGACGGCGGACACCGCGAACCCCACGACAGAGACCCTCTCCGACGGCTCGCAGGCGCCGACGCTCCCCTACCGCTCCTACTACCCCGAGGGCTTCGCCAGCCCGTTCATCTACACCTTCGTGCCGATGCTCAACCCTCACGACCAGCCGACGCGCGTCTTCGCCATCGCCCGCTACGAGACGGGCCAGCGCGACCAGGTGCTCGCGGACTTCGTCATCGCCCCGCAGTCTCGCGGCGGGATCACGCTCAACACGCCGGAGATGTACGACATCGGCTTCGGCAACGCCGGCGGCTCGCTCGTCCGCCCGCTGGAGCCTTACGCCATCGAACTCCGCTCCGAGCGGCCCATCGCCGCGACCTTCAGCCACTACGACACCTTCCTGCTCGACGGCCTGCGCTCCGCGATCGGCGAGTCGTTCGTCTCCGAGACGAACCAGACGTGGACAATCGGCGAGGTGGAGAAGAGCGACGGCATCTTCGACATCATCACCTTCCAGAGCATCTCCGACATCACCGTCAAGATCGAAACCACGCTCCTGCCCACGGGCGGCGGAAACCCGATCGTGCTCACGCAGGAACTCGCCCCCTTCCGACGCGGGGGCTGGAACCTCTCCTCCATCCCCAACGTCCCGAACGGCCGCTACGGCGTGCTGATCCAGGCCCAGGCGCCGATCGTCGCCGCTGTCAGCAGTTACGACAACGGCACCACCACCGACGAGCCAGGAGCGAAGGGCTTCGCGGCGACTCCGGGCCTCGGCGCGACCTCCGGCGTCACGCCCGAGGGTCAGTTCGGCATCAACTCGGAAGACGAGCGCGTGGGCGTCGCCAATCCGAACGACGCCGACGTGACGGTCGTGTTCTCGTTCCTGTTCGAGAACGGGAGCGCGTACCGCACCGCGCTCGACGTGCCGGGCCGCTCGCGGAGCGAGATCGACGTCGGCTCGCTCCCCGGCTTCCCGCGGGGCCAGGCCTACGCGATCCTCTTCGAGGCGGCGCTGCCCGTCTCGCTCTCCCTGCCGACCGCGGTCTTCAACGACGGCAACGGCACGACCTTCGCGAACGAGTCACACACCTACTGGGCCTTCGGCGAGGGCTTCAGACCTCAGGACCCCTTCAGCACCAACGTCGTCGAGTACCTGCGCCTCTTCAACCCAACGCAGCAGGAGCAGGTCGTCGAGATCACCATCCGCTTCGACGGCAACTTCGCGGGCACCAGCACCCCGCTCGGGCAGGAGGTCTTCCGCCGCGTGCTGCCCGCCCGCCGCGTCACCGAGTTCGACGTGCACGAGTTCGTCACGGGCGACCGGCGAATGCAGGACGTCTTCTACGGCCTCACCATCAAGAGCCCCTCCGGCATCGTCGCCTATATGGGCCACTACGACGCCTTCTTCCCCGGCGCGTTCGGCACGCTCGGTGTCCCGCTCGGCATTACCGGCACGATCTGACCGCCCGGCCTCCATGCCTCCTCAACGCCCGACGCCATCCGGCCCGGGCGTTTTTCGTGCGCACGCCGCCTAGGCTCTGCCCGGTGTGCGCCACCACACGCAACCATGAGCGACCTTCTGACCAACCTGAGGTTCGACGGTGCTGTCGCCCGCCTGGCGATGAACAGGCCCGACGCGCGAAACGCTCTGTCGATCACCCTCCTTGAGAGCCTGATCGCCCGTGTCGGAGAAGTCGGCGCGGCCTCGACACCTCCCACCGTACTCGTGCTCACGGGCAACGGCCCGGCGTTCTGCGCGGGCATGGACCTCCGAGCCGTCCTCGGGGATCCCGACGCGGGCTCGACGCTCCTCGCCCTCCTCGCCGAACTGACCCTGCGCATGCGCCGCCTGCCCATGGCGCTCATCGCTGCCGTCAACGGCGCGGCCATCGGCGGCGGGTGCGGCCTCGCGTGCGTCTGTGACTTCGTGCTCACCCACGACGACGCCAAACTCGGCTTCCCCGAGGTCGATCTCGGGGTCTGTCCGGCGGTCGTCGCGCCGTGGGTCGTCAGACGCCTCGGGGCGGGCAAGGCACGGCACGTACTCCTCGCCGGCGGCGTGATGACGGGGCGCGAGGCCGCCGAGATCGGCCTGGCCACGAGCAGCGTCCCGACGCTGGCCGACCTGGAGCCTGCCGTGGGGGGACTGGCAGAGCGGCTCTCCAAAGCCGGCCCGCTCGCCCTCCGTGAGACCAAGCGGCTGCTCAACGCCCTCGACGGCTCGGACGACGACACGCTCGTACGGCGCGGGGCCGAGTTGTCGGCGTCCGTGCTCGCCACGGACGACGCCCAATCCCGGCTCCGCCAGCACTTCGCGCCGAAGGCCTGAGGAGGGTCGATCGGAAGCCCGGAGCGGCCTCCGCGCGCTATACTCCCGCTGTTCCGGGACGTGATCGGAGTATGTCCGGTGTCGGCTTCGGCCTGCCGCCGGGCGGTCGGAGCAGACGAATGACGGCCCAGCCGCTGCCAGTCGAGCGCGATGACCGCGGAGAGCATGAGGGCGTGCTCACGATCCGTCTCGAACAGGCCGACCGGCCCGTCGTCGTCCTCGACCACGCGCTGATGCAGCGTCTTGAAGCCGCATTGGCGACGATCCCCGCCGACGCCCGGGCCGTCGTGCTGGCCTCGGCGAGCGAGCGTGCGTTCGTCGCCGGCGCGGACCTGCGGGCGATCAGCGAACTGAGCGACGACCAACTCGACCGATACCTCGCCTACGGCCAGCGTGTCTTCGGCGTCCTTTCGCAACTGCCCTGCCCCACGGTGGCGGCGATCAACGGCGCTGCGCTCGGGGGCGGCCTCGAACTTGCGATGCACTGCGACGGCCTGGTCGCCTCGCCCTCGCCCACCGGCAAGCCGTATCAGGTCGGCCTGCCCGAGGCCTCGCTCGGCCTGTGCCCGGGATGGGGCGGCACGAATCTGCTCCCGGCCCGCATGGACCCAGCCGACGCGATCCGACGAACGGCGACCGGCAAGACGATGGCCTTTGACGAGGCCGCGGAGGCGGGCCTGTTCGATGACGTCGCCGCCATGCCGGACGAACTGCTCGGCGCGGCCAAGTCGTGGGCGTGCGCACAGAAGACGCCGAAGCGCGACGGCGCGCCGTCGCGGTGGATCGGGCGCGGCGAGTCCGCCGCCGCGGTCGTCGCCGCTGCCGACGAGGTTCGCGGCGAGGTTGGTTCGAGCCTGCCCGGGAGTGCGGTGCTCGACGCGGTGGACGCCGGCACGGCCCGCGGATGGCAGCCCGCGCTCGACGTGGAACGCGAGCGGCTCGTTTCGCTCCGGCGCACGCCCGCCGCTCTTGATGCGATCCGCGCGTTCTTCGAGCGCACGGCGAAGAAAGGATGACGCCCGGGGGACGGAGTTCGAGGAATCACGCCACCCGGGGGAGGAACCACGCGGCCTGACGCGCGTGACGCAGAGGTGTCCGATGGCAGACCTGAAGTCGATGAAGGGCGTCTCGGAGAAGGACCGCAAACTCATCGCGGAGGCGGAGGCCCTGCTCGGCCCCGAGCCGACCTCGATGGGCTTCATCAAGAACCTGTTCTGGGGACGCTTCCGCGGCGACCTGGTGCAGCCGTACCCGGAAGTCAGCCCCGAGGAGGCCGCTCGCTGCGACCAGCTGCTGGCCGAACTCGAACGATACCTCAAGAGCGAGCACCCCGCGATCCAGATCGACCATGAACAGGAGATCCCGCGCTGGGTGATCGATCGGCTGTTCTCGATGGGCGTCCTGGGCATGACCATCCCGAAGGAGTACGGCGGGCTGGGGATGGGCATCACGAGTTACAACCGTGTGCTGGAGATGATCGGCCGGTACTGCGGCTCGACGGCCGTGATGGTCAGTGCGCACCAATCGATCGGCTGCAAGGCCATCATGCTCTTCGGCACGGAAGAGCAGAAGCGGCTCTGGCTCCCCCAACTCGCCAAGGAACAGCTCAGCGCGTTCTGTCTGAGCGAACCCAACGTCGGGTGCGACGCCGGCGGGCAGGAGACCACCTGCGAACTCTCGGCGGACGGGAGCCACTACGTCCTCAACGGTGAGAAGAAGTGGGCGACCAGCGCGGCGATCAGCGGCCTGTTCACCGTCATGGCGGGGCAGATGATGCCCGACGGTTCCCAGAGGGTTACCGCCCTCGTCTGCACGCCGGACATGGAAGGCGTCGACATCTTCGAGAAGAACCGCAGCAAGTGCGGCATCCGGGGCACGTGGCAGGCGCGTATCCGGTTCACCAACGTCCGGGTGCCGAAGTTCAACCTGCTGCACAAGGAAGGCCGCGGGCTGAACGTCGCGCTCAGTTGCCTGAACTACGGGCGGTGCACGCTCAGCGCGGGGATGCTGGGCGGGGCGTTCGCGGCCATGAACCAGGCGATCCGCTGGTCACAGACCCGCTACCAGTTCGGCGATCCCCTCTCGGAGAAGGAGCTTGTCCGCCAGCGCATCGCCCACATGGCCGCGATGGTCTACGCCATGGACGCGGTGCTCTACATGACCACGGGCATGCTCGACCGCGACGACGAGGACATCATGGTCGAGACGGCGGCGTGCAAGGTCTTCTGCTCCGAGATGGGCTGGCAGGTCGTCAACGACGCGGTCCAGATCATGGGCGGCGAGTCCTACATGACCGAGAACGAGATCGAGCGCATCTTCCGCGATTCACGCATCAACATCATCGTTGAAGGCTCGAACGACCTCATGTGGTCCTTCATCTTCGCCTACGGCGGAAAGCAGCTGGGCGAATGGATGCTCGGCATACGCGACGCGCCGCTCTCGCGGAAACTCAGCCCGACGCTCCTCAGGGCGGCGATCCCGCTGGCCGCGGAGGTCTTCCTGGGCGTGCGCCGGCGCGCCCCCGCGATCGAGGGCGTCCATCTCTCGCTCCGCCCGCACGCGCAGCGGCTCGCCCGCCTGATCTCCGAGCACACCTACCAGTTCAAGCAGACCAGCAAGCGCTATGACGCGGCCGTCGTCTCGCGCCAGGCCGTGCAGGCCCGGCTGGCCCTCGCGGCCATCTACCTGCACGCGTGGGCCTGCACGCTGAGCAAGCTGGACCGCGATGTGCGCCGGCACGAGGGCAACGGCGGGCTGGAGTTCGAGCGCGACCGCGCCGCCGCCCTGCACTTCTTTGACCTTGCCGAAGTCGAGATCAACCGTTTCTACCGCGAGCTCTACTTCAACGCGGACGACACGATGCACGCCGCCGCGGCCGCGGCTCTTCGGCACAACGACACCCTGCCCACCGAGGACTTCATCATCCCGGAACGCAGCCCCACGTCGCAGCGCGGCAAGGGCCGCCGCACGGACCATTCGTCGATCAAGTCGTTCCCGGGCGATGCGCACGCCCGGACCGCGGACGCCGCGCAACGCTGAACCGTACCGGCGCGTCGCCGGCCCGCCGGGCCGCTACGCTGTCGCCAGAGAGCAGCCCGTTCCGGAAGCGGGCGGGCGGGAGGACGCCGATGCCGAGGAAGGTCGTCTATGAAGCGCGCGTCGAGTACGTGCAGATCCTCGACGAGGAGGGACGCCTTGACGCCAGACTCGCCGCAGGCACGCTGACCGACGAGCAGGTGGCCTTCCTCTACGAGCAGATGGTGATCTGCCGCCAGTACGACGAAGTCGCGTTCAAACTCCAACGCTCGGGGCGCATGGGCACGTACCCGCAGAACAAGGGGCAGGAGGCCGCCGCGCTCGGCTCCGGGTTCGCCGCCAAGAAAGGCGCCGACTTCCTCGTCCCCTGCTACCGCGAGAACGCCGCCCTCTTCCTGCACGGCCTGCCCATGGAGCACATCCTGCTGCACTGGATGGGCGACGAACGCGGGAACCAGATTCCCGAGGGCGTGAGCGTCACGCCGATCAGCATCCCGATCGGCACCCAGATGCTCCACGCAACCGGCATCGCGTGGGCGTACAAGATCCGGCGCGAGCCTCGCTGTGTCATCACCTACTTCGGGGACGGCGCGACGAGCGAGGGCGACTTCCACGAGGCAGCCAACTTCGCCTCCACGCTCCAGGTGCCCTGTGTCTTCTTCTGCCAGAACAACCAGTGGGCCATCAGCGTCCCGCGCGAGACCCAGACCGCTTCGGAAACCATCGCGCAGAAGGCCCTCGCCTACGGCATGCCAACCGTCCAGGTGGACGGCAACGACCTCTTCGCGGTCTACAAGGAGACTCGCGACGCGCTCGACCGCGCCCGCAGCGGCGGCGGTCCGAGTTTCATCGAGGCCGTAACGTACCGCCTCGGCGACCACACCACCGCGGACGATGCCCGCCGCTACCGCGACCCGGAGGAAGTCGCCGCGTGGCAGCAGAAGGACCCGATGATCCGCACGCGCAAGTACCTGGAGAACAAGGGCCTGTGGGACGACGACCGCCAGCGCGCCGCCGAGGAGCGAGCCAAGGTGATCGTGCAGGAGGTCGTGCGCACGGCCGAGGGGATCGAGAAGCCCACGACCGACGACATCTTCAACTTCACCTTCGCCGACCTCCCGGCCGAGATCGCTCGCCAGCGCGACACGCTGCGGACGAGTTCGATCGGGCAGGAATCGACTCAGACCGCGCTCCGAGCCGGGCATTGATCGAGGATCACCACCATGGCATCGACTGAACTTCTGAATCGCATCACGGTCGACCCCGACGTTTGCTCCGGCAAGCCGTGCATCCGCGGGCATCGCGTCCGGGTCTCCCTCGTTCTCGACCGGCTGGCCGCGGGAGAATCCGCCGACGCGATTCTCCGCGACTATCCGGGCCTCGCTCGCGAGGACATCCTCGCCTGCATCGCGTACGGCTCCGAGATGGTGAAGGATCGCACGGGCGTCGGTCAGATGACGTTCCAGGCGCCAAGGGACCTGTGGCAGACCAACTGAGCGGCGCTCCTCGCTCGCTGCTTCCCGCAAGGACGAACACGATGCCTCGCACCGAAGTGATGAACACCAAGGGACTCACGCTCGTTGACGCCATCAACGAGGCCCTCTTCCAGGAAATGGAGCGCGACGAGCGCGTTGTCGTCCTCGGCGAGGACGTCGGGCTCAACGGCGGCGTCTTCCGCGTCACCGAGGGCCTCCAGAAACGCTTCGGCGCGGAACGCGTCGCCGACACCCCCCTCGCCGAGTCCGGCATCATGGGCACCGCCATCGGCCTCGCCATGGCCGGCATGAGGCCCGTCCCCGAGATCCAGTTCGAAGGCTTCCTCGGACCCGCCTACGACCAGCTCGTCAACCACGCCGCTCGATACCGCACCCGCAGCCGCGGCGCGGTCACGATCCCGCTCACCGTCCGCGTGCCCGTCGGCGGGGGCATCCACGCCCCGGAACTGCACTCGGACTCGCCCGAGGCGATCTACGCCCACCACCCCGGCCTGAAGGTCGTCATGCCGAGCACGCCCTACGACGCCAAGGGCCTGCTGCTCAGTGCGATCCGCGACCCGGACCCGGTCGTCTTCTTCGAGCCGAAACGCGTCTACCGCAGTTTCCGCGAGAGCGTGCCCGAGGAGGATTACACCATCCCGATGGGGCAGGCGAAGGTCGTCGCCGAGGGGACGGACGTGACGGTCGTGACGTGGGGCGCGCCGGTCTTCCAGTGCCTCGCCGCGATGGACGAACTCCCGGAGGACGCGAGCATCGAACTGATCGACCTGCGCACGATCTACCCCATCGACACCGACACCATCGTCGAGAGCGTCCGCAAGACGGGGCGGTGCGTGGTCGTGCATGAAGCGCCCAAGACCGCCGGCCTCGGCGCGGAGATCGCAACCATCATCCAGGAGCACTGCTTCCTGCACCTCGAGGCCCCCGTGCAGCGGTGCACGGGCTTCGACACGGTGATGCCGTACTACAAACTGGAACTCGAGTACCTGCCCGAGAGTCCGAGGATTCAGAAGGCGATCGAGGAATGTCTGGCATACTGAACCCATCCCTGTTGGCCCAGATCGGCATCCCCGAGGCTGATGCCGGCGCTCGCACAGGCTCCGACATTGCGGAGTGGATCGACAGCCCCGAGAAACTCGCGTTGGTCTGGATCGTCGGTGGAGCAATCCTGATCGGGATCCTCGTGCTGCTCGTGAAGATGAAGATGGACAAGGACTGAACATGGCCCACACGAAGTCCGCGAACCCAGACCAGTTTATCCTCCCCGACCTCGGCGAAGGCGTGCATGAGGCAGAACTCATCAAGTGGCGCGTGCAGGTCGGCCAGACCGTCGACGAGCACGACATCCTCGCCGAGATGGAGACCGACAAGGCCCTCGTCGAGGTGCCCAGCCCGCGTGCCGGCGTGATCGCCGCGCTCCACGGCAAGGAGGGCGAGATTCTGAAGGTCGGCTCCGTCCTCGTCGAGTACAAGGGCGAAGGCTCGGCGTCGAGTTCTCCCTCCGCCGCGCCGGCAGCGCCGAAGCCCGCGCCAAAGCCCGAGCCTGAGCAGGATGCCGAGCGCGAGGACGCCGGCACCGTCGTCGGGCAGGTCGGCGGCGACCTCGCGGGCATGACCGCCCGCGACGGCAAGGCCCTCGCCACGCCCGCCGTGCGCCGCCTCGCCCGCGAACTCGGCATCGACATCAACCGGGTGCCCGGCTCCGGCATCGGCGGGCGCGTCACGGAGAAGGACGTTCGCGCGTTCGCCTCGGGCGGCGCGAGCGCAGCCCCCGCCACGCCGGCCCGCTCCGCGCCCGCTCCGGCAGTTCCCGTGCCCGCACCGCCCGCCGCCGCGCGCACGCCGTCGCAGGCGCCCGCCCCCGCGCAGCAGGCCGCGATCCCGCCAGGCGCGGACACGGCGATCATCCCCTTCCGCGGCGTGCGCCGCACGATCGCCAACCGCCTGCGCGAGAGCGTTTCGACCGCCGTCCACTTCACCGTCATGGACGAGGCGGACGTAACCGAACTCGACTCGCTCCGTCGCAGGCTCGCCGCCGCGAGCGGCGAGAAGATCTCGTTCCTGCCCTTCGTCTGCTCGGCCGTCTGCCGCGCCCTCGCCGACCGGTTCGGCGCGCTGAACGCGACCGTTGACGACAAGGCCGAGCAGATCGTGCAGCACCGGGCCGTCCACCTCGGCATCGCGACGGACACCGACACCGGCCTCATGGTGCCCGTGATCCGCGACGCGGACAAACTCGGCGTGCTCGAGATCGGCCGCCAGATCAATGCCATCGCCCGCTCGGCCCGCGACCGCTCGATCCCGCGCGAGCAACTGCTCGGCTCGACCTTCACCATCAGCAACGTCGGCAGCCACGCCGGGCGCTTCGCCACGCCCGTCATCAACTACCCCGAGGTCGGCATCCTCGCGGCCGGGCGCGTTCACGAGGGCATGGTCACGCGCGACGGCTGGTTCCGCGTCGGCAAACTCCTGCCGCTGAGCCTCGCCTGCGACCACCGTGTCGTCGACGGCGCAACCGGCGCGCTCGCCCTCGCCGAGATCGTCCGCCTGCTCCAGGAACCGGAGCAGTTGCTCACGCCGGCGCGGGGGTAGATGCGGCAGCGGCCACCGGCGCGGTCAGCACCGCTCTCGCGTACGCGAGGATGAAACCGAGCCGTGCCGCGTTGCGCTCCGTCGGGATGCCCGGGAAACTCTCGATCAGGGCGATCGTGCAGCCGAGATCGCGCGCGGCGTTCAGCCGGTGCGCGATGAGCGCGAGTTGCACGCCACGCCCGCGGAACTCCTCGACCGTCACCGCGCCGGCGAGCGCGCAGAGCCGCGTGCCCTCGATCTCCGTCCACTCCACCGCACCGACGGCCGCGATCCGCCCGACGATCCGCCCGACGAACCCGACGATGCTCTCGCGCGTCATCGTGCGCACGGTCGAGTCGATCATCGCACCCGTCACCGCATCAGCGGGCATGAAGCCTCGCAGGACCGTCAGGACATACTCTCGCACGGCCTCTTCGTCGCCCGCGTTCATCGTCTCGACGACAAGCCCCTCCGGCCATCCGTGCGGCAGCGCGCGCCGTATATCCTCGTCTGGCGCGATCGCGCGGGCGTAGACGTTCTCGAACTGGCGGACGCCGAAGCCGCGCTCCGCGAGGCCGTCGAGGAGTTCCTTCGGCGCGAAGACGGGAACCTCCACTTTCGGCTCGACGCCGCGCGAGCGGAAGTACTCGACGATGCGGTCGAGGTCTTCGCCCGTCACCGGGCCTTCGTACCCCAGCCCGGCCGCGCGGCAGAACCACGGCGAGCCGGCGCAGAATGACACCCGCCCGCCGCCGATCGCCTCGGACTCGTCGCCGTAGGTGCTCCCGATGTGTGCGTGTCGCAACTCGTTGAGTCGGGCGACCGCCCGCGGGTCCGGCGTAGTCATGCGTTGTCTCCGGTAGGTTGATTGCGGACCGGCAAGCCTACGCCGCGACACGAGCCGGCGCGGTTGGTCCGAACGAAAGCCCCTCCGGCCGAGGGTTCGACCGGAGGGGCTGCATCAAGTTCGGGATGTCGGCGTGTTCAGGCCGCGGCGCGGTAGTTGTCCTGGTCGTTCCGGGCGTGCGACGAGCCTGTCGCCGGCGAGAAGGCCTGCTTCCACTGCGGGTTGGCGAGGAAGAGGTACGCGAGGAGGGCGGGGTAGACGAAGCCGAGGATCTGCGTCAGGCCGAAGCCGGTGCCGAGCAGCGCGATGCCCGCGAGGTTCACGATCACGGCGATGCCGGCGTAGGCCAGGCATGCCTGCCGCGCCCACGGCTTCATCTTGAGGATGCCGAAGCCACCGACGAAGAGCAGCAGGCCGGCGAACAGGCCGAGCAGCCCGACGAGCGTGAGGCCGATGCCCGCGCCCGCAGCGGCAGCGCCGTCCGCCTCGCCGGACGCCGACGCCGCCCCGCCGATCGCCGCGAGCAGCCCCCCTCCGAGCACGACGAGGAGGCTCCCGAGCATTCCCCACCCGCCGAAGATGAAGTTGAGCACGGCGACGGCCGTCATGCCCCCGGTTCGATTCGTGTTCATCGAGTTGATCTCCGCTGCCCGCCGGCATGGCGGGGCTGCCAAATCCCTTCGGCTCGCCGTCCTCAGGCCCGCCAGTTTGCGGGGGTCTCCCCAGTCGAACTCCCCCGGCCCGACCGCCCGATCCCGGCAGAATCTGCGCATCCGCACCGGTTCCCACCCCGCCGGTACACTCACGCCATGATGAGACAGGCCGCCCTCCAGAGGTTTGTTCTGTGCACGCTCTTCCTCTCGCTCGCGCTTGCCGGCATGGCGCGCGGCCAGGGTGTCACGACCTTCAGCAACCCCCTCGACCCCCAACTCGCGGACCCCCACGTCATCCGCCACCGGGGGACGTACTACGTCTACGCCACCACGGACGGCTCGCGCGGCTTCGGCGTCTGGTCGTCGCCGGACCTCGTCAACTGGCAGTGGCACGGCTGGTCGTTCGAGAAGGGCGCGAGCACCTGGACGCAGGACGAGATCTGGGCGCCGTGCGTCGTCGAGCACGCCGGCCGGTTCTACATGTTCTTCAACGCCCGCAACAACCCCGCCATGGGGCACCGCATCTGCCTGGCGATCGCCGACACGCCGATCGGGCCGTTCCGCGAGCACCGCGCCCCGCTCTGGGACCCAGGCTTCGCCATGATCGACGCGCACTGCTTCATCGACCGCGACGGCTCGGCGTACCTCTACTACTCGCGCGACATCTCGCAGTTCCCCGTCAGCGAGACGTGGGTCGTGCCCCTCTCGCGCGACCTGCTCTCCGTCACCGGGCAGCCGACGCTCTGTGTCACGCCCGACAAGGAGTGGGAGGGCAAGTGGAACGAGGCCCCGTACGTCTTCCGCTGGGGCAACCGATACGTCATGCTCTACTCAGGCCCCGGCTATGCCTACCCGACCTACTCGGTCGGCGTGGCGACCGCGAACTCACCGCTCGGGCCGTGGACGAAGGATGCGTTCAACCCGCTGATGACGCGCACGCCGCGCGTCTCCGGCCCAGGCCACCCGAGCATCATCGCCTCGCCGGACGACCGCGAACTGTTCATCGTCTACCACACGCACATGCAACTCGCGGGCGGCGGTGCGCGACAACTGGCGATCGACCGCCTCCGCCTGACGGCCGGACCCGACGGCGCGCTTCGCATCGAGGCCGACGGACCGACGACGATCGCTCAGCCGCTCCCCTCGGGCGTGCGCTCCCTCCCGTTCGCCGCCACGGACGAGTTCAACGCCAACCAACTCGACCGCTCGCGCTGGCAGATCGTGAACGAGGACCCGTCGCGGTGGCGTCTCGCCAGCGGAAAACTCGTCATCTCCACCCAGGACGGCGACCTCTGGAAGACCCGCGGCGACGTCCGCAACATGTTCCTCCAATGGGCGCCGAACGACGACTTCGAGATCATCCTCCGTCCCGAGTTCCGCCCCCAGCGGAACTTCGACCAGGCGTTCCTGATCGTCTACCAGGACCACAACAACTACGTCCGCTTCAGCAACGGGTGGATCGACACCCGACGCTGGCAGGTCGCCCATCAGGTGGACGGCGAGTTCCGCGACTTCACCACGCCCAACACCCTCGGCGACGTCTGCTGGATGAAGATGGTCCGGCGCGGCCGGTCGATCTCCTGCTACGCGAGCCTCGACGGCCAACGCTGGTACGCCGTCGGAGGCTCGTACATGGCTGACTTCTCCGAGGTCCGCGTCGGCTTCGGGGCGTCAACGCCCGGCTCTGGCAGGCGCATGGACGTCGCCTTCGACTTCTTCCGCGTGCAGCGGCCCGCGCCGCCGGGACTGCTCGGCACGCCCGACCGCCCGTCCCCCCCGCCGGTCGGCCCGCAACCCCGATCGCCCTGATACGCTCGGGCGATGAACAGACGCGAGTTTCTCGCCACGATCGGCGCAACGACCGCCGCATGTGCCGCAGCCCCCGGCCTCGCCCGCTCGCTCGCGGCCAAGCCCTCGCCATGCGCTGTCGACCTTGAGCGCATCGTCCGCCTTGCACGCGGCGTGAACCTCTCGCACTGGATGTGGTTCCCGCACGCGCAGGGCGAGCGCGCCCGCCGCGCTTTCATCCCGCGCGCCGACCTGGAACGGCTCAAGACGGCGGGCTTCACGCACGTGCGACTCCCCTTCGAGCCGTCGTGGCTCTGGGACGAGCACACACGAACGCTCAAACGCGCGGAGTTCGCCGAGTACCACGATGCGATGCACCTCTGTCTCGCGGCCGGGCTGGCGGTCGTCGTCGATGCCCACTGGAGCCGAACGCCGTGGATCAGGCCGCGCGGCGCGGACTTCGACGAGCGCTTCGGCGAACTGGACCGCATGTGGGCGTCGCTCGCGGCCCGGCTGACCGACACCGACCCCGATCTCGTCTTCCTCGAACTCGTCAACGAGCCGCACGACCTGCCCGACCCCGAGCACTGGCACGACGCCCAGCGTCGAATCGCCGCGACCGTCCGCGAGGCCGCGCCGCGGCACACCATCGTCGCCACCGGCGCGGACTGGGGGGGCATCGACGGCCTGCTCCGCCTCGACCCGCTCGACGATCCCAACGTCGTCTATTCCTTCCACTTCTACAGCCCGCACAACTTCACGCACCAGGCCGCCGAGTGGGGCTTCCCGCCGTGGAAGGACATGCACGGCGTGCCGTGGCCCGCGGATCGCGAGGAACTCGAGCGCACCGCCGACACCTTCCCCCCCGAGTCGCGCAACGCCCTGCGCTGGTCGGCCCGCGCCGGGACCGAGGATCCCTGGACCGTGGACGCACTGCGGGCGAACATCCGGCGCGCCGCCGAGTGGTCGCGGCGCCATGACCGCCCCGTCTACTGCGGCGAGTTCGGCGTCTACACAAAGGCCGCGCCGCGCGACAGCCGCCTCGCCTGGCACCGCGCCGTCGCCGAGACCCTCCGCGAGCACGCCATCGGCTGGTCGCTGTGGGACTACGTCGGCGGGTTCAGGCTGGCGACGGGCGAACCGGGAACGCGCGTGCCGGATCAGGAACTGATGGCCGCGCTGGCGATGGCCGAGTAGCCCCGGACCAAGGCCGAGTTCCCCCGTCCGGCAGCACGGGCCGCGGGCGACGGGCTCTCCATGCCGCTAAAATCGGGGTGACAGTACGCAGGTTGAACTCTTCGTGCAGGGAATCCGGGCCTGCGTGTCCATATTTCGGTTCTGGTTGGCGCGCGGGAACACGAGTGATGCACCAGCAACGAACAGCTGAAGACACGAGGCGTCCCGCCGCTCCACTTGACGCGCCGGCGCCCGGTGTTAGGCTTACAGCAAGGCGTGTCAGGGCGCCTCCCGTCCGCGGGCAGGACTGAGTCCACCTGGTTGAGGTTTCTTCGCAGCTTGTTCGTCACGAACCTCCTTTGTCATTGCGCCTGACCGCGGATTCGGGCGATCGCGAAGGAGGCTCCATGACCCGTCGATCCCTTCCAGTCCGTCCCGACCTCGAGCAGCTCAGGCATCAAGCCAAGGATCTGCTGCGGCAGATCCGCGCGGGCGATCCGGCGGCGCTCGCGGATCTCCGCGAGTTCCATCCCGACAAACCAAACCCGGCGGAGGTCAAACTCACCGATGTACAACTCGTCCTGGCCCGCAGCTACGAGGCGCCCAGTTGGCCTCGACTCGTGCTCGCCTGTCAACTGATCGACGCCATCTGGCGCGACGACTCCGACACGGTGCGATCGCTCATCGAGCGACAGCCTGGTCTCCTGCACCAGCACGCCACCATCCGTGACTCCAACTGGGGCCCGCCGATGTCGTACGCAGCCAATCTGGGACGCGACCGGATCATCCGGTTGCTCCACGGGCTGGGTGCACGGGATCACGAGCACGCAATGGACCGGGCCGCGCTGCAAGGCCACATCGGCGCCGCACGCGTACTCCACGAACTGATGGGTTCGCCGCCGGCGCCGGAAGGCGCCTTGGGAGGGCCGGCGTATACGCTCAGCGCCTCCGGGACGGCGCTCATGCTCGAACTCGGGGCGCGCGTTCACGACCATCAGGGCCGCCCCGTGGCTCCGGTGAACGTCGTGCTGGAGACCGACAGCCGTAAGCCCCGCGCCAAACACGAGATTCTGGAAATGTACGCCCGTCACGGGGTGCAACTCCCCGACACTCCGACCATGGCTCTCCATCGCGGTCGGATCGATCTGCTCGAAGAACACCTGCGTCGTGACGCGGATCTCCTGCATCGAACGTTCACGCACGAGGAGATTTACCCGCCGGAGCTCGGATGTCACGATGAAGTGCTGGCAACGCAAGGCACGCCGCTGAAAGGAACGACGCTGCTTCACATGTGCGTTGACTATGACGAGATCGAAATCGCGCGGTGGCTTCTCGATCGAGGCATGAACCCCGATGCCCCGGCCACCGTGGACGCGGACGGTTTCGGCGGACACACCGCGCTGTTCGGCACGGTGGTCTCGCAGCCGAACTTCTGGATGAACTACAACCACGGGATCCGGGCGGCGCCCTTCACCGAACTGCTGCTCGACCACGGCGCGAACCCCAACGCCACGGCCTCGCTGCGCAAACAACTCCATCCGGGCTACGGCCCGAAGTACGACGTGGACAACGTGTACGAGTACCGCGACATCACGCCGCTTTCGTGGGGCGAACGCTTCCACGCGAAGGTATTTGTGAGCGAGCCGGCGATGCGGCTGATCGCCGAGCGAGGTGGGCACGCGTGATCCATCGCACGCTGCCGCCGGCGGGGAGGCTCAGCCGCCTCGAGCCAAGAACCCGCGGACCCTCACCCAGGGTGCTTTGCCACAGAATCGGGGTGAGAGGACATCAGTTGAACTTCTTGTCGATGGGATTCGAGCTTGGGAGCCTTGGATACGGGAGCTGTTTGGCACCCGCGAAGCCGTGAAACGCTTCGGACCCGGCTCAGCGTGAGCGCTGGCTGTCTCGCCGGCCTCAGGGCTCCACCAATGCCAGCAAACTGGCGTAGCCGATGCACCTCCCATGCCGCGGTGAAGACGCGAAGATAGACTCTCCATGTGGGATCAGGCGATTGTGTGCCCTGGGAGCGTGCCAGGCTCATCGCGGTGTGATGACACCGGCGCGACGCTGAAACAATGCTACAGCTCTTCCCAAGACTGACAGCGACTCTCGCGACACAACGGGTACGCACAGACGGGGGTACGCACATGTCAATGGTCCGGCTCGCTATGGTCCTCCTGTGTACGCTCGGGGCCACCGCACCCGTTGCCCGCGCTACGAATCTGCAGGACCAGCCGGAGATCCGCGGGGGGCTCCGCTGCGGCGATCCGGCGCCGACTCTTCGCGTGAGCGAGTGGGTCAAGGGCGCAGATGCCGACGGGGTTGCCGGAGCCCTGGACAAAGGCTCGTACGCTAGGGGCCGGGTGTACGTCGTTGAGTTCTGGGCGACGTGGTGCGGCCCTTGCATCGCGGCGATGCCGCACCTCTCGGAACTCGCCCAAGAGTACCCCAACGATGTAACGGTCGTCGGGCTGACGACCCTTGATCGACACCAGGACGCACCGAAGGTGCGGGCGTTTGTGGAATCCAGGCCCGACCGCATGAGGTATCCCGTCGCGATCGACGACGGCACGGCTTCGTTCACCGCGTTCATGCGCGCCGCAGGTCGCGACGGCATCCCATGCACGTTCGTGATCGACCGAACAGGCAAGGTGGCATTCATCGGCGGGCCAGATCAACTCGGCCCCGCGCTCGACGCGATCGTGGCGGGAACATGGAACATTGAGCGGGACGCCAAACGCGAGAGCGACATTGAGCTGGAGTACCGCCGACTGACCGGACTGGCCATCGACAATCCCGCCGACGCCATCAGGGAAATCGAGGCGTTTCAAACGGCTCACGACGCGACGCCGGGTGCTCGAGTCCTGATCGAGAAGCTGGACCTGCCTCGGTACGACTCCATGGTCCGCACGCAGGACGCCCGTGCAGCCATGGTGGGCAGGAATCTGCTGTACCGCGCCCGGGCCAGGCAGGACGCCGACCTGGCGTACTGGCTGGCGCGGGGATCGATCCACGGTGTCTTCACGACCACCGCGCCTCCGCCCGAGATCGTCGAGATCGCCTACGACGCCGTGCGCGACGTGCTCTTCTGGTCCGAGCAGCCCGAGGCCGAGACGTGGTTGCGTGAGGAGCGCGGCACGGCGTACGCCTTGCTCGCGGACGCGTGCGCGGCGCTGGGCTGGTCTGAGCGCGCGATCGACGCGCGCCGACGCTCGCTCGAGCTCGCCTCCGAATCGGACCGGACTGTGCGTCGGGAGCAACTGAGCGAAGCCGAAGCAAGACACGCCCAGAGCCAGGCTGCTACGGAGATCAACGACGAGATCGCCGACGAGGCCTGGGCACGACTGCGCGACTTGCAGCGAGCCTCGGAACAGGTGGTGACCGCGCAGGAACAGGCAACCCTGCGTGCGTCCATCGAGTCCTTCCGCGCGGTGCATCCGAGCTTCGGGCCAAGGCTCGGCACGGTGCGCCTGCAGCTCGAGGTCTCCGCGAGCGACCCCCTCGCGGCGACCACGCTACGGGAGCTGGCCATCGGCGCGGACGCACTACAGCTGCGCGATCTGCTCAGGGTGTGCATCACGAGGAAGGAACTCACGGAAGTGGCGGGCCTCGCGGCAGCATGCGTGGACGCTGCGCAAGACATGGCAAGGGCTATGGAGCGTGACCCTGCGCTACGCCCAAACCTCTTTGCCGCCCACGCCATGCTCGCGGTCTCGCTCCGGGCGGCGGGCCGGAACGACGAGTCCGAACGGGAGAGAGCACGAGCACTCGAGCTTGCCCCCGAATCCGAGCACGAGCGGCTCAGGTCATTCATCGAGAATCCAACGGGAATGCGATAGCCCGCAGACGAATCGCCTCGCCGTCATGAGAGTCGTGGTGCTGGATTCCTCACGGCACAAGGCGGACAGATCGCGTGGCACTCTGTCAGTCAGTGAGCGAGAGCGGCGTATCCCGTGTGCAACGAATGGCCGAAGCGGGCGAAGCAGTCGGCCGAGTCGGCGGTGCTGACCGCGTCGAGCCCGTCGGCCCGGCCGACGACGAAGCCAACCGCCTCGATCTCGCGGACCGTCTTGCCGGCGAGGCGGTCGTCACCTCGGTGCAACAACTTGTGGTCTAGTTCGTGAACATTGACGTGGAGCTCGTCGGCCGAATCACGGCCAGATCGGATGCCGATGCTACCGCCGCGTGTGACCCCAGCGGTACCCAAGAGGAGGTTGCGGCGGATCGAACCGCCGCCTCGACGACGCTCGACTCTGTCCCACAACGAGAAAGCCCTTCGACACGCTCGCCGAAGGGCTCCTGTCTCAAGCAAATCGGAGCGACAGTACGCCAATAGAACTTTTCGTGCAGGGAATCCGCTCCTGGGGGCCGGAAACGCGGGTTCTGCTGGCCGTGAAACCGTGAAACGCGCCTGGCCGGGGGCAAGGACCGACAGGTCACGGTTGGGGTGCGAGCATCGTGGCCGGGCGTCGAGAAACTGGACGACGAGTGCGCCTCACCCGGAGCTTCGCGTCTGAGGCCTGGTCGTGGACGTGTGGGCCGCGATGATCCGCCACTCGCCATTGTCGCGTTGAGCAAGGATCAGAACGACGCCGGTGAATTCCGACACGGCTCGCTCGCCTTGCCGGATTTCAGTCGTCGTAGTGAGCTGCGCCCAGGCGGCGGAGTCCGACATCGGAACGATGCGAACCGAGGTGAGTTCATGGGAGAACTGCATTCCGGGCGGAAAACTCGCCAGAGCGGCAACGACATCATTGGCGCTTTGGTAGCGGACTTCACCGTCTTCAAGCCAGACGAAACGCTCGTCATCCGCCAGCACCGATCGGACGGCGGCCTCGTCGCGTGATTCAAACGATTGAATCCAGCGGTCGAGCAGGGCGCGAACATCCTCGTCGACCTGCGCGGTAGTTGCAACCGACTGCCGCAACGGGCAGTTCTCACACCCGGCCCCGATAGTGGCGAGCGCGGCGCAGACAATCAGCGCGACACGTGCCAGAGGCGATGTCGGCGTATTCATTGGCTTGCTCCCGTCGATTCAAAGACACCCGGCAGGTACTGGATGGCGCTGGCGATGTTCCCCTCCGTGTCTTGGAACTTCATCACGGTCCCCACGCCCTGGATCAGGAATCCCGGCATCACGACATGGCCGCCGTGCTTGACGATCAGTTCCGCCATCGACTTGACATCACGCACGCTGATCGAGCACTCGAACCCGCGCATGCCGGTTCCGGTGAGCGGCTCCTGCCTCTTCTGAAGCGCCCCCTCGACGCCGGACTGTCCGGTGTGAATCCGCCAGAAATCCGGCGGGCCCCACGGCTCGAACCGCCAGCCGAAGACGGCTTGGTAGAACGCCATGGCGCGAGTGCAGTCATCGGCGTGGATTGCAAAGTGGCAGAGTGGGTTCGACATCGAGCGGCTCCTTTTAACTCTTGACGCCATGAAATCTACGGCCTGGACGGCGTGTCGTCCAGCCGATATATTGTCGATTGATGTCGCAAAAACGACACGAGCCCTGTGTCCGTTGCCTCGGACTCATCCTCCCTCCGGGCCATCGCATCGACTCCCATGCCCACGATTGGCCGCAGCTCATCTACGCGGTACGCGGCGTCATTTCGGTGACGGCGGGCGCGGGCGCATGGGTTGTGCCGCCCATGCGTGCCCTTTGGGTGGCAGGGGGAGTTGAGCACGCACTCCACATGCAGGGGCGCGTCGAGATGCAGACGCTCTACTTCCGGCCCGATTTCGCACCAGTGATGGAGTCGGCGTGCTGCGTGATCAACATCTCGCCGCTCCTGCGTGAACTGATCGTTTCGATCGTTGCGGCGGGCGCCTTGAGCGATACAACGCCGAGCGATCAGGCGCGCTTGCGACTCCTGCTCGATCTGCTCGTCGTCGTCCCGGAACGCCCGCTCGCCCTGCCGATGCCAACGGACTCCCGCGCCCGGAGGGTCGCCGAAAGGGTGCTCGATCGCGTCGGCGCCCCGGGGTCACTGGCCGATCTGGCACGGACGAGCGGCGCGAGCGCCCGTACCATCGAGCGGGCCTTTCTTGATCAGACCGGGATGACCTTCGGGCGCTGGCGCCAGCAGGCACGCCTTCTGGAGGCGATCCGACTGCTCGGCGAGGGAACGCAGGTGACGGCTGTGGCCATGAGTGTTGGCTACCGGAGCCCGAGCGCCTTCGTGGCGGCGTTCAAGAAGTGCCTTGGGAGAACGCCGGCGCAGTATTTCCGCCTCGCGAATGCGCCTCCTGTAGCACCAATCAGGGAACACGCAGCCGATGCGGGCGTGCGAGCAACAAATCGCGATGCAGGCGATGGTTGACGACCTCGAACGTCAATCGCGCGAGATGGCAAAGTCTGAAGGCACTAGCGGCTGAGCAAGCCGCGTGCCGAGAAACCGGGCCCGTGAAACTACCTCGTGAAATCGGGGTGA
>JBDIVY010000018.1:0-29578 GCA_039794165.1 Phycisphaerales bacterium
CCGCGTACGCCCACCCGTACCCCACACGCGGCGACGACTGCTCGTCCACCGCCGACCCGTACGCCTGCCACTCCGACACCAGGCTCCCGCGGCCGTCCACCTCCCGCCGAACGTGCGTGATCAGCGACCGCGTCTGCTCGTCCCGCGCCGTCCACGTCTCCACGTCCGTCAGGTTGCCCGAAGCGTCGTAGACGTACTCGACATAGCCCGCACGGTCCGGCGGCGCCCCGCCGCCGGGCGGGTTGAGGTTCTCGGGATAGCCCGGCGTGAACACCTCGTACTCGTCGTAGTGCCCGACCTCGACAGATTCGAGCCGCCCGAGCCCGTCGTACCGGTACCGCAGCGCCAGCCCGCGCCCGTCGATCCGCTCCGCCACCTGCCCCCCGAACGTGTACCGAAGGCTGATGTCGTCCGCCCCGCTGGGCGTGCCGTCCGAGGGGTCCGGCAGGCGCATGCGGCTGATGAAGCCGTTGTTGGCGGAGACTGGGACGAAGTCGGCATCGACGACGTTGAGGAACCAGGTTTCGGGATCCTCGAGATCGTCGCCCAGATGGCCGTAGACGACCCGCGTCTCCTGCGGATGGTCCTGCTGCGGCGACGCGCCCGGGCCGCCCCAAGTCATCCCGGGCGTCCGCTGGTGCAGAATGCCCTCGACGCGCCCGTACTGGTGGTCGTACCACGTCGTGCGGCGCTCGCTCTCGTTGCCGTAGGCGTTCTCCGTGCGCGCAGCGAGCCTGCCCGAGCCGGAGTACTGGTTGAACGTCACGGCTTCCGACGGGTCCACTGTGTACACCAGATGACCCTTGCGGTCGTACACAGAGATCCAGAGTTGCGCGTCGTCCGGCAAGTTGCTCCGATCGATGGAGTCCGTGCCCGGGCCGGTTCCGGGATCAAAGGATGGCGCGGCAGGCATGGGATCGGCGACGCGGTTGTAGACGGCCGCGCCGGCCACGTACCCGCCGCTCTGCTCCGTCCCCAGTTCCGCCGTGGCGATGAGCCGCTTCTGCACGTCGTACCAACTCACCGTGCGCGACCGGACGGCGTTGTCCGCCGACAGTTCGTCCTCCTGGTCGTCCTCGACGCGCACCCACCGGTGCGTGTCGATCACGTTCCCGTCGGCGTCGTAGACGTAATCCGTCCGCGTCAACTCGTACCCCGAGCCGTCAGCGTACGTCCCGGGCAGGAGCGTCGCCGACGACATCACCCGCCCCAGGCTGTCCAGCCGCTGGACCTGGATCGGCTGGCCCGGGCGCAGTGAGTACACCTGCTGCCCGCCGCGCCCGACGTACTGCACCTCGGCGTGGTACGGCGGATCACCCTGCCCGTTCCATTCGAGGTCGTACGTCCGCCGCTCCTCCATCGTCCCGTCCGGGCCGTAGACCATCTCGACCAGCGAGGTCGGCCGCGGGTCCAGCGCAAGGAAGTCCTCCGGCGTCGGCAGAGCCTCGTCATCCACCAGCCCGACCGGGTCGAGTGCGTCCAGCCCCGTGTCCAGGGTGCCGCTCCCGAACGTCACCACCAGCCGCACCCGGTCCGCGTGGTCGAGGTACGTGAGCGTGGTGGAGAGCCGCTCCGCCGAGCCGAACGGATCGCCCTGGTCGTACGAATCCACCCGCACCGGCCGCATCCGCCAGTCATACGACGTGACCGTGGCGTACCCGTCCGTGTCCGACGACGGTTCCCCGTAGTAGTCGTCCCACCACGAGGGGTTGCTCCGGTACTGCCGCACCACCGTCGGCATCCACGCGTCGCGGACCCCGTCGCCGTACTCCGTGCGGGAAACGAGGACCATGTTGTTGTCCTCGCCTTCGCCGTCGAGCCACCCCGCGTCGTTCGTCCCCACGTACGTCCGCAGGTTCTGCCCCAGCGAGTTCCGCGTGATGCGCGTGGTGGTGCCATCCACGTCCCGCTCGCGGATCACTTCGCCGAGGTCGTAGAACTCCTTCCGGCCGACGTTGACCAGCGTCCCGTTCGCGTTCCGCTCGAAGACGTCGGCCGCCTCAACCCTGCCTCGCGACCCCACGACGAAGCTCACTCCAGCGAGTTCCTCGAACTCAGGGTGGTCAGTCTGGCCGAAGAACAGGCCGAACGCCTCGTCCTGGAACTCGACCCGCCAAGCGTCGGAAGGCGTGCCGGTTGTCAGCGTTCCCGGATAATCCTTGACTTCACCCGCGGAGAGGGCCTTGAAAAGGTCCTCGTTCTGCTCGTCCTTCACGAGATCGTTGAAGACGAACTCCCGTGCATAGTGCGTCCACTGGCCGTACTCGTTCTCGGGGTCGACCGGCACGAACATGTAGACGACGCGTCGTGCCCACCGTCGGCCGTTGTGGTGATACACGCCCACAAGCCCGAGCACGGAGTTGTACTCGTACCGCGTCACCACGTTCTGCGCATCGTCCACGCCAATCCGCGCCCAGTTCGCATCCGGCCAACTCTGGATGTCGACGGGTTGGCCGTCGGATGAGTAGTGAGTTCCGAGATCGGCGTCGAGGACAGTGAAGTTCGTGTGCCCCAGGTACTCGTCGAACTCTGTGTACGTGAGGATCAGCGACGCGAGAGGGTCATCGGCGTCATTCTGGGGATTGGCCGGATCGCTCAGCAGACCGTTCGCCGACCAGGGCGTACGGCCCTCGTCGTCGTACCACTCGCGCTCGACCGGGTAGTACCAGTCCGATCCCGGGTGCACCTGCCGCGGCGTGCCGACGGCGGTTCGCGACAGCGCACGCCGTTCAGTGACCGGAATCTCCTCGTCCGAGTCATCTCGCTCCGTCACGACCCAGATCGCCTTCACGTCGGAGGCGGGGTTCTGGTTCATGGCAGGGGGCGCCTCCAGAAGCGAGTCCGCCGGTTCAAGAAACTCGACCTGACAGAGCACAGAGGTCGGACAATCATCATCGCGGAAGATCTGTCGCGTGTGGAACGTCGCGCCCTGCGTGCCTCTCGAGATACCCTCGGCGATGAGTTGCACTCTCGACGATGCCGGGATGGTCGAGAATGATGCGGTCCCCCCGAGGACGTCGTACTCGTACCGCCGAATGAGCCCTTGGGTCGTCTCGACGTTGTCCCGATCTGCGGCCGACCATCCGATGGAACGGTGCTCCACGAGAAGGAGATCGTCCCGGATCGACCTGTACGGGTCGGGCGTGCCCCCCTCGTAGTCGAGTTTGTCTGTGCCGGCGAAGTAGTCGTCCACCGACTCGTAGATGTACTCGTCCCCAAGGCCGCTGCCGCTGCGAACAACGCCATTCTCGGTGAACGACCAGAGCCGGTCGCGGAGAATGAACCCCGCGGCGTTCATCTCGACGACGCGCCTGCTGAGTTGTCCCTCCTTCGTGGCGAGGCTGTCCGTCGAGTAGTATGTGCTCAGATCAACTGCCGCCTCTCGCGACTCGAACGCGTCGATCAGCACGATCCAGCGCGGGCTCGAGAGGTCAGCCGCCTCGCGCCATGCCTCATCACCATCTCCGGGGTTGTACGTCTTGTACGTCCGCCATTTGTACGGATGGCCGAAGAGGCTTCGGAACATCGGCGCGCCGTTGGCAATGTGGAGAAAGAAGGGATCATTGGTCGCCTCGCTATCGATCGGCTGCACAAGCAGGCGGTGGATCCGGTAGTGGCGTGGCGTGCGAAGGGCATCACCGTCGGCGGCGTGGCTCACCGACAACCGACCGACAGACCCTTCGATATCGCTGATCAGTCTCTTCTTGGGATCCGTGATACTCCTGACGTAGCCGGGATCCGAAGCAACCACCGCTCCAGCTCGAGGCAAGCGCTCGTCCGCACCTGTCGGCCAATTCCCTGCGTCGACATACCAGTCGAGTTCCAGCGAGGCGAAGGAGTGGATGATCTCTTCCTCCGCCGTGGACAGTTGGCCGTCCCATCGCCACAGCGCGATGTTGTTCGCCGTGACTTCCTGTTGCCACCCTTCCTCGACCGCCCACTCGATCAATCGACTGATGTCGTCCTGCCGATAGATGCGCTCGAGCGGAGGAGCGTGTGTCGGCGGAAACGGTCTGCCGTACGGACTGATGTCCATCCAGTACGGGTAGTACTGGTAGACCGTGTCGCTGTCCGCCTCTCGAGCAGGCAGGATAGGGTCGGGGTCGTACCACCTGCTGGTCAGGGTCGTTTTGAGCAGGATGACAGCGAGCGCGCTCTGAAGGATATCCGTCTCCTCGTGATAGTGGTATGCAACGCGATACGTCCAGTCTTCCGGCAGAACATCCTCCGGGTCCGCGGCCTGGTTGTACGCATCGAGCGGGTCGTCGGGGTCGTCGATGTCCGGCACATGGAGGTGCGAGACGGTCAGGCAGGGGATGATCCCGTCAGGCACGTCTCCTTCGAAGACGTAGATGCGGTCGATGGCCGTGCTCCCGTGGAGAGAGTAGATGTCGTCGCCGTCATGGTACATTTCGTTGTTCGAACCGTTCGGCTCCGGATAGGTCGTGGTGATCCAGGACAGCGGCGCCCCGGCATCCTCCGCCCAGGCCAGGCCGCGGAAGCGTCGATGGACGTAGATCAGTGTCCACCTGGTGGCATCGCCGGACTTGAGCCGGATTGACCTGATCTGTCCCTTGGCGAGGCAGTTCTGGCGGCACTCGTGGCAGTTCTCAGTGTCCGGGTCGTTGAGGCTTTGCCGCTTCACCTCGCAGTAGTTGATCTCGACCGCGTGTCCGTAGCGATCCGCGATTCTGACGCACAAAGCGTAGTACGGGAGGCCGAAGCCGGGATTCTTGTCGAAGTTGAACGGCTCAGGCACCCCGTTGTTGGGCGGCTGAACGATGGGCCGATCGTGGTATGAACTTGCCTCTCGTTCTTCGTTCCCGCCCCCGTACGCGTTCTTGTTCCATACGTTGTTGGGCACGTCTTCCCACACGGCCACGAACGTGTACCGCAGTTCGCCGTCGTAGAGGAAGACGTCGAACTGGGTCGGACGCTGGTCCCAGTGGGGTTCCTCTTCCTGGCTCCCGGCGTTCCAGACGCCGTTGTGCTTCATCCTCGCCTTGAACCGTGGCGGCGCCTCGTACTCCCCGGTGTCTTCCAGATGCTGGAAGGGGATCGAGTGATGGGCGTCGAGGAGCAGCCAGCAGGTGCGCGGGCCGTCGCCGACCGCGTCCGGGAGCGCCGAATCGACCAGAAGAATCGGATTCTCGCTCGCCATCCAGCCGAGACCAGTCCAGTCCCACCAGCGATCCGCGGCGACGGGGTAGAAATTCCCCGTATCCGGCCATGGGAATGCACGGTTTCCTGACCTTGTCCTGATCAGGCGGAAGGTCGCCCCACCGAACGGCAGTTCGAGGTCTGTCGTCTGGATGAGTGGGAGTCCGGTGATAAGATCGACAACGCCGTCCACCGTCGGGCGGCCGACGCCCTGCCAGGACGTTTCCACGCCGCCGGCCCCGGGCGGCAGCAGACAGACCGCCGAGCCGGCGAGATGCGGCGATCTGGGAAGATAGTCGCCCGGCGAAGGCCAGCAACTCAGGAGATCGAGCTGGGCCCCGAACCCTGCAGGCTGATGAACGTCCGGGTCGTCGTGCCACAGCCTCACCAGCGACTCACTCTGCTCCTGACGCGGCCAGATCATCGGCCACCAGCACGCCGATTCGAAGGGGGCCGGCGGGTTCGTCACCCATTCGTACGTGCCGTCCTGGTGCTTGATGATGGATGACGTCGCGGCGCACGGGTCGCCCTGTGCCGGGGCCACGACAGGGAGGTACCTGTCGTTGTCATCGCAGTCCGTCGTCTGCCCGTGTGTTGCGGGCGGAGCGATCAGGGTGGCCGCCAAGCCCGCCGTGGCTGTCGCTCTGAACCATCGCCCCTCCAGCCGGTGCTTCGATGGCTCTCGACCGCGGGCCGCCCGTCGCGTTCCCGACCCGCGATCGCTGTTGTTCCAGAATGTCGCGCAGACCGCCGCAATCGTCCGCACCAATCGCGTCACGCTTTGTCCGATCGCGCTCATGGTCTTCGCTCCTCCCCGGCCGCGGGTGCGGCGGAGTGAGGCAACGTCTACCGGAGCGGGCCGGGGCCTGTCAAGCCCGTTCGGGGCAATCTCAAGAAAAAGTGCAATCGGAAGGAATCGCCTCGCGGGCTCGACTCGGGTCCTTGAGGCTCTCGGCTCCTCGTATCTATCCACAAGCCGATGTTCACTATTCTGTCAACATCACGTTCTCTGCGCTCGGGTGGCAGGGGGGTTGGAGCGGCGGCGTCCCTCCCGGCACTGCGCAAGTTCTGGCAAGCCCGATAGTTACGAATCCGGACAGAATGGGCGGAACCTGTTCGATAGTCGCTAAACTCGACCGGTGCGTCACTCAATAAGGCGACGGGGATCGCCGGCTGCGTCTTGACGCGTGCCGCCTTCATGTGATTGTGGTATGCTCCCGCCCGTGACACCAAGCCGCTCCACCAGAGACTACCGGACTGCGCGCTGGCGCCCGGCCGCGGCCTTGCTCGCCTGGCTCGTCCTCGTCGCGCCCGTTTCGGACGCGGTCGCCCAGCCGGTCCCGCGAACCGAGCTTTCCGAGCAGATCGAACTCGCCCGCCTTGTCGATCTCGCTTCACAGCGTCTTGGTGTGAACATCGAGTACGACCGATCTCGGCTGACGGGGCAGGTGACGCTCCGTCTGGGAGCGGGCGTTACCGACGATGAACTGTGGTCGTTGACCAACCGACTCCTGCTCGCGCGCGGTTTTACGACCGTGCGGATTGCGGGCGACGACACGCTGAGCGTCGTGCCGATCGCCTCGGCGGCCTCGCTTGCTCGGGTCGAGCCTGTGGAGCGCGTGCGCGAGGAGATATCGGCCGCGTCGCGCGGCGAGGCGCCGCCGCCCGGCGCGGCTCACCCCCCCGCGGGCTTTCGGGCGGCGCTTGTCCATTTGCGCCATCGCCCCGCGAAGGAGGCGACAGAAGCGATCAAGCCGCTGCTCTCGTCACCCGGCGGTTCGGTGACGCCACTCGGCGATGCCGCGATGCTGGTTATCGCTGATTCGGCGCCGAGGCTGGCCGAGGCGCTCGGGGTGCTGGAGGGCCTCGATTCGCCGGGTGCGGCCGCGACGGTCGAGGAAGTCGCGCTGCTGCACCTCGACGCGCCGCGGTTGATCTCGCTGGCCGGGCAGGTCGAGAGCAAGCGGGCGCAGGCCGGCGGCGTTCCGATGCGCGGCCAACTCGTCGCGGGCACGGACGGGCGCTCCGTGCTGCTCATCGCCTCCGAGCGCGAGCGGGCGGCTTGGCTCGAACTGATCACCAGACTGGATCGGCGCGAACCCGTCGAGACGGTTACCTATGCTCCGCGCGCGTTCACCGTGGATGAGGTCGCGGCGTCGATCGAACGGCTTGTGCGCGAGGTGGCGCCCGTTGCGGACGACCGCTTCCGGATCGTTCCGGACGCACTGACGGGTACACTGCTCGTCACGGCCACTCCCTCGCAGCACGCGCGGGTGGAGGAGTTGCTCGAGCGGCTTGAATCGACTCCGGAGGCCGTGCGCCGCCCGAGCCGCACGTTCGTGCTTCGGAACCGGGACGTGAGCGAGGCGCTAGGCGTTGTGCAGTCGCTCATCGCGGCCGGCGCACTCGACGCGGCTGCGGCGCCCGCGGTCCTGGAGCCCGGGTCTGAACCGGGCGCTCGCGTGCAGCCCGCCGAGGGCCCCTCGCTCTCGCTGACGGCCGACCCCGCGACCAACTCCCTGATCGTCTTCGGCGAACCGCGCGAACTTGAGCGCCTCGAAGCGCTGCTCCGTGACCTGGACGTTCGCCGGCCGCAGGTGCTCCTGGAGGTGCTCATTGTGAGCATTTCGGAGAGCGACTCGCTGACGCTCGGCGTTGAACTGGAGCGCCTGATCGACGGACCGGGCGACACGGTCGCACGTCTCTCATCGCTCTTTGGGCTGAGCGGCGCCGGAGCGAGTGGTTCGCTCGACGGCGCTGGGCGCGGCGCGGGGTTCACGGGCATCGTGCTCAACCCCGGAGACTTCAGTGTGGTGGTGCGGGCGCTGCAGGCGATCAACCGTGGGCGTTCGCTCAGCATGCCGCGCGTTCTCGTGGCCGGGAATGAGCAGGCCACGATCAACTCGGTGCTCGAACAACCTTTCATCAGCACGAACGCCTCAAACACCGTCGCGACGACTTCCTTTGGCGGGTCGCAGTCGGCGGGAACGACGGTCAGCGTCCGCCCGCAGATCGCGGAAGGGGACCATCTGCGCCTGGATTACCAGGTCTCGCTCAGCGCGTTCGTGGGCGAGGCGGCTGCTCCGCAGGTCCCACCGCCGCGTCAGCAGAACAGCGTGCGGAGCGTGGCGACGATCCCGGACGGTTACACCATCGCGGTGGGCGGGATCGAGTTGCTGACCGATGCAGCGGCAGAGAGCCGGGTGCCGTTGATCGGCGAGATTCCGATCATTGGTGAGGCGTTCAAGAACAGGTCGAAGTCCAACAGCCGCTCCAGGTTTTATGTGTTCATCCGTCCGACGATCCTGAGGACGCGCGATTTCGAGGGTCTGAAACATCTGAGTGATCTTGCATCAGCGGATGCTGGTGTCGACGACGGCTGGCCGGTTCCGCAACCGAGGGTCATCCGATGATCGCGGGAACGGATGCGGACCCGCTCGTCGCCGACTCGACGCCGCGGACGTGGCGTGCCGACGGGGGACCCGGCGCGGAGTTCCTCGCTCTCATCCCGCGCGATTTCGCGCGCCAGCATCTTATCATGAGTCTGGGGCGTGACGACGGCGTCGAGCGGCTGCTGACCAGCGAGCGCACGTCGCCCGCCGCCGCGTTCAACGTCGGCGTTCGGCTCGGTGTTCCGATCCGGCGTGAGGCCGCCGAGGACGAGCGGATCGCGTCGTTGATCGACTCGTCGTACGCGCGCCCTGAGGATACCGGGACGAGTGGGAGCGGCGAGCCGCCGGGTGGAACCGACGCTGGAACGGACGCGAACGAGATCGAGCGGCTCCTCGGCGTCGCCGACCGCGACCTGCTCTCCACCGAGGGCAAGGGGCCGATCGTGCGGCTCGTGGACGCGTTGCTGTTCGAGGCCCTGTCGCGGGGGGCGAGCGACGTTCACGTCCAACCCCTCGCGGACCGAACGCTTGTCCGCTACCGCGTGGACGGCGTTCTCCAGACCGTGCGGGAGCTGCCGGTCCGCTTCACTGCGTCGGTGGTCAGCCGGATCAAAGTCATGGGGCGTATGGACATCGCCGAGCGCCGCGTGCCGCAGGACGGCCGCGCGACCGTGACCATCGGCTCCGGGCGGCCGGTTGACCTGCGCATCAGCACGCTGCCGACGAGTTATGGCGAGCGAGCCGTGGTTCGGCTTCTCGACGCGGGGCAGGGGCAAGGGCTTGCGGACTTTGCTTCGCTCGGCATGCCGTCCGAGGTGGAAGGCCCTTTCCTTGACCGCGCGTCGCGGTCAAGCGGCATCGTGCTCGTCACGGGGCCGACCGGCTCCGGCAAGACGACGACGCTCTACACGACGCTCCGCTGGCTGGCCTCCCGCGGCGGGCGACTCGACGGCGGCGATGTCAACATCGTGACCGTCGAAGACCCGATCGAGTACGAACTCGCCACGGCCGGCGTCGCCATCAGCCAGGCGCAGGTCAACACGCGCAAGGGCGTCACGTTCGCCACGGGTCTGCGGCACATCCTCCGTCAGGACCCGGACGTTGTGATGGTCGGAGAGATTCGCGACGCCGAGACCGCCCGAACCGCGATCCAGGCAAGCCTCACGGGGCACCTCGTTTTTTCGACGCTGCACACCAATGACGCGGCCACTGCCGTGACGAGGCTCATCGACCTCGGTGTGGAGCCTTATCTGGTGAGCGCGTCCTTGTCGGCGGTGCTTGCGCAGCGACTGCTGCGGCTCAAGCACTCCGGCTGTGGCGGGGAGGGCTGCCCCGGCTGCTTCGGCTCCGGGTACTCGGGGCGGACCGCCATCTTCGAACTCATCGCCATCGACGACGCCGTGCGTGAACTCGTCTCGCGCGGTGCATCCGCCGCAACGATCCGTGGTTTCGTGCGTGCGCGTGGAGTTCGAGGTCTTGAGGACGAGGGACGGCGCCTCGTGGACGCGGGTCGCACGACGCGTGTGGAACTGGAGCGAGTAGTCGGAGGGCTGGCGTGACGCTGTATCGTTACAAGGCGGTTTCGTCCACCGGTGGCGATGGTGTAGTGCACGCCGGGGAGATCGCCGCGGAATCGCCGGCCGCGCTCCGGGCGTCGCTTCGACGGATCGGGCTGCAGGTGATCGACGCCCGTCCCGTGCGTAGGGACGTAGGCGACGCCGGTCGAGGCGCACTCACCCCACTCCGCGAAGCCTGGGCGCGCCATCTGCGCACCCGGCGCGTCGCCGACAAGGCCGAGGTCTTCGACAGTCTCGCCACCATGCTCGAGGCGGGACTTCCTCTGGCGGAGGCGATGGGAGCGATGTCGGGTCCGGGATCCGTAAGCGCTCGACACACCATGCTCGTCGCGGTTCGGGAGCGTATCCGGGCGGGGGACACGCTCGACGCCGCGATGGGGGCGCAGTCATCCTGGTTTGACGCCTCGGAGGTCGCCATGGTGCGAGCGGCACGCGCGACCGGCGACCTGTCGCCCGTGCTCCGTTCACTCTCCGAGCGTCACGAGCGAGCCGGCTCGCTCTCGTCACGGATCGTCGCCGTGCTGATCTACCCGGCCGCCGTGCTCGGCGTCGGGATCGGTGTGGTCGTGTTCATGAGCGTGCGCACGCTGCCCGAGTTGACCTCAGTCCTCACCGACGCCGGCGTGCAGGCGCCCGCGCTCACTCGCGCCATCATCGCTGTCGGCGCCGGTCTCCGTGCGTGGGGGCTGCCTCTCCTCGGTGCGATCGTGCTCGCGGTTGTGTTCTCGCTGCTTGCGAGGCCGCTGCTGAACCGGGTGGGTGTTCGGGTTCCACCGTGGGTCCGCGCGATGACGCCACGGTTCATTCGCTCGGCGAAACTGGCGTGCGCGCTCGCGGGCCTGGCCGAACTCACCCGCACCGGCGTCCCGCTCGTCGACGCGCTGCGGATCGCCGCACCGACGGTCGGCGGGTCGCTCGGGGTCGCTCTGGCCGCGGCGGCCAGGGACATCGAGCGAGGCCGCACGCTCGCGGATTCGCTCGGCGATCCGCACTGGTTCAGCACGGAATGCCGCCGTCTGATCGCCATCGGCGAAACGGCCGGCGAACTCCCGATCACGCTCGAACGGCTGGCGGCGCGCTCGCACAGGTCGGCGACGCGCACGATCGACCGGCTCGCCGCGCTGATTGAACCGGCCGTCATCCTTGTGCTCGCTGCGATGGTCGGCATCGTGGTCATGGGCGCTGTGCTGCCCCTCGTCAGACTGCAGGAGGTGATCGGATGACACGGACGACCCGCCGGCCTGTCAATGTTCGCTCGCACGGCATGACGCTCGTCGAAGTGCTCGCCGTGGTGGTGATCCTCGGCCTGCTGGCGGCCACGCTCGCGGTGGGCTTCTCCGGCGCGTTCGGGCGGGGCAAGCGCGAACTCGCCCGCACCGGCATCGGGCAGATCGTCGGCAGGCTCGAGGTGTACTACATGGAGCACGACACATGGCCGGACAACGACACCGGTCTGCGAGCGCTGAACGAGGCGTCGCCGACTTCGCCTTATTACTTGTCCGCCGACCACCTGCTCGACCCGTGGGGCCGTCCGTACCTCTACGTCACGCCCGGCCCCGACGGACTCCCGTATGAGGTTCTGAGTTTCGGCGCGGACGGCCAGCCGGGCGGTGAAGGCGACCACGCGGACCTCTCGTCCGCATCGCTCAGGGAGGAGACCAGATGAGCGCTGCATCAAGGTCGTTCACGCTTCTCGAGTCGCTCCTCACGGTTGTGCTGCTGTCGCTCGCTGCCGGCATTCTATCGCTCGCTGCACGCGGCTCGGCCGATGCCGCTGCTTTCCGCGAGGCGAGGTCCATCCTTCTGGACGCGGACGCCCGCGCGCGTGCGTTCGCTCGCGCCGGCGTGCCGGTCGATCTGGTTCTCGACGAGAGCGGGGCGATCGTCAGCATCGTGCGCAACGGCGAGACGATCGCCCGTCGGGAGATGCGGGCAGGGGTCATCATTCGGTTTGAGTCGGGCGGCGCCGCCGCTCCGTCGATACGCGTCGATTCGCGGGGCCGAAGCCGGGATTATCAGGTGCGCGTGGCCCGCGGCGATCTCGATCAACGCTGGACCATGAGCGGGGTGACGGGCTGGGCGTTCGGTCCCGCGCCGATTTCCGGCCGGGAGCCGTCGCCATGAACCGCGGCCTGACGCTGATCGAAGTCGTGGTGTCGGCGGTCCTGCTCGCGATCGTCGGAGCGACGTGTGCATCTTTCCTGCGCGACGCGGCCCGCGACGCGAGCACGGCACGATCGACGACGCAACATGAGGCCGTGCGTGATCTCGGTGAGGCCGCAAACGCGATTCTCGTTTCTCAACCGGCCCTCGCGGGTCGCTTGCTGGAACAACATGGCCGGCTCACGCTCGACTGGCCGGACGCGACCGATCGACGCGAGGTTATCGTGTCGGTCGGCTCGATGCATGAAGCCGAGCCTGGTGCGCCCGAGCCGTCGCACGCATGGCTCATCTTCGAGGCGGAGGGAGTCGCCGTCGCACGTTGGGTCAGGCTGCCGACGCGCAGGCCGGAGGGAGACAGATGACGCCCAGAGGATTCACGCTCCTTGAGGTCACGCTGTCTCTTGCCCTTCTTGGCACGATTGCCGTGGCGTGCGTCGGCTTGACGAGCGTCACTCTCCGAGCCTCGGCGGCTGCGGCGACCGGCGCGGGCTGGGAGCGAGCAGCGCATCGCGTGCTCGACGCGATCGAGGACGACCTCCGAGTCGTTGATAAGAGGCGTGCGCGGCGGGCGCAGGACGCTTCCGGGCTCCGCACGCACGACGACGGCCTGGACGTGCCGACACGGATTGTATCGCGCGGGCGCGACGGCGCTCCGGCGCGGGTGGCCGTCACGCGTCGCTACATGGTCGATGAGCACGGGATGCTGTGGATGCACGATCTTGACGCCAACGGCGAGTGGATCTCCTCGAGGCCGCTGCTCGATGGCGTGCGGTCCATTGCTGCTCACGCCGGGGAGCCGGCGGCCGGGTCGTTATCACGGGAGAGCGTCCGCGTCGTTCTCGAGGGCATCAATGGCCGGAGCGTCGCGCGCACACACACGACCCCCGCGGGAGACGCCGGATGACGCGGCGACTCGTCTCACGGCGCGGTCTCGGGCTGCTGCTCGTGCTTGCCGTGCTCGCGGTGGGCGTGTCGGCTGCGGCCGGCGCGGCGAGGATCGCGTGGCACGTTCGCAATGACACGACCCTGAGCGCTGACGAAGCGCTCGCCGCCGACCTGCTCGTGGCCGCCGAGGCGCCGATCCGCGACTGGCTCGCACGCCGGTCCGCGCTCGTTGTGCTTCCGCCGGACGCAGGCTCGCCTCGCGTCGGCGTTGTCGGCGTGAGTCTGATCGTTGGCGAGAGAGAGTGCCGCGTCGAAGCGACCGCATTTGACCAGTGCGGGTTGGTTCCTCTGTCTGCGACCCTTGGAGCGCTCCGATCTGCCCTCCCTGCGGACGTGCTCCGGATGGCGTCTGCCGTCGGGTCGGCTGCGTCCGGGGCGCCCGGCCTCGACCTGTTCGCTACCGTCACCACGGGATCGCGTCGGACGTTCCCGGTGACGGGTGCTTCGGATTTGTCCGCCGTCGGCGAACTGATCGCGACACACAATCCGCACAGGGAGGGCGCGCGCCCGACGCTGAACGTGAACACCGCGCCGATGCCGCTCGTTCAGGCGGTGTACGACGGGAGGCAGTTGGCTGGGGTCGAGCAGATCGTCACGGCGCGTCAGGCAGGGAAGGCGGCCTCGCCCGGCTCGCGGACTCAACCTCCGTCGAGTGGCGTAGCCGACGACGCATTCCCCGTCCCTGTCGCGGCAAGCACGGCATGGGCGATCCGACTGGACGTCGAGGCCGGGCGGATCAGGCGGTCTTGGTGGTGTGTGTACGTCGATCGGGGCGGATCGTGGGAACTCGTGCAAAGGCTGGCGATCGATGAGTGACCCGCTCGCCACATGGCGCCGACGAACGGCGACGGCCGTCGCGCTCGGAGCAGCAGCGACGTTGGCGTGCGCCGTCTGGGCCTTCAGCCGGCCTTCGCTACCCGTCCTCGGGCAGGCTGCGCGCGACACCGACGATGCAAGCTCGGCGACGGAACTCGTCCCTGAGCCGCTGCCGAACGAGTCCTTCCTCGTCGCGATCTGGAATCCTCCTCCGCCACCTCCCCCGGAGGCGCCCCGCCCGCGCGAGGAGACGGGACCGGAGCCTCCCGTGATGCTGCGATTGCAGTTGATCGGAATCGTCAAGTCCCCGGACGCCGAACCCCGAGACGGGCGACAGTATGCTGCCGCGCTGTACGACCCGGAGGCCGACCTCCTGCACGTGGTGGGCGTTGGTGATCGACTCGGCGCTTCGGTTATCGAGAGCGTGGCAGAGGACACCGTCACGCTCAGAACTGGATCGCGTTCGACGCGGCTGTCGCTGCGAGATTCAGGAGCGGCGAAAGGAGGCCGACGATGAGCAGCGGCCGAGGACTTACGGGGCGCGAAGCGAGTGTGCCGCCCGAGCGGCTGTACTGGGCCGTGCTTGACGCCTCGTCGCTACCGCGACAGCCGTTCGCGTCCCGCGCTCTGTGGAACCGTCGGCTCGGGTACCTGTTCGAGGCGGTGTTGCCGGTCCCGATCGAGAGCGTCCACGCCGTATTCGTGCCGCTCGGTGGAGGGACCGTGCTGGCGTGCGGCATGGAGCGCGCCTCATTGCGCGAGGTTGCGGAGGGAGCAATCTCACTCCGCCCTGAGTCCTTGCCGCCATTTGTGCCGCCCACTGCCGATGCTTCGAGTCTCAATCTCCTGACGCGCGAGTTCGAGCCGCCCGCGATCCGCCGCGCCCGAGCCTGCACGACGCTTGTGACAGCCGCCTCTCTCGTGCTGTGCTCGCTTCTGTTGGTGGTCGGGTTCGCGAATCGAACGAGAGCGTGGAATGCGTTGGCGTTCGACGCCGAACGCGCCGAGCACGAGGCGTACGCCTCGGTTCTGGGGGATGCGACCGGGCAGAGCGGTCAGCCCGCCCCGCTGCGCCTTGTGTCCGAGTTGCGGCAGCTCCGGCGCACGCGTGCGGAACCCTCTCGCGAGTCTCGACCGACGGATGTGGCCCCCGACCTGGCGTCTTTGCTCGCGGCCTGGCCGCGCGATCTGCGCGCGCGCACCGAGACGCTTTCCGTCACGGCCGCCGGCGCCACCCTGACGGTTTGGCTCCCCGGTCAGCCGGAGGCGGAGCGGTTGATCGAGTCGATGCGCGCGGCCGAGGGTTGGTCCCTCGCGCAGCCATCACTCTCGCGATCCTCCGAAGGCATGACCGTTCGTCTCCAGCTGACGCGTTCCTCGACAATGGTCGAGCATGGAGCCGTGCCATGACTCGGAGGCAAGCCAGAATGGCGATCCTCGTCGCGGCCGCGTCGTCGGTCGCACTGTTCGGCCTGGCGTGGTCGCGGGCGTCCGACGCGGTCTCGCGAGCGAACGCTGCTGCGCTCCGCCTCGCATCCGTCCGTGAGGACGCTGACGAGGTCCGTCACCTCCGTGCGAGGGAAGAACGCATCGCCGTGAGCGAACGGCCGAGTCACGACGTGATCGCACGCGTTGGCGGATCGCTCGCCGAGGTCGGTCTTCCCGAATCGCGACTGAAGTCCGTGACGCCGGTCTCCGACCGCGGGGCGGCAGGATCCGGCTCGGCTCACCGCGTGCAGTCCGTGCGCATCGTGCTTGAACCGATGACGCTCGCGGAACTCGGGCCGTTGCTCCGGATCTGGCGGCGCGAGCATTCCCTCTGGACGACCTCGGGCGTCGAGTTGAACACCGCATCGCGGGGTCGTGACCCCGAAGAGGCGTACAGAGTCACAATCACGGTTTCTGCGGTGTACCTTGCCGACGCCGGTCGTGGAGTCCAGAAGTGATGCGTTGCACTTGCCCCAACCGATCGCTTTCAGCCGCACTCCTGATGCTGATGCTCGTTGGCGTGTGCGGTTGCGGATCCGGACCGCGCGGACCGTACTCGCCACGCGATGGACAGGCCAGGAATCCGATGGAAGCCCAGCGGCTGACGCTGCTCGCGGCCGACTTGCTCGAACGCGATCCCGAGCGGGCCGAAGATATGCTTCGGCGTGCCCTTACCGCGGATCTCTACCACGGGCCGGCGCACAATAACCTCGGCGTCATTCATCTCAACCGCGGCGCGCTCTATGAGGCAGCCGAGGAGTTTGAGTGGGCACGCCGCCTCATGCCCGGCCACCCCGACCCCCGGATGAACCTCGCCCTCACGCTCGAACGCGCGGGCCGGATCGACGACGCCCTGACCGAGTACGCAGCGGCCCTCGAGGCGTACCCCGGCCACATCGAGGCCGTGCAGGCCCTGGTTCGCTGTCAGGTTCGCAACGCTCGCCGGGACGAACGCACCCGAGATCTGCTCGAGGAGGTCTCCATGCGCGGCACGAGCCCGGTGTGGCGCGACTGGGCGCGCACCACCCTGGCGACGAGCGCATCGGGCACGCAGCCCTCGCGTTGGCGAGAGCGTGGAGATCTCAGCACCCCGCCACCCACAGGTTCAGGAACACGATGAAATCCAGCGTGTCCACCGTGCCGTCGTTGTTCAGGTCGGCGGCGGGATCCTTGGCCGCCCAGAGCGTGAGGAAAGCCAGGAAGTCGAGCGTGTCGGTGCGGGTGTCGCCGTTCATGTCCGCGGCGCAGTTCAGGACGAGCACCTCGTAGCGTTCAACGGCAGCGGTCCCCGTGACCTCGACGGGCACGACGGTGAGCGTGTGCAGGCCGTGCGTCAGGCCGGACTCGGTCCAACGCCACTCGAAGCGGTCGTGCTTCACGCCCTGGTTGAAGGGCGAGAGCAGCGGGATCGGATCCTCCTCCGGCGGCAGGTTCCAGAAGAAGTGGACGCGCTGCGTGGTGCGGTCGAGCAGCCCGACGCGGAAGGTGGCCGTGGTCGCGTCCTCGATCGGGCCGGGCGTGAGCAGTTCCACCTTCGGCCCCAGGCGATCGACGTAGATCGTCGTCCTGAACTCGCGGAAGAGCGGCGCGTCGGCCGCGTCTCGCCGCCTGAACGCGCGCACGGAAACGTAGTTGTACCCCTCGGGCAGGAGCGAGGCGTCGATCAACTGCTCGTACAGGCCCGCCTGCTGGTCTGAGCCGTAGAGCGGCTGGAAGGCCGTGAGGAACCGTTCGTATCCCGCGGCGACACCGGCGTCGTGCGGGTAGTCCGGTGCACCGTTGCCGTTCAGGTCGGCGTAGCCCTGGTTGAAGCGGAAGACGGCGTCGTCGTCGGTGTTCGGGTCGAGGGGGTCGGTCTGCGTCGTCGTCAGGCGGAGGGTGAAGGCGTCGCTGGTCACGACGGGGACTGCGGAGAGCCTGCGGCGTGAGAAGGGTGCCTGGGGCGGGTCGGCGGGGATTGAGCCGGAAACCTCGGGGATGTCGAGGGAGCCGCTCGGGACGGCCGGGGCGTAGGCGACGTAGCCGCGGGCGTGCTCGACGCCGTTGACGCTGCGATTGTTCGGCACGGTGATGAGGACGCGCCGGTCGCCGCCGACGGTGATGACTTCGGGGATGAGGTTGGTCGGGTCGACCTGCGGGTCCGCGGCGTTGCCGGTGAGTTCGTGCAGGCGCGTGCCCGGGGCGAAGGTGGTGAGGACGTTTCGCTGCTGGACGCCGTTGTCGAAGCGGTCGTTGACGGCGACGAGGAGGTTGGCGGAGTACGCCCCGCCTCCGATGGGTGTGGAGAGTTCGTTGACGAGCACGTCGTCCATGGACTTGTTGACGGGGTCGGACCAGTTGAGGGGGAAGAACTGGCCGCGTGCGAACTCGTTGCGGATGCGGACGAGGGTAGTGAGCGTCGGGTCGAGCGATCCGGACGCCGGGTCGAGGCCGAGCGCGTTCGGCGAGCCTTCTCGGGGAAAGAAGCCGCCCGAGCGAGAGATGCCGCGGGCGTTGTGGTAGACGATGGGCGGCCCCGGGCGCAGGAGGGCGTAAGCCATCTGCGGGAATCCCTGCTGGCGGCGCGTGGGCAGTGGGGGGGACGCGGAGCCGTTGCCGGCCGAGCCGTTGTCGTGGCTGAAGACGTGGTTCACGCCGAGCGTGCCGTTGTTGAATCCGTCGTCGGTGTTGTCGATGTGCGCGGCGAGGACCGACGCCCACGACCCGAAGCCTCCCGCGTTGAGGATGTCGCGCAGCGAGCCGGCGCCCCCGAGGTCGAGGGCGTCGCGGTCGGCGAAGGCGTCCTTGCGGACGTACTGGGTGTAGGTGAACCAGTTGCCGTCCACGCACTCGACGAAGGAGAAGGGCGTGACCACGCGGGCGTCGGGGGTCCGGCGGCGCTCAAAGGCGACAGTGTCCCAGTAGGTGTCCCAGAACCAGGTGGGCACGTGCTTGGCGGCGTCCAGCCGGAAGCCGTCCACGCCGAACTCGTCGAGCATCCACTGCGTCCACCGGAGCAGGAGGAGGGTCGCGTTCTCGGCGATCGGATCGCCCTGCGACGGGTCGTCCGTGTTGAAGGGATAGACGTAGAACTCCCAGTGCTCGCCGGGGGGGGGATTGCGCGAGGTCCCTGGGTTGAGGACGACCTTCGGCGGCAGGTCGCGGTCCTGATAGAAGCGGATGTTGGCGGGGTTGGGCTTGTTGTAGAGCGTGCCGGCGGGGATGTTCTGCGGGTGGCCGTCCTTCACGGGGTGGCGGATGAAGAGGTTGTTGGACTCGTGCGCGATGTCGATGAGCGCGACGAGGTCGCCCTTCTCGCGGTCGTAGAACGGCCCGTTGGGATCTTCGGACTGGTAGTACCCGGCGGCGTGCCCGGCGTGGAAGTCGCCCCAGTTGTCGGTCGGCAGCTTGTTGCGGGGCGGATCCTCGGGCGCCATCCAGAAGCCGGGGTAGCCTCCCGCCTCCTGGAACGACTTGCTCGTCTGGCGCATCGAGTTGTGGTTCATGATGGTGTCGATGTAGACCAGGCCGTTCGCTCGGCGCAGTTCGCCCAGCGCGGCGCGGAAGCCCGCCTCGGTGCCGTAGGCCGTCGGCGAGAGCGGCGTCCCGAGGTCGAAGCGCTCGAAGGGGTCGTAGCCGGGGCTTTTCAGGTCGGCGCACTTCGAGGGAGGCGGGAGCCAGAGCGCGCCGTACCCCGCGTTGAAGAAGTCCGGCGCGCGGTGCTCAATGTCCGCCCACGGGCACTCGAACCACTGGAGGATGACCGGGTGCTCCTGCCCGGTCGCACGCGGGGTCGTCGCGACGCCGACGAGCGCGGCGAGCAGGAGCGAACCGGCAATCATCGGGGCCTTCGTCATCTCGTCCTCCGGGGGCGGGGTCGCCGGGACCATTATGGATCGGGACGCCGCCGCATGGAAGGGGCGAGGCCGAAAGTGGCGGAGAGGCCCGGGGGATGACAGTGCTCCGCGGCTCCCGGGGGAGTTCTCGGGCGGAGCGGCGTGGCGGCCGCGTCGGGGTCGGCCTGGTCGGCGCGTCAGTCGATGGTCTGGACGCGCCTGCTGCGCTTCTTGTCGATCACGTTCACGCTCTTAGGGCTGTCGCTCTCTTCTTTGAAGAAGACGTCGTGGATTTTGTCGGTGATGAGTTCGGCGTGCCCGTCGGTGAAGACGTAGTTGCCGCCGGCCTTGCCGTGGTTGTCGTCCTTGGCGAACTTGCCGACGGTGGTTCCGGCGGCGTCGGCGAGTTCCTTTCGCCCGTACCACGCGTCGGTGCTCACGTCAGGCCCGTTGGTCTCGTCGCCCCAGATCGGGGCGGGGTAGATGATGACGGACTCGTCGGTCTTGAGGCCGGCGATGTAGAGGTAACTGACGTTGTACCCGACGACGTCCCACTCCGAGGCTGGGGGCTTCGGCTGCATGGGCTTGCCGGCGTTGTACGAGTTGCCGGGCTTGAACGGCATGCCGTACCAGCGGTCCACCTTGTCGGCGGGGCAGGTCAGGAACTGCCAATCGGAGACGTAGGCGCGCATCAGGGGCGTCTTGTTGCCGTCCGGGTAGGCCGCCAGTTCCGGATCGCCCGTCGCGCCGACAAAGCCGTGCATGCCGTCGCCGAGTCCGCCCGACTGGCCCATCTGATAGAGGCTGAACAGCCCGGAGACGCCGCCGACGACGTACTGGAAGTCCAGCCGCCGCTCGCCGGACTTGCCGTAGAAAGCGTCCTCGGCCTGCTTGGTGAACGGAATGAGCGGGTACCAGTCCTTCCACTCGTTGGCGTAGTAGGTCATGGCCAGGCCCATCTGGCGGGTGTTGCTGAGACACTGGGCAATCCGCGCGGCCTCCCGGGCTTTGCCCAGGGCCGGGAGCAGCAGCCCGATCAGGAGGGCGATGATGGCGATGACGACGAGCAGTTCGATGAGCGTGAACGCCCGTCCTGCCGCACGAACCATGCGCATGGCGACTCCAGTCTGAGGCCTGTTCGGCCTCCCGGACTCGACCCCGAACACGAAGGGTACAGGCCGCGGACTTTCGGGTCAATGACGCGAAGCGCAGCGGCAGAAAACCCTTGGTGTGCATCCGCGACCCGACTAGACTTGTGTTCGGCTCGTTTCGCGCGAGTTCGGTCCCGGTGGAACGGGCACCGGAGCAAAGCGCCGAGGCCGGACGACAAGGGAGATGAGATGAATACGAGAGGCGTTCTTTCGCTCGTCGGCGTGGCCGCGTCGGCCGCGGTGGTGTGCGCCCAGCCCGTGGTGGACGGGCAGCGCGATGCTCTGTACGGCGCGCCGATCTGGGTGCAGACGAACCCGACCCAGTTCGGCGACTCGGGCCAGTCCGACCCCTGCGACGACGAGGACATCGGCTGGCCCGACCTCGTCACCACGGGCGTCGAGATGTCGATCCCGCTCTCCGCGCTGGGCGACCCGGCGGGAGCGATCCGGATCTGCGTGTTCGTCAACGGCGGCGGGAACGACTTCGTTTCGAACCAGGTTCTCGGCGGGCTGCTCCCAGGCACGCCCAACCCCGGCGAGCCGCGGAACGTGAACTTCAAGGGCTACGGCGGCACGCAGCACGCCGAGTTCACGCCCGCGGTGGTGGGCGTCGCGCCGGTGATCGATGGCACGCTCGACGGCGTGTACGGCGCGCCCGTGGCCGTGCAGACCAACCGGACCGGATTCGGCGACGCCAACATGGGCGCGTTCGACTACGCGAACGGTTCCGAACTCGACGCCCTGTACGCCGTCGTCCACGACGGCCGGCTGTACGTGATGGCGACCGGCAACCTCGAGTCCAACTTCAACAAGTTCACCATCTTCTTCGACACCATCTTCGGCGGGCAGAACAGGCTCCGCGGGGACAACCCCGACATCGACTTCAACGGCCTCAACCGCATGGGCGACGACGGCTCTGGCAACGGGCTGGAGTTCGACGAGGGCTTCGAGGCCGACTACGTCGTCCTCTTCGGCGGCGGCGGAGACCCCTACACCATCTACCCCAACTACGCCGAGGTCATGCCCGGCGGCATCGGGCGGTACCTGGGCGCAGGCTCGGCGGTGAGCGACGGTGAACTCTTCGGAGGCTCCAACCCCGACGACATCCGCGTGACCATCAACAACTCGAACGTGGACGGCGTCTTCGGCTCCTGCCCGCCACCCTCCGGCACCGAGGACTACGCCACCGGCTCCGAACTCAACGCCGTCTACTCCTACTTCGACGGCGCCGACAACCGCCTGTACCTGATGATCACCGGCAACCTCGAGAACGGGACCGGCTCGAAGGACTCCAACAGCGGCAACAAACTCAACCTCTTCCTGGACGCCGCGCCCGGCGGGCAGAACCGCCTCCGCGGCGACAACGTGGACATCTCCTTCGGCAACCTCAACCGCATGGGCGACGAGGGCCTGGGCAACGGCCTGACCTTCGACGCCGCGTTCGAGCCGGACTACTGGATGAGCATCAAGATCAACGACAACCCGCCCTGGCAGACCCTCGACTGCGCCGTCCTCCGCACCAACGGCCCGCTCAAGGACTTCAACGGCAACAACCTCGACTACGGCGCATGGGACAACAACCCCAAGTCCGACCGCGCCCCGGTGCCCTTCGACGGGCCGCGCGTGGACATCCAGGACGGCTTCACGCCGCAGTTGTACACCAACTACGCCCCGCGCACCACGCAGATCGACCCCTTCAATCCCGTGCCGGGACTCATCCTCTTCTACCTCGACAACTCCAACGTCGGCGGCGTGACCGACTCCGACACCTCCGACGCCGAGAACGTCACCACCGGCTTCGAGATCGCCATCGACCTCGACGAACTCGGCTGGGACGGGGCCTCGGAGATCAAACTCGCGGGCTTCATCGCCAGCCCGGACTCTTCGTACCTCTCGAACCAGGTGATCGGAAGCCTGCCTGCGGGCACCGGCAACCTCGGCGCGATCGACGACGTCCGCAACATCGACTTCGGGGCCTACGCGGGCGACCAGTTCGTCGTCATCCCGACGGCCGCCCCGTGCCCGGCGGACTTCAACGGCGACACTGTCGTCAACTCGCTGGACTTCATCGCGTTCCTGAACGCCTACGTCGCCCAGGACCCGCGGGCGGACTTCAACGGCGACACCGTCATCAACTCGCTGGACTTCATCGCGTTCCTGAACGCCTACGTCGCCGGCTGCCCGTGACGGCCGCGCCCAAGTCGTCTCGATGAAACAGAGGCCCCGTCGCACGTGCCGGGGCCTCTTTGCATTCTGGATCCATGCGCCGCGCGTCCGGCGGACCCGGCATCACCGTCACTTGACGCGAACCGGCTCGAAGCCCGCGCGGTACTCGCGCCGCACCAGCGTCCGGTTCGCCTCGGCGTGGTTCGTGAACGACAGGCTCCCGCGGTTCCAGTCGAGAACCTGGCCGGGGTACCTGGCCGCCTTCACCGCGAGCAGGCCCGGCTCTGTGCAACGGATGCCGATGTCGAAGGGCATCCAGAGGTGCGGCGTGTCGCGTCCGAGGGCCTTGTCGACCCAGGCGTGCCAGTGGCTGAACTTCTCGTAGGTGGGCAGACCCGGCCACTCCATGCCGTCGGTCTTGCGGCCCTCGCGCCAGATCTCGAGCGGCCCCTCCGGCGCGAGGACGAGAGTGCCGCCCTCGCAGACGACGATCGTGACGATGCCGCTCGGCCACTCGCCCTCGCCGAGGCCGAGGTGCGCACGGTCGGGCCGCATGTTCGAGTCGTAGAAGTGAAAGTTGCACGTCGTGTTCGCGAAGCGGTCGCTCTTCACGGCGTAGGTCACCGTCGAGAGCACGCGGTCGGCGTGGAAGTGCGACAGGTCGCGCGACGGCGTCCGCGAGCAGACGCGCACGGGGCTGGTCAACTCGGGGAAGGCGTAGAACAGCACGTCGGTCAGGTGGACGACCCAGTCCGTGATCTGCCCGCCGCCGTACTTCCACCAGCTGCGCCACTGCCGCTGGACCATTTGGGGGCGGCACGGCTCGCGCTGCGCCCCGTTCAGCCAGAGGTCGTAGTTGAACGCCGCGGGCGGGTCGATCGGCTCGCCGAGTTTGCCGTCGGCGAAGTAGTGCCCGCCGGCGAGCGAGCCGTTGCCGAAGGTGATGTGGACCTCGATGACCTTGCCGAGGCCGCCGCTGCGCAGGATGTCCACGGCCGCGCGTCGGGGCGCGTGCTCGATCCGCTGGGCGCCGACCTGTGTGACGAGGTTGGAGCGAGCGCGTGCGGCCCGTTGGAGCAAGTCGAGTTCCTCGAGTTGCTGCACGAGCGGCTTCTGGCCGTAGACGTGCTTGCCGCGCTCGAGCGCGAGCGTCATGATCGCGCAGTGCGAGTGGTCCGGCGTCGCGACGATCACGCCGTCGAACTTGTCGGCGTGCTTGTCGAACGCCTCGCGGTAATCCTCACAGGTGAATGCGTCGGGGTGCTCGCGGGCGGCCTCGGCCAGGGCGTTGGCGTCCACGTCGCACAGGCCGACGATCTCGGCGAGCGGGTGCGAGGCGATGTTGTGCCGGTCGGCCCCGCCGATCGTGCCGATGACGCCGATCGAGAGGACACGAAGCTTGCTCGCGGCCCGCACCGGCCGGGCAAGCCCGACGCTCGGCGCCACGAACGCCGCCGCGCCGAGAACGGCGGCGGTCTGGAGGAAGTTACGCCGAGAGACGGTGCCGGTGATCGCTGCCATGAGACTCCTCCCAACCGCGGTCGCTCGGGGCGTCGCGTGCTCAGGGGCGCGGGATTGCAGCCACACAGCCGCACCCGCCGCCGGACCGCTCCGTCGAACGGCGACGAGTCTACCGGGAATCACGCATCACGCGTAAAGCGGAGTCCACAGGCGGTCGGAGGCGCCTGGCGCAACCCCAACCCCACGAACCGCGGCAATGACCCCGACGGGATCAGAACGCCCTCGGAACTCGCCGGAAAGTCAGGGTAGTCCCGAAAAGCGCGACGCAAAAAACGACGCACGGGAGGCCGACTCGGCTCCTCGAACGCCCCCTGATTTGGACTTGGCGAGGGTCATGGCGGCGTGGCCCTGGCCTGTCCCCGGCGATCCGGGCGGGGTCGTGGCGATGGTGGAGGTGGCTCGACGGCGCTGAAGGCCGAGCTGGCAGCCGAGTCCCCATCGGTCCTGGCGGTGCTATTTTGCTGTATTCATCTCCGACAGCAGTGCCATGAACGGCTCCCGCCAGAACGTCAGGTCGAGGGGCTTGTGTGCTTGCACCTGCTTGTTGAGGTACGTGGGCCAGTCGCCGACTTGCCACGGGTTCGCGGCCAACTTCTCCGCGAACAGGTCAGTGACCCGCACTGCGCCGCGCTGGAGGAGGAGCACAAGGTACTCCAGCGCCTCGGCGTCGAACGGCTGAGGCCGGTGCAGCGTGGAGGCGAGAGCCTGCGGTGGCACGCCCTCCTTCTCAAAGCGCGCTTTCGTGGCATCCTGCACCGCCCCGTTGTCGGCACCGGGGACGTTCCCGAGCGTGACCACAAGGCCAAGCACCGGCTTATCGCGTGGAAGCAGGTCGGCCGGATAGCCTCCGGCCTTGATGCGCTCGGCAGTGCGCACGACCTGCACATACCCATCGAGCAGGCGCTGGATCGCGCCGCTGTTGATGACGGCGCGCTCGCTCACTAGATCACGGTCGAGCATCACGGCCTTGCACTCGATCAGGAGCACGGCGTCAGGCAGGTCGAGTGCGAAGTCACACGACTGCTGGCCCGCGTATTCCAATCCGCTCGCATCTACGAGCCGCAGTTTCGGCAGGTGGAAGCGGATCATGTCCGCCACATAGCGCTCAAACTGTCGTCCGAGGTCGGCGCGGACCTCCTCGGAGTCGATGGCGTCGAAACGCTCAAAGAGGCCGTCGCCAATGAGCCGCAGGAGCAGCGGAGGCGCGGGGACAAGATAGCCCATCGCCATGCTCATGATCGGGTACTTTGCCAGTGTCGGCCTTCGCTGGCTCCACGTCAGCGGCCCGAAGCGACGCTCGGTCTTGCCCGCCTCGCGGATGCTGCGGTAGGCCGCGCCAATCTCCGCCCACGGTCGCGCGACCTCACCGAGAAAGCCGTCAAGGCTCGGGTGCCGGATGCCGAGATCGGTTACGAACTCCAACTCCTGACGGCGGATGCCCGGTGGAGGGAGATGGTTAGGCCGGGCCACGCCCGTCCGCGCATGGACGATCATCAGCAACTTGATCCACTCGCGGGTATTCGCGCCATAGCGTGCGGCGAACGCTGCGGCGGCGCGCGGGATGGCGCTGGGATCGCCGAACATGCGAACGCCTCGACCGAAGCGACAGTGCGACCCTGCCCCCTGCAACTCCATTTGGGTGCGGTGCATGTATTGGACGAACTCGAACAGGTGGGTGCCGTCCTTCAATGTGCCCATGAGCACCGGATCAAGGAAGTCGTGCCACAGATTGATCGTCGCGGCGAAGTCATTGTCCGTCAGCGGGCGATAGCGCCACTGCTGGTAGTACGCGCTGTTCGCTTCGAGCGCGTGGACGAGGAAGTGCGGCGGGTGCTGGCTGAACGCCTTCGTATCCACTTGCCCGAGCCTGAATCGGCGAGCGACTTCGACGGCAAAGGACTCGGGCGAGAAATGGCGCACCTGCAATCGCACTCGCTCCTCGAACGCGAGAACCGCCGCCTCCGCCTCCTCTTTGGCCATCGGCTTGAACTCGGACATCAGCAGACGGTAGCGAACGCCCGAGGCACGAGGAGGTCAACCTGCGCTCCACTCGGCAGACGGAGTTGTGCGACCGCTACCCCGCCCAAGTCGTGTACGCGTGGCTCGGAAAGACGAGGCCCGTCGCGCAGGAGTACTATCTGCAAGTGACGGACGCCCATTTCGAGGCGGCGATCTGCGACGGCTCTGGCCCCGCCGGAGGTCCGACGCAATAAGCGACGCAGCAAGCGTCTGCGGGCGTGCGCAAGGGCGTGCAACCGAAGAAGGGTACCAGCGCAAAAGAGCGGGATCTGCAGGGCGTCGCAGTCGAATGCACCACCCCACACAACTCCCGAATGACCCCGACGGGATTCGAACCCGTGTTACCAGGATGAAAACCTGGTGTCCTGGACCTGGCTAGACGACGGGGCCTGAGCGCGGCCATTGTAGCCCGGGGCCACCGTCCGACCACCGAACGCGCCCGCCCCGGCGCGTACCATCACGCATGGCGGCCGAGGCCCGAGACGAGTCCGTCACGCCGATGCCCGTTCCGCCGGACGCCCCGGGCGTGCTGCTCTTCGGCGGCACGTTCGACCCGCCGCACCGAGGGCACACCGAGCCAGCGGCCGCCGCCCGCGACGCGATGATGCCGCCGGGGTCGTGGCTGGTCTTTGTGCCCGCGGCCCGCTCGCCGCACAAGTCGGGGGCGCCTGCAACGAGCGCGACCCATCGCGTGGCCATGCTCAGGCTGGCGATCGCCCCGCTGTCGAGAGCGGCCGTGTGGACCGACGAGATCGACCGGGCCTCGCGCGGTGGGGACGACGAGCCGAGTTGGTGGGTGGAGACGCTGCGACGGGCGATGCGGGTGCTGCCGGCCGGCGCGGCGTTGCGGTTTCTGATCGGGTCGGACCAGGCGGCGGCGTTCCACCGCTGGCGCGAGTTCCGCGAGGTCATCGCCATCGCCGAACCGGTGGTCGTGCCGCGTGAGCCGATCGCTGACGCGGCCACGCTCGACGCCGCGCTGGAGGCTTCCGGAGAGTGGACAGCAGCGGAGCGGCGCGCGTGGCAGCGGCGCATCGCTCCAGCGCCGATCATCCCAGCCTCGGCGACGGCGATCAGGCTCGTCATGAAGCAGAGGGTGTCTCAACCGGGGGTGGAAATCGAGCGAGAACCGCCTGCTCCGAGCATTGTCGATCGATCTGTCCTGGACTACGTCGAGCGGCACAACCTCTATCGGGCGTGAGAGAGTGGGCCATGCTCCCGACCATCCGTCGAGAGGAACCGGAGAGTGGACGGTTCCTCGCCGATGATCTAGACTAGTCCAGACTGGTTGGATTTGGAGCCATCCATCATGCTGTCCGTGGGATCTTTCGAGGCCAAGACTCACCTTCCCCAACTCCTCGAGCGTGTGGAGCGAGGGGAGTCCATCACCATCACTCGGCACGGCAAGCCGGTTGCCCGCCTCGTGCCGGTCACGAACGGGCAGGCTCGCACAACCGTCCCCGATCTGCTCAACAAGTTCCGCGAGTTGCGAGCCGGGGTGAGCAAGGACGGCCCGTCCATCCGCCAACTGATCGACGAAGGCAGGCGGTACTGAGTGGTCGTCCTTGACGCCTCCATCGCTCTGGCCTGGGTACTCCCCGACGAACAATCTGCTCTGGCGGATGCGGTGTTGCGGCACACCATCGAGGCGGGTGCGATCGTGCCTCCGCTGTGGTCGTTGGAAGTGGCCAACGCGCTGCTTGTCGCCGAGCGGCGTGGCAGGTTGAGCGGTGAGCAGGCGGCCGCTGCCGTGCAACTGCTCGCAGCAGCGCCGATCCGCCTCGCGGCCCCCTCACCGGAGGCGGACTTCGGCCGCACCGTTCAACTCGCCCGTACCCACGGGCTCTCGGCCTACGACGCCGCCTACCTCGAACTCAGCGAGCGCACGGCAAGCCCGCTCGCTACGCTTGATGCCCGGCTACGAGACGCGGCGAGGAGAGCAACGATCCCGATCTTCGCCCCCGATGACTCCGCGGGCGACGCCTGACCACAGAGCACTCCAGCGTTCAGCGTGGACCGTCCCATGCCCGACACCCCCGACAAGCCCCGCCATTTCATCCGCCAGATCATCGACGAGGACATCCGCTCCGGCCGGTGGGGGGGCCGCGTGCACACGCGCTTCCCGCCCGAGCCGAACGGCTACCTCCACGTCGGGCACGCCAAGAGCATCTGCCTGAACTTCGGACTCGCGCAGGAGTACGGCGGCAGGTTCAACCTCCGCTTCGACGACACCAACCCCCTCAAGGAGGAGATGGAGTTCGTCGAGGGCATCAAGCGCGACGTTCTCTGGCTCGGCGCGGACTGGACCGGCCCGCACGGCGGCGGCATCTTCTGGTCTTCCGACTATTTCCAGCGGATGTACGACTACGCGGTCGAACTCGTCAGGAAGGGCAAGGCCTACGTCTGCGACCTCACCGCCGAGCAGACCCGCGAGCACCGCGGCACGCTCACCGAGCCGGGCAGGCCCAGCCCGTACCGCGGCCGATCCGTCGAGGAGAACCTGGACCTGCTCGATCGCATGCGGCGCGGCGAGTTCCCCGACGGCTCGCGCACGCTGCGTGCGAAGATCGACATGGCCTCGCCGAACCTGAACCTTCGCGACCCGGTTATGTACCGCATCCTGCACGCGAAGCACCACAACACCGGCGACGCCTGGTGCATCTACCCCATGTACGACTGGGCGCACGGGCTTGAGGACTCGATCGAGGGCGTCACGCACTCGATCTGCACGCTCGAGTTCGAGAACCACAGGCCGCTCTACGACTGGTTCATCGACGCCGTCAACGAGGGCCGCACCGACGACGGCTCCGGGCCGTGGGGCAGGAAGATCCCGCACCCGCAGCAGATCGAGTTCGCCAAACTCGCCCTGACGACGGTGCTGCTCAGCAAACGCAACCTGCGCCGACTCGTCGAGGAAGGGCACGTCGCGGGGTGGGACGACCCGCGGATGCCCACGATCTGCGCCATGCGTCGGCGCGGCTACACGCCCGAGTCGCTCCGCGACCTGTGCGAACAGGTCGGCGTGACGAAGTACAACAGCGTGACCGAGGTCGTCGTGCTCGAGAACGCCGTGCGCGACCACCTCAACAAGGCCGCCCCGCGACGCATGGCGGTCCTGCGCCCGCTGCGCGTCGTCATCACGAACTGGTCGGACAGCGGCGACGCCGAGCGCACCGAGTGGATGGAAGCCGTCAACAACCCCGAAGACCCCGGCGCGGGCACGCGCCGCGTTCCCTTCACGCGAGAACTTTACATCGAGCGCGACGACTTCATGGAGGATCCGCCCAAGGGCTTCTTCCGCCTCGCGCCCGGCGTCGAGGTACGCCTGCGCTACGCCTACTGGATCACCTGCCGCGAGGTCGTGA
>JBDIVY010000019.1:0-12491 GCA_039794165.1 Phycisphaerales bacterium
TTGAAGCCGTGCTCCTTGGCGACGGTCTCGGTGAGGTACTCCTCCTGCGAGGCGTCGAACCAGCCGACGTAGTCGCCCAGGTAGACGTCGCCCGAGTCCATGAGCCGCCGGATGTACGCCGAGGCCCGCGTCTTGTGCCGGTCCTCGCTGGTGCGCATGAAGTCGCTCTCGGCGACCTCCATGAGCCGGAAGGCCCTGCGGAACTCCGCGGCGTTGGCGTCGGCCCACTGCCGGGGCGTCAGGCCGCGCTCGCGGGCGGTGGAGACGACCTTCTCGGCGTGCTCGTCGGTGCCGGTCAGGAAGAAGACGTCCCGCCCCAGCAGCCGGGCGAAGCGTGCCGCCACGTCCGCGACGACCGTGGTGTAGCAGTGCCCGATGTGCGGGCGGTCGTTGACGTAGTAGATGGGCGTCGTGACGTAGTACGGCTCTGGCGGCATGGGGCGGATTGTAGAAGGTCGTCTCGCGCCGACAGAAAGGCCATCGGACCGGGCGACCCCCCGTCGGCCGCGATCATCGGAGGTCTCGCGGGGCATCCTGCGGACGCCGGTAGGCCGTGCGAATTCCGAGCATCTCAGAGGAGGCCGTGCGTGTTCGTGTTATGCCCGGGTATCGCAGGCCCTCCGCCGCCCGCCGTTTCTGCCCGGTTCTGTTGGGCTTCGCGCCCGCCTGGGTTAGACTGCGGAGAGGGAAACGGTCAGCAAACCCGGGTCGTGACGCGGCTTGCGGACGGTGCCGCCGCGCTCCGGCCCAAACGGTGGGGAGTGGAGCAACGGCCATGGCCCGCGGCGGACCAGTCAGTCGGCGTCTCGATCTCGCGGTTCTCGGTCTGTGCCTCGCCGCGGGGCTTGCCCGGGCTGGCGGCACGCCGGAGAACGTCCTGCTCATCATCGACCCGCTCGACCGGCGCAGCCTCGAAGTGGGCCACCACTACAAGGCCGTGCGCGGCATCCCGGACACGCACGTGCTCTACATGGAGCCTGGCGCGACCGACTACGCCTCGTTCGCGCAGTTCAACCTGCCCTCGCTCTTCGCCACCCTCGAGCGACGCGGCCTCTGGGGGCAGGTGGACTACATCGTCATCGCGTCGTCGGACGTGTTCTATGTCAACGCGCCCGATCTCGTCTCGGACGGGTGCTCGCCGGTCACTCGTTTCTCGCTGTCGGGCGCGTACTCGCTCGCCTTCGTCGCGGACGAGATTCTCGCCGGCGGGCTTCCATCGTCGTTCGGCAACCGTTTCTACGCCGGCAGCAACACGCCGTACCGCTTCGACAGCGAGTTCTCGTGGCTGAGCGGCAACCCGAGCAACGACCCCAACGCGCGTCGGTACTTCATCGGCGCGCTGCTCGGCTACACGGGCACCCGCGGCAACTCGGCGGCCGAGACGATCGCCATGATCGACCGCTCCGCCGCCGTGGACGGCACGCGACCCGCGGGCACGTTCTACTACATGCAGACGACGGATCAGGCCCGGTCCGGTCCGCGCCACAACGCCTACCCCTCCGCGGTCAGCACGATCGTCGGGCTGGGCGGGCAGGCGGAGCACCTCTTCGCCGTCCTGCCCGAGGGCCGCCACGACTGCCTCGGCATCATGACCGGCATCGCCACGCTGGACGTGCCCGGCGCGAACCTGACCATCCTGCCCGGCGCCTTCTGCGACCATCTGACCAGTTACGCCGCGACCTTCGACATCGGCTCGCAGACGAAGATGTCGCACTGGATCACCAACGGGGCGAGCGGCACCTGGGGCACGGTCGAAGAGCCATGCAACTACCCCGGCAAGTTCCCCCACGCCCGCACCCACGTCTATTACTTCCAGGGCATGTCGCTCGGCGAGTCCGTCTTCCGCGCGGTCTCCTACGCACCCTTCCAGGGGCTGCTCTACGGCGACCCGCTCACGCGCCCGCACGACCACATCCCCACCATCACGGTCTCGAACCCGCCGCAGGGGCCGGTCAGCGGGACGATCGGCCTCACGCAGTCGGGCACGACGACGAGGCCGGGCGCGTCGATCACGTTCTTCGAACTCTTCGTGGACGGCCGGCGCTACGACGACGCGTTCTTCTTCCAGACCCTCTCCCTCGACACGACGCTGCTCGGCGACGGATGGCACGACATGCGCGTCCTCGGCTACGACAGTTCGCCGACCGGATCGGCCGGTGCTTGGGCCTGGCCGCTCGTGGTGGACAACCACGGCCGGTCCGCCTCGATCGTCGCTCAGAACACGACCGGCAACTGGAACACGGCCTACATCTTCGACGTGGCGGCGGGCGGCCCGGGGCTGCGCGAGGTGCGCCTGCTCCAGCACGGGCGCGTCGTCGCCGCGACCAAGGACGATGAGGCCTCGCTCACGGTGCACGGCTGGACGCTCGGCGCGGGCGTCTCCCGCCTCCAGACCGAGGCCCTCTACGCCGACGGCATGCTCGTGCGCTCCGAGCCGGTCGAGGTCTCCGTGACCTTCGGCGGCGGCAACCCCAGCGGCAACCCGCCCGCCGCCTCAGACTTCTCCATCCACGTCGATCCGGGCACGGACGCGCTCGTCGAACTGGCGCACACCTTCGACGACCGCGACGTGCCCCTCGCCTTCGAGGTGCTCTCGCCACCGGCCAGAGCGACCATCGTCCCAGGCCCCGACGGCCCGTTCCGCCTGCTCCGCGCCGACGCCGACGCGAGCGGCATGGACACGATGACCTTCCGCGTGACGAGCACGACGGGCAACTCGAACGCCGCGACCGTGCGCATCCTCTATGCCCCCTGCGCCGCGGACTTCAACGCTGACGCGAAGGTCGACACGCTCGACTTCCTCTCGTTCCTGAACGCCTACACCGCCGCGGACCCCCGGGCGGACGTGAACGGCGACGGCACGGTCAGTTCGCTGGACTTCCTCGCGTTCCTGAACCTGTGGACGGCCGGGTGCCCGTGATCGCCGGGCCGGCCTGACGCGGGCGGGGTTCGCGGGTACGCTTGTGGGTTCCCCCGGCTCCGTCCGGGGGTCGGTGGCGAGCGCGATGACCGCGAGTTCTGTGCTGGAGAACGTCATCCGTCTGGACCCGCTCGCCGGGCCGCCCATCGACCCGGTCGAGATCACCGCCGGCAAGCCCTGCACGCTCGGCCGCGGGACGACCTGCGAGGCGCAACTCGCCGACCAGACCGTCTCGCGCCGGCACGCCATGGTCGCCTTCCGCGCCGACACCTGGTTCGTGACCGACCTCGAAAGCCGCCACGGCACGTTCGTGAACGGCGTGCGCCTCGAGGTGAACACGCCATCGCCCATCAACGAGGGCGACCTGCTGCGCATCGGCCCCTGGACCTTCCGCGTTCGCTCGGCGGACTCCCCCCCCTCGACGCTCCCGACCACCAACGACTTCGGCTCCACCGGACACCGCGTGCAGCACGTCCCGCAGCAGGAACTGCGGTCGATCGCGCAGCAACGCCTGGAACTGCTGATCGAGTGCGCGGCCCAGATCAACGCTTCGCCCGACGAGAACTCGCTCGCCAAGGCCGTGCTCGACGCCGTCACCAGCGGCACCGGCTTCCCCAGGGCCGCGCTCATCCGCACCAGCGGGGCGGACGTCGAGGTGATCGGCTATCGCGGGCCGAGCCAGCGCGACGCCCCCTCGCACGACCTCGCCTTCTCGCGCTCGCTCATCAACGCCGCGTCCGGCGGGGGCGTGGTGCGCCTGACCAGCCAGTCGCAGCAGGGCGCGTACGGCGAGTCCATCATGCGCCTCGGCATCCACTCCGCCCTGTGCGCGCCCGTCTACATCGGCGACACGGTCGCGGCGTACCTCTACCTCGACGCCCGCCACCAGGAGTCGCAGGTGCAGGCCGACGCCGCCGCCTTCTGCCAGGCCGTCTGCCGCATGTTCGGCCTCGCCCTCGCCAACCTCAAGCGGGCGAGCCTCCAGAAACTCAACGAGGAGATCATGCGCGACGTGGGCGCCGCCGCCGCGGCCCAGAAACTCCTCATGCCCCCCCCCCACGGGCAGATCGGCCCGGTCGCCTACTTCATGCGCATGCGCCCGGGGCGCATGGTCGCGGGCGACCTCTTCAACATCATGCCACTGCCCGACGGTCGCGTCGCCGCCTACCTCGGCGACGTCGCCGGCAAGGGCGTCGGGGCGGCGATCCTCATGGCCACGACGCAGACCATGCTCAACCAGGCCCTGCGCCGCGACCCCGACCCCGCCGCCGCCCTCAACGAGGTCAACGCGCAGATCAGCCGCCAGATCGTGGCGGGCCGGTTCATCTCGCTCTGGGCGGGCGTCTTCGACCCGGTCCAGAACACGGTGCGGTATGTCGACGCCGGGCACGGGCACTGGCTGTACCGCTCGTCGACGGGGCGGCCCTGCAAACTCGACGCGAGGGGGGGGCTGCCCCTCGGCGTCGACGCCGACGTGCCCTACGAGAGCGAGCAGGCGCCATTCCCGCCCGGGGCACGCATGATCGTCTTCTCCGACGGCGTGGTCGAGCAGCCCTCGCCCGAAGGGCAGGAGTTCGGCCTCGACCGCATCCTCGCCACGCTCGCCGACGCCGACTCGACCGACGCCGAGGTCAACAGCCTCTTCGAGGCCGTGCGCCGCTTCGCCGGCACCGACAACCTCTCCGACGACGTTACCGTCGCGAGCCTGGAGTACAGGCTGAGGTGAGGGGAAAGTGGCGAAGAAGTGGGGTGTGACGGAGCGATACGTCCGCGCGGCGAGCCGGTGACCCGATGAGCGGTGGCACAGGCGTCCCGCCTGTGCCCCTTACGGTCCTCCCTCGGTCCTGCACTCCACCTCCAGCCTCCCGTCGCGCGCCGCGATCGACAGCAGCCGCACCCTTCGCCCATCCATGAGTTCGATGACCGGCTCGTCGAGGAGCGGTCTTCGGCCGCGTACGGCCTCGATCAGTTCGCGGGCCGCGGGCCTGTTCCAGAGCGCGGGCGGAACGACGCGCGGATCGGGCGGGCCGTCGCCCCCGAGCGTCCACGCGGGCGGCAGCGAGAGCCGCCCGATCCCGACCGCCTCCGCCGAGACCCAGAGCGAGCCGTCCGCGCGCAGTTCGGGGCGCAGCGTGGCGGTGAGTACGCGCCGCGTGCGGCCGTCGTCGATGAGCACGCCCACGCGGATGCGCCCGCGTTCGAACGCGACGCGCACCTGCCGCACCTCGTCCGGGATCGACGCCGCGCCGTTCGAGAGGCTCTCCAGCCAGGCCTCCAGGCGAGTGTTCAGCCAGGCGTTCGCGTCGTCGGACCGCATGGCGACGCGCCACGGCTCGCTCCGCCAGCGTTCGCCCTCGCCGAGCGCCGGGTCCGTCTCGCGGGCCAGGTGCAGGTGCGTGCCGACGGCGTTCTCGAGTTCCTCCGCGAGGATCGTCTGTCGCGAGTCGTGCGGGTCGAGGTCCACCCACCACGCGGGCGGGCGGTTCGACAGGATGAACGCGAACGCCACGCCGGCGCACGCGATCGCCGCGAGCGCGAGGGCGGCCCAGACCACCCGGCGACGGACGCGCCGCCAGTATCGGAGCGAGGAAGCGGCCGTGGACATCGGCACGCGGATCGTCGCCTCCCCGGCTCCGTTCCGCAAGCGCGGATGCACGATTCGCGCGCCCCACCCCCGCCCCATCGAAAAAAGCGGCCCGGGACAGACCCGGGCCGCCGCTGCATGGACCGTGGATACGCGGATCAGCGCTTCGAGAACTGGAAGCGGCGCCGCGCGCCCGCCTGGCCGTACTTCTTCCGCTCGACCTCGCGGGCGTCGCGCGTCAGGAACCCCGCCGCTCGCAACGCCGGCTCGAACGTCGGGTCGTACCCAGCCAGCGCACGGCTGATCCCGAGGCGGACGGCCTGGGCCTGGCCCATCGTCCCGCCGCCGGCCGCTCGGATCACGACCTCCATCTTGCCGAAGGTGTTGGTCAGTTTCAGCGGGGCGTAGGCGTCGTTGCGGTCGCGCTCCTCGGAGAAGTGCTCCTCAACCGTCTTGAACCGCTTGCCGGACTTCTGCACCTTCACCGTCGCCTCGCCCCTGGCCGGGCGAAGCCGGACACGCGCGACCGCCGTCTTGCGCCGGCCCGTGCCCCACCACCAGCCCTGCGCATCGGGCGGCGTCGGCTCGCGCAGCGGGCGCGTCGAGGTCGCCGCGGTCTGGGCGGGGGTCTGCGTGTCGGTCCTCAGTGTCGTCATGGTGATTCTCGCGTGCGTGGATCGCGGTCGTTGATGCGGGGTTCGTGGGGGCTCAGACTTCCAGGCGGGCGGGCTGCTGCGCCTGGTGCGGGTGGTCCGGCCCGCCGTAGACCTTCAGTTTCGTGAGCATGTGCCGGCCCAGCCGGTTCTTCGGCAACATGCGGCGCACGGCGTCCTCGACGAGCCGCTCGGGACGGCGCTCGCGCAGCGCGCCGTACGGCTCCGCCTTCAGCCCGCCGGGGTAGCGAGAGTAGCGGAGTTTCATCCGCTGCTCCGCCTTGCGCCCGGTCAGGGCGACCTTCTTCGCGTTCGTCACCACCACGAACTCACCCGTATCGACGTGCGGCGAGTACTCCGGCCGGTGCTTGCCCATCAGCACCGTGGCCACCTCCACCGCGAGACGCCCGAGCGGCACGCCCTCCGCGTCCACCACCTTCCATCCGCGCTCGACCTCGCCGGGCTTGGCATAGAACGTCTGGCGTCTCACGTCGGGCCTCCCGATCGGACTGGGGCGCGCCGGCCACTCGTCCTGCTCTGGCGAAGGCGAAAGCCCCCCGCCGGGTGCGTCTGCTCGCCGCCTACCGGGCGGGGCGGGCCGCGTCGTCCGCGGCATGGTTTCCGAAGGCTCCCGCGCCAAGGGCCTCCCAGCCCGGGCACGGGGAATCAACAGCCGGGAACCCTAGCAGCCGAGCGGCCCCGGTCAAGATTCCGCCCCGGCTGTGGCCCCGTCCCCCGCGCGGGCCGATCATCGGGTGCATGTCCCTCGACCCGAGCGCCCCCCGACCCGCCCGCCCGCACCGCGAGCCGCCCGACCCCGGCACGCCCATGTCGCGCCAGATCACGCTCACGCTGGCCATTGCGCTCGTGCTGCTGGCGGCGGGGTTGCAGGCGTTGAGTTCGATCGCCGGGGGTCAGCCCGCGCCGGTGCAGGCGGCCGAGGTCGATGCCCCCGCGACCACCATGGACCAGTTCGGCCTCACCGCCCGGCTCTACGTGCTCGTGCTGCACGGGCTGGGGATGCCCGACCCCGACGGCGAGGCGTCGGATGCGCTCGCGAAGGCCGCGCCGACGCCGCGCGACGATGTCCGTGCCGTCGTCTCGATGGCGGAGATGGCGCCGACGCCGGAAGACGGCGCGGAGCGGGCGCTCGCACGCCTTGAGGAGTTGCGCCCGGAGTTCGAGCGTCTGGCGAGCGAGTTGCACGAAGATACGGAGCCGATCGCGCTCCTCGCCGACCTCGACACGCTGCGGACGATCTACACGGACGGGCCGGAATCCCTCGACGACGAGGCGCGCGACCGGCTGGTGCATCGGCACGGGTGGTTCGGGCGGCTCGCGCTCGTCTTCGGCCTGGACGACGATGCCCCGGCGCGCGCCGCGATCTTCGGGCCGGCCGCCGCGCTGGCGTTCGGCGTGCTGGCCGCGGCCGTCGTCATCCCGCTCGCGCTGCTCGTCGGCTTCGTGCTGCTGGTGATCGGGCTGGTGCTCTTCATGGGCCGCTCGCTGCGCCCGCGCTTCGTGCCGCCGATGCCGGGCGGGAGCGTCTATCTCGAGACGCTCGTCGTCTTCCTGATCGGGTTCCTGGGCGTGAAGGTGCTTGCCGACTTCGTCGGGCTTGCGCTGAGCGAGACCGCCGCCGTGGTCGCGGGGCTGGTGCTGCAGGGCGGCCTGGCCGTGCTGATCCTCTGGCCGCTCGCGCGCGGCGTCCCGTTCGCGCGCTGGCGCGCCGCGACGGGCTGGCACGCCCCGCGCGGCGTGCTGCGCGAGATCGGGTGCGGCGTGCTGGGGTATCTCGCCGCCCTGCCCGTCTTCGTGGGCGGCGTGATCCTCAGCCTGATCCTCTCGACGCTGTGGGCGCTCATCTCGTCCGCGCTAAAGGGCACGCCGGAGCAGCAGCCGCTGCCGCAGAACGCGCCGCTGGACCTCGTGCTCTCGGGGAACACCGTGCTGGTCGTGCTGCTCTTCCTCATGGCGACGATCTGGGCGCCGATCGTGGAGGAGACGATCTTCCGCGGCGCGCTCTACCGCCACGCGCGGGCGCGGGTCGGCGCGGTCGCCTCGGGGCTGCTGGCCGCGCTGATCTTTGCCTTCATGCACGGCTACGGCCCGCTCTTCACGCCGCCGCTGATCGCGCTCGGCTTCATGTTCGCCATGCTGCGCGAGTGGCGCGGGTCGCTCATCGCCTCGGTCACGGCCCACTTCCTGCACAACTTCGTGACGCTCACCGCGCTGCTGATCGTCGTGCACCTGCTCGGGTCCTGACTCTCCGATCAGCACCCCGCGACCCACTCGTTCAGGAACATGAGGAAGTCCAGCGTGTTGATGACCGTGTCGCCGTTGAAGTCCGCTCTCGGGTCGCCCGCGTTCCAGAGGTTCAGGAACGCGAGGAAGTCGAGCGTGTTGACCACGGTGTCCCCGTTGAGGTCAACGCGGCAGGGGTCGTCCTCCGGCCCCGGCAGCACGGGCAGGAACCCGCCGCCCAGCGCGAGCGGGCCGGCGGCGAGCGTGCCCGCCCCGTGCTGCCCCGCCGCGCCGTGCAGCATCAACCCCCCCCCGGACGAGACGCCCCCGCCCGCGACGACGGACCCGCTGAGCGTGACGTCGCCGCCGAACACGCCGACAGCAGCGATCGTGAGCGTGCAGATGCCGACGAGTGGTCGAGCGTTCATCGGTGTGCCCCTGCGCTCAGCGCGGCTTCCAGCGCGGCCAGGCGTGCGTTGAGCGCGCCGACCTGCGCCCGCAGGTCGGCGATCTCGGCGTCCTTCTCGGCCCGCAGGTCTCGCAGGGCCTCGACCGTCATGGCCTCGAACCCGGAGATGGAGAGGTTGAGCAGCCCGTCCTCGCCGGTCTCAACCCATTCGGGAATGGTGCCCCGGACTTCCTGCGCGATGAAGCCCGTCTGCACGCCGGGGCGTGTGAGAGGGTGCGAGCCGTCCCGATACTGGAACGTCACGCCGCGCAGCGCGAGGAGGCGTTCGAGCGAGCCTTCGAGCGGCCGCACGTCGTGCTTGAGGCGGGCGTCCGAGAGGACGCTCCACGACCCGCCGCCCGGCTTGGCGGCGTTGCCGTTGACGGCCAGTTTCCAGGAACCGGGAGAAGTGTCGAGCCCCATGTTGCCCGCGCTTGTGAGCGTGAAGCGGTTCGAGAAGACGGAGAAGGCCGTCGAGTCGACGACGACGGAAGGCGCGACGATCTCGATCAGAGCCGGCGATACCACCGCCGCGCGCACTGCGCCCTCAAGCCTGGCCACGCCGCCTGCCTTGATGGAGGCATCGTTGCCGCTGTTCACGGCCATGGACTGCGCCACGTCCACGCTCAGGCCCTTGTACGCCTTCAGCAGTGTCGGCGAGACGTCGAGCCGGTCGGTGCCCGAGGCGATCTCCAGGCCGGTGGTCTTCGTCGAGCCGATGACGTCGAGCGTGTGGCCGGGCGAGGGCGAGGTCGTGCCGATGCCGACCGTGCCGTCGCTGGTGAACGTCACGAGATCGAAGAAGGAACTGCCGTCGGTGTGCGCGAAGAAGAGTTTCGTGCCGCTCGCGCCGACGTTGAACCCGTGCGTGCTGTCGGCCCGACGCAGCAGCAGGTCCGCATTGCCGGAAGGCGGTCGCACTTCGAGGTCCGCGGCCGGAGTCGGCGTCCCGATGCCGACGCTGCGCTGGAAGTAGTTGCGGCTGCCGCTCGGCCCGATGAAGTAGCCCGCGTACCCGCTCGCGCTGGAGACCTGCCCGAAGACGCCGTAGGTCGTCCCCGTCGCCGCCGTTGCCGAGCCGTGGACGCCCGTGCCGGAGATGCTCTCGGTCGAACCCCACACGCCGTAGTTCGGCCCGCCGGACGTGGCGTGCCCGCGCACGCCGATGCCGGTCTGGCTCGCGCTCTGCCCGAACAGGCCGTAGGTCGTCCCGCCCGAGGCGGTGTTGACGGCCTCAATGGTGCGCGTGCCGGCGGAGGTGACGACCAGCGCGTTGCCCGGCGTCGTCGTCCCGACCCCGACGTTGCCCTGCGTGTACACCGCGTTGCCGTTGACGAGCTCGAACGGCGATGCGCCCTCGGGGCCTTGCGGTCCCTGCTGTCCCTGCGGACCCGTGTCGCCCTTCGGCCCCTTCGGACCCTCCGGCCCTTGTGGACCCTGCGGCCCTTGTGGACCGGCAGGGCCTGTATCTCCGGTATCGCCCTTGTCACCCTTCGGACCCGCGGGGCCTTCCGGACCCGCCGGTCCTTCCGGCCCGGGGGGGCCTTGCGGGCCTTCGTTGCCGGAGAGCGCGAAGAGCGCATACGGCGTCGGCGCGATGCGCTGCCTCGGCGTCAGCGTGACGAACGCACCCCCCGTCGGGTCCGCCACGTCGATCTCGAGGTAGCGATCGTCGCCGGGGAACGCGCCGGTGCCGAAGTCCAGTTCGACCACGAACCGGCCCTCGACCAGCGTCGCGCCGAGCAGTTCGAGTTCGGGTCCGACCTGGAAATCGCCGGTGGCGTCGTCGTAGAGGCGGAACCGCAGGTCCACCGGCCCGGCCACGGCGTCGCCGTCGCGCCGCAGTTCGCCCTGGTAGGTGACCGCCGTGTCGAGCGCCTGCGCGTACACCTGCCCGATCGACAGCAGCCAGCAGACGAACGTAGCGGACGCGGCGACGAGGGTGGAAGTTCGGTGAGCGCGCATGGACGGTCCTCCTCGGGATCGGGGCGATGGCCCCATGCCGGAGTGCGCCCGGTCGCGGCGTGTGACAGGAGATCTGTCAGCGATCTCTGGGTTCGGGTTCGCCGCCCTCAGGGGGGAGGCGGGCGAGTTGGGTGTCCACGAAGAGGACGTACCGGTGCCCCTCGCCGAAACCCTCGACGAGGGCCTCCCGTGCCCGGTGCAGCAGCGGCCGGGCCTCCTCCGCCCGCCCCGCGTCGATGAGCGACGCCGCGAGGGTGGAGTCCGCGACGTGCGTGTAGTAGTGGTCCTCGCCGAACCCGATCCGGGACTCGTCGGCGGCCTCGCGGGCGGCCGCCGCGGCTTCGTCAAACCGTTGCGCGGAGCGCAGCGCCGATGTCATGTTCACCAGCACGATGACGCGGTCGGCGTGCCCCGGCGGCTGACACGAACGGAAACCCGCGAGCGCGCGCTGGTAGAGAGCGATCGGCTCGTCGAGCGAGTCCGGAGAGCGCAGCCGCAGCACCCGCGCCAGGTCGCTGAGCGTGACCAGCGTGTCCGGGTGCGTCGGACCCAGCGCCCGCTCCTGGTCGGCGAGGATGGACCGCAGTTCCGGCTCGGCCAGGTCGATCTGCCGGCGCAGCGCGTGCAGCGTCGCCAGGTCCTTGCGCGCGATGAGCGAGTCCGAGTGCGTCGGGCCGTGAACCTCGACGAGACGGGCCGATGTCGCTGCCAGTTCCGCTTCCGCCTCCTCGAACCGCTCCAGGTTGCTCAGCAGCCGCCCGAGATCGGTCCGGGCACGGAGGGTCGGCACGGCGTCCGGACCCGGCGCGAGCGTGCGGACTTCGATCACGCTCCGCAGCATCGACTCGGCCTCGTCGAAGCGGGCCTGCTCGATGCGGAGCGTGGCGAGATCGTAAAGCACATCGATCGCGTGGGTGGACTCCGAGCCGGTGAGCGTCGTGTGCAGGGCGTGCGCGCGCGCCAGGTGCCGCTCCGCATCGTCGAGCCGACCGAGCGCGAGGAACGTGGACCCGATCAAAGCGTGCGCGCCCGCTTCCACGGCCGGACGATCCACCAGGTCGGTCGCCACGCGGGCGGACGCGAGTTCGAGCGCCTGCGCCACGGTGGCCTCGTTGCCCAGTTCGCGCGGGTTGGCCGCGCCGAGCACGGAGCGCATGAAGGCGTTGACGGCCTCGGCGGCGTCGCGGGCGTCCGAGGCGTCGGACTCCGCGCGCAAGGCCCGGTCTCGCTCCTCGCCCACCACGACGGCGTGCCGCACGCCCACGGTGACGAGGAGTGCAACGGCCGCCGCGCCGAGCGTCGCCCCCACGGCGTGCCGGCGCGCCCACAGCACGACACGAGCGCCGGCCCCGAGCGGGCGCGCCATGGTGGGGCGCCGTTCGAGCCACGCGCCCAGGTCGTCGGCCATCCGCGACGCGCTGACGTACCGATCCTCCGGGCGCGGCGCGGTGGCACGAGCGCAGACGGCCGCGAGCGTCGCGTCGATCGCACGCGCACCGGACAGGTCCGGGCCGGATAAGCGCACCTGCTCGATCACGTCCAGCGAGGGGCGCGCCGAACCGGCCCGCGGGGAGAACGGCGCACGCCCCGCCAGCAGCGCGAGCAGCGTTGCTCCGAGCGAGTAGACGTCCGAGAGCGGCGTGGCACGCTCGCCCCGCGCCTGCTCCGGCGACATGT
>JBDIVY010000020.1:0-5064 GCA_039794165.1 Phycisphaerales bacterium
CGTGAGGACCTTGAGCACGCGGCCCGTGGCGCCCTTGTCGCGCCCCGCGATGACGACGACCTCGTCGTCCTTCTTGATGCGCCTCGCCATCACACCACCTCCGGCGCGAGCGAGATGATCTTCATGAACCGCCGGCTGCGCAGCTCGCGGGCCACCGGACCGAAGATGCGGGTCCCGATGGGCTCGTTCTGCTGGTTGATCAGCACGGCGCTGTTCGTGTCGAACTTGATGTAGGTGCCGTCGTAGCGGCGGTACTCGCGCTTGGTTCGCACGATGACCGCGCGGGCGACGTCGCCCTTCTTGACCTTGGCGGTCGGGAGGGCCTCCTTGATCGAGACGACGATCAGGTCGCCCAGCCCGGCGTACCGCCGGCGGGAGCCGCCGAGCACCTTGATGCACTCGACGCGCTTCGCGCCGCTGTTGTCTGCCACGTCCAGCTCTGTCTGCATCTGGATCACGACTACACCTCCGGCGGCCGATCGAGCAGTCGGGTCACCACCCAGCGCTTGGTCTTGGAGAGCGGCCGGCTCTCCAGGATCTCGACGAGATCGCGCGTCTTGTACTCGTTCTTCTCGTCGTGCGCGTGGAAGCGCTTACGGCGCTTGACGTACTTGCCGTAGAAGGGATCGCGGAAGCGGCGAACCACCTCCACCACCACGGTCTTCTGCGCGCGGCCCGGCGTGGACGTGTCGTTCACGACCCGGCCCACCAGCTTGCGGCGGAAGCCACGCGGTTCGTCGTTCTTCGGGGTCGGCCCCTTGTCCTGGGCGGCCTTTGCCTCTTGCTCAGCCATTCGCCTGCTCCTGCTTCGACAGCCGCTCCGTGAGGACGGTCTTGACCCGCGCGATGTCCCGGCGGAGCCGCCGGATCTTCGCCGTGTCGTCGAGCTGGTTGGTATGGTTGTCCAGGCGCGCCTGCCAGAGCTCGCGCGCCAGGTCCTTCTCCATGTTCTGCAGCTCGTCGGTGCCGCGCTCGCGTACTTCCTCGATCTTCACAGCACATCCTCCCGCGAACGGAACTGCGTCTTGAGGGGGAGCTTGTGCGCGGCCAGGCGGAACGCCTCGCGCGCGAGCTCCTCGGGCACGCCCTCGATCTCGTACATCACGCGCCCGGCCTTCACGACCGCGACCCAGTGGTCGACGCCGCCCTTGCCCTTGCCCATACGAGTCTCGAGCGGCTTCTTCGTGATCGGCTTGTCGGGGAAGACGCGGATATAGAGCTTGCCGGCGCGCTTGACGTGGCGCTGGATCGCCATGCGCGCGGCCTCGATCTGCCGCGCGCTGACCCGCCCGGTCTCCGTCGCCTGAAGGGCGAAGTCGCCGAACGAGACCTCGCTACCGCGGTAGGCGAGGCCCGTCATGCGGCCCTTCATCTGCTTGCGGAACTTGGTGCGCTTCGGGGAAAGCATCGAAGTCTCCTACGGCTCAGCGACCCCCGCCCAGGGTCACCGGAGCGGTGGGGCGGCGGCGGCGCTGCGGCATCACCTCGCCCTTGAAGATCCAGCACTTGACGCCGACGGTGCCCGCCTTCGTCTTCGCGGTGTGCTCGCCGTACTCGATGTCGGCGCGCAGGGTATGCAGCGGCACCCGGCCCTCGCGGTAGCCCTCCGTGCGCGCGATCTCGGCGCCGCCCAGGCGGCCGCCGGCGAACACGCGGATGCCCTTGACGCCGAACTTCATGGCGGTGGACACGGCCTTCTTCAGGGCGCGCCGGAACGCCACGCGACGCTCGAGCTGCGTGGCGATGTTCTCGGCCACGAGCTTGGCGTTGGTCTCCGCCTTGCGGACCTCCTGGATGTCCACGAACAGCTCGTTGTCCGTGAGCTTCTGGAGGTCGGCCTTGAGCTGCTCGACGCCCGCGCCGCGCTTGCCGATGATGATGCCCGGCCGCGAAGTGAAGATGACGACCTTCACCTTGTTGGCCGCGCGCTCGATCTCGATCTCGGCGATGCCCGCGTGCGAGAACTTGGACCGGATCGCCTTCTTCAGGGCGAGATCCTGGTGCAGCCACTCGGCGTACTGCTTGTCGGCGTACCACTTCGACTTCCACGTCTTGATGACGCCGAGGCGGAACCCGTACGGATGTGTCTTCTGGCCCACGTTCAGCCCTCGTTCCCGTCGCTGACCACGATGGTCAGGTGGCTCATTCCCTTGACGATCCGGGTCGCACGACCCATGGCGCGCGGACGCCACCGCCGCATGTGCCGGTCGGGCGCCTTGTCCGCGAAGCACGTCTTCACGAAGAGAGCGTCGAGGTCGACGTTCTCGTCCTTCTGCCGCGCGTTGGCGATGGCGCTGTCGAGCAGCTTCGCCACCATCGGCGCCGCCGCCTTCCGGGTGAACCGGAGCTCGTTCACGGCGTCGGCCACGTTCTTGCCGCGCACCATGTCCAGGATCACCCTCGCCTTGCGCGGGGAAATCCTCTGAAATCGGGCTCTTGCAATCGCTTCCATGGCTCGTGCCTCGAAAAGGGGGCGGGATTTAGCACACGCCCCGCGGGATGACTACCGCTTGCCGGTCTTGGGGTTGACCTTCCTGCCGGCCTTCCGGTCGGCGGCGTGCCCGTGGAACGTGCGGGTCGGCGCGAACTCCCCGAGCTTGTGGCCGACCATGTTCTCGGTGACGTAGACCGTGACGAACTTCCGTCCGTTGTGGACGGCCAGGGTCAAGCCGACGAAGTCCGGAGTGATGGTCGAGCGACGCGACCAGGTCCGGATGATCTTGCGATCGCCCGACTTCGTGGCGGCGTCGACCTTCTCGAGGAGGTGGTCGTCGACGAAGGGACCCTTCTTGAGCGAACGCGGCATTACTTCTTCCCTCGCTTGCGGACGATGAACTTGTCGGTGGCCTTGTTGGTGCGGGTCTTGAGGCCCTTCGACAGCTGGCCCCAGGGAGAGCAGGGGTGGCGGCCGCCGGAGGTGCGGCCCTCGCCGCCGCCCATCGGGTGATCGACCGGGTTCATGGTCACGCCGCGGTTGTGCGGGCGGCGGCCGAGCCAGCGCTTGCGGCCGGCCTTGCCGAGGGACACGCGGGCGTGCTCCTGGTTCGAGACCTGCCCGATCGTCGCCCGGCAGCTCTGATGGACCATCCGCACCTCGCCGGACGGGAGCCGCACCTGAGCGTAGTCGCCGTCCTTGGCCATGAGCTGCGCGGAGGTACCCGCGGACCGGACGAGCTGGGCGCCCTTGCCGATCTTGAGCTCGATGTTGTGGATGATCGTGCCGAGCGGCATGTGCCGGAGCGGCATCGCGTTGCCCGGCTTCACGTCCGCGTGGCGCGAGGACACGACCGTGTCGCCGCGCTTCAGCCCGTCCGGGGCGAGGATGTACGTCTTGTCGCCGTCGGCGTAGTGGAGCAGGGCGATGCGCGCGGTCCGGTTCGGGTCGTACTCGATGGAGACGACCTTCGCGGGAACGCCGATCTTGTTGCGCTTGAAGTCGAGGATGCGGTAGCGGCGCTTGTGGCCGCCGCCCCGGAAGCGCGCGGTGATGCGGCCGGCGTTGTTGCGCCCGGCCTTCGCGGGCTTCGGCTCGAGGAGGCTGCGCTCCGGAGCGTTCTTGTCGAGCTCACGGTAGTCGTGGGCCTCGTAGAAGCGGCGCGCAGGGGACGTCGGCTTGAATCGCTTGACGGCCATGGTCTCAGGCTCCCTCGAAGAACTCGATCGTCTCGCCGTCCTTCAGCGTCACGACCGCCTTCTTCCAGTTGCGAGTCTTCGCGTAGCCGCGGCCCATGCGACGCATCTTGCCGCGGACGACCATCGTGTTGACGTCCAGCACGGAGACCCGGAAGAGCGTCTCGACCGCCTTCTTGATCTCGATCTTGTTCGCGCGCCGGTCGACCTCGAAGAGGTACTTGTTCTCCTCCTCGCGGAGGGAGGACCCCTTCTCGGTGAGGATCAGCGGGCGCTTGATGATCTGTTCGGGCTGCATGACTCGATCACTCCGCGGCCTCGGCGACCTGTCTGGCCCCGAAGCGGGCCTCGAGGGCGGTCACCGCGTCCTTCGTCAGGACCAGGTGGTCGTGCCGGAGCACGTCGTAGAGGTTCACGCCCTCGGGGGGCAGGAACTGGTGCTTGGGGAGGTTGCGGGCGCTCAGGCGGAGCCGCTCGTTGTCGCCCTTGTCGACGATGAGCGCGCTCGAGCCGACCTCGAGCGTGCCGAGCACGTTCGCGAGCGCCTTCGTCTTGATCTCCTCGAGCTCGAACCCGTCGACCACGACGAGCCGGCCCTCCTTCGCCCGCAGCGAGAGCGCGCTGCACATAGCGCCCTTCCGCATCTTGCGGGGCGGGCGGTAGCCGTAGTCGCGGGGCGTCGGGCCGTGCGACTGGCCACCACCCACGAAGTTCGGCGCCCGGATCGTGCCGTGACGCGCGCGGCCGGTGCCCTTCTGGCGGTACAGCTTGCGCTTGGCACCGGCGACCGCGGCGCGCCCCTTCGTGGCGGCCGTGCCCGCCCGCCGCGACGCGAGCTGCGCCTTCAGGACGTCGTAGAGGAGTCCCTCGTTGACCTCTGCGCCGAAGACCTCGTCCGAGAGCTCCAGCTCCCCGACGCTCTTCCGACTCAGATCGTAGACCTTGACCTTCATGCGGCTTGCTCCCTCGACGGGCTACGACTTGATCTCGACGTCCACACCCGCCGACAGGTCGAGCTTCATCAGCGCGTCCAGCGTCTGCTGCGTCGGATCGAGGATGTCGAGCAGACGCTTGTGGGTGCGGATCTCGAACTGCTCGCGGGCCTTCTTGTCGACGTGAGGCCCGCGCAGCACCGTGTACTTGTTGATGCGCGTCGGCAGCGGGATGGGACCCGCGACCCGCGCGCCCGTGCGCTTGGCGGTATCCACGATCTCGCTCGCCGACTGGTCGAGGAGCCGATGATCGTAGGCCTTGAGACGGATCCGGATCTTCATGACCGCTGCCTCTGTTCCGTGACTGCTCTGCGTTACTCGATGATCTTCGTGATGACCCCGGCGCCGACGGTCTTGCCGCCCTCGCGGATGGCGAAGCGCTGCTTCTCCTCCATCGCGACCGGGGTGATGAGCTCCACCGTGATCTTCACGTTGTCGCCCG
>JBDIVY010000021.1:0-5033 GCA_039794165.1 Phycisphaerales bacterium
GCATCAAGGTCATGTCGAACCTCGACATCGCCGAGCGCCGCCTGCCGCAGGACGGCCGCATTGAACTCCAGGTCGGCGGCAGCCCCGTTGACCTGCGCGTCTCCGTCCTTCCGACGATCTTCGGCGAGTCGGTCGTCATGCGCGTCCTCGACCGCTCGAACGTGCAGTTGAGCCTCGACAAGATCGGCCTGCGGCAGGATGAGTACAAGAAGATGCAGCAGCTGATCAACAAGCCCAACGGCATTATCGTCGTGACGGGCCCGACCGGCAGCGGCAAGACGACGACGCTCTACGCCGCCCTCAACAACCTCAACACGCCCGACGTCAAGATTCTCACCGCCGAAGACCCCGTCGAGTACGACATCGACGGCCTGTGCCAGGTGCAGATGAACGCGGAGATCGGGCTGACCTTCGCCCGCACGCTGCGCAGTTTCCTTCGCCAGGACCCCGACATCATCCTCGTCGGCGAGATCCGCGACAAGGAGACGGCCGAGATCGCCGTTCAGGCGTCGCTGACCGGCCACCTCGTCTTCACCACCCTGCACACCAACGACGCCCCGAGTTCGATCGTGCGTCTGCTCGACCTCGGGCTGGAGGCTTTCCTGCTCACCGCGACGATCGAGGCGATCGTGGCGCAGCGCCTCGTGCGGCGCATCTGCCTCAAGTGCAAGGAGCAGTACGCGCCATCGGAAACGGAACTGATGGAACTGGAACTGCGCCCCGAGGACGTCAAGGGCCGCACCTTCTTCCGCGGCAGGGGCTGTGACACGTGCAACGGCTCGGGCTTCAAGGGGCGCATGGCGATCTTCGAAATCATGGTCATCGACGACGACCTGCGGGAGATGATCATGAAGCAGGCGAGCGTGGGGCTGCTCCGGGCCGAGGCCCGCAAGCGCGGCATGCGCAGCCTGCGCGAGTCCGGCCTGCACGCGATCTACGAAGGCCAGACCACCATTGACGAGGTGATCCGCGAGACGCTGAGCGAGGAAGACTGACCGACCGGTCCGCCGTCGGCCCAACTACGGGAGCATCGCGGCGCTGAAGCGCCGATCAGGACACTGGAGCGACCACCATGCCCACTTTTGCGTACGAAGCGCTCGACGCCTCCGGCAAGCCGCGCAAGGCGGAGATCGACGCCGCCTCGAGCGATGAAGCCATCTCCAAGATCAAGAGCATGGGCTTCTTCCCGACCTCGGTGCGCGAGCGCAAGACGAAAGGCGCGGCCAAGACCGAAGGAGCCAAGGCCGCCAAGAAGAAGAAGAAGGGCGATTTCACCATCAGTTTCGGCAAGGTGAAGACCAAGACCCTCACCCAGTTCACCCGCCAGTTGTCGACCCTTCAGGACGCCGGCCTCTCTCTGCTCCGGTCGCTCCAGGTGCTCGAGCAGCAGCAGCGTCCGGGCCTGATGAAGAACATCATCGGCTCGGTCGCGGAAGACGTGGAAGGCGGCAGCACGCTTTCCGACGCGATGGCCAAGCAGCCCAAGGCCTTCGACCGCCTCTACGTCAAGATGGTCGCCGCGGGCGAGATCGGCGGCGTGCTCGACCTCATCCTTCAGCGTCTCGCCGACTTCCTCGAAAAGGCCCAGCGCCTTAAGGCCAAGATCCGCGGCGCGATGATCTATCCCGCCGCAGTCATCAGCATCGCCGTCCTCATCGTCACCGGCATCATGGTCTTCGTCATCCCGAAGTTCCAGGAGATCTTCATCGACTTCGAGATCGAATTGCCCGGGCTGACGGTGTGGCTCATCGACACGAGCCGGTGGATGGCGGCGGCCGATCCCGGTCAGGCCATTCCGGGGGCCGTCTGGGTCGTCGTCTCGCCCTTTGTGGCGTGGCTGTTCATTAAACTGGCGCGCAAGACCGAGCCGGGGCGGGCCGTCGTCGACCGCGTCAAACTCTACATCCCGCTCATCGGGCCGCTCATCAAGAAGGCCACGGTGGCCCGCTTCACCCGGACGCTCGGGACGCTCATCTCCGCCGGCGTGCCCATCCTCGAAGCGATCATGATCACCCGCGACACGTCGGGCAACTACGTCTACGAGAAGGCCCTCACGAAGGTCCACGATTCGATCCGCGAGGGCGAGTCCTTCGCCAACCCGCTGCGCGAGACGAAGGTGGTCGACGCCATCGTCGTCAACATGGTGGACGTCGGCGAAGAGACCGGCGACCTTGACGCCATGCTCCTCAAAGTCGCCGACAACTACGACGAAGAGGTCGACGTCGCGGTCAGTTCGCTCGTCTCGCTGCTCGAGCCGCTGATGGTCGTGGTCCTCGGCGTGATCGTCGGCACGATCGTCGTCGCGCTCTTCCTCCCGCTCGTGAAGATGATCGAGTCGGTGGGGCAGAACTGAAGTCAGCCGGCCCGCGCCGCGGGCCGGCCGAAGCGGAAAGGAACGCCGTCATGGCACGACGAACGGCAGGCAGCAGCATGAGACGCCGCGAGGCGCGGGGAGGATTCTCCCTCATCGAACTGCTCATGGTCGTCGCGATCATCGGGCTGCTCATCGGCGTCCTCATCGTCGCGCTCAACAAGGTGCGCGGCACGGGCGAAGCCGCCTCCACCGAGCAACTCCTGCGCGCCATCGACATGGGACTCTCGCAGTTCAAGTCCGACCACGGCTTCCTTCCGCCCCTGCTCGACGACACCATTCCCGTCAACGGCAGCGGGGAGATCATCCCCTACGACATCGCCCGCGCTGAGGACATCGACTATTACAGCACCCTCTCGCTGGCGCCTTACCTCCTCGGCGTGGGCGACCTCAACGGCGACGGCGACCAGGACGAGTACGACGACGGCCTCACGGGCGCGGGATTCCGCGATCCCGGTCGCGACCGCTCCTGGGGCTACCAGTACGCCTCGCCCGGCGGCCGCGGACGAAAGCAGTATTGGCGCGACCAGGAGAAGATGATCGGCGACCCGCCGGTGCGGCAGATTCCCGGCCCGACCTTCGGCCCTTACGTCGCCATCGGGGGCGACGACCGGGTCGTCTACGGCGCCAACCGCGCCGGCGTCGCGTTCACCGACGCCCGGCCGCTCTTCGTCATCGCCGACTACTGGGGCGGCGCGATCCGCTATTACCGCCACTGGCCCAAGACGCTGCCCCAGGGCCAGCGCCTCGAAGACCACGTCCCCGCCTGGTTCGGCTCGATCCGCGCCGACCAGGTCGAAAGTTTCAGAATGCAGACGCGGACCGTCGAGTACATCCTCATGTCCACCGGCCCGGACGCCAAGGCCGACGACAACACGCTCGACGCCGAAGAGAACAAGGACAACATCGTAAGGGCCCAGTCATGATCGCGCTGGAAACGAACCGCTCTCGACCGCGGCGTCCGGGCTTCTCGCTCATCGAGATGCTCATCGTGATGGCGCTGGTTGTCGTGCTCGCCGGGCTGACGGTCGTGGTGGGGCGCAGCGTGATCGGCAAGGCGAAGGTCGACCAGTGCCGGCAGGTGCTCCAGGCGCTCGACGCAACGCTGACGGAATACCAGGCGGAGAAGGGGGCCGTGCCGCCCTTCGTCCGCCGCGCCTACAAGGCGCCGGACGGGATCGGCTCGTACGGTCTGTCCACGCGCCGCGAGGTGGCGGTTTACCTCGACCAGGTCAAGGGCTACGCCGGAATCGACAAGCAACTCGGAACGATCGACTCCGCTTTCCTCGTGAAGCGCGAGCAGATCTACACGGACCTCGCGGGCTATCCCTACGCCGGCGTGGTGGCGGATGACCCTCGCCCCTCGGTGCGCGATCCGTGGGGCATGGAGATCCTCTACATTCACCCGCACGAAGACAACGAAGACGCCTTCCGCGCCTTCGGCAAGCCGCTCAACGAACGTCCCTACTTCATGTCCGCCGGCCCGGACGGGGAGTACGAAACGCTCGAGGACAATCTCTACTCGTACGAGGTGCCCAGACCGCCGTCGAACTGATCCTCCGCCGCGACCGAGGTCGAGTCAGGAGCAAAGGCCCAGTCATGCAGACCGGAACGCACGAACATCCAGGAGACCATCGCCGGCGCGCGGGCTTCACGCTCGTGGAACTGCTCGTCGTGATGGGCGTGATCCTCGTGCTGGTGGTGATGACGCTGCCCGCGTTCCGGGCGATTCAGAAGTCCGGCCGCCTCTCCGGCGCCATCAACGCCGTCACCAACACCCTCAGCAACGCGCGGGCCCAGGCCGTGCGCGAGGGGCGCGACGTGGCGGTCATGTTCCGCTTCGATACGCTGCGACAGACCTGCTCGATGGAAGTCCTCCGCGCGGAGGGAGTGGTCTACGACGCGGACCAGGCGAGCGGGCGGATGAACGCGGCGACGGTCTTCGCGGCGATCAAGGGCCAGGCGCCGGTGGCGCTGCCCCGGGGCGCGGGCGTGCTCGGATACGGCTACGGCGCTTCGCGCGGAAACGTCAGCAACTACGACAACTGGTATCCCGACCTCGGCAACCTCTACCAATACTCCGGCAACAACCGCAGCGATCCCTGGCTTCAGCCGCGAACGGATCCTCGCGTCATCGCTGAAGATCAGGAACCGAACACGAGCGACGTGCAGCGCCTCGAGACGTTCATCATCCGCTTCAGCCCCGAGGGCACGGTGGTGAGCAACGCCGAGGAACTCGGCTCGCTGGCGCGCGGCGGCGACGGGTTCCTCGAACTCGACGATCCGGATCATCCCGAGTACTTCATCTGGAAGCCGCAGGTGCGCCCGGGCGGCAACCTGCGCGAGGAAGTGGTTCACGCCGAGTACCAGTTGCGCGCTGTCCCGATGCTGGTCGTGGTGGACCTGCTTGACCTGGGCGCCGACCTCGCTATCCGCGAGCCGTGGATGGTGCTCGGCCAGGGATATCCCGTGGAGCGCTCCGACGCGAACGGCAACGGCGTGGAGGATCAGAAGGAAATCAACGACTGGATCGAGGCGAACGCGACGCCGATCTCGTTCAACCGGTTCACGGGCGAACTGATGCGCGGCGTCAAGAGGTGATCAATCATGAAGCACGCTCCAACACGACATCATGCTGAGGCGGCGCGGCGGCCGCGCCGGG
>JBDIVY010000022.1:0-4428 GCA_039794165.1 Phycisphaerales bacterium
TTGATGATCCAACCCCGCTCCCTGACGGTCGGGGCTCGCTTCATGCGCCTGTGGAGCACGAGCACCTCACACTCACGATCACTTTCCCGGGGTCAAATCCCGTCACGCCGCGCGGCGCGCAGCCGCAGACGGCGAAGTTCAACTACTTCGTCGGCGGCGAGGGTCGCGGCACAGCGAGCAACGTCCCCTCATTCGCCGCGGTCGTGTACGAAAACCTCTACGACGGCATCGACCTGCACGTCACCGGCAACGACGACGGCGTGATGAAATACGAGTTCCACTGCGCCCCAGGCGCCGACTACTCGCAGATCCGCATCCACTACGACGGCATCGACTCGCTCTGCGTCAACGACGAAGGAGATCTCGAAATCGCAACAAGTTTCGGCACGTTGCGAGATGGCGCGCCGATCGTGTGGCAAGAGGACGCTAACTCCCTCCCCCGGCTCTGCGGGGGAGGGCTGGGGAGGGGGTCTGCCTCTGACTTCATTGAAGCGCCCGCCAATACCGCCGCGCATTTCTCAAATCACCCCCACCCTGACCCTCCCCCGCAAAGCCGGGGGAGGGAACCGGAGCGCTCGCTCACGCTCCCCGCCCGCTTCGAACTCATCGACGCCCGAACCTATCGCATCGCCCTCGACGGCGCGGTCGATCCCACCCGCACGCTCATCATCGATCCGGAGGTGGAGTGGATGACCTACCTCGGTGGAAGCGGAGATGACTATGGCTGGAGCATCGCCGTGGACAGCGCCGGCAACGCATTGGTAACTGGCCCGACGACTTCGACCGACTTCGCCGGGCGGAGCAATCAGTATCACGGCATCCAGGACGCCTTCGCACTCAAGGTCAGCCCCACGGGCCAACTCCTGTGGATGACCTACCTCGGCGGAAGCAGCAACGACAGCGGCCACGGCATCGCCGTGGACGGTGCCGGCAACGCGCTGGTCACGGGCACGACGGGCTCGACCGACTTCGCCGGGCGGAACAACTCGTACTACGGCGGCAACGCCGACGCCTTCGTCGGCAAGGTCAGCCCCACCGGCCAACTCCAGTGGATGACCTACCTCGGTGGGAGCTCAAGTGATCTTGGCTATGCCATGGCCGTGGACGGCGCCGGCAACGCGCTGGTGTCGGGCGCCACTATCTCGACGAACTTCGCTGGCTCAAATAATTCAAACCATGGCGGGGGCGGTGATGCCTTCGCCCTCAAGGTCAGCTCCTCAGGCCAACTCCAGTGGATGATCTACCTCGGCGGATTCGGCGCGGACACCGGCTACGGCATCGCCGCGGACACCGCAGGCAACGCGCTAGTCGCGGGCTCGACCAACTCCCCGGACTTCGAAGGTCGGAACAACTCGTACGGCGGCGGCTTCAGGTTTGATGCCTTCGCACTCAAGGTCAGCCCTACTGGGCAACTCCAGTGGATGACCTACCTCGGCGGAAGTGACGACGATGTGGGCGACGACATCGCGGTCGACAGCGCCGGCAACGTTCTCGTGGCGGGTCACACGCTCTCGACTGACTTCGTCGGGCGGAACAACGCGCACCACGGGGGCGAAAGTACGGTCGATGCCTTCGCCCTCAAGGTCAGCCCCTCCGGCCAACTCCAGTGGATGACCTACCTTGGCGGAAGCAGTTTGGAATATGGCTACGGAATCGCCGCGGACAGCGCCGGCAACGCGTTGGTTGCGGGCTATACGCACTCCGGCGACTTCGCCGGGGGGAACAACTCGACCCATGGCGGGAGAGACGCGTTCGCACTCAAGGTCAGCCCTTCGGGCCAACTCCAGTGGATGACCTACCTCGGCGGCACCGTCAACGAAACGGGTCGCGGCATCGAAGTAGATGGCGCCGGAAGCGCCCTGCTGACGGGCATCACCTCGTCCGCCGACTTCGCCGGGAGGAACAACTCGTACTACGGCGGCACCGGCGACGCTTTCCTCCTCAAACTCCGCCTCGCCGAAGGTCCGCAACTCAGCGTCGCCCCCACCTGCCCCTCCGGCGGCCCCATCCAGATCGAGTGGTCCGGCGCGACTCCCGGCGGGCAGGTCGCACTCGTCTACGCCCGCAACACCGGGTCATTCATCATCCCCAACAACCGCCCCTGCGCCGGCACGCAACTCGGTCTCGGGTCCAACCAGATTCAACTCGCCTGGCAGGGCAGCGCGGGCGCCGACGGCTCGCGCACCCTCAACACCACCGCCGGCCCCGGCGCCTGCGGCGGGTACCTGCAACTGCTCGACCTCACCACCTGCTCCACGAGCAACGTGGCACGCATCGAGTAGCGCGGGCCAGCGCTTGCGCCCCGACTTCGCACGGTCCCTCCGCGATCTCAGCGGAGAATGTTTCCGCCGCTGTGCCGCCCGTTTTCTCTCCCGATTCGCCCCTCGCCGCCGATCCATGAGCCGAATCGACGGTCTGGGCGACGTTCGCCGCGCGCATCTGAAGATTCTGCCGCCCTCGCGCTGGCCGGGGCCGGCGCCGCGTGTATAACCCAGCAGAGAGAAGCGGCGGCCCCGCACAGGCCGCCCGAAGGATGATCAACCAACTCATGATCGGAGCAGCCATGCGTCTCATTGCCGTATCGTTGATGAATCTCGTTGCGCTCGCCGGACTCGCCTCGCCCGCCCATGCGGCCCTTGCGCCTGCGGATGCACCCGGCGATGCTCGTGTGCAGCCCCGCCGCGCAGACGCCTCAGCCGCGCCCGCCCAGCCGGCTGCACTCACCCTGTACGTCTCCGCGACCTGTCCGGAGGGCGGTCCGGCTCGAGTCGGGTGGACCGGCGCCACTCCGAGCAAGCCCGTCATTCTGATCTACTCGGCCGAGTTCGGTTCGTTCCGCGTGCCCGACGGCAGCCCGTGCGAGGGCACGATCCTCGGCCTGGGCGTCAAACTGCTGCGCGTCATCTTCCACGGCAACTCCAGCCCCGGCGGCTCGCGCATCCTCCAGGCCCACACCGGCCCGGGCGCGTGTGGTAACTATCTCCAACTCCTCGACCTCACCACCTGCGAATTGAGCAGCGTCGTACTGATCGAATGACACCACCAGTCTCAACCGCCAGACTTCCGGCCTGCTCACGGGACTCGGGAAACAACGCTCGCGCTCCTTGAGACCCTGATGCCTCGATGTGTCGGCGCTTCGATGTCGTCGCGCTATTGCCCGGCGCCGATCGCCTCTGCCTGCGGCGCCTTCAATTCCCGCCGCATGATCTTGCCTGTCGGATTGCGCGGCAGTTGCTCCATGCAGAAGATATCGCGCGGCACCTTGTACTGCGCGAGGAACTGCCGGCAGTGCGAGCGCAGAGCCGTCTCGTCGAAGACCGCCCCCTCGACCATCTCCACGAAGGCGACCGGCACCTCGCCGCGCGACTCGTCGCGCACGCCGATCACCCCCGACGCCGCCACGTCGGGATGCCTGTTGAGGACCTCTTCGATCTCGCGCGGGAAGACGTTCTCGCCGCCGATGATCATCATCTCCTTGATGCGGCCGGTGATGTAGACGAACCCGTCCTCGTCGATGCGGGCCATGTCGCCAGTGCGCAGGAAACCATCCTCATCGAAGACGCTGGCCGTCTCCTCGGGCAGTTTGAAGTATCCCTGCATGATGTTCGGGCCGCGCAGGCGCAACTCGCCATCTTCGTTGACGCCGCACACCCGCCCCGACGCATCGACCACGCGGTGCTCGATCTGCGGCAGCGCTCGGCCGACGCTGTGACGCCGCACCTCGCTCGGCCGGCACCAGTGGCTCACCGCGCTCGTCTCCGTCATGCCGAACCCTTCATTGAGCGTCACGTTGAGCCGCTGGCGGAACTCCTGCGCCACGGCGTCGGGCAGCGGTTCGCCCCCGGAGACGACGTACTTGAGGCTCGCCCAGTCCTCCTGCGTCTGATCCTTCACCGTGAGCAGGGCGCCGTACATGGACGCGATGCCCATGAACGCCGTCGGCCGGTGGCGGCGCATCAACTGGATGATCTTGCGCGGCATGAACCGGGCCGTGTAGACGACCTTGAGCCCCCGGCTCAGCGGCAGGAGCGTCAGGACTGTAAGGCCGAAGACGTGAAACTGCGGCAGCACGCCGAGAAGCACGTCGGTGTGGTCGAAGTGGGCCCAGCGGCAGCACTGATCGATGTTCGCCTCGAGGTTGCCGTGCGAGAGCATGACGCCCTTGGGCCGGCCGCTCGTGCCCGAGGTGTAGAGCAGCACCGCGAGGTCATCGCGCCCGGGCCAGGCCGGCCAGCGCAGCGCCGGCACGCCCTTGAAACTCATCTCATCGAGCCGGATCAGCCGCGGCCCGCGCGGCGGCTTGCCGACGAAGTCGAGCATCGGCCCGACGGTGATGATCGAGTCGATCTCCGAATCATCACAGACATACTGGAGGTCGCTGCCCTTGAGCAGGTAGTTGAGCGGCACGACGGTGCGCCCGAGCATCCA
>JBDIVY010000023.1:0-3577 GCA_039794165.1 Phycisphaerales bacterium
AACTGTTGCTCCCCAGGCTGCGCCGCCGCGTGAAAAAGTTGTCGAAGGAAACGTAACGACCCTGCGGATGGATGTTGGAGATATGGCGCCAGCGCATCTCGCCGGTGTTCGCGTCGTAGACGCTCGGCTCGAGGTCGGCGAGCCAGGTGTCCGCGAGGATGTCGAAGACGTCGGCGTTGCCTGGGCGCGTGTAGGGGAAGTCCCAGCGTTCGGGGACGATGAGGTCGCCGAAGCCAAGGTCGGCGATGCGATCCTGAAAGGGCTTGGTCGCCTGCGCGTCGTTGCCGAAGATGTCGCGCACGAGAATCTGACCGAGGTAATCGACGACCTTGGCGCTGACGGCCTCGCGGTGGAGTTTCATTTCGCCCGCGGCGGCGGCGAGGCGCTCCTGCTGCCCGACGGAGACGTACACGGCCGCGGAGACGGCCAGCAGCACCAGCACGCTCACCACCAGGATGAGCACGCTGCCGCGTGGCCGCGGGCGCGAGGTCCGGCGCGGGCGTGCGCGATTGGGTCTGGTCTGCGCGTGCATGTTCCAACTCCTGTGCTCGGCGAATCCCGCGGCCCGGCGGCCGCGGCGTGTGCTAACTGCCCGTCCGGTCCGGCGAATCGGGCAGGTTGAAGATGAACTCGAACTCGCGACCCCCGCCGATCCGGCCCTGCGCGTCGTGCAGCGTGAGGCGCACGCGGATGAGTTTGGGCCAGGGCCAGGCCTCGCCCCGCGAGGCGTCGTTGTCGCGCGGCACGAAGGCGCCGAAGACCGCGTAGTACAGATCGTTGTTCTGCGGCTCGACGTTGGGGATCGTCGTGAAGGCGTCGGAGAGGCCCGACGAGGGCGGGAGGACTTCCGTGAGGTACCACGTCCGGGCATCGTCGGGCGTCTGCTCGTAAACGTCCTGGTTGGTGAGGTTGGGGTGCCGGGCGTAGGGATTGGCGGGGTTGTTGATGTCGTACCAGACGAGATCGCCCTCCGGGTAGCTGACTTCGCCGTTGCTCCACGCCACTTCGAAGTTGCTGCACCCTTCGAGGAGCGTCGCGTGCGTGAGCATCTGGCGGAGGCGCTCGGTGGAGGGAAGGGCGGTCTCGATGCGAATGCGCCCGGTCGAGTACATCATGCGGTAGCGCTGCTGCCGCGCCCACTGCTCGCTGACCTGGTTCAACTGGGCCTTGTGGCCCGCGTCGGTCACGTAGGCGGAGGGATCGCCGCCGACGTCGAAGGTCCGATCCACGTTCCAGTCCACCCCGCCGAGCGGGCCCGTCAGGCCAGGATAGAGCGCATCGAGCGGATCGGGGTAGATTTCGCGGGCGCCGGTGAAGCGGTTGGTCCGCCAGCCGTATTCGACGATGGACTCCATGACGGTGGAGAGGTCCATGTCGATGAGGTCCACGTAGCCGGGCGAGAAGCGCCGCCGGATGTCCGTGCCGGGGACCGGGGGCGGATAGAAGTAGCGGTTGTCGAACCAGTAGTTGTCGAACTCGTTGAAGATCTCGATGGGCGAGGGGGCGAAGTTGAGTTCAAACTCGGTGCCGGACGTGTTGCACCCGGCCGCGTCGCGCGTGAGCAGCAGCGCCGGCTGTCGCGCCAGCACCCACTGCCCCGCGTACTTGTTGACGAGATCGGGGCCGGTCAGGGCGAACTGGCCGCGCTCGTCGGCGAACTGGGCGCGGTAGCCGGCGAGTCCCATCATGCCCTTGATGCCTTCGAGATTGTCCGTCGGGTTCGGATCGCGCAGGCCGTGCCCCCACCACACGCGCGCCACCGGCGCGCTGTCGTTGCGGGAGATGATGTTCTCCTGGCCGAACGAGGGGTTGCGATACTGGTAACTCGCGTGCTCGCCGGAGGTGTAGAACACGATCTGGTCGAGGCGCACGGTGCCGAGGTCGCGCCCCGCCTCTTCGTCGGCGAGGGAGAGGTAGACGCCGCGCCGGCGGTTGAAGCGGCTGAGGACGTCCTGGCCGCTTCCCAGACGCTCGTTGCGGATGACCATGTAGGCCTGGTTGTTGCGGATGATCCCGGCAAAGTCCTGGCGCAGCAGGCGTTCGAGCGTGCGGCCGCTCTGCGTCAAACTCGCCGACGCCTCGCCCGTCGAGATCGTGGTTCGCGTCGTGGAGAAGATGCGGCCAATGCCCACGATAAGCAGGACCGCAACGCCGACCGCCACGATGAGTTCGGAGATGGTGAAGGCGCGCCGCCCGCCTCGGCCGGCTGCGCTTCGTCGGGATGATCCGCCCAGGTCGTGCTTCATCACAGTTTCACCTGCTTGGTCGTGGCGATGAGCGGCCGAATGCGCCAGATGCCGATCTCCTGGCCCTGCTCGCTGAAGGCCTTGATGCGCGTGGGCACGTACCAGAAGTCGACGCTGCCGAGGATCGGCGATGCGACGCCGTTGGCGTCGATCCACATCGGCGGTCCTTCGAGTTCGTATCGCGGCGAACCGGAGCCTGTCGAGATCAGGCGCCGGGCGCGGATCGGATTCGTCCCTTTCTTGGGCAGGAGCCACAAGCCTGGCTCGATCTGGTCCGCGAGGTCGCCGGAGCGCGTCTGGAGTTCGTAACGGTCGTCCGTGGGGTTGTAGATGACGGTGGCGGAGTCGCGGCGGAGCATTCCGGCCCCGTCGTTGTCGGGAATGCCGCGGCGGCCTGGGATCTCCGGCTCAAACGGCGCGTTGATGCCGTCGAAGCGGTAGACAAAGGTCGTGTACTGCATCTGGCCGTCCGCCGTGCGGCGGAAGGCGAGTTCCCACCCGTAGCGAGGCGCATCCGTCGGATAGAGCCGATCGGGATGCGAGACGATCCGGTCGTTGAGCCAGCGGTAGTTGACCTTGACGCTCAGTACGGTTTCGCCACGGGTATCAAAATTGAACGCAATGATGGCGCGGACATAATCGATGCTATTCGGGCCGTTGGGATCCATCCTCACCGGCAGCCCCTCATCCTTGAATCGGATTGGAAGGCGCGACGGACCGTCTTCGTCGGGAATCAACTTGAAGGTCGCCTGATCCGTTGTGACCTCGATCTCCAAGTCGCCCACGTTGAGATCCTGAGCGATCGGCCGGCGAGGAAGGATGACGCGGGGGTAGTTGCGCTGCTGGCCGCCGAGGCCCAGGTCGGGAACGAGGTAGGTCGCGTCCTCGCGCAGCATGAGGTCGGGCTGCAGCGGCGTCTGCAGGTAGTACGCCTCCCCCACGCTCGCCTTCGCGGCGTTGATGCGGTGCCAGTCGGTGCCGAGTTGGCGGATGACGTTCGGATCGGTGAAGCGCGAGCGCAGAGCGGGCAGGCGCGTCGCGAGGAGGCCGTCGGCCGTTCCGCTCACCGACGTGGCGGTGCTCAGGTCGTTGGCGGCCTGCTGCTGACTGATGACGGCGGGGAAGACGGCAGCGAGGCCGACGAGGCCGATCGCGAGGATGATCGCCGAGAGCAGCACCTCCACGAGGGTGAATCCCGCCGCACCCCGGCGCGGCCGCCGCGCCGCCTCAGCATGATGTCGTGTTGGAGCGTGCTTCATGATTGATCACCTCTTGACGCCGCGCATCAGTTCGCCCGTGAACCGGTTGAACGAGATCGGCGTCGCGTTCGC
>JBDIVY010000024.1:0-2802 GCA_039794165.1 Phycisphaerales bacterium
CAGTGATCGAGGTGGCTGTGAAACCAATGAACTCGACTGGGCCGAGTCAGCAGCGCCCGAGTCCGTGCGGTTGCGGAAACGGATGCTCCAGCGAAGTCACTCGACGCGACTTTCTGCACACTGCCGGAGCCGGATTGACGGCACTCTCACTACCGGGCCTCAGTCGCGCGGTGATGGCCGGGCCGTTCGCGCAGCCTGATGACGGCATCGCTCACTTCGTCCCCGCCGACAAGAAACTCGCGCCGCAGTGGCTCGCGGCGCTCAGGCAGCGCGGCGAGGCGCGACTCTGCCGCGGCGAGGAACTCAACTTCATCGGCATGCCCGTCGGCGGCGTCGCGGCCGGGCAACTCTACCTCCTCGGCGACGGCACGCTCGGCTGCTGGCAGATCTTCAACCAGCCTTACTTCAGCGGCTACGGGCGCGACAACTACGACCAGCCGCCGCCCGCGGCGCCCGTCGAGCAGGGATTCGCGCTCGTCATCGATGATCGCGACGTCAACACCGTGCATCGCCTCTCGCGGGCCGGCTTTCGCGACATCGCCTTCGCCGGCCGCTATCCGGTCGGCACTGTTGATTACGCTGATCCTGATTACCCCGTGGCGGCGCGGCTTGAGGCGTTCTCGCCGTTCATACCGCTCAACGCGCCCGACAGCGCGCTGCCCGCGACGATCTTCAACCTGACGGTGCGCAACACGTCGGAGAGGGTCATCTCTGTCGGCGTGCTGACGTGGCTTGAGAACGCGGTGTGCTTTCACAACGCCCGCTTTCTGCGCGCCCAGCGCATCGGCCGGGTCGCGTCGCGCAAGGGGCGCGGCGCGATCATGCACTCCGTCGCGCCGCTGCCCAAGGCGGATGAGCCGGTGCGCGAGCCGATCCTTCTCGCCGACTTTGAAGGCCCGGACTACGGGCAGTGGACGGCGGAGGGCGAGGCCTTCGGCGCCGGCCCAAACCGCGGCACACTGCCCAACCAGCAGCGCGTCAGCGGCTTTCAGGGCAAGGGGCTCGTCAACACCTATCTCGGCGGTGATGGGCCGAAGGGCAGACTCACCAGCCCGGAGTTCACTATCTCTCGCCGGCACCTCAACTTCATGATCGGCGGCGGGGCCCACGCGGGCGCGACGTGCATCAACCTGCTTGTGGACGGGAAGATTGTCCGCACTTCAGCCGGCCGCAACGAGGAACTTCTGCGCTGGGATTCGTGGGAGGTGCGCGAGTTCGCCGGGCGCGCGGCGCGCCTCGAGATCGTCGATGCGCACTCGGGCGGGTGGGGGCACATCAATGTTGACCAGATCGAACTTGCCGACGAGCCGCGCTTCGGCCCCGGAGGCCCGCTGGAGCAACTCGATGACTTCGGCACGATGGCGCTTATGTACGACGGGCCTTTCGTCGGCGATGCGGATGTCGCGCGGTCGGCGGGGCAACTCGCGGACGCGGCCGCGGCGATCTCCAGCCGGAATTTCACCTGCGATGTGGCCGAGCGCCGCTCGCTCGGATTGCAGGCCGACTCGGTCGAACTTCCGCCCGGCGCTTCGCACACCTTCTCCTTCGTCCTCGCGTGGCACTTTCCCAATCGCCCCGGCGTGGGGCAGCAGTACGCCAACCGCTTCGCCGATGCGCCGGCCGTCGCGACCTATGTCTTCGACAACTTCACGCGCCTGGCGGAGCAGACGCGCCTCTGGGTGAAGACGTTCTATGACGACAGCACCCTCCCCCACTGGCTCCTCGAACGCCTGCACTCGACCATCGCCAACCTCGCCACGGGCACGTGCCAGTGGTGGAAGAGCGGCCGCTTCTGGGCATGGGAGGGCGTGGGCTGCTGCTCGGGCACCTGCACGCACGTGTGGAACTACGCCCACGCCATGGCCCGCCTCTTTCCGGAACTGGAGCGCTCGGTGCGCGAGATGCAGGACCTCGGCGCGGCGCTGCACGAGGATGGACTGGTGGGTTTCCGCGGCGAGCGCAACGGCGCCTACGCCGCCGACGGCCAGGCCGGCACGGTGCTCAAATGTTTCCGCGAGCATCTGATGTCCGCCGACGACGCGTTCCTCAAGCGCAACTGGCCGAACATCCGCAAGGTGCTGCTTTACGCGCTCCAGCAGGACGGCGACGAGGACGGATTGATCGAAAACAGCCAGCACAACACCTACGACATCAACTTCTTCGGCCCCAATACGTTCGTCGGATCGCTCTACCTCGCGGCGCTGCGGGCGGGGGAGGAGATGGCGGTTGCCGCCGGCGATGAAGCGCTCGCCCGGCGCTGCGGCGCCGCGTTCGAGCGCGGCCGCGACCTGACCATGCAGCGCCTCTTCAACGGCGAGTATTTCATCCAGGCCGTCGATCTCGCCGCGCATCCGCGCGATCAGTACGAGCAAGGGTGCCTCTCCGATCAACTCTTCGGGCAGGGATGGGCGCACCAGCTCGGCCTCGAGTATCTCTATCCGCAGCAGGCCGTGCGCACCGCGCTCGAATCGATCTGGAAATACAACTGGGCGCCGGATGTCCGGCCCCAGAACGAGAAGCATCCGCCCGAGCGGTGGTTTGCGCGGCCGGGCGATGCGGGCCTCTTCACCTGCACCTGGCCGAAGTCGAAGTATCTCGCGCAGGGCGTGCGCTATCGGGAAGAAGTCTGGACGGGTATCGAGTACCAGGTCGCGGGGCACATGATCGCCGAAGGAATGATCACCGAGGGTCTGGCCATCTGCCGCGCCATCCACGACCGCTACGACCCGATTCAACGCAATCCCTACAACGAGGTCGAGTGCGGCGACCACTACGCCCGCGCCCTGGCGAGTTGGGGCGTGT
>JBDIVY010000025.1:0-2583 GCA_039794165.1 Phycisphaerales bacterium
AGGCGAGGGGGACGGGGCGTTGGGGGCGGGTCGGGGGGGGGCACTCGCTTGCGCTTCGTGCTCCGTTGTGGAGTGTGCCGCTCTGCGCGCGGCGGGGGAGGAGGGGAGCGGTGAGGGCGCGGAGGATCGCGCTGGCGGCGCGGCGGCGCTCCACGGGGGTCTCCGAGGACTTCATCACTTCGTTGAGCGTCTCGATCGCGTCGCGGGTCTGCTGCTCCTGCCAGCGGCGACGCTCGATCTCGACGACCTCACGCACGGCGTCGAAGGCGCGGCGGACGTGCGGCAGGCCGAGCCAGCGGGCAAGGGCCGAGAGGGAGAGGGCGTGGGCGGCCGCGAGTGAGGCGAGGTCCGCGCCGGGACGGGCGAGAGCCTCCAGGAGCGACTCCTCGGTGGGCGAGAGGAGTGAAGGCGGGACCGGGATGGGCGTGGCGGCGGACACGGGCGGCACCTGTTCGGTATCGTCTGAGGGGATACGGAACGGGTGCCGGGAGGCAAGAGGGGAGGGGTGGATGGCCGGGATTTGGCGCGCGCGGGAGGGGGATGGGGCTAGAGATCGCCACCGGAGCGCGGCACGCCGGATAGATGCTCGGACCACTCATCCCCCGAAAGTGCTCACCTGCCCCCTGACAACGGCCTGCTCATAGATGCCGCCCCGCCGCAGCCAATCCGGAGCCGCGCCAGGCCTGCTCCGCCCGGAATTGCACTTGCTCGTGGTGGTCTTTATGCTGGGTGTTCCGGGCGGAAGACGGCCTCCGCTCCAACGCGCTACGGCGCGAAGGGGTTCGGCGGCATCCGTGTCAAGCTGCGGGTGCATTCGACTCGGTCTCGTCTGAGTGTCTGGCGCGGGGTCACGAGCAACGGAAGGAACGCTCCCATGATTGATTCCAGATCGGGTCGTTTTCTGCGGCGCGTGCCGACTTGGTTGGCCGTCGCGGTGATCGTGCTCGTCTGGCCCGTTGCCGGCACCGGTTGCCAGCACCAGCGAGTCGAGGTGCCGTCGGATCGGCTGAGCTATCTAGGCCCGTTCGCCGTGCACCTGGCGTACACCGACGGCCAGAACATCCTGGGACGGTCGGCCCCGACCGTCGTGGAGTTGGCGGAGGCCCCGACGGTCACACTGCTCGTGCCGGACGAACCCGTCGATGGGCTCTCAATGACTTTCTTCCGCAACCGCCGCTGGATCGCCTGGCGAGACGGGGACGGGAACTTGCACGCCGGCGTTGTGCCGGGCGCCATGCAAGACACCGTCTTGGTGGACAGCATCATTGTCGCGACGCGGCCCGGCATCACCGCGACCGAGGATCGCCTCTACATCAGCACCTCTCGCGGGGCATCCATATTCGTGTACTGGTCGGCCGATGGTCAGGTCTGGGAGCGCCGCCGCGTTGTGGACATGCCGTTCGCCGTTGGCGCAACCGACCTTGTCCATGTGGACGGCAACTTGTGGATCGCGGCGACAACCCGAGACCGAAGCGGAACGGACAGCGCCGTGCTCCTACGCGTCGGCATCAACGCCCTGGGCATTCCGGCCACCGGTCCCATCTTCTACCCAACCACGACACTGCCGCCTGCGATAGACGGATCGCGGCGGGTGCGTATCGCCAGCGATGGCAGCCTCCTCGCTGTCAGTTGTGTGTCGCAGCCCATTGACTTCACGACCGTCGGCATCAACGACCTTCGCGAGGGCTACATCGCTGTCTCCGATCCGGCTGAGGGGTTCCAACTCACGTGGAGCGGTGGGTCGGGCAGGGCCGGCCGCGGCGACATGATGTGCCCCCCGGCGCTCGTGTTCGTGAGCGTCAGCCAGACGGGATCGCAATCGCCAGTCCAGAGGCTCGGGCGGGTCAGTCCCAGCGGCGGCGGGGCCCAGCAGAACTTCGTCGCCTCACTGGGCGGCCCCTTCGGCCACGGCGGGCAGGTGACGGGCTTCGAGCAGTTCACGCCTGTGCTGATCAGGGACGCCGCGCTCGCATACGGACAGGAACGCGTGTCGCTGAAGGACGTGCTTCGGCGCGGCGGGTTGGACTCGCCGCCCAACTAATGCCTTTGCCCGTGGTCGCCCGGACGATCTTGTGGGGACGACGGAGTAGGTCTGCCCTGAGTGCGGCGCGGCCGGACCTCGGCCGGTCGGTTGCGGATCTGGGGGCGGAGCAGATGGGGTTGTTCGCGTGAGACGCGGCGATCTCGCGGAGGGCGTCGAAGGCGCGGCGGACGTGCGGCAGGCCGAGTCGGCGGGCCAGGGCCGAGAGGGAGAGGCTGTGGGCGGCCGCGAGGGAGGCGAGGTCCGCGCCGGGGCGGGCGAGGGCCTCCAGGAGCGACTCTTCGGCGGGGGAGAGCAGGCCGGGCGGGACCGGGATGGCGGGTGCGGCGGCCATGGGAGGTGTTTGTTTGGTCTAGTGGGTAGGATACGGGATGGGGAAGGGAGGTCAAGGGGAGACGGGGGTAGGGCAAGGGATTTGCGCACGGGGGTGGGGGAAGGGAGTTGGTTTGTTGCCGCTGTGGGGGGGCGGGGTGGTGATGAGGTGCTGCCGCTGGTGTGGTTAGCGCGGGGGGCGCGGGGCAGCCCCGACCTCGGTTCACCGC
>JBDIVY010000026.1:0-2563 GCA_039794165.1 Phycisphaerales bacterium
TTGATGATCCAACCCCGCTCCCTGACGGTCGGGGCTCGCTTCATGCGCCTGTGGAGCACGAGCACCTCACACTCACGATCACTTTCCCGGGGTCAAATCCCGTCACGCCGCGCGGCGCGCAGCCGCAAGCGGCGAAGTTCAACTACTTCGTCGGCGGCGAGGGCCGCGGCATCGCGAGCAACGTTCCCTCTTTCGGCGCTGTGATCTACGAAAACCTCTACGACGGCATCGACCTGCACGTCACCGGCAACGACGACGGCGTGATGAAGTACGAGTTCCATTGCGCCCCAGGCGCCGACTACTCGCAGATCCGCATCCACTACGACGGCATCGACTCGCTCTGCGTCAACGACGAAGGAGATCTCGAAATCGCAACAAGTTTCGGCACGCTGCGCGATGGCGCGCCGATCGTGTGGCAGGAGGACGATGACTCGACGAGCCGCGCCCGTAAGGAAGCGGAGTTGGACGCCGTGCATGATGCGACGCTCCTTGACAGGCGCGGCTCGTCAAGCGCGACGCGCACCACCCTCTCCGCTCGCTTCGAACTCATCGACGCAACCACCTACCGCATCACCCTCGACGCAACTCCAGACCCAAGCCTGCCGCTGGTCATCGACCCGGAAATCGAGTGGATGCACTACCTTGGCGGGAGCAACATGGACGAGGGCTTCGGCGGCGCCGTGGACAGCACCGGCAGCACTCTGGTGACGGGGCGCACGCGCTCGCTGGATTTCAACGGGCGAAACAACTCCCATCACGGCGGCGACGTGATGGATGTCTTCACCCTCAAGGTGAGCGCATCAGGCCAACTCCAGTGGATGATCTACCTCGGGGGGGGCGGTGGTGACGGCGGGGCGGGCATCGCACTGGACAGCGCCGACAATGCGCTGGTGACTGGGTACACGAGTTCGACCGACTTTGCCGGTCGGTCCAACTCGTTCCACGGGGGTTCTGAGGATGCCTTCGCTCTCAGTGTCAGCGCCTCCGGGCAACTCCTGTGGATGATCTACCTCGGGGGAAGCGGTGCTGACGGCGGCGTGGGCATCGCACTGGATAGCGCCGACAACGCGCTCCTCACGGGGAAGACGAATTCGACCGACTTCGCCGGACACTCCAACTCGTTCCACGGGGGTTCTGAGGACGCCTTCGCTCTCAGTGTCAGCGCGTCCGGGCAACTCCAGGGGATGACCTACCTCGGGGGGAGCGGTGCTGACGGCGGTGTGGGCATCGCACTGGACAGCGCCGACAATGTTCTGGTGACGGGGGACACGAGTTCGACCGACTTCGCCGGACGAGTCAATTCGTACTACGGGGGCAGCGAGGATGGATTCGTCGTCAAGGTCAGCCCCACCGGTGCGCTGTTGTGGATGACCTACCTTGGAGGAGGTGCGTGGGACGAAGCTACCGGCATTGCCGTGGACCGCGTTGACAACGTACTGGTCACAGGCCAGACCATGTCATCCGACTTCGCCGGGCGGAACAACTCGCACAATGGGGGCAACTGGGACGTCTACGCCCTCAGAGTCGGCCCGTCGGGTCAACTTCAGTGGATGACGTACCTCGGCGGAAGCAGCAATGATGCTGGCCACGGCATCGCCGCGGACAACGCCGGCAACGCGCTTGTGACGGGTGACACGACTTCGATCGATTTCGCGGGCCGGAACAACTCGTACCAGACTAACAAAGACGCCTTCGCACTTAAGGTCGGTCCCGTCGGCGTGGTCGAGTGGATGACCTACCTGGGCGGGACCGGCGCAGATATCGGCCAAGGCATCGCCCTGGATGGCGCCGGCAACGCGCTGGTGACGGGCATTACCTGGTCCACGGACTTCACGGGGCGCAACAGCTTTTATCACGGCAACCAAGACGCCTTCGTTGTCAAACTCCGCCTCGCCGATGGCCCGCAATTGAGTGTCGCCCCCACCTGCCCCTCCGGCGGACCCATCCGCATCGAATGGTCCGGCGCGACCCCCGGCGGGCAGGCAGCGCTCATCTACGCCCGCAACACCGGCTCGTTCATCATCCCCAACAACCGCCCCTGCGCCGGGACGGAACTGGGTCTCGGCAGCAATCAGATCCAACTCGCCTGGCAGGGCGGCGCGGGGGCGAACGGCTCGCGCACCCTCAACACCACCGCTGGCCCCGGCGCCTGCGGCGGGTACCTGCAACTTCTCGACCTCACCACCTGCTCCACGAGCAACGTCGCACGCATCGAGTAGCGCGGGCCAGCGCTTGCGCCCCGACTTCTCCCGGTCCCTCCGCGATCTCAGCGGAGAATGTTTCCGCCGCTGCGCCGCCCGCTTTCTCTCCCGATTCGCCCCTCGCCGTCGATCCATGAGCCGAATCGACGGTCTGGGCGACGTTCGCCACGCGCATCTGAAGATTCTGCCGCCCTCGCGCTGGCCGGGGCCGGCGCCGCGTGTATAACCCAGCAGGGAGAAGCGGCGGCCCCGCACAGGCCGCCCGAAGGATGATCAACCAACTCATGATCGGAGCAGCCATGCGTCTCATTGCCGTATCGTTGATGAATCTCGTTGCGCTCGCCGGACTCGCCTCGCCCGCC